>CAWADK010000010.1:0-155200 GCA_963780715.1 uncultured beta proteobacterium
CCGCATCAGATTCGCGAAGGCGATCTGGTCCGCCGTCGGCTTCGCCTTTTCCCCTTCCTTCCCGCCCTTGGCGGCATCGGAGTCCGGGAACATGCGGAACGTCGTGTTCATCATGATCTGCGCGATGCGCGGCGCCAGCGCATGCAGTACCGCTCCGAAGATGCCAAGCCGCGTGGCGATGCGCACGGGCTTGTAGACGATTGCTCGCACGATGAGGTCACCCGCTTCCTCCGGCGAAAGCGTCGGCACGTTCTGGTACAGCTTGGTCGGCGCGATCATCGGCGTGCGCACCAGTGGCATGTTGACCGTCGTGAACTTGATGCCGACATCGGCGAACTCGGACGCCGCGCACGCGGTCCAGGCGTCGAGCGCGGCCTTGGAGGCCACGTAGGCCGAAAAGCGCGGAGCATTGGTCAGCACGCCGATCGACGAGATGTTGATCACGTGCCCCCGTCTCTTGGCCGTCATGTGGGGTAGCAGGCCCATCGTCATCCGGAGCGCGCCGAAGTAGTTGATCTGCATCGTGCGCTCATAGTCGTGGTAGCGGTCGTAACTCGACTCGATGCCGCGACGAATCGACCGGCCGGCGTTGTTGACAAGGAAGTCCGCCCCGCCGAGCTTCTCGATGATCCACGCCGTCGCCTTGTCCACGCCTTCGTTGCTGGCCAGGTCGGCCGAGTGCGTGACGACCTTGCCGCCGTTCTCGTTGTCGCCGAGGCCGTCCTCGATCTCCTTCTTGGCAGCGGCGAGCTTTTCCGGGTCGCGCGCGATGATGACGGTCGTGGCGCCGGCCTGTGCAATCTTGTGCGCAGCTGCGAGCCCGATGCCCGACGAGCCACCGGTGATCACGACCACCTTGCCCTGCACCTGCCCCTTCAGCGTGCGGTCGATGAAGAGATCCGGATCGAGGTTGCGCTCCCAGTAGTCCCACAGGCGATAGGCGTAGTCCTCCAGCCGCGGGCACTCGATCCCCGTGCCCTTCAAGGCGGCGGTCGCTTCGCGCGTATCGAACCGCGTCGGATAGTTGACGAAGCCCAGCAGGTCTTCGGGCAGTCCCAGGTCCTTCATCACGGCGTTGCGGATGCGCCGGACCGGCGTCAGTGCCAGCAGGCCTTTCTTCACGCTGCCCGGGATGAACCCCAGCAGGGCTGCGTTGATCCGCAGCGTGAACTGCGGTGCATGTGCGGCCTTGGCGAAGATGTTGAGGACGTCGCCCACGCGGTACGGCGTCGGATCGACGATGTGGAACGCCTTCTTGTTGCCTTCCTTGGCGTGCGCGATGTGGTCGATCGCATCGACGACGAAGTCCACCGGGACGACGTTGATGCGTCCGCCTTCGATGCCGACGGCCGGCATCCACGGCGGCAGCATGTTGCGCATCTTCTGGATCAGCTTGAAGAAGTAGTACGGACCGTCGATCTTGTCCATCTCGCCGGTCTTGCTGTCGCCGACGACCATGCCCGGCCGGTACACGCGCCAGGGCATCTTGGCTTCCTTGCGGACGATCTTCTCCGAGTCGTGCTTGGTGGCGAAGTACGGGTGATCGAGGTTCTCCGCCTCATCGAACATGTCCTCCCGGAACACACCCTCGTAGAGGCCGGCGGCGGCAATCGAAGATACATGCTGGAAGAGACCCGCCTTGATCTCGTTGGCCAGCGCGACCGCATTCTTCGTGCCTTCTATGTTGGCGACGATCTGGCTTTCGGCGTCCGCCTTGAGGTCGTAGACCGCTGCCAGGTGGAAGACATGCTTGACCTTGCCGGCAAGCTTTTTCTGATCGGCCTTGCTCACTCCCAGCAGCGGCTTGGCGAGATCGCCGACGATGGGTACCGCCCGCTCCTCGGTGGCACTCCAGTATTCGAGCAGCGCCGGGACCTTGTCCAGGCTCTCCTTGCGGACCAGGAAGTAGACCGTCGTGCCGCGGCGGGCGAGCAGTTTCTTGACGAGGCGCTTGCCGATGAATCCGGTAGCGCCGGTGACGAAGTACGTCATCGGGTGTCTCCTCCTGGGGCCAGGGCGTGTTCTGTTGTGTGGATCGCGCGGCAGTTTAGCGCCAGCGCCCTCGCCGCTAGAGCCGAGGCTCTATGCAGTTTGTTGTCTCGGGTGCGCGGCGCCTCCTATGCTTTCGGCATTGGTCAACTTTCCCGCGAGGCAAGGAGTCGAGATGGTCAAGAAGCTAAAGGCGATGGCGAACAAATCGCACAGCGAGAGCCAGTTGCGCGCCGCCGTGAAGGACTCCGCTCAGGAGATCTGGCTGGCCGGCCTGGGCGCCTTCTCCAAGGCACAGGAAGAGGGTCAGAAGGTTTTCAAGGCGCTCGTGCGCGAGGGCACCGGCATCCAGAAGCGGACCATGAAGGTCACCGAAGACAAGGTCAATGACGTGACGGCAAAAGTGACGAAAGTGGCAGCCGGACTGCAGAAGCAGGCCAACGGCACCTGGGACAAGCTGGAGACCGTTTTCGAGGCTCGCGTCGAGCGCGCCCTGACACGACTCGGCGTTCCGACGAACAAGGAAATCGCCACGCTGACACGGCGGGTCGAGGAACTGACCCGCAACGTCGCGACGCTGACCAAGGCGGGGCCTGCCGCCAAGCGCACGACCCGCGCCCGCAAGGCGGCCTGACGACTTCCTGTCGATCATCGCCAACGCCGCGGCCCCCGCGGCGTCGACCCCTGAGGCTTGCATGTTCGGGGTGAAATGACCCAAAGCCCGGCGTCCCGTCGTCGTACTGCGACCGCACGCGGACACACTGCCCGCTGGCCCCGCATCGGCGGCGCGCTCGCCGGCGGCGGCCGAGCCGCACCGTCGGGGCTCTTATGAACGAACGGTCCGCCTCCGGCCGTCGCGCCGGCAAGCAACGTCCGGTTTCAGTCGCCAAGCCTCGCATTGGCCTCGCACTCGCCGGCGGCGGCCGAGCCGCGCCGTCGGCGCGCTCGCCCTCAGGGCTCCTATGAACGAACGGTCCGCCTCCGGCCGTCGCGCCGGCAAGCAACGTCCGGTTTCAGTCGCCAAGCCTCGCATTGGCCTCGCACTCGCCGGTGGCGGCCCGTTGGGCGCGATCTACGAAATCGGCGCGCTGTCGGCGCTCACCGAAGCGCTCGATGGGCTCGATTTCAACAGCGCGGACGTCTACGTCGGGGTCAGCGCCGGGGGGTTTGTCGCCGCCGGCCTGGTGAACGGCTTCACGCCGCACCAGATGTCGCGTGTCTTCATCGAAGGCGAGAAGACGCGTGACCGGTTCGAGCCGTCTGTCCTGCTGAAACCTGCCTACAAGGAGTACGCCAGGCGGCTTGCGTCGGTGCCGCCGTTGCTGGCTAGCGCAGCCTGGCACTACGTGCTGGGCACGAGCACGGCGATGAGCGCCTTTGAGCGCCTCGGCCGGGCGATTCCGACGGGCGTTTTCAGCGGCGAGGAAGTCGATCGCTACCTCAGCAGCATCTTCAGCCAGCCCGATCGCAGCAACGACTTCCGCACGCTTGCCCGCCGGCTGTACCTGATTGCGACCGACCTCGACACCGGTGAGTCCGTGAACTTCGGCGCGCCGGGCCTGGACCACGTTCCGATCTCGCGTGCGGTACAGGCGACGGCCGCGCTTCCGGGCCTCTTTCCGCCGGTGGAAATCGATGGCCGCTACTTCGTTGACGGCGCGCTGCGCAAGACACTGCATGCCTCGATCGCCCTCGACGAGGGAATCGACCTGATGATCTGCCTGAACCCGCTGGTGCCCTACGACTCGACGCCCCACCACCGGACGCGCGACCGCGAGCACCATCTCGACAAGCTGGTCGACGGCGGACTGCCGGTCGTGCTGGCGCAGACCTTCCGCTCGATCATCCACTCGCGCCTCGGGGCCGGCATGGAGCGCTACAAGACCGCCTATCCCGACACCGACATCGTGCTGTTCGAGCCCAATCGCAGCGATGCCGACATGTTCTTCACCAACCTCTTCTCGTACTCGAGCCGGCGCCGCCTGTGCGAGCACGCCTACCAGAAGACGCGCGAGGAACTCTGGCGGCGGCGCCACGAGCTGGCGCCCCTGCTGGCCCGGCATGGCGTCACCATCCGTACCAACGTGCTGCGCGACGAGAAACTGACGCTGGTAAAGACCCTGAAGAAGTCGCGCGGCGTCTGGCGCGAGTCGGCGACGACCGCCGCCACGCGCCTGCTGACCCACACGCTGGACGACCTCGACCGCTGGCTGCGGTACACGGCGACCGCCGCCTAGGCTGACAAAGCGGCGCTGCGCTATTCTTCACGGGTCCAACAGGATCCGTTGTCAAACACCATGGAACGCAAGCCGCCGCGTCGCACGCGCGAACGGATCCTCGATCTGTCGCTGCGACTGTTCAACGACTTCGGCGAGCCTAACGTCAACACGACGCTGATTGCCGAGGAGATGAACATCTCCCCCGGCAACCTGTACTACCACTTCAAGAACAAAGACGACATCATCAACTGCATCTTCCAGCAGTTCGAACGCGAAATCGACAAGCTGCTGACGCTGCCCGCCGAACGCAGCCCGAACGTCGAGGATGCATGGCTCTTCCTGCACGTGCTGTTCGAGCTGATCTGGAAGTACCGGTTCTTCTACCGCGACCTCAACAACCTGCTGGCCAACAACCGCACGCTCGAGATCAAGTTCAAGCAGCTGCTGATGCAGAAGGTGCAGGTCGCGCGCGGCCTCTGCGACGGACTCGCCAAGGCGGGCGAACTGCAGGCCGGCAAGCGCGAGATCGAGGCGCTGGCGACCAACATGGTCGTGGTGGCGACCTACTGGCTGTCGTATTCCTACGTGCTCGACCCGCGCCGCTTCAACGAGCCCGAGGTCATCGGCGCGGCGTTGCAGCGGGGCTGCTACCAGGTCATGGCGCTGACCGCGCCCTATCTGGTCGGCCAGTCGCGTGCGCTGTTCGAGCAGCTCGCCGCCGAATACCTGAATGACTAGTGGAGACAAACATGGCGAAGGCCTGGGCAAAGTTTCCGTACGCTGACAAGAAGTATCACTACACCGCGGCCACGCTGAAGAAGGCGTGGGACCGCCTGCACAAGGGCGATGCCGAGCCCTTCCCCAAGAGCGAGGCCGTGGTGGACGCCTGGATCGCGTTTCACGCCGGCGAGTTCCAGAAGGCGACGGAACTCGGCCTCGAGGCCGGCGCCGCGGGCACGAGTGTCGCCAACAAGGCGCAGGCGATCTACGCCAACTATCTTGAAGAAGGCGACAAGCGCAAGCTGGACCTGCTCGAAGAGGTCGCCGCACGCGCCGAGGCACTGCAGGCTGCGGAGCCGAAGAACGCCAATGCGTTTTACTGGCAGGCCTACGCGCTCGGCAGGTACGCGCAGGGCATCTCCGTCGTGAAGGCGCTGTCGCAGGGTATCGGCGGCAAGGTCAAGGCGGCGCTCGAGACAACGATCAAGCTGGCGCCGAAGCACGGCGACGCACACATCGCGCTCGGCTCATATCACGCCGAAGTCATCGACAAGGTTGGCGCGATGATCGGCGGGCTCACCTACGGCGCGAAGAAAGACGTCGCGATCAAGAACTTCCAGGCCGCGCTCAAGCTGATGCCGGATTCGGCGATCGCACGCATCGAGTACGCCAACGGCCTCGTCATGCTCGAGGGCAAGAAGGCGCTCAAGCAGGCCGAGCAGCTGTATGCCGAGGCAGCCGCCTGCGAGCCGCTGGACGCGATGGAACGGCTCGACGTCGAACTCGCCAAGGCTGAACTCGAGGACTGAGCCCCGCGGACTGCATCGCGCCTTGTGCGCGCCGGGCGGCGCCGCGGCTACTTCGATCCTGCGGCCTTCTTCGCACCCGCCCGCTTGTGCGGTTCAGCCGCCTTCGGCGGGCTGCCGATGACGCCCTTCAGCGGGCAGATCTTGAACGCGGGACACTTCTCGCAGCCCGCGACCACGGCAATCGGACACAACGTCATGGCAACCCTCCGGCTGACGCTCCAGGAGCGCAGCGACTTCACGCCGACGTCTCGCGCGCGGAAGCGCGCGGAACGTCAGCTGATTTCCTCGTACAGCGGCAGCGTCAGGAACTCGGCGAAGGCTTCCTGCGTACTCATCTTCTCGAAGATCTGCGCCGCCCGGTCGTAGGTCGGCGAGTCCGGGCCGACATCGGCCTTCACCTTTGCCAGCTCCTGCGGGATCAGCGCGCGGACCATGTCGGCCGTCACCTTGCGGCCATCGTCGAGCACGCCCTTGGGCGAGCGGATCCACTGCCAGACCTGCGAACGGCTGATCTCCGCGGTGGCGGCATCTTCCATCAGGTTGTGGATCGGCACGCAGCCGTTGCCCGCGAGCCACGAGCCGAGGTAGTGGATGCCGACGTTGATGTTCATGCGCAGGCCGGCCTCGGTGATCGGCGTCTCGGGCTGGAAGTTCAGCAGATCGGATGCTTCGACCCTGACGTCGTCGCGTTTCTTGTCGATCTGGTTCTTGCGGTCGCCCAGCACCTTGACGAACTCTTCCATCGCGATGGGCACCAGCCCCGGATGCGCGACCCAGCCGCCGTCGTAGCCGTCGGTGGCGTCGCGCGCCTTGTCCGAACGTACGCCGCCGAGCGCCTGCTCGTTCTTCACCGGATCGTTCTTGATCGGAATCAGGGCGCTCATGCCGCCTATCGCCGGCGCGTTGCGCTTGTGGCAGGTCGCGAGCAGCAGCAGCGCGTAGGCGCGCATGAATGGCGCCGTCATCGTCACCTTGGCGCGGTCCGCGAGGCAGAAGTTCTTGTCGACCTTGAACTTCTTGATGCAGGAGAAGATGTAGTCCCAGCGACCGGCGTTGAGGCCTGCCGAGTGCTCGCGCAGTTCGTAGAGGATCTCGTCCATCTCGAAGGCGGCGAGGATCGTTTCGATCAGCACCGTCGCCTTGATCGTGCCCTGCGGCAGGCCAAGGTGCTTCTGCGTGGCGACGAACACGTCGTTCCACAGCCGCGCCTCGAGGTGCGACTCCATCTTCGGCAGGTAGAAGTACGGCCCGCTGCCGCGCGCGACGAGCTCCTTGGCGTTGTGGAACATGTAGAGCGCGAAGTCGAAGATGCCGCCCGACACGCGCTTGCCGTCCACCAGCACGTGCTTTTCGTCGAGATGCCAGCCGCGTGGCCGCACCACGAGCGTGGCGACCTTGTCGTTCAACTTGTAGACCTTGCCGCCCTGCTCGAGCACGATCGTGCGGCGGATCGCGTCGATCAGGTTGATCTGACCGGTGATCTGGTTGTCCCAGTTCGGGGAGTTGCTGTCCTCGAAGTCGGTCATGTAGGAGTCCGCCCCGGAGTTCAGCGCATTGATGATCATCTTGCGCTCGACCGGCCCCGTGATCTCGACACGCCGGCAGTGCAGGTCGGCCGGGATCGGTGCGATCGTCCAGCTGCCGTCGCGGACCGACTTCGTTTCGGGCAGGAAATCGGGGCGCTCTCCCGCATCGAGCCGCTTCGCCCGTTCGACGCGCCTGGCGAGCAGTTCCTGGCGCCGCGCCTCGAAGGCGCGATGAAGCTGCGCCACCAGCGCCAGCGCGTCGCTGGTCAGGATGCGTTCGTAGCCGGGGGCGAGCGGCGCCGTGATCTGGACGCCGGTTGGGGTGCTCATGCAGCAGTCTCCGTCTGATTTCGGGTAGGAAAGGCGAGTAGGAATTCGGCGGCATCGATCAGCGTCGCCCCGACGTGGGGTCGTACGCCGAGTTGCTCGAACGGCAGGCCGGACCGGTTGACCCAGTAGCTCGTGTATCCGTACCAGGCCGCGCCTGCCGCGTCCCAGCCATTGCTCGAGACGAACAGGATCTCGTCAGCCGGCCGCTTCAGCGCGCGCGGCCCAAGCGCATAGACCTGCGGTGAGGTCTTGAAGGCGCGCACCTGGTCGGCAGACAGCACGATGTCGATGTAGCGGTGCAGACCCGAGGTCACGAGCGCTGTCTCGAGCATCTCGGAATCACCATTGGACAGCACGCCGGTCTGCACCCCCGCGCGTTGCAGTCGATCGAGCGCCGGAGCCACATCGACGAACGGCGCTAGCCGCTTGTATTCGTCCTGAAGCGCCGTCAGCTGCATCGAATCGACCGGAAGGTTCATGGCCTGGACCGCGTACTCGAGCGCCTCGCGCGTCACCTGGGAAAATGGCACGTAGCGCCCGGACATCGACCGCACGCGTGAATACTCGATCTGCTTGTCACGCCACAGGGCGGCGAGCTGTGCACCGCGACCGGGGAACATCTTCTCGGCACTGCGCGTCACCGAATAGACGTCCAGCAGCGTGCCAAAGACGTCGAACAGCGCGGCGCGCATTCCAGCTCTCCCCGGGGCCCTTTTTTCTCTGGCGCCGAGTATAGGTGAAGCGCCGGTGTGAACTGCCTGCGCCGAGCCTCGACTCCGCGCGACACGCCCTCACGCGCGCCGGCCCGGGTATCGAGCCCGGCTGCGAGGTGTCCGGTCGGATCGGGACTTTAAGGTTTGCGCTGCAGGAAACGCGGCAGTGGCAGCGCTTCACGCAGGCGCCCCGCCGCGGCAGACCCGGTCACGCCGCCCGTGGTGGCAGCCGGGGGCGCGTCGGCCGCGGCAGGCGTCACCGACCTCGGACCACGCGACAGCGTCTCGGGCTTGGGCTGTTCCACGACCGGCGTTGCCGCGTCGCAGCCGGCCGGAGCGTCCACCGGTCGCCCGCTCGTGGCAGCACCTGCGTTGGCAGGCGTCTGCAGCAGCGGCCGCAGCCATTGCAGCAGTGGCCTCCAATGCGTCAGTTCTTCCGCCACATCGGCCTGCGGCACATCGAACAGTGTCAGGCCCTGCTCTGCGCAGCGGATGTACGCGTGCGACTGCGGCAGCACGGCGATCAGCTGAACCTTTTGCTCCGTCGCCCACGCCCGCACCCGTTCCACGGCTTCGGTGCGAGGGTCGATCCGCATGCCGACGACCGCCACCCGGCAGCGACCGGACAGCACGCGCGGCATCGTCCTCAGCTCGGCCAGGCAATCGGCCGCCGACGTTCGATCAAAGAGGGAGTTGCTGACCGGCATCACGATCGCGTCCGCGTACATGACGACGCGCGCCAGGTCGAGACCCGTCAGGCCACCCGGCGTATCCATCACCACGTGGTCGATGCCAACCGGCGTGCGTACAAACGTCTTCGCATCGACGTTCCAGCCGACGATGCGCGTCCGCTCTCCGCTTGCCTTGCGGTGCCGCAGCCAGGCCCGCGTCGATTGCTGGCGGTCGATATCCCCCAGCGCCACCGCCGCACCCACGTTTGCGAACACGGCGGCAAAGTGCGTCGCCAGCGTGCTCTTGCCGCTGCCGCCCTTCCGATTGACTACCGCGATGACGGACATGTCGGCAGCACTCGGTTGGTGTTCAGGGGGCGCATGGGTGTCAAAGCGGCGTTGGACGCGATACTACAGCGTGACACGACCCGACGACAAAGCGCTGCGTCAACGGCGCAAAAGAAAACCGCGGGACACGCCCGCGGTCTTCTGGTGGCCCGTGACGTGCGGGATCAGGCGGCCTTCTTCTCGACCTTCTTTTCGAAGAACTGCTCATCCTCGGTCGAACCCTTCAGGGCCGCGGTCGAGGCTTCCCGCTCGATCGTCGTCGTGACGGCGTCGAAGTAGCCGGTGCCGACCTCGCGCTGGTGCTTGACCGCGGTGAAGCCCTTCTCGGCGGCGGCAAACTCGGCTTCCTGCAGCTGTACGAACGCGCTCATCTGTTCGCGCGCATAGCCGTAGGCCAGGTTGAACATCGAGTAGTTCAGCGAGTGGAAGCCGGCGAGCGTGATGAACTGGAACTTGTAGCCCATCGCGCCGAGCTCCTTCTGGAACTTGGCGATCGTCGCGTCGTCGAGGTTCTTCTTCCAGTTGAACGACGGCGAGCAGTTGTAGGCCAGCATCTTGCCGGGGAACTGCTTGTGGATCGCCTCGGCGAAGGCCTTCGCATAGGCGAGATCGGGCTTGCCGGTCTCGCACCACACGAGGTCCGCATACGGCGCGTACGCCAGCCCGCGCGATACCGCCTGGCCCAGGCCGGGCTTGGTCTTGAAGAAACCCTCGACGGTCCGCTCACCGGTGAGGTAAGGCTTGTCGTTGTCGTCGACATCCGAGGTGACGAGATCCGCTGCTTCCGCGTCGGTGCGTGCAACCAGCAGCGCCGGCACGCCCATGACGTCGGCGGCAAGGCGCGCCGCCACCAGCTTCGCAACCGCCTCGCGGGTCGGCACCAGAACCTTGCCGCCCATGTGGCCGCACTTCTTGACCGAGGCCAGCTGGTCTTCGAAGTGCACGCCGGCCGCGCCCGCTTCGATCATCGACTTCATCAGCTCGAACGCGTTCAGCACACCGCCAAAACCTGCCTCGGCGTCGGCAACGATCGGCGCGAAGTAATCGACGTAACCGGCGTCGTTCGGGTTCTTGCCTTCCATCCACTGGATCTGGTCGGCGCGCGTGAACGTGTTGTTGATGCGGCGGACCACCGCCGGCACCGAATTCGCGGGATACAGCGACTGGTCGGGATACATCTCACCGGCCAGGTTTGCGTCACCCGCGACCTGCCAGCCCGACAGGTAGACCGCCTTGAGCCCGGCCTTGACCTGCTGCATGGCCTGGTTGCCGGTCAGCGCGCCGAGCGCGTTGACGAACGGCTCTTCGTTGATCGAGCGCCACAGCTTCTCGGCACCTCGCTTGGCCAGCGTATGTTCGACCTGCACCGAGCCGCGCAGACGTACGACGTCTTCGGCGGTGTAGCCGCGCTTGATTCCCTTCCAGCGCGGGTTTTCGTTCCACTCCTTCTGGAGTCGCTGAGCCTCGAGTTCACGTGCCGTCATTTATCTCTCTCCTACGTGGATCACCGGATTTGGACTGTCCGTCAGTGGCGACGGATTGGTAGGAATCCTAAGGGCGATCGCGCAACGCAGCAAGTCCAATAACTTTTATAAGACTGACTTTTCAACATATATATAACAATGACTTACGAAATTCATTTCGCATTTCGGAACATTGTTTGATCTCCTGAAAAGTTGCACGCTGCTCTGCGCCAAGGCGCTTCCGCAATACGGAATGGGCCGCGCGATCCGAAAAGTCAGGTCCTGCGGCAGACCAGCGGACGGCCCGCCAGCAGCGTCGCGGCCACGGGCAACTTGCAGAGAACATGTGGCAGCCGCCAGGACGGCGCCCGCCGCGCCGCCTCAAAAGTGAAGAGGCTGTTCGCTGACGATCACGCCATCGCGGTCGGCGTAGATCCACTGGCCGGGCCGCATCGTTGCGCCGAGAAACGACACGGGAATGTCGCGTTGCCCCTCGCCGCGCTTGATCGATCGACGCGGGTGCAGCGCCAGCGCACGCACACCGATTTCGCAGGCATCGATTTCGTCGGCGTCCCGGGCACAGCCGTAGATCACGAGGCCTGCCCAGCCGTTACGTGCAGCGGCAGCCGCGAGGTTGCCACCGAGCACGGCGCAACGCAGGCTGCCGCCCGCGTCGACGACGGCCACACGCCCCTCACCGGGCCCCTTGACCAGATCGGCGAGCAGGCTGTTGTCTTCGAAGAGCTTCAGCGTCACTGCCATGCCGCTGAACGCCTTGACTCGCCCGAGCGCGATCAGCCCCGGCTGCAGCACCTGCACGGTGCCGCTCTCGACCCCGGCCTCGTGGGCATCGAGCAGGTCCGTCGTGGCGAAGCGGGTTGCGCTCAAGCGTGCCCCCGCTGCGGCGCTGCGGCGCGGGCGCTGCCGCCAACGCGCCAGGCTGTCAGCAGCGCCGCGACCTGCAGCGCGGCGACTGCCATCAGCGCCTCATTGAAGTGTCCCGCATCGAGGAGCGGTCCGAACAGCAGTGGCGACAATGCCAGCCCCGTATCAAGTCCGGAGTAGACAAACCCGTAGACGCGACCGAACGCCGCCTTGCCGAAGCGGCTGGTCGCGGCGCGGCGAACCAGCAGATCGCGGTTCGGGCCCGCGACACCGACACCGAAGCCCATGGTCGCCATCAGCGGCAGCAGCATGGCCGCCGGCGGCGCGCCGGAGGCAATGACAATGGCCATCGTGGCGGCGAGCCCGAGCGCGGCTGCGATGAGCCATTCGTTGTGCTCGCTGCGCGCCGCGAGGAAGCCGCCGGTCACGATTCCGGCCGCGCTTCCGAGCAGGTAGGCGGTAAGCCCGGCGGTCGCGATCGCCAGCGACACGCCGTAGACCTCGCCGAGTATGGCCGGCGAGTAGTTCTGCAGGATTCCGAATGCCGCCGTGGTCAGGAAGAAGAATGCGAAGCACAGCCACACGGCCCCGGACCGCATGAAGCCGAAGCGGCTGCGATCGATCGGCCGGGCCCGCTCCTCGGCGCGTGCAACGACCTCGTGCGCGGCGTCTCCGAGCACGCCGCGCCGCAGCCACAGGATCGCAAGCACGCCGAAGCCGACGCCTGCGGCGGCGAACCCGGCCACATTCCAGTCGGTGGCGCTCGCAATGCCCGCCATGAACACGGGCGCCGCCGCCCAGCCCAGGTTGCCGGACAGGCCGTGGACCGAGAACGCATGACCGAGGCGAGGCTGCGCCACGCGATGATTCAGCAGCGTGAAGTCGGCCGGATGAAAGATGCTGTTGCCAAGGCCCGCGACCGCGGCGGTCAACATCAACATCGGATAGTTGTGCGAGATACCGAGCAAGAGACCGGAGAACGCCAGCAGGCCGATCCCGAAGAACAGAACAGGCCGTGCACCAACACGGTCGACGACGAACCCGGCGACCGCCTGGCCGACGCCGCTGACGACGAAGAACACGGTCATCAGCAATCCGGCTTCCGTGAAGCTGAGCGAAAAGTCCCGCATCAGCCACGGAAACAGCGGCGGCAGCATCAGGTGGAAAAAGTGCGACGTGCCGTGCGCCAGCCCGACCAGACCGATGATCTCGGCATCGTGTCGCAGTGACATCGCAGGCGCGGGCGCACTCATCGGCGTTCGGGGTCGTTGCAGCGCGAGGCGGAGCGAAGACTTTATCAGACGACCCGTCGACTGCAGCGCGGAATCATGGTGCGTACGAACGCCGTTAAGCTTCAGCGCGCGAGGCATTCGCGCTTCGATTGCACCTCATCATGACCGAACTTGCCACCTTGTTGACGCGGACGGCGATTGCCATCGCCCTGGTACTTGCGGCGCCGGCGGCGTGGTGCCAGGACGCGGTTCAGGTTCGCATCATCGCGATCAATGACTTTCATGGTCACCTCGAACCCGGAGACAACGCGGTGCAGGTGCCCGACCCGGACGATCCGGCGAGGAACGTGTCATTGCGCAGCGGCGGCGCTGCGCAGCTGGCCGCCCGCATCCGGCAATTGCGCGCCGAGCAGAACCACAGCGTCGTCGTGTCGTCCGGCGACCTGATCGGCGCTTCTCCCCTCATCTCGGGTCTGTTCCTGGACGAGCCGACGATCGAGGTCATGAACGCCATCGGTCTCGACCTGAACGCGGTCGGCAACCACGAGTTCGACCGCGGAGCGCAGGAATTGCTGCGCATCGTCGGCGGCGGGTGCCGCTCCGACGCCGTCGGCGAGAGCGTGAGCTGTGGATCGCGCAGCCGCGCCTATACCGGCGCCCGCTTCCCCTTCGTCGCGGCGAACATCGATGACCGCGAAGGCCGCCCGCTCTTCACACCCGCCGTCGTCCGCAGCTTCGACGGCGTGAAAGTCGGCTTCATCGGTGCCGTCACCCGCAGCACGCCGGGCATCGTCCAGCCGGCCGGAATTGCAGGCCTGCGCTTCACCAGCGAAGCGCAGGCCATCAATGCAACCGCCGCGCAACTGCGCCGGCAAGGCGTCAAGGCGATCGTCGCCGTCATTCACGAAGGAGGCGACGCGGACGGCGGATTCAATGGCTGCGACAACCCGCGTGGCGCGATCTTCGACATCGAACGACAACTCGATCCGGAGGTCGACGTCGTCCTGTCGGCGCACACGCACCGCGGCTACCGCTGTGTCATCAAGGATCGCCTCGTCATCCAGGGCGCGTCGTTCGGCCGGCTGGTTTCGGTCGTCGATCTCTCGATCGACCGGACGAACGGAGAAGTCATGCGTGACCGGACACGCGCGCGCAACGTGCCGGTGCCCAACGGCTTGTCGGATCAGGTCAGACTGCAGGCCGCCTACCCCGCACTGCCCCCGGACCCCGAAGTCGCCGCGATCGTCGAGCACTACCGCGAGCGCTCGGCGCCATTGGCCAGTCGGCCCGTCGGACAAGTCACCGGGGTGTTCGACCGCAACCCGTCGGCCGGCGGCGACCATGCGCTGGGTCGACTCATTGCCGATGCCCACCTGGCGGCCACGCTCGAACAGGGCGCCGTCGTCGCGTTCACCAATCCCGGCGGCATCCGCACCGAACTGAGGCCGCACTCGGAACAGGGTACGGTCACGTTCGGCGACCTGTACGCCGCGCAGCCCTTCGGCAACGCGCTGGTCACGGTCACTCTGACCGGGGCTCAACTCAGAACGCTGCTGGAACAGCAATGGAGCGCCCGCAACGTCGAGCGTCCACGCATCCTGCAACCGTCGCGAGGGTTCAGCTACGCATGGGATCCTGCACGGCCGGCCGGCGAGCGCGTCATTGCCGATTCGATGAGGCTCAACGGCCGGGGCATCGCGGCAGACGGCAACTACCGGGTCACCGTCAACAGTTACCTCGCGGGCGGCGGTGATGGCTTTCGCGTGCTGCGCGACGGCCGCGACGCCGTTGGCGGCCCACTGGATATCGAGGCGCTCGTGACCTACGTGCGCCGTGTTTCGGCCGACCAGCCGCTGCGCCCGGACCGCACGGCTCGTATCGACCGGCGTGGTTGATCGTTGATCGTCCGGTGAGATAATTCGCGTTTCTGTTTCGCAGGATCAACCCATGCGCCGCAATCGCGCGAGCACCCGTGCGCGGCACTCGTCCGACGCTGAGACACTCGTCAAGATGGCGCGCCGGCTGGCCGAGTCGGGCAGCCGGCTGGAAGACCAGCTCTGGCAGCGCCGCCTGATTGAGCTGATCAACGATCGCCTGGCGCGCCGCAGTGATGAAGCCATCGACGCCGCGCTCGACGACCTGGCGCGCACGAGCCAGCGCGCCTACGACGACCTGGCGGACCTGGCGGAGAGCTGCGCCGAGTCGACCGCCGTGGAGATCGACGGCAAGCCGCACGACGTACTGCTGCTGGCGCTGCCGCTGCTCGCCTGGTCGCGCTACAAGCTGCCGGCCACGACGCTGCCTGCAAGCGTGCTGGACAACCTGCGTGCGCAGTTGGCGGGGCACATTGCCGCGCGCGAGGCACGCGTGGCGGTCGCCGACTTCCTGTATGCGATCGACCAGCTGCCCGAGGCCTTTGGGGAAGTTCGCCGCCTGACCGAGCAGCTGGGCGACGCAGCGGCCGAGGGCGTCGCGCTGCATATCGACCCGCGCAAGCAGAGGGAACCGATCGGCATGCTGGCCGACACGCGCTACGTGATCCTGGCTGTGGCCGTGCCCAGTGGCGCGCCGCTTTTTCACTGGCAGGAACTGGGCGTCGATCCCGACGCGAAGATCGGCGCCCTGTCGGCTTTTCGGGAACAGGCGGCGTCCGTCCTGCAGCCAATCCTGACCGGTTGCCGGTATCGCGTCCTCTCGCCTACCGCATTCCACTCAGCCCTGCGTTTTGCTGATCGCGAGTTGCGCGAGTTTTCGCTCGAAGCCGCCGTCTCTTACCTGAAGCTTGCCTACGACTTCGCGCCGTCCATGCTGGCGGCCGCGGCCGGGCTGTTCGAGGACCCGCAGGGCAATTCGGGGGGCGAAGTGCGCATCGGACTGGCAAAGGCCACCGACGACGATGCCGTGATCGAAGGCGTGGTGTGGCCGCTGCTGGGTGACGAAGAAGACCAGACGATGGAGGATGTCGAGAAGGCGCTGCGGGCGCTCGGCATCAGCCGCGTCGTGATGCACACGCACCGCTTTCCGCTGGAGTTCTGCGACGACTGCGGCGCGCCCATGTTTCCGAACGCCGCCGGGCATGTCGTGCACGCTGAGCCGCCGGACGAAGCCGAGGATCGTCCCGCCACGCCGCTGCACTGAGTTCCGCCTATCTTGCCGGGGCTAAAGCGTCGATCAGCGCGCGCAACCTCGGCGTGACATGCCGGGCCGACGGATAGACGAGCGAGATCGGCATCGGCTTCGGGCGGTGCGCTGCCAGCACTTCAGTCAGTCGCCCCGCTGCCAGCGCCTCCGCACACATGTAGTCCGGCACCTGAACGATTCCAGCGCCTGCGTGGCCGCGACGACGATCGCCTCGCCGTCGTTCATGACACACCGCGTCGGGGGCACGAATTCGACCGTGCGCCGCCCGTCCCGAAACTGCCATGCGCGAGGGCGGCCGCTGCTTGGTAGGCGAAATACAAGACAGTCGTGCTGATCCAGATCCGCCGGCACCTTCGGCGTGCCGCGTTTGCGCAGATAGGCCGTGTTCGCGCAGGTGACGAGCGACTGCTCGCCCAGCCGGCGCGCCACCAGCGTCGAATCCCCAAGCTCGCCGATGCGAACGACGGCATCCAGCCCCTGCTGGACGAGGTCGACCCAGCGATCGGAAAACCCGACGTCGAGGGAAAGCTTGGGATACCGGGCAGCCAGTCGGGTCAGCGCGGGTACGACGACTCGCTTGCCGTACGTTGTCGGCACATTGAGTCGCAGGGTTCCGCTCGGCTGGCCACGAACCCCTTCCGCCTCGGCGCGGATGCCCTCGATCTCGTCGACGATGCGGCGGCAGCGTGCATACAGTTCCTGGCCTTCGCCTGTCAGCGTTACCTGGCGCGTCGTGCGGTGAAAGAGCCGCAGCCCAAGATCCTGCTCGAGCCGCGCGACCGACTTCGCCACCGCCGAGGGCGAAAGTCCCAGCTCACGCGCGGCGCCGGCAAAGCTTCCCTGCCGGGCTGTCTCGGCAAAGGCGAAGAATCCCTGTAATCCAGACATGGCCTGATTGAGGACGTTTTGTCGTTAATGCTACGACATTCGTTGCCCTTCCGTCCTGGCATTGACCGCAACAGAATCTCTTTCACGGTGCGCGCCGCCGTTCAGACACCATCGACATCCGAAGGAGGAACCTATGACCATCGCAAGTGAAGCCGCCCTTCCGCCGATCCGGACTTCCGGGCATCTTCCACATGACCGTCGCCAGCCGGGACACGGGTGAGTCCGTATCCGTGTGGCGGCAGCGGATCGAGCCCGCGCATGGCACGCCTGCGCATCGCCACCTGTGCGACGAAGTGGTCACCGTGCAGCGCGGCAGTGCTGAACTGAGGATGGGTGGCACGATCCGCCGCCTGGGCGAAGGCGACACCGTCGTGCTGCCGGCGAACGTCGATCACCAGATCCTGAATGCCGGCACCGAGCCGCTCGAGTTGGTCGCGGTCTTCACCGAGTCTCCGGTGCAGACTGTCGCGCCGGATGGCAGGGCCATCGACCTGCCGTGGCGCAGCTGATTCGTGGCATGGGCGCTGGTCGACACGCCACGGGAAGACCGTCGCGCCGCCGGACTACGGGACCGTCCTGTCGCGCGTCAGCGGAGAGGTGGTTAGACCCAGCGTCCGGCTCGCGCTCCGCGATGGCCGCCAAGGTGGCCGGCAGGTTGTGCAATCCGACATGCTTGCAAGCGACATGGGAGCCGGCGGTGTCCGCGGGGGTCCAATGGCCGTGCGGGAAGCGCCATCGCGACTCTCAGGCAGCGCGCCGTTCTGCGCGACCTGTAGACGAGGCTCAGATCGCCGCCGCGATGGCGCGGCCCAGGTCCCCGGTTCCAGCCGTCCCGCCGATGTCGCGGGTGAGCGGCGCGTTCGCCGGGCCAGCCGCCAGCACGCGTTCGATCGCGTTCAGCACGGAGGCCGCGGCCGCACCATGGCCAAGCCAGTCCAGCATCAGCGACGCGCTCCAGATCTGGCCGATGGGGTTCGCGATGCCTTTGCCGGCGATGTCTGGCGCGGAGCCGTGCACCGGCTCGAACAACGACGGGAACGCGCGGTCCGGATTCAGGTTGGCCGACGGCGCGATGCCGATCGTGCCGGTGCAGGCCGGCCCCAGGTCCGACAGGATGTCACCGAAGAGATTCGACGCCACCACGACATCGAAGTACTCCGGCCGCTGCACGAAATGCGCCGTCAGGATGTCGATGTGGAACTTGTCGACCGCAACATCCGGGAAGCGGGTCGCCATCGCTTCCACGCGCTCGTCCCAGAACGGCATCGTGATCGAGATCCCGTTGCTCTTCGTCGCCGAAGTCAGGTGCCGCTTCGGCCGCTTCATCGCGAGTTCGAACGCGAACTTCAGCACGCGATCGATGCCGGTGCGCGTCATCACCGTTTCCTGGATGACGACTTCGCGCTCGGTGCCTTCGAACATGCGGCCGCCAATCGACGAATACTCGCCCTCGGTGTTCTCACGGACGATCATCATGTCGATGCCGCCCGGCGGCCGCGGCTTTCCAATGCGATCGACGAGCGGCGAGGCGATCCCCGGCATCAGTCGACAGGGACGCAGGTTCACGTACTGGTCGAACTCGCGCCGGAACTTCAGCAGCGAACCCCAGAGCGATACGTGATCGGGCACCGTTGCCGGCCAGCCGACGGCGCCGTAGAAAATGGCGTCGACGCCTTGCAGCCGATCCTTCCAATCGGGCGGCAGCATTGCGCCGTGCTTCAGGTAGTAGTCGCAGCTGGCAAAGTCGTGATGCTCGTACGTTAAGTCGAGCCCGTGCCGCCGCGCCGCGGCATCGAGCGCCCGCAGGCCTTCGGGCATGACTTCCTTGCCGATACCGTCGCCGGGAATCACCGCAATACGTTGCGCCATCACTCCTCCAGGAATCGGGCAAACGCCGCGACCGGCTCGCGCTCGGTCTCGAGAGAATTTTCCACCCTGCTCATGTCCGCGTAGCCGAGCGACATCCCGCAGACGACCATCTCGTTGTCCGGCAGCGCGAGCACGTCCTTGATCACGCGATGGAACTGCGTGAAGGCCGCCTGCGGACAGGTATCGAGACCGCGTGCACGGGCGGCCACCATGATGTTCTCCAGGAACATGCCGTAGTCGAGCCAGCTGCCCTGCTCCATGATGCGATCGATCGTGAAGATGAGTCCCACGGGTGCGTCAAAGAACCGGTAATTGCGCCCGTGCTGGGCATGCATCCTGGCCTTGTCCTCGCGCCCGATGCCGAGCAGCGAATACAGATCCCAGCCGACCTTGCGCCGGCGCGCGAGGTAGGGTTCGACCCACTGGGTCGGGTAGTACGCGTATTCCTCGGTGTGCTGGCGACGCTGCTCTGCATCGTCATACGCAGCGACGATCGCCGTGCTGAGCCGGTCACGGGCAGCCCCGGCAAGGACTGTCACTTTCCATGGCTGGGTGTTGGTGCCCGAGGGAGCGCGGGCAGCGATCGCGAGAATTTCCTCGATCGTCGCGCGCGGCACCGGCGTCGAGAGGAAGGCGCGAATCGACTGCCGGGTGACGATCGCGTGATCCACGACCTCGTGCGGCCCGATGGGCGAGCGGTCCTTCATGCGTGGATCCTTTCGAGCGCCGCGCGCAGAGGCACCGGCAAGGCCGTGGGCCGGCGCGTGTTTCGGTCGACGTAGACATGCACGAAGTGGCCCTGCGCGCAGGCCGTGTCGGCGTCGTCCGCGAAGATTCCGATTTCGTAGCGCACGCTCGACGCGCCGATGCGGGCCACGCGCAGGCCGGCGTTGCACCGTCTGCGGAAACGACAGTTCGCTGAAGTACCGGCACTGCGTCTCGACGACGAGGCCGATGACCTCGCTGCGCTCGACGTCGAGCACACCCGCGCGGATCAGGTATTCATTGACGACCGTGTCGAAGTACGAGTAGTACACGACGTTGTTGACGTGCCCATAGGCGTCGTTGTCCATCCAGCGCGTTGCGATCGAGTGAAAGTGCCGGTAGTCGCTCATACGGTGCGCGGCTTCGCGCGTGCTCATGTGTTTCCTTCCCTTTTACGCACCACCAGCGCCACTCCGATCATCGTGACCAGCACGCCGGCCCAGGCGACGGCGCCCAGCCGCTCGCCGAAGACCAGCCACGCGAGCAATGCCGTCATCGCCGGCGTCAGGTACATCAGGCTCGCCACCTGGGTGGCACGACCGCGCCGGATCATAACCAGCAGCAGTGAAATCGCGACCAGCGACAGCGCGACGATCGACCACACGAGCGCGAGCCAGAACTCGAGCGTTGTGATCGACCGCGAGCGTTTCGAACGCCAGCGCAAAGGGCAGCAGCACGACGAACGACGCCCCGAACTGGATGATGCTGCCGGTGCGCAGGTCCACCCCTGCCCCATGCTTCTTCTGATAGAGCGTGCCCGCCGTGATGCCGACCAGCGCAAGGAGGTTGACGCCCAGCGCCAGCGGACCAACACCCGCCAGCGTCAGCCGGTCCGACAGCACGAGCCCGATGCCGGCGAGCCCGAGCAGCAAGCCGAGCCACTGCAGGCGCTTCACGCGCTCACCGACCGTGAAGCCGAAGACCGCGGTCAGCAGCGGCTGGGTACCCACCAGCAGCGAGGACACGCCGGCCGGCATGCCGAGCGCAATGGCCGCCCACACGCCACCCAGGTACGTGGCCTGCAGCAGCACGCCGACGATGGCAATGTCCAGCCAGGCTCGCCGCGTCCGGGGCCAGGGCGCCCGCGTCAGCCACGCCAGCGGCAGCAGGACCACGATGACGCCTGCGAACCGGTACAGCAGGAACGTCAGCGGCGGCGCGTGCGGCGCGGCGTACTTCGCAACGATGAAGCCGGTACTCCACAGCAGCACGAAGACGAACGGCATCAGCGCAAACCAGCGCGCGTCCGAGCCGCCGCCGCGAGCATCAGCCACGAACGCTCCGCGACCCAGGCGCGCCGACGCGCTGCCGGCGCGCCCACGCGTCGCGCGCCGCACGCACGGTCTGCAGATGAATCGCCACCGTCATTTCGATGTCGCGTCCGTAGCCGCCGGCCATGGCGATCGCGATCGGCACACCGCGCTGCTCCGCCAGGTCCAGCACGCGGCGGTCACGCGCCGCCATCCCGTCCAGCGTCAGCGCCAGCTTGCCGAGCCGGTCGTCTTCGTGGGCGTCGGCGCCCGCGAGGTAGATGATGAACTGCGGCTCGAAGCGCCGCTGCAATTCCTCCAGTGCCGCGTCGAGCGCGGCCAGGTAGGCGGCATCGGCGGTGCCATCCGGCAGCGCGATGTCCAGGTCGCTCGCCTGCTTTCGAAACGGGAAGTTGCGCGCGCCGTGCAGCGAGAGCGTGAAGACCGAGGCGTCGCCGGCCAGTATCTGCGCCGTGCCGTCGCCCTGGTGAACGTCCAGATCGACGATGGCCACGCGCGTCTGGCGGCGCGTGACTGCGAGGTCTGACTGGATCACGCGGGCGGCAATCGCGGCGTCGTTGAAGACGCAGTAACCCGCACCTCGGTCGTGTTGCGCATGGTGGGTCCCGCCCGCGAGATTGACCGCGACGCCCTCGACGACCGCCGTGCGGCTGGCACCGATCGTGGCACCGGCCGAGCGGCGCGAGCGTTCGACCATCGCAGGTGACCAGGGAAAGCCGATGGCGCGCAACTCCGCCGCATCGAGACGGCCGCCCGTGACTTTGTCGATGTATTCGGGAGCATGGGCGAGCGCAAGCTGGCCCGTGGTTGCAGCGTCCGGTTCCACCAGGCGCACATCCGGCAGTTCTTCCTTGACCCTTTCCCGCAGGCGACTGTACTTGGCCATCGGAAACCGATGCCCGGCCGGCAGGGGGAGGACAAACTGATCGCTCGTGTAGGCCTTCACCGGCGGCATTGTAGGCAGGCGACGGCAGATGCCCTGTCTGCTGCATCGCGATGCCCGACGCCTGCCTTTCGGCCCGGTCGCTGGACCTTGGAAGGGCCAAATCCATGATTTCATGAAGGCTTCTTCTAGCGAGCGGATCTGCTGCGGCGCACAAAAAGTGCTTGACACGAGGCAGAGAGAGGTCGAGAATTCGCCTTGTGCAGCGCAACATAGCTGCAAGAGAATCCGCCCGCAAGGCAGCCACACCGGTAGCAGCAAATTCAGTCAACGAACCACCTGAGGAGCCTTACATGTTCACGACCCCCGCCCAAATCACCGAACTGCAGAAGAACCAGATGGACGCCGCTTTTGCCCTCGGCCAGACCTTTTTCGACGCGACCGAGCGCCTCGTCGAGCTGAACCTCGCCGCCGCCAAGGCGACGCTGGAAGAGTCGGTTGAGCGTGTCCAGGCCCTGATGAGCGCCAAGGACGTGCAGGAATTCGTGGCCATGAGCGCCTCGCTGCCGCAGCCGACGCTCGAGAAGGCCGTCAGCTACTCGCGCACCGTCTATGGCATCGCCAACGGCGCCGGCACGGAACTGTCGCGCATCGTCGAGTCGCAACTGGCCGAGAACAACAAGAAGGTCACGCAGCTGATCGACTTCGCCGCCAAGAACGCGCCGGCCGGTTCCGAGCCCGCCGTTGCCGCGCTCAAGAGCGCTGTCGCCGCGGCCAACACCGCGTACGACACGTTCACCAAGGCCGCCAAGCAGGCTGTGGACTTCGCCGAGTCGAACGTTGCCGCCGCGACGTCGGCCACGATGAAGGCCGCCGCTGCCGCCAACGACACGGTCAAGGCCCCGGCCAAGCGCAAAGCCGCCTAATCAGCGCCCGGATCGCGCGGGAAGCCCAGCTTTCCGCGCCACGGACACGCGCCCGTCATGGGCGCAGGCTAGAGTCGAATGAAACGGTCAGAAATGACCGTTTCTCATTGCAGAAGATTCACGTTTCAAACGTCGAGCGACGGAGTAAGGTGAGTTCTTCGAGTTGCTGGCAATAGTCTCCTTGGCACCACCGTTTGGATCCCCCTCCAAACAACTCTGTCTCCTCCAATGTGGTGCTCTTCAAAGCCCGGTCCATGACCGGGCTTTTTTTGCCTCTCACTCCCTACCCGCATTGAATGAAGCCGCGACGACGGGGCGTGCTGCCTCACAACCGTGCGTCACAGCGCTGCACGGCCTCGAGCTACCGCAGATTGCCCGTGTGACCCAGTGAGTAGCGGCCGGGCTGCGGCCACACGGTAAGGCCATGCGGCTCCCGGCCCACCGGAATGATCTTCACGTCGCCATTGGTGGTGTCGAATACGTACACCACATGGTCGTAACGGCCCGACAGCCACAGCCACCGACCGTCGGCACTGACGTTGCCCATGTCCGGGCTGCCGCCACCGGGGATCATCCAGGTTGTCTCGACCTTGCGCGTCGCGAAGTCGATCACCGACACGCCGCCCTTGCCCTTGGCCGGGCCGTGGATCTTGTTCGAGCCGCGATTGGCGACGTACAGCTTCTTGCCGTCGCGGCTCGGATACAGGCCGTGCGTGCCCTTGCCGGTTTCGATGAAGCCGACCTGGCGGAATTTTTCGCCGTCGACCACGTGCACACCGTCCGCCATCATGTCGGCGATGTAAAAGAGCTTGCCATCCGGTGAGGCGCGGATGTCCTGCGGCATGCCCTTCCAGGTCGTGCAGATCTCCTGATCGACGCCGTCGGGTCCCTTGACGATCTTGATCGGGCGGCCGGGCTGGATCACCTGCGTGTATCCCAGCACCTTGCGGTTCACGAGGTCGATCTTGGCCACGGTGCCGGCGAATTCGCACGTGAAGATCGCGAACTTGCCGTCGATCGAGAAGTCGGCGTGGTTGATGCCGGCGCACTGCGGGACGGCGAGCGAGTACTGCAGCTTCATCGTCACAGGGTCGCGAAAGTCGAGTCGCTTCAGCGCCTCGGCCACGATGATCGCGGACTTGCCGTCGGGCGAGAAGTACACGTTGTACGGGTCGTCGACGGGGATCGGCTTGCCGGGTTTGCCGGTTTTGGGATCGACGGGCGTCAGGCTGCCCTTGGTCGTGTTCTCGGCGTTGTTCGCCACCCACAGCGTGCGCAGGTCCCACGACGGCACGACGTGCTGCGGGTTGAGTCCCACCTTGAACTTGTCGACCACCGTGAACGTCGCTGGATCGATCACGTAGACGTCGTTCGACTGCACGTGCGGGACGTACACGCGCGGCAGGTCCTTCGCGACCGCCGGACTCAGCTTGGCGGCCGTGGTCTCGCTGTAGAGATTCATCGGATCGGCGACTGGCGGCATGCCTGGCACGGTCGTTATGGCGGGCGCCGAGGGAGTTGCCGCCGGCGCCTGCGCCGGAGCCTGCGCGACGCTGATCGTGGAGAACGCCAAGGCCAGCGGCAACGCGAAAGGCAGGTAACGAGCGCGAACTGTGAAGGTCACGAAAACTCCTGAAGTTGCAGATCCGGAATGCTGAACGTTCGAGGCATGCGGGGCTACCGGGGACCGATCGCCTTGCGGATGGCCGCGACGGACTGGGACACGATGATATCGACACCCGCAATGCCAAGCTCGGCGGTGGCGCGGCGGGGATCACCCGAAACACCGGGCAGCGGCGGCGCAATTTGCGCGGCCTGCTGCGGTTCTGCGCGCACGAGCCCCGGGGCGACTGCCAGCGCGAGTGAGGTGTCGGCGAGCCCGGCATGGATGCCGATCTCGGCATCGCTGTAGCCGCGCTGCCTGAGGGTCCCGGCAAAGCCCGTTGTTGCCGCCCGGTAGTACTCGACGATGGCGACCACGTGGACCGAACTGCCCGCCCATTCGCGTCCAAGTTGTCGGGCCACGGTCTCGTTGTCCTTCTGGTAATCGCCGCTGTCGCCGAGGAACACGATGTTTTGGAAGCCGGCAAGCCGGAAGCTGCGCGCTGCGGACTCGAGCACCTTTCGGTACACGTCGCGCGGGCACCGTGATCGTTCCCGGGTAACGCATGTGCCCCGTCGGCGGGTTGACACTGCCTTCGGGCACATAGGCGATGACGGGGGCCACCAGCGCATTGCCGAGCTCACGCGCAATCTTGCCGGCCAGCACCTTCACGCGCACGTTGTGCTTGCCGAGCACCATGTGCGGACCGTTCTGCTCGGTGCCGCCAATCGGCACGAGGACCGTGGTCTTGCCGGCGCGGATCGCGGCAGCGAGTTCCGGCGAGGTCAGCTCCTCGAGGAACAAGCTGGCCGGCGGCTGTGCGAACGCCGACGCCGACGCGACCAGCAACACTGCGGTGACCAAACACGACTTCAGCGGGCGCATCGGCGCAATTTGCATGGCGTCACAGCATCAGCCCAGGCTGCTGAATTCGGCTCCGAGCGCCGCCACTCCCGCTCGCATCGCTTCGTAGGCGGCGTCAACCGAGGCTGACGTCCCCTTCACGCCCAGTTCGATATGGCGCCGCGCGACGCGGCCGTCAGATCCGTCTCCAACCGAGGGCAGGCTGAACGCCTTGACGTCGGCGAAGCGCCGCTCGATGTCCTGCATCAACGGAACGATCGCGGACTCCGCCGTTTCGAATACCAGCATCGAACGCTCGGCCAGGACGCCCGAACCGAAAGCGTCGCGGTAGTGCTGGTCCAGCACCCACTCGATCATCGGCCACGCCATCACCGGAAAGCCGGGAAGGAACCAGTGCTGCCGAATCGAGAATCCGGGAATCCGGTTGAAGGAGTTCGGAATGATGGCCGAGCCGACCGGAAACTCGCCCATGGTCAGCCGCTGTCGGTTCTCCGGCAGTGTCATGTCGGCGCTGCCGCGCCCTTCGCGCGCCATGTCGGCACAGCGCTGCGTGATCAGTTGCGCCGCCTCGGGGTGAAGCGCCAGGGGAACACCCAATGCCGCCGCGGCGGCGTGTCGCGTGTGGTCGTCTGGTGTGGAGCCTATGCCACCACAACTGAAAACGACGTCTCCACTGTCGAACGTGCGCCGGTAGAGGTCCACCTGGGCTGCCCGATCGTCACCGGCGTAGTGCGCCCAGGCCAGCGCCAGACCGCGCGCCCCAAGCAAGGAGATGACCTTCGCCAGATGCTTGTCTTCGCGCTTGCCCGAGAGAATCTCGTCGCCGACGATGACGAGCCCGAAGCGACGCGCGCTCATGGTCGACCCATCGCAGCGGCCGCCCCGTGCCACCGGAACGGGCGGCCCGGCCCCCGCGCCCCCGACCTGCAATCGTGCATCGCGTTCCGCTCCTTCGTGAGCAACCTTGCCGCAACCTGAAATCTTAAAGGACTGGCGGGGGCGCGCCGCGACGGAAAAAGGGGAACAGCGCGCACCTGTTTGTCTCTCCTCCTGCGCACATGTCATGCAACTTGTATGAACGCGGCACGTCATAGGGATGATCTTGTGCGCGCGATCGGTTGTGCTTAAATGCAAGCACAGCGTGTTGACTCGCACCTGTCGCCGACCACCGGAGGAAGAAGATGGCATCGAGCATTCGCCCAGCTGCCTTATCGATCGTCGCGGCGGCGCTGCTCGCCGCGTGCGCCGCGCCCGAGAAGCCCGCGGCGACACCGGCGGTCGCTGCCGTGGCGAACGAGGCCCCTGCAGGCCGTGGCCAAGTCTCCCGCGCTGGAGGTGGTTTCGGCGCAGTTCGGCGTGTTCGGCGCCGATCAGGCCGGCCGGCGCATTCTCTACGAGACCGACAAGTTCCCGGCCGTCATCGCGGCCCCGTATGGCTGGTACATCGTCTTCAAGACGAGCAAGCCGACCGTCATCTGGCGCGAGGAGTTCGAGCTGCCCGAACCTCCACCGACGTGGGGCCCGGGCGAAGCGATGGGCATCTACACGATTTCGCCCGACCGCAAGACGGCCGTGACCGAGCGCATCATTCCGACCCGCCTTGGATTCATCGCCAACGAGTGGCGCTACGCGCCCGGTGACCCCGTCGGTGCGCACAAGATGCGCGTCTACATCGATGGTCAGTTGATCCGGGAGTTCGCGTTCGACATCGAAATGGGCCCGAAGGATGAGCCTGCGCCCTCGCGCAACCCGCATCGTGGCGGCGGCACCGGATCGAAGACCTGAGCGGCGTCCGCTCGCGACGCTCGCATTCGCGGCGCTGCTGACTTCTGCCGCGGCGGCAACTGCCGACGGTGGCATCGACGACTACTGGGAGTACGACAACCCTGCCGCCAGCGAGCAGCGCTTTCGCGCCGCGCTCGGCAGCGGCGACCGCAATCGCGACCTCGAATTGCAGACCCAGATCGCACGCACGTATTCCCTGCGGCGCCGCTTCGACGAAGCCCATCGCATCCTGGACCAGGTGCAGCCCGCACTCGGGGACTCCAGCGCGCGCGTCCGCTCGCGCTACCTGCTCGAACGCGGTCGCACGCTGCGCTCGGCCGGCGACAAGTCAGCGGCGCAACCTCTCTTCCTGCAGGCCTACGAGGTCGCGCGCACCGCCGGTGAAACCGGCCTCGCCGTCGACGCCGCGCATATGCTGGCTCTGGTCACTTCCGCGGCCGCAGCCGCCGGCTGGACCGACACCGGCATCACGCTGGCCCGCGCTTCGAACGACCCCAAGGCGCGCGCCCTGCTCCCGGCCCTGCTGAACAACCACGCCTGGAACCTGCACGACGCCGGCCGCTTCGACGACGCGCTCCCGGTGTTCATCGAAGCCGAGACTGCGTGGCATGCCACGGGCAAACAGCCCCAAGGTCGCATCGCGACCTGGTCGGTGGCCCGTTGCCTGCGCTCGCTCGGCCGCTACAACGATGCACTCGCGCTGCAACGAAGGCTGGAGACAGAGTGGTCGGCAAGCGGCGGCAGCGACGGCTACGTCTTCGAGGAGATCGCCGAGAATCTCGACGCACTGGGGCGGCCCGACGAGGCAAGACCGTACTTTGCCCGGGCCGCGCGGGAACTCGGCAAGGATCCGATCTTTTCGCGCGGTGAGCCGGCCCGCCTGCAGCGCCTGATCGACCGCGGCGCACGCTGACGGCCACCGCATCCCCGGCTACGCTGGGACCCTGTTCGGTCCGGCCAAGGAGATCGCTATGAGCGATGCGAAGGCAATCGCGGATCACTGGGACCAGGGTGACATCTACAGCCGCATCGTGTCGGTGCTGCAGCGGATGTCGAAACCGCTCGACCGCCTGACGATCGAAGACCTCGCTCCGGTCGATCACTTCCATGCACGTGGCTTTCCGGCGACCGTGGAGCTGGCGGACCGGCTGCCGATCCGGGCCGGCCACCATGTCGTCGACATCGGCTGCGGGCTCGGCGGTCCTGCCCGTTACATCGCACGGCGCTTCGGCTGCACCGCTAGCGGCCTCGACATCACGCCGTCGTTTGTCGAGGCAGCCAACAGGCTCACGGCGCTGCTGCGGATGGAGCAGCAGGTCAAGGTTGAACTGGGCGACGGTCAGCAACTGCCCTACGCGGATGCGACTTTCGACGGCGGCTATACGCAGCATGTGACGATGAACGTGTCCGACCGCACGCGTTTCTTCGGCGAGGCGTTCCGCGTCCTGAAGCCCGGCGGCTTCTTCGCTCTGACCGAACACGCGCTCGGCCCGACCGGCCATCCCCATCATCCCGTGCCCTGGTCGGAGGACGGCAGCGGTTCCTGGCTTGTCACGCCGGACGAAACCGAGGCTTACCTGCGCGCCGCCGGGTTCGAGGCGATTATTGTCGAACACACGGGTCCCAAGTACGCGGCGGGCTACCAGGCCGCCATCGAGAAGGCGGAACAAGGCGCCCTCCCGCCGTTGGGCCTTCATCTCCTGCTCGGCAACTCCGCGCTGCAGAAGACCCGGAACGCGGCGCGGAACATCATGGAAGGCCGCACTGACCCGATCCAGGTCGTGTGCCGCAAACCGAACTGAACACGGCTGCCGATCGCAATGTTCCACCCGCGGTTCGGCGAGGCGCGCGCAGCGCATCGCCGCTCCGCGTCCAACGGTTCCTCGCACCGGCGCAAAGTCGCCCTGGGCTGCTTCGACCCGGCTATCGCTGTAGTGCATCCCACGCCTTCTGCAGGCGCTTGGCACTCACGGGCATCGGCGTGCGCAACTCCTGCGCGAACAGGCTGACGCGCAGTTCCTCCAGCAGCCAGCGAAACTCCTCGAGCCGCGGATCGACAATGCCCTTGCGGGCGGCAACTTCACGCAGCCAGGGCGCCTGCAGCGCGGCCACCTCCTGCAGTCGCTGCGCATCGCGTGCCGGATCGGACCGAAGCTTTTCGAGCCGCAGGCCGATCGCCTTCAGGTAGCGCGGGTAGTGCGCAAGCTGCGCTGGCGCGACGTCGACGACGAAGCCGCGCGGAAAGAGCCGCACCAGCTGCTGCTCGATGTCGGCGATCGACGCCGCGTAGGCGCGGCTGGCATTGAGCTTCTTGGGCAGCGTGGCGGCCTCGGCCACGATCGCCGCCAGCAGGCGCGCGACCTCCTGTGCAATCAGGCTGAGCTTGCTGCGCGCTTCCTCCTTGCGTGCGACAAAGGCAGCGCGATCGGCCGGCCACGGGTCCGCGAGGCAGGTGCGATCGACCGCCGCCACCACGACCTGATCGCGCAGGACTTCGAATCCCGGCAGCGCAGCGGCCAGGGCCGGTACGGTCGAGGCCTGCATCTGCGTGGTCTGCAGTGTCGACAGGCTCTTCTCCAGGAACTTCACCTGCTCCCGCAGCTGGAGGCGGAACAGCCGCCGCAGTCCGTTTCGATGCTGGGCGCGCGCGACGTCGGGGTCGTCAAAGACCTCGATCTCGCAGTGATCGTCGCGATCGACCAGCGCCGGGAAGCCGACCAGCATGGTGGTTCGCCCATCGGCGCTGCGTCGCTCGATCTGCATGATCTCCGGCAGTTCGCCGAAGTCCCAGTCACGGATATCGGCCTGCAAGGTCGGCGCCACCGCGGCATCTGCTGCCGCGACCGACCGCAGGCTCTGCTGGGCCTGGGCCCCCAGTTCGGCGCGCAGCTGCGCGAGGTTGCGTCCCATCGCGAGCTGGCGGCCGTGCTCGTCGACGACCTTGAAGTTCATCGTCAGATGCAGGGGCAGCGTTTCGAGCTTGAAATCGGTGCGCTGGCAGGTGACGCCGGCGTGCTCCCGCAGATCCGCGATCAGCACGTCGACAAGGGACTCGTCGGTCCGCCCACCCTGCCGCTCGACAAAGCGCGCGGCGTAGTCCGGCAGCGGCACGCAGTGGCGGCGCAGCTTCTGCGGCAGCGACTTCAGCAGCAGGTGCACCTTTTCCTTCAGCATGCCGCGCACGAGCCACTCGGTGCGCACCGCCTCGACCTGGTTCAGGGCCACCACCGGAACGGTCAGCGTCACGCCGTCGCGTGGACTGCCCGGCTCGAAGTGGTAGGTCAGCGCCAGCACGGTCTCTGCTCCCGTGCGGCCGCGCAGCGCGAACTGCTTCGGGAAGAGTTCGGTCGTGACGCCGGCCGCCTCGTGCCGCATCAGCTCATCCCGCACGAGGAAGAGCAGCTTCGGCTGTTCGCGTTCTGCCACCGCGCGCCACTTCTCGAACTGGGCGCCGGTCGTGACGTCGGCCGGGACGATGCGGTCGTAGAAGGCGAAGATCAGTTCGTCGTCGACCAGCACGTCGAGCCGCCGCGCACGGTGCTCGAGTTCGCGGATCTCGCGCACCACGCGCTGGTTGTGCGCGAAAAATGGCGCGCGGGTGTCGTACTCGCCTGCCACCAGCGCCTCGCGAATGAAGATCTCGCGCGCATGCGCCGGGTCGAGCGGCCCGTAGTGCACGCGCCGCTGCTGGTAGACGAGGAGCCCGTACAGCGTCGCACGTTCAAATGCCATCACCTGCGCCGGCCGCTTCTCCCAGTGCGGTTCCCCGTGCGACTTCTTCAGCAGGTGCGCGCCGATCTGCTCGAGCCAGGACTGCTCGATCGTCGCAACCGTGCGCGCAAACAGGCGTGAGGTCTCGACCAGCTCGGCCGCCATGATCCAGCGGCCCGCCTTCTTCACCAGCGCCGACCCGGGCCAGAGGAAGAACTTGATGCCGCGCGCACCGGCAAACGGCGGCTCGCCGCGATCGGCGTCGAGTACGCGGCAGCCGATGTTGCCGAGCAGGCCTGCCAGCAGTGCGAGGTGAACCTGCTCGAAGGTCGCCGGCGTGGCATTGGGACGCCAGCCTTGCTCGCCGGCGAGCGCGGCGAGCTGGCCGTGCACATCGATCCACTCGCGCACCCGGCGCGGACTCAGGAACTGACTTCGCAGCTCTTCGGTCAGCTTGCGGTTCGATTTCTTGTGCCCGATGCGCTCCTGCACGAATGCCCAGAGCTTCACCAGTGCAAGGAAGTCGCTGCGTTCGTCGACGAAGCGCCGATGCGCCTGGTCGGCCGCCTCCTGCGCCTCCAGCGGGCGTTCGCGCGGATCCTGCACCGACAGCGCTGCAGCGATTACCAGCATCTCGGCCAGGCAGTTCTGTTCGCGCGCGGCCAGCATCATCCGGCCCACACGGGGATCCAGCGGCAATCTGGCGAGTTCGCCACCGATCGGGGTCAGCGCGTTGCGTTCGTCGATCGCGTTCAGTTCGGCCAGCAGCTGCATGCCATCGGCGACCGCGCGCCCGGTCGGCGGCTCGACAAAGGGGAAGTCCGCGACCTCGCCCAAGCCGAGCGACTTCATGCGCAGGATCACGCTCGCCAGCGAAGCGCGGAGGATCTCGGGATCCGTGAAGCGCGGCCGCTTGAGGTAGTCCTCCTCCGCGTACAGCCGGATGCAGATGCCATCGGCAACGCGTCCGCAGCGGCCGGCGCGCTGGCTGGCGGCGGCCTGCGAGATCGGCTCGACCTGGAGCTGCTCGACCTTGTTGCGGTAGGAGTAGCGCTTGACCCGCGCGAGACCGGTGTCGACGACATAGCGGATGCCGGGCACCGTCAGCGAGGTCTCCGCGACGTTGGTCGCGAGCACGATGCGGCGACCCGACCCAGAAGGACGGAACACCCGGTCCTGGTCGTCTGCCGACAGGCGCGCGTAGAGCGGCAGGATCTCGGTGGCCGGCGGATGGTGCTTGCGCAGCGCCTCGGCAGCCTCGCGGATCTCGCGTTCGCCCGGCAGGAAGACCAGGACATCACCGCGGCCGGCGCCGGCGCACTCGTCGACGGCATCCACCAGCGCATCCATCAGCGTGCGGTCGTCGGCGTCGTCGACGTCTTCGACCGCGCGGTAGCGGATCTCGACCGGATAGAGCCGGCCTGAGACCTCGATGACCGGCGCCGGAGCTTCCGGCCGACCCGAAGTGCCGCGCGAAGCGCTCGGCGTCGATCGTCGCCGAGGTGATGATCAGTTTCAGGTCCGGCCGGCGCGGCAGCAACTGGCGCAGGTAGCCGAGCAGGAAATCGATGTTCAGGCTGCGCTCGTGCGCCTCGTCGATGATCAGCGTGTCGTACTGCCTGAGCAGCGGATCGGCCTGCGACTCGGCGAGCAGGATGCCGTCGGTCATCAGCTTGATCGATGCCCCCGGTCGCGTTTGATCGGTGAAGCGGACCTTGTAGCCGACGATCTCGCCCACCGGGGTCTTGAGTTCCTCCGCGATGCGTCGCGCGATGCTCGAGGCCGCGATGCGTCGCGGCTGCGTGTGGCCGATGACTCCCCGCTCTCCGCGGCCGAGCGTGAGGCAGATCTTCGGCAGCTGCGTGGTCTTGCCCGAGCCGGTCTCACCGCTGACGATGACGACCTGGTGCGCTTCGATCGCGCGTGCGATGTCCTCGCGCCGGGCCGAGACCGGCAGTTCCTCGGGAAAGGTGATGGCCGGCAGCGGCGCGCGAACCCGTGGACCCCGTGAACGGGGTGGGCTGGGCGGAGTGGGCTGCATCGGCTTGCGTCGCACCGCGGGGTGCTAGCGCGTCATCGGAGGGCTCGCGGAGTGGTTGCGTCAGGATCGCAGGGTTCGCGAAAGTATACTTTCGCTGATGAACGACACGCCGGCATTGCCGCCACTCGCCCAGTTGTCCGACGCGACGCAGTTCGTCGCCTGGCTGCGCCAGGTCGCGCCCTACGTGCACGCGCATCGCGGCAGGACCTTCGTCGTGGCCTTTTCCGGCAGCCTCATCGAGGCTGGTGCGCTGACCGCGCTGATCCAGGACGTGTCGCTACTCAACGCGATGGGCATTCGCATTGTCCTGGTTCACGGTTCACGACCACAGGTGCAGGCCCAGCTCGCGCTCAAGGGTATCGAATCGCGCTTCCACAACGACGTTCGCATCACCGATGCGGCGGCGCTCGAGTGCGTGAAGGAGGCTGCCGGCGAGATCCGACTCGACATCGAGGCGGCGTTCTCGCAGGGCCTGCCCTCGACGCCGATGGCGCACTCGAAGGTCCGCGTCGTCAGCGGCAACTTCGTGACTGCTCGGCCGATGGGCGTCATCGACGGCATCGACCTCGCGTTGACCGGCGTTGTGCGCAAGGTCGACACCGAGGCGCTGCGTTTCGTGCTGGCCAACGGCGGACTCGTGCTGCTTTCGCCCCTCGGGTTCTCGCCGACCGGCGAGGCGTTCAACCTGACGATGGAAGACGTCGCCTGCAGCGTCGCCACCGCGCTCAAGGCTGACAAGCTGGTGCTGCTCACCGAGACGTCGGGCATTTCCGACGCGGACGGACAACTGCTCAACGAGCTCTCGGTCGAAGACGCCGAGCGCATGCTGAGCGCCGGCGAGGTGTCCGGCGATGCCGCCTTCAACCTGCGCTATGCAGTACGCGCCTGCCGCGGTGGGGTGGCGCGGGCGCACATCCTCTCGTATGCGCTCGATGGCGGACTGCTGGTCGAGCTCTTCACGCACGAGGGTGTCGGCACGATGGTCGCGCCGGAGAACCTCGAGAAGATGCGCGATGCGACGTCCGACGACGTCGGCGGCATCATCAAGCTGATCGAGCCGCTCGAGGCCGATGGCACGCTGGTCAAGCGGCCACGCGAGCTGATCGAGCGCGAGATCGACCGCTTCACCGTGCTCGAGCACGACGGCTTCATCTTCGGCTGTGCGGCGCTCTACCCGTTCCCCCGCGAGAAGTCGGGAGAGCTCGCCTGCCTGACGGTCCATCCGCACTACCAGGGCTATGGCGACGGCGAGCGGCTGATGAAGCGCATCGAGGCGAAGGCCAAGGCGGCCGGCATCGAAAGGCTCTTCGTCCTGACGACGCGCACAGCGCACTTCTTCATCAAGCGCGGCTTCAAGCCCGCGACGGTCGACGACCTGCCGCCCACGCGGCAGCACATGTACAACTGGCAGCGCCGTTCCCAGGTGCTCGTCAAGACGCTCTAGGAGGCTGCACCATGGCGCGCATGATTCACTGCGTGAAACTCGGCCGCGAGGCCGAGGGACTTGATTTCCCGCCGGTGCCCGGCGACCTCGGCAAGAAGATCTGGGAGAACGTGTCGAAGGAAGCCTGGGCTGGCTGGCTGAAGCACCAGACGATGCTCGTCAACGAAAACCGCCTCAATCTGGCCGACGCGCGTGCCCGCAAGTATTTGCAGACGCAGATGGAAAAGCATTTCTTCGGCGAAGGCGCCGACATGGCGCAGGGCTACGTCCCGCCGACGAACTGAGCCGCCCGGCCCTCGACCGGCGCGTGCTCAGCGCGCCGGGACTGCCGGCAGGTGGTGCATCACCGCGAGGTCGAACGGGGCCCACCAGGCGGTCGTGACCCCGGCCGCCGCCAGCGCACGCCGCGTCCACTCGTTGCAGGTGTTCCAGAACGTATACGTCGGTTGCGCCTCGTAGAAGGCATCCGTGCCGAAGTAGCCTGGAGCGTCGATCCGGCGAACTGCGCCGCCCGCATCGCGTACGAATGAATCCCGGATGAACGCCGCCAGACGCCGATACTGCTCCGCGGAAAGTCGCACGCGCCGCGCGTCGTAGGCGCCGGGCGCGTCCACATACTCGACGTGCATGGCCCCCCGGCCCAAACCGCTGAGTGCAATGAAGGCCGTACCCGGCCGCAAGTCTGCCCAGGTCGGTGTCGTCAACATGAAGCCACGGTCACCCCAGCCGAAAGCGATCCAGCTCGTAGGCGCGACGAGCCCGCTCATGTCGCGCGCAGGAAACTCAGCGCCCCAGTCGACGTCGGTCGAGCGCGTCGGCAGGACCAGATCGGCATGCACGCCGTTCGTTCGAACGTAGATCTCGACGCCTTCCGCAGGCTCCACAAAGCCACGGTTGCGCGGAACCAGGCCGAGCACGAGCGCCGCCAGCGCGTAAAGAACAAGCACGCCAACAACGAGGCCCAAAGCCAGGGCGAGCCCGCGAAACAGTCTGCGCATCACGACGCCCGTCGCGCTGCGCACGGCGGCGCTCAGACGCGCCGCGACTCGCGGACGCCGGCCGACGTTCCGAGCAGCAGGACATCCGCACCACGGCGCGCAAAGAGTCCGTTGGTGACCACGCCGGCAATGCCATCGATGCGCTGCTCGAGCTTCTGCGGTTCATCGATGCGGAGTCCGAGGACATCAACGATGACGTTGCCGTTGTCGGTCAGGAACCCTGCGCGCAGCCGCGGGGTCCCGCCCAGGCGCTGGAGTTCCCGCATCACGTACTCGCGCGCCATCGGGATCACCTCGACCGGCAGCGGGAAGTTCCCAAGTCGCTCGACCAGCTTGCTGCCGTCCGCGATGCACACGAAGGTGCGCGCGACGGCCGCGACGATCTTTTCTCGCGTGAGCGCCCCGCCGCCGCCCTTGATCATCGAGAAGCCCGGGTCGATTTCATCGGCGCCGTCGACGTAGACGGAGATCTCGGTGACCTCGTTAAGGTCGACAACGCGAATGCCGCACGCTTCGAGTCGCCGGGTCGAACGCTCCGAACTCGATACCGCCGCCGGTACCGCCACACGGGCCGCCGCCAGCGCGTCGATGAAAAAGTCGACGGTCGAGCCCGTGCCGACGCCAAGGACTTCGCCAGGCATCACGAAACCCACGGCGGCCGCGGCGACTGCCCGCTTCAATTCATCCTGAGTCATGGCGTTCTGGTGGCGTGGTTGTCTTTGAAGCGTAGCAGCGCCGAACGAGCCAGCACCTTCACGGGCCGAACACGGCCGTACCCGCAGGGCAGTCGGCGGCGGGTTCCACGGTCGGTCTTCCGACATCACTGTTCCATTCAGAGGTGTCTTTCAGGTTCTCGAAGCTTGCAGGGCCTCGGCGCACTAAGTCATTGTTATTACGTGCTTTTTGCATCCGTCACTACTTAATGGTACGTACTTGTACTTATTAGTCTTTACCAATACTGTACAGTTATACTGAGAACCGAGTCGTTCATATCAAGCCCTTCGTGATCGACGAGTGCGTCTTGCAGATCCCCCTTCAAGCGACACGAGCCCGGCGAATTTTTCGACGTGGCCGAACGCGTGCCGGCGGGAGCTGATCGGTTGCTGGAATCCTGCCCTTGACTATGGAGCTACGAGAATGACTACCCGACGATTGTTCAGTGCTGCGTTGATTGGTGTCGCCATCACCCTCGCGGGGTGCGGAGGTAGCGATGACGACGTGTTGCCACCCGCGCCCCAGGCGCAACTGCGCGCGGTCCATGCCTCGGCCGACACACCCGCGGTTGATGTCTACGTCAATGGCAATCGCGCTCTTCAGAACGTCACGTTCGGGGCAGCATCGGCCTTCAGCCCGGTCGCAGCCGGGAACACACGGGTGCAGGTCGCCCTTGCCGGCCAGGCGGCCAGCACGGCGCCGATCGACGTCACCGCGCCACTCACCGCAGGACGCGACTACACCGCCATCGCGATTGGCAGCGGCAGCACCGGAGCAACGCGCCTGCAGGCCGTTCTGATTGACGACGCCGGTGCGGCGCCGGCTGCGGGTCAGGTAAAGCTGCGCGTCGTGCACGGCGCACCGGCTGTACCCGCCGTCGACATCTTCGTGACCGCCCCGGGCGCCGCCTTGCCGTCGACCCCGACGATTGCTGCTCTGTCATTCGCCCAGCAGGCACCAGCGGCGACCGCCGCCGCGTTGTCTGTGCCCGCGGGGAACTACCAGATCCGCGCGCGCGTGGCGGGCCAGACCGCCATCGCTTACGACTCGGGAACGGTTGCACTCGCCGCCGGCAGCGACATCGTGCTGGTGGCGGTGCCTGAGACCGGGACCAGCCTGTCGCCGGTCCAGCTGCTTCTCGCACCCAAGGGCGGCTCAGCCGCCTTTGCGAAGGATGCACGCGCAGCCCTTCGTGTCGCGCACTTTTCGCCGAACGTGCCCGCCGTCGACGTCTTCCTGAAAGTCCCGGGTGCGGCCAACGACGCTTCCAATCGCGCACTTGCCGGTGTCACCTTTCCCACAGATTCCGGGTATCTGGACCTGACGGCCGCGACGTACGACGCGTCGGTCGCACTGGCCGGCTCGCTGGTTGGCGTGATTGAGCTGAACGGCGCGGCACTCGCCCGCGGCACGAGCACCAGCGTCTTCGCGATCGGTCTGCTGAATGGTGTCGGCAACCAGGCACTGCGCCTCGCGGCTTATGCAGACAACCGAAGCGCCGTCGCCGGTAAGGCCAAGGTGCGCGTGATTCACCTTGCGCCGGATGCGCCCGCCGTCGACGTCGTCGTCCTCGCGAACGGAGCGATCGCCGCGCGACCCGTGACCAACCTCGGCTTCCCAAACGCGACCGCGACACCTCTGGAACTCGATCCGGGCACCTACACGCTCGGCATCGTCCCGACCGGCGCGAGCACACCGGTCCTTCCCACTGCTGCAGGCGTCAGCGTCTCACTCGCCGCGGGCGACGTGAAGACGATCGTCGCGATCGGCACGCTGGCCACGCCCGGTGCGCAACCATTTCAGTTGAAGGTGCTTGACGACAGGTAGGCGCCCTCGTCTTTCCCCGTGCGCTTTCGGCGCACGGGCATTTTTCACCCACAGGAGTTATCAATGAAGAAGATGTTGTTTGCCATTGCCGCCTCGACGGTGCTGTCGGCGTCCGCGTTCGCCAAGGACATCGTGGACACCGCCGTTTCCGCGGGCAGCTTCAACACGCTGGCCGCTGCGCTGAAAGCAGCCGATCTGGTGACGACGTTGAAGGGTCCCGGACCGTTCACCGTGTTCGCGCCGACCGACGCCGCGTTTGCCAAGATCCCGAAGGACCAGCTGGATGCATTACTCAAGGACAAGCCGAAGCTCGTCGCGGTGCTGACGTATCACGTGGTGCCCGGCAAGGTGCTCGCGAAGGACGTGAAGCCCGGCATGGTGAAGACCGTGCAGGGACAGACGCTAAACATCAAGGTCGACGGCGGCAAGGTCATGGTCGACAACGCGACCGTGACAGCGACCGACGTCATGGCCGACAACGGCGTCATCCACGTCATCGACACGGTGCTGATGCCCAAGTAACGCGAGTTGCGCGCAGACAGACGGATGTGCTGCGTCCCGGAGACGCGGTGCATCCGCCGGGCGCGTCGCCGAGGTGCTCCCTTCCTCGTAACTGTCTCCACAAACGAACGAACCGCTTTACAGAGGCGCGCGTGGAACTGGCTGTCGACAATATGAACGAACCATCCACGACTTCGGAAACGACCTCACCCGCACTCACCGTCTTGTATGACGGCGCCTGCCCGTTGTGCCGGCGGGAGATCGCCCTCTACCGTGGCGCGTGTGGGGACGTACCGCTGAGCTTTGCCGACGTCAGCAATGAAGCCGTCGTGCTGCCGCCCAGCCTGCCGCGCGATGCAGCCCTGGCGCGCTTTCATGTGCAACGGGCCGACGGCCAGATCGTGAGCGGTGCGCAGGCGTTCCTGGCGCTGTGGTCGGTGCTGCCGCGCTGGCGATGGTTGGCGCGAATAGGCCGCATTCCTGGCGTCGCGTGGCTTCTCGAGCGCGCGTACCGCAGCTTCCTGGTCGTTCGGCCGGGGCTGCAGCGCTGGGCCACACGACAGGAACGAGGCCCTTGAATCGACTCGCACCTCCGCAGAACGAGAAGTCGAACCCTGATGAGAACTGCCTTGTTCGTCAGCGCCTACGGTGGGACCTGGAGCTCCGCGATGGGTCCCGCAATCTTGACCGCATTAGTGTCGACTTGTCACTACGCTCCGGCGGCGGACAGCCTGGAGGTGCTTCACCACGGGTCGGGGAAAGAGGACAGCAAGCTTTTCTTGCATCGACAAGGCGCTCGACACATAGGGTGGATTCCATGAAGCTTGTTGCTACAGTCCTCGCAGGCATCGCTCTGAGCCTATCGTGTTCAATGGCCAGCGCAGTTGAAGAACCAAAGTACACCGTGGTACGCCAGTACAACGGTTTCGAGATCCGCGAGTACGCACCGTACCTCGTTGCTGAAGTCGTCGTGCCCGGCCCGTCCGAGGAGGCGGGCAACCAAGGCTTCCGAATTCTGGCAGGCTATATCTTTGGAAAGAACAAAGGCAAGCGCAGGATTGCGATGACTGCGCCGGTCGCGCAGACGCCCGCCCCCACCAAGATAGAGATGACCGCGCCGGTCAGCCAGGCCGCAACCGACGGCGGGTACGTCGTGCAATTCTCGATGCCCAGCGAGTACACACTCGAGACGTTGCCCGAACCCCTGGACCCTCAAGTCAGACTCAAGGAAGTTCCGGGTGGCCGCTTTGCCGTCATCCGCTACTCGGGCACGTGGTCGGAGCGTAACTACACGGAACACCTGGAGAAGCTGGAGCGAGGTGTCGAAGCCGCCGGGTTGCGTACGACGGGTACTCCGATCTACTCCCGCTACAACGCCCCGTTTGTGCCCTGGTTCATGCGACGCAACGAGATTTGGCTGAAGCTGGTTTGATCGAACTTCGGCACGATTCGGACGAACAGGACCCGGCCATCAGTCTTGCATCGGCACGACATCGAGCGACTGCTTGGTTTGGTGCTGGCGGAAGCGCACAACCCGCCGAACAGCCTTAGATGGCGGCTGGGCGGTCGGGCTGCGAGTGCACGATCCAGAACGGACGCGGGCGATGCTCGCAGTAGCTGCGCATCTTGATGTCGGCAAAACGCGCGACACGCGGACGGACCGCTAGGTTCGTCGTCACGAGCTGCGGCGAGTTGTCTTCGCTTTCGACGATATAGCCGTGCCCGTAGGGCTTGAGCACGACATTGCCGCTGATGCGCACGTGACGCGATCCAACGGTGACGATGCCGCGCTGGTAGGAATCGCGCACAAGGCATCCGCTGACGGAACTCTCGGGCGCGTCGCCGTTGTTGTGCCAGTGCAGCGGATAGCGACCGGGCCGGTTGAACTGGCCCATGCGGCGAAACTCGACGCCGCTGAAGCGGCCGATGGCGCGCCGCCCCACTTGTCCCGCCTCGAGTGAACTTGCGATCAGGCAGTAGCCGCCCTGGCTCGCGCGCTCGGATTCCTCGCAACCCTGCACGACGATGTTGCGCTCGAGCAGGACCGCCTTGGCGATCGAGCCTGGCAGCGCGTGCTGCATCGGCGCGTGCTGCCCATGATGACGGTGCGACACGGCGCGATCGAGCGACAGCGTCATGCAGTCGCCCCCGACCTCCGCGATGCAGCGTTCTTCAACCAGCGCGTGATCCTGGCCGGATGCGACGGCGATGCGCTCGCCGGCCCGCCAGTCGACAGGCTGCGCGAGTCGCAACAGATTGTGGCCGGGCGCAATGGAAGCACCCAGCGGCACCCAGGATGCACGCTGCGCGCCGTGCAGATCGATCGTGCCGCCGTCGAGCGCTGCAAGAAACTTGCTGCCAAGCCGAGGATGCGGCGCGCTTGTCTCGCGCGCGCAGAGCGTGATCGTCAGTCGCTGCCGAAACGCCTGGTCGAGTGTGCCGGCAGCGAGGCGACCGGCGCCGCGCACGAGTATCCAGCCCGCCCGCACCCGCGTGTCGCGGGCGGCAACGAGAAGCGTGCCTTCGATCTCCAGGCTGGCAACGTCGATGTCCTGGTCAAGTACGACGATCCGGCCGGCCTCGATGCGGACGGCTTCGCCCTCGGCAGGCAGCTCGCCATCCCAGGTCGCGGCGTCTGACCACAGCAGCGCACCCTCGGGAAACACCTCGATCGGTGCGGGGGGCGCGCCAGCGGCCGGAAACTCGAGAAAGCCCATCGGTGGAGGTGCGTGCGCCCTGTGTCCTTGAAGCCCGGTGGTGATTCGCCGAGCAGAACACGCAGGTTACGGCCGCCTCGTTCGGCGTCAATCGCGCTCCTCGCATCCGGAAGGATGACGACCCTGCGCAGGCCGCCAACCGACGCCAATTTGCCGCTTCGCCGCGCCGCCGCCTCAGCGGCGCGGAGGTGGCAGATCGGTACAGACGCCTTCGGCCGCTTCTGCCGCCATGCCGACCGACTCCCCGAGCGTCGGGTGCGGATGGATCGTGCGCCCAATGTCGACGGCGTCCGCCCCCATCTCGATCGCGAGTGCGACCTCGCTGATGAGGTCGCCCGCATGCGTGCCGACGATGCCGCCGCCGACAACGCGATGTGTCTCGGCATCGAACAGCAGTTTGGTGAAGCCCTCGTCGCGACCATTGGCAATGGCGCGGCCCGACGCGGACCACGGGAAGTGGCCCTTCGTGATCTTGCGGCCCAGCTTCTTCGCCTCGTCTTCGGTCAGCCCGACCCAGGCCACCTCGGGATCGGTATAGGCCACGGAGGGAATCACGCTCGCGTCGAAGTGCGCCTTGTGTCCCGCGGCAGCCTCCGCCGCCACGTGGGCCTCGTGCACCGCCTTGTGCGCCAGCATCGGTTGCCCGACGATGTCGCCGATCGCGTAAATGTGCGCTACGTTCGTCCGCATCTGGCCATCCACCGGGATGAAACCGCGCTCGTTGACCGCCACGCCGGCCTTGTCCGCGCCGATCTTGCGGCCGTTCGGCGACCGTCCGACCGATTGCAGGATCAGGTCATAGCGCTGCGGTTCTGAGGGCGCCGCCTCGCCTTCGAAGCGGACCCAGAGTCCGTCAGGCTTGGCGTCGACGCCCACGGTCTTGGTCTTCAGCATGACCTTGTCGAAGCGAGCCTGGTTGCGCTTCTGCCAGACCTTCACGAGGTCGCGGTCGGCGCCCAGCATCAGGCCGTCCAGCATCTCGACGACGTCGACCCGCGCGCCCAGCGTCGAGTACACCGTCGCCATTTCAAGTCCGATGATGCCGCCGCCCACCACGAGCATCTTCTTAGGCACGTCGCGCAATTCGAGCGCGCCGGTGGAGTCGACAACGCGCGGATCGTCCGGCATGAACGGCAGCCGCACGGCGGCCGATCCGGCCGCAATGATGGCCTTGCCGAAGCGGATCACCTGCTTGTCGCCGGTCTTGTCCTGCGCATCGCCGGTCGTGAGTTCCACTTCGAGATGGTTGGGGCCGGCAAAGCTGCCGTAGCCACGCACGACGGTCACCTTGCGCATCTTCGCCATTGCAGCCAGGCCGCCGGTCAGCTTGCCGACGACCTTGCTCTTGTGCGCACGCAGCTTGTCCAGGCTCAGCTTCGGCGCGCCGAACTCGACGCCGAGATCAGCGAAGTGCGCGGCTTCGTCCATGACCGCCGCCACGTGCAGCAGTGCCTTCGAAGGGATGCAGCCGACATTCAGGCACACGCCGCCGAGCGAGGCATAGCGTTCGACCAGCACGACCTTCTGGCCCAGGTCTGCCGCGCGGAACGCGGCTGAGTAGCCACCGGGACCGGCACCGAGCACGAGCACGTCGCACTCGAGGTCGGCGCCTCCCGCATAGACTGCCGCGGCCGGAGCGGAGGCTGGCGTTGTCTTCGCCGCCGGCGCGGGTGCCGCGCTCGGAGTCGGCGCCGCAACGGCAGCAGGCGCGCCCGCGCCTGCTTCCAGTCGCAGGATCGGCGTCCCCTGCGAGACCTTGTCGCCGAGCTTGACGCGCAGTTCCTTCACGACGCCGGCCGACGATGACGGAATTTCCATCGAGGCCTTGTCGCTTTCCACCGTGATCAGCGACTGTTCCTGGGTCACGGTATCGCCCGGCTTGACCAGGACCTCGATGACCTCGACGTCCTTGAAGTCGCCGATATCGGGAACCATCACTTCGATGACTTCGCTCATAGCATCACCCGGCGGAAGTCGGCCAGGATCTGGGCCAGGTAGACATTGAAGCGCGCGGCACCGGCGCCGTCGACTACCCGGTGGTCCCACGACAGTGACAACGGCAAGATGAGGCGAGGCGCGAACTGCTTGCCGTCCCAGACCGGTTTCATCGTCGACCGGCAGACGCCGAGGATTGCAACCTCCGGCGCGTTGATAATCGGCGTGAACGACGTCCCGCCAATGCCACCGAGCGAAGAGATCGAGAACGTGCCGCCCTGCATGTCAGACGGCCCGAGCTTGCCATCGCGCGCCTTGGCTGCGAGTGCCGACGTTTCCTGGGCGATCTCGAAGATGCCCTTCTTGTCGGCCTCCTTGATCACCGGCACCACCAGACCCTGCGGCGTGTCCGCCGCAAAGCCGATGTGCCAGTAGTTCTTGCGGATGATCGCGCCGCCTTCGGGATCGATCGAGCTGTTGAAGTCCGGGAACTTCTTCAGCGCCGCCACGCAGGCCTTGATCAGGAACGCCAGCATCGTCAGCTTGGGCGTGTCCTTGCTCTTCGCGTTCTCGTTGTTCAGCTGGACGCGAAACGCCTCGAGGTCCGTGATGTCAGCGTCCTCTTGATTGGTGACATGAGGGATCGTCACCCAGTTGCGCGACAGTGCCGGCCCGGAAATGCGCCGGATGCGGGACATCTCGACGCGTTCGATCGGGCCGAACTTTGCGAAGTCCACCACCGGCCAGGCCGGCAGGTTGAGTCCGATGCCTGAACCGGCCGGCGCCGCGGCTGCAACAGCGGGGCGAGCGCCACCCGCCATGACGCCCTTGACATGCTCGCGCACGTCATCGGTGGTGATCCGCCCCTTGGGGCCACTGCCCCGAACGTGCGTGAGGTCGACACCGAGCTCGCGTGCGAACTTGCGCACCGACGGCGAAGCATGGGGCTTGGCGCCGGGCGTCGGACCCAGGTCGATTGGCTGTGGCCGCGCGCCCATCTCGGTCGCAAAGGCTGTCGTTTTCGGCAGCTCAGGTGTCGCCGACGACGGCGCGGCCGGTGCGGTGACGGGCGATGCCGCCGACGGGGCCGCGGCTCCGGAGGCGCCGCTCAGAAGGACCACCGGAGTTCCCTGCGAAACCTTGTCGCCGATCTTGACCCGCAACGCCTGCACCACGCCAGCGGCCGACGACGGAATCTCCATCGAGGCCTTGTCGCTCTCGACGGTGATCAGCGACTGCTCCTTCGTCACGGTGTCGCCGACCTTGACGAGCAACTCGATGACTTCGACATCCTTGAAGTCACCGATGTCAGGTACTACGACCTCGACCGGACCAGCCGGCGCAGTGGCCATCGGCGCCGGTGCCGGCGCAGCGGCCGCCGCCTTCGCCGGAGCGGCGGCCTTGGGTGCGGTGGCCGCCGGAGCAGGCGGCGGTGCGGCGCCTGCCGCGGAATCGAGCAACAGCACGATGCTGCCCTGCGCGACCTTGTCGCCGAGCTTGACGCGCAATTCCTTCACGACGCCGGCCGCAGACGACGGAATCTCCATCGAGGCCTTGTCGCTTTCCACCGTGATCAGCGACTGCTCCTTTGTCACGGCATCGCCTGGCTTGACCAGGACTTCGATGACCTCGACGTCCTTGAAATCGCCGATGTCCGGTACCTGAACTTCCACGAGCTGACCCATGTCGTCGGCCCTTTCTTTGCGGTTGTCCCGCGCTTCAGCAAGCGCGGGATCGTGGCAGAGGGTGTGCGAGGCGCACGTTGCTGCAGCGTTCGGTGCAGCCCCGGCTAGGCCGTCGAAGGATTGCGCTTGTTTGGATCGATCCCGTATTTCTTGATCGCTTCGGCCACCTTGGCGATCGGAACGACGCCTTCATCGGCCAGCGAACGCAGCGCGGCCAGCACGACAAAGTGCCGGTCGACCTCGAAGAACTCGCGCAGCTTGGTGCGCGTGTCCGAGCGGCCGAAGCCATCGGTGCCCAGCACCCGGTAGTCACGGCCGCGCGGGATGTAGGGACGTATCTGGTCGGCGAAGAGCCGCATGTAGTCGGTCGTGGCGACGATCGGCCCGACGGTCTTTTCGAGTTTCTGCGTGACGTATGCCTTGCGCGCCTTCTCGGCCGGGTGCAGCAGGTTCCAGCGCTCGGCCTCGATGCCGTCGCGCCGGAGTTCCGTGAAGCTGGTGACGCTCCAGACGTCGCCGGACACACCCCAGTCCTTCTCCAGGATCTCGGCGGCGGCGATCGCCTCGCGCAGGATCGTGCCGCTGCCCAGCAACTGCACGCGCGCAATCGACTTGCCCATGCCGCTGCCCGCCGGTCCCTCGCGCAGCAGGTACATGCCCTTGAGGATCCCCTCCTCCTGGCCCTTCTTCAGGCCCGGATGCGGGTAGTTCTCGTTCATCACCGTGATGTAGTACCAGACGTTTTCCTGGTCCTGCACCATGCGCTTGAGTCCGTGCTGCAGGATTACGGCCACCTCGTGTGCATAGGTCGGGTCGTAGCTGACGCAGTTGGGAATCGTCGCACTCATCAGGTGCGAGTGGCCGTCCTGGTGCTGCAGGCCTTCGCCGTTCAGCGTCGTCCGTCCCGAAGTTGCGCCGAGCAGAAAGCCGCGCGCCTGCATGTCGCCGGCGGCCCAGGCGAGGTCACCGACGCGCTGGAAGCCGAACATCGAATAGAAGATGTAAAACGGCACCATGATCCGGTTGTTCGTCGAATACGACGTCGCCGCCGCGATCCACGAACTCATCGCCCCGGCCTCGTTGATGCCTTCCTCGAGGATCTGGCCCTGCTTGTCCTCGCGGTAGTACATGACCTGGTCACGGTCGACCGGCTCGTAGAGCTGCCCCTGCGAGGAGTAGATCCCAAGCTGGCGGAACATGCCCTCCATGCCGAAGGTGCGGGCTTCGTCGGGAATGATCGGCACGACACGCGGGCCTACGTTCTTGTCGCGCACCAGCTGCGTCAGGCAGCGCACGAACGCCTGCGTGGTCGAGATCTCGCGCCCTTCGGCCGTCGCCTCGAGCACTGGCGCAAAGCTGTCGAGTGCGGGAGCCGCGATCTTCTCGTCGGCGGTACGCCTGCGCTGGGGCACGAACCCGCCCAGCTCGCGGCGCCGTTCGAGCAGGTACTTCATCTCGGGCGAGTTGGCGTCGGGCTTGAAGAACGGCACGTCCTCGAGCTTGTCGTCCGGCACCGGTATCGCGAAGCGGTCGCGGAACTCGCGGATCGCAGCGGTATCGAGTTTCTTCAGCTGGTGCGTCGGGTTCTTGCCTTCGCCGACCTTGCCCATGCCGAATCCCTTGACGGTCTTGGCGAGGATCACTGTCGGCTGGCCGGTGGTCTTCGCGGCAGCGGCGAACGCGGCGTAGATCTTGTGCGGATCGTGGCCGCCGCGGTTCAGGCGCCAGATGTCGTCGTCGGTCATGCGCGACACCATCTCCAGCAGCTTGGGATCCTTGCCGAAGAAGTTCTTGCGCACGAAGGCGCCGTCGTTGGCCTTGAAGTTCTGGTATTCGCCGTCGACGGTGTCTTCCATCACGCGCAGCAGCCGGCCCTCGGCGTCGCGCGCCAGCAGCGGATCCCAGTAGGAGCCCCAGATCACCTTGATGACATTCCAGCCGTCGCCGCGGAAGCCGCCTTCGAGCTCCTGGATGATCTTGCCGTTGCCGCGCACCGGGCCATCGAGCCGCTGCAGGTTGCAGTTGACGACGAAGATCAGGTTGTCGAGCTTCTCGCGCGCCGCCAGTCCAATGGCGCCGAGCGACTCCGGCTCGTCCATTTCGCCGTCACCGCAGAAGACCCAGACCTTGCGGCCTTCGGTATTCGCGATGCCGCGTGCATGCAGGTACTTGAGGAAGCGCGCCTGGTAGATCGCCTGGATCGGTCCGAGGCCCATCGACACCGTCGGGAACTGCCAGAACTCCGGCATCAGCTTCGGATGCGGATACGAGGTCACGCCCTTGCCGTCGACGTCGCGACGGAAGTTGTTGAGTTGCTCCTCGGTGAGACGTCCTTCCAGGAAGGCGCGTGCATAGACGCCGGGCGCGCAATGGCCCTGGAAGTAGATCAGGTCACCGCCGAAATCCGCGTTCGGTGCTCGCCAGAAGTGGTTGAAGCCCACTTCCATCAGCGTGTTCACCGACGCGTAGCTGGCAATGTGGCCGCCGAGATCACCTTCACCGCGATTGGCACGCACCACCATCGCCATCGCGTTCCAGCGCATGTATGAGCGGATGCGCTCCTCGAGCACCGGGTCCCCCGGCGAGTGCTCCTCGAGATGCGGCGGGATGGTGTTGATGTAGGCGGTATTGGCCGAGTACGGGATGTGCGCGCCCGAGCGGCGCGCCTTGTCGATCAGGGCTTCGAGCAGGAAGTGCGCGCGTTGCGCGCCCTCGCGCTCGAGCACGGTTTCGAGCGCTTCGATCCATTCCTGGGTCTCGAGCGTATCGGGGTCATTCGCAGCTTGTGGAATCGCGGACATCGTTGTCTCCTGGTCGATGCGACCGTGGTGCGGAAGCGCCGCGCGACATGGGCGCGACTTTCTGACTTCACAATACCAGCCCTTTTGCGACTTTTCAAATAGTGGATGTCAATTTCGCATAATGAACTCTCACACCCGCCGGCGATGCAGACGTCCGCTCGCCAGAGCGCTCCCGATAATATGCGTCCGCGCTGCAGATGGAATCCCCCGAGCGCTCCCTTTGGACTCGTCCACGCCTTCGTCCCAAGCTGCACCCTCGCCCGACGCCGTCCAACTCGCGTTCGAGCGCCTGGCGCGCGACCGGTCGCGGCGGCTCGACTTCACCCGCTTCGTACCGCTGCTCGCGATCGTCCTCCTTGCGGCGCTGAGTGCGGGCCTCGCTTACCTGCTCATCGCTGAAGACACGGCGCTGCGGCGGGATGCGCTCCACCGCGACACCGATACCCTCGCCCAATCGATGAACCTGCGATTGCAGGCCATCAGCGAGACCACAAGCGCGCTGGCGCGGGAAGCCGCAAGCCCGGACGCGACGCACGGCCGGCTGCTCGCCGCCGCGCGCGAGGCGATGGTCGTGAAGCCCGAGGTCGTACACATTGCCTCCGTCGATGCGGCCGCGCGCGTGACCTGGTCCGCCGCATCGCCAGGCCCCCTGGGCGAGGCGGTGCGCAGTCCCAATACGCAGCTGACGTCGGAACGCCTCGTCGCTGCGCTGAGCAACGCCCGCGACGCGCACTCGTCCTTCTTTTCGCCACCCTACGAGGACACCTCGGGTTCGGCCGGTCCGGACAACGGTGGGCCGTTCACGGATCTCGTGGCACCGATCTATTCGGAAGACCGCTATCGCGGTGCCGTCGTCGCAAGGATTTCGCTGCCCGAACTGCTGCGCCGGACCGTAGCGCCCGATGTCGCGCAACGCTACCGGGTCAGCCTGTTCAACGATGCCGGTGATGCGCTCGCCTCGACCACGGCGAGCGAAACGCCGATCGACGCCATGGTCTATGGCGTGCCGATCTACCTCCTGCCCGACGGGGTTTCGCTGCAGGCCTCCAAATTCCGCGAACGCTCGCCCCTGCTGGGCAACGTCCTCGCCTGGATCGTTGCCGGACTGACGCTTGCTGTCATGGCCACGCTGGTCGCCCTGATGCGCCGCGATGCGAAGCAGGCCAGCGTCGAACGCGCCTTGCGTGCCGAGACGGCCTTTCGTCGCGCGATGGAAGACTCGCTGGCCACCGGGCTGGCCGTGTTCGACCGCAGCGGCGTGCTGCGCCACGTGAATGCGGCGTTCTGCCAGATGACCGGGTGGAGCGAGGCGGAACTGGTTGGCGTCAGCGAGCCGTTTCCCTTCTGGCCGGTCGACCAGTTCGCCGCCCACCGGACAACGATGCAGGCGATGCTCTCCGGCAAGGCGCCCGCGAGCGGCTCGGAACTCAAGGTGCGGCGGCGGGACGACACGCTCTTCGACGGGCGGCTCTACGTTTCGCCTCTGCTTTCAGACGACGGCGAACAGCTCGGGTGGATGGCTGCGCTGGTCGACGTGACGGAGCCGAAGCGCATCAGTGAGCAACTCGCCACGGCCCACGAGCGCTTCACAAAGGTGCTCGAGTCGCTCGACGACGCAGTGTCGGTCGTGGCGCCGATCCTCGGCGGCGGCGGTGACGAGCTGCTGTTCGCGAACCGCAGCTACCGCGACCTCTATGGCGCCGATGCAGGCGGACATCGCAAGCTCCAGGCCAGTCTGGCCGCACATGGCGGCGTCATGGCCGGTGAGGTCTACGACGGCGAACAGAAGCGCTGGTTCGACGTGCGCATGCGCGATGTACGCTGGGTCGACGGGCGCGACGTACGCCTGCAGATCGCGACCGACGTCACCGAGCGCAAAGCCACCGAGGAGATCGTGCGGCAGCAGCAGGAGAAGGTCCAGCTCACGGCGCGCCTGATGACCATGGGCGAGATGGCCTCGTCGCTGGCGCACGAGCTGAACCAGCCGCTGACAGCGATCAGCAATTACAGCCTCGGCACGGTCTCGCGCCTGCGCGACGGCAATGTCTCGACGGCCGATCTGCTTCCCGCGCTAGAGAAGACCGCAGGGCAGGCACAGCGTGCCGGCAACATCATCCGGCGCATTCGCGAGTTCGTGAAGCGGGCCGAGCCGCGTCGCCGCCCGACCGCGGTGGCGCGGATCGTCGAAGACGCGATCGGCTTCGCCGAGATCGAGGCCGCGAAAAAGGCCATCGCGATCGAAACCCACGTGGCCGCCGGGCTGCCGCCGCTCGATGTCGATCCCATCCTGGTGGAGCAACTGCTGCTCAACCTGTTGAAGAACGCGATCGATGCGATGGACCAGGCCGCCGTGCGCCGCATCGACCTCGTCGTGCGGCGCGTCGACGACATGGCGGAGTTTTCCGTCATCGACCACGGCTCGGGCATTCCACCCGAGCTTCGTGCCCACCTGTTCCAGCCGTTCTTCAGCACGAAGTCCGAAGGCATGGGCATGGGACTCAACATCTGCCGCTCGATCGTCGAGTTCCATCAGGGCCGGCTGCTGCTTGAGGAAAACCCCAAGGGGGGAACGATCTTCCGCTTCACGCTTCCGCTTGCGGTGGGGACGGGCGTCGACGAAAATGCGCGGCTCGCCGAGGGGAAGCAAAAGTGACGGATTCAGAGGAAAGCCTGGGGGTTGTCTACGTCGTTGACGACGACGACGCGGTACGCGATTCGTTGCAGTGGCTGCTCGAAGCGAGCCGCTATCGCGTGCTCGGCTTCGACAGCGCCGAGAAGTTCCTCGCCGATCACGACCCGGCCGCGATCGCGGTGGCGATTGTGGACGTGCGCATGCCCGGCATGAGCGGCCTGGAACTGCAGGATGAGCTGATTGCCCGCGGCGTGCCGTATCCGATCATCTTCATCACCGGCCACGGCGACGTACCGATGGCCGTGTCGACGATGAAGAAGGGTGCCGTGGATTTCATCGAGAAACCGTTCGACCAGGACGCACTGAAGACGCTGGTCGAGCGCATGCTCGGCGAAGCGCGGACGCGCGCCTCCGAGTCCGAGCGACGCCGGATCAGCGAGGCGCTGGTCGCCAAGCTCACGCCACGCGAGCAGCAGGTGCTGGAGCGGATCGTCGCCGGGCGCCTGAACAAGCAGATTGCCGACGACCTCGGAATATCGATCAAGACGGTCGAGGCCCATCGCGCCAACATCATGGACAAGCTCAATGCCAACACGGTGGCCGACCTCATGCGCACCGTGCTTGCGGGAGGCGGACTGCGGCAGTAGTCCGGTCGTGCGCCGGTAGAATTTCGGGGTTTCCCCGGAAGGCTGCCACATGAGCGCGCGCATCATCGACGGCAAGGCACTGGCGGCGCAGATACGCGCCAGCCTGGGCGCGCGCATCGCCCGTGCCACGGCCGCCGGGCAGGCACCGGGTCTCGCGGTCGTGCTCGTCGGCGACGATCCGGCGTCGGCCGTCTATGTGCGCAACAAGATCCAGGCCTGCCACGACTGCGGCATCCGGTCCTTCGCCGATCGCCTGCCAGCCGATACGACGGAGTCGGCGCTGCTCGCGCGCATCGCCGAGTTGAACGCCGATCCGGCCGTCCACGGCATCCTCGTGCAGTTGCCCCTGCCCAGGCACCTGGACTCGCAGAAGATCCTCGAGTCGATCGCCTTCGACAAGGATGTCGACGGCCTGCATGCGATGAACGCGGGCCTCACGCTGATGGGCGTGCCGCACTTCCGCTCCTGCACCCCCTACGGCGTGATGAAGATGCTCGAGCACACGGGTGTCGTCATCGAGGGCGCGCACGCCGTCGTGCTCGGCCGATCGAACATGGTCGGCAAGCCGATGGCCATGCTGCTGCTCGCGGCCAATGCCACCGTCACGATCGCGCACAGCAAGACCCGCGACCTCGCGAACGTCACGCGCAGCGCGGACATCCTGGTTGCAGCCGTCGGACGGCGCAACCTCGTGACCGCCGACATGGTCAAGCCCGGCGCGGTGGTCATCGACGTCGGAACGAACCGGACGCCCGAGGGCAAGCTCGCGGGTGATGTCGACTTCAACGCAGTCCGTGAAGTCGCCGGCTGGATCTCGCCGGTGCCCGGAGGTGTCGGTCCCATGACGATCACGATGCTGCTCGTCAACACGGTCGAGGCCGCCGAGCGGCGCGCCGGCCTGCGCTAACCGACGGACTTTCCCATGGCCAGCACGACGGCATCCTCGCCTGAATCACCTTCGTCGAATCCCCTGCTCGAACTGTCGGGGCTGGTGCACTTCGGCAACGTGCGGCCGGAACACATCACGCCGGCCATTGACGCACTGCTCGCCGCGGCGCGCGCCGCAGTCGCGCAGGCAACGCAGACCAACCTTCCGGCGTCCTGGCAGACCGTGGTCGAGCCGCTTGAAGAAGCGACCGACCGGCTGGGGCGTGCCTGGAGCGCCGTCGCGCACATGAACGCGGTGGTCGACACACCCGAACTGCGCGCGCAGTACAACGCGAACCTGCCCGGCATCACCGCGTTCTGGACCGAGCTGTCGCAGAACGAGGTGCTCTATTCCCGCTTCAAGGCGCTCGCCGCGGCGCCCGAGGCAGCGCGCTGGCCCGCGGAGCGCCGCACCCTGGTCGAGCATGAACTGCGTGACTTCCGGCTGGGCGGCGCCGAACTGGAGCCCGCGCAGAAGCCGCGCTTCAAGGCGGTCCGGGAACGCCAGGAGGAGGTCAGCACGCGCTTTGCCGAGAACGTACTCGACGCCACCAACGCCTTCGCGCTGCAGCTTTCCGATCGTGCCGCGCTCGCCGGGGTGCCGGACGATGCCGTGCAGACGTACCGCGAGGCCGCGGAAGCCGAGGGACGCAGCGGCTACAAGATCACGCTGCAGTTTCCGAGCTATTCGGCGATTCTGGACTATGCCGACGACCGCGCGTTGCGCGAGAAGCTCTATCGCGCGTACGTCACGCGCGCCTCGGAACTGGGCAATCCGGACTGGAACAACGGCCCCTTGATGGTTGAACTGCTGCGGCTAAGGCAGGAGCACGCGCGCCTGCTGGGGTACAGCAGCTTCGCCGAGGTCTCGCTGGTCCCGAAGATGGCCGCCACGCCGGCCGAAGTGCTGCATTTCCTGCACGACCTCGGCCGGCGCGCCAAGCCCTTTGCCGAGCGCGACATGGCGGAGCTGCGCGAGTTTGCGGCCGGGCGGCTCGGACTGGCGCAGATCAATCCGTGGGACTTCAACTACGCAAGCGAGAAGCTGCGTGAAGCGCGCTACGCGTATTCCGACCTGGAGCTGAAGCGCTACTTCACGGAGCCGCGCGTGCTGGCGGGCCTGTTCAAGGTGATCGAAACCCTGTTCGGCGTGGCGATATGCGAGGAGCCGGCACCGACCTGGCACCCGGACGTGCGCTTCTTCCGGATCGAGACTACGCGCGGCAAACTCGTCGGCCAGTTCTACCTTGATCTGTACGCGCGCGACCACAAGCAGGGCGGAGCGTGGCAGGGCGATGCACGCAGCCGGCGCGGCCGGCGTGCGGGGCTGGTGACGCCGGTGTCGTACCTGACCTGCAATTTTGCGCGCCCGGTCGGTGGCAAGCCGGCCACGTTCAAGCACGATGAGGTGCTGACACTGTTCCACGAGTTCGGCCACGGGCTGCACCACATGCTGACCCGCATTGACGAGCCGGCGGTGGCGGGCATCCGCGGCGTCGAGTGGGACGCCGTCGAGCTTCCGAGCCAGTTCATGGAGAACTTCGCCTGGGAGTGGGAGGTGTTGCAGCTGCTGACGGAGCACGTGGACACCGGCGAGCCGCTGCCCCGGCCGCTCTTTGAAAAGATGATCGCCGCACGCAATTTCCAGAGCGGGTTTTATACCGTCCGTCAGCTCGAATTCGCGCTGTTCGACATGCTGCTGCACTCCCGGTCGGCACCGCCCAGCGACGACGAGATCCTTCAGTGCATGGCCGAGGTCCGGCGCGAGATCGGTGTCCTCATTCCGCCGGAATACAACCGCTTTCCGCACGCTTTCTCGCACATCTTCGCCGGCGGTTACGCGGCAGGCTATTACAGCTACAAATGGGCCGAGGTGCTGTCGGCCGACGCGTACGCGGCTTTCGAAGAGGAAGGCGTGCTGAACCCGGCAACGGGCCAGCGCTTCCGGGACGAAGTCCTCGCAGTGGGGGGCAGCCGGCCGGCGATGGAGTCCTTCGTGGCCTTCCGCGGCCGCAAACCGACGATCGACGCGTTGCTGAGGCATCACGGCATGGTCAACTAGGAGAACCATGAAACGCTGGTGGGTGATTGCGGTGGCCCTGCTCTCGATCGGCGGCACGGCCGACGCGCAGTACCGCTGGCGTGATGCGACCGGTCAGGTCAACTACGGTGACTTTCCGCCCGGCGACGCCCGCGACCTGAAGCCCGTCGGAGCGCGCGCTCCGATCGAAACCGCGGACGCCAAGCTGACACTCCCCTTCGAACTGCGGCGTGCGACGGCGCAGTACCCGGTCGTGCTGTACTCGAGCGACGCCTGCCCGCCTTGCGAGAACGGCCGTGTCTTCCTGCGCCAGCGTGGAGTGCCATTTTCCGAGCGCTTTCTGGAAACTCCGGACGATGGCGTGGAACTGAAGCGCCTGACCGGCATTGACCAGGTCCCGGTGATGACCGTCGGGCGCGAAGTCCTGGGTGGCTTCCGCTCAAGCGACTGGGCGCGCGTACTGGACGCCGCCGGCTACCCCGCCGAATCCCAGCTTCCACCCGGTTATGCGGGCGAGCCGCCGCGCGCCCTGATCTCGCGTGCGAACGGTCCCGCGAATCGCATCGCGCCCAACGGCGAAGCACGCTGATCCCGTCCTGTCCACTCACGCAGGCCCCAGATGATCCTCTCCACGCTGTACGCCACCGCCTTCGTCATCGCCCTGCAGGCGCAGTTCGCCGCGACGGACGCCCCGACCGCGATGTCGCCCAAGGTGCTCTTTCGCTGGACCGACTACCGCGGGCAGATCAACTACGGCGATCGCCCACCGCTCGATGCGCAGAACGTGCTGCGGATCGACCTGCTGACGATCGGCGAACACACGCAATCGCTGCTGCCCTACCAGGTGCGGCGGGCCGCGTCGAACTTCCCGGTGATGCTCTTCACCGCCAAGAACTGCCCGCCGTGCGGCACCGCGCGTGAGTTCCTGAACAAGCGTGGCGTGCCGTTCGCCGAGCGAACGATCGAGTCCGGCGACGACGCCATGGAACTGAAACGCCTGACGGGCGCCGAAGGCGTCCCGGTCGTCACGCTGGGCGCGCAGCCGTTGCTCGCGTTCAATCCGGATGACTGGAACAACGCGCTCGACGCCACCGGATACCCCGGCTCGTCGACGCTGCCGCGCAGCTTCAGGCAGGAACCGGCACGGCCGCTGACGGCCAAGGCCACTCCGCCGCCCGCGGCACAATAGCGGGATGACACGCACGCTCACGCTCGCCACCTGGAACGTCAACTCGCTCAAGGTCAGACTGCCGCACCTGCTCGACTGGCTTGCGACGCACCGCGTCGACATCGTCTGCCTGCAGGAAACCAAGCTCGTCGATGAGAATTTTCCGGTGGCTGCGCTGGCCGAGGCCGGCTATGCGGCCGCCTTCGCCGGCCAGAAGACCTACAACGGCGTGGCGCTGCTGACGCGGCGCGAAACCACGCCCGAGGCAAGCGACGTCGTGGTGGCTCTGCCCGGACTGGAGGATCCGCAGAAGCGCCTGATCGGCGCGACGGTCGGCGAGATCCGCGTGGTCTGCGCCTACTTTCCGAATGGCCAGAGCGTCGGCAGCGAAAAGTATGACTACAAGTTGCGCTGGATCGCGGCGTTGAATGCATGGCTGCGAGCCGAACTGGCACGGCACCCGCGCCTCGCGCTCGCCGGCGACTTCAACATCGCACCCGAAGACCGCGACGTGCACGACCCCAAGGCCTGGGCGGGCCAGGTCCTGTTTTCGGAGCCTGAGAAGCAGGCGTTCCGCGACCTCGTTGCGTTGGGGCTTGTCGACAGCTTCCGCCTGTTCGAGCAACCCGAGCGCAGCTACACGTGGTGGGATTACCGCATGCAGGCCTTCCGCCGCAAAATGGGTCTGCGCATCGACCACGTACTGCTGTCGACAGCGCTTGTGCCGCACTGCACGGCGTGTTCGATTGACGTTGAGCCGCGTCGGCGCGAGCAGCCGAGCGATCACGCGCCGGTCATCGCGACGCTGAGTGTCTGACCTTCTCTAGGGCAGCAGCGCCACGCTGCCGATGACGCCTGCGGTGCGCAGCAGGACCAGCACCTGGACAGCGACCGGCAGCCCGATGAACCAGATCACGCCACCCAGCGAGCGACGCAGGGTGCGCGGCTGCACGGTGTACGACTCCGGTTCCACGAACAGCCGGCGCGCGGGAAAGAACCGCGGCACGCGCCGGCAATACTCGGCGTAAGCGTCGCCGAACTTGCCACGCAGGAACTCCTCCTCGCCCGCAATCACCGCCGGGTAGACCAGCGCGAAAAACGCCACCAGGAAGAGCGTCAGCGTCACCGTTTCAGTCGCCAGACCGATGCCGATCAGGCCGACGAACGAGAAAAAATACAGCGGGTTGCGGCTCACCGAATACGGCCCCTGCGTCACCAGCTCGGAGCTCTTGTAGCCGCTCGAATACACGAGGCACCAGATGCGCCCGACCATGCCGACGGCGGCGAGCACGATTCCCGCCAGGAACATGACTCGGCCGACCCATGTCCCCTGCCAGACGCTGCCGGTGGCCAGCAGTGCCGCGACGAAGGCAAAACCGAAGACGCGCGAAACCTTGATCCGGTGCTGCGAAAACAACCTCGACAGGGGCGACATGCGTTCCAACGCCTGGGCGAAAGCGCGATTATCGCGCGCCGTGACGGTTCGGCCCGCGGTACCGGAATTTCACCTCTCGCGGCTCGTCGGGGACTCGGCGGGATTCGATTCGAGTTCACGCCGCCTGCGGTACGGCTGCATGACCTGCGTTTCGACCCAGCGCGCGAACAGCGACGCCGTCCGATCCGTCCTGCGGTCGAGCCAGGCCGCCAGCCCCTTCTCGGAGAAGCTCAGCAGGTCTGATCCCGGCGCGGCACGCAGGCCGTCGCGTCCCACGATGTGCCGGACACGTTCCGCGTTGCGCGCCGGACGCGGAGTGTCGAGCGCTTCGAACACATCCGCCGCCGCGAACCAGACGTCGTCACCGTCGAACAGGATCCGGATCTGTCGGCCGTCGAATTCGTAGTACTGGCCGCTCCATTCCCGCCAGCCCGAGTGTCCCAGCCACCGCATGATGGTGCGCGCGCAGCGGTACAGCGCCCAGAGCGCCCACACGCCCCAGAACGGCGCCGCGAGCACCGCACCCAGTCCGGCCGCGCCGCCACGAATGTCGCCAAGCAGGAGCGCGCCGCCGACGGCGAGCCAGGCGATCCAGAGAACCCAGCCCCAGCGGACGACGCGCTCGTCGGGATCCTGGCTGAGGAAGGAAAGCTTGCGGTCCACCGCGCGAGGTTAGCGCAGCGGACCGCCACCGAGTTGCGACTTCGCGTGCCCGCGCCTCAGGCCTTGTCGGCCGGCTGGTGCGCCAGCACGGTGGCGCCGCTGCGTCCGCGCTTCAGGCGTCGCTCGAACGCATCGATGTAGGTGTAGATCACCGGCACCACGACCAGCGTCAGCAGGGTCGAGGTGATCACGCCGCCGATGATGGCGCGGCCCATCGGCGCCTGCTGCTCTGCGCCCTCGCCCAGGCCGATCGCCAGCGGCAGCATGCCGAAGATCATCGCCGCCGTCGTCATCAGGATCGGACGCAGCCGTACCTGCCCCGCCGCCAGCAGTGCCGCATGGCGGTCGAGACCCCCACGCTGCCCGCGATTGGCGAAGTCCACCAGCAGGATCGCATTCTTCGTCACCAGGCCCATCAGGAACACGATGCCGATCATCGAGAAGATGTTGAGCGTCGTCTTCGTGATCAAGAGCGCCAGCATGACGCCGACGATCGACAGCGGCAGCGAGGCCATGATCGCAATCGGCAGGAAGAAACTGCCGAACTGCGAGGCCAGCACCAGGTAGATGAAGATGACCGCCAGCAGCAGTGCGCCGATGATCGCCGCATTGATCTCCTGCTGTTCGCGGATCTGCCCACCGACATCGAAGCGCAGTCCGGGCGGCAGTTCGTAGGTCTTGACGAGCGCCTGCACCTCCTGTCCTGCATCACCGGCCGGCCGCCCCTGCACGTTGGCGAACAGCGCCACGCGCCGCTGCAGGTCCTGGCGACGGATGTTCTCCGGGTTGAAGGTGCGCTCCAGCGTCGCGATCGAGCGCAGCGGAATCACCTCCGGCGAGCCGTCGGCCAGCGATCGGCCGGTCGCGATGTTGAGGTTCGCGATGTCGTCGACGATCGTGCGATTCGCCTGCGGCAGCTGCGTGATCACTTCGTAGTTCTGGCCATCGGGCGCCAGCCAGTAGCCCGAGTTCTCGCCGCCCACCATCGCGCGCAATGTCGTGCCGAGCTGCGCATGGGTGATGCCGTATTCGGCCGCGAGTTCGGGCTTCAGACGCACCGACAGCGCCGGCGTGCCCTCCTTCACCGAGATCTCGACGTCCGTCACGCCGCGGATCTGCTGCACCTTGCCCTTGAGATCCGAGATGACGCGATTCATCTCGCCATCGTTGTTGCCGAGCAGAGCGACGTAGATCGGCGTGTTCCAGCCCACCTTGAGGTCGACCCCGGGGATGCTCGCCACGCGCTTGCGTATGGCCTGCTCGAGCTGCTGCTGCGAGAGCTTGCGCTCGTTGCGGGGCACCAGCTTGAGGTTCAGGTTCGCCATGTTGCGGGTGCCGTCGGTGCCGATGCCGGTGTCGACCGCGTCGATCTCCTTGAATTCGCGCAGCGCGTCCTCCACCCGCTTGACGCGCTCGTTGGCGTACTCGAGGCTGGAACCGACCGGCATGGTCAGGCGCACCGACGTGTAGCTCTGGTCGGCCTCCGGCATCATTTCGGTGCCGACCATTCCCGCAATCGGGATGCTCAGCAGGAAGCTCGCCGTGGCGATCGCCAGCGTGCTCTTCCGATGGGCGAGCGCCCAGCGCAGCAGCCGGTCGTAGACGCCATGGACCTTGTCCATCCCGCGCTCGAAGGCACGCAGGATCGGCCCCACGACAGGCAGGCCGCGCGCACCCTCCGGCGGATCGCGCCAGACGGCCGAGAGCATCGGGTCGAGCGTGAAGCTGACGAACAGCGACAGCATCACGGCGGCCGCCACCGTGATGCCGAACGGATAGAAGAACTTGCCGACGATGCCGCCCATGAAGGCGATCGGCACGAACACCGCGACGATCGACAGCGTCGTGGCGAGCACGGCCAGTCCGATCTCGTCCGTTCCCTCGCGCGCGGCGGTGTAATGGTCCTTGCCCATGTGGATGTGGCGCACGATGTTTTCGCGCACCACGATGGCGTCGTCGATCAGCAGTCCGATGCACAGCGACAACGCCATCAACGTCATGTAGTTCAGGGTGAAGCCGAGCGCGTAGATGACGATGAAAGTCGCAATGACCGAGATCGGCAGCGTCAGCCCGGTGATGACCGTGCTGCGCCAGGAACCGAGGAACAGGAACACGATGACCACCGTCAGCAGCGCGCCCTCGACGATCGTCGTCTTGACGTTGTTCACCGACTGCTCGACGAAATCGGCCATCGCCCACATGAACTTCAGTTCCATGCCGGGCGGCAGCTGCTTGCGGATGTTCTCGGCGGCGTACTTGAGCTCGCGCCCGACCTCGACGATGTTGGCGTCCTGTGCCTTGAAGACCGAGATGCCGATGGCCGGCTGGCCATTGACGCGCGACAGCGACTGGCGCTCGCGCTCGGCGTCGACGGCCGTCGCGACCTGCGACAGCAGGATCGGGACGCCGTTTTTGCGCGCGACGATGATCCGCTCGAACTGTTCGGGCGAGGTCAGCCGCCCGTCGACGCGGATGATCGACTCCGACGTGTCGTTGTGGATGGTCCCGACCGGCACGGAGATGTTCGCCGTGCGCAGCGCCTGCACCACGGTGTCGACGGAAAGGCCGAACGCCGTGAGCTTGGCCGGATCGACCCGCACCTGAATCTGCCGCGTGGTGTTCCCGCCGAGGTCGACGCGACCGACCCCCTTGACCCGCTCAAAGCCCTTCTGCACGACCTGTTCGGCCAGCAGCGTCAACTCGCGCGGCGTCTTGCCGTTGCCCATCAGGGCGAACGAGGCGACCGGCTGGTCGTTCTCGCCCCCGGCACGCTGGACCACAGGATCCTTCGCGTCGCGCGGGAAAGTCGCGCGGATCTGCGCCAGCTTGTCGCGCACTTCCTGCATCGCGCGGTCCATGTCCACTTCGTAGCGGAACTCGACCCACGTCAGCGAGCGGCCCTCGTCGGAGCGCGACAGGATGCGCTTGACGCCGGCGACCGTATTGGCCGCGCTCTCGATCGGCTTGGCGAGGTCGTTCTCGACCTGCTCCGGCGAGGCACCGGGATAGTTGACCCAGATCTGCACGCCGGGCGGGCTGACATCGGGCATCGGCTCCACGCCCAGCCGGGCGTAGGAGAACAGGCCCAGCACCGTCAGGCCAACCATCACCATGGTCGCGAAGACCGGGTGGGTGATGGACACACGCGTCATCCACATCAGAGAGTCCCTCCTGCTCGCGACCCGGGTTCGAACACCCGCGGTCCGGCCGCGCCGACGGCGCCGTTCAGTTGGCGGCCAGTGGCCGGGTCGTGGCGTCCCGCTCGGCGACCTTGGGTTCGCCCGGCATGCCGACAACCTTGGCGGCGAGGCCGTCCTTCAGATTGTCGAACTTGGTCGCCAGCACGACGTCCGCCGCACTCAGGCCTGACGTGATCTCGACCAGCTGCGCGCGCTCGTCGCGTCGCCCGACTGCCACGTTGCGACGGGCGAGCTTGCCGTCGGCCAGCACCCAGACATAGTTCTGGCCGGCCTCGGTGCGCAGCGCCGAAACCGGCAGCGACGGCGCCTCGGATTCCGGCATCGTCGTCAGGACCACCCGCGCGAACATGCCCGCCTTCAGCAGCGACTCTTCGTTGGGCAGAGCTACGTAGATGTTGACCGTGCGCGTACCGGTCTCGGTGCTCGGGTTGATGCGGTCGACCCGCCCGGCGAAGTGGCGTCCACTGATGCCTTCGATGTCGACCTGTGCCGGCATGCCATTGCGGATCTGCGGCACATCGGATACGGGAACCTGGGCCTGGACCTCGAGTTGCGACAGGTCGACGATCGCCAGCAACGGCGCATCGAATCCGACCTTCTCGCCAGGCTGCACGTGACGCTTGGCGACCTGGCCGGCAATCGGGGCGCGCACGACCGCATCGTTCATCTGGATCTGGGTCTGCTCGAGCTGGGCGCGGGCCGCCGCGACCGCCGCCAGCTGCGCCTGATAGGCCGAATCCGCGGTGTCGAACGCGTTCTGCGAAATGAAGTTCTGCTTGACCAGCTGGGCGTTGGCCTGACGGGTGCGCTCGGTCGTGGCGAGTTGCGCGCGGGCCGACTCGAGCGTCGCGGTGCGCTCGGCGAGCTGCGCTCTCAGTTGTGCCGTATCGAACTCGGCGACCGTCTGGCCGACCGCGACACGGTCGCCTTCACGCACCAGGACACGCTTGACCTCGGCCGACAGCTTGGCCCGCACGGTGGCCTGCGACACGGCCAGCACGCTGCCTGGCACCGTCAGCTCGACGGCCAGCCGCTTCGGCTGCAGCCGCACGACGTCAGCCTGGGCGAACTCCAGCGGAGGCCGCTCGCCCTTCTTGGCGACATTGTCCGGCGACGGAGTGGAGGTGCGCGACGCGATGACCGCCCCGCCCCCGCCCGCCACGGCAACCACCAGTATTCCGACCAGCCACCAGATCTTTGCCCGCTTTGTCATTCTTTCCCCCAGGGTACGGCCGGGTCGCCGGGTAGGCGCCACTCGCCAGCGCAGGTTCGTGGCCTGCGGGCCGTTTCTTTGCGTGGGAGCGGATTATCCGCATGCGGCGCGCATTGTCGCCCGACGTGCGACGAATTGCAGTCAGCCGCGACGAAACGCAGATCGCATGGACGAAGGGCACCCCGGGCGGTCGCGCGGGCTGCGTGACGCGGCGACCCGCCCGGCCGCCGCCGGCTCAGTCTTCCAGCTGCAGTTCCTGGATCTTGCGCGTGATCGTGTTGCGGCCGACGCCCAGCCGGGTGGCGGCATCGATGCGTCGGCCGTGCGTGTGCTTCAGGGCGGTGCGAATGACGGCCGCCTCGAAGTCCCGCGCCAGGGTGTCCATGACGTCCGGCACGCCCTCGTGCAGGCGGCGCTCGACCTCGGCAACCAGTGAATCCGTCCAGTTGCCGCCGGCGCTGGACCGCGGCACGGGCGCAGCGGCCAACGCCGTCGGCGCGTCGAGGCGCGCCAGAGCCGGTGCCGCGGCCTGCTGCTGACGCATTTCCACCGGCAGATCTTCGACCTTGACCACCTGGGCCGGCGCCAGCACCGTGAGCCAGTGGCACAGGTTCTCCAGTTGCCGCACGTTGCCAGGAAACGGCTGCTGGCTGATGAAGCGCATCGCCTCGTCCGAGATGCGCTTCGGCTCCACGCCAAGCTCCTGCGCACTTTTCAGCAGGAAGTGGCGCGCCAGCAGCGGGATGTCCTCGCTGCGCTCACGCAGCGCCGGCAACCGCAAGCGGATGACGTTCAGCCGGTGGTAAAGGTCCTCGCGGAACAGGCCCTGGCGCACCCGTTCCTCGAGGTTCTGATGCGTAGCAGCAATGACGCGGACGTCCGCCTTGATCGGCTGGTGGCCGCCGACGCGGTAGTAAAAGCCGTCGGACAGCACGCGCAGCAGGCGCGTCTGCAACTCGGCCGGCATGTCGCCGATTTCGTCGAGGAAGAGCGTCCCGCCCTCGGCCTGCTCGAAGCGCCCGCGGCGCATCGCCTGAGCACCCGTGAAGGCGCCGCGTTCGTGGCCGAACAGTTCGCTTTCGAGCAGGTCGCGCGGAATCGCGGCCATGTTCAGCGCGATGAAGGGCGCTTCTGCGCGCGGGCTGTGCTTGTGCAGCGCGCGCGCCACGACTTCCTTGCCGCTGCCGGATTCGCCGGTCAGCAGCACGGTGACGTTGGACTGGCTGAGACGGCCGATCGCACGGAACACGTCCTGCATCGCCGGCGCCTGACCCAGGATCTCGGGAACCTCGCCGAGCGCTTCGTCGGCAGTCGATTCGCGCACGCTCTCGTCCACCGCGCGCCGGATCAGCTCGACGGCCTTGTCGACATCAAACGGCTTCGGCAGATACTCGAAGGCGCCGCCCTGGAACGCCGAAACGGCGCTCTCCAGGTCCGAGAACGCCGTCATCACGATGACCGGAAGCGCGGGATGCTTCCGCTTGACCTCGCGCAGCAGCTCGATGCCGCTGCGACCCGGCATCCGGATGTCGGAGATCAGCACCTGCGGGCTGTCGTGCTCCAGTTCGGTGAGCACGTCCTGCGCCGTGCCAAAGGCCTTGCACGGCAGGTTCTCGCGCGCGAGGGCCTTTTCCAGCACCCAGCGTATCGATCGATCGTCGTCAACGATCCAGATTGGTTTCATGGCAGCGCTCATGGCAGCGGTATCAGGATTCGAAAGTCGGTGCGGCCCGGACGGCTGTCCACCTCGATGATGCCGTCGTGCTGCTGGATGAAGCTCTGCGCGAGAGTGAGCCCGAGGCCGGTGCCATCCTCGCGGCCGGATACCAGCGGAAAGAAGATTCGGTCCTTGATGTCATTGGGCACGCCTGGTCCGTTGTCGATGACATGCAAGTCCAGTGCCAAGCGGTGACGGGAACGCGCAATCGTCACCTGCCGGGCGACGCGCGTGCGCAGGGTAATCACCGCGTCGCCCGCCGCGATCCGGGATTCGAGCGCCTGCGCGGCGTTGCGCACGATGTTGAGAAGCGCCTGGATCAGCTGCTCGCGGTCCCCGTGAAAGTCGGGAACGCTGGCGTCGTAGTCGCGATCGACCGTGAGGCCGCGCGGAAACTCCGCCAGCGTGACCATGCGCACCCGCTCGCACACCTCGTGGATGTTGAGCTCGGCGATGACGCGCGGGGAACGGTGCGGTGCGAGCAGTCGATCGACCAGTGCCTGCAGGCGGTCCGCCTCGGCGATGATGACCCGCGTGTACTCGCGCTGCTCGGGCGACGCCAGTTCGGCGTCGAGCAGTTGCGCGGCGCCCCGCACTCCCCCGAGCGGATTCTTGATCTCGTGGGCAAGATTGCGCAGCAGTTGCCGATTGGCCTCGGACAGGCCGAGCTGGCGCTCTTCGCGATCGACCTTGAGCTGCTGCTCGATCTCGGAGATTTCGAGCACCAGCGGGGTGCTCGAACCGTACTGAGCCGTCGCCGTCACCCGCACGGGCACCGGATCGCGCCCGAACCGCTTCAGCTCCAGCACCTGCCGGCGCTCTCCGAACGTGTTGGTGCGGGCATCAGAGACCAGCTGCTGCATCTGCAGCTCATCGCCGATTACGCGTTCCGCCGACTGGCCCAGCAGGTTCTTGCGCGACATCCCCAGCAGCAGTTCGGCGGCCTGATTCACATGCACGATGCGCGCCGCCGGACCAAGCACGATCACGGCGGTCGACAGCAGGTCGAGCCCTTCGAATTGCGCATCAGCCACGGAATCGTGGTGGACCGCCACAGTCATGGCGACCAACCTTCGACCCCGTCGCGCTCAACCCGGACGGGGAGGAGAACGAGAAAGAACCTACTGCGTGCGGAGCAGAGCGATTTCGCGGCGCAGTGCGCCGACGTTGGTCTCAACGCGCGCGATGTCCTCGCGCAGTCGCTGGATCCGCTCCTGGTAGAGCGCGAAGTTGCGCTCGTCACCGCGCCGCTCCGGCTCGCCGTTGTTGAACTCGGTGCGCAGGCGTGCGAGGCGGTCTTCCTCGGCCTTCAGTTCGTCTTCGAGGATGCGGCGCCGGTCGCTGTCGCGCGTGCGCTGGGTATCGCGATCGACGCGGGGAAACGAGGCTGGCGACACCGAAGCGCGCTCCTCGACCGCCGGCTGCATCGCGCTGCGCCCGGCCGGCAACCGCGGTGCCGGCATCGACAGCACCGGACCGACGTCCACCCGCTTGCAGCCCTTGCCGCTGCCGACATTCTGGTAGGACTTGTTGCCCTGCTCGTCGATGCACAGGTAGATCTCGGAGGACTGAGCGAGCGCGGCCCACGGCGCAGCGACACCGAACGAAAGCAGGACACTCGTGACCATGCGCTTCAAGGGCGCCTCCGGCAGGGCACAGACGACGCGCAGTGTACGGCAGCATCACTGCCGAAATCGGCGCAAGTGCCGGCCCTTCCACGTTCAGTTCCCGCATTCTGGGGACACTCGATTCATCCGTCAGGGGTGGAAGCAAACAGGGGCGGTTGCCCGCCCCCGTCCGCCTGCATCACCGGGTGCGTTACGACCCGTAGTACATGTCGAACTCGACCGGGTGCGTGGTCATGCGGAAGCGCGTGACCTCGTCCATCTTCAACGCGATGTAGGCGTCGATCAGGTCGTTGCTGAAGACGCCGCCGCGGGTCAGGAACTCGCGGTCCTTGTCGAGGTACTCGAGCGCCTGTTCGAGCGACGAGCACACGGTCGGGATCTTCGCGTCCTCTTCCGGCGGCAGGTCGTACAGATTCTTGTCGGCGGCCTCGCCCGGGTGGATCTTGTTCTGCACGCCGTCGAGGCCGGCCATCAACATCGCGGCGAACGCGAGGTACGGATTGGCGGTCGGATCGGGGAAGCGAACTTCGATGCGACGCCCCTTCGGGTTGCTGACATAAGGAATGCGGATCGACGCCGAGCGGTTGCGGGCGGAATACGCGAGCTTGACCGGTGCCTCGAAGCCCGGCACCAGGCGCTTGTAGCTGTTGGTGCCCGGATTGGTGATCGCATTCAGCGAGCGCGCGTGCTTGATGATGCCGCCGATGTAGTACAGCGCGAAGTCCGAGAGGCCGCCGTAGCCGTTGCCGGCGAAGAGGTTCGTGCCGTCCTTCCACACCGACTGGTGCACGTGCATGCCCGAGCCGTTGTCGCCAACGACCGGCTTCGGCATGAAGGTCGCCGTCTTGCCGTAGCTCGCGGCGACGTTCCAGATCGTGTACTTCATGATCTGCAGCCAGTCGGCGCGCTTCACCAGCGTCGAAAACTTGGTGCCGATCTCGCACTGTCCCGGCGCCGCGACTTCGTGGTGATGCACCTCGACTTCGACGCCCTGCTGATCGAGCAGCAGGCACATCTCGGAGCGGATGTCCTGGAGCGAGTCAGTCGGCGGTACCGGGAAGTACCCGCCCTTGACCGGCGGACGGTGCGCCAGGTTGCCGGCCTCGTATTCGATGCCGGTGGACCACGGCGCTTCCTCGGACTTGATCCTGACGTGGCAACCCGACATGTCGACGTTCCACGTCACGCTGTCGAAGATGAAGAACTCGGGCTCGGGGCCGAAGTAGGCCGTGTCACCAATGCCGGTCGACTTCAGGTAGGCCTCGGCGCGCCGGGCGAGCGAACGCGGATCACGGTCGTAGCCCTTGCCCGTCGACGGTTCGACGACATCACAGGTGATGATGAGCGTGTTCTCTTCACGGAAGGGATCCATGCGCGCCGTGGTTGGATCCGGCATCAGCAGCATGTCGGAGGCTTCAATGCCCTTCCAGCCCGCGATCGACGAGCCGTCGAACGCGTGACCGTGCTCGAACTTGTCTTCCTCGAACGCCTTGGCCGGCACGGAGACGTGCTGTTCCTTGCCCTTCGTATCGGTAAACCGCAGATCAACGAACAGTGCTTCGTTGTCCGTGATCATCTTCATGACGTCCTTGGCCGTCGCCATTCTTTCTCTCCGTTCGCTCATGGTTGAAATGACTCCCTGGACGGCAGGCTTTCGCTGTCCGGGAACTGATGCACCGCAACGCACGAACTATGCCAAAACCCGATCACAGCCACTTTGCGCTGCACTAGCCTTGTGCGACATAGCCTTAGCGTGCCGCAATCTGTCACGCGCTGCCCAGCACCCGACGAAATAACGCACCGCGCAGGTGCGTAGGCACTACTTTGGTGCCATTATGCACCCACTTGGCGTTATGGCCGTGCGTCTGGAAGAAAACTGGACTGGAGATCGGACAGGAAGCGTCGTCCAAGAGCAGTCGGCGCCCAGTGCCGGTGGTCGGCCGTCAACAGGCCGCGCGCCTCAGCCGCGCTGAGTCGCGCCTCGACCGCCGTGGGCGGCAACCCGGTCCGTTCGGTGAACCAGTGGCTCGGAACACCGTCGGCCAGCCGCATCGCGTTCAACATGAACTCGAACGGAAGCTCGTCCCGCGCAACCTCGGTCGACTCCGCGAGGAACTCGCCGCAAGCAGCGTGCCGCAGGTAGCTCGCCGGCTGGCGAAATCGCACCTGGCGCACGATTCGATGCGGGAACGAAATCTTCGAATGTGCGCCCGGCCCGACGCCGAGGTAGTCGCCAAAGCCCCAGTAGTTCAGGTTGTGCCGGCACTCCCGGCCCGGCCGTGCGTAGGCGGAGATTTCGTAGTGGCGATAGCCGGCCGCCGCCGCTTGCTCGTCGATCCAGTCCTGCATTTCCGCCACCCTGTCGTCATCCGGCAGCGGTGGCGGAAACTTGGCGAACACCGTGTTCTGTTCGAGCGTCAGCTGATAGAGCGAAAGGTGCGGCGGAGAGATGTCCAGGGCGAGCGCGATGTCGTCCTGCGCCTCGCGCAGCGTTTGCTGTGGCAGCCCGTACATCAGGTCCAGGTTGAAGTTGTCGAAGTGGCGCTGCGCGAACTCGACCGCACGCAGCGCCTGCTCCCGGTCGTGTATGCGGCCGAGCGCTCGCAGCTTCTCTGCGCTGAAGCTCTGGATGCCGATCGAGAGCCGATTGACCCCGGCCGCCCGGAAGGCGGCGAATCGGCCGGCCTCGGCCGTGCCGGGGTTGGCCTCCAGCGTGATCTCGCAGTCGGCCTCGAGCTGCAGCAGCGCGCGCACGTCGGACAGCATCGTTTCGACCGCCGCGCCGCTCAGCAGGCTCGGCGTGCCGCCGCCGATGAACACGCTGATGATGCGACGCCCCCAGATCAGGGGCAGTGCGGACTCGATGTCGGCACGCAGCGCATGCAGGTATTCGGCTTCCGGAATCACCGCGACGCCGCCGTCCGGTTCGTGCGAGTTGAAGTCGCAGTACGGACACTTGCGTACACACCATGGAAAGTGCACGTAGAGCGACAGCGGCGGCAGTGCAGGCAGGTTCAGGGACCCGGGCCGCAGGTAGTCCTGGATGTCTGCCGCTGGCGTGCTCGCGGGAACGATCGGGATCACGCCCACCGCTCCGCTCCCGAACCTACGACCACGCCGCGAAACGGCGCGCCAGCTCCCGCATGGCCTGCCCGCGGTGGCTGATGCGGTTCTTCTCATCCGGCGGGAGTTCGGCGGCGGTGCGCCCAAGTTCCGGCAGCAGGAACAGCGGGTCGTAGCCGAACCCGCCCTCACCGCGCGGCTGCGTGATGATCGCGCCGGGCCATTGCGCTTCTGCAATCAGCGGCTCTGGGTCGTCCGCCGAAGCCACGGCCACGAGTACGCAGGTGTAATGCGCGCGACGCTCCGACTGGCCGTGCAGGCGGCGCAACAGCTCCGCGTTGTTGGAATCATCGTCGGCGTTGGGTCCGGAGAACCGCGCCGAATGCACCCCCGGTGCACCTCCCAGCGCGGCTACACAGAGGCCCGAGTCATCTGCCAGCGCCGGCAACCCGCTGTGCACCGCCGCGTGACGCGCCTTTGCGAGCGCGTTCTCGACGAAAGTCAGATGCGGCTCTTCCGCGGATGCGATGCCAAGCTCGCCCTGCGCGATGACAGTGAAATCGAGCTCGGCCAGTAGCGCCCGGAACTCGCGCAGCTTGCCCGCATTGGACGACGCGAGAACAATGCGACGCGTCATGCTTCGCCGAGTACATGCTTCTGGGCAGCGATGAGTTCCGAAACGCCCTTGCGCGCGAGCGCCATCATGGCCGCCATCTGGACTTCGGTGAACGGCTCGCCCTCGGCCGTGCCCTGGACCTCGACAAAGCCGCCGCGTCCTGTCATCACGACATTCATGTCTGTCTCGCAGGTCGAGTCCTCGGCGTAGTCCAGATCGAGTACAGGGACATGGCGATAGACGCCGACCGACACGGCGGCCACGTAGTCGCGCACCGGCAGGTTCTCGATCATGCCGCGCTCGCGCAGCCAGCGCGCCGCGTCGACCGCCGCGACATAGCCGCCCGTGATCGCGGCCGTGCGTGTTCCGCCGTCCGCCTGAATGACGTCGCAGTCGATGTGCAGCGTCCGCTCGCCGAGAGCCTTCAGGTCGAACACGGCGCGCAGGCTGCGACCGATCAGGCGCTGGATCTCCTGCGTGCGCCCGCTCTGCTTGCCGCGCGCCGCCTCGCGGTCCGAGCGCGTGTTGGTCGCGCGCGGCAGCATGCCGTACTCGGCCGTCAGCCAGCCTTCGCCCTTGCCTTTGAGGAAGCCCGGCACCTTCTCTTCGACGCTCGCGGTGCAGATCACTTGCGTGTCGCCGAACTCGACCAGCACGGAGCCCTCGGCATGCTTGGTGTAGCGGCGCGTGAGGCGCACCGCGCGCAGTTCATCAGGTCGGCGGGCACTGGGCCGGGCGGAGTTATCGACAGCGGTAGACATGGGAGATAAGCGACTGCCAGGTTGACGTGAGCCTGCAAGGCTACCTCACCGATGGCGGTTGAGCGGCGCCCCACGCGGGGCCGCGCCAGAACCTGGCTACTTGCCGACGAGCTTCGTGGAGCGCTGGATCGCTTTCTGGATCTCGGCGACCGCTTCGTCGATCTGGTCTTCGGACAGTTCTTCGTCGGCGCTGGGCTCGCCGTGGCGGGGCATCTGGATCGTCGAAGCAACCGTGCCCTCGGGAATGAGCAGCGTCGAGACCGGCTCTTCGGTTGGCGGCACCATTTCCACCGACTCGGTGCCCGCCCAGGTCATCGCCACGGCCGTGCAGTTGTCGGATTCCGGTCCACCGAGTTCGAGCGCGAGTTCCATCAACTCGGGAACAGCTCGCATCACGGTCTTGCCGGTGAACGCCTCGGCGATCTGGCGGTCGGTCAGCGCGCCCCAGAGGCCATCCGAGCACAGCAGCAGCGTGTCGCCGTTGCGCATCGCGAAGGGCCGGCCGATCTCCACCGTGGGGGCCACGTAGGCGCCGATGCAGTTGAAAATGCGGTTGCGCTCCGGGTGATCCTTCGCGTCCTCCGGCCGGATCAGGCCCGACTGCACCAGGTGATGCACCCGCGAATGATCGATCGTGCGCTCCAGGATGCGGCCGCCGCGGATCAGGTACAGGCGCGAATCGCCGACATGCGCCCAGATCGCAACACCCTGCTGGACGATGCACGCGACTAGCGTCGTACGCGGCGCTTCGGGCAGGCTGTGCTCGGCGCGGTACCGGTGCAGCTCGCGATGCGCGGCCAGCACGGACTCTTCGAGAAAGCGCGCCGGATCGGGCAGGATCGGCTTCGCGTCGCGCTGGTAGATCGAGGCCAGCGTCTGCAGTGTCAGCTGGGAAGCCACTTCACCGCGCGCGTGGCCGCCCATGCCATCGGCGACCAGGACCAGCATCGAGTCGCGCGTGTACAGGTACCCCATGCGGTCCTGATTGACCTTGCGCCCGCCCTTCTTGCTCTCCTGGTAAACGGAAAAACGCATGGTTAGGCGGGCCTCGTGTACGCGATGCGCTGCGCGCATCGCACGTGCACTCGGCCCGGTTCAGTCAGGCGGGCCGGCTTCGGGCGGCCGGGCGCCGGCCCGCAGTACAACTGCGGAAACGGAGGCGCCGAGCCAACGCGGCCACGTTGCCAGCCTTTTCTGCCCTTGTAATGAAAAAAATCGACTGGCTCCGCCAGCGATTTTTTCAAATCAGTCGCGCAAAAGTAGGGGTGCACTTTTGCGCGCCTAGAACCACGTGATGTTGTGATCCTTCATGAACCGCGTCAGGCGGTCCTGAAGGCTGCGCCAGCGGGCGCCGGTGCGTTCCATCACCGAGAACTCGGGGCGCTCCGGCACGTTCTGCAGCAACTCCTTCTGCACGGCATAGACCGTCTGCGGTCGCTCGAGCGAGTTCAGGCGCAGGCAGCGCTCGACCATGGAAATGAGCTGGTTCGAGTACAGGCCGCGAAACGAGCGCAGCGCCGTCGGCATCTTGTCTTCCTTCAGGCGCTGGTCCGCCTCCTGCGGCGGCATGCCGGACATGCAGGCATAGATGCAGGAGCCGATCGAATAGACATCCGTCCACGGGCCTAGCTCGGCGTCGCGCTTGTAGAGCTCGGGCGCCGCAAAGCCCGGCGTGTACATCGGATACGTCTTGCTGATGTCCCGCTGCAGCGTCTGCCGCGCGGCGCCGAAGTCAAGCAGGATCGGCGTGCCGTCCATGCGCAGATAGATGTTGGCCGGCTTCACGTCGAGGTGCAGCAAGCGGTTCGAATGCACCTCGCGCAGCCCGTTCATGACCTGGGCAAAGACGCGCCGGACGAACCGCTCGGACAGTACGTCCTTCTGGTCCTTGTTGCGATTGCGCAGGATGTGTTCCTGCAACGAGCGCCCGGACTCGTAGTTCATCACCATGTACACCGTCTCGTTGGCGCGGAAGAAATTGATCACGCGCACGATGTTGGGGTGATAGATCGAAGCGAGCGCGCGGCCTTCCTCGAAGAAGCACTTGAGGCCGATGCGGTAGGTGTTCAGGTTCTCCGGAGCGACATAGGGCGACAGCTCGCCCGTCTTGCGCTGCGCGAGCGCGGCGGGCATGTACTCCTTGATTGCCACCGAGTTGCCGTTCTCGTCGGTGGCGAGATAGACGATCGAGAAGCCTCCACTCGATATCTTCTTTACAATGCGGTAGCCGCCGACCTCAAGGCCTTCGGGCAACGATGCGTTGGTCTGGGCCGCCATGAATTCTTACTGCGTGGATATATCGGGACGATTCTAGCGAATGGGTCACTGCGTCCCGAAGCCTGCATAAGGCGCGAAAAGTCGTCCATACCAAGGTTTAGACGCGCAACAATTCGTTTTCTCCCCCGGCGCCCATGAAACCCGTTGCCAGCATGACCGGCTTTGCCGTCGCTACGCGACCGACCGCGATCGGCCCGGTCTCGGTCGAACTGAAGTCGGTCAATTCACGCTTTCTCGATCTCTCGGTCCGCTATCCGGATGAACTGCGCAGCGTCGAGCCCGCGTTGCGGGAGGCGATCAGTGCACGGATCGCCCGCGGCAAGGTCGAGTGCCGGTTGGGAATCAGCCGCGTTGCCGTGGAATCGGCCGGCGGGCTGAACCCGGAAGCCCTGGCCCGACTGAAGCGCCTCGCCGCGGACGTGGCCGGCGAGCTGCCCGGCATCGGCGCCTTGCGGACGATCGACGTGCTCGGCTGGCCCGGGGTCGTCGATGCGCCGGTAGCCGACCCTGACGCGCTGCGTGCCGCCGTGCTCGCTGCCCTCGGCGAGGCGCTCGAAGCACTGACGGCGTCGCGCCAGCGCGAAGGTGCCGCCCTGCGTGACATCCTGCTCGCCAGCTGTACCGCGATCGACGCCGTCGCCGATCAGCTGAAACTGCGCGTCCCGGAGCTCCTGGGCGCCGTCGAGCGCAAGCTGGTCGAGCGACTCGAGCAGGCGCTCGGCCGTTCGCTCGCCGAGACGTCCGTCCTCAGCCGCGACGAGATTGCGGACCGCATCCGGCAGGAGGTGACTCTCTACGGCCTCAAGATGGATGTCGACGAAGAACTGAAGCGGCTCGCGACGCACGTCAATGAAGTCCGGCGGGTGCTGCAGGCCGGAGGACCGGTCGGCCGCCGGCTCGACTTCCTGATGCAGGAGCTGAATCGCGAGGCGAACACGCTGGGCTCCAAGGCGGCCGCGATCGAGATGACAAACGCTTCGGTTGAGCTGAAGATCCTGATCGAGCAGATGCGCGAGCAGATCCAGAACCTCGAATGAGCGCCCCGCCCTCCACCCAGCCATCCCTCGACCGTGGCGACGCCGGCAGCATCTTCCTGGTCGTCGCGCCCTCCGGCGCCGGCAAGTCGACGCTGGTCAACGCACTGCTGGAGCAGGACAGCGGCATCGCCCTGTCGGTGTCCCACACCACGCGGCCGCCCCGGCCCGGCGAGGCCGACGGGCGCGAGTATCACTTCGTGTCGGTCGACGAGTTCATGCGGCGCCGTGCCGCCGGCGAGTTCCTCGAGAGTGCCGAGGTGCACGGCAATTTCTACGCCACGTCACGCACGTGGATCGAGCAGCGCGTCCAGGCCGGCACCGATGTGCTGCTCGAGATCGACTGGCAGGGCGCGCGCCAGGTCAAGGCGCGCTTCCCGCATGCCGTCGGCGTCTTCATCCTGCCGCCGTCCATCGATGCGCTCGAGGCGCGACTGCAGAAGCGTGGCCAGGACAGCGCTCCGGTCATCGCGCGGCGCCTGCTGGCCGCCGGCAGCGAGATCGCCCATGCGCCCGAGTTCGACTACGTGATCATCAACGTCGACTTTCCCGCGGCTCTGGCGCAGCTCGCGGCGATCGTGACGGCGACGCGCCTGCGCTTTGCGAGCCAGGCGGCGCGGCATCACGAACTCTTTGCGCAACTGGGGATCGGATAGCGCTCGCTGTGGACGCGACCCTGCGGGTCGCACCTGCCCAGCCGGGCACTCCGCCTGTCGTGATAGACCACGTCGACGCACCCTGGCGACGCCGGAGGCACAAGGCAACTGACCGGCGGGATTCCCGAGCGGACAGGTTAGAATCGGTTCAACTCCCCTTTCTCTCCAAGGCAAGCCATGGCGCGCATCACCGTTGAAGACTGTCTGAAGCAGATTCCCAACCGTTTTCAGCTCTCCCTGGCGGCGGCCTACCGTGCGCGGCAGCTTGCGCAGGGCCACACGCCGAAGATCGACACCAAGGACAAGCCTGCCGTGGCCGCGCTGCGCGAAATTGCCCAGCAGAAGGTCGGCATTGAAATGCTGCGCAAAGTGCCAACCTGAGACACGTCGTGGACTGCACCGTGTGACGCCAGCCCCGACGCGAGGCCAGCACGATGCAGCCGCAGGATCCCGCCGCCCCTTCCAATCCGCCCTCGCAACCGGGCTTTGCCCGTCGCGCTGCCGAGGCGCTGAAGAAAGCTGTCTGGCGCAGCGAACCCGCTGAGCCTGCCGCAGCCACCGGCGTGGCGACCGTCGCCACGCTTTCAGAACGCGTCAAGAAGTACCTGCCGTCGTCCGATGTGCAGAAGATCAAGGACGCATTCCGCTTCTCCGACGAGGCCCACCTCGGGCAATTCCGTCGCAGCGGCGCTCCGTACATCACGCACCCGCTCGCCGTTGCCGAAATACTGACCGACTGGCGGCTGGATGGCGCCGCGATCCAGGCCGCCCTGCTGCACGACGTGCTGGAGGATTCCGGCACTCCGAAGCAGCAGCTCGTCGAGAAGTTCGGAGCGATCGTCGCTGAACTGGTCGACGGCGTCTCCAAGCTCGACAAGCTGCAGTTCTCCTCCACGGAGCAGGCGCAGGCCGAAAATTTCCGCAAGATGCTGCTGGCGATGGCGCGCGACGTGCGCGTCATGCTGATCAAGCTCGCCGACCGCCTGCACAACATGCGCACGCTCGACGCGGTCGAGCCCGAGAAGCGCCGCCGCATCGCGCGTGAGACGCTCGAGATCTACGCGCCGATTGCGCACCGGCTCGGGCTCAACAATCTGTTCCGTGAGCTCGAGGATCTCAGTTTCCAGCACCTGCACCCCATGCGTTACCGCGTGCTGCAAAGGGCGGTGCTCTCGGCGCGCGGCAACCGGCGCGAGGTCCTGAGCAAGATCCTGCAGTCGGTCCGCAAGGCGCTCACCGACGCCAAGCTGCGGGCCGAGGTCTACGGCCGGGAAAAGACGCTGTTCGGCATCTACCGCAAGATGGTCGAGAAGAACCTCTCGTTCTCGCAGGTGCTCGACATCTACGGCTTCCGCATCGTGCTGGACAAGATCTCGGACTGCTATCTCGCGCTCGGCGCGCTGCATGGGCTCTACAAGCCGGTGCCGGGCAAGTTCAAGGACTACATCGCGATTCCGAAGGTCAACGGCTACCAGTCGCTGCACACGACGCTGATCGGCCCCTACGGCACGCCGGTGGAGTTCCAGATCCGCACGAAGGAGATGCACCACGTGGCCGAATCCGGCGTCGCCGCGCACTGGATCTACAAGGACGACGACTCGGATCTCTCGGAGCTGCAGTCGCGCACGCACCAGTGGCTGCAGTCGCTGCTCGAGATCCAGCGCCACACCGGCGACTCCAGCGAGTTCCTCGAGCACATCAAGGTCGATCTGTTCCCGGACAAGGTCTACGTGTTCACGCCGAAGGGCAAGATCGTCTCGCTGCCGCGCGGCGCCACGGCCGTGGACTTCGCCTACGGCATCCACACCGACGTCGGCAACAAGACCGTCGCCGCGCGCATCAACAGCGAGATCCAGCCGCTGCGCACACCGCTGCGCAACGGCGACATGGTCGAGATCGTCACCGGGCCGGTGGCGCGGCCGAATCCCGCGTGGCTGTCGTTCGTGCGGACCGGCAAGGCGCGCTCGGAAATCCGCCATTTCCTGCGGACGATGAAGTTCGACGAGTCAGCCGAACTCGGTGAACGTCTGCTGACCCAGGCGGCGCGCCAGTTCAATCTCTCGCTGGCGACGATCACCGAGGAGCAGTGGAACGAAGTCGTCAAGCAGGCCGAGCTCGAATCGCGTGCGGCACTCTTCGCCGACATCGGCCTGGGCCGGCGGCTGGCGGCCGTCGTGGCGCGGCAACTCGCGCTCGGCGCCGGCACCGAGATCCCCGGTGACGGTGGCGCCGGCCAGGCCGCGGTGCAACCGCATGCCGTTCCCGTCGTCGTGCGCGGCACGGAAGGCATGGCGGTGCAGATGGCGAACTGCTGCCACCCGATTCCCGGCGACGCAATCGTCGGGCACATCCGCAAGGGCCAGGGGCTGGCCGTGCACCAGGCCGATTGTATCCATGCGCAGCGCGCCCGCCGCGCCGACCCGGACCGCTGGATCGAGTTGCAGTGGGCGCACGATCCGGCCACGCACTTCACGGTCGGGCTCGATGTCAACGCCCTGAACGAGCGTGGCGTGCTCGGACGCATCGCCGTCGCGATCGCGGAGGCAGAGTCGAACATCCTGAACGTGCACGTCGACGATGAGGACGCCCGCGTCGCGCTGATCCACTTCAAGGTCCAGGTGCGCGACCGCACGCACCTGGCGCGCGTGATCCGCATCCTGCGCCGGGTGAAGCACGTCGTGAAGGTCACGCGCCCGCGCGGCGGCAGCCGCGCACACTCTCAGGACGCGGCGTAACTCACTGCGAGTATTTCGAGCGTCTCGACACCGATTGGCGTCTTCAGCTGCACGACGTCACCTTCGCGCGCCTTCAGCAGCGCGCGTGCAATCGGCGAGATCCAGCTCACCCGGCCGTTGGCCGGATCGACCTCGTCGATGCCGACGATCCTGATCTCCCTGTCTTCGCCGCCAGCCCGATAGACGACGGTCGCGCCGAAGAAGATCTGGTCGGTCGCCGGACGGACGGCCGGGTCGACGACCTCGGCGATGTCCAGGCGCTTGGTCAGGAAGCGGATGCGGCGATCAATCTCGCGCAGGCGCTTCTTGCCGTAGATGTAGTCACCGTTCTCAGAGCGGTCGCCATTGGACGCCGCCCACGACACGACGCGCACGACCTCGGGCCGGTCGACCTTGACGAGATGGGCCAGTTCGTCGCGCAGGCGACCGTACCCGGCCGGCGTGATGTAGTTGCGCGCCCCCGCAGGCAGCTCCGGCAACTCGATGTCTTCATCGTCGTCGCCGGCTGCGGAGTCATCCTTCACGAAAGCCTTGCTCATGCGCTGTCCTGCGGTGTCCGTCCGGTATTCACGCAAGCATTTTGCGCGCAATGCGCCGCCCTTGCCTTGATCGGGTACCGTAGTGTCCACGCTCCAGCCCCGGAGGCGCTGCCATGACTCTACCGTCCGACACCCGTACCGAGCACGACAGCTTCGGGGCCATCGAAGTCCCTGCCTCCGCGCTGTGGGGCGCGCAGACCGCAGCGCGCGCTGCACCACTTTCCCGCGGGGGACCGCATGCCGATGCCGCTGATCCACGCCATCGCGCGCGTGAAGGGTGCCGCAGCGCGGGTCAACCTTGATCTGGGACTCCTCGATGCCGGCGTCGCGGAGGCCATCGCCACGGCCGCCGGCGAAGTGGTTGCCGGTCACCACGACGATCACTTCCCGCTGCCGGTCTGGCAGACCGGCTCGGGCACGCAGACCAACATGAACGTCAACGAGGTGATCGCCAACCGCGCCGGTGAAATCCTCGGCCTTGCGCGCGGCAGCCGGACGGTGCACCCCAACGACCACGTCAATCGCGGCCAGTCGTCGAACGATGTCATTCCGACGGCGATGCACGTGGCCCTCGCGCTCGCGTTCGCGCACCACCTGCTGCCGTCGCTCGATGGCCTGCGTGCGACTCTGGCAGACAAGTCGCGCAATTTCGATTCGATCGTGAAGATCGGCCGCACGCACCTGCAGGACGCCACGCCGATCACCCTCGGGCAGGAATTTTCCGGCTACGTGGCACAGCTGGACTTCGCGCGCCGCGCGATCGAGTCGGGTCTGGCCGCGCTCTATCCGCTTGCCATCGGCGGCACCGCCGTGGGCACCGGTCTGGCCACGCATCCGGAGTTCGGCGCCCGCATCGCCGCCGACCTGGCGCATGCCACGGGACTGCCCTTTGCGCAGGCCGACAACCGCTTCGCGGCGCTCGCGGCGCATGACGCGGTCGTCTTCGCCCACGGTGCGCTGAAGACGCTGGCCGCGGCGCTCGCGAAGATCGCCAACGACGTCCGCTGGCTCGCCAGCGGCCCGCGCTCCGGCCTCGGCGAGATTTCGATTCCGGAGAACGAACCCGGCAGCTCGATCATGCCCGGCAAGATCAACCCCACCCAGAGCGAATCGCTGTTGATGATCTGCGCGCAGGTATTCGGCAATGACGTGGCGGTGAACTTCGGCGGCGCGACCGGCAATTTCGAGCTCAACGTCAACAAGCCGCTTGATCGCCGCCAATGCCCTTTCGAGCGCGCGGCTGCTGGCCGACGGCATGCGGTGCTTCAACGAACACTGCGCCCGCGGCATCGAGCCGCGGCTCGACCGCATCGCTGAACTGCTTGACCGCTCGCTGATGCTGGTGACGGCGCTGGCGCCGCACATCGGCTACGACAAGGCCGCCGCGATCGCGCACAAGGCCCACCACGAAGGCACGACGCTGCGGGAAGCCGCTCTCGCGCTGGGCCATGTCAGCGCAGAAGACTTCGATCGCTGGGTACGCGCTGCGGAGATGACTCGACCGACAGCGAAGTGATTTGCCGGTCAGACGGTCCGTGACGAAGCGCGGACGAAAGATGTGGGGTGGCTGATGGGACTCGAACCCACGACAACCGGAATCACAATCCGGGACTCTACCAACTGAGCTACAGCCACCACTCGAGAAAACTGGCCTGCCCGACAGGAATCGAACCTGTGACCCTCAGCTTAGAAGGCTGATGCTCTATCCGACTGAGCTACGGGCAGATCGAAACTCGCCGGGCGCGCCCTGGAGGGCGCTTGGTCGGGGTGGAGAGATTCGAACTCCCGACATCCTGCTCCCAAAGCAGGCGCGCTACCAGACTGCGCTACACCCCGAGGGCGGCAGGATCATACCACCGCACTTTGTGCGGATAGCGCTTCAGGCGGCCTGGGCCAGGCCGTGATCCACGACGGTGATCAGGCGCTCAGCGGGGAGCACGGCACTGAAGGTGCTGCCCTTGCCGATTTCGGAGGCAACATCGAGCCGCCCACCATGCCGCAGCAGTACGTGCTTGACGATCGCCAGACCGAGCCCCGTGCCGCCGGTCTCGCGCGAGCGGCTCTTGTCCACCCGATAGAAACGTTCGGTCAGCCGAGACAGGTGCTCGGGCGCAATGCCGATGCCGGTGTCCTCGACCTCGAATCGCCCTTCCCCTTCGCTCTCCCGCCAGCGCAGTGTGATCGGCCCACCCTCGGGGGTATAGCGGATCGCATTCGATACGAGATTGCCAAAGGCGCTGCGCAGCTCGTCCCGGCTGCCGCGCACGAACGCGGGCGGCGCTTCGACCTCGACCCGGTGCCGGCCGCTCGACAGCGCACGTGCCTCGTCGCCGACTTCCCGCACGAGCTGGCTCACGTCGACGACTTCTTCCTGCACAGCACTCTCGCGCGACTCGAGGCGTGAAAGGGTCAGCAGGTCCTCGACCAGCCGTGACATGCGCTGGGCCTGCTCATGCATCAGTTCGAGGTGCCGCCGTCGCGTCGCCTCATCACCGGGACGCGAGTCGAGCAGCGTCTCGAGGAAGCCGCTGACGACGGTCAGCGGCGTGCGCAGTTCGTGCGACACATTGGCGATGAAGTCGCGCCGCACCGCATCGACCCTCTCGCGCTGGGTGATGTCGCGCGTGATGATGATCGAGCGCGCTGGTTCGAAGTCGACGACTCGTACCTCGAGCGCGAGCCCCGCCTGCGCGAGCGGCCGGAACACCAGCGGAGTGTCGAAGTGCCCGGAAGTCATGTAGTTGATGAAGTCCGGGTCTCGGACCAGATTCGTCAGTCGAAGTCCCTGATCCGCTGACAGGCGGACAGCGAGATGCTGCTCGGCCACCGGATTGCACCAGTCGATCTGCAGCGCCGCATCGATCAGCACGATGCCCTCGGGCAGCGCGCTGATGGTGCGCCGGAAGCGCTCCTCGTTTTCGACGAGCCGCCGCTCGTTGGCCTCGGTCTTGCGGCGCTGCCGGTAGAGGCGGGTAAACACGTCGCTCCACAGACCCCAGCCGTTGGGCATGTCGTCCAGCTTCGGCTTCTCCAGCCACGCCGCAAGGCGCGTCGCGTAATTCATGTGGATTGCGAGCAAGGCACTGAGCCCGATCACCACGATCCAAAGCGCAGGCACCGCACCGAAGAAGAAACCTACGACACCACCCACGGCCGCAAGCGTGGCCAGCCGCATCAGGGGCGGGAGCAGCATCGCGAAGCGCGGCTTCAGCTGTTCGGGCATGGCGGCAGTCTAGTCCGGGCCATGGCTTCGGAGCCGACTGAAGTCAAGATCACGGTCAGCGCGGGCTGTCGGGCGGCGTCCGGTATGGCGCAGCTCACTGCTCCGGCCGGGTCGAGAGCCGGTAGCCGAGTCCGCGCACTGTTTGCACTAGGTGCTGTGACCGTGCCGGCGTCAGCGCCTTGCGCAGCCGCAGCACATGCACGTCGACCGTGCGCTCCTCGATGAAAACATGGTCGCCCCAGATGCTGTCGAGCAGCTGCGCGCGCGAATACACGCGATCGGGATGATTGACGAGAAAGCTCAGCAGCTTGAACTCCGCCAGGCCCATGCTCACCGGGGCGCCGTCGACCAGCACTTCGTGACGTGCCGGATCAATGGTCAACGGCCCGTAGCTGACCGACTCGCCACTGTGCTGCGGCGCGCGACGACGGAACACGGCGCGGATGCGCGACACCAGCTCACGCGGTGAGAACGGCTTGACGACGTAGTCGTCGGCGCCGGTGTCGAGCCCGACGACGCGATCGGCCTCGCTACCCCGCGCCGTCAGCATGATGACCGGCACCGCGCGGGTGCGGTCCTCCGCGCGCAGGTCCTTGAGCAGATCGATGCCGGGCCTGTCCGGCAGCATCCAGTCGAGCAGCACAAGATCCGGGAGCTGCTGACCAATCGCCACGCGCGCCGCACTGACCGACTCGGCGCGGCGGACGGAGTACCCGTTGCTGCTGCAGGTATAGGCGACCAGTTCCTGGATTGCGGGTTCGTCTTCGACAATCAGTATGTTGGTGGACATTCAGGCTCAGCCACGTGCGATCGCGCGCTCCAGTTCATCCGGCGACAGGTGGCGCGCATCAACGCCCTGCGAGATGAAGATCACGTGCTCGGCGATGTTCTTGGAGTGATCACCGATCCGTTCGATCGCCTTGGCAGCCCAGACCGTGTCGAGCGACGCGGAAATCGTGCGCGGGTCTTCCATCATGAACGTGATCAGTTGCCGCAGGATCGCGCGAAACCGGTCATCGACGCCCTGGTCGTCCTTGATGATCGAAGCGGCCGCCTGGGCGTCCAGGCGCGCGAACGCGTCGAGCGCTCGCCGCAACATCGACACCGCCGCGTCGCCCGAGTAGCGGATGTCCGGCACCCGATTTACCCGCGACTGGCCGGCCTTTTCGCGCAGCCACTTCGCCGCGCGCGCAATCTTGCTGGCCTCATCACCAATGCGCTCGATGTCAGTGATTGCCTTGGCCACTCCCGTGATCATCCTCAGGTCCCCGGCCGTCGGCTGACGCCGGGCGATCACATGGTTGACCATCTGGTCAAGATCCATCTCGAGTTCATTGACCCGTCGGTCAGCATCGATGGCCTGCTGCGCCAGCTCGACATTGGCGGTCTCGAAGGCGTCCAGCGCGGTGCGCACCTGCGACTCGACGAGCCCGCCCATCTGCAGCACGCGTGATCGCATGGCCTCGAGTTCCTCGTCGTACTTTTTGATCGAGTGATCACCGGTTCCCATTTCATTCTCCCGCGGCCCCGCCGCAACGCCGCACTAGCCGAAGCGGCCAGTGATGTAGTCCTCGGTTTCCTTCTTCTTCGGCTTGATGAAGATCTGGTCGGTTTCACCGAATTCGACCATGTCGCCGAGGTACATGTAGGCCGTGTAGTCGGACACCCGCGCGGCCTGCTGCATGTTGTGCGTGACGATCGCCACGGTGTAGTCGGACTTCAGTTCGTCGATCAGTTCCTCGATCTTCGCGGTCGAGATAGGGTCAAGCGCGGAGCATGGCTCGTCGAACAGGATGATCTCAGGACGCACGGCAATGCCACGCGCGATGCACAGGCGCTGCTGCTGGCCGCCTGACAGGCTCGTACCACTCTGCCCGAGCTTGTCCTTGACCTCGTTCCACAGCGCACCCTTGCGCAGCGCCCACTCAACCCGGTCGTCCAGCGCCGACTTCGACAGATTCTCGAACAGCTTCACGCCGAATGCGATGTTGTCGTAGATCGACATGGGAAAAGGCGTCGGCTTCTGGAACACCATGCCGATTTTCGCGCGGATCAGCGCGACGTCCTCCTTCGACGTGAGCACATTGTCGCCGTCCACGTTCACTTCGCCTTCGGCGCGCTGGTCCGGATACAGCTCGAACATCCGGTTGAAGACGCGCAGCAGCGTCGACTTGCCGCAGCCCGAGGGCCCGATGAATGCGGTGACCTTCTTCTCGGGGATCTCCAGGTTGATGTTCTTCAGCGCCTGGAACTTCCCGTAGTAAAAGTTCAGATCGCGCACGGTCATCTTGACCTTCTCGCCCGGCTTCAATGCGCTCGTTGCGGCGTGCATGGTGAACTCCTAGTGCTTCTGTCTGAACAGTACCCGCGCCGCAATGTTCAGCACGAGCACTCCAACGGTGATGAGGAAGACGCCGACCCAAGCCATCTGCTGCCAGTTGGAAAACGGGCTCATCGCAAACTTGAAGATGGTGACCGGCAGGTTCGCCATCGGTTCACCCATGTTCAGGGTGAAGAACTGGTTCGACAGCGCCGTGAACAGAAGCGGGGCTGTCTCGCCCGCGATGCGGGCCAGCGCCAAGAGGACACCTGTCACCACGCCGGCACGTGCGGCCTTCAGCGTCACGCGCCGGATCATGATCCACTTCGGCGCGCCCAGCGCGAATGTCGCTTCGCGCAGCGCATTCGGGATGAGCGCCAGCATGTTCTCGGTCGTGCGGATCACAACCGGGATCACGATCAGAGCAAGTGCAATGACTCCCGCGTAGGCGGAGAAAGTGCGCGTCTGCGCCACGATGATCGTATAGACGAAAAGCCCGATCACGATCGACGGCGCTGAAAGCAGGATGTCATTGATGAACCGCGTCACACTGCCCAGCCAGCCCCGCTGCCCGTACTCGGCGAGGTAGATGCCGGCAAGGATTCCGATGGGGGTTCCAACCGCCGTGGCGGAAAGCACCATGACGAGCGATCCCACGATAGCGTTGCGCAGTCCCCCGCCGTCCGAGTTCGGAGGCGGAGTGTCCTGCAGGAATATCGTGGCGCTCAGCCCCTGGACTCCCAGCCAAAGGGTGTCCCACAGGATCCAGACGAGCCAGACCAGTCCGAACGCCATCGCCGCCAGCGACAAGGCCAGCGCGATGACGTTGATCAGTTTGCGACGCCGGTGCAGGGGCAGCCGGTAGTCGGCACTCACGGGTTGCGGGGCCGTGATCATGTTCTCGACCCCTCGCGCTTCTTCAGCTGCGACAGCAGGTACTTGCTGAATGCCAGCACAACCAGGGTGATGAAGAAGAGAATCAGACCCAAGTAGATGAGGGAGGCCTCATGCAGGCCGGGTGTCGCCTCGGCAAACTCATTGGCCAGTGCCGAGGTGATCGAATTGGCAGCCTCGAACAATGAAAGACTATTGAGTTGGTTGAAGTTGCCGATGACGAATGTCACTGCCATCGTCTCGCCAAGCGCACGCCCCAGTCCGAGCATGATGCCGCCAACCACACCGGCCTTCGTGTACGGCAGCACGACCCGCCACACCACTTCCCACGTAGTGGCGCCGACACCGTAGGCGGACTCCTTGAGCATCGGTGGCGTGACCTCGAAGACGTCCCGCATGACCGCCGCGATGAAGGGAATGATCATGATCGCCAGAATGATTCCCGCCGACAGGATGCCGATGCCCACCGGCGCTCCAGAAAACAGCGACCCGAGCACCGGAACACCGGTGAATACGGCTTGCAGCGGCTGCTGCACGTACTTGGACAGGATGGGAGCGAAGACCAGCAGACCCCACATGCCGTAGACGATCGACGGAATCGCTGCGAGAAGCTCGATTGCCGTGCCCAATGGACGCTTCAGCCACTTCGGCGACAGTTCGGTCAGGAAGAGCGCAATACCGAAGCTAACCGGCACCGCGATGATCAGCGCGATCAGCGACGTCATCAGCGTGCCGTAGATCATGACCAGGCCGCCGAATTTTTCCTGCACCGGATCCCACTCGGCCGTCCACAGGAACCTGAGGCCAAACTCGCGGATCGATGGCCATGCGCCGATCACGAGCGAAAGCAGGATCCCCGCGAGCAGGAGCAGCGTCAGAATTGCCGCCCCGCGCGTCAGGTTGAGGAATATGACGTCGCCAAGCCTGCCGGACCGCCGGGCCGGTGGCTCTTCGGGCATCTGCACGGTCTGGGCTTCTTTGCGAAAACTTGTCTCGGACAGTGTAGCGTCCATCGAAGCGCTCCTCGGCAGAGCCGAAGCAGTCCTGGTACTTGATCGTCGAGCAAGGAACCCCGGCGGCAGGGCCGCCGGGGGACGCTAAAGCGTTACTTCCCCAGTACTGACTTTCCGGAGGCGTCACCGATCTTGGCCCATTGCTGGCGGATGAGCGCCTTCACGCTGTCGGGCAGTGCAACGTAGTCGAGGTCATCGGCCATCTTGTCGCCATTCGCATAGGCCCAGTCGAAGAACTTGAGCGCTGCAGCGGCCTGCTGCGGCTTGTCCTGCTTGGTGTGCATCATGATGAACGTCGCACCGGTGATCGGCCATGCCTCCTTGCCGGCCTGGTTCGTCAGGACCTGATTGAAGGACTTCTGCCATTCCGCGCCGGCTGCGGCCGCTTTGAAGGTCAGATCATCGGGGGCCACCCAAGTGCCCGCCGCGTTTTGCATCAGCACATACGGAATCTTGTTCTGCTTTGCGTACGCGTACTCGACGTAGCCAATCGAGTTCGGCAAACGCTGAACGAATGCCGAAACGCCTTCGTTGCCCTTGCCGCCCGCGCCGACCGGCCAGTTGACCGCCGTGCCCTCACCGACCTTGGCCTTCCATTCCGGGTTCACCTTCGACAGATAGTTCGTGAAGATGAACGTCGTGCCCGAGCCGTCGGCGCGGCGGACCGGCGAGATCGCCGCGTCGGGCAACTTTACGCCCGGATTCAGCGCCGCGATCGCCGGGTCGTTCCACTTCGTGATCTTGCCGAGGTAGATATCCCCGAGAACCTGGCCAGTGAGTCGCATCTCGCGAGTCTGGATGCCAGGGATGTTGATCACCGGCACCACGCCGCCGATGACGGTCGGGAACTGGATCAGGCCGTCCTTGGCGAGATCGGCATCGTTCAGCGGCGCATCGGAAGCGCCGAAGTCCACGGTCTTGCCACGGATCTGGCGCATGCCCGCGCCGGAACCCACCGACTGGTAGTTGATGCGCGCGCCCGTGGCTTTGTTGTAGGCGTCGGCCCACTTGGCATACAACGGCGCCGGAAAGGTCGCGCCTGCACCGGTAATTTCCTGCGCAAATCCCGTCGAAATCACGCCGGCGAGCGCAATGCCAGCGGCCAGTGCTTTGATCGGTAGAAGTCTCATGCGAAATACCTCAGGGTTAATTCAAGTATGGAACGAGAAGGCGCGCAACCATGGATGACCTTCAACGCCGGCGAGTCTAGGAACGGCGGATGACAGATCGGTGACATGTCACCCACTTTCGGTGATCTAGAGGGAAATTCCAAGCACGAAACGCCTCAGGGGCCGTTGCTGTCATATCTGGGGAGACGATGTCACACCTCAGTCATGCGGCCGTCGTAGCTTGCCGATCCAGTGTCAGTGGCTCGGGATGATCCTTGACCGCTCGGCATTCCCCATCATTCCTCACTGCCCAGGAGTCTGTATGAATCGTCGTTCGTGGCTGCTCGGCCTGCTCGCGTTCTCGCTTGCCGGTTGTGCGTCGATGCAACCGAAGAATGTGGCCGATGTCATCGCGGCGGATCCCGACCTGTCAACGCTGAACAAACTCATCAATGAGGCGGGGTTGACCCAGACCCTCAGCGGTGCCGGTCCGTTCACCGTGTTCGCGCCCAACAACGCCGCATTCAAGGCAGTGCCGGCGAAGACCATGGGTGAACTCGCCAGCAACAAGGAATTGCTGACTCAAGTCCTGACGTTCCACGTCGTCCCAGCCAAGGCCATGGCAGCCGACGTCAAGCAAGGTAACGTGAAGTCGGTCAACGGCGCGAATCTGGGGCTGGCCAAGGCCGGCAACTATGTGACGGTCGAAAATGCCATCGTCACCCGGCCGGATCTCACCGCCACGAACGGGGTCGTACACGTCGTCGACAGCGTCCTGCTGCCACCTAAGCGCTAGCCGCAATCCTGTCAAACGAAAAGCGGCGCCCGTAAGCGCCGCTTTTTCATTCTGCGCCCAGTTCCTCAGGCACGCTGCTCGTACCACCCCTTGCTGCCGTTGACGACCTTCACGACCAGCAGCATCACCGGGACCTCTATCAGGACGCCGACAACCGTCGCCAGCGCGGCGCCGGATTCGAAGCCATAGAGGCTGATCGCCGCCGCCACGGCCAGTTCGAAGAAGTTCGACGCGCCGATCAACGCCGACGGACAGGCCACGTTGTGCTTCTCGCCTACCGCGCGATTGAGCCAGTAGGCCAGGGCCGAATTGAAGAACACCTGAATCAGGATTGGCACGGCGAGCATAGCGATGATCAGCGGCTGCCGCAGGATCTGCTCACCCTGGAATGCAAAGAGCAGCACCAGTGTGGCGAGCAGTGCCGCGATCGACCACGGCCCGAGACGCGCCAGCAGCGCGTCGAGTGCCGCCGGCCCGCCACGCGCGAGGACGCGTGCGCGGATCAGCTGCGCAATGATCACTGGCACCACGATGTAAAGCGCCACCGACGTCAGCAGCGTGTCCCACGGCACAGTGATGGAAGCCACACCGAGCAGCAGCGCGACGATCGGCGCGAACGCGAAGATCATGATCGCGTCGTTTAGCGCCACTTGCGATAGCGTGAAATACGGATCGCCTTGGGTGAGCCGGCTCCAGACGAACACCATGGCCGTGCACGGGGCAGCCGCCAGCAGGATCAGACCGGCGATGTAGCTGTCAATCTGGTCCGCGGGCAACCACGGTGCAAACAGCTGGCGGATGAAGATCCATGCCAGCAGCGCCATTGAAAACGGCTTGACCAGCCAGTTGATGAAGAGCGTCACACCAATGCCGCGCACATGCTGCCGAACCTGGCCGAGCGCGGCGAAGTCGATCCGCAGCAGCATCGGGATGATCATCACCCAGATCAGCATGCCGACCGGGAGATTGACGCGCGCGATCTCCATCGTGCCGATCTCCTGGACCGGTCCCGGCAGCAATTGGCCGATCGCGATTCCGGCGACGATGCAAAGCGCGACCCAAACGGTCAGGTAGCGCTCGAACAACGACATCGCAGCCGCCGGTGCGGGCGACTGTGCAACCGCCGCCGTCATGCCGCGCTCTGGGTGGCCCCGCTGCGGCCAATCTCGTTGAGGCGCTGCTGCAGCGAGAGCTTGTCGAGCTTGGCGAGCGGCAGGCTCAGGAAAAGCTCGATGCGCCGCTGCAAGGTGGTGAATGCACGGAAGAACGCCCGGCGCTTTTCTTCGTCGCTGCCCTCGACGGCCGCCGGGTCCTCGACACCCCAGTGCGCGGTGATAGGCTGGCCGGGCCACAGGGGACAGGACTCCCCGGCTGCGCTGTCGCACACGGTGAAAACAAAATTGAGTTCTGGCGCGCCCGGCTGGGCGAACTCGTCCCAGCTCTTGCTGCGCAGGCCTTCGACCGAGAGCCGGTTCTTCTGCAGCAGCTCGATCGCGAACGGATTGACGCGGCCGTTCGGATGCGAACCGGCGGAATATGCCTTGAAGCGCGGCGCGCCCATGGCGTTCATCATGACCTCGGCGAGAATCGAGCGCGCCGAGTTTCCGGTGCAAAGAAAGAGGACATTCAGGGCTTGGTCAGTAGGCATGGTTCAGTCAGGTTTCAGTTGATTGTTTTGTGCATGCAGGTGCTGCTGGCAGGGCACAGCGTGGTGAACTCTGTGCTCGCCTGTACGGCCGCGGGCGCGTCGGCCCGTGTGATCGCGGCATACCCGCGCACGGCAAAGAACGGCGCGGCGGTCCCGGTCAACAGTGAGAGCGAGCGGACGCCCTGCAGGCGCGCTTTCGCCTCGACAGCTTCGACCAGCGCCGTGCCGAGTCCGTGACCGCGCCAGTCAGGCGCTACCACCAGTGAACGCAGCAGGCCATGCTCGCCATGGCGCTCAAGCCCGGCCGCGCCGATGATCTCCCCCGCATCGAGGGCGACGATGAAGTCTTGCAGCCCGCCCCGCGTGATGTCGGTCGCCGGTAGCCCGGCCGGCTCGAGCAACGCCACGATGCGCGCGAGATCGTCAGCCACTGCCGCGCGCAGTGCCGCGTTGATCACCATGGCGTGCAATCAGTTGCAGCAGCCGGCCGCGGCCTTCACCGGGATCTTGCTTGCGAGCCTGGCAGTGGGCACCTCCGGTGTGCAGCAGGGCGCGGCGGCGCCGACCGATGCCGTCTCGTCTTCGCCGTTGAAGGTCGGGACCTCGCCAAGCGTGTGGAACGTCTCCCAGGCAATGCCGGTGGGGTCAGTGACCCAGTACTTGTTCGACCGCGCATAGCAGCAGGCCGTCTCTTTCTCGGCATGCGTCGAAAGGTCAGCTTGCTGCAGCTGCCCGTTCAGTACTTCGAGCTCCGCGTCACTGTCGGTTTGCAGCCCCAGATGATTGAGACCCGCTTTGCCGCCGCGCTGCGAGATCGCGAAATTCACGCGCGGGTCTTCGAGCATCCACTTGGCGTAGTCGCCCTTGACGACGGTCGGCTCGGTGCCGAACAGCGTCGAGTAGAAGCGGATGCTCGAGTCGAGATCCGGCACCGATATGTGAACGTGAAAGCGCTTCATGCCTTACTCCTTTGGGGCTTGCGCCGGTCTGCCGTGGCGCGCTTGGGGACTGCAGGCGCACAGGCGGCGAGCGGAGCGCACGAGGCGCCCGGGCCGCAGTCGGCCACACAGCAGTTTTCAGTCATGTAGGCGAGCAGATCGTTCATCGCCGTGAAGTTCGCCGCATAGAAGATGAAACGGCCGTCCTGTCGCGACGTCACCAGGCCGGCATGCGACAACTCCTTGAGATGGAAACTCAGCGTTGCCGGGGCGATGGCAAGGTGCTCGGCGACTTCACCCGCCGCCATGCCGCTGGGTCCCTGCTGTACCAGCAACCGAAACACGCCGAGGCGGGTTTCCTGTGCCAGCGCTCCCAGCGCTCGAACTGCATTGATTGATTTCATATTTTGAATATTATCGAAATATAGAATCATTTGTCAAACCGATGGACTGGCAGTGCGCGTCGCCGGCGTCGCGCGAACCACTTCCCTTCCACGCAAATCCGGTGTGCATTTGATCCAGCAAGGCGCATCGGCGCCCTTTGCGAACTACGCTTGAGCCAGTGACAGTCATTGGGTCATGCGGATAAACGTGTCATGAGTACCGCTCTGAACCTCCTGAACGGCGGTGCCGGCAACCTTGCCGCTTACCTGGCGGCCCATGTGCTGCTGTGCCTGCTGCCGGCGTTCTTCATCGCCGGTGCCATGGCGGCCCTGATCCCCAAGGCCAGCATCACGCGCTGGCTGGGCCGCAGGACGTCCGCACGAGTCTCCTATCCGGCGGCCGTCGCCGCGGGTTCGCTGCTCGCAGTGTGTTCGTGCACCATCGTTCCGCTGTTTGCCGGCATCTACAAAAAGGGCGCGGGTCTCGGTCCGGCGATCACGTTCCTGTTCTTCGCACCCGCCGGCAACATCCTCGCGCTCGCCTATACCGGCAGCATCCTCGGCGCCGAATTCGCCGTCGCCCGTGTGGTTCTGTGCATTCTGTTCGGCATCGGCATCGGCTTGCTGATGGCGCGCCTGTTCTGGCGCGACGACGCGACCCACGACGCGCGGACCGACGCGTTGTTCGCCAATGACGGCCGCATCAGCCGGGCCGCAATCGGCCTGCTGCTGTCCTTGGTCGCGGTGCTGCTCGCCGGCACGCTGAAGCTCGCTCCGCTGACGGCGATCATCGCCACCGCCGAGCTGCCAGCCGACGTGGGCCGAGGCCTGGCAGGCCACGCTCGTTCAGTGGGTCCCGTTCGACGCCGCCAGGGGCGAAGAAGGCGTCAGCGTGCAAGGATCACTGCTGATCCTGCTGCTTGTGCTGATCGGGCTCGCCGCCTGGAAAGGTCTCGAGAACATCGTCGAGGGGCCAAACCGCTGGACCTGGCTCGCCCTTGCGCTGACAGCGGCCACGTTGCTGGCGGCCGCACTGAGGTTATTCCCAGACAACGGAGGACTCGAGGTCGCACTGACAGGACGGGTGATCGCGGTCGGTCTGACGCTGCTGGCCTGCCTGCACTTCGCACGCCAGCTCAACGCTGAGCACCGGCATGCATGGCTGTGGGAGTCCTGGCGCTTCGTGAAGCAGATCTTCCCGCTGCTGGTGGTAGGTGTGTTCGTGGTCGGAGTAATCCGGCAACTGATCCAACCCGCATGGATACAGAGCCTCGCCGGACAGAACGACCTGACCGCCAACGCGGTCGCCGTGCTGTTCGGTGTGTTCATGTACTTCCCGACGCTGGTGGAAGTACCGGTGGCCCGCATGTTCCTCGACCTCGGCATGCACCCCGGCCCGCTGATGGCCTACCTGATGTCCGACCCGGAGTTGAGCCTGCAAAGCATGCTGATGGTGGCCGCCATCATCGGCCGGAAGAAGACGGCAGCCTACGTCGCGCTAGTCGCCGTTTTCAGCATGACCGCGGGAATGATCTATGGCGCCTGGGTGGATGGAGCCAGTCTTGCCTGGATAGGCCTGGGGCTGATTGCATTTGCTGGCGTGCTGGCGGCGATGGCCTGGCGGAACGGCCACCCTCCACGCTCCAGTCGACTGAAAGGAGAACATGCATGAAGACCGTGAAGATCCTGGGACCCGGATGCGCCAACTGCCGCAAACTCGAGGCGATTGCGCGCGACGCCGCGGCCAGCGCTGGAATTGAAGCCGAGTTCGTCAAGGTTACGGACATGAACGACATCCTGGCCTTCGACATCCTTTCCACTCCGGGACTTGTCGTCGATGGCAAGGTGGTCAGCAGCGGCCGCATTCCGACACAGGCGGAGGTCAGGCAATGGCTGGCGGCGTAGAGCAGGAACGCGCGAGCACGCTGGGGAGTCCGAAGGGGCGTGCGATGAAGCCCCTGACCATCCTCTGGCAGCGCCTCGTCAAGGAAGGTCAGACCTGTGACCGCTGCGGCGGTACGCAGCTCGAACTGCAGCGGGCCGTTGAACGACTGCAGGGCGCGCTCGCTCCGCTCGGGTTTGAACCGCGCCTGGAGACGCAGGAGATCGACGAGCCGGCCTTCCATAATGCGCCGCTCGAGTCGAACCGCATCTGGATCGCTGGCGTCCCGATGGAGGACTGGCTCGGCGCCCGCGTGGGCGCGAGCCGCTGCTGCGCCGCCTGCGGCGACTCCGACTGTCGGACGGTCAGCGTGGATAACATCAACTTCGAAACGATTCCCGCAGCACTGATCGTCAAGGCTGCGCTGGCTGCAGCAGTGCACGAGCAGGCGGGAAGCTAGCGCCGCTGGACATCAGTCCCGTACCCGGTAGCAAGGCGCGTCAAGCGTTGACTGCGCGCCGCGTCGAGACTTAGACGCGTGCCGCGCAGCGCGTCCTGCGCGAGCGACTCGCTCAACGCAGCGAGCGACAGCAGCGCGGCGGCGCACCGGAAAAAAGCGGGGACACTCAGGCCCCCGCAGGCTCTCATCGCCACGAGAAACTCACACCCCGACGACGCCACCGTCGTTGCGCGTGATGGCGATCGTCGCCGAGCGCGGCCGCGCCGTGCCGCCTTCGGGCCAGTGGCTCGTGAACAACGTCGGGTCGCCGATGCTGGCGGCTGGCGTTTCCTCACCCGGATGCTGGATGTTGACGAACAACGTCTTGCCGTCGGGTGTCTCGGTGATGCCGGTGATCTCACAATCCTTCGGTCCCACCAGGAAGCGCCGCAGCTTCGTCGATGGCAAGGCCGCGCCGACGTAGGTCTGCACCTGCTTGGTGGCACCAGTCTGGTCCGTATTCGTGATCATCTTGACGCCGCCGTCGCCGACCTGCCCGGGTAGTGCCGCGAGCAGCATGCAGTTGGTCACGTCGGTATAGGCACCGTCGTCGGTCTGTATCCAGCAGACGTTTGTCGCCTTGCTGAACCACAGGCCGTCGGGACTGGAGAAGTCGTTCTCGGCAGTCAGTCCCGAGACGTTCACATTGGCCGCATCAGCGCCTGCGCGTGCGCCGAACAGGAAAATGTCCCAGTTGAATATCAGCGCCTCCGGCGAGCTTTCCTTCCAGCGGACGATGTGGCCGTTCGGATTGCCGCGCTGGGCCGTGCCGTTCGTGCGCGCGTCGTTGTAGTGGCGCGGATTGGCCGCATCGGTCGCCGCCAGCGTGCGCAGCGTCGCGTTGTTGTTGGTGAGCGTCATATAGACGTCGCCGGTGAGCGGATCGACCGCGCCCCACTCGGGCCGGTCCATCTTCGTCGCGCCCTGCGCATCCGCGGCGAGCCGCGCATTGATCAGTACGTCGGCCTGGTCGGCAAACGCATAGGCCGCATTGGCAGCCGTCACATTCCCGACACCAAACGTGAGTTCCAGCCACTGACCGGTGCCATCGGCATTGAACTTCGCGGCGTAGAGCTTGCCGGCATCGAGGTACTTGTCGCCGGCGGTTAGGCCCAGCGTCGCATCGGCCGGATCCCACAGCGCCGTCGATACGTACTTGTAGATGTACTCGTTGCGCGAATCGCAGCCCATGTAGAAAACGATCGGCTTGCCGGCAGCCGGCCTGGCGACCCAGGCCCCTTCGTGGGCGAAGCGGCCCATCGCGGTGCGCTTCTTCGGTGTCGAGGTGGGATTGAACGGATCAATCTCGACGTTCCAGCCGTAGGTGTTCGGGCCGTTGCGATAGTCGTCGACCGCAGTCGCTCCCTTGACCTCGGCGTTCCAGCGGCCGTAGAGGTTGTCGGTCGTGTCAGGAGTGACGGTGGCCCAGAGTTCGCGGCCATTGCCGGCGACGCCATAGCGGGCCAGGGACGCCAGTTCCTTGGCGGAGCGATTGGGGTTATCGGTGGCGGTCACGCGACGGAAATAGCCGGCCCAGTTCTCCTCGCACGCGAGATACGTGTTCCAGGGCGTGTAACCGTGCGCGCAATCGTTGACGGTGCCGCGCGTGCGGGTGCCATTGGTCGAATACTTGGTGACCATGTATGACGTGCCGCCCGCCGGACCCGAGATGATCATCTCGGTCAAGGTGTGGACACGCCGGTTGAATGTGGAGTCCTGCTTGTAAGTCCAGGCGCCGCCACCGGCCGCGCGATTGACCTCGACGACACTGACGCCGTGGATGTAGAACTCGCGCAGCACCTCGTCGGCCACCGTGCGCGCGCCGGCAACGATCGTCTGGCCGGCGGGATGCAGGAAGGCTGGTGTGATCGCCTCGTGGTTCATCACCAGCAGGCCGCGATCGTTCGACGTTACGCTGTACTGGCCGTTGGCGCCGAGGCCGTAGTACTGGATCGCATCGTGATGATCACCCGCACGCCGGTCATAGGTCGCGGCCGCATCCGTGCCGTTGTTGGCATAGGCCGGAACTCCCGCCGCGATCGGATCGCCGAGCCGATACAACACGCTTGCGGTGTATCCCGCCGGAACCGCCAGCGCATCGGCCACCGACTTCGATACCGCGGAAAAGCTCAGCGCAGTCGGTCGGGCGGGCGCCGGGGGCGTAGGAGCGGGTGTCGGTGTCGGTGTCGGTGTCGGTGCCGGAGCCGGAGCTGGAGCCGGCACGAGCGTCGAGACAATGTCGTCGCTGCCACCGCAGCCCGCCAGCAGGCCCGACGCGCCGATGAACGACAGCGACGCGGCGCCGAAACCGCCGCGCAGCAACTTGCGCCGTGCGGGGTCCTGCAGGCGCTGCTCGATCAGTTCGTTGATGTGGGGATTGGACGAAGTATTGGTGACGACGTCATCGTCATGCAGCATGGGCAATGCCTCCGGGTGCGGGTCAAGCGGGTTGCGGAAAGGCGCGAGTGTCGCGATGTCCGGTGACCGACGCGTTTCGAGTTGATGAAACCCTCATGACGTAGGGTCTTAGCGGCGACTTCCGAATGCACTTGAAGAAACGGCGACAAGTTCCCGTGTCATCTGGGAGTCACCGGACCTCCCTACCCTGCGTTCCTCATGGTGCGATGGTTTCAGTTCAAGGTCGCGTTGTGGGGCTCAACGAGCGCGACGACGCTCCGTTCAGCCGGCGCGATCGATCCCCGGCTGGCGCTGCCGTCCTTCGACGCAAATGCCGAGGCGCCGGACGAGCCACCTTCGCAGCAGCTACCGCGCGATCTTCATCTCTGACATCCATCTCGGCACGCGCGGCTGCAAGGCTTCCTTCCTGCTCGACTTCCTGCGCCACAACGAGTCTGACACGCTCTACCTCGTTGGCGACATCATCGACGGCTGGGCACTGAAGAAGTCGTTTCACTGGCCGCAGTCGCACAACGACATCGTGCAGAAGGTACTGCGCAAGGCGCGCAAGGGCACGCACGTCGTCTATATCCCGGGCAACCACGACGAAGTCGGCCGGCAGTTCGCCGGACTGGACTTCGGACAGGTGGCGATCCGCCAGGATGCCGTGCACACACTGCGCGACGGGCGACGCCTGTGGGTCGTGCACGGTGACTTTGCCGACGGCGTGATGCTGCATGCCCGCTGGCTGGCCTACGTCGGCGACTCGCTCTATGACTTCGTCCTCTGGCTCAACAATCACTTCAACCGTGTTCGCGTGAGGCTCGGACTGCCCTACTGGAGCCTGTCCCAGTACCTCAAGCACCGCGTCAAGAATGCCGTCAGCTTCATCACCGGATTCGAGCAGGTACTGCTGCGCGAGGCGCGCCGTCATGGCTATGACGGCGTCGTCTGCGGGCACATCCACAAGGCCGAGATCCGGCCGATCGACGGCCTGCTTTACTGCAACGACGGCGACTGGGTCGAGAGCCTGACCGCGCTGGTCGAGACGCACGAGGGCGAACTGCGCATCGTCACCTGGGATCGCCAGCTCGCGCCCGCCCTGTCTGCGGTGCACTGGAACGACGAAGGCGAAGTCGCGATCACCGCCCACCTCTCCCCTCCCCGACAAGGCGCTCGCATGAAAGTGATTACCGTCACCGATGCCTGGCATCCGCAGGTCAACGGCGTGGTGCGCACGATCGAGGCCACCAACCGCGAGCTGGCGCTCGCCGGCCACACGACCGCGGTGATCACGCCACTGTCGTTTCCCTCGGTGCCTTGCCCCGGCTATCGCGAGATCCGCCTGTCGCTGTGGCCCGCCCGTCGCCTTGCGGCTCTGCTCGAACAGGAGCTTGCCGGTGCGGCGGATGCCGCCATCCATATCGCCACCGAGGGACCGCTCGGACAGGCCGCGCGGCGCTACTGCCGCAAGCGGGACCTTTCGTTCACGACGGCTTACCACACGCGCTTTCCACAGTACCTCGCCGCGATGTTCCGCATCCCCGAACGCTGGACCTATCGCTTCCTGCGCCACTTCCACGGCCCTGCCGCGTCCGTGATGGCGCCCACGCCGACGGTCGAACGCGAACTGCGAAGCAACGGCCTCGCAAACGTGTCGCTGTGGACACGCGGCGTCGACCTCGACACCTTCACTCCACGCGAGCCACTCTTCAGCGACCTCAGGCGTCCGGTCTTCCTGTACGTCGGACGGGTCTCGGTCGAGAAGAACATCCAGGCGTTTCTCGCGCTCGACCTGCCCGGCACCAAGGTCGTGGCCGGGATCGGGCCGGCACTTGAAACGCTGACACGGCGCTTCCCGGAAGTGCGCTTCGTCGGCGTGCTCGACCCGGAGCGTCTGGCGCGGCTCTACAGCACGGCGGACGTCTTCGTGTTCCCCAGCCGCACCGACACGTTCGGGCTGGTCATGCTCGAAGCGCTGGCCTGCGGGACACCGGTGGCAGCGTTTCCGGTGCAGGGACCGATCGATGTCGTCGGCGGTTCATCGGTCGCCGTGCTCGACGAGGACCTGCGCAAGGCGGCGCTGCACGCGCTGCGCATCGATCGAAGCGAGTGCCGCAACTATGCGGAGCGCTACTCCTGGCGCGCGGCGACGGCGCAGTTCATCGCGCTGCAGAAGCCGCTCGGCTGAGGACGACGACGACCGCGTTGCGGCACGCCACCGGCTGACGCCGCGCACACCGTCGCTCGAGGTCTCGAAAGGTCCGACGAGCTGCCGTTCGAAGAGCGGACCCGCAAGCGAAGGCCGTACGACGGGTCCGACTACGTCGCCAGCGGGCGCCACGCAGTCGTGTCGACTGCGCGCCGCGTACCATGCCCGGTCTCAGTGGTGCACGACCGCGCCGACGCGGCTTGCGAGTCGCTGCGCCATCGCCTCGGCGATTTCGGGCTCGGCGGCCTCGACCATCACGCGCAGCACCGGCTCGGTGCCCGAGGGCCGGATCAGCACGCGCCCGGCGCCCCTCAGTTCGCGCTCGACGACCGACATTTCGTCGACCAGCGGCGCATAGGACTTCCAGTCGAAGCCGCGCTCGATGCGCGCGTTGACCAGCGCCTGCGGCAGCAGCACAAGGTCGGAGGTCAACTCGGCCAGTGTCTTGCCACTGCGGCGTATCGCGGCCAGCACCTGCAGCGCGCTGACCGTGCCATCGCCGGTGGTGTGGCAGTCAAGGCACAGCAGGTGGCCCGACCCTTCGCCGCCGTACAGCCACCCTTTCTCCTCCAGCATTTCGAGGACGTAGCGATCTCCGACCTTGGCGCGCGCGAATCCGATGCCAAGCTCGCCAAAGCGCCGCTCGAGCGCGTAGTTGGTCATCAGGGTGCCGACGGCACCGGCCACCTTTCCCTGACGCATGCGGTCGCGCACGATGACGTACAGCAGTTCGTCGCCGTTGTAGAGGCGGCCGTCAGCGTCACAGATCAGCACGCGGTCGGCGTCGCCATCGAGCGCGATGCCGAGATCCGCTTCGGCCGCCTGCACGGCATGCGCCAGTTGCTCGCCGTAGAGCGCGCCGACGCCGTCGTTGATGTTCATGCCGTTGGGCGACGCGCCGTGCCAGACGACGTCGGCACCGAGTTCGTGGAACACGTGCGGCGCCACGTGGTAGGCCGCACCGTTGGCGCTGTCGACGACGACCTTCAGCCCCTTGAGGTCGAATTCGTTCGGAAACGTGCGCTTGCAGAACTCGATGTAGCGTCCTGCCGCATCTTCGAGGCGGCGGACCTTGCCCAGGCGGCGCGCCTCGACGCAGTGCCACGGCTGGTCGAGTTCGCGTTCGATTTCGGCCTCGAGCGCGTCGGGCAGCTTGGTCCCGCGCGCCGAAAAGAACTTGATGCCGTTGTCCGGATAAGGATTGTGCGAAGCGCTGATGACAATGCCGGCGTCGAGCCGCAGCGCGCGCGTCAGGTAGGCCACGGCCGGCGTCGGCAACGGGCCCGACAGCACGACGTCCACCCCCGCGCTCGAGAAGCCGGCTTCGAGCGCGGCCTCCAGCATGTAACCGGAGATGCGCGTGTCCTTGCCGATCAGCACCGATGGGCGACCGGCGCCGCCCTCGGCCTTGCGCGCCAGCACGCGGCCCGCCGCCTGCCCGAGCCGCAGCACGAACTCGGGCGTGATCGGGTCCTCGCCCACCGTGCCACGCACGCCATCGGTGCCGAAATACTTGCGCGTCATCTCTTCTGTCCTCCCGTGGTGGCAGCCCACACCTGCAGCGCATCGCGCGTCGCCGCGACGTCGTGTACGCGCACGATACGCGCGCCGCGCTCGACCGCCAGCACTGCCGCCGCAACCGACCCCGCGACACGATCATCCACCGCACGGCCCGTGGCTGCACCGAGCATCGACTTGCGCGACAGACCCACCAGCACCGGACGGCCAATGGCCTGCAGCGCTGGCAACCGACGCAGCAATGTGAAATTGTGCTCCACCGACTTGCCGAAACCGAAGCCCGGATCAACGGCGATCCGACAGAAATCGATGCCGGCGTTCGCCAGGTCGGCGACACGTCCGCGCAGGAACGCGGTCACTTCCGCCACGACATCGTCGTACTGCGGTTCGCTCTGCATCGTCCGCGGCGAACCCTGCATGTGCATCAGCACGAGGCCGCAGTCGCTCCCGCGTACCGCCTCCAGCGCTCCCTGCGTGCGGAATGCCCGCACATCGTTGATCACGGCCGCCCCGGCCGCCAGCGCAGCGCGCATGACCTCCGGCTTGCTGGTGTCCACGGAAATCGGCACGTGACCGGATCGCAGCGCCTCGACCAGCGGCAGCACCCGGTCCATCTCTTCCATCTCGGAAACGTCGGCGGCACCCGGCCGGGTGGACTCGCCACCGATGTCGAGCAGGTCGGCGCCTTCCTCGATCAGCCGCTCGGCATGTGCGAGCGCGGCGGGGGCGGACAGGTAACGCCCACCGTCGGAGAACGAGTCGGGCGTCACGTTGACGATGCCCATGATCAGGGGCCGGGCGAGGTCAATGACCCTGCCGGCAACCGACCAAGTCGCCGACAGTTCAAACGGCGTCGACGATCGTTTGCTCATCCGGGAATTGTAGACACGCAAAAAAAGAGGCCGGACGGGCCGGCCTCTCATTGCGCGATCGATTTCGCTCAGGCCGGCTGCGCAGCCCCTTCGACGCCGCCTGCGGCCGATTTGCCTCCTGTTGGAGGCGTCGAGCCGGTCGACTTCGGCGGGCGCGGCGGCTTGCCGGCGATGATGTCGTCGATCTGGTCGGAGTCGATGGTTTCCCACTCGATCAGCGCCTTGGTCATCGCCTCGATCTTGTCGCGGTTGCTCTTCGATCAGCTTGCCGCGCCAGCGCGTACTGCTCGTCGATGATGCGACGGATCTCACCATCGACCTTGCGCATCGTCTCTTCCGAGACGTGCGTGGTCTTGGTGATCGACCGTCCGAGGAACACTTCGCCCTCGTTCTCCGCATAGACCATTGGACCGAGCGCGTCGCTCATGCCGTAGCGCGTGACCATGTCGCGCGCCAGCTGCGTGGCACGCTCGAAGTCGTTGCTGGCGCCGGTGGTCATCTGGTGCATGAACACCTCTTCGGCGATGCGGCCGCCAAACAGCACCGCGATGCGCGACAGCAGGTACTGCCTGTCGTAGGAATAGCGGTCCTGCTCGGGCAACTGCATCGTCAGGCCGAGCGCGCGGCCGCGCGGAATGATCGTGACCTTGTGCACCGGGTCGCTCTTCGGCACGAGCTTGGCGACGAGCGCGTGGCCCGACTCGTGATACGCCGTGTTGAGACGCTCCTCCTCGGACATGACCATGGATTTGCGCTCGGCGCCCATCATGACCTTGTCCTTGGCCTTCTCGAAGTCCGTCATCTCGACAACGCGCGCACTGCGACGCGCCGCGAAGAGCGCCGCCTCGTTGACCAGATTGGCAAGGTCAGCGCCCGAAAAGCCCGGCGTGCCGCGCGCGATGACATCGGCCTTGACGTCGGCGCCGATCGGCACCTTGCGCATATGCACGTTGAGGATCTGCTCGCGGCCGCGGATGTCGGGCAGCGGCACGACCACCTGGCGGTCGAAGCGACCCGGACGCAGCAGCGCCGGATCGAGCACGTCGGGGCGGTTGGTCGCCGCGATGACGATGACGCCGAGGCCCGTCTCGAAGCCGTCCATCTCGACCAGCATCTGGTTCAGCGTCTGCTCGCGCTCGTCATTGCCGCCGCCCAGGCCGGCGCCACGCTGGCGGCCGACCGCGTCGATTTCGTCGATGAAGATGATGCAGGGCGCGTGCTTCTTCGCCTGTTCGAACATGTCGCGCACGCGTGCCGCACCGACGCCGACGAACATCTCGACGAAGTCCGAACCGGAGATCGAGAAGAACGGAACCTTGGCCTCGCCGGCGATGGCCTTCGCGAGCAGCGTCTTGCCGGTGCCCGGCGAGCCGACCAGCAGCACGCCGCGCGGGATGCGGCCGCCCAGCTTCTGGAACTTGGACGGGTCGCGCAGGAACTCGACGAGTTCCTGCACTTCTTCCTTCGCCTCGTCGCAGCCGGCGACGTCGACGAAGGTGATCGAATTGTTGCTCTCGTCGAGCATGCGCGCGCGCGACTTGCCGAAACTGAAGGCACCGCCGCGGCCGCCGCCCTGCATCTGGCGCATGAAGAAGATCCAGACGCCGATCAGCAGCAGCATCGGGAACCACGAAACGAAGATCGTCGTCAGCAGCGACTGCTCTTCCTCGGGCTTGCCGAAGACCTGCACGCCGGACTTCATCAGGTCGCTCACCATCCAGGCGTCGCCGGGCGAGGTCAGCGTGTAACGCGCGCCATCGGTCGGCGTGACCTGCAGCGTGCGGCCCTGGACTTCGACCCGCTTGATCTTGCCGGCCTTGGCCTCTTCCAGGAACTGTGTGTAGCTCACGGTCTCGGCCGGCCGCTGCCGGCTCTCGAACTGCTTGAAGACCGTAAACAGAACGAGCGCGATCACCATCCAGATGGCAGCTTTCGCGAACATGTTGTTGTTCAAGAAGGACTCCTAGGGGACGCGCACCGCCGAATCAGCGGACCGGCCCGGCAAAATGATCAGGAAATCAGGGCAATAGAGCCGTCGTACCGTTGCGCAAGCATTCTAATCCCCGCGCCCGCCCGACTAGGACAAGTTGGGGGCGAACGTGGCATCAATTCAAGGCCCGGCCTCATCGCCGTCCGGGTCTTTCTGGACGGGGCGGACACCCCGCGCCAGCAGGTAGACCTCGGCCGAGGACTCCCGCGATGCGGCGGGCTTCCGCGTCGAGACACTGCGGAACGTCCGCTTCAGGTGTTCGACATACTGGCTATAACCGCTGCCCTGGAAGGCTTTGACGAGGAAAACGCCGTCCGGTTTCAGGTGTTTGGCGGCAAAATCCGCGGCCAGTTCGGCCACGAGGAGGCTGCGCGCCGCATCGGCCGCGGCCACCCCCGACAGGTTGGGCGCCATGTCCGACAGGACGACATCGACGGCGGCGCCACCCAGCCGCGCGGCAAGCTGCGCTTCGACCTCCTCATCACGGAAGTCGCCCTGGATGAAGTCGACGTCCGGCACCGGGTCCATCGGCAGGATGTCGAGCGCGACGATGCGGCCCCTCGGCTTGCCGTCGGGCCCCGCCAGCCGCTTCCTGACCACCTGGGTCCAGCTGCCCGGCGCGGCACCGAGTTCGACGACGACCATCCCGGGTTTCAGCAGCCGGTCGGTATCGGCAATCTCCGTCAGCTTGTACGCGGCGCGCGAGCGAAACCCCTCCTGCACCGACCGCTTGACGAAGGGGTCGGTGACATGGCGCTTGATCCACTCGGGATTGGAGCGATGTTTCTTCTTCGCCTGCGGCATCCGTGGCTAAACTGGAAAAACAAGGAGAGAACACTATGCCCGAGATTCAACTGACCCCGAAGGAACGCCAGGCGCTGAAGGCACGCGCCCACGGACTCAAGCCTGTCGTGCTGCTCGGCAATTCCGGGTTGAGCGCGCCGGTGATGAAGGAAATCGACCGTGCGCTCGCGTCGCACGAACTCATCAAGGTCAAGGTGCCAAGCGACGATCGCGAGGAGCGCGAGTCCCTGTTCGCAGAAGTTGCCGAAGCGCTGTCGGCCGCGCGCGTGCAGTCAATTGGCAAGCTGCTGCTGTTCTACCGTCCCGCGCCCGAGGAGAAGGCACCGGCCAGACCCGTCAAGCCAGCCAAGGCTGCCAAATCGGCACGCCCCCGCACCGCAGGTGTTGAACGGTCGCCCAAGGCACCGGCGAGAAGGATTGGCACGGCCACACGTGCGAAGACGCCCGGCAAGCCCTCGGCGCCCAAGCGTTCGACGGCAGATCGGCGTGACGCCGAGCGCGTCAACCGGCCGACGGCACCGCGCCGCGATCCTGGCGCGGCAACGCGTGCCGCCGGGCGAACGAATGTCGCGAAGCGCGGCGGCGGGCGTGCCCGCTAACGGCTACTGATAGGCGACCGAGACGACGGCGTACTCGCGCTTGCCGACCGGCGCGAGGACCTCGGCCATGTCGCCTTCGGACTTGCCGATCAACGCGCGCGCGATCGGGCTCGACACCGAGACCAGTCCGGCCTTGATGTCGGCTTCGTCGTCGCCAACGATCTGGTACTTCACGACTTCACCCGACGACTGGTCCTCGAGCTCGACGGTCGCACCGAAGACGATGCGACCGGCGGCATCCACCGTCGTCGGGTCGATGATCTGCAGGATGCCGAGCTTACCTTCGAGTTCCTGGATCCGGCCCTCGATGAAGCCCTGACGCTCGCGCGCGGCGTCGTATTCGGCGTTCTCCGAAAGATCGCCCTTTTCGCGCGCATCCTTGATGGCCTGGATGATGGCCGGCCGGTCCACGGCCTTGAGGCGCTGCAATTCGGCCTTGAGCTTCTCGGCGCCACGTGCGGTGATCGGTATGCCCGGCATGTCCTGCGAAATCTCCTGGAAAAACAAGGCCCCGGCAATGCCGGGGCCGCTGATGCACTCTAGCCAATGCGCCGCGTTCGCGCAACCGGGCGCCGCCCGGCGGCGCTAGGCGTTCAGTCGGCGGTGCAGCCCCTGCAGGTCGTTGACCTCGAGGTGATCGAGGTGCTTCATGCCTTCGATGGCGGCGCGCCCGCCGGCCATCGTCGTGTAGTAGGTCACCCGCTGCGCCAGAGCCGTCGTCCGGATCGAACGCGAGTCCGCGATCTGGCTGCGCACCTCGCTAACCGTCGTGATGACGAGCTGGATATCGCCATTTTTGAGCAGATCGACCACATGCGGGCGGCCGTCCTTGACCTTGTTGACCGACTTGACCGGAATCCCGGCCTGCTCGAGCGCCTGCGCGGTGCCGCGCGTGGCGACCAGTTCGTAGCCCATGTCATGCAGCAGCTGCGCGAGGGCAACGACCTTGGGCTTGTCCGAGTCCTTGACGCTCAGGAAGACGGCGCCCTTTTCCGGCAGCCCGGCGCCCGCACCGAGCTGCGACTTGAACAGCGCCTCGCCGAAGGTCTGCCCGACCCCCATGACTTCGCCGGTCGACCGCATCTCGGGCCCGAGCAGTGGATCGACACCGGGGAACTTCGCGAAAGGAAACACCGCTTCCTTGACCGAGAAGTACGGCGGCACGATCTCGTGCGTCACGCCCTGGCGCTCGAAGTCGATCCCGGCCATCGCCAGCGCGGCGTACTTGGCCAGAGGCATGCCGGTGGCCTTCGAGACGAAGGGCACGGTACGGGAAGCACGGGGGTTGACCTCCAGCACGTAGATCGTCTCGGTGCCGTCGGCAGCGGTCTGGATCGCGAACTGCACGTTCATCAGGCCGATCACGTTCAGCGCACGCGCCATCTTTTCGGTCTGGCGCTTCAGCTCCGCGATCGTGGCAGCCGAGAGCGAGTACGGCGGCAGCGAGCACGCCGAGTCACCCGAGTGCACGCCGGCCTGTTCGATGTGCTCCATGACGCCGCCAATGAGCACGCGCTTCCCATCGGACAGGCAGTCGACATCGACCTCGATCGCATCGTCGAGGAAGTGGTCGAGCAGCACGGGTGAATCGTTGCTGACCTTCACCGCCTCGCGCATGTAGCGCTCGAGGTCACGCGGCTCGTGCACGATGTCCATCGCGCGCCCGCCCAGCACGTAGCTGGGCCGCACGACCAGCGGGTAGCCGATCTCTTCGGCCAGTTGCAGCGCCTCGGCTTCCGCGCGCGCCGTTCGATTGGGCGGCTGCTTCAGCGCCAGCTTGTGCAGGAGTTGCTGGAAGCGCTCGCGGTCCTCGGCAATGTCGATCGAGTCCGGGCTGGTGCCGATGATCGGCACGCCGTTGGCCTCGAGGTCGCGCGCGAGCTTCAGCGGCGTCTGGCCGCCGTACTGCACGATGACACCGAAGGGCTTTTCCTTGTCGACGATCTCCAGCACGTCTTCCAGCGTCAGCGGCTCGAAGTAGAGGCGGTCGGACGTGTCGTAGTCGGTCGAGACGGTCTCCGGGTTGCAGTTGACCATGATGGTCTCGAACCCGTGATCGCGCAGCGCGAAGGCCGCGTGCACGCAGCAGTAGTCGAACTCGATGCCCTGCCCGATCCGGTTCGGGCCGCCGCCCAGCACGATGACCTTCTTCCGGTCCGTCGGCGCGGCCTCGCACTCGTCCTCGTAGGTCGAGTACATGTAGGCGGTGGTCGTCGCGAACTCGGCCGCGCAGGTGTCGACCCGCTTGAACACCGGGCGCACACCGTGCGCGACGCGTGCCGCGCGTACGTCGGCGGGCGATGCCGCCAGCAATTTGGCAATGCGGCGATCGGAGAAGCCCTTGCGCTTCAGGAAGCGCAGTTCCTCGGCATTGAGCTGGGCCAGCGAGCGCCCCTGCAGCCGCCCTTCGATCTGCACGAGTTCCTCGATCTGCGCCAGGAACCACGGGTCGATCGCCGTTTCCTCGAACACCTCCGAAAGCGTCATGCCGATGCGGAACGCATCGCCGACGAACCAGATCCGGTCAGGGCCCGGCTCGCCGATCTCCTCGACGATCTCGTCGCGGTCGGTCGTGCGCTCGTCGAGCCCGTCGGAGCCGACTTCCAGGCCGCGCAGCGCTTTCTGGAACGACTCCTGGAAGGTGCGGCCGATCGCCATCACCTCGCCGACCGACTTCATCTGCGTGGTCAGGTGGTTGTCGGCCTGCGGGAACTTCTCGAACGCGAAGCGCGGGATCTTGGTGACGACGTAGTCGATCGTCGGCTCGAACGACGCCGGCGTGGCGCCGCCGGTGATCTCGTTGCGCAGCTCGTCGAGCGTGTAACCGACCGCCAGCTTGGCCGCGACCTTGGCGATCGGAAAGCCCGTCGCCTTGGAGGCGAGCGCCGAGGAGCGGCTGACGCGCGGATTCATCTCGATGACGATCATCCGGCCGTCTTTGGGATTGATCGCGAACTGCACGTTGCTGCCGCCAGTGTCGACGCCGATTTCGCGCAGGATCGCGATGCTGGCGTCGCGCAGCAGCTGGTATTCCTTGTCGGTCAGCGTCTGCGCCGGCGCCACCGTGATCGAGTCGCCGGTGTGGATGCCCATCGGGTCGAGGTTCTCGATGGAGCACACGATGATGCAGTTGTCCGCCTTGTCGCGGACGACTTCCATCTCGAATTCCTTCCAGCCGATCAGCGATTCCTCGATCAGCAGCTCGCGCGTCGGCGAGAGATCCAGCCCGCGCGTGCAGATCGCGACGAACTCTTCCATGTTCCAGGCAATGCCGCCGCCGGTGCCGCCGAGCGTGAAACTCGGCCGCACGACGACCGGAAAGCCCATCGACTTCTGCGCGACGAGCGCCTCGTCCATCGTGTGCGCGATGCCCGAACGCGCCGAAGCCAGCCCGATGCTGGTCATGGCCTCCTTGAACTTGAGCCGATCCTCGGCCTTCTCGATCGCCGCCGGCGAAGCGCCGATCAGCTCGACACCGTGCTTGTGCAGCACGCCGTTCTTGTAGAGGTCCATCGCGCAGTTGAGCGCCGTCTGCCCGCCCATCGTCGGCAGCACCGCGCTCGGCTTCTCCTTCGCGATGATGCGTTCGACCACCTGCCAGGTGATCGGCTCGATGTAGGTGACATCGGCCGTCTCCGGGTCGGTCATGATCGTCGCCGGATTGCTGTTGACCAGGATGACCTTGTAGCCCTCCTGCTTCAGCGCCTTGCAGGCCTGCGCGCCGGAGTAGTCGAACTCGCAGGCCTGGCCGATGACGATCGGCCCCGCGCCGATGATCAGGATGCTCTTCAGATCGCTACGACGCGGCATGCTGGGCTCGGTAGTTGTCAGGCGCGAGCCGACGCTCGACCAGTTCGATGAGGATATGGATGACCTTGATGTGCAGCTCCTGCACGCGGTCCGCGTACTTGCCGCCGGGCGTGACGATCGCGATGTCGGCCAGATCTGTGATCGGCGTGGCGGCGCGCCCGGTCAGCGCGATCACCTTCATGCCAAGTTCCTTCGCCGCCTGCGCCGCGGCGACGACGTTGCGACTGGTGCCGCTGGTCGTGATCGCGAGCAGGACGTCGCCCGCGCGCCCGTGCGCCTCGATGAAGCGCGCGAATACACGCTCGTAGCCGTAGTCGTTGCCGACGCAGGTGAGATGGCCGGGATCACTGATCGCCAGCGCCGCATAGCCGCGCCGATCGTCACGGAACCGGCCCGTCAGCTCCTCGGCAAAGTGCATCGCGTCGCACATGGAGCCGCCATTGCCGCACGAGTAGGCGCGGCCGCCGGCAGCAAAGGTGTCAGCCAGCATGGCGCCGGCCTGCGCGATGCGCTCGAGCATCGCGGTGTCTGCTTGCAGTCGCGACAGGCTGTCGGCCGCCTCGGCCAGAGCGCTCTTCACGCTATCGACGCCGCTCATCGCGCCTCCATCGACGCGATGAAGCGATCGAAAAGACCCTGGATGTCGTGCGGACCGGGACTGGCCTCGGGGTGGCCCTGGAAACAGAAGGCCGGCGCATCGGTCAGCGCGAAGCCCTGCAGCGAGCCGTCGAAGAGCGACACGTGCGTGACCTTGATGTTGGCCGGCAGCGACTTTTCGTCGACCGCAAAGCCGTGGTTCTGGCTGGTGATGTAAACGCGCTTCGTCTCGACATCCAGGACCGGATGGTTGGCGCCGTGGTGGCCGAACTTCATCTTCAGCGTACGTCCGCCCACGGCGAGCCCCATGATCTGGTGGCCGAGGCAGATTCCGAAGGTCGGCACCCGCCGCGCGATGAACGCGCGCGCCGCCTCGATGGCGTAGCTGCAGGGCTCCGGATCACCCGGACCGTTGGAGAGGAAGATGCCGTCAGGACCGAGCTTCAGGGCCGCGGCGGCCGGTGTCTGCGCCGGCACGACCGTGATGCGGCAACCGCGGTCTGCCATCAGCCGCAGGATGTTGCGCTTGACGCCGAAGTCGTAGGCGACGACGTGGAAGCGTGTTGCCTCCGGCGTGACGTGCCCGGGCGTACCGTCGGCCCGCGCCAGGCGCCAGCTGCCTTCATTCCATGCATACGGCGCCGCTGTCGTCACAGCCTTTGCGAGATCCTGCCCGGCCATTCCGGGATAGGCGCGGGCACGCGCCTGCGCGGCCGTGACCATGGCATCTGTCAGCTCGGCGCCCTCGGCCGCGGCAACGATGCAGCCGGCCTGTGCACCCTTTTCGCGCAGGATGCGCGTGAGCTTGCGGGTGTCGATATCGGCGATGCCGACAATGCCGTGCGCGCGCAGGTAGGTCGGCAGGTCGCGCTGCAGTCGGAAGTTCGACGCGCGCTGCGGCACATCGCGCACGATGAGCCCCGCCGCAAACACGCGTGAGGCTTCTTCGTCTTCGTCGTTGACGCCGGTGTTGCCGATGTGCGGATACGTCAGCGTGACGATCTGGCCGGCATAGGACGGGTCGGTCAGGATCTCCTGGTACCCGGTGATGGCCGTGTTGAACACGACTTCGCCCAGGGTTTCTCCAGCGGCGCCGATCGAGCGGCCGCGAAAGACCGTTCCGTCGGCCAGCACGAGGGCCGCGACGGGGCGCGGATCGACGATCAGGGGGGACAAGCGGGCTCCTTATCGCCAGAACCGGCGGTCCGAGGCGACTGCCGGCGTCCGGCTTGCGATATGCGGGTCGGAAACCGAGGAAACCGCACCACTACCGCAAATTGGCTACCGATAAACTGCGAAATTATATCTTGCCGTCACTGCGCGAGCACTCGACCCCTGCATGCCATCGCTACTGGAGGGCCTTAAGCGCCACACCACGATCGTCGCGGACACCGGCGAACTGGCGGCTATCGAGCGGCTGCGGCCGCGCGACGCCACGACAAATCCCTCGCTGATCCTGAAGGCGGCGCAGAAGCCCGAGTACCGCCCGCTGGTGGCCGATGCCCTGCAAAGCAGCGCGGGTGACAGCCTCGAGAGGCGCCTCGACCACGTGCTCGTGGCGTTCGGAGCGCGCATCCTGGAGCTGATCCCCGGGCGTGTCTCGACCGAAGTCGATGCGCGGCTGTCCTTCGACACCCGCGCCACGATCGAGCGGGCCCGGCGCCTGATCGATCTCTACGCACGGCGCGGGGTCGATCCCGCGCGCGTGCTGATCAAGATCGCAGCGACGTGGGAAGGAATACGTGCGGCCGAGGTGCTCGAACGCGAGGGGATCCACTGCAACATCACGCTGCTCTTTTCGGTTGCGCAAGCCGTGGCGGCGGCACAGGCCGGTGCGACGCTCATCTCCCCATTTGTCGGGCGGATCTACGACTGGCATCGCAAGGCAGCGGGCAACGCGTGGGACGACGCGGCGATGGCCGGTGCGAACGATCCGGGCGTACGCTCGGTCCGTGCCATCCACGCGCGCTTGAAGGGTGCCGGCTATGGCACGGAGATCATGGGGGCGAGCTTCCGCAATGCCGGGCAGATCCTCGCATTGGCCGGCTGCGATCTCCTGACGATCAGCCCCGAGCTGCTGGATGAACTCACGGGAGCCACGGGCGATGTTCCGCGCGCCCTGGCCGCGCCCGACACGAAGCATGACGAACCGCAACTTGCGGAGGCCGCCTTTCGGTATTCCCTGAACGACGATGCGATGGCGGTCGAAAAACTGGCGGAGGGCATCCGCGTCTTCGCGGCCGATTCGCGGCGCCTCGAAGAGTTGATCGTCGCGGCGGACTGAACGATGCTGATCATTCCCTACCAGACGCGCTTCACGGCAAAGTCCCTGCCGTGGGTGACGCTCGCGCTGGTGGCGATCAACCTGCTCGTCTATGTCGTTCTGCAGGCCGGCGACAACAAGGCCTACGAACGGGCCGCCGACTACTACTTCAGCGTCCAGTTGCCGCAGGTCGAGCTGCCCCGCTACGCCGCCCATCTGGAGCGACGGGGCGACCGCCGGGCGATGCAGGTCCTGAGCGTGATCCGGTCCGGCCCGAGTCCCGACGAGGCCCGCGCCGTGCTGATGGTCATGCAGCGCGATCGCGCGTTCATGAACGACTTGAAGGCCGGGCGCGTCGTGCGCACCGACGAACCCGCCTACCCCGCCTGGCGCGAACAACGCGACCGCTTCCAGGATCTGATGTCGCAGGTCTTCGTCGAGCGCTTCGCGCTGGAGCCGGGCTCGGCCGATCTGGTGCGGCTCTTCACCTACCAGTTCCTGCATGGCGATGCGGTGCACCTGCTGGGCAACATGGCGATACTTCTGCTCGCCGGGCCGTTCGCGGAGGCGGCACTGGGACGGTGGCGATTCCTGCTGGCCTACCTGGCGAGCGGCGCGCTGGCCGGCGCCGTGCATCTGCTCGTCAGCAGCCAGGGACTGATCGGGGCTTCCGGGTCGATTGCCGGAACGATGGCCATGGTGGCCGTGCTGTACGGCAAGCGCAAGGTGCCGGTCTTCTACTGGCTCTTCGTCTACTTCAATACCGCCCGCCTGCCGGCATTGCTGCTGCTGCCGGTCTGGATCGCACTCGAGGCCGTGCAGTGGGCGTTGTCGCCGGGCGACCGCGTGGCCTATGACGTGCATCTGGCAGGCTTCATCGCCGGGGCCGCCATCGCGTGGCTGCTGAAGCCGGCCGATGCCGGCAAGGTCGACCGCATACTCGACGAGCAGTACGCCGCGGCGCCCGCGGAACGCAAGTCGACCCTGCTGACGGAGGCGCGCCAGGCCGCCGCCAAGCTCGATACTCGGCGGGCCGCCGCCGCTTATGGCGAGTTGCTGCAGGACGATCCCACCAACACGCAGTACGCCACCGCCTACTTCAACATGGCCCTGCTCGGGCGCGACAAGGACACGCTGGCCGACGCCGCGTTGCGCGCGCTCTGGATACGCACTCGCCATGCCCGCACCGAACTGCGGCCGATCTACACGCAGATGAGCCAACCGCATGTGCTGTCGGTGCTGCCGGTCGACGAACAGCTGCGGCTGGCGCGTCGCCTGGTCGCCACGCGCGAGGACGCAGCGGCGTTGCGCGTGCTCGACGGCTTGCTGGGCGACAGCACGATGCGCAACCTGTATGGCCGCCAGCTGGCCGACTGCCTGCTCGGGCTCTTCACGACGTACTCGCGCCACGGCTTGCGCCAGCAGGCGGACCAGGTCAGGCAGCGACTGTCGCAGCACTTTCCGTCGCCAGGAACGCTCGGCGGCATCGCTCCCAGCCGCGAACCGCCGCTCACCGTCCGCGGCGCCACCACGCGCGGCCTGCACCCGCGCGGCAACCCCGCGACCGTGCCCGCGTCGGACCTCGAACTGGATCTCGACACGCGCATGCACACGAGGTGGGGAGATCAGTGAGGGTATCGCTCCTCGTGTACGCGCTCGATCGGCCTCGTGTACGCGAGCCCTGAGCTCGCACGTGCACTCGTCGCGGTACGCGCACTGCGTGCGCGCTCAACATTGATTAGTCGGCTGCGCTCCGGAGCGGCCGCGCGCTCCGCCGACACTCAACAGCACGACACTCACCCTGGCCCTCTCGCCGAGCGAGAGGGAAGTAGGCACTCCTCCCTGCGCCCTCCTCGCCTGGCGAGGAGGGAGAGGCAATCCTGGCACTGCGAGGTGCGTCGCGGGGTGGAGTGCCCGCGCTTGTACTTCGGCGGAGCGCGCGGCCGCTCCGGAGCGCAGCCGACTGATTTGCAGTTCCGCCGAGGGTGCACGTGCGATCGGCGCAGCCGATCGCGTACACCCGAGGCGCCTACTTCATTCTTTCCATCACTTCGAGGTAGCGCCGCGCCTCCGTGGACACGGGGTCGGCCGGGTACTTCTGAAGCAGATAGTTGAGTATGCGGCGAGCTTCGTCCGGCTTGCCGGCGGACTCGGCCATCAACTGCGCGCCGACAAAATAGATCTGCGGCACATCCGGGTGGTGGGGATACTTCTTGTCGAAGCCGCGGATCAGCGTTGCGGCGAGCGGCGGCCGGCCCTTCTGCAGGGCGGCGCGAGCCAGCGGCGCGATCGACTCGGCCTGGCGCGGCGCCCAGTCGGCGCGCCGAGCGAGTGCCTCTTCGACGAGATCGAGCGCCTCGCGCCAGTTCTGTGACTTCACCAGCATCGCAAGGTACTTCTCGGTGTGATCCTCGATCTTCGGCGTGTAGTTCTCCGCCAGCAGCAGCTTGTGCAGCCGCGCGTGCAATGACAGGTCGTTGGGCCGCTGCCGCAGGTCGTCATTCAGCAGGTCGATGGCTTCCTTGATTTCGCCCTGCGTGACCATCTGGCCGATCAGGGCATCGCGCGTGCGGGACTTGATGTCCGCGTGCCGACCGGTGGAACTCATCAGCCGCTCCTCGCCGGGGCCAACGACGGAAATATCGAGACGGTCGGCATACTGGTACATCGCGTAGCCGACCAGTGCGCAGATGACGTAGGTGAAGTACCAGAAGCCCGCCGAAAGCAGAAACACCAGCATGGTCGCGAGGAAGCCCATCCCGGAAGCGCCGCCCGCGCCAATTCCAGCGGCATTGCCAAGAAATACCATGCCCCAGGTGCGCGAAAGGTCGGCGAAGAACACGAACGCACACAGCGCCGCGTAGGGTTTGCCGATGCGCCGGATCACGTTGACGAGTTCCGTCGGATTGAGCGTACCGCGCAGGCTGCCGGTCATGACCAGCCGCATCGTGGCAGCCGGCATCAGGACGACGAAGAAGCCGCCCCAGATCAGAATGCCGAGGATCTCGTTGCGGCCCAGGATGTTGATCAGCAAGGCCGCGAGCAGCGCGAACACCACGTTCATCGCCACGTACTTGTACGGCAGGAACCGGCCGACAAGGTCCTCGTCGGTCAGCGGATAGTCGGAGGGAATGAGATAGCCCTTGGACGACCGCTCGATGATCTTGAAGCCGTAGCGGGCGCCTGCCACTAGCAACGCAAATGCGGCGGCGGCCAGCAGGACCACGCCGAAGGCGCCGAAAAGCAGCAGGACCAGCGAAACCACCAGCGCCCCGGACAGACCACCGATGCGCAGCAGTACCGCCCGGTCGAGCGGCAGCAGGAAGAACTTCTGGATGCGCTGCCAGAACGGCTCTGCCGTCTGCTGAGCGCCATATTCGTAAGTGGCTTCCATCCCCGCGTGGACCGATTACGAAAGTCTAGGAGCGTACCGGCCGTGGAGCCGCCCAAACCGTCGCCTTCGGCCTGAAAACTACAGCTTTTCCGTTTCGCCCGCGCGCGGCTGCCACTTCATCAGGTGCTTTTCAACCCGCCCGACCGCCCAGTCGAGCACCAGCGCGAACCCCGTCAGCACCAGGATGCCGGCCATGACGGTGTTGATGTCGAACGTTCCCTCGGCCTGCAGGATCAGGTAGCCCACGCCGCGCGACGAGCCGAGGTACTCGCCCACGACCGCACCGACGAAGGCCAGCCCGACTGACGTATGCAGCGACGAGAACACCCAGCTCATGGCGCTCGGCAGGTAGACGTGGCGCAGCAGCTGCCGCTGCGAGGCGCCCAGCATGCGGGCGTTCGCCAGCACGGTCGGGCTGACTTCCTTGACGCCCTGGTAGACGTTGAAGAAAACGATGAAGAAAACGAGCGTGAAGCCCAGCGCGACCTTCGAAGCGATCCCGAGTCCGAACCACACCGCGAAGATCGGCGCGAGGATCACGCGCGGCATCGAGTTGAGCGCCTTGATGTACGGGTCGAGGATCGCCGCCGCGACCGGTGACAGCGCGAGCCACATGCCCATTACAAGTCCGGAGACCGTGCCGATCAGGAATGCCAGCACCGTTTCGAGCAGCGTGACCCACAGATGCTGGTAGATGTCGCGATCGACGACGAACCAGGTCCACACGCGCGCCAGGATCTTCAGCGGCTCGCCGAAGAAGAACTTGGCGTCGTTCTCGCTATCGAAGAACAGTGGCGGGATCAGGCCCGGCGCGGTCATCACATGCCAGAGGGCGAACAGCGCGACCAGCACGCCGACCTGCCAGATGCGCAGGTTCCGGGTGTTGGGACGGATCGCCTTCCACATCTTCAGGCTGCCTTCTTCTGCTGCGCATAGCCCTTGAGGACCTCCTCGCGCAGCACATCCCAGATCGCCTTGTGCAGGTCGATGAAGCGCGGCGTCACGCGCACTTCGGCCACGTCGCGCGGACGCGCCAGGTCGATCGCGAACTCGCCGATCGGATGCGACGCCGGGCCTGCGGACAGCACGACGACGCGATCGCTCATCGCGATGGCCTCATCCAGGTCATGGGTGATGAACAGCACCGCTTTCTTCTTTGCGGCCCACAGTTCGAGGACTTCGTTTTCCATCAGCTGCCGCGTCTGGATGTCGAGGGCCGAAAACGGCTCGTCCATCAGAATGATGTCGGGATCGAGGACAAGCGTCTGTGCAAGTGCGGTGCGCTTGCGCATGCCGCCGGACAACTGGTGCGGGTAGCGGTCGCCGAAGCCAGCGAGGCCGACGCGCTGCAGCCAGTCGTCCACCTGGCGACTCGCCTCGGCCTCACCAACGCCGCGGAACTGCAGGCCCGCCAGTACGTTGTCGCGGGCCGTTCGCCACGGCATCAGGGCTTCGGTCTGGAACATGTAGCCGGCGCGGCGATTGATGCCGGCCAGCGGCTCGCCAAACACTGTCACCGACCCCGCGCTCGGCTCCAGCAGGCCAGCGGCCACGTTGAGCAGCGTGCTCTTGCCGCAGCCCGTCGGACCGACGACGCTGACGAATTCGCCCGGAGCGATGTCGAGCGTCACGTCGCGCACCGCCGTATAGCGCTGCGAACGGTCGTCGCGGGAGACGAACGTGCAGGTGATGCCCTTGAGCGAAAGTGCCGGCGTCACGGATGCATCGGGCGCCACTGAGGCCGGCCCGGCGTGCGCGGATGCGACGGTTACGCCAGGTGCCTCAGGAGACGCTAGCCCTTCGGATACTTCGCGTTGGCCTTCTTGACGAAGTCGTTTGTATAGACCGACTTCAGATCGATCTTGGCGTTCAGCATCGCCGGATCGACGCTCTGCAGGGCGCGCAGCGCCGTCGCCGGGCCGGCCTCCGGGATCATGCCGTCCGGCGACAGCGCCGGTTTCGCCTTGAGGAAGGCGTCGATGTAGACGGCGCGATCACCCAGGAGATAGGCCTCCGGAACGGCCTTCACGATGTCGGACGGTCCGGCCTGCTGGATCCACTTGTTTGCACGCACGATGGCATTGGTCAGCGCCTGCACCGTGTTGGGATTCTTGTCGATGAAGGCCACCGGGGCATAGAGCGTCGCCGCCGGCATCGGCCCGCCGAACACCTTGTCCGCCTCGGCCACGTCGCGCGTATCGGAAACGATCTTGATGTCGTTGCTGCGCGCGAGAATCGTCATCACCGGATCAAGATTGGAGATGGCGTCGATCTGGCCGGAGCGCAACGCCGCTACGGCGCCCTGCGACGCGCCGACGCCGACGAACGAGACATCGGCCGGCTTCAGGCCGTTCTTGGCCAGCACGAAGTTGGCCATGATGTTGGTCGACGATCCCGGCGCCGTGACACCGATCTTCTTGCCCTTGAGGTCGGCGACCGACTTGTAGTTCGGCATCGTCTTGTTGCTGACCGCGAGCACGATCTGCGGCGCCCGCCCCTGCAGCACGAAGGCACGCATCGGCTGGCCCTTGGCCTGCATGTTGATGTTGTGTTCGAACGCGCCGGACACCACGTCCGCGCTGCCACCGACCACCGCCTGCAATGCACGCGCACCGCCGGCGAAGTCGACGATCTCGACGTCGAGCCCTTCGTCCTTGAAGAATCCCTTCTGCTCGGCCACGGTCAGTGGCAGGTAGTAAAGGAGGTTCTTGCCGCCGACGGCGATGGTGACCTTCTTCTTTTCGAGGGCCTGCGCCGAGACCAGCGCGGGGACGAGAACAGTGGCAGCCGCGGCGATGAGCACCGCACGCCGGGTGGTGCGAACAAGCATTCGAGTCTCCTTGAGAATTCTTCCGGCGGTCATGCCGCCGCTCGTTGGATCTTAAATCACGCCCTGCTCGCGGAGGACCGCGATGGCAGCGGCATCATGGCCCAGCCGCGTCAGGATTTCCTCGGTATGTTCCCCCAGCCCGGGTCCCAGCCAGGCCGTGCCCCCGGGCGTTGCAGACAGCTTGGGCACGACGGCCGGCACCTTCAGCGGCGTGCCATCGGGCAACTGCTGCGACTCGATCATTGCGCGCGCGGCGAACTGGGGATCGTCGAACATGTCGGCCACGCTGTAGATGCGCGAAACCGGAACGTCGGCGGCCTGCAGGATCTGCAGCGCCTCCGCGATGGTCCGGCCACTGCACCACTGCTGAATCGCACGGTCGATCTCCTCGGTGCGCTTGACGCGGCCCTCGTTGCGCGCAAGCGCGGGGTCGTCCGCCAGGTCCGGGCGGTCGATCGCGTTCATCAGTCGCTTGAAGATGGCATCGCCGTTGCCCGCGACCACCAGCGCGGCGCCGTCGCCGCAGGTGTAGGTGTTCGACGGCACGATGCCAGGCAGCGCACCCCCCGTACGCTCGCGCACCACGCCGTAGCGATCGAACTCCGGCACCGTGCTCTCCATCATGTTGAACACCGCCTCGTAAAGCGCCACGTCGATGAACTGGCCCTCGCCGCGGCCACGGCCCCCGGTAGCGTCGCGATGGCGCAGCGCCATCAGCGCCCCGATGACTCCGTGCAGCGCCGCAATCGAGTCGCCGATCGATATCCCGATGCGCACCGGAGGCCGGTCCGGATGCCCGGAGACGTAGCGGATTCCGCCCATCGATTCGCCGATCGCGCCGAATCCCGGCCGGTCCCGCATCGGTCCGGTCTGGCCATAACCCGAGATGCGCACCATGACGGTCGCCGGATTCGCGGTCCGCAACTGCTCGTAGCCCAGGCCCCACTTCTCCAGCACACCGGGGCGGTAGTTCTCGATGACGACGTCGGCCTCCAGCGCCAGTGTCCGCGCGATCGCCTGCGCGCGCGCGTCCTTGAGATTGAGCGCGATCGACTTCTTGTTGCGTGCCTGCACGTACCACCAGAGCGACGTGCCCTCATGCAGATAACGCCAGTTGCGGATCGGATCGCCCGTCGCCGGATCCTCGACCTTGATGACCTCGGCACCGAACTCCGCGAACATGCGCGCCGCGAACGGCCCGGCGATCAGGGTGCCGAGCTCGAGCACCTTCAGCCCGGCAAGCGGCCCGGGCATCGCTCAGGCTCCCAGCACGAAGATCGTCAGGCAGGCGACGAAACCGACCATCCACACCAGTGAACGCGCGGCCTGCCAGTCGGCGAGATAACACACGAAGTAGCCGACGCGCGCGGCGATGAAGATGATGGCGACGATGTCGACGCGTTCCTGCGGCGCCTGCGTCAGATGCGCGACGATGACCGCCGCCGCAAAGAACGGAAACGCCTCGAAGCCGTTCTTCTGCGCGTTGTCGGCACGCCGGCTGAGACCCGTCTGGCGGTCCAGCCACGCCCGCGGATCGCGGTTGTTATAGCGCTCACCGCTCGCCTTTGCGACGACAGTTCCCAGGTAAGGCAGCAGTGCCGCCAGCAGCACGCACCAGAATGCAATCGTCATCGCGGTCGCCTCGCGGTAGGAGTCAGTTTCAGGCCCGGCACATCACGACGCGCGGCGGTCCAGCATCGCCTGCGCGATCGTGTTGACGTCCGTGTATTCAAGCTCGGCACCGGCCGGAACGCCACGCGCCAGGCGCGTGATCTTCAGATCCGGATTGCGGGCGCGCAACAGCTCGCCGATGTAGTGTGCCGTCGCGTCGCCCTCGGGCGTGAACGAGGTCGCAACGATGACTTCGCGCACGATGCCATCCGTGGCGCGCTCCAGCAGTCGCTCCATCTGGATCTCGCGCGGCCCGATGCCGTCGAGCGGCGACAGGCGCCCGAGCAGGACGAAGTAAAGCCCGGAGTAGGCCATCGACTGCTCGATCATCAACTGGTCGGCCGGCGACTCGACGACGCACAGCATCTGCGCATCGCGGCGTGCGCTCGAACAGGTGTCGCAGATCTCCAGCTCGGTCAGCGTATTGCAGCGCGCGCAGTGCCGGATCACCTGCACCGAGGCGAGCAGCGCCTCGCCCAGCTTCACGGCCGCGTCACGGTCGTGCTGCAGCAGGTGGAAGGCGATGCGCTGCGCCGAGCGCGGCCCGATGCCGGGCAGATGCTTCAGGGCATCGACCAGCCGGTCGAGCGTCGGGCCAAGTTTCATGCGGGCGCAGACGAAGTACGCGGGACAGCGCGACGCGCAGCCAGCAGTTGAATGTCGGGCCGGGCGCCCGGCCGGCCCGAAGGCCGCCCGCTGATCAATCGCCTGAGGTGCACGTGCGGCGGCTCTGCCGCCGCGTACACCGAAGGCGCTGTCTCAGAACGGCAGCTTCATGCCGGGCGGCAAGGGCATGCCGGCGGTGATTGCAGACATCTTTTCCTGCGACACGGCCTCGGCACGGCGCACGGCGTCGTTGAAGGCCGCCGCCACGAGGTCTTCCAGCATGTCCTTGTCGTCGCCCACGAGGCTCGGATCGATCGCCACGCGCCGCACATCGTGCTTGCAGGTCATGACGACCTTGACCATGCCGGCGCCGGACTGACCCTCGACCTCGGTGTTGGCGAGTTCTTCCTGCAGGCGCTTGACGCCTTCCTGCATCTTCTGCGCCTGTTGCATCAAGCCGGCCAACTGCCCCTTCATCATCGCTTTGTTCCCGTGTCGGTGCCATCGCGCGGCCGGATCGATGCGGGATCGACCGATGCGCCGAAGTTGTCGATCAATTCTCGCACGAAGGGATCGCCATAGATCGCCTCCTCGGCCTGGCGCTGCCGCTCGGCGCTCGCCTGCGCCGCAATACCTGCGGCGGTCGGGCCCGTCGTGTTGCCGACCTCCGCCGTGACACGGACCGCTCGCCCGAGCGCGGCCGCGAGCGCGGCCTTCAGCTTCTCGACGGTGCCGGCCTCGATCAGCGTCTTCAGGGGTGCGCGCAGGCGGAAGTGATCACCCTCCGCCGCGACGAGTTCACTGCGTTGCGCAAGTTCCTTCACCAGGCCCGCCACCTTCAGCCGCGCCACCAGCGCCGGCCAGTCACCGTCGAAGGCCACTGCCGGCGTCGCATCGGCGGAGACGGGACTGCGCCGCCCGCGGAGCCGCGGGTGCGGCGGCAGCGGGCGCCGGAGCCGCGCTGCGCGCCGGCGCCGGAACCGTGGCGCGCGGGGGAGCGGCAGCCGTCAGGGGCGCCGCGCGCGGAGCCGGCGCGGCTGTCGCGGCGATCGGCGCGAACGCGATCATGCGCAGCAGCGTCATCGTGAATCCGGCGTACTCGTCGGGTGCCAGGTGCAGGTCGTTACGGCCGTGCAGGGCGATCTGGTAGTAGAGCTGCACCTCGTCCGGTGCCATCGCGCCGGCCAGACGTTTCACCTCGGCCGCATCGACGTCGTCCTCATTGACGGCTGCGACCTGCTGGGCGAGCGCGATCCGGTGCAGCAGGCTCGCCAGGTCGCGCAGTGCCTGCGCGAACGACAGGCTGTGTTCGTTCATCTCGTCGGCCAGGGCCAGCGCCCGCGCCGCGTCGCGGCCGACGACCGCGTCCAGCACGCGCACCAGGGTGGTCTCGTCGATGGCGCCCAGCATGCCGCGCACCGCCTCGAGCGAGACCTTGCCGGCCGAGTAGGCGATCGCCTGGTCGAGCAGCGAGAGCCCGTCACGCATGCTGCCGCGCGCGGCGTGCGCCAGCATGCGCAGCGCCGCATCCTCGGCCGCGATGCCTTCCTGCGCCAGGATCTCGCGCATGCGGTCGGCGATCCCCGCCGGCGTCATCTGCTTCAGGTTGAACTGCAGGCAGCGCGACAGCACCGTGACCGGAACCTTCTGCGGATCGGTCGTGGCGAGGATGAATTTCACGTAGTCCGGCGGCTCCTCCAGCGTCTTGAGCATCGCGTTGAACGCGTGCGCGGAGAGCTGGTGCACCTCGTCGATCATGTAGACCTTGAAGCGCGCCGCACTGGGGGCATACATGGCGCGTTCGAGCAGCTGGACCATCTCGTCGACGCCACGATTGCTGGCAGCGTCCATCTCGATGTAGTCGACGAAGCGCCCGGCGTCGATTGCCTTGCAGGCCTCGCAGACACCGCAGGGAGTCGCGGTGATGCCGCCCTGCGCCGTCCGGCCCGGTGCAGTTCAGCGCCTTGGCAAGAATGCGCGACAGCGTCGTCTTGCCGACTCCGCGCGTCCCGGTGAAGAGATACGCGTGGTGCAGCCGGTTGGCACTGAGCGCATGCGTGAGCGCGCGCACGACGTGCTCCTGGCCGACGAGCGTCGAGAAATCGCGCGGCCGCCATTTGCGGGCCAGAACCTGATACGACATGCGCGGATTCTACGAGGATGCCGCGTCGCCCTCGGCAAGGCGCGCGAGCGCGTCGCCCGTCATGCGGCAGATCCGCCAGTCCGGGAGCAAGTCGGCGCCGATCGACTTGTAGAAGTCAATGGCCGGCGTGTTCCAGTCCAGCACCGACCATTCGTAGCGCCCGCATCCGCGCTGCACCGCCAGTTGCGCCCCGTGCCGGATCAGCGCCTTGCCGATGCCTCGCCCGCGCGCCTCAGGCACGACGAAGAGATCCTCGAGGTACAAGCCGCGGCGGGCCAGGAAGGTGGAGAAGTTGTGGAAGAAGAGCGCAAATCCAAGCGCCCGTTCGCCTTCCCACGCCAGCACCGACTCAATGACCGGCCGCGTGCCGAAGAGCTCCTCATGGAGCTGTGCCTCCGTGCCAACGACCAGGTGCGAGAGCTTCTCGTACTCGGCCAGCGCGCGGATCAACGCCACGATCTGCGGCACATCCTGCGGCCGCGCAGACTCGATGCGGAAACTCACTCGCGACGCTCTCTAGCTTGAGGGGGAGGTCCAGGAGGGGCACAGCCCCTCTTGCAGCTTCAAGTGAGCCAACGGCTCGCCTCAGTCGCCCAATGGGCGAGTGAGGCGAGCCTTGTCCTCGGCACTGAAGGGAATCCGCTGTGGCTGCTTCGTTCCCGACCTGACCAGGTTCACGGCACCTCCATGCGAGGGGGCCCGCCGAAGCGAATGGTATCAGTGGCGGCGCGCCTGATCTCCGCGCCGCCCGCGGGTTCACTTCACCGCGAAACAGTAGAAGGCTCCCTCGCCGCCTGTCACGTTCAGCTTTTCGATGTTGCATCCGAGCGTGGGATGCGAGGAGTTCCAGGAGGTCGTCCAGGTCGAGGTCATCATCGGACCCGCACGATCGTGGTGTCCAACCATGGCCGAACCATCCGGTCCGCCTTTCGTCCAGTTGCCGCAGGTCATGTCGGGAAACGGCGCTCCCGGAAACGCCGTGCCGTCGGGGCGTGAGCCGGTCAGCATGTCGTGCCGGTTGGGTTTGTCCACGGTGCCATTGACGACCTGTCCGCGCTCAGTGAGGGCCGTCTGCTTGGTCAGGTTGCTGGACGGTGAATGCAGGTCGTCGACACTCGTCGCGACCGTCACGCCCATGACGTTCTGCCAGGGACCCGGTACCGATCCGGTCGCGCGCATTGACGAAGTTCGTATCGCGCAGGCCGGGAGCCTGGGTGCTCAGGTAGGCACGCCAAGTGCGATCCGGCGCACCGGCGGCCTTGGCCAGCTTTGCGCAATGCTGGTCGGCGCCTTCGAGTCCACCCAGATCGCCGCCCTTGCCCGGTCCAACGCTGGTGACGAAGAACGTCATGTCCTTCGGGTTCGGTTGCGGCGGCGTGCTGGCGCAACTCCCCACGACCAGCGCGACCGCGGCAAGTCCTGTTGTCCGTATCAATGTCTGCATCGTGGTCTCCCTTTGACTTCGGTACGAAATTCGCACTCCGTTCGCCAGTTGCACGCTCGCAATGCAAGGACGGACCGGTCGCGATCATTCTTCCGGCAACGCGCGACTTCGTCAACGAACCTCGCGGCGCCGGAGATCAGCCGACGACCTCGGAAAACTCCCCTGCGGCGGTGATCAGTCCGATGCGCACGGGCTTGTCGCTGCGTATCGTCTTCAGGACCTGGGCATAGCGCCTCACCTGGGCTTCATACGGCGGTCGCTCGTCCGCGGTGACACGCCACTTGAAGTCGATGATCCACAGGGCATCCTCATGCTCGACGAGACGGTCGACACGCAGGACGTCGCCATTGGCGGCCACGAGTTCGAGCTCTGCCTCGGCCGTCGCGCCGAAGAACTGCGGCCATTCGCGCCGGACGCGCCGCGCGGCCGCCACGGCGCTTTCGGCCTGCGCCGGCGTCAGCGCATGGGCCCGAACCACGGCGTCGATCGACGCTGGCTCGCCGAGTTCGAGCAAGGCATGCCAGGCGCGGCCGAGGCGCATCGCTTCGCTGTCGAGGCCGGCGTCGATGCGCTGGCCGGTGGGCAGCGGCTCGGGCAGGAAGTCCAGCACCCAGCGATCGTTCGACGCTGCCTCGACGCGTTGCGCGGGCGCCGCGCCGACCGACAGCGCCTCCGCCGCCTGCAAGCGTGCATACCAGGTGTCGTCCAGAGTTCCGCGTGCCGGTGCGGTGCCCGAGACGATGAGCACCTGACGCGCGCGCGTGGCCGCCACGTACAGCAGGTTCCAGTCTTCCTGCGCCCGCTGCGTGTCGTCTTCGGCGAACCAGGCGGCGCGCGCCGGGTCCGGTGCGGTTGCCTCGCCGCGCGCCACGAGCGAAAAGTGGGACGGCGCCGGCGCCTCCGGCGGCCAGACGACCAGCACGCTCTCGCCATCCTGCGCATTGCGCGAATGTGCATCCGCCAGTGCGACGATCTCGGCCTCCAGTCCCTTGGCCCCATGGATGGTCATCACGCGCAGCGCATCGCCGGCCGCCGCCAACCCCTCGTCGGGCGCTTCGTCACTGCCGTGGCGTTTCAGGTTCGCCAATTCGTCGACGAAGCGCGGCAGGCTCGGGTAGCGACCGGCATCGATGGCAAGCGCAAGCTCGATGAAGGCATCGAGATTGGCCTGGATCTGCGCATGCAGCGCCGCCGGGGCGACGGTGGCGTAGCGTCGGCGCACGTCGCCTTCGTGATAGATGCGGTCGAGCAGGTCGTGCACCGGCAGCACTCCCGCCAGGTCGAGCCACCATTGCAGCAGCTGGCGCGCGCGCAGCAGCGCGGGCGATGCGTCGGCCTCCAGTGCCTGCAGGCGTTCCCACCAGCTTGACTCCGGCGCCGAGGCCAGGCGCATCAGGTCGTCGTCGCTGCAGCCGAACACCGGCGACCGCAGCGCGTGGGCCAGGCGAAGGTCGGCGTACGGCGAGGTCAGGAAGTCGAGCAGCGCGATCAGGTCTTCGGCCTCCAGCGTGGTCAGCAGGCCCCCGCGCCGGTCGCTGACGAACGGCAATCCGGCATCCCGCAGTGCGCGCTCATAGGCCTCCAGGTGCGTGCGCCGGCGCACCAGCACCAGCACGTCCGACCAGCGCGCGGCGCGCTCGGTGCCGTCGTCCAGCACGACGCGCGTCGCGCCGACCCAGTGTGCGATCTCGTTGGCCAGCACCCTGCCCTCGCGATAGCGCGCCTCGTGGTCTGCCTCGCCGCGTTGAACCGTCAGCACGTCGCGCAGCGGCGCCGGTTCGGCCGCTGCCGCCGCAGGCTACGGCTCGACCAGCGGCAGCAGCACGAAGGCGCCCGTTTGCTGCGAGCAGGTGCGCTGTTCCTGGTACAGCGGATTGCCGCCCGGCATCGTCGCGTTGAGCACGTCGACGATCGCGCGGGCGTTGCGCCGGGTGACGTTGGTCCGCAAGTGCGTCGCGGCGAAGTCGCGACGAAGCAACTCCCGCGCCGCGTCGAACACACGCGGTTCGGCGCGCCGGAAACGGTAGATCGACTGCTTGGGATCGCCGACGATGAACACACGCGGCCGATCCTCGCCCGCCGCTGCCTCGCCGTCATCGAGCCCGCCGTACGCCGCCGAGCCACGCCTGCAGCACCTGCCATTGCAGGGGATTGGTGTCCTGGAACTCGTCGAGCAGGACCTGGCGATAACGCGCATCGAGCCGGACCTGCATGTAGGCCGCGTTGTCGGCGTCGGCCAGCAGCCGGTGCGCGTGCCACTCGAGGTCCGTGAAGTCGAGCGCCTGTTGCTGCCCTTTCAGCCGCTGATACGCGGCGACCAGCAGGCGGCCGCACGCCAGGCCTGCTTCGTTGAGCCGGAGCGCGCGCCAGGTACGGCGCTGCTCGATCAGTTCGGCCAGCCGTTCGGTGAGGGCGGCGTGGACCTCGGCATAGCGTGTGGCGTTGGCGCTCTCAAGCTTGCGCGCAATCTTTGCCGGGAGCAGCAGATCCCGCGGAGTGAGTTCCTTGGTCAGCACGACATGGCATGCCGCCAGGAAGTCGCGGCCCGGTCGCGCATCGGGCGATAGCAGCCAGTGTTGCGCACGGTCGATCGCCTCCTGGATCCGGACGCCCGGCGCGGCGATGGTGCGCCAGAGATCCGCCAGTTGCCTCATCGCGTCGACGACTTCCGGCTCCCGCACTCGGAGCACCGGGTCTGCATCGCCCGCAACGCGCAGCGGCGCGAGTGCACGGTGGAAGGCCGCGTCTTCGTCGCCCGCCGCAAAGCTCCACCACTCGGCGCGCTTGTGCAGGAACTGCAGCAGCAGCTTCCGCGCGGGCGAATCGCCCAGTTCATCGACCAGCCACTCCCACTGCGCGCGAGCTTCCGCATGTTCGTCGCGGATCAGCATCGCGGTGAAGTGCAGCCACGCGTCATCGCGCACGCGCTCGGAGCTTTCCAGCAGTGCCGGCGCAAACGGCACGCCCGCTCCCAGCGGGGCGCGCGCAATCAGCTGCCAGAACCAGCCGTGGAAAGTCTCGATCGTCACCGGAACGCGCGCCGTGGCAACACGCTCATAAAGCGTCCGGGCGAGCCCCACCGCCGAGCGCGCAGCGGCCGCATCCATCCCGCGCGCCTTCAGGAAGGCCTGGATCGCGTCGTCGTCGCCCTGCGCAAGTTCCTGCAAGGCGTCGAGCAGTCGCGCGCGCACTTCCTGCGCCGCGCGGCGCGTGAACGTGATCGCGAGGATCTCGCCGGGCTCCACCCCGGCGAGCAGCGCCCGGATGATCCTGGCCACCAGCAGCCAGGTCTTGCCGCTGCCCGCGCAGGCCTCGACGACGACGCTCGCCCGGGGGTCACAGGCGCGGCGCGTGAACTCCTCTTCGCGGATCGCGCTTTCGTCGGCAAGGTAGTCGCTCATGCGTCGACTTCCGTGTCGTGCTCCCAGTAGTCGCGCCGGCACAGGCCTCTCATCTCGCAGTATTGACAAACGGACGGTGCGCCCAGCGCCGGCAACGGTGCGCCGTCGGCGATGCGCCGCAGGTCCGCCTGAAGCCGGGAGCCGACCTCTTCCACCAGGGTCTCGTACGGCTGCGGCGGTGCCACCGTCTGCACTCCGCTCGCCCCTTCACGGCCTCGATCGAAGGCAACATAGGCGGCCGCGATCTGGCCGGTCGCGAGCGGCGAGTTCCGCACCAGCAACCCGTAGAACGGCAGCTGGATGTCTTCGCCGGCAACCTTCAGTCCACGCTTGAGATCCTCGGCATTGCGTGCCTTGTAGTCGAGAACCGTCAACGCGCCGTCGGACCGGCGGTCGATGCGGTCGAGCCGCCCCGTCAGTTCCACGGCGCGCCCGTTGCCGATATCCAGCGGGTGCGCCAACGCCTGCTCGGCTGCCGACCAGCGCCAGCCCGCGCTGCTCTGCTGCTGTGCCCAACTGATGTAGTCATCGACGAGGCTCACGAAGCGGCGCTCGTACGCGAGCAGACCCGGCATGCGCTCCCGGTCCCGCGCAAAGACTGCCGTTGCATGCCGCAGCAGGCTGAGCCGCAGGCGGTCCGGCTCGATGGCTCCGAGGTCGGAGGTGCCCCACTCCGCGTGGAACTTCTGCAGCACCTCGTGCAGGGCCTCACCGAACTCGCGCTTGCCCGGCGCCTCGAGCACGTCTTCCGGAGGCTCCAGCCGCAGCAGCCGCCGCGCATAGAACTGGTACGGACAATTGACCAGGCTCTGCGCGTGACTGGCCGACAGTCGCGCCGGCAGCAGGGCCGCGGCGCGCGGCGCCGGGCACTCGAGCGCAACCGGCTCGACCTCGAATGCATCTCGCTCGGAGCGCCGCGCGAGATCATCGCCCGTCGCCCGCGCGGCGACGAAGCGCAGCCGCTCCAGCAGCGGTGACAGCGCGTTCGGTTCATCGCCACGCCGACGGCGCCACGTGGCAACGACGCGCGGCGTCGTCGCCAGCAACGCCGCCAGTTGCCCCGCCTGCTCCCTCAGCGCGGCGTCGGCGGTGGCGAGCCGCAGTTCCGCGCGCACGTCGTTCGAGAAGAAAAGCAGCTCGCCCGGAGCGGTCGGCAGATGGTCCTCGTCGGCGCCGATCAGCACGGCAGCATCGAAGGTGCGCAGCGCCGTGGCGGCCAGCGACACCATCGTGACCGGCGAGTCGACCTCGCGATCCACGTAGGCGACTTCCTCGAACCGCGCCGCGAGCAAGGCACGGAATTCCTCGACCCGAGCGCGGCCCCCAGCGGCATCCAGCTCCAGCGCAAGCCCATCGACCTCGCGCAGCACGTCACGGCCCACCGGATCGTCGAGGAGCGCGGCGCGCATGCCCAGTGCGTCCAGAGCCGCCTGCAGCGCCCGGGCATGTGCCGCCAGCGTCGGCGCGGTGCGGCGCATCGCCCTGGCCTGCTCTTCGAGCAACCCCAGGACTTCACGCGCGCCGGCAGCAGGCGGCGAAGTTCCGTCGCGGTCCAGTGCGGCCAGCGCCAGCCGCATCGCGCGAGCGCCCTGCAGCGCGCCGCTGGCACGGATGGCGCGCTCGAACGCCTGGATCTCCTGAGCCTTGTTCGTGCGGCCCGACAGCGTGAAGCTCGACTTCAGCCAGTCCAGCAGGTCGCGCCAGTAAAAGTCGTCCGCGACGAGGTCATACCAGCGCATGACCGCGGCTGCCGCGCTCGTCGTCGACAGTCGCCATCCGGTCTCGTCGCGCACGCTGACCTGGGCGCGCTCGAGCAGCGCGCGAACCCGCCGCGCCGTCAGCCGGTCGAGCGCCACGAGGGCGATCGACCCGAGGCCTTCGCGCCGCCAGGCAAGTACCTGCCGCGCCACGGCGGATGCCTCCTCCTCGAGTGAATCGGCAGCGACTATCGTGAGGGGTTCGCGCTGTGCATCTTCGTCGCCGCGCAGGGCGTCGGCGCGGCGTGCGATCGGAACGTCAACAGCGGATCCCGCGAGTTCCGGCCACGCGGCTTTCAGCAGCGGTTGCCCGCTCAGCGCAGCTACGAGATCGGGAACGAGCACGAGCACCGGCGCGCGGTCGGCCCACCGCTCGATGAAAGCCCGCTCCCACGCCGCGAGTCCGTCGTCCTCCGGATCGGTCACGGGGACGCGTGACAGATAGACCAAAGGCACGCTGGCCCGCGCCGCGCGTGCGGCGAGTTCACGCCAGGCGCCGGCCGCACCGTCCTCAGCACTCCGGCGCGCCCGCCAAAGCTGCAGCACGAGTTGCGCCTGCGGCCGCAAGGCGAGTGCCGCGCGGCGGTGGAAGTGTCGGGCCAGGCTCGCCGCCAGGCGCCCCTCGAATGCTTCGTGACCGTCGATCGCGGCCCACGTCAGTTCGTCACTGAGCCGGGCCACGTCGCGTGCCAGTGACCACAGCGTTGCCGGCTGGTCGCCAAACGCCTCGCGCGCCCAGGCATTGCCGCGCAGGGCGGCATAAAGCTCGGCGCGTGCCGCGGTCCCGGCATCCAGCGGCCGCCCCAGCCAGGCCGCCAGCGGTGCGATGCGCGGGGGAGCAAAGGCTGCGCCTCCCATTGCGTCGCGCAGCGCCGCGCGCGCCTGCACCGCATGCTCGCCGCCGGGCACCAGCCACTGAATGCCCTGAAGGCGTCGCTCCGGCGCTCCGCATCGCGCCGCGAAGGCACGCACGGCCAGGCCGGCTTCCGTCCAGAAACGAGCATCGGCGGGTAGCCGCTGGCGTTCGAGCGTCATCGACCGATTGTTTGACATCCTCCCCGTCCTAACGGGCGGAGATTCCCTCTCCAGGCGCTCGATGTCCCGAGCGGGCGAGCAGGTTCAACGCAGCGTTCACATCACGATCATGGTCGCAACCGCAAGCACTGCATACCCACCGCCTTATTCCAAGGTCTGCGATACCTCTCGGCCGCTCCGGCGGCAGGCTGCCGCACGAAGAACAGACTTGGGAGCTAAACGACTCGTTCACTTCCTCGTAGGTCGCGCCATGCCTCATGGCCTTGTACGCAAGCATGTGTCGGAAGGACGACCAACCGGCATCCAGGACGGACTTCGCCATGTTGGTCCTGGCGAGCCGAGCGGAGGACACATTGCCCACCGCGATGTAATCGAAGCGACGCACGATGCCAAGCGCCGTCTTGTGCAGAAAGTCCCGCCGCGCGTTAGCAATGCGGGCGTGGATGCGTGTGGTCTGCCGCTTCTTGCGCGCGCGCTGGGCCTTCGCGAGCTTGGGCTCCAGCTTGTGCTGGTGTCGGGGGTTGGCGATGCTTTCGCCCGTGGACAGGGTGGCGAAGTCGTTCAGACCGAGGTCGATGCCTACGCCGCGCACCGGCTCGCGGGCCGCCACGTCAGCCACCTCAATGCAGACATTCAGGAACCAGTGGCCTCGCGCATCCTGCGCGAAGTTCGTGCCGTCCTTGATCCTGGCACCGGCAGGCAGGTCCCGGCTCTTAAAGACCTTGAATTGCCGGCTGTGGAAGCGGAAGCCGTCCGGCGTTTCCTCGAGATTGCGCCCCTTCAGGGGAACCCAGCCGAGCGACTTGCGACCACGGTAGCGCAGGAAGGGACGCCGCTTCTGGGACCGCGACGCGGCGTACTGCTCACACACCGCGTTGACGGTGCCGGAATGGAGGCGCAGGTCCTTGCCGGCGCCGGACGTGAGCCGGTTCAGGTCAAAGCCCGTCAGCCACTTGCGACCAAAGCGCAGCGCATCCTTCTGGCGATCGTTACAGTAGTTCCAGACGAAATTGACTGCACGTGCCTGTTGGCTCAACAGTCCGTTTAGCGACTTCACGCGATAGCGGTACACGAGGACCATACTGTAAAGACTAACAGTAATAAGCCGCTACTCGCAACAGCGGAACGCTTGGCGTTCGCCGTCTTTCTCGCCGCTGTCGAGGAGGGGGTGTCAACTGGTTTGGTTGAATTTGGCCCGGCAAATCGAAACCGCGCGCACAACCCGGCGGCGGTGTTACCATTCGTCCCGGTTCGAGCCTGCCATCCCGCCAATCGGGGTTGTGCCCCGGCGCCAATATCCCCACTTTTCCATCCTTGTGTTCGCGCGCTACCTCTGGCGCCAGAAGGACTCAAATGAGCGACATCAAGTACGTCAGCGACTCCAGCTTCGAGCAGGACGTCCTCAAATCCGACACCCCGGTCCTCGTGGACTACTGGGCAGAATGGTGCGGGCCGTGCCGCATGATTGCGCCGATCCTGGATGAAGTCTCCAAGGAGTACGGTGGCAAGATCGCGGTGGCCAAGCTCAACGTCGATGAGAACCAGTCCACACCTGCCAAGTACGGCATCCGTGGCATCCCGACGCTGATGCTGTTCAAAAATGGCGCGGTCGTCGGCACCAAGGTCGGCGCCTTGTCCAAGTCACAGCTCACGGCATTCATCGACAGCAACATCTGATCGTCACCCGGGCCGGCGCTTGCCGGCCCGCCCGCCCCGCGGGCGCCCCGAACAGTCACAGGGCGTCCCACAACTCCTCCGGTTGTTCCCATGCACCTTTCCGAACTCAAAGCCCTGCACGTTTCCCAATTGCTCGAAATGGCCATCGGCCTCGAGATCGACAACGCCAACCGGTTGCGCAAGCAGGAGTTGATGTTTGCGATCCTGAAGAAGCGCGCCAAAAGCGGCGAGCAGATCTTCGGCGACGGCACGCTGGAAGTCCTGCCCGACGGCTTTGGCTTCCTGCGCTCGCCCGAGACGTCGTACCTCGCCAGCACGGACGACATCTACATCTCGCCGTCGCAGATCCGGCGCTTCAACCTGCACACGGGAGACTCGATCGAGGGCGAGGTGCGCACGCCGAAGGACGGCGAGCGCTACTTCGCTCTGGTCAAGGTCGACAAGGTCAACGGCGTCGCGCCGGAGGCGACCAAGCACCGCATCCTGTTCGAGAACCTGACACCGCTGTTCCCCAACCAGCCGTTGATCCTCGAGCGCGACATGCGCGGCGAGGAAAACATCACCGGGCGACTCATCGACATCATCGCGCCGATCGGCAAGGGCCAGCGTGGCCTGCTGGTCGCGAGCCCGAAGAGCGGCAAGACCGTGCTGATGCAGCACATCGCGCACGCGATCGCGGCCAATCACCCGGACGTGGTGCTGATCGTGCTGCTGATCGACGAGCGGCCGGAGGAAGTGACCGAGATGCAGCGCTCGGTGCGCGGCGAAGTGGTGGCGTCGACCTTTGACGAACCGGCCACACGTCACGTTCAGGTCGCCGAGATGGTCATCGAAAAAGCCAAGCGGCTGGCCGAGTCGCAAGAAGGACGTCGTCATCCTGCTGGATTCGATCACGCGCCTGGCGCGCGCCTACAACACGGTGGTGCCGGCCTCGGGCAAGGTGCTGACGGGCGGTGTGGACGCCAACGCGCTGCAGCGGCCCAAGCGCTTCTTCGGCGCCGCGCGCAACATCGAGGAAGGCGGCTCGCTCACGATCATCGCCACCGCGCTGATCGATACCGGCTCGCGCATGGACGACGTGATCTACGAGGAGTTCAAGGGCACGGGCAACATGGAAATCCACATGGAGCGCCGGCTGGCCGAAAAGCGTGTCTACCCGGCACTCAACGTCAACCGCTCCGGCACGCGCAAGGAAGAACAGCTGCTCAAGCCCGAAGTCCTGCAGAAGGTCTGGATCCTGCGGAAGCTGCTCTACGGCATGGACGAGATCGAGGCGATGGAATTCCTGCTCGACAAGATGAAGGCGACCAAGAACAACGCCGAGTTCTTCGACATGATGCGTCGGGGTGGGTAGCGCTGCGCGCGAAAGTGCAAATCTACTTTCGCGCGATTAGGCGGAAAAAGATCGGTGGCAAAGCCACACGATCTTTTTGATAACAAGGGCTTGCAAGCGCCGGCCAGGTTGCCCGGGGCGCCGAAATCCCGGATAATGCGCGGTTTCCGAAAAACGGGACCGTGGTCGAGGCAGACCGAGGGTCAGTCGCACCCTGTCACCCCTCGATCGGGCGGCCCACAACGAGGCAAGACAATGAAGCAAGGCATCCACCCCGAATACCGCGAAGTCGTGTTCCAGGACATGCAGAACGACTTCAAGTTCATCACGCGCTCCACGCTGCAGACGCGCGAGACGATCGAGTTCGAAGGCAAGACCTACCCGCTCTTCAAGCTCGATACGTCGTCGGAGTCGCATCCGTTCTACACCGGCGCGCAGACGCGCATCGTCGAGACGGGTCGCGTGGAAAAGTTCCGCCAGAAGTTCGCCGCCAAGTCCGAGGCCGTCAATGCCGCGGCGGCCCAGGTCACCGCTGCCAAGGCGCGCCGCAAGTAACGTGACCGCCGGGCTCTGGACGCAAGAGGCAGCTTCGGCTGCCTTTTTTGTTGCGGCCCGACGTCGCCTCCACAGATGAGCTTCGAGCAGCGACTTTCCCCATCGCGTGTTACTGCGGCGGCTGCCGCCGAGTTGACGCGCTGGGCGCTGTTCGCCGTCCTGGCGGCCTACATCCTTCCCGGCCTCTGGGGCCGGGAGCCCTGGAGTGCGGAGGACGCCAGCGCGTTCGGCATCGTCTGGAACATGGCCTCAGGCACCGGGGCGAGCTGGTGGCTGCCTGGCATCGCCGGAGAACCCGTCACCGAGGAGGGTCCCTTGCCGTTCTGGCTCGGCGCCCTCTTCGTGAAGCTGCTCGGACCCTGGCTGGGACCGATCACCGCCGCCCGTCTCGTCACTGTCTTCTGGTTCTTCATCGGCACCTGGGCGCTGTGGTACGCCACCTACCGGCTGGCCCGCCGCGACGAGGCGCAGCCGGTGGCGCTGGCCTTCGGCGGCGAGGCGACGCCGCGCGACTACGGCCGCATGCTGGCCGATGTCTCGGTGCTCTTCGTGACCGCCACGTTCGGCGTGCTCGTGCGAGTGCACGAAACCGGCGCCGAGCCTGCGCTGCTCGCGCTCGTCTGCATCGCTCTGTTCGGACTGGCGTTCGCGCTCGACGATCCGTGGAAAGGTTCCGCCGCGGCCGGGGTCGCGATCGGCGCCATCGTGTTGACACGCGGCTGGTTGCCGGCCGGCGTGATGCTGGCAGCAGCCATCGCTTTCACGCTCTGGTTTGGCGAGCAGCGCGCGCTGCGTGCGACGCTGATCGCGCTGCTGGCGGCCGGTGTGTTCGCGTTGTGGCCGACGGGCGCCCGGCTGCTCCACCCGGCGGACGCCGAACCGTACTTCGCCGCCTGGTGGGAGTGGAACCGTGCAACTGTCGGGCTGCCAACCGGTGACAACGTCGTTTGGATCCTGCGCAACCTCGGCTGGTACGCCTGGCCGTTGTGGCCGTTTGCGTTCTGGACGATTTATTCGTGGCGTCACTTCGTGCGCCGCCCGCACATCGCACTTCCGCTGATGGTGCTGGCTGCCGGCCTGTCGGCATCGCTGCTGTCGGTCGCCCCGAGCGACCGGGAGTTCCTGATCGCCGTGCCCGCGCTCGTGATCCTCGCCTCCTTCGGCGTGTCGTCGCTGAAGCGCTCGGCCGAAGATGCAATCGACTGGTTCTCGCTGGCGCTGTTCACGTTCGCCCTGCTCGCAGCCTGGCTGACCTTCGGCGCGTGGATGGCAGGCGGGCTCACGGGGTTGGCGGCGCCGCTGCAGCGCCTGGCACCGGGGTTCGAGCCGACGTTCCGGTTCTGGCCGCTGCTGCTCGCCGTCGTGGCCACGATCATGTGGCTTGCAATCGTCGTGTGGCGGGTGCGTGTCCGGCCTCCGATGTTGTGGACCGGGCCGTTCATCGCGGCCACCGGGCTGTCCGTTGTATGGGTCGTGGCCATCGCGCTGTTTGCGCGCGCCATCGACCACGCACGCACGCAGGCACCGATCGCCGCGGACCTGGCGGCGCAGATACGGCGGGTCGGAGGTGACACATGCGTCCAGCCGATCGGGCTGCCGCTGGCGACGCGCGCGATGCTCGGCTACCACGGCAAGATCCGCTTTGAATCGCCGGCCGATGCCGGGTTATGCCGCGTGGCCCTGCAGCGCGACAGCAAGCGCAGCGCCGATGACGATGCTCCTCCCGCCGGCGCCTGGGACAAGGCTTATGAACTGACACGGCGGGCGCGTTACGACGAGACCTTCCGGATCTGGGTACGCCGCCCGGACTGACATCCCGGCGCGCACCATCCCCCTCTCCATGGATGCCGCTGCGCGGTTGACCCCGCCGGACGCCTCCCTGCGCGCCTTGCTGCGGCTCGCGTGGCCGCTCTTCATCGCCAACCTGGCCGTGGTCGGCAACGGAACGATCGACGCCATCATGGCTGGCCGGCTCTCGCCCGACGACATGGCGGGCGTGGCGGTCGCCTCGAGCATCTACATCACCGTCTACATCGGCTTCATGGCCGTGCTGCAGGCGCTCTCGCCGATTGCCGGCCACCACTATGGCGCGCAGCGCTGGCGCGCGATCGGCGACGACCTGCAGCAGGCGCTCTGGCTGGCGGGGCTGCTGCTCTTCTTCGCCTTGCCCTGCGTCCTGGCGACGGGCTTCTGGACGCGCGTCGCCGGCGTCGAAGGTCGCGTGGCGGAGATCACGTCGACCTATCTGCTGGCCGTCGCCTTCGGGCTGCCCGCCGGACTGGCCACGCGTGTCTTCGTGGCGCTCAATGCGGCGGTGTCACGGCCCAAGGTGACGATGGCTGTCAACGTGACGGTGCTGGCACTGAAGGCACCGCTGAATGCGGTGTTCATGTACGGATGGGGCCCGATCGAGGCCATGGGCGGCGCCGGCGCCGGTGTCGCCACGGCCCTGCTGGCCTGGCTCGCGCTGGCGCTGAGCCTCGCGGTCTGGCGCTACGACCGCTACTACGAACGCTTCCGCAGTGATTCGATCCATGGACCGCGCTGGACGAGCCAGCGAGAGTTGCTGAAGCTCGGCCTTCCGATCGGCTTGTCGACCCTGTTCGAGGTCACGAGTTTCACCTTCATGGCGGTGCTCATCGCCCGCCTCGGAGCCACCTCGGTGGCAGGACACCAGATCGTCGCCAACCTGGTCGCGATCCTCTTCATGGTGCCGCTTTCGCTCGGCATTGCCACCAGCGTGCTGGTGGCCCAGGCGCTCGGCAGCAACGCGCCAGGCGTGGCGCACAGCGCGGCGCGGCGCGGTCTGCGCCTGGCGCTCGGCATCGCACTGATCGTGGCGCTCCTCTTCTGGCTGTTCCGCGGACCGGTGGTGCGCCTGTACACCAGTGACCCGGGCGTCGAAGCGATGGCGCTATCGCTGATCGGATTCGCCGTGCTGTTCCATGTCTTCGATGCGGTCCAGGGCATGAGCACGTTCATCCTGCGCGGTTACCGCCAGACCTTCTGGCCCATGGTCATCTACGGCGTGGCGCTGTGGTGCTTCGGGCTGGGCGGAGGCGCTTGGATCGCGTTCAACGTCACGCCCTTGGGCGCGCCGCGAGGTGCGCTGGGGTTCTGGGAGGCGGCCACCGCCGCGTTGGGGTTCGCTGCCGCAGCGCTCGCATGGCTGGCGCGCAACGAAGCGAAGCGCCGCGTCGCCGAGCGCTGAAAACTCGAACCGGGCTTACTGCCCGCTCAGGTTCAGTCTCGCCATTGCCGTTCCAGTGCACGCTCGGACACGGCCGATTTCGCTGCCGCCTCCTCGGCGCGCACGCGCGACAGGGCCGAGGCGAGCAGGCCCGATGGCACGGCGATGACGCCGAGCCCCATGACGAGCACGATGAAGGTGAAGAGCCTGCCGCCCGGCGTGATCGGATAGATGTCGCCGTAACCCACCGTGGTCAGCGTCGCGACCGCCCACCACAGGCTGTCGAAGACGGATGAGAACTTCTCGGGCTGTGCCTCGTGCTCGAAGTGGTAGATGCCGATGGCCGACAGGTACAGCACGATCAGCGCGATGACGCCGAAGAGCACCAGATCATCCCGCGCGATGTCGAAAGCCCGCCGGAACCGGTGCGTCGCCTGGGTGTATCGAACAAGCTTGAACAGCCGCAACAGCCGAAACAGGCGAAACGCACGAATCGCCTGCAGGTTGAACGCGACCATGAAATAGAACGGCGCGATCGCCAGCAGATCGATGATCCCGTAGAACGAGGTCACGTACTTCAGGCGCGGTCGCGCCAGGAAGAGCCTGACGCCGTACTCGACGGTGTAGACCATCGCGCAGAAAACCTCGAAGCTCCAGAGTGCCTGGCGCCAGAACGGCGACAGCGTGGGCAGCGTCTCGAACGCGAGCGCCACCAGGTTGGCAACAACCAGGATCTCGATGGGAAACTCCCATCGACCCAGAGAAACGTGATGCGCGCCGGAATGCGTGCCTGAAGCTGGATCCACCTTCCCCCCTCGGGACGGCGGAGATTGTCGCCCGATTTCGGGCCAGCATCGTGGACCCGCAGACGAAAAAAGGGCCGGCGGTTGCCGGCCCTTTGTTCTAGCTACGCCGCTGGATCAGCGGCCGATCGCCTGCAGCGCGGCGATGCGCTGCTCGATCGGCGGGTGGCTCGAGAACAGGGCACTCATGCCGCCCCGCCCCGAAATACCCATCGTCTGCACCGCCTGCGGCAGATGACCGGGTTCCATGCCGCCGAGCCGCGCCAGGGCATTGATCATCGGCCGGTTGGAGCCCATCAGCGCCACGGCACCGGCGTCGGCGCGGAACTCGCGTCGACGCGAGAACCAGGCGACGATGATCGCCGCCAGGAAGCCGAGCGCGATGTCCAGCACGATGGTGGTCACGAAGTAGCCGATCCCGGGTGCATCGCTTTCGTTGCGCAGCAGGACGCGGTCGACGAAGTACCCGATCACGCGCGACAGGAACACGACGAAGGTATTCATCACGCCCTGCAGCAACGTCATCGTGACCATGTCGCCGTTCGCAACGTGTGAAACCTCATGCGCGAGCACGGCTTCGACCTCGTCCTTGCTCATCGACTGCAGCAGGCCGGTCGAGACCGCCACCAGCGCCGAGTTCTTGAACGCACCCGTGGCAAACGCGTTCGGCTCGCCCTCGAATATCGCCACTTCGGGCATGCCGATGCCGGCTTTCTCGGCCTGGCGCCGTACGGCTTCGACGAGCCAGGATTCCATCGCGTTCGACGGCTGGCGGATGACCTGCGCCCCGGTGCTCCACTTGGCCATCGGCTTGGACATCAGCAGCGAAATGAAGGCACCCGTGAAACCGACCACCAGCGAAAAGATCGCCAGCGCCCCCAGGTTCAGCGTCTGCCCACCGAGGTTGAAGTTGATGCCGAAGACCGACGACAGGACGGTCAGGAACAGCATCAGCACGACCATGATCGCAAGGTTCGTCAAAACGAACAGAGCGATACGTTTCATAGGTTCTCCAAAGGAAATAGTCAGTATCTGACGGCCGCAAGTCTATCCAATCGGCCGCGCCACACTCCATACGCGTTTGTCCGCAGCGCTACATCGGGAACTCCACGGAATACCCTTTCGTAATCAATGCCTTGGACAGGCCGGCTCCGCAAACGTTCGGTAGTTGGAGGCGTCAGGACGGATCTCAAGCCATCACCGACCGGATCCGGCGGCTGGCTAGAATGCCCGGCTTGCTCACTCCAAAGCCTGCCGCCCATGTCCCTGCCGCCGGTTGATACTGCCAACGTCCGCCCGATCCCACCGCTGCCGCGGCTGATTTTCGCCAGCCGCTGGCTGCAGCTGCCGCTGTACGCGGGGCTGATCGTGGCCCAGGTCGTGTACGTCTGGCACTTCTGGGTCGAGCTGGCGCACCTGGTGGAGGCCGCCTTCGGCAGCCAGGCCGCCCTGCAGCAGCTGGTCACCAGCATCGGCTACAAGTCCGATGCCCTGCCGACCGGGCTCAACGAGACGATCATCATGCTGGTCGTGCTGGCGCTGATCGACGTCGTGATGATCTCCAACCTCCTCATCATGGTCATCGTCGGCGGCTACGAGACGTTCGTGTCGCGCATGTATCTCGAGAAACACCCGGACCAGCCCGAGTGGCTGTCGCATGTGAACGCAAGTGTGCTCAAGGTCAAGCTGGCCACCGCCATCATCGGGATAAGCTCCATCCACCTGCTCAAGACCTTCATCAACGCGGCGAACTACTCGGACAAGGTGCTGATCGCGCAGACGGCGATCCACATCACGTTCCTTTTCTCTGCGATGGCGATCGCCGCGACGGACCGCATCATGTTCCCGGGCGAAAAGGCTGCGAAGGTGAAGCACTGATCGACGAGCGCCCACATCACGGACAAGGATCCCACCATGACGACGATCCGCCAGGCCGACCTGATCGAGAGCATCGCGGCCGCGCTGCAGTACATCAGCTACTACCACCCCGCCGACTACATCCGCAGCCTCGCCCGCGCCTACGAGACCGAGCAGAGCCCGGCCGCCAAGGACGCGATCGCGCAGATCCTGACCAACTCGAAGATGTGCGCCGAGGGTCACCGTCCGATCTGCCAGGACACCGGCATCGTCAACGTGTTCCTCAAGGTCGGCATGGATGTGCGCTGGGAAGGCTTCACCGGCTCGCTCGAGGATGCAATCAATGAGGGCGTGCGCCGCGGTTACCTGAATCCTGACAACAAGCTGCGCGCGTCGGTCGTCGATCCTCCGGAGTTCGGCCGCAAGAACACCAAGGACAACACGCCGGCCGTGGTCAACGTGCAGATCGTGCCGGGCAACAAGGTCGACGTCATGGTGGCGGCGAAGGGCGGCGGTTCGGAGAACAAGAGCAAGTTCGTCATGCTCAACCCCTCGGACTCGATCGTCGACTGGGTGCTGAAGACGGTGCCGACGATGGGCGCCGGGTGGTGCCCGCCCGGACTGCTGGGCATCGGCATCGGTGGCACCGCGGAAAAGGCGATGACAATGGCCAAGGAAGTGTTGATGGACGACATCGACATGACCGAGCTCATCGCGCGCGGCCCCAGGACCGACGCCGAGAAGCTGCGCGTCGAGCTCTATGAGAAAGTCAACGCGCTCGGCATCGGCGCGCAGGGGCTCGGCGGGTTGACCACGGTGCTCGACGTCAAGATCAGGATGTATCCCACCCATGCGGCAAGCAAGCCGGTGGCGATGATCCCCAACTGCGCGGCAACGCGCCATGCACACTTCGTGCTGGACGGTTCCGGGCCTGCGTATCTCGACCCGCCATCACTCGACACGTGGCCCAACGTCAACTGGCAGCCGGACGTGAAGAAGAGCCAGCGCGTCGATCTCGACAAGCTGACCCGGGAAGAAGTTGCCGCGTGGAAACCGGGCCAGACGCTGCTGCTCAACGGCAGGATGCTGACCGGCCGCGATGCCGCCCACAAGCGCATCCAGGACATGCTCGCCAAGGGCGAGAAGCTGCCGGTGGACTTCACCAACCGCGTCATTTACTACGTCGGGCCGGTCGATCCGGTGCGCGACGAAGTCATGGGCCCGGCGGGTCCCACGACGGCGACGCGCATGGACAAGTTCACCGAGATGATGCTGGCGCAAACGGGGCTGATCGCGATGATCGGCAAGTCCGAGCGCGGCCCCGTCGCGATCGAGGCGATCAGGAAGCACAAGAGCGCCTACCTGATGGCCGTAGGCGGCGCCGCCTACCTCGTGGCCAAGGCGATCAAGTCGGCGAAGGTGCTGGGCTTTGCCGACCTCGGCATGGAAGCGATCTACGAGTTCGAGGTCAGGGACATGCCCGTCACGGTTGCCGTCAGCGCGGACGGTGTCTCGGTCCACGAGACCGGCCCGCGCGAGTGGCAGGCAAAGATCGGCAAGATCCCGGTCGCGGCCGCCTGAGCAGCGATCGATCCGTGGGGAGACGATCACCGCCGCCGCGGGCATGGGGTGACGAAGCCGTCCGCCGCATCGAGGCAGACTACACGCGGTCGGCGGACACGCATCTGCTGCGCGTCGATGTGCCCGGCGTTCCCCACTGCCCGCTGTACCTGAAGGACGAGTCGGTGCACCCGACCGGCAGCCTGAAACATCGGCTGGCGCGGTCGCTGTTCCTGTATGGCCTGTGCAATGGGCTGATCGGCCCGCGCACGACGGTCGTCGAGGCCTCGTCAGGCTCGACGGCGGTGTCCGAGGCCTACTTCGCGCGGCTGATCGGTGTGCCCTTCGTGGCCGTGATGCCGAGGACCACTTCGCGCGAGAAGATCGCCCTGATCGAATTCCACGGCGGGCGTTGTCACCTCGTCGACGAGCCGGCCGCGGTCTACGAGGAAGCCGCGTCGCTCGCGCGGCGCACCGGCGGCCACTACATGGATCAGTTCACGAATGCCGAGCGCGCGACAGACTGGCGCGGCAACAACAACATCGCCGAGTCGATCTTCCAGCAGATGAAGGACGAGCCGTTTGCGATACCGGCATGGATCGTCATCGGTGCGGGCACCGGCGGCACCAGCGCCACGATCGGGCGGTACGTGCGCTACCGGCGCTGTGCAACGAAGATCTGCCTCGCCGACCCTGAGAATTCCGTGTTCCACGACTACTGTGCAGACGGCGATGCGACGCGAACCCTGGCGGTGGCCTCGCGCATCGAAGGCATCGGGCGGCCACGCGTTGAACCGAGCTTCAACCGCCATGTGATCGACCATTCGATCCGCGTGCCGGACGCCGACTCCTTCGCGGCCGCGCGCTTCCTCGAACGGGTGCTGGGACGCCGGGTCGGACCGTCGACCGGAACCGCGCTGATCGCCTGCGCCGAACTGATGTCCGAGATGGCCCGAACCGCGCAGGCCGGCGCGGTGGTCACGCTGATCTGTGACGGCGGCGAGCGCTACTCGGAAACCTGCTACGACGATGCGTGGCTCGAACGGAACGGCCTGGACTGCGCCGGTGGCATCCGCAGGCTGGAACGCTTCTGGTCCGAGGGCGCCTGGTCACCGCCCGCGCGCGGCTCGTCGCGGCGGCGGGCCAAATCAGCCGGTCACTGAGACGAGGGCTCTGCCGCGCGGCGACTGCACGGCTCCGCCGCCGGCCGCCCCTACGGCGCATCGAACCCGGTCAGCCGCGGAAAATGCCCGTGCTGAGGTAGCGATCGCCGCGATCGCACACGACGAAGACGATGGTCGCGTTCTCGACTTCCGCGGCAACCCTCAGCGCAATCAGGCAGGCTCCCGCTGCCGACGGGCCACCACTGATGCCCTCTTCCGCGGCGAGGCGCCGCGCCATCTCTTCGGCGTCGGCCTGCGACACGAACTCCAGCCGGTCCACCTGGGTGGGATCGTAGATCTTCGGCAGGTAGGCCTCGGGCCACTTGCGTATGCCCGGGATCTGGGAGCCCTCGGCAGGCTGCGCGCCGATGATCTGGATCGCGGCACTGCGCTCCTTCAGGTAGCGGCCAACGCCCATGATCGTGCCGGTGGTTCCCATCGCGCTGACGAAGTGCGAGATGCGGCCGCCGGTGTCGCGCCAGATTTCCGGCCCCGTGGTCTCGTAATGCGCGCGCGAGTTGTCAGGATTGGCGAACTGGTCGAGCACGCGACCCTTGCCCTCGGCCTGCATCTGCATCGCCAGGTCGCGCGCGTACTCCATGCCGCCCTTGCTCGCCGGCGTCAGGATCAGCTCGGCGCCGTAGGCGGCCATGCTCGCCCGCCGCTCGCTCGACAGGTTGTCCGGCATGATCAGGGTCATGCGGTAGCCCCTCATCGCCGCGATCATGGCCAGCGCGATTCCGGTGTTGCCGCTGGTGGCTTCGATGAGGCGATCCCCGGGGCGGATTTCGCCACGCTCCTCGGCCCGACGGATCATCGAGTACGCGGGGCGGTCCTTCACCGAGCCGCCGGGGTTGTTGCCCTCGAGCTTGCCAAGGATGATGTTGCCGCGCCGGGACTGATCGGCACCGGGCAATCGCTGGAGGCGCACGAGCGGCGTGTTGCCAATGGTCTGGTCGATCGTGAGTGCGTTCATCGGCAGCGACCGGGTAAGGTGACGGCGAAGCATAGCGACGGCCGACGGTCTCGCGTCAACGGCCCGCACCCGGCCGCGCGGTGCCTCATTGACCGTCGAGTTCTTCGATGCGACGCGGTGGATAGCTGTCCCAGTTCGTACAGCCGGGGCAGTTCCAGTGGTACTCGCGCGCACGGAACCCGCACCGACTGCAGCGATAGCGGGCCAGCTTCTGCGCATGGCTCTTGAGCAAGGTGCTCAGGCCCTTCAACTCCTCGTCGCCGGGGTTCAGTGCGAGCCGCGCGCGGGCGAGGCGCTCGAATCCGAGCAGCGACGGATGACGCCGCAGCTCGTCTCCCACCAGCGCTTCCGCGGCCGCCGGGCCTTCCCATTCGAGCACCCGGCGATGGGCACTGTCGAGCATGTCGATCGACGGCGCATCCTGCAAGGCGCGACGCAGCCAGTTGAGGGCCTCGGTCCGGCGTCCCAGCCCGTCGAGCGCCGCCGTCACCTTGTCGGCGATCAGCGACAGATGGTCGCGCGACACCGCTTCCACCCGCTGCCACCGCGTCAACGCTTCGGCCGGCGTCGCCGCGCCGCGCGGCCAGGTCACCGGCGAGGATCAGTGCACGCACCGACTTGCGGTCGGTCGTCAGCGCGTCGTCAATGGCGCGCTGCGCTTCTTCGAGCCGCCCGGCGCCGAGCGCGATGTCGGCCAGCTCGCAGTGGTAGTGGGAGATCGCCGCCTGGTGATCCTCGCCCGCTTCGCGTTCCAGCAGGCGCGCGCAATCGATCGCCTTCAGCCACTCGCGCTCCATCTGGTAGATGCGCAGCAGTGCGCGCAGCGCCTCGAAGCGCTGATCACGATGCTCGAGCAGGCGTGTGAAGGCATCCTCCGCCCGATCGAGCAGCCCACCCTTGAGGTAGTCCTGCCCCAGCTCCGACAGCGCCTGCGCCCGTTCGCTCGCCGGCAGGTCGGAGCGATTCAGCAGGTGCGTATGGATGCGCACCGCGCGGTCGAACTCGCCGCGGCGCCGGAACAGGTTGCCCAGCGCGTGATGAAGCTCGATGGTCTCGGGATCGAGCTTGACGACCTCGATGAACGCATCGATCGCCTTGTCGTGCTGGTCATTAAGAAGCAGGTTGAGTCCGCGGAAGTACGAGCGCGGCAGCGCCGCGTTATCCGTTGCCCGCGTCCGCGACTCAAAGCCGCGGCCGAACCAGCCGGCCGCGAACACCAGCGGCAGGACGACGAGGTACCAGAGTTCGAACTCCATCAGCGGATGTCTGGCTGGCCCGCGACTTCGACGACCGCTCCGGACTGGCGCGCGGCCGCCGCCATGCGATCCGCGGCAGACTCCGCTGGCGCACTCGCTGGTCCGTCGCGCCGCAGCCGGACCACTTCGCGCCGCATGCGGTAGATCGGCAGTGCGAGCGCAAGTGCACCCAGCAGCGCGCCCACCGCCACGCAGCTCAACATCACCAGGATGAGCGGGACGTTTTCCCACACCACGCCGGAGGTCAGCCGGACGGGAACCGGCGTCGTGTTCTTCAGCGAGAACCACAGCACGAGGAGGAAGAAGCCCAGCTTGACGATCCACGCCAGCAGTCTCATTCAGTCCTCCTCCATGACGCACTTGTCGAAAGGCGGATTGTAGGGAAGCGGCCGTCGGCTCGGGACGCGGGCGAAAAAAAGGCCGCGCAGTGCGCGGCCCTTGTACGCTTGCTGCCCTCAGGCGTCATCCCCGTCGGGCACATCCGAGCCCTCCTCGCCGTCGACGCGCTCGCGCAGTTCCTTGCCCGCCTTGAAGTGCGGCACATACTTGGCGGGCACCTGCACCCGGTCGCCGGACTTGGGGTTGCGCCCCAGTCGCGGCGGACGGTAATTCAGCGCAAAGCTGCCGAAGCCCCGAATCTCGATGCGCTGGCCGCCGGCCAGCGCATCGGTCATCGCGTCGAGCATCGTGTTGACCGCTTCGTCGGCGTCGCGCGCGACCAGGCGGGGGTTGCGCTCCGCCAGGCGCGCGATCAACTCCGACTTCGTCATCGTCTTCAACGAAGAACTCCGGCGACTACTTGGTTTGCGTGTCGAGCTTGGCCTTCAGCAGCGCGCCGAGGTTGGTGGTGCCGGTCTGCGCCTCAGCCTGCATGCGCTCCATCGTCGCCGATGTTTCAGCCGTGTCCTTCGCCTTGATCGACAGGTTCAGGCCACGGTTCTTGCGGTCGACGTTGATGATCATCGCGATGACCGAATCACCTTCCTTCAGGTGATTGCGGGCATCCTCGACCCGGTCGGCCGCGATTTCCGAAGCACGCAGGTAGCCCTCGATGTCGCCGCCGAGGTCGATGACCGCGCCCTTGGCGTCGACCGACTTGACCGTGCCGGTGACGATCGAGCCCTTCTCGTGGCCCGCCGCGAAGTTGGTGAACGGGTCGCCCGACATCTGCTTCACGCCGAGCGAAATCCGCTCACGCTCGGTGTCGATCGCCAGCACCATCGCCTCGATCTCGTCGCCCTTCTTGTACTTGCGGACGGCCTCTTCGCCCGGCTCGCTCCACGAGAGGTCGGACAGGTGCACCAGGCCGTCGATGCCGCCATTGAGGCCGATGAAAACGCCGAAGTCGGTGATCGACTTGATCTGGCCCGTCACCTTGTCGCCCTTCTTGTGCGACTGCGCGAAGTCGTCCCACGGGTTGGGCTTGCACTGCTTCATGCCGAGGCTGATGCGGCGGCGCTCTTCGTCGATCTCGAGCACCATGACCTCGACTTCGTCGCCCAGCTGGACGACCTTCTTCGGGTCGACGTTCTTGTTGGTCCAGTCCATCTCGGAGACGTGCACCAGGCCTTCGATGCCGGCCTCGATCTCGACGAACGCGCCGTAGTCGGTGATGTTGGTGACCTTGCCGAAGAGCCGCGTGCCCTGCGGATAGCGGCGACCGAGCCCGACCCACGGGTCCTCGCCCAGCTGCTTCACGCCCAGCGATACGCGGTTCTTTTCCTGGTCGAACTTCAGGACCTTGGCGGTCAGCTCCTGGCCGACCTGCACGACCTCGCTCGGATGACGCACGCGACGCCAGGCGAGGTCGGTGATGTGCAGCAGGCCGTCGATGCCACCGAGGTCGACGAACGCGCCGTAGTCGGTGATGTTCTTGACCGTGCCCTTGACGATCGCGCCTTCCTTGAGGTTCTCGAGCAGCTTGGCGCGCTCTTCGCCCATGCTGGCCTCGACCACCGCACGGCGGGAGACCACGACGTTGTTGCGCTTGCGGTCGAGCTTGATGACCTTGAACTCGAGGGTCTTGCCCTCGAACGGCGTCGTGTCCTTGACCGGCCGCGTGTCCACCAGCGAACCCGGCAGGAACGCGCGGATGCCGTTGGTCATGACGGTGAGTCCGCCCTTGACCTTGCCGGTGATGGTGCCGCTGACCAGTTCACCGCTGTCGAGCGCCTTTTCGAGGTTCATCCAGGCGGCGAGGCGCTTGGCCTTGTCGCGCGACAGGATGGTGTCGCCGTAGCCGTTTTCGAGCGATTCGATCGCGACCGAGACGAAATCGCCCGGGTTGACGCTCAACTGGCCGTTGTCGTCCTTGAATTCCTCGAGCGGGATGTAGGCCTCGGACTTCAGGCCGGCGTTGACGACCACGAAGTTGTAGTCGACACGGATCACCTCGGCGGTGATCACTTCGCCCTGCTTCATCTCCTGACGATTCAGGCTTTCTTCGAAGAGGGCGGCAAAACTTTCGGGCTTGCTGGCGGTGCTGCTGTGAGTTGCGACAGATGACATGTAGGAACCTGATGACCAATTCACGCTTCGGCCTTGCGCCTCGGCGGAGTTGAAGAAACGCAGCGGGAAAACCTGAGCGGCGCTGGCCGCAACAAAGACGCCCCTGCTGCACCCGTTACTGCTGACTTCGATCCTGCTGACTTCGATGTTGCTGACTTCGATACTGCTGACTTCGATGCTGCCAATTACCTCTCAAACTGCACGATCGCCGGCTGCCTCGTTGTCGGAGACATGCTGACGACCCACGTACCAGTCCAACACCTGCGCAACGACTTCGTCAATCGATAGCGCGGACGAGTCGAGCTGGTAGGCATCTTCCGCCGGTTTCAGCGGGGCTGCGGCCCGTTCGGCATCCCGCCGGTCGCGCGCCTCGAGTTCCCGCGAAAGGTCGGCAATGTTAGTCGAAAACCCTTTTTCGATCAACTGCTTATGGCGCCGCTCGGCACGCGCGGCGACGCTCGCCGTGAGGAAAACCTTGAGCACTGCGTCGGGAAATACGACCGTGCCCATGTCGCGTCCGTCGGCCACCAGTCCGGGCGCCCGTCGCGAGCGGCGTTGCAGCTCCAGCAGGGCCTGCCGCACGGACGGATGCACGGCGACCTGCGAAGCGGCGCGGCTGACATCTTCAGCGCGGATCGCATCGGTGACGTCCTCGCCGTCGAGCTCGATACGACCGCGCTCGAAGCGCGGCAGCATCGTCTGCGCCAGCGCTGTCACCGCCGTCTCGTCCGCGGGCGATAGCCGCCGCTTCAGGGCGCGCCAGCCCACCAGTCGGTACAGGGCGCCACTGTCGAGGTAGTGAAAGCCCAGCCGATCCGCGACGCTCAGCGCGATCGTGCCCTTGCCCGATGCGGTCGGGCCATCGATGGCAATGACAGGCGGAAGTGCGCTCATGCCGCGCCTATCGGAGCGATCGGGACAATCAAATGGACGCTTCCGACCGCCGTGAATACAGTCTGGCTCCAACTCGGACAGGAACCTGCCATGCGCATGCCACTTCGCCTGAACCTCGCGAAAACCGCCAGCTTTGCGGTGCTGCATTTCAGCGTCGCGTTCACCATCGCGTACCTGCTGACAGGCAGCATCGGCATCGCCAGCGCGCTGGCGCTGATCGAACCGCTGGCCAACACGGTGGCGTACTTCTTTCATGAGCGTGCCTGGTCACGTGTCAGGTGGGACGCGGCGGGAACGCCTTCGACAAGACTGGCGAGCGACACGAAGTAATCCGGAAAGGTCTTCGCGACGCACTTCGGGTCGCGGATGTGGATGCGCACGCCACCCACCGCCGCCAGTGAAAAGCACATCGCCATGCGGTGATCATCGTAGGTGTCTATCGTGGCTTCGCGCAGCACGGCCTGCGGATGCACGCGCAGCCAGTCGGCACCTTCCTCGACCGTCGCTCCGAGCTTGCGAAGTTCCGTCGCCATCGCCGCGATGCGATCGGTTTCCTTGACGCGCCACGAACCGATGTTGCGCAGCATCGTCGGACCGTCGGCAAAGAGCGCGGCCACCGCGAGCGTCATCGCGGCATCCGGTATGTGGTTGCAGTCCATGTCGATGCCGCGCAGGCGCCCGCTCGCCGGCGCCGAGGCCTCGATCCAGTCGTCACCCACCGCCACCCTCGCCCCCATCGCTTCGAGCGCCTCGGCGAACCGGACGTCGCCCTGGACGCTGCCGCGGCCCACGCCCAGCACCCGCACCGGGCCGCCGGCGATCGCACCGAGCGCGAGGAAGTAGGACGCCCCGGAGGCGTCGCCCTCCACCGCAAGGTGGCCCGGCGACCGGTAGGGCGCGCGAGGAACGAGGAATGAGTCGCCCTGGCGCGTCACCTCGACGCCGAAACGCTGCATCAGGGCAAGCGTCATGTCGATGTACGGCCGCGAGATCAGCGGCCCTGCCACATCGATTCGCAGACCATGCGCAGGCGCCACGAGAGGTGCCGCCATCAGCAGGCCCGTCAGAAACTGGCTGGAGACATCGCCGCGCACCGACACGCGATCGGCATTGAGGTGCGCCGCAGGCTCGATGACGAGCGGCGGAAAACCGGGCTGGCCCCGGTACGCGACGCGCGCACCGATCGCGTTCAGTGCGTCCACGAGGTCGCCGATCGGCCGCTCGCGCATGCGCGGAACGCCGTCCAGGACATAGCGCCCGCCCGAGAAGGCAAGCGCCGCGGTCAGCGAACGGAAGGCTGTGCCCGCGTTGCCGAGGAAGAGTTCGGCCGAGTTGACGGCGAACTTTCCGGCGCAACCGGTCACGTGCAGGCGGTCCGCGGCCGGTGCCTGCAGCTTGACGCCCAGCGCGCCAAGCGCCTCGCGCATGACGCGCGTGTCATCCGCGTCCAGCAGGCCCTCGAGCACGGTCTCGCCGCCGGCCAATGCGGCCAGCAGCAGGACGCGATTCGAAATGCTCTTGGAACCCGGCAGCCGCACCGAACCGACCGCACGGCGGATCGGTTCAATCGTCAGGACAGGGGGCCACGCAGACACGTGGCGATGATGCCACGGCGGGCGCCGGGGCTACCGACCCCAGCAGGTCTCGATGGTCTCCGTACCTGTGTTCGCACGCAGTCCGGTGTTGTCGAGCGTCAGCGTGCCGCAGGCATCTGGCGGCGAACGAGCCCATCGGCTGCCGCCGAGAGCGTGTACTGATTGGCGGCTGGTGTCACCACCGTCACGTTGTAACGTCTGCGCTGCCCGTTCGGCGGCGAGCGATCAAGCCCCGCCGGCAGCGCGGGGGGTTGCCGCCGTCCTGGTACGTACCACGCTCGGTTCGCCACCGCTCCATCCATTGGGCGGCGGCCACGAGCGTGGCGCGCGCCTCGCTGCGATAGCCACGGGCAAGAAACTGCGTGTAGGCGGGTATCGCGATCGCGGCAAGGATGGCGACGATCGCGACGACGACGATGATTTCGATCAGCGTGAAACCCTCCGCCCGGCACGGGGCGGAGGTTCACCGATTTCGACTGAACACTAGTCATGCGTTTCAGTGCGCTAGCGGACCGGCCGCCGGCGGGCGCCGGGGCTACCGACCCCAGCACCTCTCAAGAGTCTCTGCACCAGTCCGGTCGCGCAAGCCAGTATTGTCCAGCGTAAATGTGCCGCATGCGTCTCCAGCCATCGTACCCATTGGTGCGGCCGAGAGGACGTATCTTCCCGGAGTCGGTGTCACCACCGAGATCTGATACATCTGTGCGCCCGAGGCCGGAGATCTCTGCAGTGACTGCGGCAGCGCCGGCGGAGACGGCGGGTTCAGCGGATCCTGGTAACTGCCACGCTCGGTCCGCCACCTCTCCATCCATTGCGCGGCCTGAGTCAGCGTTGCGCGCGCCTCACTTCTGTGACCTCGAACGATGTACTGGAAATATGAGGGAATAGCGATTGCCGAAAGTATCGCGACGATGGCGAGCACCGTCACGATTTCGATCAATGTAAAACCCGCCGCCCGTTCAGGACGGCGGGAACTTTGGTACGTCTGCCCAGTTGTCACAGTGCACGACCTAGCGAATCGGCCGCCAGGTACGGATCGGAGCGTATGGCGCGCACTCGGCGGCGACATAGCCTGTCTGCACGTTGATCTGGCTGAAGATCTTGGAACACTTGATCTCCTCAACCGTCGGCGCGAAGACTCCGGTGCTGCTTCGAACCTGGGACCCACTTTGCATGGCGTTTGTGCCCTCGGCCTTGCTCAGTGTGTTGCTCCCTGCCCCGATCAGCGGCGGCGTCTCAATGGACATGATGTTGCCGATGACGCCGTTTACCTTCGTCGCCTTGACACCCAAGCTCGCGTCCATAGGTATCGAGTACAGGAACGAGACGCCAGTGCCCTCGCACGGATCCGTCGTGACTGTCGGCTGGAACGACGCCATGGTCATCACGCCACGCTCGATCGACGGGCTCGCGACCACACGCTCTCCCACACCCGTCTTGCTGGCGTCGACCATGTCAACGAACCAGCCTCGCTTGGTCTTCCATGAGAAGCCTCCGGTACCGGTGAACGTCCTCGTCGTGACATTGTTCACGGTCGTTTCGTTCAGCCCCAGCTCAAGCAAACTTGCCTTCGTGATCGGCGCTTTGTCGCCCGAGCGTACCCAGAGCCCGTAGATGGACTGCACTTCAGCACTTGTCTGGTCGGGATACTCGAAGAACTTGCCGGTGCCGAACACCACGTAGCTTCCACCCAAGGGATGCGTGCTGGCGCGCGGAGCTGCCGTGATGGGTTGCGGCTCGTTCAGCTTGTTGACAGCCGTGAACAGCGGAGCCGGCGTATTGCCGCTTGGATCGATTGGATCCTCAGTGGCAATCTTCCACTTGTCCTTGTCACCCGAGCTCAGGTCGAACCGCCACAGGTTGCCCTGGTAGTCACCGGCAAAGGCGCCCACCACGTTGCGATTGGAGTCAAAGACGACACTCAAGTTCGCCAGTCCGTTCCGCGCTGTCGGATCGCAGCGGCCGCCTTGCTCATTGTTAGCAAAGTCCACTCCGCTGTTCTTCTTGCAAGTGTCGATTTTCCTGAGTGTCTGCCCGGTCTCCATGTCGATGACCAGAAGGACGGCGCGGCTGTTGGCGCTGTCGTATCCGTTCGGAACGATTGCAACCCACTTGCCTCCATTCACGCCCCACTTGACGCTTCCCACGTAGCCGCTGCCCATCACCTTGCCAAGATCAGGCTCTTCCGCCGGCGTGATATCCCATAGGACTTTGCTCGCATCGAACTGCTCGGGAGCGGAAACATCCAGGGCAAAGAGTCCGGCCGGCCCAGCGCCCGTCGAGCCCATCACCACGGTCTTCCACTTGTTGTTGAGGAAGACCTCGCCTTCAACGACAGGACCGTCGACGAAATACCGGTGCGTGTAATCCGCCTTCGTCAGTTCCTTGAGGTACGGATACACGCTGCGTGGCACATACGCGAAGAGCTCCTTGCCGCCACCCTGGTTGGGGTCGGGATTGCCATCGAATGCGTGGAACATGCCCGCGTTAGCTCCGACATACACCGCGCTACGACGGTTGGCGGCGTTGTCCGCGACGTGTGTTACGTAGCTTCCGCCCCCACCCGCGGCCGGATTGAACTTGTAGGCAAAGTTCGGCGCCTTCGAGTACAGCGGGCTCGACGTCACAATGGTACCGAGCAGCGTATCGCGGTCGCGCCAACCCTTGGTCTTCAACGGGAATCCGATCGGCTTGCTGTTTTCAAGACCGTCCTGCATGCCGCGCAGGTAGTCCATCACTTCCTGGTCGCCCAGCGCCGCCTGCTGCGAGGCCGCCAGGTTATTGAAGTTGTCAAACGTCATGCCTGCGCCAACGCTTGCGATCGATGTATAGATCTTGCGCTGGTCCCATTGCGGGAAGCCGGCCAGCCACAAGGGCGCCGGTTCAACCTGCTGGTTCTCTGCCGCATTGGCCATGCTGATTGCATCGAAGGCCTCGAGCTTGCCGCTCCACTTCTGCGTCGTGAACGAAGCGCGGAACAGCGTGGAACCGACCGTCAGCTGAGCGCTGGTCGCAGTAAGGCCGGTCCCCGAATAGGCCTGCTCGGCAATCGCGCGGAACACGCCCTTGATACTGGCGCGCATTGCATCCGGATCAGTGGCCGAATAGAAGTCCCCGCGAGTGGACATAGCGGCACGGAACGAATCGTTGATCCGATCGCCGCCGGTAGTCAGCGTCGGCGTTGTATCCACTAGCGGCCAGTTGATCGGCTTGCCGTCCTTGATGTCCTGCCGCACCTGCGGCGTATTCATCGAGGCATTCAGGCCGTAGCCGACGATGTAGGTCGTGATGTTTTGCCAGAACGAGTCGTTGGACCGGTTCGGCCGCTTCTGGACCGAATTCGGCACGTCCGGTCGCACGTCGCGGTTCCACCAATACATCGCGACATCGGTCAGCGTCCCGGTCACTCCGAAGTTATCGTTTGAAAACTGCGGCTCGGCCGCCGGATCGTAGGCATAGGTCTCGTTCTTGTAGAGACCCGCGCCCTGAATCTGCGGACCCGTCGTGGCCAGGGCTGCCGTGTTCTTTCCGTTGCCCACGTTGACCGGATCCTGGTTGCGCTTCTCGATCAATGGCTGCGCCGGCGGCACGTTCTGGACCTCCGGAATCGCCGTCCATTCCCCATCCGTCGCCAGCAACGCGAAGCTCCGTCGGCACGCGGCCTGTTGGTCGCCCTTGCGACCGCCGCCCTTGCCCGGGTTATCGGCCCAAGGACCAAATTCGCCGCTGCGCAAGTAATAGTTGCCGATCGAATCGATCGCCTCGCGGTTGGGCGTCGAACCGACCCAGTTCAGCAGGAACAGGAAGTCGAAGAACTCCTGCCGGTCGTCATTCTTCTGCGGAGTCGGTGAAGCTGCGTACTCCACGCACGACGGCGCCCGGATGCGGATCCTTCGGACCCGGATCCTTGTCGACCTCGGGGAACTTGCTACCGTCCAGGCGCGCGACCGTACGGATTCCACGGGTCCGGGCCCTGGTCGAAGTAGTTGATGCGTCCGAAACCGAGACGGATGGCCGACAGGTCGCCCTTGAGGTCGGCGGCAGCCTGCGACGTCACCGCGATTGCCGCGAAGAGGCGATGTCGGTAGTACGTGAACCAGTTCGCGTAGTTCTGCATCTCCTCCAGGCGCGTGCAGCTCGTCAGTGCGGCGCAGTCCTTGCGCTCGCGCAGCGCGCCAGAGCGCGGATCCAGCGGTACCGGGAAGTTGATGTTCTGGGCACGATCGATTTCGACCATACGATAATTCGCCGGTTTGGCCAGGTCATCATCGTTTGCCGGAACCGGCCCTTCGTAGCGGTAGTACCGGGCCGGCGTCACGCCATCGCTGACGATGTTTTGTGCCGGGCAAGTCCAGTTCGGATCAGTGGCCGTGCACTTCTGGCCGACTTCCTTCTTCTCGTAGGTCTTGCAGACGTCCGCGAATACGTCCTGCTTCTCGGTCTTCTGGCACTGCTGCGTTGTGCCTGTCTTCTGCTTTTCTGTCTTGCTGCACTGTTTTTCCCAGACATCCTTCTGCTCGTACTTCTTGCAGACATCCTTGTAGACGGGAACCTGGTCATACTTGGTGCAGACGTCCTGCTCGCCTGTCTTGACCAGCTTGCACTGGTTGACCTTGCGGTAACCGGTCTCCGACGTCGGGTCGATGACGTCGACGAGCTCGCACTGGTTCTCCATGATGTCCTGCTTCTTCCAATCCGTGCAGGCGCCGTTGACGTACTTGTCAATGACCTTGTCCCAGTCTTTGCACTTTGTGAGATCGTCGACCTTACCTTTGTAGACGTCCTTCCATTCGATGCAGATATCGCCAAAGACGTCCACGGTCTTGTACTCGGTACAGACATCGATGGTGCCGGTCTTCTTCTTTTCCCACTCGGTGCACTGGTCGCCCATGATGGGCTCCCAGGTGACGCAGGGCGGCTGTGCGTTGCAGGTCAGCGGTGGATTGGTGAAGAGATCAGCCGCCTGCACGGTGTCGCCCGGCAGCGGGGGGTAGATCGCGGTTCCCTTCGGATCCGCCACGGGCTGTTCCCAGCGCTTGTTCACCGCGTTCCACGTCCAGCGATCGGCGGCCGGACTCGCCGCCCAGTAGGTGCCGTTGCTTCCGACGGTACCTCGCGACTGAGTGATCCACTTGCGAATGGCGTTGGAGTTGCCGTTGGCGAAGCCGACATGGCGCATGTCGCGCTCGGTGAACCGGCCCGCAGTGGCGACCGCACCCGTGCCGCCGATGTCAGCCGGCGGGAAGTTCTCGTCACGTCGCGGACGCGTACCCTGCGCCGCCAGCGGCTTGTCGTTATCGTTCCAAGGAACGTAGGTGACGGCCGGGTCGTAGGCGAGCGGGTTGTGTATCGCCGAGCGCAGCGTGAACTCATCATGCGCGGCAACTGTCCGCATGCCCTGCCCATACATGACGCTCACCGTCGCGGCCGGAGCAGGCCAGCGGTTGTTTTCGAGCATGAACGGCGGCGGCGGCAAACGGTAGTCGTTCATCGACCACGAGTCGTCGATCATGAAGACGATGTTCGGGTGGACCGGATTGACCGTGAAGAGCGGCTGCTGGGCCACGTCCCAGATGTTCGGGGCGGCGAAGGCGGCCGGTTGCAGGACCAGCGCTTGGGCCAGCAGGAACACCAGGGCACGCGCAAGTCGGCTCCGGGGACCAGCGGCCGACGTGCTGTGTTTGGAATACTCATGCGTTTTCATGGTCTGGCTCCGATGCGAGGTTGCTCCGGCCCCCAGAAGACGGACCCCGCGGCTGCAAAAAAGTCATCAATTAAATTAGTTGATCATCCAGCGAACTTCGCTCTGCGAACGGTAGGTAACGCTGCCAAAAGCCGTCGAATCAGGAAATGTCACTACAGACGTAAACCTTGTTTTGCGCATGCTCGGGTCGACACCGGCAACACCTCGACTGGCCTCCGCGGCTCCTGTGAAGTTGTTGTCCGGCCGCAACTCGTCCGTAGCATTCTCGATGATGCAGATCCCGTTTGTTGCGCCGGGCGGAAGATCCGCGGGAGGGATGGTCTTGATCTTGGCCGGGTCGAGCGCCGACTGCCAAGCCGGCTTCCCCTTGTTATTGGCTTCGGATGACAGCAGTTTGTCGTCCCAATACGTCCTTTCGATTTGAAGCACGAGCGCTTCGCACTGGCGCAGCACAGTCTCTGCGGTTGTCTGACCGGAGATCGATCGGCTCCAGTTGCTCGCCAAGCGCTCATCCAGCGTGCCGCGCCGCACCTGCGTGAGTACCAGTGTCGTGACGACCGTCATGACGACCAGAACTATGGGAAGCACCACCCCCCGTTCGGTGGAGACGATTCGAGATGTTGGAATCATGGGATGACTCATGGCTACTGCTGATTTCGGCCGGACGCCGTTTGGGCCTGGGCGCGCGAACGCAGCGTGAAGACCTGCGTTACCGTGCGCCGTGCGATGCCATCGAGCGACTGGATCTCGGCCGTGCCCGTCGCGGCCTCCTGCGCGGTCTGCGGACAGGGCCGGAAGTACGAAATCCCATCTGCCGTCGTCCCTGCCCCAGCGGTGCGCAACTGCACGCATACGTAGACAGCGATCACGCTGTTCCAGGGCTGTCCGACTGACGTGACCGGGTCCTCACCCGGGTCCATCTGCGCCACCAGGAGGTTGAGTTCATTGGCCGTCCTGATTGCGGACGGCCGGACCGTGGGCGACCAGATCGGACCGCCGGCATTGGCGAAGGCGTCGGAGTCAAAGGCGAAGAAGACCTTGAACATCTCGACATCCCGAACCAATGCCCCGAAGGCGGGGCCGCCATTGCCCGTGCAGCCAAATTCGAGCGCGCCTGACGGCGCGATCTCCACAGAATAGACATTGCGAACCGTCGGCACGCCGCCTACAGCAGGCGCCCCCTGCCCCAGGCAATCTGTCATCGGTGTCGTGCCTTGGGGAATCGTGATCCCCGGGTCGGACTCCGCCTGGAAAGCCACAAACAACTGATCGCCAGGCGCCCCGGTCGGCGACGGCACGCAGGTGAAGTCCACGGGATTGTTCAGAAGATTGGGATCCTGAAAGCGACCGTTTTCGCATGCACGGAGGTGGGCTCCCGGCAGCGAGGTCACGCCAAGTCGCTGGCTGAGGCTGGCACTGAAGATATTCCCGGAGCCCGCCATCGCAATCGGTTCGCCCAGGAAGAACATCGCGAGGCGTCCGCGCTCCTCCGCGCTGCTCACTTCCTCCGAAACCCGCGCCGTGCGACCCGTGAAGTAATAGAGCGACCCGACAGCCGCCACGATCATCAGACTGAGCGCAATTGCGATCAGCATTTCGATCAGCGTGCGTCCCTCCTGCCGGGATCCCCCGCAGGAACTTGGTGGATAGTTCACACGCGCGTGCTTCATGGGTGCAGGATCCAGGTGAAGCAGCGCCATTTGTTCTGTGGGTCCACCATGTTGACCGGCGCGGCAGCGCATACCGGATCCGGAGTGGGATTGGCCTGCCCCTCTTCCCAGGCAAGCGTCAGTGTCAACTGCGGCGCCAGTGCTGGCGCGACCAGGTACGCGCCCGATCCGGGCAAGCGTCGGCGCAGGTCCGCACGCCACATCGCCCAGTCGCGATCCGCTACTTCCTTGGCGGTGCATCTTTGCGGATCTGCACAAGCCGGGACAGGAAACGGCCCTTGTTGGGTGGGCAACATCGTAAGGTTGTAGCTGCCGATGTTGAAGCCGTCGTAGTTCGCCCGTATCCGCTCGGCCAGTTGCGCGGCCATCTCTGCCGCGGCCTTGCGGTCGAACGAGTCCTTATTGAAGGAAACCGATCGCGCCTGCAGTCCAGCAAGACCGAGCAGACCAAAGGCGACGATCGTCAGGGCGACCAGCACCTCGATCATCGAAGCGCCGCGTTGGAGACGTAGCTGGATGGTCATATCTTTATGCGCCTGGGCAGACATCGTTCACCATGCGCGCTACACGGCCACGACCCGTGATGTTGGCCACTAAGCACCGCGCAATATTGGTTCGAACCGCAACCTGATGATCGCGATAATCGACAAAGAAAGTGACCCCCAAAGCGTTGCCTTGCCGCAGCCCATTCGCCCCGTAGCTCCAGCGCTGGGGATTCGCGATTGACGATTCGACGACCAGACGCTCCACGGCCGCGTTCTGGAAAGGGGCCTGGCGCAGAATGATCTCGTCCCCAGCCTCAACCGCCGTGTTGACCGCGTTTCCTGGTGCCTTGGCAAATACGACCCAGCCAACCGCCCAGTCGTTATTGGCAAAATTGCCGGACACCGCGTTGCTGCAGTTAGGGTTGGGCGTGGCGGCGTCCACACTCCGGCACATCGTGACTACCGTATTGCGCCGGATCGCCTCAGACCGAGCCAGGTCTAGACCAGCGACGAGCGTGTTGGTCGCGCTCGAGATCTCATTCGAGCGGATCATGGTCCGGAACGACGGCAACGCCATCGCGACCAGGATCACGGAGATCGTGATCACGACCATGACTTCGACAAGTGTGAACCCGCGAGACTTCATTTATGGTGGCTCCTGAATTGAAGCTTATCCACAGCCGCAAGGCATAGCCCGTGAAGGCCGCTCAGTGGAATATGGACCGCGACGAGCGGAGGGAAGTCGCGTCGGGCCTAGACAGGCCTGAACCTGCCGAACGGAATTGGCTAATTCGAGTGGTCGAATTCGCGGGATCGGCGGCTCAGCTCCAGCGCGCGCCTCATCCGATCGGGCTAACGCGCCGCGCCTGTCATACCGCGCCCATGCCTCGCGCGTCCCCGGCTTACTCCCAACCTAAGTTACCTATGGAGTGTCCGCGGCGCGGCGGCGTGCGTCGGATGCAACCCGGAACAGGCGCTCGAGCGCGGCACCGTCACCACTTTCGATGGCGCGCTGAAGTTCTTCGAGCTTGCCGCGGTAGGACTCCAGTGCGTCCGTCAGTGCCACGCGGTTGGCCAGGCACACGTCGCGCCACATCTGCGGACTCGAAGCAGCGATCCGCGTGAAGTCGCGGAAGCCGGCACCGGCATGGGCAAACTTCGCATCGGCATCGGCTGAGCGCGCAATCATCTCCACCAGCGCGAACGCGAGCACGTGCGGCAGGTGGCTGACCGCCGCAAAGATGCGGTCGTGCACGTCCGGTGCCAGCCGCTCGAGGCGCGCGCCAACGCTGCGCCATAGGCGCTCGACTGTGGCCAGTGCCCCCGGATCGGTGTCCGCCACGGGTGTGGTGATCGCAAGACGATTCTGGAACAGGCGCGGGTCGGCGTGCTCGACACCCGGGCGTTCGCCTCCGGCGATCGGATGCGCCGGCACAAAGCGATGGAACGCGCCGCCGAGTGTTGCCTGCGCGTCTGCGATCACGCTGACTTTGGTGCTGCCGACGTCGGTGACCAACGCACCCGGCGGCAACTCCCCTGCGATCGCGGCAAGTGCAGGGCGCATCGCGCCCACTGGCACCGCCAGAACGACGAGGTCCGCAGTGGACACGGCATCGCCCAGGCTGGTCGCCGCGCGGTCGAGGATGCCCGCGGCAAGGCCTTTCCTGAGTGCCTCCGGGTCAAGGTCGAAACCGACGACT
>CAWADK010000011.1:0-109586 GCA_963780715.1 uncultured beta proteobacterium
CGGCCATGACCGGACGTTGCAAAGGCATGCCTAACTTGCCTTAAAGCCGACGCCAGTACCTCGACAACAAGCATAGGGGCAGCATCTGTTTCTCTCCTGTCTCGTTTAGGCGGCCGTCATCGGTAGCTCGATTTCGACACCAAGGCCTCGACCATCCAATCCGGCGACAAACCGCACCGACCCGCCGTGCATTTCGGCCACGCGATTGACGAGCGCTAGGCCGAGTCCGGCGCCAGCGCTGTCGTTCGTTCCGCGATAAAAGCGATCGAACGCCCGCAATTGCTGCTCAGCGGTCATGCCCGGACCGTCATCGCGCACCGTAATGGTGATCCTTTCTGCCTCAGAGTGCGCCTCGATTCGAACTCTCGAGGCGGCGTGGCGAATTGCATTCTCACCGAGATTGCGCAGTGCCACCGGCAGTGAGTCGGGGTCGGCTCGAACCGAGATGTCCGGAACATCGACCTCGAGTTGCAGGGAACGCGCGCGAATTGAGGCGTTCAGTGAATCAACAACCTCCGCTGCCACTCTTTTCAGCGCGACAGCGGGCAGCGTCGATCGGTCGATCGCCCGTGCGTCAAGGCGCGCGAGCGTGAGAACAGTCTCGATGAGGCGCGTGGCACGGTCGACGCCACTGATCAGCGCCTGAAGTGACTCGCGGCGTTCGCTGTCGTCACGCGAACGTAGTGCTACCTGCGCCTGGGCACGCAGGACCGCAAGCGGTGTGCGCAGTTCGTGGGCTGCATCGGCCGTCAGCGTCCTCTCGCGCACCAGAGCCGCTTCTACCCGTTCCAAAAGTCTATTCACAGCATGCCCTACCGGCTGCAGTTCGGAAGGAAGGTTGTCGGCAGCGACTGCACCGGAATCGGCCGGAGCACGCTGGTCAATGGCCCGCGAATAGGCGATGACCGGCGCGGTGACGCGTTGCACGATGATCCAGACGCCGGCGGCAAGGAGCAAGACGACAACGACACCGGGAAGCAGCAGCCTCAGCGCCATGGAGCGCACGAGCGCCTCACGATCGGCAAGCCGCTGACCGACATGAATCGCCGCCCGCCGTCTGGGTTCCCGCAGCGTGAACACCCGGAAGGAGACGCCATCGACGATGCGCTCGGCAAAACCGCTTGCGGCTTCATCAGCCAGCGCATCGCGGGGCGTGCCGGGCGACGAATAGCGAATCGTCCCCGTGCGATCGCGCAACTGATAGAACATTCTCTCGACGTGATCGTGCTCTTCCGGCTCAAAGTCAAAGTCGTCGCCCTTGCCCAGGCCCTCATGAGCCACGGCGGCGAACACCGCATAGGCGGCTTCAACCAGCGCGGCATCGAATAACTCGCCGGCCTGCTTTTCGGCAGAGCGATAGAGCCAAAAGCTGCTTGCGCCCCAGGCGAAAAAGGCTAGCGCCGCCAGCAGGGCGATAAGGCGGTTCCGCAATGACCACGAGGAGTGCTTCACTTGCCGCTACCCACCGCGAGCCGCCAGCCCAGGCCTCGTTGCGTCTGAATGACTTCCGCACCCAGCTTGCGGCGCAGGTGATGTATGTGCACGTCAATGGCGTTACTTTCGATCGACTCTTCCCAGCCATAGAGGGCTTCGACCAGCTGCTCGCGTGACACCGTGACACCGGGCCGTTTGGCCAGCGCAAGCAGGACCGCCAGTTCCCGCGCTGTCAGGTCGACCGGCTGGTTGGCTGAGGTCACGCTCCGCAGTGCCGGATCGATCGTGATCGTGCCGATGACGATCCCGGGATCCGACCGCCCGACCGTCCGCCGTTCGATTGCCCGCAGCCGCGCAGCCAGTTCGTCCAGATCGATCGGCTTGACCATGTAGTCGTCGGCGCCTGCATCAAGGCCGGCAATACGGTCTGCAATGCGATCTCGCGCTGTGGCGATCAGGACCGGCGTGTGGAGCCTGCGTTGGCGTGCGCCACGAAGGAGGTCGAGTCCGGAACCGTCGGGCAAGCCGAGATCAAGCACGACGGCGTCGTAGGCCGCTGTGTTTCCACCGGCGATCCATGCGGTATCGGCCTCATCAGCGCTGCGCACCCAGTCGACCGCATGACCGTCTTGTTGCAGGCCGACCTTCAGTGCCGCACCCAGCATCCGGTCGTCTTCGACGAGCAATAGACGCATCAGTCGTCGTCGTGTTCGCGACGCTGGGTTCGGTGTCCTTCGCCTGTCGCAGCGGGCTTCGCCGCGGCCTGCACGATGGACTGCCCGGGTTCAATGCCGGGTGCGGGAATCACTCCCGCCCAGAATGCACCGAGCGCTCCGACCAGCAGCAGCGCTACAAACCAGCGTGATCCTGCGGCAGGTGTGCCGCTGCCCGGCTTGTAGCCATTGAGCATGGCACGCACCAGGTTCTCGCGGTGCAACACACTGCTCAACAAGACGGCGACAATGTGCACGCCAATCACGGCAATTGTTGTATTCGCTAGGCCCTCGTGTAGATCTTCGACCCAGCGCGGGCCGACCTCGACGGCCTGCGCCCACCCGGTCGCCGCGGTCAATGTGATCAGGACCAGCATGCCGAGGACGGCCCAACTGCCCGCTGGGTTGTGGCCGAAGTAGTGGCGTGGGGAAAGGGTGAAAAGCGACTTCAAGTATGCGACCACGGCTCGCGGCGACAGAGGAAGTGACGTAAAGCGCGCATAGCGAGTGCCGAGAATGCCCCACAGCAGGCGGAATGCGACCAGCCCCGCGGCGGAGTATCCCATCAGCATATGAAGGTCACGGAGCCGCTCGCTTTCAGCGGTGACAAAGGCACCGACGAATGCGATGGCCAGCAGCCAATGGAAGGCCCGCGTGGGCAAGTCCCAGACCAGCGTCTTTGCCTTGGTAACGTTGTTCATCGCGGGCTCCTAGCGAGGAATGCGAACGTTGCGTTCGCTGTAGTCGCCTGCGCTCGCCTGCCGATGACAGGCTTCACAGTTGGCTGCGCTTTTCACGGTTGGAGACTTCCACGTTGCGGGCGCGATATCCGAATGCTCTTTGCGGAACCAGGGCGTGTCCGAGATGCGAAGGGTAGGCGCCGAACTCTGTTTACGGCTGCTCGATCCCGCCACATACGCGCTGAGTTCGGCGCGTGTGCTCTCGCTTACGCTGGCGTCTGTCCCAAAGTGTTGATCCAGCCCCTGCATGATTGCACGCCAGGCACCTTGGTCAAGAAGGGCGGGTGGATAGGCGATGTGGCAGCTTCCGCACTCGGAGCGGTAGGCTGCATTGTCGACCGAATAGCGATGGCTTTCCGCCCGGGCCGTGGTGACAAGTGCTGCGGCGAACAGCAGCGACAGGCTCCACACGATCCCATCGAACCACTTGCGCTTGCGCTCGTTGAGCATGATGGATTCCTATTGTTTGAGGGAGGTCAGGTAGGCGACGACGTCGCCCTTCTCAACCGGTGTACAGGCGCGACCGAGGACGTCACCGCAGTTGCGCTTGAACCACTTTTCGATCTTCGCGACGTCGGTCAGTCGCTCCGGATTCGCAGCCGGCGCCAGAGGCGCGATCGAACGGCCCGTTGTTGCATGCCGACCCAGGGTCAGCGGGTTGCCTGTATGGCATGTCGAGCAACTCCAGTCGGTGCCGTGGCGCGAGGAAAACCACGCCTGGCCGCGTTGCGCGGAGAAGCCGGCAAAACCAGGTTCCGCCGCACGCGCCGAAGCATCCAGCGACTTCAGATAGTCCGCCGGCACCTGTGCATGTACAGCAAGCGCAGAAGTCAGCAGAAGTACGGTCAGCCCCAGTCGAATGCACGGGCGCATGAGCACCGCCCCCGCAGGCAGGCGTGGCAGGGCGTTCATTGACGTGCACCCTTGACTTCGTAACGGCTGACCATCCTCAGATCGGCGCCGCCAAACTTCACCTCGTAAGGCTTGCCGTTTCGATCGGTCGCCAGCACTTCGTAGCACCCGGCGTCGGTGCTCACGCGGATGACTTGATAGCGCAGCTTGTCGACTTGGGCGCGAAGTTCCGCCTCCGCCTTGAACTGGTCGCGCGGGACGGCTGCGCATGCGCCCGAGGTCGAACCTTCGTTAGACGCCGGCTCGGCGGCGGCGACGGGCATAGCGCCCAGGGCGATGTGGGCAGCAATCAAGGCGGCCGCGAACTTCAGGGTATGCATGAATGGTCCTCGATGAGCGGCCGCCAACCATTGACGACCTGGCCGAAAGTTATCGGCCAACCATTAAGCGGGCATGAAGCTGGCGACGGAGAACGTGGCGGCGGTGTGCCGGCCGTAGCCCCAAGCTTCCTGTTTAGGAGGCGGCGGCAACGCGCTGTAGACCGCGAATTGCGGTGCGACCAGCTGCTGCCGTCCTCGCCCAGTTTGGAACTAGGTGCTGTGCGATGCTATGCGGGCGAATTCCAAGCGACCTGCTCGGTGGCCGGACGTCGTAAGCAGGGACAACGCCCGGATGACCTTCAATACTTTGCCTTGACTTTGTCCAGTTGATCTTTGGTAATTCCCGGGACGTCGCCGCGCGCATTCCATCGATTCAAGTTCCAGGCGCCCGCGCCGAGCCAATCCTTCAACATCTTCAGGTTCTTCGCCCGCTCCTCTTCGCTCGCTCCGAGATACTGATACATGTTGCCGGGCTTGCCTCCCGCGGCCTTCCCGTCGTCGAGACGTCGCATCATGGCGCCGGTGCCAGGCCAGATGACATACGACATGAAGTTGGGGTAAGTGTCCATTCGCGGTCCGACGGTCTTGCGCTTGTCTTCTCCCAGCAGCATCCAATCGTTGTACTCAGGCGCGCTCGCGCCATGACACGCACCGCACTTCGCGGAGACCATTGGGCCAACCTCACCCCGCCAGGTGACTTCCTGGGCCAGTGCTGAAGTAGTGGCTCCCGCGATCAGCAGAAAGAAAGTCCCAACTTTGTTCATGACGCCTATCCCCGGTGGTGACTGCACAAGGCGATTGTCTACAACCCTTATGTCGCGCCGCTCAGGAATCCTTAAGTCGAAGCACCCACGCGACCGTTGAAGTACAACATACGAGGGGCATTCCATGCTGTCTGTTCGGCATCGCACAGACGGGACGGTCCTAAGACACGATGGTGCTGCCTGGGTCACTTCTTGGTGATCGAACCCACGTAGGCCACACCCCATGAATCGGCATTCTCGACTTCTTCTTGCCGCAGCCGCGGTCCTTGTGGCGATCTGAGTGGGAGGCTGCAGCAAGAGGCCAGAGGCGTACGCGGCCGAACCGGCCGCCTCGTCCGCCCCTGCCAATGTCTCGGACATCGACGTCACGGAGCACGTGAAGACGGCTTTGCACCAGGCTGAGTTGCTGAAGGGCGCCGACATCACCGTCGTGACTTTGAAAGGCGATGTCCGGCTGACTGGGGTGCTCGACAGCCAGGCCCAGATCGACGACGCGATCAGGATCGCGCGAGCCGCCGAGGGCGCCCACACGATTCACGACGAACTCACGCTCAAGAAGTAGGTTGATCGATACCACGTCTGCGCACCCATTTGATTCCTTCGAACCAGACCACACTCAACAGGCCCAGTCCGCAGGCTGCGGCGAGTTCGTGAGCCGGCAGGGGTGCGAACCGCAACACGCCGACGGCCCAGGGCGTGTAGAGCGCGGCCACCAGCAGCACCAACGCCAGGCCGATGACCACCCAGAGCGTCTTGTTCGGTGTGCGCATCGTCGCCCATAGCGATCGGGTGGCAGATCGGTTGGACAGAATCAGGGCCAGATTGCCCACCACCAAGGTGGCGAACGCAAAGGCACGGGCTTCCGGCTCGGGGATTCGCGGGCTCGCCCAGGCGAACGCGGCCATGACCACGACGAGCACGCCCAGGCCCTGCAGCAGCGCCAGCCATAGAGTGGCGCCGCCAAAGAGTGGTGCGGCGGCATCACGCGGCGGGCGCTGCATCACGTCGGCTTCTGCAGGCTCGTTCTCGAACGCGATTGAGCAGGCCGGGTCGATGATGAGCTCGAGCAACGCGATATGCATCGGGTACAGCAGGGCCGGCCAGCCGAACAAGACTGGCAGCAGCGCCATGCCGGCGATCGGCACGTGCACGGCCAGGATGTACGACATGGCCTTGCGCAGGTTGTCGAAGATGCGGCGCCCCAGGCGCACCGCGGCGACGATGGCCGCGAAGTTGTCGTCGACCAGCACCAGCGAGGCCGACTCGCGGGCCACGTCCGTGCCACGTCCGCCCATGGCCACGCCCACATGCGCCGCGCGCAACGCCGGGGCGTCGTTCACGCCATCGCCCGTCATCGCGACGATTTCGCCCCGGGCCTTCAGCGCCTGCACGAGGCGCAGCTTCTGCTCGGGCGCGATGCGCGCGCAAACGCTGACGTTGGCCATGCGCTCGCGCAGCGCCTTGTCACTCAGTGTGGCGATCTCGTCGCCCGACAGCACGTCGCCGTCGCGTTCTGCCAGTCCCGCCTGATGCGCAATGGCCCGCGCCGTGGCCGGGTAGTCACCGGTGATCATGACCACGCGGATGCCGGCCGCACGGCACTCGGCCACAGCGGCCGGTACCTGGGCACGCACCGGGTCTGCCAGACCGAGCAGCCCGATGAACTCGAAAGCGAAGTCGTGTTCGTTCGCCGGCCAGTCCTGGCCCGTGAACGAACCCCGCGCCACGGCCAGCACGCGCAGTCCCTCGGCGGCCAACTCGTCGACCGCGCTGGCGACATGGGCCCTTTGCGCATCGCCCAGGTGGCACAGGTCCACCACCGCTTCGGGCGCACCTTTTGCGGCGACGGTCTGGGCACCATCGCCTGACGCTGCCCACACGTGCGACATCGCACGCAGCGCCGGGCTGAGCGCATAGGACTGAACCAGGCGCCAGTCCTGGTGCAGGTGTTCGGTGTCGGCCAGGAAGCGCTGACCGAGTTGATGAAAGGCCTTCTCCATCGGGTCGAAGGGGTCGACCACGCTGGCCAGGATCGCAACTTCCACTAAGGCATGGAAGGCTTCGGGCAGCTGTTCCGCCCCCACTGCATCCAGAGCGAGTCGATCCTTCAGGTCGACACCGCCGGCGATGAGGTGCGTAACCGTCATACGGTTCTCGGTCAGCGTACCGGTCTTGTCGCTGCACAGAACCGTGGTGGCACCCAACGTCTCGATGGCATTGATGTGTCGTGTGAGCACGCCTTCCTTGGACAGGCGGCGTGCCCCGAGCGCCGGGAACACGGTCAGCACCACCGGGTACTCCTCGGGCAGCATGGCCATCGCCAGGGCGATGCCTGCGAGCATGGCCTGCAACCAGTCGCCCTTGATCAACCCGTGCACGAGCACGAGCGCCAGGCTGAGTGCCAGCGCCAGCAAGGCCAGGTTGCGCACTAGCCGGGCGGTCTGCTTCTGCAGCGGCGAGCGCTCGTTCTCCACCGTGCCCAGTGCCGTGCCGATGCGGCCGATCTCGCTGTGCTCACCAGTGGCCGTCACACGCGCCATCGCATGCCCATGCACGATCAGCGTGCCGGCGTAGACCGTCGGCAGCTCGTCGCCGCCGGGCGCAGCGCGTGCAGTGTCGGCCGGCCTAGCCGCGGCAGCCAGTTCGTCGGGCAGCGCCGCCCGCTTGCCTACCGGAACGGCCTCGCCAGTCAGCAACGACTCGTCCGCCCGAACGCCCTCGGCCGTCACGAGCAAGGCATCGGCCGGAACGCGGTCGCCCTCGCTCAGCTTCAGCAGATCGCCGCGCACCACATCGCGTCCGGCGATGCGCTGCGCCTGGTTGTCTCGGATGACCAGCGCGCGCGGGCTGGTGAGGTCGCGCAGGGCTTCGATGGCGCGCTCGGTCTTGCCTTCCTGGTACAGGGTGAGCGCCACGGTGACGACCACGAAGCCAAAGAGCGTCAAGCCCTCCTGCAGATCACCGAACAACAGGTACAGGGTTCCCGCCGCGAGCAGCAACAGGAACATCGGCTCGCGCACGGTCTCGACGGCGATAGACAGCAGGGAGCGGCGCTGCCCGCCGGGCAGTGCATTCGGCCCGTCCTCGGCCAGGCGCTGGGCGGCCTGGGCTGCGGACAGACCCGATTCAGGGCCGACCACGGCGGTGACCTCGCTTTCGGGTGTCATGCCGCGCTCGGCAAGATCAGATTGGGTCGTGTGCATGTCTAGGCCAGGTCAGCCTCCACCGTGTGCAGGAGCTTACGAGCCGGCGCGGTGCAAGTCCGTGCGCTCGCGAACCGCATTCTCAGTCCGAGCAGGTCATGTGCTCCACGGGAGCGTGCGAATTGTTCGGCTGGCCGCCTAAGTGATGATGCCGGCTCGACGGCATGGACAGAATGCCGATGAGCAGCGCCGGTGCCTCTGACCGCCAACGGCGCCTTCACCGCAATTGCCGACGCCCAGCCCGTCGCAGCGAAGGAAAGCAGAGATTCGGGAGCCGCCCAAGGCGCAATTCTCGGAGCTGCCCTTCCGCTCGATGGCAGCTTTCAGGTACTGACAGCACGTCAGTTATCGAGCGAACGCCATGTCCGGAACGGGTCGCGAGCCGTCCTCCGCGATTGCTGAAACCGGTCTTTGCAGACAGTCGGACCTCTCGACACGTCGCCCTATTGTCGGGCCGCGAGATCAGTGCTGCGGCCGACTGGCGGCGCATGCACCGATGCCGCAGCCAGTAGTTTGGCGGGGCAGCCCCAAGCACGATGAGTGCGGGGCGAGCCCCAAGACCGGCTTAATTGGCGAGGGTCTGGGGTCGCATCTGACCTAATCGTTAGGCAAAGTCCAACGCTACTCGTCTCAGAGAGACTGACCCTCAGTTGCGCGACAGCTTCTCAACTAACGAATCGCCGTTTACTAACCAGTCGGCGGTCTTGAAGTACGCCTCAACCAGGCGCACCCGCAGGTCCTCGTCGACACTTTCTTCGATCATCGCCTGGTTCATGCAGGCCATCCACTGGTCGCGCTCGCGCACGCCGATCGAAAACGGCAGATGCCGCGCCCGCAGCCTTGGGTGGCCGAAGCGCTCGACATACAGGTCCGGTCCACCCAGCCAGCCGCTGAGAAACCAGTAGAGCTTGTCGCGCGCCTGCGTCAGGTCATTGCCGTGCACATGGCGCAGGTCTGCATACTCCGGTTCCAGATCCATCAGGTCGTAGAAGCGGTCGACGAGCGCGCGCACGCGCCCAGCGCCGCCGAGGCGTGCATACGGCGTCTCGACTGAAGCGTCCGATGGCGCGTTGTCCGTCATGACCGCCGCTCCTCGGCGCGACCCACGGCACGCAATTCACGGAAGAAGCGCGACTGGTCCGCGCCGAGCCTGGCGAACTCCTGCTCGACCGGCGCGCCCTTGACCTGCATCCAGCGCCGGAGCGAACCGCGCTCGGCTTCAGACCACTCGCGCAGATCGAGCAGCGCCGCCAGCGGTGCGAGCCGCTCGACGCCATGAAGGTCCGCCTTCACTGGGCCGCCGGGCCTCGACCCGAGCGCAACTGCGACTTCGCGCGCCAGGCGCCGCTCGCCAGCCACATGGGAAGCCACCGGCAGCTCAGCAATGCGTCGCGCCACCGCAGCACCAACGCGCATCAGCAATGGCTCCTCGAAGGCATCTCCTGCATCCCAGTCCGCCAGGTCGAGCACCAGGTCGCCGCGCGCGAGTCGCCGCAGCACGGTGGCTGGCGTGCGCTGGGTCGGCGCTCGCTTCAAGCGTGCGGCCTCGGCCTCGGCCAATGGCACGTTCTCCGGCAGGCTGGGGCGGAACCCCAGTCGCCAGTAGAACCAGTACGCACCACTCGCGATCGCTTCGCTGTTGCCGGCGCCGAACTGATAGCCGTTGATGATGAAGCGGCGCGTTCCGAAGAGCGTCCGGAAGGCACGCAGCGTCTCCACCCAGAGGAACGCCGCCTCGCTGCCACGGAATGGATCGAAGATGTTGATGCCGGTGTTCGCCTGCCGGTACAGCGGCGAAACGCCCCCGTAGCCGATCGGAACACCGTTGCCGAGCAGCAGGTACCCATAGTTCGCTTCGAGCTGCAGCCGCTGCTCCGGCAACACGCCGATCACAGCCAGTTCCACGCCTTCGCCAAGGTCTGCGAGGTGCACCTCAGCAGGGTTCGCGTAGCTCATCGCGTGCACCTCCCGGCTGCGAGCGACGAGCGCACTGCGCGCCAGATCAATGACGCGCGCGGCATCGCGGCGCTCCAGCAGGCGGATCGCTTCCAGCGGCCTCACGACGGCGTCCGGCGTCGGCACGGTCGGCCGGCGAAATCCGCGGCGCCATGTCGGCCGCACCTTCAGCCGGGCATGCGTGATCGATCGCCTCGAGTCGTGGAGCTGCCAGCGCAGCGGCACCTCGGCGGCATCCCATGCCGCCGCGAAACCTCGCCGGACCACGCTCGCTCCCCCGCGCGTCAGCCACTGGAGCGCCGTGGCTTCCCGCGGCTTTGAAAGTTCGATCCACCGGCGCGTGGTGTACTCGCCTCCTCCGAAGGCATCCTGCTCGGACGGCGCGGCGAGGCGCTCCACCAGCGCGTCGAGCGCGGCCGGGTCATCGAGACCGGGCCAGTCGATCTCGGCATCCTCGCCTCGCGCAAGCAGGCGCGCAATTGGCCAAGCGACCTGCGGGCGGGCGGTCGTGCCAGCGATGCCAGTCTTCTCCGCCGCCGCACGCGCGCCGGCGACGCCGCGCCAGCGCCTTGCGATGACGGCGAGTTGCGTGAGCGCCGCTCGACGTGTCGACGGTTCGCCGGGGAAAGCCACCAGGAACAACAGGTCCTCGTGCAGCTCGATGATCTCGCGACAGGTCCTTAGCTGCACACCGGCGAGCGCCCTGAGCAGTGCTCGCTTGCGCGCCTCGGCGTCGGCGCCAAAGGTCGAGCGGACGCGCCGCAGGTCCTGCAACAGCTCACGCGCAGTTGGCATGGTCAAGGGCAAACGCCGGACGGCCCGAGCGATTCAGGATTCCGTCGCGCGCACGAGGGCAGCGCAGTTCACTTCCGGCTACGCCTCACGCAGGGTTGCGAGCGGTGGCGTCCTGAGCACACCCCGCAGTCCGAGATAGCCGCCTCCCAGTGCGCAGGCAATGCCGCCGCCTACCCCGAGCAGGAACACCCAGGGCGACACCGTGTAGTCGAATTCGAAGGCAAAGCGCGCGAGAGCCCAGCCGATGGCGCTCGCTCCGATCGCCGCCAGCAGGCCGGCGAGACCACCGATGCAGGCCAGCTCGGCCAGCTGCGCACGCGTCAGCTGCTGACGCGACGCCCCCAACGCGCGCAGCAGTCCGGCCTCGCGAACACGTTCATCGCGGCTCGACGCAAGCGCGGAGTACAAAACCAGCACGCCCGCCGCCAGCGTGAACATGAACAGAAACTCGACCGCCGCGATCACCTGGTCGATGACGGCCTGCACCTGGCGGAACACCGCCGTGGTGTCGATGACCGTCAGATTCGGAAATTCACGCAGAAGATCGCCCGTCACGCCGCCCTTGCTCTCCGGCAGATGAAAGGCGGTGATGAAGCTCGCCGGCCGGTCCGCCAGCAGCGACGGCGGCATCATTACGAAGAAGTTGGCGCGCATCGAGTCCCAGTTGACCTTGCGCAGGCTGGTGGCGCGCGCGCTGACAGTCTGCCCCGCAATGTCGAAGGTCATCTCATCGCCGAGCTTGATGCCGAGCGTCTTCGCAATGCCTTCCTCGATCGAAAGCTCGTCACTCCCATCCTTGAACCACGCCCCTGCAACGATGCGGTTATGCCCGGGGGCTGACACCGCGTAGGAAATGTTGAACTCGCGGTCGACCAGGCGCTGCGCGCGGTCCTCCGTGTAGTTCTCCGGCCCAACGGCCTTGCCGTTGATCCTGATCAGCCGGCCACGGATCATCGGATGGAGTTCCGCCTCGATGCCCGCCTCGTGCAGGCGCTGCCCGACTCCGCGCACCTGGTCGGGCTGCACGTTGATGATGAAGCGGTTGGGCGCGTCGGGCGGCGCCGCGCTGCGCCACGCGCTCACGAGATCGGTTCGCGTCACCGTCAGCAGCAGCAGCGCCATGAGGCCAACCGCGAGCGACACGAGTTGCACGATTGTCGCCACCGGACGCCGCTGTACGGCCGCGAGCGCAAATCGCCACGAGATCCCGAGTCGTCCAGTCATTGCGCGCAGGGGAGACAGCAACTGCAGTGCGCCCCACGACGTCAGCGCGAACAGCAGCAATCCGCCCGCGAAGCCACCGGCGGTGACGGTTCCGACCTTGAGATCATTAGACGACCACATCAGCAGTCCGAGGAAGCCGACCAGTCCGACGAGGTAGCCCAGGCTGCTGCGCCCGGTCGGCAGGCCGATGTCCTTGCGCAGCACGCGCAGCGGCGGCACCACGCGCAACTGCACCAGCGGAGGCAGCGCGAATCCGAGCAGCAGTACCAGCCCGACCGCCGCGCCCTGCACGGCGGGCAGCGGTGACGGCAGCGGCAACGACGTGCTGATGAGCGACCCCAGCGCCGCCAGCAGCGCGAAGTGCGCAACATAGCCGAGCACGACGCCCAGGAGGCACGCAGCGACACCGACGAGTACGAACTCCAGGGCGAAGAGCCGGAAGATGTCGCGCTGGGCCAATCCAAGACAGCGCATCATCGCGCATGAATCGAGGTGCCGCAGCGAGAAGCGGCGCGCGGCCGCCGCCACCGCAACGGCCGCGATCATCGCGGCGAGCAGAGCGACCAGGGAAAGGAATCTCTGTGCGCGCTCGATGGTCCGCTGCATCTCGGGGCGACCGCTCTCGAGCGTCTCGAGCCGCTGGCCACGGGCGAGGTCACGCTCGAGCGCCGGCACGAACGCTCGCACCTGCGAGCGTTCGCCCGCCGCCAGCAAGCGGTACGTCACCCGGCTTCCCGTCGTGACCAGCTGCGTCGCCGGCAGATCGTCAAGGTTGATCATCACGCGCGGCGCGAAATTGATGAATCCGGAACCCCGGTCGGGTTCGATGGCAATGACGCGGTCGATGCGGAAGACCACATCGCCGAGCTTCAGACCGTCCCCCTGACTAGCACCGAGTGCCTGCAGCAGCTGAGGATCAACCCAGACCGAGCCGGGCGCTGGCACGTCGCGCGTCAGCGTCTCGGCCGCGCCGGGTTCCGCCTTCACCCGCAGCGCGCCGCGCAGCGGATAGCCCTTCGACACCGCCTTCACCGCGGCGAGCGCATTGCGATCGAGATCGCGTGCGTTCAAGGCCATGCTGGGAAACGTCACCGTCTCCGCCATCTGCAGGCCGGCGGCGCGCACGCGATCGCGCATTGGACCCGTGATCGGCGTATCGGAGATGAGCACGAGATCCGCTGCCAACAGCTGCGCGGCATCGCGCTCCAGGCCAAGCCGGATGCGATCCACGAGAAAGCCGACGCTGGTCACCGCAGCGACCGCGATCACCAGCGCCACGGCCAGCAGCCGCAGCTCGCCGGCGCGCCAATCGCGCGTCGTCATGCGCATCGCTTGCTGCAACAGATGGGAAAGGGTCATGGAGTCAGGCGGAGTGGCGGGCGGAGACCAACTTGGCCGCGCAGTATGACATCGCCGACTGCGCGGAAATTCCGCGGGCACGACCGGGATTAACCCCCTCCGGCCAAAACCATCGTTTACAGCGCTGCCCTCGCCCATCGGAGCCGCGCATGACCACCGCCACCCTGCTTGCCGCCACCTCGATCGCCGCGCTGGCGACCGCCGCTGCCACCGCCGCGCGCGACGCCAGCCCGCCCGCCGCCGCCACGGCTCTGACCATCTACAGCCATGCCGCGCCCGGTGCCGTCTCGCCGGAGCTGTACCGGACTCCGGGCCGCGGCAGCGTTCCCGGCTATGCCGTGGTCCGGCAGGAGCGTGCACTCGACTTCGCCCAGGGCCGCAATACGGTCCGGTTCAGCGACGTCGCAGCGCTAATCGATCCCACCACGGTCGTATTCGAGTCGCTGACCGACGCCAGGGGCACGGCCGTGCTGGAGCAGAACTATCAGTTCGATCTCGTCAGCACCGACAAGCTGCTGCAGAAGTACGTCGACCGCCCGATCGCCGTGGAACAGGTGCGTGGCCAGGCGACCGAGACTTTCAACGGCACGCTGCTCTCGACGCAAGGAGGACTCGTGCTCCGGCGCGACGACGGAAGCGTGCAGGTCGTGCCGCATAACGCTGGCGTGAAGCTGCCGGCGCTACCGGGCGGACTGATCACGCGCCCGACGCTCGTGTGGGACGTCAGCGCGCAGAAGGCGGGCGCTCATCGGTCGCGCGTGTCGTACCAGACGCAGGGCATGACTTGGTGGTCCGACTACAACGTCACCTATGCCGAAGGCGCGACGGCGAACCGCTGCCGCCTGGACGTCGGCGCCTGGGTCAGCATCATCAACCAGTCCGGAGCCGGCTACTCCGACGCGAAGCTCAAGCTCGTCGCGGGCGACGTGCACCGCGCCACCGCGGCCGGTGCCGCGAATGCACCGTACCCGGCCAGCAAGGCACTGCGCAGCGCACGGGAAGAGTCCGACGGCTTCGCTGAGAAATCGTTCTTCGAGTACCACCTGTACACGCTCGGCCGTACCACCACCCTGCCCGACAACTCGACCAAGCAGATCGAGCTTTTCCCGGCGGCGCGGCGCGTGCCGTGCGAAAAGTTGCTGGTCTATTACGGCGCACCGTCCGGCTCTCGCGGCTTCCTGCCCTCGCCGGCCACGGACCGCAACTACGGAGTGCAGTCCAACCGCAAGGTCGATGTCTACCTGCAGTTCGCCAACACCGAAGCCAACGGCGTCGGAATGCCGCTGCCAGCCGGCCGCGTGCGCGTGTCCAAGCTCGATCCCGCGGACCAGACGCTGGAGTTCATCGGCGAGGACACAATCGACCACACGCCGCGCAACGAGAAAGTGCTGCTCAAGCTCGGCTCCGCCTTCGACGTCGTCGGCGAGCGGCGCCAGCTCGACTTTCGCGTCGACACGTCGCGCAGGACGATGACCGAGGAGATCGAGGTGCGACTGCGCAACCAGAAGAAGGAGCGCGTCGAGGTGATGGTGAAGGAGAACCTCTACCGCTGGGTCAACTGGACGATCGGCTCGAAGTCGCACGATTATCGCAAGGAGGACGCTCGCACCGTCGTCTTCCCGGTTTCGATCGCGCCGGAAGGCGAGGTCGTGCTTCGCTACACCGCGAACTACAGCTGGTAGCTTTGGCGAACTACCGCCGGGCGGCCGGCCGATTGCAGTCGCATGAAGCCGCTACCAGTACGCGCAGGACTCGCCAGTCGAGCTCCGCCCGGGTAGAGAACTTACTCACCAAGGCTCTGATCTCTTCCATCACTCAATCACCGACCCAAGTAAGCTCGGCCCCATTGCCCATCGGAGGTCACGTCGAAGATGGTTCAGAACCTGGAGCGTGTCCGCTACTTCTTTGGCAAGCTCTTGTCGGTGGATGACTTTCAGGACGAGCAGTCTTACTTCCTGAACCGTCTGCGCCGCCACAACCGCTTCCTGCATGGGTGGGGCGTAGTCAGTGGCCTTGAGGTGAGCCTCACCAAGGCCAATGAAATCGTAGTCTCCGCAGGCCTTGCGATCGACTGCGCGGGCAACGAAATCGCTGTCGCGGAGCCTGTGCACATTTCACTGGCGCCCAGAAAGGGAACTCTGTACGTCGCCATTCGGTATCAGGAACGGGAAGTTGGTCAGGTTCCGGCGGGAAATGATGTCGAGTTCTCGCGCATCCGCGAAGGGGCGGAGGTCGTACTGCTGGCAGTCAATCCGGCCATCGGGCACCGCGGTATTGGCCCAGGAACGCATGGCTGTGGGCAGGATCACCCGCTGTGCCTTGCAAAGCTCACGTGGCATCGGCCCAGGTGGAAGCTCCGAAAGGTCAAGAGTGCGGCCTGACCGACCGACCGGCAATTGCCCTTCTCGGCGGTCGGTACTCACCCTGACCCCTTAACCCGCCGAGTCGTACGCCGTCCTGATCCAGGCCACCAGCTCCGCGTCCACCTGCGCGGGGTCGGTCAGCTTGACGCGGTAGTTGCACATCTGCCCGGTCGGCAGTTCTTCCAGCCTCGCGGTTGGCTTCACGCCCTTCATGTTGAGTCCGACCTCGACCCGCGTGTTGGTGGCGGGACCAATCGTGGCGAACTGCTTCTTGCGGCGATAGCTGACGTAGGTCTTCTTCGGCGCCTCCTCGAACGCGCCGAACTTGCGCAGCGCCGTCATCAGCTTGTCGTGGATCGGCCGCAGCGCTGCCTTCGGACCCGTGTACAGCCCGTCGAGCACTTCGCCGGCCGACGCACCCTGCGCGGCGGCGGGCCCGGCGGACTGGCGCACCGTGTGCACCAGCGTATTGGCATCGCCATGCCCCATGCCGAGCGTCGACTTGAGCATCGCAACGAGTTCGCCGTGCTTCTCGAGCCCGCTGCGCGTCACGATGGTGCTGAGTTCGGCCAGCGTCTTGCCGGTGCGCTTCTCGATGTTGGCGAGCTGGGTCGCGATCGCCTTGTCCGGATCAGCCATGTTTCTGACTCCTTCGCGGTGAGCTTCGAATCAATTTGCGTGCAACAACTTCCGACGAGGCGCGCTGCGCCAGCGACACGCTACTGCCGCGCCCGCGAGCACTCGACCTTCATTTCGGCGCACACGCGCAGCACGCTGTCAGACACCAGCGCTGCCGCGTTGGGCTGTGAGCCGGCATGGGCCGACGTGATCAGAATGTGCGACAGCTTGTCGCCGAGCGAACTGATCTTCATGCCGGCGATCTGCTGTCCGTTGGTGAACTGCACCAGCAGTTCGGTGTCGTCGACGCGCGTAACCGAAATGCCCTTGGCCTGCGCGCGCTTCAGTGCTTCGACCGCCGTGGCGAAGACCTTCTGTGCCGGCGCCTCCAGCATCACCGCCGCCGAGTCGTAGCTGGCCCCGCTCGGCTGCGATGACTGCTGCGACATCGACTCGACGCGACCGATGACGCGGCGGGCCACGAAGATTGCCGCCTGCGCGTCCACCACGGCCGACATGGCGATGATGGCCACCGTTGCCGCGACCACGCCGCGCGCGCTCGCGCTGTGCTTGCCTGTTGACCTCATGTTCACTCTCCTGCCGGCGACTGCCGGATGCTGTTGCGATGGACCTTCACCACGTTGTTGCCCGCCGTCACACCGGTGTCGGCGTCCGCTGCGACGGCCTCGGCTGTCCTCGCGGGCCGCCGCGCGGCGCGGCGCCGAGCGTCCTGCCTCCTGGCTGCACGCCGATGCGCACCGTTCGACACGACTGTAGTGTCGCGGTCAGACTCCGGGTTACCGCGGCGACGGCCCCCCGCCCGACGACACGCGCGTCATGCCGTCGGCAAGCGTGACCCAGCCACCGCCAAGCGACTGGTACACGCTGACCGTCGCGCTGAAGACCTGCGCGCGATCCTGCGCCAGCGTCAGCTCGGCCGGGAACAACTGCTGCTCGGCCTGCAGCACGGTGGAGTACGGCACGTAGCCGCCGTTGTACTGCAGCCGCGCCAGCCGCGTGTACTCGCTCAGGGCATCGACCAGACCCTTCTGCGCCGCCAGACGTTCGCGCGTCTTCTGCTGCGCGATCAACGCGTTCTCGACATCGGCGAATGCGCCCTGCACGGTCTTCTCGTAGTTGTAGAGCGCGGCCTGCTGCGAGGCCTCGGCCTGGCGCACCTGGCCGGTGACCGCGCCCGCGGTGAAGATCGGCCCCAGCAGACCGGCGCCGTAGCTCCATACCCGGTTCGGCTCCTGCAGCAGGTTCGAGAGATCCGCACTGATGCCACCGATTGCCCCAGTCAGCGAGATCGTCGGGAAGTACAGCGCCTTGGCCGCCCCGATCTGCGCGTTGGCCGCCACGAGCTGCTGCTCGGCCTGCACGACATCGGGACGGCGCTCGAGCAGCTGCGATGGAAGGTCCGCCGGCGTGGACGGAGCCACCAGGTCCTTCACCGGCTTGCCACGCTCAATGCGGCCGGGGTTGCGCCCGAGCAGCACGCTGAGCGCGTTCTCCGTCTGCACGATCTGCTGTTCGATCGCCGGGATCTGCGCCGCGGCAGTCTGCGACTGTGACTTCGCCTGCGCCACGTTCATCTGCGAGACAACGCCATACTTGAACTGCAGCTCGAACAGCCGCAGTGATTCGTTGTACGTGGCCAGCGTCTTCTTGGCCACCTCGAGCTGCTCGTCGAGCGCGCGCAGCGTCAGGTAGTTGTTTGCGACCTGCGCGACCAGCGACAGGATGACGCCGCGGCGCGCCTCCTCGGTCGCGAGCAGATTGGCCTGTGCCGATTCGGTCTGCCGGCGGATGCGGCCCCACAGGTCGATCTCCCAGCTCGCGCTCGCGATGACGGAGTAGCTCGTCTGCGTGCGCGCCGTGCTCGGCTGGTTCGGCAGGAAGTCGGTCGAGAACTGCTGGCGGGCGCCCTGCGCGTCGTAGCCGACCTGCGGATAGAACTGCGACTTCGTCTCGGTCAGCAGCGCTGCGGCTTGCTGCACATTGGCCGCCGCCTGCTTGACGTTCCGGTTGTTGGCGAGTGCCTCCGCGATCAGCGCATCGAGCACCGGGTCGCCGAACTGCTTCCACCAGTCGGTGTTGACGGTGTCGGCCGTGTCCTGCGGCAGGTACTCGTAGGCGACCGGCACCGACAGATCCGGACGGCGATAGTCCGGCCCCATCGCGCAGCCGGCGACGAGCGCGACGCCCGCCAGGGCGGTCAAGGGCAGCGCGATGCGCCTCATGCGTCGCGTCCCCCGGCCGCTGCGCCCGCGGCTGCCGGCAGCGCCCGTGTGCCCTGTTTCGCCTTCTCTTCGCGCCGCTCGGTCAGCCGCGCAAACAGGTAGAAGAAGAGCGGAACGTAGAGCATCGCGAGCGTCGTTTCGCCGAGCATGCCGCCGATGATGCCGGTGCCGATCGAGTGCCGCGCATTGGCGCCGGCGCCGAGCGCCAGCGCCAGCGGCAATACGCCGAATGCGAAGGCGAGCGACGTCATGATGATCGGCCGCAGGCGGCGTTCGCCGGCCAGCATCGTCGCATCGATGATCGACTTGCCCTCCTGCCGCAGTTCCACTGCGGCCGACACCCGCAGCACCGCGTTCTTGGCACCGAGCCCGATCAGCACCAGCAGGCCGATCTGGAAGTACACGTCGTTGTCGAGACCGCGCAGCGCATTGAAGATCAGCGCCCCCAGCACACCGAACGGCACCGCGGTCATCACCGCGCCTGGCAGTGTCCACGACTCGTACTGCGCCGCCAGCACCAGGAACACGAAGACCAGGCCGAACAGGAACGCGACAGTCGAGGTTCCGCCCGCCCGCTTCTCGTCGAAGGCCAGCCCCGACCACGCGAACTGGTAACCATTGGGCAGCAGCTGCCTGGCCACCTCCTCCATCGTCTCGATCGCCTGTCCGGAGCTGAAACCCGGCGCCTGGCTGCCGATGATCTTCGCGGCCGGAAAGCCGTTGAAGTGGGGCATCAGGTCGGGCCCGGTGACATAGCTCGTCGTCACCAGCGCGGTCAGCGGCACCATCTGTCCATGCTGGTTGCGCGTGTAGAGCTTCGTGATGTCCTCGGGCGTCAGCCGGTAGCGCGCGTCCGACTGCAGGATCACGAACCACGAACGGCTGTACTGGTTGAACTGGCTGACGATCAGCGAACCGAACTGCGCCTGGATGGCGCTGTAGACGTCCTGCACGTTGACGCCGAGCAGCGTGGCCTTGTCGCGGTTGACGTCGACCTTCAGCTGCTGCGTATTGGCGCGGAACGTCGTGTTCAGGCCCGTCAGCTCCGGTCGCGCCTTCGCTGCTTTCAGGAACTGCTGCGTCAGCGCATCGAGCTGGCCCGCATCACCGCCACCGATCGACTGGATCCAGAACTCGAAGCCGCCGGTCGTGCCGATGCCGGGAATCGCCGGCGGCGCGATCGGCAGCACCAGCGCCTCGTTGATGCCAAACGACTTCTTGTAGACGTCCACCAGGATCGTGCGCGGGTTCTCGAGCCGGGCGTTGGCGATCGACTTGTAGCGCTCGTCGAAGTCCTTCAGCGTGACGAACAGCGTCGAGGCGTTGGTCTTGAACCCCTGGTCGATGATGCTGTAGCCGTTGATCGTGCTGCGGTTGAGCACGCCCGGCGTCTCGCCGAAGAGCTTGTCGACCTGGTCGCCGACCTTGACCGTGCGGTCGAGGCTGGCGGCGTCGGGCATCACGATGGCGGCCAGCACATAGCCCTGGTCCTCGAGCGGCACGAAGCTGGTCGGCGTCGTCCGGAACAGCACGACGATGGCACCGATGAACACCCCCAGCAGCGCGAGCGCGATGCCGGCGCGGCGGATCGTCAGCATCACCAGCCGGCCATAGGCGTCCGTCAGCCTCTGGAACTGGCGGTTGAACCAGCCGAAGAAGCCCCGCGTCCTCGGTTCCTCCTTCTTCAGCATCAGCGCGCACATCGCCGGCGTCAGCGTCAGCGCGACGAAGCCGGAGATCGTCACCGACACGACGATCGTGATCGCGAACTGCTTGTACAGCTGCCCCGTCGTGCCCGGCAGGAACGCTGCCGGTACGAACACCGCGCACAGCACCAGAACGACGGCAACCACGGGCCCGGCGACCTCCTCCATCGAGCGGATCGCCGCGTCCCTGGGCGAGAGACCGTGCTCGTGCATGTTGCGGTCGACGTTTTCGACCACGACGATGGCGTCGTCGATCACCATGCCGATCGCGAGGATCAGACCGAACAGCGTCAGCAGGTTCAGCGAAAAGCCGAGCGCGTACATGCCGCTGAAAGCGCCGACCAGCGCGACGAACACCGCGACGATGCAGATGAAGGTGGCGCGGATGCTTTGCAGGAAGAGATACACGACCAGCACCACCAGCACGATCGCTTCGAACAGCGTGTTGACTACCTCCTTGATCGACAGGCGCACGAAGTCGGTGGTATCGAGCGCGACCACGGTTTCGATGCCGGGCGGCAGGGTCGGTGCCAGCTGCTTCAGCGCCGCGCGCACGCCGTCGGAGACCTGCAGCGCGTTGGCACCGGGCTGCTGGTAGATGGCGATGTAGGTCGCCGGCACGCCGTTCAACTTGGCGTCGACGATGTAACTCTTGAGCCCGATCTCGGCGCGCGCGACGTCCTTCAGCCGCACGATTGCGCTGCCGGGGCTCGCCGCGCGCAGGATCATGTTCTCGTACTGCGCCGGATCGGTGAACGGCCGCTGCGTCACTACGGGGAAGCTCAGCTCCACCGGCGACTGCGTCGGCTGCTGGCCGATCTGGCCGGCACCGAACAGCGCGTTCTGCGCCTGCACCGCCTGCTGGATGTCGCTCGTCGTGACGCCCAGCGAAGCCATGCGGTCCGGGTTCATCCAGATGCGCATCGCCTGGTCCGGCACACCGAGGATCTGCGCCTGCCCGGCGCCGGGCACACGCTTCAGCGTATCCAGCACATACACGTTGGCGAAGTTGGCGATGTACTCGGGCGTGTAGCGCTCGGCCGGGCCCTTGACAGCGATCAGCATCATGATCGACGAGGACTTCTTCTGCACCTGCACGCCGTTCTGCTGCACCGCCTGCGGCAGCTGCGGCAGCGCCAGGTTGACGCGGTTCTGCACCTGGACCTGCGCGACGTCAGGGTCGGTGTCGAGCGAGAAGAACACCGTCAGCGACAGCTGCCCGGTGGAGGAGCTGCTCGACGTCATGTACAGCATGTTGTCGACGCCGTTGATCTGCGCTTCGATCGGCGCGGCGACGGATTCGGCCACCGTCTGCGAGTCGGCGCCGGCGTACAGCGTGTTGACGGTCACCTGCACCGGCATGATCGTCGGGTACTGCTCGATCGGCAGCGCACGCATCGACACCAGGCCCGCGAGCACGATGATGATCGAGATGACGGCCGCAAACACCGGCCGCTCGATGAAGAAGCGGGAGAACATCCGGTCTCAGCGCACCGCGACCGCGATGTCGACGCGCCGCGCCTGCGCGGCATCGGCGCCGCCGGTGACGCTGGCCGGGGGCGCGAGCTGCAACCGCTCGGCCGGCACGCCGCTCGCGGCCAGCGCGTCGCGCACGGCTTTCGCGCGCTGCTCGGCGAGCGCGCGGTTCTTCGCCGCTGCGCCGCTCGCGTCGGCATAGCCGGTAATGCGTATCGCGTAGGGCGTGCCGGCGAGCCCCAGGCCGATGCTGCGCAGCGCCTGCTGCGCGTTGGCATCGAGCGCGGCCGAGCCATTGGCGAAGACGATGCGCGCCGGCAGCAGCGACGCGCCGCCGGGCGGTGCGGCCGACGCGTCCGGCACCGCCTTCAAGGGCGCGGCAGCGGAGGCCGCCGCGGTGGCCACGACCGGCAGAGGCTTCGGCTTTACCGCCGCGCCCGCCGTCAGCGTCAGCGCGCCGTCGACGACGACGACGCTCGCCGGGTCCAGCCCGCTGGTGATCAGCCAGTCGTCACCGAGCCACGAGCCTACCGTCACCGGCCGCATCTCGACCGTGTTTTCCTTGCCGACGAGCCAGACGTAGTGCCCCTTGGGCCCCTGCTGCACCGCGCGCAACGGCACCGCCTGCGCGTTCGGGCGCACCGCGCCCTTCAGGCGCACGCGTACGAACTGATTCGGGCGCAGCAGGCCCTGCGGGTTTGCCACCTGCACGCGCACGCTGAAGGTCCCGGTCTGCGCGCTGAAGCCCGGATCGCTGAAAGTGATGCGGCCGGTCTCCGGGAACACCGAGCCATCGGCCAGCACGATTTCGACGGTGTACTGCCCGCCGGCGGGACGCCTGAGCGTGCCGCGCTCGATGTCCTCGCGGTAGCGCAGCGCCTCGGCCTCCGACAGGCTGAAGGTCACCCACATCGGCGACAGCGCCGCCACCGTGGTCAGTTGGCTGTTGGAGCTGCTGACGTAGCTGCCGTCGGCGACGATCGCGTTGCCGGTGACACCCGTGATCGGCGAGGTGATCGTCGCGTAGGACAGATTGAGCTTCGCGCTGTCGAGATTGGCGCGCGCCGCGTCGACGTTGGCCTTCGACGACAGGTACTGGCCGTTGGCGTCGTCGAGGTCCTTCTGCGACAGCGCGTTCTGCTCGGCCAGCGGCTTGGTGCGGTCGAGGTTGAACTTGGCGACGTCGAGCGCTGCCTGTGCGTTGTTGAGCTGCGCCTGCGCTGCGTCGACCTGCGCCTGCAGCGGCTTCGGGTCCATCAGGAACAGGACCTGCCCCGCGCGCACGACCTCGCCTTCCGTGTAGACGCGCTTGTCGAGGAAGCCGCTGACGCGCGCCTGGATGTTGACCGACTGCGAACTCTGCGTCTGCGCCAGGAATTCGAACGTCATCGGGATATCGCGCGGCGCGGCGACGACCGTCGTGACGTCGGGTGTCGGGCGCACCGGCGGCGGTGGCGCGCCACGGCTGCACGCCACCAGCACGGACACCATCGCAGCACCCAGTGCAAGGATCGCCACCCGGCCGTCGTGCATCCGCATCCCCTCGACGCTTGTTTGTTTGTTGTTGACTCGCAGCGAGCGGCGACTATATCCAGTGCAAGCATCCGGCGCCATCGCGCCGGCCGACCCTGCTGACGACGGGGAGACGTTGTGTCCCACACGGCGGCTTGCCGGCAATCTGCGTTTGTCCGCCATCACGGCACGCGAGCACTGTAACGGCTATAGTTGCATTGCAGCATTTCCTCTGCCCTCCTGCCGTAACAAATGAACAACCACGCCAAGTACCAACGCCTGCTCGACGCCTGCCGCGACCTGCCGCCCCTGCCGGTCGCCGTCGTCCACCCTTGCGACGAGGCCGCCATCGACGGCGCGATCGGCGCCGCCCGGCTCGGACTGATCAAGCCGATCCTCATCGGACCACCGGAGCGCGTCCGCGAAGCGGCGCGCAAGGCAGGCGTCGACATTTCGGAATATCCGCTCGTCGAAGTGCCGCACAGCCACGCCGCCGCCGACAAGGCCGTGGAGCTGGTGCTCAGCGGTCAGGCCGAAGCGATCATGAAAGGCAGCCTGCATACCGACGAACTGATGGCCGCGGTCGTACGGCGCGAGAACGGGCTGCGCACCTCGCGCCGGGTCAGCCACTGCTTCGTGATGGATGTCCCGGCCTACGAGGACCCGCTGATCATCTCCGACGCCGCCGTGAACATCATGCCGACGCTGGAGGACAAGGTCGACATCGTGCAGAACGCGATCGACCTCGCGCACGCGCTGAAGTTTGCCGAGGTGCGCGTCGCCATCCTGTCGGCGATGGAAACCGTCAATCCGAAGGTGCCGTCGACGGTCGAGGCGGCCGCGCTGTGCAAGATGGCCGATCGCAAGCAGATCACGGGCGCGGTGCTCGACGGACCGCTGGCGCTCGACAACGCGATCAGCCTGGCCGCGGCGGAGATCAAGAAGATCGATTCACCGGTCGCCGGCCGCGCCAACGTACTGATCGTGCCGGATCTCGAAGCCGGCAACATGCTGGCCAAGAGCCTGTCGTTCCTCGCCGGCGCGGACGCCGCCGGCATCGTGCTCGGCGCACGGGTTCCGATCATCCTGACGAGCCGCGCGGATTCGGAACTGACGCGGCAGGCGTCGTGCGCCGTCGCCGTGCTCGTCGCGCGTGCCCGGCGCGAGGCGCTGGCGAAAGTCGTCAGCTGAGCCTCGCCATGACGGACCAGGCCATCGTTGTCATCAACGCCGGCTCTTCGAGCGTCAAGTTCTCGGTCTTCTTCCGGAACACCGGCAACGCTCGACCTTCGGATCCGCGGCCAGATCGAGGCGCTCTTCAGCGCGCCGCGCTTCGTGGCGCGCGATGCGTCCGGCACCACGGTCTCGGAGAAGTCGTGGCCCGACGGGACGAAGCTCGGACACGAGGGCGCACTCGACCACCTGTTCGAGTTCCTGCGCGGGCGTGCCGACGGAGTGAAACTGATCGGCGTCGGCCACCGCGTCGTGCACGGCGGCATGGAGTACACGCAGCCGGTGCGGGCCGACGCGTCGGTGCTCGCTGCGCTCGACAGGTTCGTGCCGCTGGCACCACTGCACCAGCCGCACAACCTCGCTGCGATCCGCGCGGTGCTGCATCGTTCGCCCGACGTGCCGCAGGTCGCGTGCTTCGACACGGCGTTCCACCGCACCAATCCCGAGATCGCGCAGATGTTCGCGCTGCCCTACGAGCTCCACGAGGCGGGAGTGCGGCGCTACGGCTTTCATGGACTGAGCTACGAGTACATCGCCTCGGTGTTGCCGCAGTTCGATGCGAAGGCCGCGCAGGGCCGCACCGTCGTGCTGCACCTCGGCAACGGCGCCAGCATGTGCGCGCTGGCGGGCGGACGCAGCGTTGCCTCGACGATGGGCTTCACCGCGGTCGACGGTCTGCCGATGGGCACCCGCACCGGCAACCTCGATCCCGGCGTGGTGCTGTACCTGATGGACGAGCGCGGCATGGATGCACGCGCGGTCGAAAAACTGCTGTACCAGCAGTCCGGCCTGCTCGGCGTCTCGGGCATTGCCAGCGACATGCGCACGCTGCTGGCGAGCCAGGAATCCCGCGCGAAACTTGCGGTCGATCTCTTTGTCTACCGCATCGGGCGCGAACTGGGTTCACTCGCGGCAGCACTGGGTGGCCTTGATGCGATCGTGTTCACGGCCGGCGTCGGCGAAAACTCCGCCGAGATCCGCGCGCGGGTCTGCCAGACCGCGGCCTGGCTCGGTGTCGAGCTGGACACGGCCGCCAATGCAGCCGGCGGACCGCGCATCAGCACCGCTGCCAGTCGCGTCACGGCGCTGGCGATCCCGACCAACGAGGAACTGATGATCGCGCGCCACACCGAGCGCCTGCTGGCGCAGTAACCGAGCACAACCATGACGCCCACCATTCCGCAACCGGTCCTGAAGGGAGCGAAGGCGCTCGTCGTCGGCATCGCCAACGAGCACTCGATCGCCTGGGGCTGCGCCAAGGCATTCCACGAACTCGGTGCCGACGTCGCGGTGACCTACCTGAACGAAAAGGCGCGGCCGCACGTCGAGCCGCTCGCGCGCGAACTCGGTTCGACGATCTTCCTGCCGCTCGATGTCAGCGTGCCGGGGCAGCTCGAAGCCGTCTTCGCGGCGATCGAGAAGCAATGGGGCCGGCTCGACATCCTCGTGCACTCGATCGCCTGGGCGCCCAAGGACGACCTGCAGGGCGGGCTGCTGAACTGTTCGGCCGAGGGTTTCGCGAAGTCGATCGACGTCTCCTGCCACTCGTTCATCCGCATGGCGCGGCTCGCCGTGCCGCTGATGACCGACGGCGGCACGATGTTCGCGATGAGCTACTACGGCGCCAACCGCGTGGTGCCGAACTACAACGTCATGGGACCGGTCAAGGCGGCGCTCGAAGCGTCGTGCCGCTACCTGGCCTACGAGCTGGGACCGAAGGGCATCCGCGTGCACGCGATGTCGCCCGGTCCGCTGAAGACGCGCGCGGCCTCGGGCCTGAAGGACTTCGACCTGCTGCTCACCGAAGCCGCGCAGAAGGCGCCGCTGGGCGAACTGGTCGACATCATGGATGTCGGCTTTGCCTGCGCGTATCTCGCCACGCCCTATGCGCGGCGCATCAGCGGCGAGACGGTCTACGTGGACGGCGGCGTCCACATCATGGCGTGACAGACGCCGAGAACGAATCAGCGAGGAACCTATGGACAACGGCAAGAACCTGGCCAAATCGATGGACGTCTCCGCCAAGGTCGCGCAGCTGTATCAGGCCCGCGTACGCAAGGCGGTGGAGCACTACGACGAGCGCGTCAAGAGCGTTCGCGACGACTACATGCAGGACGTTGCCGCCGTCACCTCGCCGCTCGACGTCATGCGGGACTGGTCGAGCTACGCGATCGACTCCATGCAGCGCGGCATCCTGTTCCTCGATGCGATGCGCCAGCGCGGCAACCAGTACCTCGAACACACGCGCGCGGGGCTGCCGCCGGTGCTCAATTTCGACTACGAGATGGTGCTCGACGGCCGCACGCTCGAGCGCGCGGTGAACTACGCGCTGGTGAAGATCGTGCCGCCGGCCGGCGTCACCGTTGATCCGAAGCGCCGCCCGTACGTGATCATCGACCCGCGCGCGGGTCACGGACCGGGCATCGGCGGCTTCAAGGACGACTCGCAGGTCGGCGTTGCGTTGCGCGAGGGCCATCCGGTCTACTTCGTCATCTTCTTCCCGATGCCGGAGCCGGGCCAGACGCTGCTCGATGTCTGCGCTGCCGAGCGCCGCTTCGTCGAGCGCGTGCGCGAGCTGCACCCGAAGAGCCCGAAGCCGGCAATCGTCGGCAACTGCCAGGGCGGCTGGGCGGCGATGATGCTCGCGGCCTCGCACCCCGAGGACACGGGGCCCATCGTCATCAACGGCGCGCCGATGTCGTACTGGGGCGGAGCGCTGGCCGATGGTCCGAGCGACAACCCGATGCGCTATGCCGGCGGCATGCTGGGCGGCACTTGGATGTCGTCGCTGGCGTCCGACATGGGCGCAGGCCTGTTCGACGGCGCCTACCTCGTGCAGAACTTCGAGAACCTGAACCCGGCCAACACCTTCTGGGACAAGTACTACAACGTCTACAAGAATGTCGACACCGAGGTGCCGCGCTTCCTCGAGTTCGAGCGCTGGTGGGGCGGGTTCTACCTGATGAACCGCGAAGAGATCGAGTGGATCACGCAGAACCTCTTCGTCGGCAACAAGCTGTGGAGCGGCGAGACCGCAGCGGGCGCGGGCAAGGTCTTCGACCTGCGCGAGATCCGTTCGCCGATCGTGCTGTTCGCGTCGATGGGCGACAACATCACGCCGCCGCAGCAGGCGTTCAACTGGATCGCCGATGTCTACGGCTCGACCGACGAGATCAAGGCGCGCGGCCAGGTCATCGTCGGCCTGCTGCATCAGAGTGCCGGCCACCTCGGTATCTTCGTGTCCGGCGCGGTGGCGAAGAAGGAGCACGCGCAGATCGTCTCGGTGCTGAAGTCGATCGAGGCGCTGCCGCCCGGGCTGTACGGCATGGCGATCAAGGAGGTCACCGGCAAGGGTGGCAAGCCCGAGTACGAAGTCGAGTTTCGCGAGCAGCGGCTCGAGGAGATCGTCGGGCGGCTGAACCGCTTCAAGCGCAAGGACGAGGCAGCGTTCGAGGCGGTCGAGCGCGTGTCCGACTTCAACCAGAAGGCCTACGAGTTGCTTGCCCGCCCGCTGGTGCAGGCCACGTCGAACGAAGCGAACGCAAAGTTGATGCGCGAACTGCACCCGCTGCGTGCCGAGCGATGGGCCATTTCCGACGCGAACCCCTGGTTCGCGTGGCTGGGACCGCTGGCCGACGCCGTGCGCGAGCAGCGCGCCGCGCTTGATGCCGATGCGCTGCCGCGCCAGACCGAGCAAGCCATGTCGGAGCTGATCAGCGCCACACTTGACTGCTATCGCGCCGTGCGGGACGCGACCAGCGAGGCGATGTTCTTCCAGACCTTCGGTTCGATGTTTGCACTGACGATGGCGGAGGAGCAGCGGGCGGACTCAGCCGCGGCAGCCGCGCGCGCCAGCGCAAGCCAGGAAGTCGTCACCAAGGCGCTGGCGTCGATCGAGGAAGGCGGCTACGCCGCCGCGGCGGTGCGCATCGGCGCCCTGCTCGCGCGGCACGGCGAGCCGCTGCCACTCGAGCGGCTGGTACTGCGCAAGGAGCTGATGGACGACTACGCCGGGCTCTTGCCGGACCTCGATCCGGCGGCCTGGCGCCGGCTGCGCGGCGAACAGGAAGTCATCGTCCGCCATGTGCCCGAACAGGCCCTGGCCACACTGCCGAAGCTGCTGGCCGCGCGCAGCGACCGCGCGCGCCTGCTGCGCCTCTTCGAGAGTCTGATGGCCGACCCGCGCATCCAGGGGTTCAAGCCCAATGCCGAACAGCTGGCGATGCTGGCCACGGTGCGCGCCGAGCTGGGACTGCCCGGACCGCGCGCAGCGCGAAAGCGCACTTCCGGCGGCAGCGCGAAGCGGAGTGCTCGCAAGGCCCGCAGCGGCGGCAAGGCCTGAGTCGGCGCCGCGTCCAGCCGGGGCAACCCGCCGAGGGGGCGGGTTCCTCAGCCGCCCCGCGCCTTTTCGGCGGCGATCCAGCGATCGACGTTCTGCTCGACAACGGACAGCGGCAGCGGGCCGCCGTCGATGATCGCGTTGTTGAATCCGCGCGCATCGAAACGCGGCCCCAATGCCTCTGAGGCACGCGCGCGCAGCTCGAGAATCTTCAACTGCCCGATCTTGTAGGTCGTCGCCTGACCCGGCTGCACGATGTAGCGGTCGACTTCGCTGGCGATGAACGCGTCGGACTCGGCTGTGTGCTCCTTCATGTAGGCGACAGCCTGCTCGCGCGTCCACCCAAGCGCATGCAGGCCGGTATCGACGACCAGGCGCGCCGACCGCAGCAGCTCGCCGCTCAGGTGCCCGTAGCGGTCGTACGGGTCGGCATACATGCCGATCTCGTCGCCGAGCCGCTCGGCGTAGAGTGCCCAGCCCTCGCCGAATGCCGGATACCACGCAAAGCGGCGGAAGGCGGGAAGGTTCGTCAGCTCCAGCGCTCGCGCGCTCTGCGTATGGTGGCCGGGCACGGTCTCGTGCAGCACCAGCGTCGGCATCTGCCACTTGGCGCGGCCCTTCGGGTCGTTGAGATTCGCCTCGAAATAACCGGCTCGCGAGCCGTCGCCGGCGCCGGGCGTATAGGACTCCGCGGCGCGGCCGCGCTCGGGCGGCATCGCCCGGATGCCGTACGGCAAACGCGGCAGCTCGCGGAACAGGCGCGGCGACTCCGCATCGACGCGCTTCGCGATGTCGCGGTAGCCCGCCAGCAGTTCGCCCGGCGTCTGGTAGAAGAACTTCGGATCGCTCCACAGGAAGCGGACGAACTCGGCGCGGCTGCCCGTGAATCCGGTGCCGCGCATGACCGCATCCATTTCAGATTCCACGCGGCTCACTTCCCTGAGCCCCGTTTCGTGGATCTCACGCGCGGTCAGGCCGGTCGTGGTCTGGTCCTGCAGCAGCACGTCGTAGTAGGTCGGGCCGCCCGGCAGCTTCGACGCCGCCAGATCCGTGCGCGTCTTCGGCAGGTACTCGCCTTCGAAATAGCGGCGAAACCGTTCGAAGGCAGGTACGACGGAATCCTTGATTACGGCCGTACCCGCGATACGGAGTCGCTCGCGCTCGGCCTCCGGGACCGAGGCGGGGAAATTCCTGAACGGCGCGTAGAACGCGCTCTGCGTCGGATCGGCGACCACCTGCGCGCCGATCTGCACCGGGACAGCCTGCAACGTCACACGCGGGGAGTCCAGCCGTGCGCGGCGCCCAGCCTGAGCTGCTCCGTGACCTGGTCGAGAAAGACCGGAACAGCGGCCAGTCGCTTGAGGTACGCCTCGTAGTCGACCGTCGTGGCGAATCGCGTTGCCCGGACCATCTGCGGCAGGAGCAACTGCGGGCCGAAGTTCTGCGTGACGGGATAGGCACTCCGCAGCGGCAGGTCGCCGAAGTACTTCTCGAGGCGCTCGCGGCTCGCGCGGTCGCGGAGGAAGACTTCGCGCGACACGCGCTCCTCGGTCGTCAGGCCGGCCGGGTCGATCGCCTCGACGCGGCGCCGGAATGCCGCCGCTTCGCCCCTTTCGCGCAGCACGGCGTCGGCCGACAAGTCGTTAAGACGATCGTTGTAGCGCGCGTCGCCGACAAAGGTTGCAAAGCCCGGGTTGCGGGCCAGCGACCACTCCCAGTACTCGCCGAAGACGAGGTTGAGTTCCGCGGACGCCTGCGACTCGGCCCGGGCGACAAACGCGGGGGCAGCGAGTGCGCAGGCGATGCAGCCCGCGGCGACGGCGCGCGCGAGGCGCGCGGAAATGGCGCGCCGCTTACTTGGCACCGCTCGGCACCTTGCCGACGACACCGGCGACGTAGTAGTCCATCTTGCCCAGCTGCTCGTCCGTGAGGGCACCGCTGGCAATGATGTCCTTGCCTTCATTGGACTTTAGCGGGCCAGTGAACGGGTGGAACGTGCCGGCGCGGATTTCGTCCTCGCGCTTCTTCACTTCATCCACCACTTCCTTCGGCAGCTTGTCCGACAGGCCCTCGAGCTTGATGAATCCTTCCTTGATGCCGCCCCAGACCGGCGCGACCTTCCATGTGCCGTCCATCACGGCCTTCGCCCGCGCGGTGTAGTAGTCGCCCCAGTGGTGCGTGACCGCGGCAAGCTGGGCGTTCGGCCCGAACTTGCGCATGTCGGAGTGGTAGGCGATCGCCATCTTGCCCTTCTCCTCGGCCACCGCGACCGTCGCCGTCGAATCGGTGTGGTGCGTGACGACGTCGGCGCCCTGCCCCATCAGCGTGTTGGCGGCGTCGCGCTCCTTGCCCGGGTCGTACCAGCTGTTGACCCAGACCACACGCACCTGCGCCTTCGGGTTGACCGCGCGCGCGCCGAGCGTGAAGGCGTTGATGCCCTGCAGGACCTCGGGGATCGGGAACGCCGCCACGTAGCCCATCGTGCCGGTCTTGCTCATCCTGCCGGCCACCATGCCCGCCAGGTAGCGCCCCTCATAGAAGCGCGCGTTGTAGGTGTTGACGTTGGCCGCCGTCTTGTACCCGGTCGCGTGTTCGAACTTCGCGTTCGGGAATTCCTCGGCCACCTTGATCGTCGGGTTCATGAAGCCGAACGACGTCGTGAAGATCAGCGTGTTGCCCTGCTGCGCGAGGTCGCGGATCACGCGCTCGGCGTCGGCGCCTTCGGGCACCTTCTCGACGAAGCTCGTCTTGACCTTGTCGCCGAGCGCCTTGTCCAGCGCCAGTCGTCCCGCGTTGTGCTGCGACGTCCAGCCGGCGTCACCGACCGGGCTGACGTAGACGAAGCCGACCTTCAGCGGTTCGGCCGCGACCGGCGCGGCGGCCGCCTGCTTGGCCGGCTCCACCTTGGGAGCGGGTGCTTCCGGCTTGCCGCAGGCTGCCAGCAGCAGCGCCGCCAGGGCGACAGGAATCAGTGAGGCTGGGCGATTCATCGGGACGTACTCCGCGCAGAGTTTGGTGTGAAGGGTGCTGTGGCGCTGCGAAGCGCAGGATTCTAGATCCGAAGCGCCTTGAGTCCGATCACGGGCATTCCCCACCGGCCGTGCGACACTCGCGGCGCCTCACTTCCGTCCCTCGTCCCTTCAGTCCCTCGTCGCTTCCGGCCCCGTCCGATGTCTGCCCGCTCGCTCGCCGCCCTGGAACGTTGTCGTGACCGGTACGGCGCCGATGTGGCCGCGGTCAAGCAGACTCTGCTCCGGACCCTTGCACGCACGACGCTGGCCACGCCCGAGCAGGTACGCCGCCTGCACGAAGTGCTGTGCTTCCTGCGCGCGTACCCGGACAACGCCGCGGTCCTGCGGCAGGTCGAGTCGATGCTCGCCGGCTTCAGCCGACGCCGCGACCTGCGCGTGCACGCAGACGCGTTGGCGTACTCCGGCATCGCGGGGACCTTGACCTGGTTTCCGTTCTTCTACCCCACCGCACGCTGGATCGCGGCACACTGGCCCGATGCGCTGCGCCTGGACCGCAGCGACATCGAAGCCGAACAATCATTGGCCAAATTGTTGCCGGCGATGATGACGCCGATCGAAGCGCACGCGCTGCGCGAGGCCCACCTGCCGGGCTACGCTGCGCTCGATCGCCTGCGGGGCCGGCGCAGCGACGCCACCTTCGTCATCGAACGCGTCGCCGCGATGCCCGGCACCGAAGTCACGCGCGAAGCGTTTTACGACGCGATCAACCCGAGTTGTGAACTACTGCCGGCGCCGGGCGTGCCGTCGCGCACGCTCGCGCACTTCCCCCGCGCGCCGCGCGCCTGGCAGACCGCAGCACTGCCGCGCGGGCGGCCAGAACTGCGCAGCGAAATCACGCGCGTGCCGCGTTCGATCCGGCGCGCGAGCGCGCGCGACGCGGAGGCACTGCTCACGCTGGCGCATGGCGCGATGATCACGCGCCAGCGCGATCTCGATTCAATCGCCTACGGCAACCCGTGCGACGTCTGGCTCGTCGACGACGGCGGCGGCCTCGCCTTTGCGCTGTTCGGCATGGTGCCGGAGCGCCGTGCCGCACTGCCGGCTCTCTACGGCGGCCTGACGCTGCAAAACGGCGTGCCGAGCGGCTATCAACAGGCCGACTTCCTCGGTCGCTCGGCCGCGATCTCGTTCAACACGTTCGAGACCTTTCGCGGCGGTGCCTCGGCACACGTGTTCGCACGCTGGCTGGCCGCGCTGCACGCGTTCTCGGGAGCGACCTCATTCAGCATCGAGCCCTACCAGCTCGGGCAGGACAACGAGGAAGGCATCGAGTCCGGGGCCTGGTGGTTCTACACCAAGCTGGGTTTCCGGCCGCGCGCGCGAGCAGCCCTGCGGCTCGCGGCCACTGAGGTGCAGCGGCAGCGCGCGCGCCCGGGGTACCGCTCGACACCCGAAACATTGCGTCGCCTCGCCGCGCACCACGTGCTATTTGATCTCGACCCGGTGCGGCCGGCGCCGCTACTGCTGCCGACGCGCATCGGCTTGCGCGTGGGCGCCTACCTCGCGGAGCTCGCGCCGGATGATCGCGACCAGGCTCTCGCTCGGGCCAATGAACTCGCGCTGAACCGCTGCGGGGTGACGACACTTCGCGGACTCTCGCGCGATGAGCGTGTTGCCTGGTCGCGGCTTGCGCCGTTGTTCGCGGCCTTGCCGCTGCGCGGCTGGACCCCAGCCGGACGCGCGGAGCTGCTGGACCTGGCGCGCAGGAAAGGCGCGCCCTCGGAACGGAGCTACGCGCAGGCGTCAGTGACCAACCTGCGCCTGGAGCGTGAACTGGCTCGATGGAGCCGACCCATCGCCGCCAACCCGCGACGAGCGTGACTTCGCTCGCCGCGCTGAGATCGAAGCCCTTCGCCTGCACGCACGCAGCCATCAGATCGGCTGCGATCGCGAGCTCGCTCAGGCGTTCGGGCTGAAGTTCCGGCCAAGCGAGGCCGGCATGTTGAGCCGGATCCAGCGCGGATTGCGCGAGATCAGTGCGAGCACGACGATCGTTGCGAGGTAGGGCGTCATCGCCAGCCACTGGCTGGGAACGTCGATGCCCCTGCCCTGCAAGTGGAACTGCAGCATCGTCACGCCGCCGAAGAGATACGCACCGAACAGCACACGCCCCGGGCGCCAGGTGGCGAACACGACCAGTGCCAGCGCGATCCAGCCGCGCCCGGCCACCATGCCTTCGGACCACAACGGCGTGTAGATGATCGACAGGAACGCACCTGCCAGCCCGGCGCAGGCACCGCCGAAGACGAGAGCCAGCGTGCGGACGCGTCGCACCGGGATGCCCAGCGCATGTGCCGCCTCCGGCGACTCGCCGACCGCACGCAGTACCAGTCCGGCGCGCGTGCGGAAGAGGAACCAGGCAACGGCGGCGAGGATGACGAGCGCCGCGTAGACCATCCAGTGCTGCGCGAACAACGCCGGCCCCAGCACCGGGATCTCGCGCAGGCCCGGTATGCCGTCGGCACCGCGTGCCGGCAGGCTTTCACCCTGCAGCGATTGCCCGAGAAAGGCTGACAGGCCCGCGCCGAAGAGCGCCAGCGCGAGCCCGGTCGCGTACTGGTTGGTCAGCAGGCCGAGCGTCAGCGCGGCGAAGAGCAGCGCCAGTGCCGCGCCCGCCGCAGCACCGGCGATGAAGCCGAGCTCCGCGACTCCCGTCGCATGCGCCGCACCGAAGCCGGCAACGGCGGCGACCAGCATGATCCCTTCGATGCCGAGGTTGACGACGCCACTCTTTTCGCTGACGACGATGCCGATCGCCGCCAGCAGCAGCGGCGTGCCGGCGGCGAGCGTGGCGGGTATGAGCGCCGCGAACTCGTTCATGCGTCGACCGCCACGCGCCGGCGCCACACGGGGCGATACAGGATCAGCGTGTCGCAGGCGAGCAGGAAGAAGAGAAGCAGCCCCTGGTACACGCCGGTCAGCGCCGAGGGCAGCCCGAGGCGGGACTGGGCCAGTTCGCCGCCGATGTAGAAGAGCGCCATGACGAACGACGCGAAGACGATGCCGACCGGATGCAGGCGCCCGACAAAGGCCACGATGATCGCGGCGAAGCCGTAGCCCGGCGAGATCGTCGGCGTCAACTGGCCGATCGGGCCGGCGGCCTCGATGCCACCCGCGAGGCCGGCCAGCGCGCCGCTCAGCAGCAGCGCGAACCACAGCAGGCGCCGCTCCGAGAACCCGGCATAGCGCGCCGCCAGCGGCGCCAGCCCGGCCACCTTGAGCTGGAAGCCGATCACCATGCGCCCAAGCATCAGCCACACGGCGGCAACCGCGGCGAGCGCCAGCACGAAGCCGATGTTCAGACGCGTGCCCGCCAGCACGATGGGCATGCGTGCTGCCGATTCGAAGAGCTTCGACTGCGGAAAGCCGAAGCCCTCCGGATCCTTCCAGGGGCCTTGCACCAGCCACGCGAGTAGCAGCTGCGCCACGTAGACCAGCATCAGGCTGACGAGTATCTCGTTGGCGTGATAGCGGTCGCGCAGCCACGCGGTGATCGCCGCCCAGGCCGCACCGCCCAGCGCGGCCGCCGCGAGGACCGCGGCAACGAACGCGCCGCTGCTGTCGCGCGTGGCGAGCAGCGCGATGCCTCCGCCTGCAATGGCGCCAGCGATCAACTGCCCTTCGGCGCCGATGTTCCAGACATTCGCGCGGAAACACACCGCGAGACCAACGGCGCAGAGGATCAGCGGAGTGGCCTTGAGACCGAGTTCGGACCAGCCGCGCCGCGTCGCCAGCGGATCCCACAGGAACACCTTCAGTCCCTGCAGCGGGTCCTGCCCCATCAGCGCGAACAGCAGGGCGCCCGCCAGCAGCGTCAGCACGATGGCCAGCAGCGGCGAGGCCCACTGCATCGCGCGAGCCGGCTCTGCGCGCGGCACCAGCGCAACGGGAAATCTCACGCGGGCATCTCCTGTTGCGGCCACAGGCCGGACATCCAGCGGCCGATGTCCTGCACGCTGATCTCGCCCGGCCGCACGCCCGGCGACAGGCGCCCCTTGGACATGACGAACAGCCGGTCGCTCAGTTCGAACAACTCGTCGAGGTCTTCGGAGACGACGAGGATCGCGCAGCCTGCCTTGCGCAGCGCGATCAGTTCGTTGCGGATCGCCGCCGCCGCGCCGACATCGACGCCCCAGGTCGGCTGGCTGACCAGCAGCACGCGTGGTTGCGCCTCGATCTCGCGACCGACGATGAACTTCTGCAGGTTGCCGCCCGAAAGACTTCCCGCCGCGGCATCGGGCCCCGTCGTCTTGACCGCGAATCGATCGATCAGCCGCGCCGCGAGGCGGCGCGCCTCGCGGGCGTGGACAAAGCCGCCCGCGCGCAACGCATCGCGCGTCAGAACGACGTTGTCCTGCAGCGACAGCGCCGTGACGGCGCCGTGTCCGAGGCGTTCCTCCGGGACATAGCGCAGGCCGAGCGCGCGGCGGCGCAGCGTCGGCACCCGCGACACTTCGTCGCCGAACAGGCGGATCGAGCCCTTCACATCCAGCCATTCACCCGACAGCGCGGCCATCAGCGCGGCCTGGCCGTTGCCCGATACACCTGCGATGCCGACGATCTCGCCACAGCGCACGTCGAGGTCGAGGCCGTGCAGCCAGTGCTGCCGTTCCGCCGCGTGCGTGGTGTCCAGCCCGGTGACGCGAAGCGCGACGTCGCCGGGCGGCGAGTCGTGGGCCGCGATCGCCGGCGGGTCGGCGCCGATCATCAGCCGCGCGAGGCTGGCTTCGGTCTCCCTGCGCGGATCGACGGTCGCGACCAGGCGGCCGCCACGCAGCACCGCGCAGCGATGCGTCACGCGACGAATCTCGTCCAGCTTGTGGCTGATGAAGAGCACGCTGACGCCGTCGGCCGCGAGGCGCTCCAGCGTGCCGAACAGCCGCTCGATCGCCTGCGGCTTCAGCACCGAGGTCGGTTCGTCGAGGATCAACAGGCGTGGCGCCGTCATCAGTGCGCGCAGGATCTCGACGCGCTGCCGCTCGCCCACCGACAGATCGTGCACGCGCTTGGCGGGATCGACCTCGAGGTCATAGCGCTGCGCCAGCTCCAGCATGCGTGCGGACAGCGCCGCCAGTGGCTCCGGCGGCAAACCGAGCGCGACGTTCTCGGCCAGCGTCAGCGAGTCGAACAGCACGAAGTGCTGGAACACCATCGCGATGCCGAGCGCACGGGCCCGGGCCGGACTGTCGATGCCGACCTCACGGCCATCAATGAAGATGCGCCCCGCGTCGGGCCGCACGACGCCGTAGGCGATCTTCATCAGCGTGCTCTTGCCGGCGCCGTTTTCGCCGAGGACGGCGACGATCTCGCCCGGCATCACCTCGAGCGAAATCGAGTCGTTGGCGAGCGTCTCGCCGTAGCGCTTGGTGACTCCCTGCAGGGCGAGGCGGGCTGTCATCGGGCGAGGAGTGTTCTGGCGGAAGCGGTGAGATTCGAACTCACGAACGGGTTGCCCCGTTGCCGGTTTTCAAGACCGGTGCCTTAAACCGCTCGGCCACGCTTCCGAAGGGCGGATTCTGCCGGTTTTGCAGTCGCAGTGGCGCGGACCACGGGCCGCGGGCCTGCGGCCGTCAGCCGCTAGCGAGGTTCGACGTCGAGCACGACCTGCCCGTTGAGCACGCTTGCAAGGAACGACCGACCGATTCCGGGCTTCAGGTAGTGGCGGTAGGCCTGCGCACCGAACCGCACCGGATCGACCGCGTAAGTGAATGAGTTGATACTGAGTTCGGACTCGAAGCCGTCGCCGGGAATCTGGGCGAGAACCTGGCTACGCCGGTCGGGTGGCATCGTTGCGTACATCGTCACGTAGGCGATGTACTCGTGCGCTACAGGCCCGAGCGTGGCCCCTCTCGGGTCTGCACGAACGATGGCATGGGCCACTTCGTGCGTGACCAGGCCGATGTGAACCGGACGATCGATGACCACGTCATGTTCGAGCTTCTTCTGCTGGCACCGCGCGAATGACAGTACGTAGACGCGGTCTTCGGACCGCACGTAGCAGCCCACGGCCGGGAGTACGCCGGCGCTCGGCGGCAGGCTTTCGACGAAGCTGATGTGGACCGGAATCTGCGCGCCGAGGCCGCTGGCCGCGAGGAACGCAGCTGCAGCCTCCGCGCCACGACATCCTGCCTCGCGGTCAGCCGGATCGGCCGCCTCCACGACCACACTCGAACCAGCGCACAGAAGCGACTGAGCTGCTTCCCCTTGACCGACCAGCACAAGACACAGGGTGGCGGCTAGCAAGGCCTGCAGCGACAGGCGCGGCCTCGGTTGGCCACGCGCCGCGGCGACATTCCGGTGATTCAACCGATGTCCCCGTCGATGAGTTTGAAGCAAGCCGACAGACTCCCGACGCGCCCGGGCCATCTACCGGCCACGAGGCGCGCAATCCAGCGGGCGTCCTCAGCCACCACTCGATTTCGTGGCCACGACCTGCATGGCGCCTTGCGCATCGCGCAGTTCGACCCGGTTGCCCTCCATGCGCATCGTCGAGACGGCTTCGAGCGCCTTGAGGAATGCCTGCTCCTGCTCCATGACGCCCGTGTCCGGGCACAGCCGGCGCGTCGACGCGGGCGCGCTGATCCGCAGTTTCGAGCCATCCGCTTCATAGCGGGCCGTGTACTGGTTGCAGCCCGCGGAGCCGACGACCTTGCCATCGGCCAGGAACTGCAGAGTGACGGTCGAGCCCGCCACGAGGCTGACCAGCGCATTCCGGCCGTTGTTGATGCCAGTCGCCTGCCAGGTCGTGCCGGCGAGTGACCGCGACTGCGCTGCGAAGGTGGCCAGCACCGCGCCATCGGCGCCAAGCAGCTGCAACTGGCCGTCGACCACGCGGTAGGTCTTCGCGCCGCTGAGCGCGGCCCGGAACACCTCGGCCTGCTTCGTGACCTCGGGCGGACACGCCATCTGCGTCGACATGCCCTGGCCCGACAGGTCGATAACATTGCCTCGGGTTGTGAACGGAACGCCGAAACGGTTGCAGCTGTCGCTGCCCTGCGCCCGGCCGCTCTCAAAACTCAGCGTGGCGGCCGATCCGCTGACCAGCGCGCGACCCGGCAGTGCGGCCAGCACCCACGCCGTGCCGTCGAGCGCCGGCGCGTCAGCGGCCGCCGGCATGGCTGAACAGCCGGCGAGTCCCAGCGCGAGCAACGGGCTCGCCAGCAACGAAAGGGCGTTCTTCATCGAGGTCCTCGAGTTCGAAGGAAATGGACAACACTGAATCGTCCAAGGTGCGGCAACTATGCCGAACGATATCAAGCTCGCCACCGGTGATGCCCCATTGTTTCCGGCGCCAAGAGCAGGGACATGCGCGAGTGCATCGCCTGCCGTGACACACTTCGAGTCACCAACGGTCGACCCCGGCTGCCGCGAGACCATCTTGAGAACCCCAAACCTGCCGCCCGCCGTCAGCGGCGATCGCATCCAGTTCGCCAGCGGCGCCGGGGCGCTGAGTGCCTACGTGGCTGGCCGCGGACCGCCACTGCTGCTCGTGCACAGCGTCAACGCGGCCGCGTCGGCGGCCGAAGTGCGGCCGCTGCACGAGCACTACCGCGCCACGCGGACGGTGTTGTCGATCGACCTGCCGGGCTATGGGTTCTCCGACCGCAGTGACCGGCCCTACACACCGCGCCTGATGACCGATGCGATCCACGCTGCGACGGAACAGCTCGCGTCGCGTTGCGGTCGCCAGCCGGTCGACGCACTTGCGCTGTCGCTGTCATGCGAGTTCCTGGCCCGCGCGGCGACCGAGGCGCCGGACGCCTTCCGTACGCTGGCACTGGTGAGCCCAACCGGTTTCAGCGGCCAGCGCGCCCGCCGCGGCGCGCCCGGCAGCACACTGGCAATGCCGTGGCTGCTGCGGGCGCTGCGCGGTCCGGGCTGGGGCGGCGCGCTGTTCCGCGGACTCACGCGCCCGGGTGTGATCCGCTACTTCCTGCAACGTACATGGGGTGCGACGACGATCGACGAAGCGCTCTGGGACTACGACGTGCTCACGACACGCCAGCCCGGCGCGGAACACGCACCGCTGCACTTCCTGTCCGGCGGACTGTTCAGCGCCGACATTCATTCCGTCTACGAAGAGTTGGCGCTGCCGGTGTGGATGTCGCACGGCGTGCGGGGTGACTTCACCGACTACCGGGGCACTTCGATCGTCGCGGGGCGCCCGAACTGGCAGTTCAGCGTCTTTCCGACCGGCGCCCTGCCGCACTTTGAAGTGCCAGGCGAGTTCGTCGCGGCCTACGACGCGTTCCTGGACGGCCGCCGCCGCGCGCCGGGCAAGGACACGGCTTAACGACGCTGCTGGCCGCGCTAGGGAGGCACTCGTCGTGTGTCGCCGTCAGCCGCTCGGCGACGCTTCCTCGAGGCGCGCCTGCAGCGCATTGAGGCGCTCTTCCACCTGCTTGTGCCGCACACGGTACTGCTGCACTGTTTCGCGCTGCGGCTTGCGGATGCCCTTCAGCGCGGCATCCCACGCAACCATGTAGTCGCCGAATGCGGCCTTCGCCTTCGGCGTGGTCGCGCTCTTCAGGGCCTCCTTGTAGAGACCGCTGCCGCGCAGCGCCGTCTGGTGCACGCAGTCGGCCACTTCGCTGTCCGTGGGCGGCATGCCCTTCGGCTCGCGCTGACCCTCGTTGACGAGGGAGTAGAGCTCGAGCCTCTCGAGGTAAGCCTTGTATTTGTCACTGCACGTGATGTAGCCCAGGCGCGTTCCCATGACGAACTGGGAGACGGCCGGCAGCGTGGTCGGCTCCTTCACCGCGAGTTGCGCGAACGACATTGCAGGCAAAAAGGCAAGTCCCAGAGCCCAGAGCATCCATCGCATGACCGACTCCTTGCGCACAGGCCACTACGTTAGCGCAGGAACTGCCCCGCGGGCCGGCATTGCCTCGTGCCACGACAGGCGGTCGGGCACGGACTTCAGCGGGCCGCGTTCGACTGGCGCGCGGCGCTGATCAGCCGCTCGACGTAGCTCTCGTAGAAACCCGCGCGGTCCAGGCCCACGAGCGGCTCGCCCAGCGGCCGCCAGCGCGAATCAAAGGCCATCAGTACCGGCGCAAAGTGAATTCCGTAGCGGTCCGCCAGCTGGGCCTCGGTCAAGGCACGGCCGTCGATCGCGCCCACCGTTCGACGACTCGTGATGTCGACCTCGCGCAGCAGGTACTCGGGCTTGCTGCGGCGCTGTTGCTCGGCGTGCCGGGGTGCCAGGTAGTTCTGCCGCGCCTCCTGGCAGTATGGGCAACCGGGCGTGCTGAAGAGCACGATGATCGGAATGCCAGCGCGTGCACTCTGGGCAGCCAGTGCCTGCAGGTCTTCGACAGCAGGCAGCAATGCGTCATCCGCCGCCCGCACCTGCGGGGCGAGCAGCAGCCACGAGACGGCTGCAAGTGCGGCGCGGCGGCGCACCGGCGCCCCGTCAGGAAATGCCTGGATTACCCGCGACGCCTTTGATGGCCGGCTGGTTCAGCTTCACCGGCTTGACGACCTTCTGGCTGCGCAGGTAGGTGGCCACGACGTCCCAGATCGGCTCGCCCTTGGCCCCTTCGGCGACCGGAGCCCAGCCGGCCACTTTGTAGGACTTGCCCGGCTCGATCGGCTTGCCGTTCAGGCGCATGTCGCTGATGCGACCGCCCATCTTGCCGGCGGGATCGATCGCGTACTGCAGGCCGCCGACCCGCACCATGTCGCCGCCCTGCTGCAGATACGGATCGGGGTTGAACAGGTTGTCGGCGACATCCTCGAGCACGGTCTTGATCATCTCGCCGCTCATGTCGGTGACGGTCGAGTACGGATAGGTGACCGCGGTCTGGTCCATCAGGTGTTCCATCAGGATCGCCTGGCCGGGCAAAAGGCTCGTACCCCAGCGGAATCCAGGCGAGAAACCGATCTCCGCGCCTTTCACCGCCAGCATCGCGTCCAGGATGAGCTGGTCGAAGGTGCCGTTGAAGTTGCCGCGGCGGTAGAGCAGGCCCTCCGTGGTCGCGAGCTTCTCGCCGAGCTTGCCCTCGTACGGCGCACGCACCTTCTGGATGAACGTCGTCATCTCAGGGTCGGCGGGCAGCAGGTTGGAGAACACCGGCAGCAGCTTGTAGCGGAAGTCGACTGGCTTGCCGCCCTTGACGTCGAAGTCCAGCACCGCCAGGAACTTGCCATTGCTGCCTGCATTGGTCACCAGCGTCGTGCCGCCGGCGTTTTTCACGAGCGAGGGCTGCGGCACGCCGTCGTGCGTATGGCCGCCAAGGATCGCGTCGATGCCGCGCACACGCGAGGCCATCTTGAGGTCGACGTCCATGCCGTTGTGCGACAGCACGACGACGACCTGCGCACCCTTGCCGCGCGCCTCGTCGACCATCTTCTGCATGTTGTCGTCCTGGATGCCGAAGCTCCACTCCGGGACGAAGTAGCGCGGGTTCGCGATCGGCGTATACGGAAACGCCTGCCCGATGACCGCGACCTTCACGCCGTTCATTTCCTTCAGCGTGTAGGGCGGGAACACCTGGTCACCGAAGTCGGTCGTCTTGATGTTCTGGGCGACGAAGTCGATCCTGCCCTTGAAGTCCTTCTCGACGATTTCCTGCACGCGCTTCTGGCCGTAGGTCATTTCCCAGTGTGCGGTCATGACGTCGACGCCGAGCAGCTTGCAGGCATCGACCATGTCCTGCGCGTTGGTCCACAGCGAAGTCGCCGAGCCCTGCCAGGTGTCGCCGCCGTCGAGCAGCAGAGCCCCCGGGCGGCCCGCCTTCAGGCGCTTCACCAGCGTCGAAAGGTGGGCGAAGCCGCCGACCTTGCCATAGGTCTTCGCCGCCTCGACGAAGTCGAGGTAGGTGAAAGCGTGCGCCTCCGGCGTGTTGCGCGCGATCTTGAAGTGTTTCAGCAGGTGCTCGCCGACCAGATGCGGCGGCTGCCCCTTCGCCTCGCCGATGCCGAGATTGACGCTCGGCTCGCGGAAGTAGATCGGCAGCAGCTGCGCGTGGCAGTCCGTGAAGTGCAGCAGGTGCACGTTGCCGAAGCGCGGCAGCTCGTACATCTTGCCGCTGGCGGGCGCAGCCGCCAGGGCGTCGCGCGACGCGACGGGCATGCCGGCGGCGGCCGCCACGGCCAGCACCTGCAGGAATTCACGACGATCCATCGACATGGCTTTTGCTTCCTCCCTGACTTCGTTCTTTTATCTTCTATTGGGACTTCGCCGCGAACCGCATGAGCGCGGCGACGTCTTCCTCGAACATCTCGCCAATTTCGGTGAACACAATGCGACCGCGTGCGTCCACCACGTGGACCACCGGCAGGCCGCGGCGCTTGCCGAACCACGCGTCCGCTTGCGCGCCGGCCATTGCGGCCGGGAACGTGTAACCGTGCTTCGCGAGGTAGTCGCGCGCCGCCTGCTCGGTCTTGTCGATCGTGAAGGTCAGCACGCGTAACGAGTCGCCGGCCTCGCGGTGCAGCTTCTCGATGAACGGGTTCTGCTTGGCACAAAATGGGCACCAGCTCGCCCAGAACTCGACGACCACGGGCCGTCCGTTCAGCTCCTTGGCCTTCAGCGTGCGGCCGTCCACCAGAGCAATGTCGCTCCAGCGGATCGGCGCCCGCTCATCCGCGCGCGCACTGAGGACGGCGCTTGCGAAGGCAGCGACCAGCGTGGTCAGGGCGGCGCGTCGATGCATGGGGGAATCAGCGAGGAAGCGCGGCCGCCCGGGGCGGCCGCGCGATACGGCAGAGACAGGATTACTTGTTGACCGGAGAGTTCGGATCCAGCAGCAGCGCCATCACATCCTTGATCTGCGCTTCACTCAGGATGCCGGCGTCACCGTAACGCGGCATCTGGGAACACAGGTTGAACGCATGCGTGTTCCAGATCTTGCCCCACGTGTACTTCAGGGTCGCCTCGTTGTAGCCGCGCAGCTTGCCGTAGCCCTTGAGTGACGGGCCGATGTTGCCGAACGAGACTTCCGCCTCCGTCATCTGATGGCAGGCATAGCAGTTGCCGCCATTGACCGTCTTCGGCCCGTCGCTCCACTGCAAGCCAACGCCGGACTGCGCGATGCGCTCGCCCTGCTTGTAGTCGCCGAGGAACTTGCCGTCGGCCGGGTACTTGATCGTGGCCAGGATCTTCTTCTCGAGGGCCTCACGCTGCGCCTTCGGCACGTCCTTGCCCATCATCTGGGCGTCGGAACACACGGCCTGGATCTCGGTCTGGTCGAGGCGGTCGAGCTTGGCCGGGCCGCGTTCCTTGAACGAGGACTTGACCGTCTGGATCGACTCTTCCTTGGTCGGCGCCACGTAGGTGGCGCAACCCGCCAGCACCGCAAGCCCGGTGATCGCAAATATGGCTTGTTTCTTCATCGTCAGCTCCTCAGCGCTTGATGGCCGGCGCGTCCATCTTCGCGCCGTTGGCGTTGACGCCAAGGAAGGTGATCAGGTCGATCGAGGTCGGTGACAGGAACACCAGCTCGGGCCAGCGTTGCTGGCGGAAGCAGTCGTAGAGCCGCCACTGCATCGAGCGCAGCGCGCCTTGCGATACGCGGTAGGCCGGCCAGGTCGTGAACGCGCGGTCGGCATCCGGCTTGTTGCTGGAGATGTTCGGCAGGTCCTGCAGCCGGATGCGCTGCCCCGTCACGCCGTGGCAGGTGGCGCAGGAAAAGTCATACGGCCCGCCGCGCATGTAGAACGCCTGGCGGCCGCGATCGAAGGCAGCCCTTTCCTTGGGATGACTCTGCGAGATGTTGACCGGCATGCCGCGCGACATCTCGGCCCCGAAAGCGGCCAGCGCCTCGATGTCGGTCTGCCGCTGTCCCGCACCCGAGTATGGGCTCTTGATCACGGCGGCCCGGTCCATGCCCTGCAGATTGACCATGCACCAGACGATGCGCGATTCGAAGTCCATCACCTGGTCAGCGTCGGGAAAGTAGCGCGGCAACTGCGCATAGGCACCCTTGATGACGCCAGCGCCGAGCCCGAGGTCGCACTGCTCCAGCGAAACGTTTTTCGGCCCGCGCTTGGTCTTCCAGAGCTCCTCGCCGCGCGCGACGGTGAGCTCGGCGGGATTGCCATCCTGCAGCATCTCGCGGTAACGCGCGATGCCTTCCGCGGCGCTGCCCTGAGCCAGTGCGCTGGCGCATGCCAGGCCCAGGGACACCGCGGCCACGGCCGTGGCCACTGCTTGCTTAATCATGAGTTGCTGCCTCCTGGCTGAAGTGTTGCTACCGACGCGCCCCTCTGCGGGGGCTCCTGATTATTGCAGTACCGACCGCGGCTCAGGGCCGGATGTACACGTAACCTTCACGGGCCTGCAGCGTGGCTGCCTCGGCAACCCCGGACGGGACGATCGTCGCTTCCGGGATCACCTTGGCCTTGTCGATCTTGCGCGTCACCAGCGTGTTGTTGCACACGCGGAAATCGACGCCCTTGGACTTGAGGTCCTGCACAGTGGCATCGAACGGATTGCCGTTGCGGTCCTTGGCGCCATCAAGGAGGAACTCGATGCCGTTGCCATTGGTGACAACGACGATCTTCACGCTCGGATCGGCCGCCAGGTGATTGCGGATGTTGCCCATGCCGCGCTGCGCTTCATCGATTCCGTTGGTCAGGTGGTAGACGGCCTTTACAGGCGCGTTCGCCGTCGCCGCCGCATCCGCTTTCGAACTTCCTGCGGACGCACAGCCCCCGACCAGGATCGAGGCGGCCAATGTGGACACGATGAACCAGTTTCGCTGCATGGGTGTTTCCTCGGTTGCGTGGGCGTGACGAACGGCGAGCCTAGTTGATCGTCGCTTCGTCGGTGCGGGTTTCACCCTTGTTGTCGACCCACGTCACCGTGATCTTTTCGCCCTTCTTGGCGCCCTTGAACTTGAACTGCAGGTAAGGGTTCTTGGAAACCGCCGGGCCCCACTCGGCGTTCAGCACCGGCTTGCCGGAATGGGACACCACCACGGTCTGGATGAAGTGCGCCGGCACCAGGTTGCCGGCGGAATCACGGCGCTGGCCGCCTTCCATTTCGTGGCTCATCAGTACGCGCACATCGACGCCGTCGGCGGATTCAGTCGCGCGGATACGCATCGGATCAGGCATGGAAATCTCCTCGAGCTAGGTTTTCTGTTGGATTCGTGATCGCTAGCCGCCGCAGCCGCCGAGCGTGACCTTGACTTCCTTGGAAGCCGTATAGAACTTGTTGTCGGCCTTCACCACCGCGTAGACATTCGATGTCTGCCCCATCTTGATGCGGGTCGCGATGTTGGCGTCGGTGCCAGCCGGAATTCCGAATCCTGCGGCCAGCGTGTTCGGGTTCTTCTCGACCAGGATGTAGATCGCCTGCGTGTTCGGGATCTTGCTGGTCACGCCGACCGGGACGACTGCACCGTTTTCGGCGATGTCAGGCGCCGTGATCATGATGTCGCCGCTTTGCGCAGCGGCGCTGCCGCCCAGCGCCTTGACCGTGTCGTCGACCGACTTGGTGTCAAAGGCGGCCTTGTTCCACGCGGCCTGCTGGGCCTGCGCCTGTTCCGCTGTCAAAAGGCCTGCCGCGACCATGAGGCCGAGCACGCCACCGGCACGAACGAATTCCCTGCGATTGCGATCCATCGATGTCCTCCTGCGTTCCGAGTTGTCTAACGCGTTAATGTAACTGAGCGCAAATCCAGGCGGACTCGCGCACGATTGGGGTATTTACTTGGCCCCGCCAAGAATCCAGCTCGCGATGGCCTTGGCATCGCCGTCCTTGAGGGTCGGCTGTGGCGGCATCGGCACCGCACCCCAGCTGCCCTGCCCGCCCTCCTTGATCTTCTTGACCAGGTACGCCTCGGCGTCGCTGCGGCCCTGGTACTTGCTGCCCACTTCGCGGAACGACGGACCGACGATCTTGTTGTCGACGCCGTGACACGCGGTGCAGGAGTTGTTGACGATCAGCTTCTTCGCATCGGGCGCTCCTGCCGCCGCCGCCGCAGCCGGCGCGGCCGCCACCGCCGTCTTGCCGGGCTCGTAGCGAGTCGTGTCGATGCCGCGGACCGGTCCGATCGGCCGCTTCTGCTCCGCCAGGTTGCCGTGCTGGTTGCGTGCGAACTCGGGCAACGTCGAGACGACCTTGACCTCCCTAAGGCAGTCCTTCATGCAGCTCGAACCCTGCACGTCCGGCTTGCCCTTGACGCTCGACAGCCCGTGCTGAGTCGTCATGCCATTACGGTTGGGCATCGGAACCTTGGTCAGGTTCCCGTCGTTCAGCTCGAAATCCGCCGGCACGATTTCATTGAGGTGGAGCACGTACGCCGTCACCGCATAGACCTGATCCACGGTCAGCGACTGCGGGTTGGTCCATGGCATAGCGCGGTTGATGTAGTCCCACAGTGTCGCGGCCGAGTTGAGCTTGGTGCCGACCGTGCGCACGCCATCGGCCTTGTTCAGCGCGCTGGCGCGGCCGCTTTGCAGGTCTTCCTTCTTCACGCCACCGGCGATTGCCATGTAACGATTGCTCTCGCCGAACGTGCCGTGGCAGCTCGCGCACTGGGCGTCGTAGATATCCTGGCCCTGCGCCACCGTGCCCTTGCCCTTCCTGACTCCGTGGCCGTCAGGACGTACATCGATGTCCCACCCAGCGATCTCCTGCGCCGTCGCCGTGCGCCCGAAACCGAAGCGCGGTGCATCCGTGGCCGCCGTTGTCTGCGCGCCTGCCGTCGAGGCCATGAGGCCCGCGAGGAGGAGCAGACTTCTCATGGGCCTAGCCAACCTGGACATTCCACACCTCCCCGTTCGGATTGACCTGCCAGGTCTGGATTCCGTTGTTGTGATAGATCGACCGCGTGCCGCGGACCTCGCGCAATTGCGGCAGCGCCGGCTGGACGTGGCCGGTTTCATCGACCGCCCGGCTCTGCAGCAGAGCGGGCGAGCCATCCCAGTTCCAGTCGAAACGGAAGCGCGTCAACGCTTTCGTCAGCACCGGTTCCTGCAGGCGGGCCGTTGCCCAGTTCCTGCCGCCATCGGTGGAGACATCGACGCGACGGACCTTGCCGCGTCCGCTCCATGCCAGCCCGGTGATCTCGTAGTAGCCCTTACCCTGCAGCATCTGGCCACCCGACGGCGTCGTGATGACCGACTTCACTTCCTGCACCATCGAGTACTGACGGTGCAGTCCGTTCGGCATCAGGTCGATATAGTGGATCGCTTCCTCGCGCGTGTTCCAGGGCTTGTCGCCGACCTCGAGTCTACGCAGCCACTTCACGCTGGATACGCCCTGCACCCCTGGCACCAGCAGCCGCAGTGGATAGCCGTTTTCCGGCCGCAGCATCTCGCCGTTCTGGCCGTAGACGACCATGACGTCGTTCAGCGCGAATTCCAGCGGGATCGTGCGCGTCAGTGCAGACCCATCCGATCCCTCGGCCAGCACGAACTTCGCATTCTTCTTGTCGTAGCCGACTTCATCGAGCAGCGTGGAGAGCGGAACGCCGGTGAACTCGCTGCACGCCAGCATGCCGTGCGTGTACTGCACGGTCGGCACCGCGACGTTGGCCCACTCCATGCCACTGTTGGCACCGCACTCGATGAAGTGGATGCGCGACACCGAGGGAAAGCGCAGGATGTCGTCCATCGTCAGGACGATCGGCCGCCTGACCATGCCGTGGATCATCAGCCTGTGCTGCGACGGATCGATCGTCGGCATGCCCGAGTGATGCCGCTCGAAATGCAGGCCGCTCGGCGTGATGATGCCGAAGAGGTTCTGCAGCGGCGTGAAGCTCACCGACGACTGCGGCTGCGGCGTCAGCCCTGGGCTCTGGCGGCGGACGACGTTGGCCTCAAACTCCGAGGGCACGCCATAGGGCAGCGCCACCACCGGAGCTCCGAGTGCGCGCGTCCAGGGTGCGATGTTCGGCGGCTCGAAAGGCTTTGCACCGGCCCCCTGGGCCAAGGCCCGGCCGCCGGCGACCGCGGCGACGGCACCGGCTACGGCGGCTCCGCCCTTGAGGAAACCGCGCCGCGAGCGCGCCGCGCGAATCGCGTCTGCTGAAATGTGGTTCTCGGGCGCCGCAACGACGCGCCCAGGCGAAACCGCCCTGGAACTGCCTCCCCGACTCATCGTCTCTCCTGTTGGTCGGCGCGCTACTTCGCTGCCGACATGAATCGCTTCAAAGTCTTGCTGGTCACCGGATGCTCTTCTTGTTGTCCGGCAATGTGTACACAGGCGGTCCGGCACAGTGTGATCACGTTCGGATCGCTGATCGAGTAGTAAACCGTCGCGCCGTCACGCCTGCGCTTGAGGACCCCGCGCCCGTACATCAGGTTCAGGTGACGCGAGACGTTGGTCTGGCTCGACCCCACCCGCTCGACGATGTCCGACACGCTGCGCTCGCCGTCGCAGATCGTGTTCAGGATCTTCAGCCGTGTCGGCTCCGCCAGCAGTCCGAAATAGCCCGACACGGTTTCAAACAGGCGATCCAGCTCGGGTTCCAAAGTGCATGCCTATATGCGCAAGAACGCATATGTTCCATGGCGCATACACAAATGTCAAGCGCCACCTCAGCCAGGGACCCGGATGAAGCGCTGAAGCACCCCGCGCAGTCCGAAATCGGCTCCGGACTGCCTTTCATAACGGTACCGGCACCGCGCCAGCGGGACTTGCGCAAGGTCAAGCGGCACCCATATACCCCCAGGGGTATACAAGAACTGGCTACACTTGCGGGCTGCAGCTTCGGGTCTCACGGCCTCGGCACCGCATCAGGCGTTGGGTCATCACATGATGAAAGCAAGTTCCGTAATCGCACGCAGCACCGTCCGCCTACTCGCCGCAGCCAGCGTGGTCCTGGCTGCCGCCACGGTAAGCGCGGCCGGGCCGAAGGCGGCGGCGGCCGCGCCCGGTACTCCGACTTACGAGGTTCGCCTGCGCGACGTCGAAGAGGTGTACGCGGCCGATGCCGTGATCGAGGCCGTGCGCCAGGCCACCGTCGCCGCGCAGATCTCCGGCACCGTTCTGCAGATCCTCGTCGACGCCGGTGACCCGGTCAAAAAGGGCCAGGTCGTCGCGCGCATCGACACCCGCGAGACCGATGCGCAGGTGGCGGCGGGCCGCGCCGGTGTGGCGCAGGCCGACGCGCTGCTGGCCCAGGCGCGCCAGAACCTGGAACGGACGAAGAGCCTGCTGGAGAAGAACTTCGTCAGCCAGTCGGCGCTGGACAAGGCGGAGTCCGACTACAACGCCGCCAAGGCCGCTGCCGACGCCGCGCGCGCGGGCCAGTCGCAGGCCGACACCGCACGCACGTATGCCGAGCTGCGCTCGCCACTCGACGGTGTGGTTACGCGCCGATTGATGGAGCCCGGCGAGGTGGCTGCGCCCGGGCGCGGCGTGGTCGCGGTCCACGACCCATCGGCGCTGCGGGCGGTGGGCAATCTGCCGCAGTACGTGTTACCCAAGACCGCGCACGCAACCCGCGCGCGCGTTGAATTGCCACAGCTGAACCGCACCGTCGAAGCGACCAGGGTCACGATTCTGCCGGCGGCCGATGCCCGCCTGTTGTCGACGCAGATCCGGGCCGACCTCCCCGGCAGCGAATCCGCGAACGTGGCTCCCGGCGCGGCGGCCAAGATCCTGGTTCCGATCGGGCGCGCCCGCAAACTGGTGATCCCCGCGGCCGCCCTGATCCGCCGCGGCGAACTCACCGCGGTCAATGTCTCGGCGAACGACGGCCAGGTCCAGTTGCGGCAGGTGCGCATCGGAGCCGCCGCTGGCGACGGCATGATCGAAGTGCTGGCCGGACTGAGTGAAGGCGACAAGGTGCTGCCCGCTCCGCTGGCACCGCGCTGAACAAGCTTTCCTGATGAGCACAGCTGAACCCAAGCTCGGCATCTCCGGCCGCACCGCCAGAGCGTTCCTGCATTCGCAGCTGACGCCGCTGATCGCGCTCGTGCTGCTGCTCCTAGGGCTCTTCGCCGTCCTGGTGACGCCAAAGGAAGAGGAACCGCAGATCAACGTGACCATGGCCAACGTGATCATCCCGTTCCCGGGCGCGGGCAGCGAGGATGTCCACAACATGGTCACGGTGCCGGCGGAGCAGGTGCTGTCGCAGATCACCGGCATCGAGCACATCTTTTCGGTGACCCAGCCGGGCCTCGCTGTCCTGACGGTGCAGTACAAGGTCGGGCAGCCGCGCATCGACTCCCTGGTGAAGCTCTACGACACGCTGATGTCGAACCGCGACTGGCTGCCGACTCATCTTGGCGTGATGGAACCGGTCGTCAAGCCGAAAGGCATTGACGACGTGCCGATCGTCACTCTGACGCTGCACTCGACGCGGCCCGAAGTCGGCGCCGCGGGCCTGCAGCGAGTCGCGCACGAACTCGAGATCGAGCTCAAGCGGGTGGCCGGCACACGCGAGGTCACGACTCTCGGCGGCCCGGACAGCGTCGTGCGCGTGACGCTCGATCCGGAGCGGATGAACGCACACCGCATCACCGTGACCGACATCGAGCGCGCCCTGCGCGCGACCAATGCGTCGCTTCCGGTCGGTCAGCTGACGACCGGCAATCGCACCGTCGAAGTCCGCACCGGCCAGTTTCTGCGCAGCGCTTCCGACGTCGGGCAGCTGGTCGTGGGTCTGGCCGGCCCGACCCGCGAACGGCGGCCGATTTTCCTTGCGGATGTCGCGCGCATCACGGACGGGCCCGACACTCCGAACCGCTATGTCTGGCATGGCGCACGGGCCGACGGCAACCGGGAGTTGCCCGTCGCGGAGTGGCCGGCGATCACGATCCAGGTCTCGAAGAAGCCGGGAGAAAACGCCTCGAGCGTGGCCGACGCCGTGATGGCGCGCGTCGCTCAATTGAAGGGGCAGCTGATTCCTTCCGATGTCGTGGTGAATGAAACCCGCAACTACGGCGCCACAGCGAACGACAAGGCGAACCAGCTGATCAAGAAGCTGATCTTCGCCACGCTGTCGGTCGTGGCGCTGGTGTGGGCGTCGCTCGGCCGCCGCGAGGCGCTGATCGTCGGCAGCGCGGTCGTGCTGACGCTCGCCAGCACGCTCTTCGCCTCCTGGGCCTGGGGCTTCACACTGAACCGGGTATCGCTGTTCGCACTGATCTTCTCGATCGGGATCCTGGTCGACGATGCGATCGTCGTGGTGGAAAACATCCATCGCCGATCGCTGATCGACCATTCGCCGCTGGCTGAAGTGATCCCGCGCGCGGTTGACGAAGTGGGCGGGCCGACGATTCTCGCTACGTTCACGGTCATCGCGGCGCTGCTGCCGATGGCCTTCGTCACCGGCCTGATGGGACCGTACATGGCGCCGATCCCGATCAACTCGTCGATGGGGATGCTGCTTTCGCTGGCGATCGCATTCGTCATCACGCCGTGGATGGCGCTGCGCCTGCTGCCGGCCGCCCATGGCGCACCCACCGGCGGCGACAAGCTCGGCCGGCGTCTTTCGGAATTCTTCGAGCGCGTGATGCGGCCCTTCCTGCGCGGCGACGCCGGCCGGAATCAGCGTCGCTGGCTGGGGCTGGGAATCGCGGGCGCCATCGCATTGTCGGTGCTGCTGGTGCCACTGAACCTGGTCGTGCTGAAGATGCTGCCGTTCGACAACAAGTCGGAGTTCCAGGTCGTGCTCGACATGCCGACCGGCACCCCGGTCGAGGCGACGGCGGCCGTGCTGCGCGAGATGGCGGTCGAAGTCGCGAAGCTGCCCGAAGTGACCGACTACCAGGCCTATGCGGGTCTCGCCGCTCCCATCAATTTCAATGGGTTGGTACGGCAGTACTACCTGCGCAGCGGCGGCGAGGTCGGTGACCTGCAGGTCAACCTCGTCGACAAGCACGAGCGCGACCGCAAGAGCCATGAGATCGCGCAGGCCGTGCGCCCGGCGCTGGAGGCAATCGCCAAGCGGCACGGCGGCGACGTCAAGGTCGTCGAGGTGCCGCCGGGGCCACCCGTGCTGTCGCCGATCGTGGCCGAGATCTACGGCCCGGACGCCGAGGCGCAAATGAAACTCGCCAAGCAGGTGCGCGCCGTGTTCGAGGCCACGCCGGACATCACCGCCATCGACGACACGGTGCTTGATCCCGCCGACCGGATTGTGCTGCGCGTGGACACCGCCAAGGCGGCGCAGTACGGCATTGCGGCGTCCGAGGTCGCGCGCATCGCCCAGCTCGCGCTGGCGAGCGAGGACATCACGCCACTGCATGACGGTGCCAGCAAGTATTCGGTGCCCGTGCGCATTGGGCTCGCCGACAGCGCGAAGGGCTCACTGGACGCGCTGCTTAAGATGAAAGTGCGCGGCCCCGACAACGTGCGCGACGAGGCCACCGGCCTGCCCTACGAGATCCCGCTGTCCGAGCTGGTCAGCCCGACGACGCTGCCGCGCGAGCGCATCCTGTATCGCAAGGACCTGCAGCCCGTCGTCTACGTCACCGGCGACGTTGCGGGCGGCAAGGGCAAGACGGACTCGCCGCTTTACGGCATGTTCGCCATGCGCGAGGCGATCGGCAGGATCGCGCCGCCGGGCGGACTGCCACTGGCCGAACGCTGGATCGCCCCGCCGGACGACCACTACTCGTCATTCGCGCTCAAATGGGACGGCGAGTGGCAGGTCACTTACGAAACCTTCCGCGACATGGGCATCGCGTACGCGGTCGGACTCGTGCTCATTTACCTGCTTGTGGTGGCCCAGTTCCGCTCGTACCTGACGCCGCTCATCATCATGGCGCCGATTCCGCTGACGATCATCGGCGTGCTCCCGGGTCACGCACTGCTCGGCGCCCAGTTCACGGCGACGTCGATGATCGGCATGATCGCGTTGGCCGGCATCATCGTGCGCAACTCGATCCTGCTGGTGGACTTCATCCACCAGCGCCTCGACGAAGGGGTCGACTTCCAGGACGCGACCATCGAGGCGGCCGCCGCCCGCGCCAAGCCGATCATCCTGACGGCCGTCGCTGCGATGCTTGGCGCCTTGTTCATCCTCGACGACCCCATATTCAACGGGTTGGCGATAGCACTGCTGTTCGGAATCTTCGTCTCGACGGCGCTGACGCTGGTACTAATCCCGGTGCTGTACTACGCCGTCAACTACCGCCGGCACTCCCGCCGAGCGGCGACATCATCGACTTCCACCGCCACTGCCTGAGGGGCCTTCATGACCATCGACCGCTGGATTCGTGTCTTCGCCGGAACCTTCATCCTCGTATCAGTGCTCCTCGGAGCGCCCGCGAGTCCGCTGTTCGTGTCGCAATGGTGGCTGGCGTTCACCGCCTTCGTCGGCGCGAATCTGCTTCAATACGGGTTCACGAATGCTTGCCCGCTCGGCTGGATTCTGAAGAAGCTGGGCGTCCCGGAGAACAAACTTGCCCACACGTAAGGCCACCATGGACCAGCCGCTCAGCGAGGCTGCTGCGAGCGCTCGCAACGAACTGATCCTTCGGCTCAAGCGGGTCGAAGGGCAATTGCGCGGCGTGCAGCGGATGATCGAAACGGGCGAAGACTGCGAGCCGATCGCCCAGCAGCTTGCCGCCAGTCGCAAAGCGCTCGACAAGGCTTTCTTCGAGCTGCTCGCCTGCGCCATCGAGCACCCGGAGTTTTCGCCCAACCGCAAGGAAGCGAAGGATCGCCGGATTCAACGCATGGCGCGCGCTCTGGCGCGGCTGGCTTAGCCGCGCGCGCCGCCGCCGGGATCAGGCGATCCCAGCGGCGGCGAAGCCGTCCTCGATCGCCTTGATCTTGCGCGCCAGCACGGTCGCGCTGTCATTGCGGAACAGCGACCGTGCCGCCTGCAGCACGGCGCGCCGGCTGTCGGCAAACTGCGACGTGCGCGACAGGTGCACCGTCAGCGCGATGAAGAACATCGCCGCGATCTCTTTCCGCTTGAACACAAACTGGCTGCCGCTCTTCGCCGTCATGATGCGGTAAGCGGCGTAGTTGTGGATGCCGCTGTTGTCGTGCACCCAGCCGTAGTCGTTGCGGTTGTAGGTAAACGGCGGCGTCGCGGTCCGGAAGTCGTTCATGTGCTTCGGCTGGCCGCCCAGGGTGGGATCGGCCATGTTGCGCAGGATCGTGCCGGGGCCGTCGAAGCCCCGTCCAATGTCCCACACCCATTTGCCCAGCGACCGCTTGGCGTTGGCGATGATCGTCCCGAAGATGTCCGAATACGACTCGTTGAGCGCCCCGGCCTGCGTGCGGTACTCCAGCCGTGAAGTGTGGTCGGTGACGCCGTGGAACATCTCGTGCCCGACGACGTCGAGCATCGAGGCCACCGAGTAGAACGAATTGTCCGGAAACAGGATCTGTCCGTAGACCATCTGCGAGCCGTTCCAGTAGGCGTTCTTCCACTGGCGGGCCGGCACGGTGCCCTCGGCGCGGTCCCAGCAGTTCACGCTGGAGATCATTTCCCCGCCGCGATTGTCGATGTTGTTGCGCAGGACCACAGTGCGCAGGAAGCGCGCCACTTCGGCGCCATTGGCATGCGCACCGATCGCCTCCGGCGTCCAGGGCGCCGGCGGGCTTTCGACCAGCGTGCCGGGCAGCAGGTGATCCTGCGTCGTCGGGTCCCGGTAGGCAAAGTCACAGGTCGTGACGTTGAGCGCAAGGTCGCGCAGCTGCCGCTTGCCTCCGGCGATGACTTCGACGGTAATCTTTCTCTGCTTGCGGTTGGCATCGCGCACCGTCTGCACTTCGGCCGCCATCGTCGCAGTGCGCGGCAGCTCGGCAAGCAACTTGCCGGTCTTCGCGTCGACGACGTAGTCCTTGAGCGGCGAGTCGCCCTGCGCTGAACGGCTCGCGGGGCGCGACGAAACGTTCTCGAGGATGTAGGCAAGGCACCAGCGCCGCTGGTGCTGGTCGAAGTAGAAGTACAGACGCGGCGTCTGCGTCACCGTAGCGACCGCCACTCCGGCGGCCTTCGCCGCCGCGGCCGCGGCCTGCGCCGGCGAGATCTGGGCGATGTTGGAGACTCCGGCCGGCGTTCCCAGCGACGAGTTGATCCCGAGACAAGCGTTGCGCTTGTCCAGTTCCACCGTCACCAGCGATCCGTACACCGGAATCTTGTCGAAGTACTGGCGGAACTTGACGACCGTCGTGCCGGTGAGGGGCATCGCCTCGGCGCCTACGCTCTTGAACTCGGACTGCATGCGACCGGCCACCGGCTTGACCAGCTTCGGCAGGCGATCGTTGGCGAAGGCCTGGTCCAGGTGCTCGAGAGCGGCCGCTTCGGGTCCCAGTGCGGCGACCGTCGGCGCACGGCGCGGGCCTGCGCGCTGGCCGCGGCGTATGCCGGCGGGCGGCGCGGCTTCCGCGAGCTCGCGCCCCATGGGCTCGGCCGCGCTGACCGCGAAACCGCTGAGCCCCGTTTCGTCCTTGGCCGCAGCGGCCGCCGCCCGCGCGCCTCGCGGTGCACGACGTACGCCTGTCGCGCCACCGCCCGGTGGGCTTTTCTTCACGCCACGGACACGCATCTCTGTCTCCTGTTTCGATGGGCAATGTGAACGCTATCGCACACGCCGCCGCGCCGCGTGGCCCGGCGACTTCTTCGCGCGCCGTACGGCCTTCTTCGGCACCGGAACACGGCGCCGGGCACCGGCAGCCTTCTTAGCGGCTCTTTTGACTACTTTCTTCTTTGCCTTCTTTGGAGCCTTCTTTGGAGCCTTCTTCGGTGCTCTCTTTGGCGCTTTCTTCGCAGTCTTCTTCGCAGTCTTCTTCGCTGAATCTTTCGCGGGCTTCTTCACCGACTCGCGGGCGACTCTTCTGGCTGCCTTCTTCGCCGGTACAGGAGCAAGCGGCGCCAGGGCCGTGCCGATCAGCTCGCCCGCAGCATCGACAACCTCCTGCAGCCTCCGGATGCCGGCGATCGTGCTGCCCGATCCGAACGCCGCGATGACCGCGTTCATCTCGCCGATGAACTTGCGGAACTTGCGCGTCCGCTCCTCGATACTGTCGATCGCATGGCCGATGTACTCCAGCGTCAGCAGGTCACGCTTCTCGCGTGCGAGCGCTTTCTGCTCCGGATTCGCCGCGGGATCGATGACGATGCTGTGCAGCGCTGCGAACGCCTGCTGGTAGGTTGCGTCGGCCTGTTCGTTGGTCAGCATCGTCTCAGCCCTTTCTCTTGTCCTGGTACGCCATGTAGGTTTCGCGCAGCAGGATCACCGCGCGCTCGAGCTCGGCCGCCGACGGAATCGCCGGTTGAGCCTGCTCGGCGGCCAACTGCAGGTTCCTCAGGCTGCGCTCGAGTTCGTTGAGGAGCGCGAGGTAGGCGATCAGCACTTGGCGGTAGGCGTTGAGTTCGTCGTCCGTTGCGGCGACCCTTGCCAGCTGTGCGCGGCCGTCCTGCGCCAGGCTCGCAACCTGGGCCTTCGCTTCCGGCGTCAGGGCGGCCGTGCCGCGCTGCGCGGGCTTCACCGGCGCGACCAGCCGCACGCCGCCGGCGAGTACCGGAAGCTTTTCGACGTCGGCGTTGAACGCCGTAATCGCCACGTCCGCTTCACGGCTGGCCTGGAACGACGCAGCGAGCTCGCCCAGCCGCACTCCGGTCGCGTTGGCCAATTCCGCCAGTGCGGCGATTTCGAGGTCATTCAGACCGGCCCGGACCCGGTAGAAGTCTCCGGCGTCCTCGCGCAGCAGGACGATGAACTTGTCGTTGATCAGCGGCGCGCCCTTGCCCACGGCCTCGACGAACTGGCGGCGCGAATGCTCACGCGCCGCTTCAAGCGCGAGCGCCCTCAGCGGCGCCAGGTAGCCCGACACCTCGGCCGCGCTGGCCGCGATCGCCTTCAGCGGGAAGTTGTTAAGGCTCGCAGAGAGACCGTCGACGGCCGCGGCGAGTTCATCGGCGGGCTTGCCTTCGGCCAGCGCCGTCAGCAGATCGTTGTAGCGCGCGACGACGTCCCACGCCTGCATGCGAACCAGCACATGGTCCACCGGAGCGGACTTCTTCGCCTCGGCGGCCGGATCGAACGACGTGCCGCGCCGCCTCTGTTCCGGCTTGGCCGCCGCGCGCCGCGACTTGATCTCCTCGAACTGCGCGACCGCCACGCCGTAGTCGAGCACGACCGTCTCGCCAGCCGTGCGTGCCTTCGCGAAAGTGTCCTTGTAGGTCGCGAACTCCCGTTGCGGGATCGTCGTGCAGGCGGCTGTGAGTATCGCCAGCAGCAGCGCAACCACGGACCCGCGCAGCCCTGCAGGTCGGGGCATGGACCTCTCCTGTGTCGTGTTCGACGTTGTTGTTGCTCACCCCAGCCATGAATGCGCTGAAATTGAAGGTGAGTTGAGGATCTTGCGCCCCGCACTCCGCGCGAGTCCAGCGCTGCGCAGCCGCCCTCGCTTCTTTCCGGTACACGCGCCGCGGGCGTACGCGCTCCCGCCATGCCGCGCGTGGGAACACAGTGAGCCGCACGTGAGAAACGCGCCGCCCTGTCTCTTGACACGTGGTCACCCGCCGGACTGCAAGCATGAGACCTCGCCTGGTTCCTGATCACCCGCAGAAAGGCGACCGGCGCGATGGCTTTGCCGCGCTGCCCGTGGTGAGCGGAATTCTGCGGACCGGCGCGCGAGCGCGCCCCATGGCCGCATGCAAGTCCGGCACAATCGGATCGCGCACCGAACGCCGGAGCCCACCATGCCCCTGGAGTCTGCCCAAAGGCCGTTGCCCGGATTGCGCCAGATCGTCGCCGACTCCGGCGGCCTCTACCTCGCTAACGCTGTCATTGCCTTCATCTTCGCCGCTACGGGGCCGGTCGCGATCATCCTCTCCGTCGGCGCGCGCGGCGGGTTGAGCGAATCCGACCTGTCGTCCTGGATCTTCGGCTCGTTCTTCCTCAATGGGCTGATTACCCTGCTCTTCTGCACGCTGTACCGGCAGCCGCTCGTCTTCTTCTGGACCATTCCGGGAACGGTTCTGGTCGGCCAGGCGCTCGGCCATTTCAGCTGGCCCGAGGTCATCGGCGCCTTCCTCGCCACCGGACTGCTCATGCTGGTGCTGGGCCTCTCTGGCTGGGTACGGCGCGCGATGCAGGCCGTGCCGATGCCGATCGTGATGGGGATGGTGGCGGGCGTGTTCCTACGCTTCGGCCTGGGCCTGGTGTACGCGGTTCGCGACGATTTCTGGATCGCCGCACCGATGATCGTCGCTTTCCTCGCACTCGGTGCCTCGGCCGGTTGGTCACGCCGGCTGCCACCGCTGATCGGCGCGCTATTCGTCGGCGCGGCGGCGATAGCCCTACTCGGCAAGTTTCATTCGCACGGCTGGGCGCTGCACGTGCTCGCCGATCCCAACCTGCACGCGCCCGTCTTTTCCTGGCGCGCGATGGTGGAGCTCGTCATCCCGCTCGCGATCACCGTGCTCGTGGTGCAGAACGGCCAAGGCGTGGCGGTGCTCAACGCCGCCGGCCACAAGCCGCCGATCAACGCGATCACGGTGGCCTGCGGCGCGGGCTCGATGCTTGCCGCTCTTGTCGGCACAGTCTCGACGTGCCTCACCGGCCCCGTCAACGCGATCATTTCGGGTTCGGGCGAGCGGCACCGGCACTACACCGCGGGCCTCGCCGTCGGCGTGCTCGCACTGGCGTTCGGGCTGTTCGCGCCGATGTTCACCTGGCTGATGCTTGCCACTCCACCCGCTTTCATTGAAGCGCTCGCCGGCCTCGCCATGCTCCGCGTGCTCCAGACCGCGTTCAATGTGTCTTTCCGCGAGCGCTTCACGCTCGGCGCACTCGTCACCTTCCTCGTCACGGTGGCCGACGTGCCAATCTTCAACGTGGGGGCGCCGTTCTGGGGACTGGTCATCGGCTACTGTGCGTCACGCCTGCTTGAGCGCAAGGACTTCGGCGCCGCCGGCGGCTGAGGCCAGACCAGCCGGTGCCCGCACCGCCGAGGGCTGCGTCGGGACACCACAACGTGACCTTCCAACCGCCATAGACGTCCCGCCAGGAAACGCGACTCTGAGGACGGCCGAGCCATCATCGCAGTGCAGCTCCAACTGCCACTATCGGCGATTGCCGACTCGATTCCCAGCTTAACTACGTCACATCTATGGCACAGCCAGTCTGTCGCATGTCACATGCCTCGCCCTCTCTGGAATCACCAGTCTTGGAGGCTCGAGATTCGACACATTACTTCGCGAGAAGCGGCTTGCATTCGCCCACAGTCCGCTCGCGTCACGCGTTAGAGATTGGCCCGAGTTTGCTTAACTTGGCAGCGACTGCGCGGGCGGCAACCAGCAGATCCGCCACCAGGCGCTCGTCGAGCATCAGCTGACCTTCGTACTCGCCCTTGTTGCGCACATCGTGACACTTGGCCAGAACACGCCACACCTCCGGACCGAGGCCGAGCGTGTGGGGCAGCAACTGGAAGACGATGTATCGATTGCCCGAGCGGTACCCGTGCCGACGCAGCGCGGCCAGGCACAGCGCATGTGCTGCGTTGTAAGCGAGGTCGAAGCGACTTTCGAGCGCAAGCGACCCCTTGCCCGCATCGGTGAGCCGTGCCAGTCCCGAACTCTTGAGCCCCTCGACCTCGGCCGCATCGGCTGGCTCAGCGTGCAGCGGTTTCCCCGCTCCGCACAGGTTCTCAAAGGCCGAGGGCATGTTCATCTCCCTTCAGCCAGATCTTGGGCTGGTCCAGAACACGTTTGACGAACGCGCCACCGCTCGCCGCGCGCTTCGCCAACTCGGAAGGCGTGAAGATAGTCGGGTTCACCTTGCGCCCGAGCTGCTGGCTCACCGCTTCGAGCGCTTCGTACAGATCGGCGTACGTGAGATCGTCGCTCACGATCATCAGATCGATATCGCTGCTCGCACTGTCGCTCCGCTTTGCCACGGAGCCGTAAACGAATGCCGCGTCGATGCGCTTCGCCAGGGGCGCAAGTGCTTCTTGCAGGGGCTCTGCCAGGCCCATCGTCTTTCTAACAACACTGCACAGTTCATGGAAGATCGGCGAGGCGGGGTTGGCCTGATAGTGCTTTTGGTTTCCCGACACCTGCACCGTGGCCAGTCCACTCTTCGCCAGGCGTGCCAGCTCGCGCTGGACAGCACCTGATCCCGCGCGCGCCAGCGCGATAAGCTCGTTGGCATAGAAACTTCTGTTCGGCTGCCCGAACAGGAGCGCCAGAACGCGCTGCTGGGTGCCACTGAATAGTGCATCGGCGAGGCCAATGCGCTCGGGAGCACGCTTGGCCAATGGCTTGCGATGGGTGGAGACAGGGCGTGGCATGGCAGCAAGATCATACCCAGATTGGGATCGATCGTGCCCAAATTGGGTACCAAGTCGCTACAGGTCGCCTCGGACACCCGTACGTGGATCAACCGGATGTGCCACGGCGCTGGCACGTCTCCGGCAAAGCCGGGCAAAGAAAAAGGGCCTGCATAACTGCAAGCCCTTCTTGAGTGTGTGGCGCGCCCGGCAGGATTCGAACCCACGACCCCTTGGTTCGTAGCCAAGTACTCTATCCAACTGAGCTACGGGCGCGAGGTCGCGAGTTTACCACGCACCATCATCGCGCCTGGCCGCCAGCGCTAGAAGCCGATGGACACGCCGATGTTCGCCACCGGGTAGTACTTGAAGTTCTTGATGCTGTCCTGCAGGTCGATCGCTTCGAGCGCGGTGCTGGCCTGGATCTGGCTGCAGAGGGCCGCGGGTGTTGCCGGGCCGCAGGTGGCGGTCAGCGTCGCCTTGGGCGTGCCCTGGAACATGACGCCGAGGTCCGCATAGAAATTCACTCCCGCGCCGGAGACGCGACCGTACCCGATGCCCAGATAGGGCGCCGCGGAACTGCCGGACTTCACCGTGCCAGTCAGGCTGCCGACGGCCGCGGCCGGATACGTCGTCCCGCCCAGCGTATACGTGCCGCCGTTGGCCTGCGCCGTCACGTCGACCTTGTTGTCATTGAAGATCACGCCGCCCGTTATGCGGAACAGCGGGCCGAGCGGTGCCCAGTCGAGGAACAGGTTGGCGTTGGATAGCTTCGTCTTGGCGTCGTAGTTGACGTCGGTGGAGTCGACCGAGGTGTTGAAGTTGAGCCACGAGTAGCCTGCCCGCGCCGCTAGGGTCGGCACGAGTTCGACGGCAACATCGCCGCCGATGCCAGTCGTGCCGGCGCGGACGCCAACCCCGGCGGCCGAGGCCTCGGCAGCCCCGAGCAGGGCAGTGATCACAACGGCGAGGCGGATGCAACGCACAAGCTTCTCCAAGCGTTTGGCAGGAACCGGATTATTCAACGGCCGCCGGTGCCATCGCGAGACTGCGTATGTTCTAGCCGCGATGCGGTATCAAGAATGCAAACGCCCCCGAAGTGGGGGCGTTTGCATCTGGCGGAGACGGACGGATTCGAACCGTCGATGCACGTTTTTGCGCGCATGCTCCCTTAGCAGGGGAGTGCCTTCGACCTCTCGGCCACGTCTCCAAAATCTTCCGCACTCATCTGCGAACGCGCGCGCAACGCGCGAGCCCCACTTCGGGAGTGCCTGCTACCTCTCGGCCACGTCTCCAAAACTCATTTAGAAAAAACTGCGCGGGACTCTGCCCGCGCGCGGCGCAAGTTTAGTCGGAGCCAGACTTCACGGCAACGTCAGGCCGGGGCCTGCTCGAGGCCGAACGCCTTGTGCAGCGCTCGCACCGCGAGCTCCATGTACTTGTCCTCGACCACAACCGAGATCTTGATCTCGCTGGTGGAGATCATCTGGATGTTGATCCCCTCTTCCGACAGCGTGCGGAACATCAGGCTCGCGATGCCGACATGCGAGCGCATGCCGATGCCGACGACCGAGACCTTGGCGATCTTCGGGTCACCGACGATCTGCTTGGCGCCGACGTGGTCCTTGACCTTGCTGTTGAGCACGTCGAGCGCCTTGGCGTACTCGTTGCGGTGGACCGTAAAGGAGAAGTCAGTCGTGCCCTCGACGCTGATGTTCTGCACGATCATGTCGACGTCGATGTTGGCTTCGGCAATGGCGCCGAGGATCTGGTAGGCGATGCCGGGCCGGTCGGGCACGCGCGTCAGGGTGATCTTGGCCTCGTCGCGCGAGAACGCGACACCGGAGATGACAGCCTTTTCCATCTTCGCTTCTTCCTCGAATGTGATCAGCGTGCCGGAGTTGGCTTCGACTTCGAGCGGCAGGTCGGGCTCCGTGAGGCTCGACAGCACGCGCAACGGAACCTTGTACTTGCCGGCGAACTCGACCGAGCGGATCTGCAGCACCTTGGACCCGAGGCTCGCCATTTCGAGCATTTCCTCGAAGGTGACCTTGTCGAGCCGGCGCGCCTCGGGAACGATGCGCGGGTCGGTGGTGTAGACACCGTCGACATCGGTGTAAATGAGGCACTCGTCGGCCTTCAGGGCCGCCGCCAGCGCCACCGCCGATGTGTCGGAACCGCCGCGGCCCAGCGTCGTGATGTTGCCGAACTCGTCCGCGCCCTGGAATCCGGCCACGATGACGATCGCGCCCTGCTGCAGGTCCTGGCGGATCTTCTTCTCGTCGATCTCGAGGATGCGGGCCTTCGTGAATGCGCTGTCGGTCAGGACATGCACCTGCGGCCCGGTGTAGCTCTTGGCTTTGAGACCGCGCTCCTTGAGCGCCATCGCCAGCAGGCCGATGGTGACCTGCTCGCCGGTCGAAGCGACGACGTCGAGTTCGCGCGGGTCCGGATTCGACTGGACTTCCTTGGCGAGCGCGATCAGGCGATTGGTCTCGCCGCTCATTGCGGAAACGACGACCACCAGCTGGTGACCGGCTTTTTGCCACTTCTCGAGGCGGCGCGCGACATTCTTGATGCGGTCGACCGAGCCGACCGAGGTGCCGCCGTACTTGTGAACGATGAGAGCCATGGACGCGCGAGTGAGGTTCGCTGCGAAAATTGATCAGCCTGCAATTATAGGTGGCGGCGACGTCGCGCCGGCCTGATGTACGTCAGCCGAGCCCGGCACCCGGCTCAGTGACGGTAGTTCAGTGACGGTCGCTTATTGCCGATCGATCAGCGTGGCGTCGGACTGCCAGCCGATTCGGATGCGTTCGCCGTCGCGGTCGGTCAGGCGTACGTCGGCCCCGAGCCCGGCGACGAAGATCAGTTCGTCGTCGCGCCAGAGCAAGGGCAGGCGGCCCCGGTCGAACTCCGCGATGCCTGCGTCCTGGTACAGCCGCTTCAGCGTCTTCGACGGGCGCCCCGCGTGGGGCTTGAAGCGCTCGCCACCGGCGCGCGGCTTGACTTCGAGCGGACGTTGCGCCAACCACTCGGGGTCGAAGCCCTCCTCGTCGGCCACCCGTGTAAAGCGCAGCACCCCGCCCCAGGCAGGCAGCGCGATCTCGTCTTCGCCATTCCAGCGGAATGTCTCCGAGTCGCGGCTGGCGGATTCAGCGGCCTTCAGCAGCAGCAGGCCCCGATAGCGCCGGACTTCGCGTTCACCGACGCGCAGCAGCAGGCGCGCATCGCTCTTCGCCGTGCTGACCTGATCGAGCATCTCCTGCAGTCGCGCACGCGACACGGCCTCGATGCCGTGGGACGCAAGCCACGCACGCAGCGTCCAGGTCTGCCGCGCCGGCGGCAGCAGCGCAAGTGCATCGAGACGCAGCATCCCCTCCGGGGCGCCGTCCTGGCACACCGCGAGGTCGCCTTCCGCGACGCTGCGCAACGCTTCGGCCGCTTCGGCGACGAGGTCGACCGAGCGCGCCGCGGCCGCGCGGAAACCGGGCCGCAGCGCATCGAGCCGCGGCAGCACGTCGATCCGCAGTGCGTTGCGCATCAGCGCACGGTCATCGTTGGTGTCGTCCTCGACGAAGGCCAGGCTCCGGCTTTCGACAAAGCGCTCGAGGTCCTCGCGCGTCACGTCGATGAAGGGGCGCACCAGCACGACCTCGCCGCGGGCAAAGGAGCGTGCCGGCGCGAAGGCGGCGAGACCCTCGAGCCCGGCACCGCGCATCCACTGCATGAGAAAGGTCTCGAGGCGGTCATCGCGATGGTGGGCACTGCAGACGATGCGCGCGCCGACCTCGGCTGCGACTTCGGCCAGCGCCTCGTAGCGGGCCTCACGCGCGGCGGCCTCCAGCCCGCGGCCCGCGCGCTTGACCGTCACGCGGCGACCGATGAACCGCAGGCCGAGCGCGGCGGCCTCGCGCTCGCAGTGAGCAAGCCAGTCGTCGGCGTGGCGGCTGATGCCGTGATGAACGTGCACCGCGACGACCTCGTGCAGCCCAGAGCCTCGTTGCGCGGCGAGCCGTGCCATCACATGCAGCAGAGCCGTGGAGTCGCGGCCGCCGCTGTAGCCGACGACAGCCGTCAGCTGCGGCAGCCGCGCCGGGCGGCGACGCAGCGGTTCGGTGCTGCGCGGGTCGAGCGCATCGAGCCGCTCCCGCGCGCGCTGCAGCGCCGATCCAACGGCCTCCAGCAGCTGCGTTTCGAGCGGGTCAGCTTTCTTCGGTCGTGATCTTGAAGCGGCCATAGGCCATCAGGCGCGTGTGACGTGCCGCCACCAGGTCGCGCGGCTTCATGCCGCTGAACTGGCGCAGGCTGTCCGCCAGGGCGCGCTTGAGCAGGGCCGACATCTGCTTGCTGTCGCGATGAGCACCGCCGAGCGGCTCGGTGACGATCTTGTCGATCAGCCCGAGCGCCTTCAGCCGGTGCGCCGTGAGCCCGAGTGCTTCCGCCGCCTCCGGCGCCTTGTCGGCACTTTTCCAGAGGATCGACGCGCAGCCCTCGGGCGAGATCACCGAGTAGGTGGCGTACTGCAGCATCAGAACCTGGTCGGCGACGGCGACCGCGAGTGCGCCGCCCGAGCCACCCTCGCCGATGATCGTCGAGATGATCGGCACCCTGAGTTGCGACATCTCGTACAGGTTGTGGCCGATCGCTTCCGACTGGCCGCGCTCCTCGGCGTCGATGCCGGGATAGGCACCCGGCGTGTCGACGAACGTGAAGACGGGCAGGCTGAATTTCTCGGCGAGCTTCATCAGCCGCAATGCCTTGCGGTAGCCCTCGGGCTTGCTCATGCCGAAGTTGCGCAGCGCCCGCTCTTTCGTGTCGCGGCCCTTCTGGTGGCCCAGCACCATCACCGCCTGCCCGTTGAAGCGCGCGAGCCCGCCGATGATCGACAGGTCGTCGGAAAACGCGCGGTCACCGTGAAGCTCGTGGAAATCGGTGAATATGTCATCGACGTAGTCGAGCGTGTACGGCCGCTGCGGGTGGCGCGCGATCTGCGATACCTGCCAGGGCGAGAGCTTGGCGTAGATGTCCTTCAGCAGGCCCTGGCTCTTCTTTTGCAGCCGCTCGATCTCCTCGGAGATGTCGACCGCGGAGTCGTCCTGCACGAAGCGCAGCTCCTCGATCTTGGTCTCGAGCTCCGCGATCGGCTGTTCGAATTCGAGGAATGTGGTCTTGGCCATGATTGTGAGGTCAGTATTCCACAGGGACGGGATCGAGGCTGCGCCACAGGTACCAGGTCGCAACGCTGCGCCATGGCTCCCATGCCGCGGCCAGTTCGGTGACCTGCGCCCGCGCGCCCTTGCCGGACAACGGCGCGCCGTCGAAATAGTTGAGGCTCACCGCCTTGAGCAACCCGAGGTCGTCCAGCGGCAGCACATTAGGCCGGAGCAGGTTGAAGATCAAGAACATCTCCGCGGTCCAGCGGCCGATGCCGCGGATGTCCACCAGCTCGGCAATGATGTCTTCGTCGTCCCTTTCCGCGAAGCGTGCCGGATCGATGCGACCGCTGACGAAGTGCTGCGCGAGGTCGCGGATGTATTCCACCTTGCGGTCCGAGAGCCCGCAGGCCCGCAGTGTCGGCGCCCGACGCCGCAGCACGGCCCGCGGCGTCATCTCGCCACAGCAGGTCGAAAAGCGGCCCCATACCGACTCCGCCGCCTTCACCGAGATCTGCTGCCCGACGATCGAGCGCGCCAGCGTCGTGAATGGATCGCCGCGCGTAGCGAGCGCCACGCGCGGATGCGCTGCGATGATGCGTGCCATCGTCGGATCTTCTTGCGCCAGCGAGCGCTTGGCGCGTGCCCAGTAAGCCGGCCGCGCCTGCGCCGCCATCTACTGGCGCCGCCACGTCGTGCCGGCGGCGCTGTCCTCGAGGACGATGCCCTCGGCCGTCAGCTCGGCACGGATACGGTCGGCGGTCGCAAAGTCGCGCGCCTTCTTGGCGGCGGCGCGCTCGGCGATCAGCGCATCGATGCGAAGGTCGCGTCCTGCCCCTGCAAGCTGTAGGTTCCCGTGTTCGCCAACATTTCGATGCGGCGACCCTGCAGGAATTCGTCCGGCGCGCGCTGAAGCAGCCCGAGAACCTTTCCCAGCGCCTTGAGTTGCGCCGCTGCCGTCGTCGACTTCGTGCGGTTGACCTCCCCGGCGAGTTCGAACAGCACCGACACCGCCAGCGCCGTGTTCAGGTCTTCGTCCATCGCGGCGGCGAAGCGCTGCGCGTAGGACTCATTCCAGTCGACTTCGGCATGAGGTACGTCCAGGCCGCGCAGGGTCGTGTAGAGCCGTGTCAGGCCGGCCTTCGCGTCGTCGATCAGCGACTCGGTGAACGCGATCTGGCTGCGGTAGTGCGAGCGCACGAGGAAGAAGCGCAGCACTTCGGCGTCGTACCTGGCGAGCGCCGCGCGAATCGTGAGGAAGTTGCCGAGTGACTTCGACATCTTTTCCTCGCCCACGCGCAGGGCGCCACTGTGCATCCAGAGCCTTGCAAAGGGCTGCTCATAGGCGCCTTCGCTCTGCGCGATCTCGTTCTCGTGGTGCGGAAAGACAAGGTCCGGCCCGCCGCCGTGGATGTCGAAGGTGCGGCCGAGCGTCTCGCTCGCCATCGCCGAGCATTCAATGTGCCATCCCGGCCGGCCCGGCCCCCAGCGCGACGGCCACTGAGGCTCGCCTGGCTTGGCGTGTTTCCACAGCACGAAGTCGAGCGGGTCGCGCTTGCTGGCGTCGACCGCCACGCGCTCGCCCGCGCGCAGGTCGTCGAGCGATTTGCCGGACAGCTTGCCGTAGCCGGCGAACTTGCGCACGGCATACACAACGTCGCCATCCGCGTCCGCCTGATACGCGAGCTCCTTCTTCTGCAGCAGGCCGATCAGATCGAGCATCTGCGGGATGTATTGCGTCGCGCGCGGCTCCAGGTCGGGCGGCAGCAGCCCGAGTGCCGCGAAGTCCTCGTGCATCGCGCGGATGTTGTCTTCCGTGAGCTCGGCGGGCGTCACGCCGCGCTCCGCGGCCCGGCGGATGATCTTGTCTTCCACATCGGTGATGTTGCGTACGTAGGTGACGCGCAGGCCGCGTGCGCGCAGCCAGCGCACGGCCAGATCGAACGCGATGAACGTGCGCGCGTGGCCCAGGTGGCACAGGTCGTACACGGTCATGCCGCAGACGTACATGCGGACATGACCGGGCTCGAGCGGTACCAGCGGTTCGACGCGGCGCGTCAGCGTGTTGTGGATCTGGATCGTCATGCGGGAACTCCTCTCAACCTCCGGCGGGCGCCGGACGGGAATGTGGCGTCGGACAAGGCTGAAACGAGCTCGTCAACAGCGCCGCAGAATCATTTCGAGGAGCGTGGCGAATGTAGAATGCGCCCAGTATATCAATCGCTTACGCGGCAACCCTCGGGCCCTGTCCGCTCCTTGATGCGCCATTGCACGGTCCTCGTCTGCTCCCTCGTCCTGACTGCGTCGGCTGCCTTGCCTGCCGTCGCGCAGACTTCGAGCGCGCTGCCGCCGCAGACCATCGGCCGGCTGCCGACGGACAGCGAGATTCCCACCGAGTTGCATCAGGTCCAGCAACTGCTCGCCGCGGGCCGGCGCCAGGACGCCCTAACGCGCGTGGATGCCGTGCTCGCGAAGAACCCACGCGATGCACAGATGCGCTTCCTCCGCGGGGTGATCCTCACCGAGCTGAAGCAGCCGGCCGAAGCCCGGGAGGTGTTTCGGCGCCTGACCGAGGACTTCCCGGAGCTTCCGGAGCCTTACAACAACCTCGCTGTCCTGTATGCGAGCGAGGGCCAGCTCGACAGCGCGCGCGCGGCACTCGAAATGGCGCTGGCCGCGGCGCCCAACTATTCGACAGCGCTCGAAAACCTCGGCGACGTCTACCTGCAGATGGCCGCCGACGCGTACCAGCGGGCCGCCAAGCTGGACCCGTCCAACCGCCAGGCCGGAGCCAAGCTCGCGCTGTCACGCGAACTGATCACCAAGTCGCGCAACGTGCGCTGACCTACTTCTCGAAAGGCATCCTCCATGAAACGACTGAGCATTCTGCTGGCGCTGTTCCTCGCGCTGCCCGGGCTGGCGTGGGCGCAGCGCGTCGCGCTCGACACGACGATGGGCAGGATCGTCATCGAACTTGCGCCGCAGGCCGCGCCGAAGACGGTGGCGAACTTCATCGAGTATGTGAAGAGCGGCCATTACGACAACACGGTGTTTCACCGCGTGATCGGGAATTTCATGATCCAGGGCGGCGGCTACACGGCCGACATGAGCGAGAAGTCGACGCGCGCGCCGATCCCGCTCGAGAGCCAGAATGGGCTGAAGAACGAGCGTGGAGCGGTGTCGATGGCGCGCCGGGGCGATCCGAACTCGGCGACGGCGCAGTTCTTCATCAACGTCGAGAACAATCCGAATCTTGACTTCCCGAAACCCGACGGCAACGGTTACGCCGTGTTCGGCAAGGTGGTCGAAGGCATGGACGTCGTCGACAAGATCCGCGCCGTGCCCACTGCCGCAAGCGGCCCGCACCAGAACCTTCCGACCACACCGGTCGTGATCAAGTCCGCACGTGTCCTGAAATAGTTCCAGGAGCAAGCATGATTCGCCTCTACACCAGCCTCGGCCCGATTACGATCGAACTCGATCACCAACGCGCCCCGAAGACCGCCGAGAACTTCGAGTCGTACGTGCGCAGCGGCTTCTACGACGGCACGCTGTTTCATCGCGTCATCAACGGCTTCATGATCCAGGGCGGCGGCTTCGAAGCCGGCATGCGGCAGAAGACCACCGAGGACCCGATCGAGAACGAAGCGCGCAACGGCCTGCGCAACGCGAAGTACACGGTCGCGATGGCGCGGACCGGTGACCCGCATTCCGCCACGGCCCAGTTCTTCATCAATGTCGCCGACAACGACTTCCTCAACCACACGGCGGCCACGCCCCAGGGCTGGGGCTACTGCGTGTTCGGCAAGGTCACGGACGGCTTCGCCGTGGTCGACAAGATCAAGGCTGTACGCACCGGGCGGCGCGGAGCGCACTCCGACGTGCCGGAAGTCGACGTGCTGCTCGAGCGCGCCGAATTCGTCCAGTGAACGGCGCACCGGCCGACCTTCCCCCGGTACTGGCGGTCGAGCATGCGGTCGAGGCGCTGCTCGACCCGATCTTCATCTCCGACCTGCATCTGGCGGCGCAGCGGCCCCGCACGATCGCGCGCTTCCTTCGCTTCCTGCAGGAGGATGCCCCAGGGCATCCCGAGCTGGTCATCCTCGGTGACCTCTTCGAATTCTGGATCGGCGACGACGCCGGAGCGGCCGCCGCGCCGATCGTGGCAGCACTCGCCGCGGCAACGCGCAGCGGGCAGCGCCTGCTGCTGATGCACGGCAACCGCGATCCGCTGCTCGGCCGCGACTTCGCACGTGCGACCGGCGGCCGGCTTCTCGCCGATCCCATCGTGGTCGATGTGGCCGGCACGCCCACGCTGCTGTCGCATGGCGATGCATGGTGCACGCTCGATGTCGACTACCAGCGCTTTCGCACGCTTGCGCGGCAGCCGGACTTCCAGCGCCAGTTCCTCGCCAAGCCCATTGCCGAGCGCGTCGCGTTCGCTCAGGGCGCACGCATGCAGAGCGAACAGGAGAAGTCGACGAAGGCGATGGACATCATGGATGTCACGCTCGAGGCCGTGGCCGAGGCGCTGCGGCAGGCGGGCGTACACAGGGTCATCCATGGCCACACGCATCGACCCGGCGCGCATGTCCTTCACGTCGACGGCCAGCCGGCCGAACGCTGGGTGCTGCCCGACTGGGATCTGGACGAGGCGCAGCCGCGCGGCGGGTTCCTGGACTTTGCCGACGGCAAGCCGCGGCTGGTGTTCTTCGACGACTGACACCAGGGCTCGCCGGACACCGGCCGCGTCCGCCGATGGCGGGAACGGCGAATCTGCCCCGGCCCGCCTTTACTCGTCGACCAGCCGGTTGAGCTGCTGCGGATCGACCTTCGGTGCTTCCTGCCTCGCTTCGTCGAGCGCGATGCCGCTGCGCTCGAGTGCGGCGATCAGGCGTTCGATCTCGCGCTGCTGCGCGGTCGCGTGGTCGATGAGTCCGTGGAGCGCCTTGGCGAGCGGATCGTCACCTTCCTGCGTGATGCCGTAGGCCGAGAAGCCGAGCTGATTGGCGGTGGCTTCGCGCTGGGCGTCGAGTTCCTTGTGCAGGATGCGTGCGGGGTTGCCGACGGCGGTCGCGCCGGCCGGCACTTCCTTGACGACCACCGCATTGGAACCGATGCGCGCGCCGTCGCCGACGGTAAACCCGCCCAGCACCTTGGCACCGGCGCCGACGATGACGTTCCGCCCCAGCGTCGGGTGACGTTTCGAGCCTTTGGCGAGCGACGTTCCGCCCAGCGTGACGCCCTGGTAGATCGTCGTCCCGTCACCGATCTCTGCGGTTTCGCCGATGACGATGCCCATGCCGTGGTCGATGAACACATGACGCCCGACGCGCGCCCCCGGGTGGATCTCGATGCCCGTGAGCCAGCGGGACAGATGCGAAATGAAGCGCGCCAGCCAGCGGAAGCCCCCGCTCCAGCAGGCATGCGCCAGGCGGTGCATGGTCAGCGCATGCAGCCCGGGATAGCAGGTCAGCACCTCCCAGCGCGAACGTGCCGCCGGATCGCGCTGCAGGATGCAATCGATGTCTTCGCGCAGGCGCGTGAACATGGATGACGCTTCAGAGTGGGACGAGGCCGATTGTACGGACGACGCGTCGTCCGCCCGGGCTCAGGTTCGCTGCTTGCGGCCGGCGCGATCCGCGCGTGACTCGATGACGGCCGCCAGCACGCCCCGCAGGAGATCGACCTCGGTCTGCGTCGGCCGCGCGCGGCCAAGCAGGCGACGCAGGCGGGGCATCAGGGTCTTCGGTTCGGCCGGATCATGGAAGCCGACGACCGTCGCCGCGCGCTCGAACTCCACGTAGAGCTTCTCCAGCGCATCGACGCTGGCGGGCGGGTCCTCGGCGTGAAAGCGCTGCTGCCCCGGCTGGATGGCGGTGCTCGTCCGCAGCGCGAGCTGGCACTCGTATGCAGCCACCTGGACCGACTGCGCGAGGTTCAGCGACGCAAACTCCGGGTTGGCCGGTATCGCGCAGCTCAGCTGGCAGCGCATGAGGTCTGCGTTGGAAAGGCCGCTGCGCTCGGTGCCGAAGACGAAGGCCACCTCCCCCGTCGGCGTTGCCTGCAACTCATCGGCGAGCCGCCGCGCGACGCTGCGCAGGTCCAGCAGCTTGGGCCCGAACTCGCGGTCGTAGCCGGTCATCGCGATCGAGAGCGTCACGCCGGCCAGTGCCTGTGTGAGGTCGGCCGCAGCTTCACTGGCGGCCAGTACATCGGCCGCACCGGTCGAACGCGCGATCGCGTCGGCATCCTGCCGATAGTCCGGATCGCGTGGTGCGACGACCACGAGGCGCGCGAAGCCCATCGTCTTGATGGCGCGCGCCGCGGCACCGATGTTCGCAGCCAGCGTCGGCTCCACAAGGACGAAGCGGACACGAGGGAAAAGCAGGGCGCTGGCGGGGAAACCGGTCACGGGGTGCACGATCGACTAAAATGCGTGGTTCAGTCTAATCGCGACGGCGGTCCTGCCGCACGCGCCCCACCATGCACCCGATGCTCAACACGGCTGTGAAGGCCGCGCGCAAGGCAGGTTCCGTCATCAACCGCGCCAGCGTGGACCTCGACGCCGTGCGAGTCGGAACCAAAGGCCGCAGCGACTTCGTCACCGAAGTGGACCACGCTGCTGAACGTGCGATCGTCGAGCTGCTGCTCAAGGCCTACCCCGACCACGCCGTGCTGGCGGAAGAATCCGGCGCGAGCGGCAATTCGGAATACACGTGGATCATCGACCCGCTCGACGGGACGACGAACTTCATTCACGGTTTTCCGCAGTACGCGGTCTCGATCGCACTGCGCCACCGTGACCTGATCACGCAGGCGGTCGTCTTCGACCCGACGCGCAACGAGCTCTTCACTGCGTCGCGCGGGCGCGGCGCGTTTCTCAACGAGCGGCGCATCCGCGTCTCGCGGCGCGACAAGCTCGCGGAGTGCCTGATCGGCACGGGCTTCCCGTTTCGCAGCCTCGATCATCTTGACGAGTATGTCCGGATGTTCAAGAGCATCACGGAGCACACCGCCGGTATCCGGCGGCCGGGAGCCGCGGCGCTCGACCTCGCCTATGTCGCCGCCGGCCGGCTCGACGGCTTCTGGGAGATCGGCCTGTCGCCGTGGGACATGGCGGCTGGCAGCCTGCTGATCCTCGAAGCCGGTGGCCTCGTGTCCGACTTCGACGGCGATCCCGGCTATCTCGCGGACGGCCGCATCGTCTGCGGTTCGCCCAAGATCTTTCCGCAGTTGCTGCAGCTCGTGCAGCAGGTCCATCGCTCAGCGCGCGCGCCGGGCTAGACCGGCCACTGGCTCGACTGCCCCCGAAATCCCTGCTCCCACCCCGCCCGTGACGACGCGCGACGAGCCTCGCGGGCACACGCCCATGATGCAGCAGTACCTGCGCATCAAGGCGGAACATCCGAACGTGCTGCTGTTCTACCGGATGGGTGACTTCTACGAGCTCTTCTACGACGATGCCGAGCGCGCCGCGCGCCTGCTTAACATCACGCTGACCTCGCGCGGCGCCTCGGCGGGCACGCCGGTGAAAATGGCGGGCGTGCCGGTCGTGTCGCTCGAGCAGTATCTGTCGCGCCTGGTGAAGCTCGGCGAGAGTGTGGCGATCTGCGAGCAGATCGGTGATCCGGCCACCAGCAAGGGGCCGGTCGAGCGACGTGTCGTGCGCGTCGTTACACCGGGCACCTTGACCGACACCGGCCTGCTGCCAGACAAGGTCGATGCGCCCCTGCTCGCGCTGGCACCGCCGCGGCAACGTGGCGGGCCGTTCGGCCTCGCGTGGCTCGTGCTGTCGTCAGGGGAGTTGCGAGGAACACTGGCGACCTCGCCCCAGCTGGCGTCGGAACTCGCTCGCATCGCTCCCTCGGAGCTTCTGATCGCCGATGCCTGGACCGAAGCGCTCGCGCCGCAGGTTGCGCTGGCCGGCACTACGGTGCAGGCGAGGCCGGACTGGCATTTCGATCCGGAGCGTGGCGCGACGTCGCTACAGCAGCTGCTGCAGGTTGCCACGCTCGACGCCTTCGATCTGGCCGACGCACCGGAGATCCTGGCGGCCGCGGGCGCCTTGCTCGACTACGCCCGCAGCACCCAGGGCGGCCGGCTGCCACACGTGCGCGCCGTGCAGCGTGAGTCGCCTTCGGACTACGTTATCCTGGATGCGGTCACGCGCCGCAATCTGGAGATCACCGAGACGCTGCGCGGTGAAGACGGTCCGACGCTGTTTCGCCTGCTCGATCACTGCGAGACAGCCATGGGCAGCCGGCGCCTGCGCCATTGGCTGCACCACCCCGTCCGTGCAGCCGCCGAAGCCCGTGCGCGCCATCGGGCCATCGCGGCGCTGCTGGAAGGCGCACCGCTGCACGGCAGCTTGCGCGATGCGCTGCGCGGCCTGCCGGACCTCGAGCGTATCGGCACCCGGATCACGCTCGGCTCGGTGCGGCCGCGGGAACTCGCTGCGTTGCGCGACGCGCTGCCGGCTGTCGAGCGGCTGGCTGAATTGCTCGCGACCGCTGAAGCGGCGAGGCTGCTCGATCTGCGCCAGCCCTGCAGCCTGCCAGCGGCACTCGTTTCGACGTTGCGCACCGCGCTCCATGCAGAGCCCGCCCACTCTGTCCGCGACGGCGATGTCATTGCGGCTGGACACGATGCCGAACTCGACGAGCTGCGGGCCCTGCGCGACAACACAGGCCAGTTCCTGATCGACCTCGAGCAGCGCGAGCGCGCGCGCACCGGCATCGCCAACCTTCGGGTCGAGTACAACCGCGTGCACGGCTTTTACATCGAGGTCACGCACGGCCAGGCGGCGAAGGTGCCCGATGACTACCGGCGGCGCCAGACGCTGAAGAACGCCGAGCGTTACATCACCCCGGAATTGAAGGCCTTCGAGGACCGCGCGCTCTCCGCGCGGGAACGCGCCCTGGCGCGCGAGAAGAGCCTGTTCGACGCGCTGGTCGAAGCTCTGGCGGCGCACGTCCCGGCGCTGCAGGCGGCGGCGGACGCGGTGGCGGCACTGGATGCGTTCGTCGCCCTCGCGCGCCACGCACGGCTGGCACGCTGGGTCGAACCGGAACTGGCGGACCGCGCCGGCATCGAGATCCGCGCGGGACGCCACGCCGTCGTCGAGCGGGAGCTCGAGACCTTCGTGCCCAATGACTGCGTGCTGCACCCCGGCCGCCGGCTGCTGGTCATCACCGGGCCGAACATGGGCGGCAAGTCGACGTACATGCGGTCCGTCGCGCTGATCGCGCTGCTTGCCTACGCCGGCAGCTTCGTCCCGGCCGCCAGCGCACGGCTCGGTCCGATCGATCGCATCCTGACCCGCATCGGCGCCGCCGACGACCTCGCGCGCGGCCGCTCGACGTTCATGGTCGAAATGACCGAGGCCGCTGCGATCCTCAACAGTGCGACCGAGAACAGCCTGGTGCTGATGGACGAGATCGGGCGCGGCACCTCCACGTTCGACGGCATGGCGCTCGCCGGAGCGATCGGCCGTGAGCTGGTCGAGAAGAACCGCTGCCTGACGCTCTTCGCCACGCATTACTTCGAACTGACGCAACTGGCCGAGCAGCACGCGGAAGTGGCCAACGTCCACGTCGCCGCCGCTGAGGCCAACGGCAAGGTCGTGTTCCTGCACGAGGTGCGCGACGGCCCGGCGAGCCAGAGCTACGGGCTCGCGGTCGCCCAGCTGGCGGGGGTGCCGTCGAGCGTGGTTCGCCGCGCCCGAGCCCTGCTCGTGCAACTCGAGGAGCGCGCGCTGGGAGTGCGGCCGCAGCTCGACATGTTCGTCAGCGCGACGCCAGCGACAGTGATCGAAGACGCCGCGGACGCGCTGCGCGCAAGACTCCGTGCGATCGACCTCGACGCCCTGTCACCGCGCGAAGCGCATGCGCTGCTCGACGAACTGCAGCGACTGGCGGGCGATCCGAGCTGAGTCAGTGCAGCGTCTTCGGGTCCGGCACACGAAGGAAGTCCGGCACGGCAGGCGCTTCGGCTTCCTCGAGTTCCTGTGCGGTGGCCTCGCGCACCTCCAGCACGCGGATGTCGAATCGCAGCGCCATGCCGGCCAGAGGATGGTTGCCGTCGAGCACCGCCATGCCCTCGGCGATGTCGGTGATCGTGAACACGCACCGGTCCTCGCCGTCCGGGCCGGCGGCCTCGACGCGCAGGCCCACCGTCACTTCGGCGCCGAGGTCATCCACCGGCGTCAGCATGACAAGCTCCGGGTCGTAGTCGCCGAACGCGTCTTCCGGCTCCAGTTGCAGCATCAGGTGCGCTCCGACCTCCTTGCCGGCCAGCGCCTCCTCGATCCGGGGAAAGATGTCCTCGTGTCCGTGCAGGTACTGCAGCGGCTCTTCGGTCTTGTCGAGCAACTGGCCCTGCGCGTCGTACATCGACACCTCGAGACTCACCAGCGAATCGTCGGCAATCTTCATCGTTGTTCCTGATCCGCCGGGATTATGCCTCCGGGTGCATTCCTATAATCGTCCGCATGAATACCCTGCCGTTGCGCAAGCTGGGCGATCTTCCGGTTGCGCAGTTCATGCGCGATGCCTGGCAACGTCGGCCGCTGCTGGTGAGAAGCGCGCTGCCTGGATTCGTGCCACCGGTCGGCACCCGGCGACTGCTGGAACTCGCCTGCACACCGGAGACCGAAGCGCGGCTGATTGAACGCGCGGACGCGACGTGGACGGTCAGCCATGGCCCGTTCCGGCGTCTGCCCTCGCCGCGTCGACCGCACTGGACCGTGCTCGTGCAGGGTGTGGACCTGCTCGACGCCGGCGCCCAGGCACTGCTGCAACGGTTCCGCTTCGTACCCGACGCGCGGCTCGACGACCTGATGGTCAGCTACGCCACCGAGGGCGGCGGCGTCGGCCCGCATGTCGACTCCTACGATGTCTTCCTGCTGCAGGCCCATGGCCGGCGTCGCTGGCGCATCAGTCGCCAACGCGACCTGCGACTGGTCGACGGTGCGCCGCTGCGCATTCTTGCGAACTTCCGTCACAGCGCGGAGTACGTCCTCGAGCCCGGCGACCTGCTTTATCTGCCGCCGGGCGTCGCGCACGAGGGCACCGCCCTGGGCGAGTGCCTGACCTATTCCATCGGCTTTCGTGCACCGACCTACCAGGAATTGCTGGAGCCGATGCTCGCCGACTTTGCCGCCCACGCGAAGCTGCGCGGCCGTTACTCCGACCGCGGCCTGAAGCCGACGCGTCGCCCGGCCGCCCTGCCCGAGGGCATGCTGCGCACACTGCATGCCGAAATCGTTGCGCCACGACCACGTCAAAGCGATACCGCCCGATTCCTGCTTTCGTACCTGTCCGAACCGAAAGCCCAGGTCGTCTTCGAGCGTCCGCTGCGGCCCATGCAAGCCGCAGCGTTTCAGGCTGCAGCGCGTCGCCGCGGCGTGACACTTGACCGGCGCACGCGCGTGCTCTACCACCGCGGCGCGGTCGGCATCAACGGCGAGCACGAGATCCTCGATCGTGGCGTCCGGGGCCTGTTGCAGCAACTGGCTGACGCCCGCGGACTGACCTCGGCAGCGCTGCAAGCGGCGCCGGCTGCGACATTCGCGCCCCTGCACCGCTGGTATGTCGCAGGCTGGCTGCATCTCGCCAATGGAGGCTCGCATTCATGAAGCCATCTGAACTGTCACTGACCAGCGGAGCGCCGGAGCGCGCCCTGATCACGTCCCGCGCGGAAACGCACGAGGCCGTCCTGATCGCGCTGCGCCAGGCCGAGCGGTGGGTGCGGTGCCTTCACCGCGACCTCGGAGTCTTCGACCTCGGCAGCGTGGCGGCCGAAGAGCAACTGAGCCGGTTGTTGCTGTCCCACCGGTTGGCACGCGTGCAGCTGCTGGTCGACGACGACACATGGCTCAACACGCGCGCACCGCGCCTGCGGGCATTGCAGAGAAGATTTGCGCACGCGCTCGAAATGCGCGTGGCCTCCGAGGACGATCCGGTCGGCGACGATGCGTGGGTGCTGATCGACGATCACACCTCGATCGAACTCAAACCGACGGCTGCCGCGCGCGGCGACCTGTGGACCCACAACAAGCCGCGCGTCCAACCGCTGCTCGCGAGTTTCGTGCGGCGCTGGGACGCGGCCGGCCACAACCTCGCTGTCGTTCCGCTGGGCCTCGGCTGAGCCGAAGGCCGCCATTGGCCTTTATGCTGCAGTGCACCTATAATACTGGCCCGTGACGGATGAGGTCTGCTATGTACCCTTCGTCGCCCTCGGACACAGCGATCACGCGAAATCCAGAACCCCACATCAAAACCCAGGAAGGGTGCACATGAAGAAGTCACTTTTGATTGCCTCAATGATGGTCGTCGCGCTTGCGGCGTGCGGTAAGAAGGAAGCTCCCGCTCCGGCGCCCGCTCCGGCTCCGGCCGCTGCCCCGGCGCCCGCGCCCGCGCCGGCCCCGGCACCTGCCGCCGACGCCGCCAAGCCCGCCGATGCGACCGCTGCCCCGGCAGCCGCGCCCGCGGCCGGTGCTGCTCCGGCGGCCGGTGCTGCGCCGGTCGGCGAGTCCGGTACGTCAGCCATGCCGGGTCAGGACGCTGCCAAGGCCGATGCCGCCGCAGCGGTCGAAAAGGCCAAGCAGGCTGCCAAGAAGTAATTCGCGCGACAGTGCGAATCAGGGGCCGGCTCTGCCGGCCCTTTTCATTTGCGCAGCCATCAACGTGCAGTTAGACGTCGCGCCACGGCAGGCCCTCTTCCTGGTCGAGGACGCTGATCTCACCGGCAGCACAGCCGAGCACTTGTGCCAATGCCTGTTGCGCCAGTGGTGGACGGTTATTGCTCCTGGAAAGATGCGCCGCAGCCACCCACGCGAGCGTGGCGCTGCGCGTCCGATCCAGTATCCCGGCGGCCTGCTCGTTCGACAGATGCCCGTGCGGGCCGGCAATCCGCTGCTTGAGGAAGGCGGGATAGCTTCCGCTTCGCAGAAGGTCGGCGTCGTGGTTGCACTCGAGGATCAGCGCGTGCAGTCCTGACAACGCGTCGATGATCGTGTCCGAGCACTCGCCGACGTCCGTCAGCAAGCCTGCACGGCGCGCGCCATCGGTGAATACGTACTGCACGGGTTCTTGCGCATCGTGAGGCACGGCGAACGGGCTGATGCAAAGTGGCCCGATTTCGAGGACATCGCCGGCACGGATCGCGCGCCACGTGATGCCCTGTTCGACCAGCCCGCCGGCGACCGCGGTTCCTTCGGTGCAGTAGATGTCGACCCGGAAACGGCGTGCAAGTGCGGCGACGCCGCCCACGTGGTCGGAGTGTTCGTGGGTGACGAATACCGCATCGAGCGCCTCGGGCCCGAGGCCGGCGCGCTGCAGCCGCCGCTCCAGCTGCCGCAGATTGAAGCCGTTGTCGATCAGGACGCGCGTCGTCGAGGCGCCATCGCGCGCCTCGACGACGAGTCCGTTGCCGCTGCTGCCGGAACCGAGACTGCAGACGCGCAGCACGCAGGCTGTCAGCGCAGCTGGTCGCTCAGCAGCGCGAGGATGCGATCACCGGCCGCGGAACGTTCGGGCTTGCCGTCCTTGTCGAACACTTGGACCTGCGTTCCTGCCTGTCCCGTAGCGCTGACCTGCACGCGGTACTGCGGCGCCGGCACGGGCTTCTCCTGCCCGAGCATCTTGGAGAAGAAACCCTGCTCGTCCTTCTTCTTCGCTTCGTAGTCGGGATCGAGGTAACGGACGAAGTAGATGCCCTTGGCGCGATCACGGTCCTCGACGGTGAAACCACCGCGGTCGAGGGCGAGCCCAACGCGCCGCCACGCCCGGTCGAAGGCATCGTCGATGACGAGCCGCTCGCTGCGGCCGTCGGGGCCCTTGATGATCCATGCCTGTTCCGGTGCTGCCGCGACCGTCGCTGCCGCGCCTGCGGCTGGCGCACCCTCCACCGCGGGGGCCTTGGCGCTCGCTGCCGGACGAGACACCGTGCCTTCGAAACGGGCGAGCAGCCGCTGCAGCATTTCGGCTTCCAGCCCGGGATCGGGCGGGCGCGGTTGCCAGGCCGTGCGGTCCTGCGCCGACGAGGTGAACACTTCGATCATGCCGCGATGGGAGATGAAGATCTCCGATGTGTCGGTGGCGGTGCGTTCGATGCGAGCCCGGTACCTGTCCTGTTCGCCCGTCTCATAGACCGAGCTGAAGACGCGACCCAGGGTTCGCCGGATGAGATCCTGGTTGAGCTTGGCCCGGTTTTCCGCCCAGACCGTTTCCATCACACCGGTTGCTGCGTCGGAATTCTCAACCGCCAGCCCAACGCTGGGCCAGAACTCAAGGAGGATGGGCCAAGCCTTCTCGGGTGGCATGTTGACCGCAAGCCAGCGCTGCGTGCCGGCGCGCTCGATGCGGGCAATCGTCGCCGACGGCGCCACCGCGGCAGCGGCGGCCGATCCGGGCGCGCCGACCGGCCCACCGGGGCGAGCTGCGGCCGTCGAGGAGGCCGTGACCGTCTGCGGCCGCTCCGGCACCGTGAAGCGCTCGTCGCGCGGCAACTGCGACAGGTCCGGCGGCACTTCGAGCGGTGTCGAGCGCGTCCGCGCATTCTGGTAGTCAATGGTCTGCGACACGCCACTACCGGTCCAGGTGCAGGCCGACAGGGCCACAACCGACGCGGCCAGGGCGACGCGCGAAAAAGTCATGCGATACATCTGCGAAGCTCCTGCGCGCATCTAGACGAGGCCCACTTCCTTCAGCGCGGCCAGCACGACGTGCTCCGCCGGGACCGACAATTGCGTGAGCGGCAGTCGAATGCCACCCTCGATACGACCCATCTTGGCGAGGGCCCACTTGGCCGGGATCGGATTCGGCTCGACGAAGAGCTTCTGGTGCAGCGGCCAGAGCTGGGCGTTCAGCTGGCGTGCTCGTGCGAGGTCGCCGGCGAGCGCGGCCCGGCACATCTCGGACATCAGCTTCGGAGCAACGTTCGCCGTCACCGAGATGACCCCGTGTCCGCCCAGCAGCATCAAGGCCAGCGCGCTGTCGTCATTGCCGCTGTACAGCGCGAAACTCGGCGGCAGGCGCCTTAACAGGTCCGCAGCCCGGGCGGCATCGCCCGTGGCGTCCTTCAGTCCGACGATGCCGGGCACTTCGGACAGGCGCATCGTGGTGTCGTTGGCCAGATCCGCCACCGTGCGCCCGGGCACGTTGTAAAGGATCATCGGCAGGTCGACGGTTTCAGCGATCGTGCGGAAGTGCCGATACAGGCCTTCCTGCGTGGGCTTGTTGTAGTAGGGAACCACCTGCAGCGTGGCGTCGGCCCCGACGGCCTTTGCGTGGCGTGTCAGTTCGATCGCCTCGGATGTCGAGTTGCCGCCGGTGCCGGCGATGACGGGCACACGGCCCCGCACCGCGTCAACCGCGACGCGGATCAGTTCGCCGTGCTCCTGCTGGTCGACCGTCGGCGACTCTCCCGTCGTGCCGACAGCGACGATGGCATTCGTGCCCTCGGCCACGTGCCAGTCGATCAGACGCCGGTAGGCGTCAAAGTCCAGCGAACCGTCGTCGCGCATCGGTGAAACGATGGCGACGATGCTGCCCTTGATCATGATGTGTGCGGCCTCCTCAGCCCAAGCGGCGGATTCTACAGACCGCGCGCAATTCCAGCGGCGCTCCCGCTCACAGCGCCAGGACTTCGACCGGCGCCGACGCCTGTGGTTCAAGCCTGAGAGCGGCGATGCGCTGGACCATCGCCGGCTGCGCCGCATCGACCAGACCATCCTCGAACGCGAGGATGCGCAGGTCCTGGAACGCGTCGAGCAGCTCGCGCGGGCGCAGCAGGAAATCCGGATTGCGGGGCCGCCCGAACTGCTCGTTGCCGCGCGCGAAGGTTTCGTAGATCAGCCGCCCTCCCGGCGCAACGGCTTCTGCCAGCAGGCTGAACAGCGGCCGGTGCAGGTAGTGAACGACGATGACCGCGTCGAACTGCCGTCCGGCAAAAGGCCACGCTCCGCCTTCGAGATCCGCCTCGACGAACTCGACGCCGGACTCCGTCGCCAAAGACGCCGCGCATGCCGGGTCGACGTCCACCGCCGTGACACGGCAACCGCGGCGCGCGAGCCAGCGGGCATGCCGCCCGTGGCCACACGCCACGTCGAGCACGCGTGCATCGGCTTGGAGCCGTGAGGCGAAGCGGACCACCCACGGCGATGGATCGGTCGCCTGCGGGTTCGAGCGCGGCGCACCTTCGCCCGTCGCCACGTCAGTCGTAGACAAGGCCCATTGCGTCGCGCACGTCACGCATCGTTTCCTGCGCGGCGGCGCGCGCACGATCGCAACCGTCCGCCACGATCGACCGCAGCAGCGACGGATCGTCGAGGTAGGGCTGGGCGCGCTCGCGCCAGGGCTGCTGCTCCCTGAGCATCGCGTCGATGACCGGCTGCTTGCAGTCGAGGCAACCGATGCCAGCCGTGCGGCAGCCTTGTGCCGCCCAGGACTGCGTCTCCTCGGTCGAGTAGACCTTGTGCAACTGCCACACCGGGCAGCGTTCGGGTTCACCGGGATCGCTGCGGCGGACACGCGCGGGATCCGTCGTCATGCGGCGGATCTTCTCCGTCAGCGCCTTGGGCTCCTCACGCATCAGGATCACGTTGCCGTAGCTCTTGGACATCTTCTGGCCGTCGAGCCCCGGCAGCTTGGGAGTCTCAGTGAGCTTGACATCGGGCTCGACGAGGATGACCCGGCGCGAGCCTTCGAGAAACCCGAACGCGCGCTCGCGATCGCCCATCGACATGCTCTGCGCCTGGGACAGCAGCGCGCGGGCCTGCTCGAGCGCGTCGCTGTCGCCCTGCTCCTGGTAGCGCGTGCGCAGGTCGTGGTAGAGCTTGGCGCGCTTGGCTCCAAGCTTCTTGACCGCGGCCCTGGCCTTTTCCTCGAAGCCGGGCTCGCGCCCGAACAGGTTGTTGAAGCGCCGCGCGATCTCGCGCGTCATCTCGATGTGCGGGACCTGGTCTTCGCCGACCGGCACCATCGTCGCGCGGTAGATCAGGATGTCCGCGGCCTGCATCAGCGGGTAGCCGAGGAAACCGTAGGTCGCGAGGTCGCGGTCACTGATTCTTTCGATCTGGTCCTTGTAGGTCGGCACCCGTTCGAGCCAGCCGAGCGGTGTCGACATGGAGAGCAGCAGGAAGAGCTCCGCATGTTCGGGCACACGCGACTGGATGAATACCGTCGCCTTGTTGGGGTCGAGGCCGGCAGCGAACCAGTCGATCACCATGTCCCAGACACTCGCCGCGAGCACTTCGGGAGTCTCGTAATGGGTCGTCAGCGCATGCCAGTCGGCGACGAAGAAGTAACAGGGGTGCTCGTCCTGCAGCTTCACCCAGTTCTTCAGCGCCCCGTGATAGTGGCCGATGTGCAGCGCGCCGGTCGGGCGCATGCCGGAAAGCACGCGATCAGGAAACATGGCTCAGACGAAGATTCGAACGATGGCGACACCGAACTCGTAGAACGGCTGCAGGAAGAAGCCGAGCGTGTTGGTGGCGAGCAAGGCAATGAGGATAAAGAAACCGTAGGGCTCGACGCGGGCAAGCGCATTGGACAGGCGATGCGGCAGCAGGCCGACGAGGATGCGCCCGCCGTCGAGCGGCGGCAGCGGAAGGAGGTTGAGCGCCATTAAGCCGATGTTCACGAAGACGCCGGCCTTCGCCATCTCGACAAAGAACCTCTCCTCCAGGCCAGTCTCGATCAGTCCCTTCAGGATCACCGCCCAGCCGATGGCCATCAGCAGGTTGACGGCGGGCCCCGCCGCGGCGACCCAGATCATGTCGCGCTTGGGATGCCGCAGGTTGGCGAAGTTCACCGGCACGGGTTTCGCCCAGCCGAACATGAATCCTGCCCCGCCAGCGAGTTTCGACAGCAGCACGATGGCGAGCGGCACGATCACCGTGCCGACCGGATCGATGTGTTTGACGGGATTGAGCGTCACGCGCCCCAGCATGAAGGCTGTCGAATCGCCGAACATGCGCGCGACATAGCCATGCGCCGCTTCATGCAACGTGATGGCCAGCAGCACCGGGATTGCGTAGACGGCGATCGCCTGGATCACGCTGTCCATGGACAGAAGTCTATCAGTCGAGCGTCGCCTTCCCGCGCGGCGCAACGAACGTCCCGCCTCGGCGCAACGAGGCGCGGCTGAAGTCCGTGAGCGTCGCGCTGACCCTGCCCGCCCCACGCCGTTGAAATCGGGCCGTACGCCCGGCCGCTCCGAAGGGAGGCCCGCTGACTTACAACGCATGCGGTGCACGTGCGACCGCGCAGCGGTCGCGTACACCGAATGCGAACTCTTAAAGTCCCAAAGCCGCCAGATCGCCCTTGCCTTCGCGGATGACAACCGCTTCGGCGCCCGACAGATCGACGACGGTGGTCGGTTCGATTCCGCACGGTCCGGCATCGAGGACGAAGTCGACCAGGTGATCGAGCCGCGCGCGGATGTCGTCGACGTCGTTCAATGGGAGTTCATCGCCCGGCAGTTGCAGCGTCGTGCTGATCAGCGGCTGCCCCAGGACATCGAGCAGGCCGAGCGCGACGGGATGGTCGGGAATGCGCAGGCCGATGGTCCGGCGCGATGGGTGCGACAGGCGCCGCGGCACTTCGCGCGTGGCTTCGAGAATCAGCGTGTACGGGCCCGGTGTGACGTCCTTCAGCACGCGGTAGGTCGCGTTGTCGACCTTGGCATAGGAGCCGAGGTCCGACAGGTCGCGGCACATCATCGTCAGCAGATGCCGCTCGCCGAGACGGCGGATCGCGCGGATGCGGTCCACGGCCGCCTTGTCGTCAAGGTGGCAGGCCAGCGCGTAGCACGAGTCGGTTGGAATCGCACCCACGCCGCCGTGGTCGAGGATCTGCGCCGCCTGTCGCAGCAGACGCACCTGAGGATTGACCGGATGGACGACGAAAAGCTGAGCCATTTTCAGCTCACGAGAGCGCGCCGGCGACGCGCGTCGGCAAAAAGTGCGGGCAGATCATGCAAACCGGTGCCAGACGGGCGTAAGGCCGGGTGGCAACGGCGCCACGACACCCAGTTCCACGTTCTCCGCTTCGCCGGGGCCGTGGAAGTCACTGCCCCGCGACGCCTCGAGCTCCATTTCGCGCGCCAGCGCGGCAAACTGGCGCACCTGCTCCCGCGAGTGATTGCTGGTCACGACTTCGAGAGCCACGCCGCCGGCCTCTTTGAATTCCCTGATCAGCTCGTGCAGCTTGAGTTCACCGACGCGGTAACGCCCCGGATGAGCCAGCACCGCCACCCCACCCGCCGCGGTGATCCACTGCACGGCCTCGTCCAGGTGCGCCCACTCGTGCGGGACGTAGCCCGGCTTGCCCGCCACCAGATAGCGCTTGAAGACATCGCGCACGTCGCGGCAGATGCCGGTGTCGACGAGGTAGCGCGCGAAGTGGGTACGCGAAATCAGTTCTGGATTGCGCACGTAGCGCAGCGCACCTTCGTAAGCGTCTTCAATCCCCGCCGCCGCGAGCCCCGCGCTCATCTGCTGGGCGCGTTCGGTGCGGCCGCTGCGAACGCGCGCGAGGGCCTTGAGCAGCCGCCGGTCGTCCGGATCGATACCCAGGCCGACGATGTGCACGGTCGTCGACCCCCACGTCACCGAAATTTCCACGCCGGTCACGAACGGCAGATCAACTTCGCGTGCCGTCGCAGCGGCCTCCTCCAGCCCCGCCAACTCGTCGTGATCGGTCAGCGCAAAAAGTTCGACAGCGCGCTCGGACGCCCGCAGCACGAGTTCGCGCGGCGACAGCACGCCATCGGAGATCGTGGAGTGAGAATGCAGGTCCGCAGCGAGCGCACTCGCCGGGTGTTCTTCGACCATCATGGACGAATTCTAACGGGCGGCGTCGATGCGCCGCGCGACGAAGGCGCGGATCGCCTGCGCGACGAACTCCGGTCGATCGTGGTGCACCATGTGGCCGGCGTCTTCCACCACGATGGCTTCGGCGTCGCGCAGCACCGCGCGACGCCGCTCGACCTCCTCGATCGCCGCCTGCGGTACGTCGGCGACGAAGCGCAGAACGTCCGTGTTCTCCGCGCGGATCCACAGTACGGGGCACTCGATGCGCGCCCAGCAGGCGAGCACTTCGTCGAGGCGATAGAGCGTCGGGTTGACGATCCTGTGCGCCGGGTCCCCCGCCACGGCCCAGCGGCCGTCGGCCTGCTCGATGGCCCAGTGCTGCGCCAGAAACGCGGCACGCTCAGGCGTCAGCCGCGGGTTGTTCCGCTGCAGGCGGCGCGCGACGTCGGCCGCGCTTTCGTAATCACGCATGGCAACGCCGTTGCGGAGTTCGTCGAGCCACTGGGCGAAGCGTCCAGGCGCCTGCGCCGCGTGGGTTTCGCGCAGTCCGAAGCCTTCCAGATTGATGACGGCCCGCGCGCGGTCCGGCCGTATCCCGGCGTAAAGCAGAGCAACGTTGCCGCCCATGCTGTGGCCGACCAGGATGGCAGGTCCCGGCACCTGCGCATCGAGCACGCGCTCGAGGTCCGCCAGATAGTCGGGAAACCAGTAACAGTCGGCCCGCGGGCGCTCGGTCAGGCCGTAACCGCGCCAGTCCGGCGCCACCACGCGCCAGTCCTCCGGCAAGGCATCGACGACGAACTGGAACGACGCCGAAACATCCATCCAGCCGTGCAGCATGACCAGCGTGTGACGTGACTGTTCCGGCGCCGGACCCCAGCAGCGCAGGTGGTAGCGCAGGCCGCGGATGTCGACGAACTCGGAGCGCGAGGGCCGCAGGTTGGCGTTCAAGTGGTTTTCCCGCGCACGCGCGTCGTCGTTCGTTGCATCGTCCAGCGGCATCGGCGATTATAGGAAGGCCGTCAAACGAAGGGATCACCATGCGCGACCAGTATCGCGCGCTCTATGAATCGTTCCGCTGGAGCGTGCCGGCGGAATTCAACATCGCCACGGTCTGCAGCCGCCGCTGGGCCAGCGAGTCATCGCGGATCGCGCTGCATTGCGAGGACGAACGCGGCAACCGCGCCTCCTACACCTATGCGGCGCTGCAGGCCGACGCCAACCGGCTGTCGAATGCGCTGCGCGCATTCGGCGTGCAACGCGGAGACCGCGTCGCGATCGTGCTGCCGCAGCGCCCTGAAACGGCGGTCGCCCACATTGCGATCTACCAGCTGGGCGCCGTCGCGATGCCGCTTTCGCTGCTGTTCGGCCCTGAAGCGCTCGAGTACCGGCTGCAGGACAGCCGCGCCGTGGCAGCGATCGTCGACGCCACCGCGCTACCGGCGCTCGAGTCGATTCATGACAGATGCCCGGACCTGAAGAGCCTGATCGTCGTCGACGAAGTCGCATCGGCCGCTAGGGACTGGAGCACGTTGCTCGCAGCCGCGTCGGACCGATTCGAGACAGTCGTCACCCGTGCGAGCGATCCGGCTGTGCTGATCTACACCAGCGGAACGACCGGCCCGCCGAAGGGTGCGCTGATGCCGCACTCGGCGCTGATCGGCAATCTGCCGGGGTTCGTGGCCTCGCAGAACTGGTTTCCGCAGGCGGGCGACGTGTTCTGGTCCCCCGCCGACTGGGCGTGGACGGGTGGCCTGATGGACGCGCTGCTGCCGACGCTGTACTTCGGGTTTCCAATCATCGGCACCCGCGGCCGCTTCGCGCCCGATCGCGCGTTCGAACTGATGCAGCGCTACGGCGTGACCAACGCGTTCCTGTTCCCAACCGCGCTGAAGATGATGATGAAGTCGGTCGACGCACCGCGCAGTCGCTATGACCTGCGGCTGCGCGCGATCATGAGTGCCGGCGAAGCAGTGGGTGAGACCGTGTTCGACTGGTGCCGCACCGCGCTCGGCGTGACGGTCAACGAGATGTTCGGCCAGACCGAGATGAACTACATCGTCGGCAACTCGCACGAGAAATGGCCCGCACGCCCGGGCAGCATGGGCCGGCCCTACCCTGGGCACCGTGTCGCGGTCATCGACGACAACGGGCAGCCCGTGCCTGCCGGAGCAACCGGCGAAGTCGCGCTGCACCGGCGCGACATCCATGGCCATGCCGATCCGGTGTTCTTCCTCGAGTACTGGCGCAATCCCGAAGCGACGCGCCGCAAGTTCAGCGGCGACTGGTGCCGTACGGGCGATCTCGCCAGCGTCGACGCCGACGGCTACCTCTGGTACCAGGGGCGCGCCGACGACATGTTCAAGGCGGCGGGCTACCGGATCGGGCCGAGCGAGATCGAGAATTGCCTGATCAAGCACCCGGCCGTCGCCAACGTCGCCGTGGTTCCCAAGCCCGACGCCGAGCGCGGCGCTGTCGTGAAGGCGTACGTCGTGCTGGCAGGCGGTCATGCTGCTTCACCGGCCTTGGTGGAGGAGCTGCAGTCGCACGTGCGCGGCAAGCTCGCCCCCTACGAATACCCGAAGGAAATCGAGTTCATCGAAGCGTTGCCGATGACGACCACTGGAAAGGTGCAGCGACGGGTGCTGCGCGACCGCGAGGCGGCGCGTGCTCGCGGTGAGAGCGGCTAGCGGAGACTCACGCGTCGGCCACGAGCATCTTGCCGCTCGCGGTCGCGACGAGTTCGCCGGTCTGATTACGGGCCTCGCACTCGGCAGCGACGATGCCGCCGCCATGTCGGGGTTTCGGCAGCAACTCTGTCACGGTCCACTCGATCGCCAGCACGTCGCCTGGCCGCACCGGCGCCAGGAAGCGCGCGTTATGTTCCAGGTACCCGAGAGCCGTGCCTGAAACGAGGTTGCCGAACGGAGCACTCATCAGGGCCGAGGTCAGCACGCCGTGCAGAATCCGGCCGCCAAAGCGCGTGGACCGCGCGTACGCGTCGTCGACATGCAGGGGATTGAAATCCCCGATCAGTTCAGCACCCTGATCGAGGTGTTCGGGCGTGACCTTCACCTTCGAGCCGAAGGTGTCGCCGAGGCGAAACTCCGAGAACCGCCAGCCCGTGGCTGGCGCCGCGCGTGGCGTCGCCATCGCCGGCTCAGCGCCGTTCGTTGTTCGTCGGCCAGGTGCCGGGTCGCGTTGCCCGGCCGCGATAGGCGGCATTGGCTATGCCCGCGGCCAGCACACGTTCGCGTTCCTCGGCATACGAGTCGACGAGACGCGTGACATAGGCCGTCGGGATGTCCCGGTAGCGGCGCCGATCCGGGCGAAACGTGATCTCGCGCCAGCCCTGCTTGGCCAGCCAATGCCAAAGAGCATCGCTCATGCCGGCCTGGACCGTCATGCGGAGGTCCTCGCAGCAGATCCGGGCACCGATGCCCGGCTTCAGCCCTGCCGACCGCAGTCCGCGCTCAACACGGATGTTCAGCAGCGTTCGTACCCGATCCCGAACCGGTCTGACCAAATCCACTTCTGACTATTCCTCCAGATGGAACTCTAGCGACTGCGATGCCGCGCCGTATCCCCCGAACCGGTTAGTTCATTGGGCTGCGGGCAACCGCCTCCCGCCGCGGGCGGGTCGCCTCCCGGATCGCCATCAGCAACACCTTCTGGCGATCGTCCGGGCCGACATCGTAGAGCCGGTTCACCAGCGAGGTCGAGAGGGAGGTGTAATGGAGCCGGTTCTCGCCGTTGCGCAACTCCCGCCAACCCAGGCCGGCAAGCCACTCCCACATCTCGTCGGTCATGCCCGCCTGCACCGACATGCGCAACCCGGCGCAGCACAGCGTGGCGCCCATCCTGGGCTTGGGCGCAACGGCCGACGGCGGCGGAAGTACCTTCTTGCGGCCAAGTAGCTCGGTCAACGGCGTATTCAGGATCAGTGCCAGGTTCATGCGTCCTCCTCGATCGCTAGCAACTTTATCGGCACGCCACTGTGGATTCGATACCACGTGCCGGCGATCGCGGTTGCAGGCTAATCCCGGGTCATCTGACGCGAGTCCGGTATCAAGTGCTGCAGCGCCTCAAGTTCCGCGGCTGTGAATCCAGCGGCCCGACGAGCGGCCAGGTTGAACGGGCCGCGCAGCCGCGGCGCCCTGCGGAGCGCGGCGATTTCGGCGTAGGCCGCCATGGGGTCCAGGCCCCGGCGGGCGCAGAGCCAGTGGTACCAGCGGTTGCCGATCGCCACATGGACGATCTCATCCCGCAAGATGACGTCGAGAATCGCTGCCGCCGCGGCGTCGCCGACGGCGGCGAGCTTGGCGCGCAGCCGCGGCGAGGCGTCGAGCCCGCGGGCCTCGAGCGTCCGCGGCACCAGCGCCATGCGCTCGAGGACGTCACCCTCGGTGCGGGCGGCAACCTCCCACAGGCCGTCGTGGGCATCGAAGTCGCCGTAGCGATAGCCGAGCGTGCCCAGGTGCGTCGCGAGCAGCGAGAAGTGGTGCGCTTCCTCCTGCGCGACCCGGCGCCAGTCGAAGTAGTACTCCGGCGGCATGCCGGGGAAGCGCCAGATGGCGTCGAGCGCGAGTCCGATCGCATTGAACTCGATGTGCGCGATGGCGTGCAGCAAGGCCGCGCGGCCGTCGGCGCTGCGCGCATCACGTTGCGGAACCCGGTCGGCCATCACCAGCCGCGGGCGGGTGGGCCGCCCCGGCACGGGTCCGTCGGCGCGCAGCTCACATTCGACGTCGACCTCGCTGACCGCAGCCAGGCTCTCGACGGCACGACAGCGCGCCTCGGGTTCGGCGATGGCTATGGCCCGGAGAGCCGCTGCGCGCAGTTCGCTCATCGGCGCTCGGCGTCCCTGCAAAGGCGGACTTCCGCCGTAAACTCGGGCGCAGTCCCAGGCAGCAGCGTCGGCTGTGTCAGGCCCCTCAACTCACCCTCCTTCCCGCATGAGCATTTACCAGATCGGCGATCGCATCCCTGTCATCGACCCCACGGCCTTCGTCTTCGAGACAGCGACCGTCATCGGCCGCGTCGAACTGCGTGCCCGCGTCAGCATCTGGCCCTACGCGACGATACGCGGAGACGTCGAGCCCATCGTGATCGGTGCCGACAGCAACGTGCAGGAAGCCAGCGCGCTGCACACCGACCCGGGTTTTCCGCTGACCGTCGGCGAGAACGTCACGATCGGTCATCAGGCCTCGGTGCACGGCTGCACGATCGGCGACGGCACGCTCATCGGCATCCAGGCGATCGTACTGAACGGCGCCAGGGTTGGCCGCAACTGCCTGATCGGCGCGGGTGCTCTCGTGCGGGAGGGCGATGTGATCCCTGACAACTCGCTGGTCGTCGGCTCGCCCGGCAAGGTCATACGGACGCTGGACGAAGCCGCCGTCGCGCGCTGCCTTCGTAACAGCGCCGTCTACTCGGAGCGAGGGCAGTTGTACCGGGTCGCGCTCAAGCGCATCGGCTGAGGTCATCGCGAGCACTAAGCCGATGTCAGATCGTCTGCTGAAGTTCATGTTTCGCGGGGCGCCCGTCCGGGGCGAACTCGTGCGGGTCACTGACGCCTGGCGGGAGATGACCGCGCATCATCAGTATCCCGCGCCCGTGAAGCGGCTGCTCGGCGAAATGGTGGCGGCGGCGGCCCTGCTCGCGAGCAACATCAAGTTCAACGGCGCGCTGGTCATGCAGGTTCATGGCGATGGGCCGGTCAAACTGCTGGTGGTGGAATGCCAACCGGACCTCTCGCTGCGCGCGACGGCGAAGTTCAGCGAGCACGCAGTCGCTGCAAGCGCGACGATGCGCGAACTGGTCAACCGCAGCGGACGCGGGCGCTTCGCGATCACCCTCGATCCGCGCGATCCGGTGCCGGGACAGCAGCCGTACCAGGGCATCGTCCCGCTCGACGGCGACTCGATGGCCGACGTGCTCGAAAGCTACATGCGCCAGTCGGAGCAGCTCGAGACGCGGCTCGTGCTGGCTGCCGACGAGAACGTCAGCGCCGGACTCCTGTTGCAGCGACTGCCCGATACCGGAGGAACGGTCGGCGACATCGACGAAGACGCGTGGGACCGCGTCACGACACTCGGCGCCACACTGAGCGCCGAAGAGCTGCTGCGACTGTCGCCGGAGAATCTGGCGCGCCGCCTCTACAGCCAGGAGGTGCTGGACCTTCAGGCGACGCTCGCTCCGCGCTTTGCCTGCCGTTGCTCACGCGAGCGCATCGGCCGCATGCTGGTGTCGCTTGGGCGCGAGGAAGTCGACTCGATCATCGCGGAACTGGCCACCGTGACGGTCACGTGCGACTTCTGCGGCCGCCAGTATTCGTTCGACACCGTCGACGTGGCTCAACTCTTCGCCAGCGGCGAAACGATCGAGGCCGACGCACGGCTGCAGCACTGAGGCGTCAAAGGCGCCGGCAGCCCGACACGACTGCGCGCCGCAGGCGAAAGGCCGCGCATCGCGTCGGCTGCGACCCGCGGCAGTGAACTCCAGTCCTGCGCGGCGTGCAAGGCTAGGCGAGCTTCGCTGCAAGGCGGACGATTCCCTCGCGCACCCACCGGTGTCCCGCATCGCGCCGGCGACTGCGGTGCCAGACCACATGGGCCTTGAGCGGCGCCGCCCGGAACGGCAGCGGCAGCAGCTTGAGGCCCAGCATCTTGGTCCACGGTGATGCGAGCCTGCGGTTGCATACGGCGATGAAGTCCGTGCCCGCGACCGAAACCGGCACCTCGAGAGGCTCGCGGACTTCCAGCGCGACGTCCAGGGCGTGGTTGCCGAGCGCTCCCTCGATCTGCACGAGGTTTCCCGGAAACCGGAGACTGCGATGAACGACGTGCCGCTCGGTCAGGAACTGCTTGCGCGACAGTGTCTTTCCAATCCTCGGGTGATGCCCGGCCGCGATGACGAGCAGTTCATCGGTGAACAGCTCCGCGCTTTCGAGATCACGCGCGCTCGCCTTCGCCTGGTCGATCAGGAAGTCGAGCCGGCCGTCGCGCAGTGCCGCCACACCTCCCTCCCGATTCTCCTGCGGCACCCACTTCCAGCTCAGTAGCGGCGCTTCGTGCTTGAGCCAGTCGGCGAACGCCTGGCCGAGCCGGATGCCGGGCGCATACAGCATTCCCATCGTGAACCGCCGGTTCGACTCGTGCGGCTCGAAGTGGCGCGTTTCCCCGAACCCGTCCCGGATGGCATCCAGCGCGCCCTTGATCCTTGGATAGAGCTGCTCGGCGGCCGGCGTGACGGCCGCGCCGCGGCGTCCCGCCACGAACAGCTCGTCGCCTGCCGCGGCGCGCAGGCGCGCCATGGCGTTGCTGACGGCGGGCTGCGTCATCGCAAGCCGCTCGGCCGCACGAGTCATGTTGCGCTCCTCGTACACCGCCTCGAAGACCGGAAGCAGGTTCAGGTCAATCGCTCTGAGATTCAGCATGTGAATGTCTGTGCTCGTGTCTTTCTATTGGCCATGATGTCATGAACTGACGAAAATGCAACCCACGAAGCGGCTCACGAGGCCGCGCCACGCAGTCGCGTCCGTGCCCCAGGAGGCGCCCGACGATGGACCTATGCAGCAATCGGCCGGAGGCGTTTCGCGCCGCTGGCAAGAACCAGCGGCTCGAATCGATCGGCCGGCACAGCGGCGCAAGCCCAGTCGACGACCGGAGCGCCCGGAGCCGTGATCGCCTCTGCCTGCACGCCCGCCCCGGCCGACGCTCCCACGGCCGCCTCACCCAGTCGGCGACATGCATGGAACCACGCGCGGGAGCATTCCTTCCGAAGCACGTGGACCTGCATCAGATCGCGACCGCGGCAGACGAATCATGATGTCGAAGCCGGAGAACCCAGACCGCTCGGCCCTGCGCCGGGTGACGCGTCGCAGCCAGGAACTGGTCGCCGCGCGCGGCATCGGCATCGGGGTCGCGCTCGGCCTGCTTGTGTGGGCCGCACTGCTGACCGTCTGGATGATCTGACCAGTGGCCCGCTGGGCAGGAACTGGCGAATTCATGGCAATCGCCGCGGACAGTCCACGACGTGCCCCTTAGCCAGCTAAGTGACTGCGGCGTCCAATGTTCGAAGTGCGCTACCTGCGATGATTCAGGCCTGCCGCTGATTATGCTGGACACCAACCGCGCGAACTGCTCAAGAGCGGCCGCCTAGAATACTTCGGTCGGCCAAAACTGTCTGGACAGTGCCCGGCCATCAGCCGACGTTAGTGAGGCGCGGCCACTCCGCCGGAGAGCAGTCACGATTCCAAGCATGAATCTTTCGAGGCGGGCTGACCGGGAGGAAAGGCAATAGCCGTCGGGCACTGTAGCCCCGACTTTCAGGGCGCTTGCATCGCGCCGCCCATCTCCCTATACTGAACTATATGGTTCAGTATTCACAATCCCACTTCAACGCCTCCTTCGCTGCGCTCGCGGACGCAACCCGGCGCGGCGTACTCGAGCAGCTCGCGCGCGGTGACTCCTCGATCACCGACCTCGCCGACCAGTTCGACATGACCCTCACCGGAATGAAGAAACACGTCGGCGTGCTCGAACAGGCCGGGCTCGTCACGACTGAAAAGGTCGGCCGCGTACGCAACTGCAAGATCGGCCCCTGCCGGCTCGAAGAGGAAATTGAGTGGATCTCGCGATACCGCCAGGTCTGGGACGCCCGCTTCCAAGCGCTGGACCGCGTGATCGAGCAGCTCAAGTCCCGTGACAAACCCGATGTCCGCAAGACGACAAAGTGAGGCCCGTATGAATCGCACGACCGTCGAGCGCAAGTCAGACCGCGAAGTCGTCGTCACCCGCACGTTCGACGCGCCCGCGCGTCTCGTGTTCGAGGCGTGGACGAAACCCGAGTTGTTCGAACAATGGTGGGTGCCGCGGTCGATGGGCATGACGCTGCGTTCGTGCGAACTGGATGTGCGCACTGGCGGTAAATACCGCCTCGTGTTCGGCGACGACCCCGGGAACCCGATGGCCTTCTTCGGCAAGTACCTCGAGGTGGTGCCGAACCAGCGCATCGTCTGGGCCAATGAGGAAAGCGGCGCCGACGGATCTATCACCACCGTGACCTTCGAAGAGGAAAACGGCAAGACCACGCTCGTGTTGAGCGAGCTCTACCCGACAAAGGAAGCGCTCGACGCCGCCGGCACCGGCGCGCAGGAAGTCATGCACGAGACGTTCGGGCAGCTCGATGTGCTGCTCGCCTCTCTCAGCGCTTGACAAGTTGCTGCAGCGAGGAGCGCGCATACGGCCAGGAGCGCGTGCCATGGATCGCGCTTCCTTCTGAGTGGCAGGTGTGCCCCGGATAAGAAAGTCCTCCGGTGACGGCGCTGCCGGACCCGGCTAGAAGCAGCCCCTCACCCTGGCGATCCAGTTTGCCTACTAGCGGCCACCCGACACCCCGTCGAAATGTGCGGAGGGCTCTCGCGAGAGGACCTATTCCGTGTTGCCCATCTCAAGCTCGCCTCTCCGGTAATGCACCGACGCGAAGCGGGCGCGATACTCCGCCGGCGTCATCCCCGTGTGCCGTTTGAAAAGGGAGCGGAAGAAGTTTAGGTCTGCATAACCAACGCGTTCGCTGACTTCGTGAATCGATGAGGGGTCACCCTCGAGTAACTCGCGAGCCGCGCTGATCCGCATCATCTGCACATACTCACCTGGTAGCCTGCCCGTCGCACCCTTGAACCGGCGTATGAACGTGCGCGGGCTCATGGCGCACCGCTTCGCCAGCGCGTTGATGCCGATCTCCTCACGGAAATGCGTACGCAGGTGTTTCTCGGCCTTGCCGATGCGCTCGTCGGAGTGCGGGCGGGAGAGCGGCAGCAATGAGTAGCCGGACTGGCAGCTCCGCGGCAGGCCCACGAGGAGCGACCTCGCGCATTGCAGCGCGATCTCGTGCCCGCAGAACTTCTCGACCAGGTAGAGGCTGATGTCGATCGAGGCGTAGACCCCGCCACTGCAGCAGATGCGGCCGTCCTCCGTCACGAACTGTTCAGGCCGCCAGCGCACATTGGGATATCGCTGGCGCAACATGTCGGCCACGCCCCAATGCGTCGTGGCTTCGCGGCCGTCAATCAGACCAGTTTCGGCGAGGTACGCAGCACCCGAGCACACGGCTCCGAGGTAGGCGCCCTGCTCGTGCATTTTTCTCAGCCAAGCGATGATCGATGTGTGGCGCATGATCTTGTCCTGCAGGTCCCAGCCGGACGCGGAGATCATCGCGATGTCCGTACGATCGATGTCCTCAAGGGCGTACTCGGGCTTGAGTCCGACGTTGCAGACGCTCCTCACCATCCGGCCACCGGGCGACGCGACCCGTACACGAAAGCGCGGCTCAGGCGGTTCCCCCTTGAGCCAGTTCCACAACTGTCCGGCCGAATGAAACACCTCGATCGGACCAATCGCGGTCGACGCCATACCACCATCCAGCAGGATGACGGTGACGTCGATCGGCCGGCCGGGATCGATGATCCCGGCCGGCGCGCGCGGTCGTTTCTTCGTGGCTACGGCTCTTCCCATAGTCCGAATGCCCCACCTACCGGATCGACGATGAGCGCGATGCGCACCATCCCGTCGACGGCAAACGGCTCGACGGCCACTGCCCCGCCCAGCGCGGCAGCTCGCCGACTCGCGGCTTCCGCATCGTCCACCCTGACGTAGGGTGTCCAGTGCGACGCCACGCCCGATCGCAGCATCGACCGCTTCATCTGGTAAAGGGAGCCGATGTCGCGGCCACCATGCGAGATGCGCACGAAGTTGCCACCGTTCGCCGCCTGCGTTTGCGCGCTCCAACCGAACAATTCCGTGTAGAACTCGGTGGCGCGTGCGGCGTCTGTCGCGGCCAGGTCCATCCAACAGAATCGTCCGGCAGGAGCGGTTGACATCAGACGCCTGTCATCGGCTCAATGACCGTCCGCACCTCGGTCACTTTGTTCGCCGGGAAACCGCTCGCTTCCGCGTGCTTCATCACAGTGTCGACGCTGTCGGCGATGTAGATGCAAAAAGTCTTGTCTTGCACGACGTAGGAGTGCTCCCAGGTGACCTTGCCGCCAAGCGTCGCGATGGCGGCATTCGACTTGGCAGCGGCTTCCTGGTACTCCCCTGGCGCCAGGTTCTGCACGCCGGGAAGGTTGCGTTCAATCACAAATCGTTTCATTGCGCTTCTCCATATGGTTGGGTTAGAAGAAGCCTCACTATCCGCGCGCCGGCGCGCCACCGGGAGTGGCAGGAATGTCAATCTAGCATGGCATTCGTGACAAACGATGTTGTTGCGCAGGGCGAAGCTCCACAGAGACGCCGAACGCAACGAGCGCAGACGACCGGGGCGGCTCCGCGGCGATGCGGCCAGTGAAGGCGGCAAATGGCGACGCGCTTTCGCTGCGTTGAGGGCGAAGGGCAACGGACGAGCAAGGCATGCAATGCGTCGACGCCTGACGCGCATTTAGCGCGGTCATGTCGATCGCGAGTGCCTCGAACAAAGTTCGGGCGCTGGGCCAGAACCGGTCATCGGCTGCACAGTTTCAACTGCCTCAAAGCAGCCGCTATGCGCCATCGTGAAAAGAGTATCTCGAGATCGCGCGCGACTTCACCGCCGCTGTGTTTAGGAAGATTCTTGCCGCCGTCGGCGTAGGAACCGTTGCTGCCGCCACCTCTGCAGCGGGGCCTCCCTACAGCCCGTACCCCGACAGCGCGGCGAACTACATTTACAACCTGTTGTTCTGCGATCAGCCGGCAGACTTCAAGCCGAAGCTGGGCTTTGCGCAAGTTGGCCGATGACCCGTCGCAAGAAGGTCGGATCCGCTACTTGGCTTATTCCAGGTTGCGGAAACTCGGCCAGCCGGTTACACCCAAACGCCTGCTGGGTGTGATCATCGAGGTACCGCTGTCGGCCGGCCTAGACGTGCTCGCCGCCTACTCGGAAGGCGGGGTCCGCTACCTCAATCAGTCCGGCAAGCTTGCGTTCTACGAAGGTGTCGATTCGCTTCAGCCGATGGTGAGAAAGCTCTTCGCCGCCTCGGCGCCACTGATTCAACAGATCGCAGCAACAGATCAGCCACGCCGACCACCTCCGACCGGCACAAACGCGCGGCTCACTTTTCTCGTATCAGACGGTTTGTACTTTGGCGAGGGTCCGATGGCGGCTCTGCAGCGCGACGCACTGGGCGGCCTGGTCATTGCACAGGGCGTCGAGCTGCTGCAAGCGTCCGTTGCATTGGCCGGAAAGAGTCAGCAGGCCGTGGCCGGCCACAAGCCGACATCTAGCTCACGTACTCAAGGCCGCCGAGAGCCGCCGCTCTAACAGCGATCGAACGCCATCTCTCCAATGGCGCTGCGGGTTATCGGGTACTGATATTCGGCGCTGACGCTGGGGCTTTTGTCTCCTCGCCGCCCGGCCATGGGTAGGATTGGACAATTGCCTCAGCGAGTTGCAGTAGTGCGAGTCGCAGCGCTCGCCGCCCGACTTCGGGCTCAGTTGCCCACCCGTGAACATCAACAGTTTCAGACCTGCTCACCGCTGACAAAGGCCCAGAGACTTGGTCTTCATTGTCACTCGCGGCAGCCCCGATTTCCACAAGCCGCAGGCCAGCATTGGCCTGGAGCCGCGCGACGCAGCCAGGCGACAACGGCTCCACGCCAACCGAAATATGACCGAGCACCAGCCGATCAGTCGAAAGCTGATGGGCTATCTCTCTAAGCGCATCGGCATTGCCTTGGTGAGTCGTGCCGCTCGAACCAACTCGGACGATAACGGGCCGCGCACGAGTCTCAAGTAGTCTTGCCGTTTCACTTTCGACCGTGCGAATCACAAAGTCGTTGATCTCAGAGGATTTCAGCCAAGACCCCGGCCCCTCAAGGATTGCCTTCCAGCTTTCGAGGCAAAGTTGCACACTTCGCGCATCTGCTCCGCCTCGCTCCAGGACATTGGGAAGATCCAAGAGCGGGACACCAAGCGTCAGGAGTGCCGTCACTGAAAGCCAGAATACTTCTTTCGCCGTCTTGGCTGCATTGCCGCCCGCTGAAGGCATGGCGCCGTGCTGCACGGTCACGTCGCCCATCCTCAAGACAATTGGCGGCAGCGGATCGCCTTCAGAACCGATTGCATGCGTCGGACAACTCAAGCCGACCGAGAGTAGCAATCCAAGCGCGAGGGAAACATGTCTCATCAAATTTCCGTGTGGCAAGTGAAAGGCCATTGCAACTGGACGGCTGCAGCAAAACCACTCTAGTGCCACAGCCTTGCCTGAGCCTGCCCAAAGTCAAGCGGAAGTGTCGCGGCCAATTTCTGCCGTTTGTTTGCGCCGCACGATCTGCTTATATGCGGACGCTTTCGCCACGCAGCCCGACCAGCTAGAGTGGGGTTACCTATCCGCACGACCCCATCTCGGAGGCGCGAAATGCGATACCTGCTTGTGCTTTCCTGGATCGGCCTGCTGCTCTCGACCTTTACTCTCTTCGAACAAGGCCGGCGTTACATCTTGTCCGATCACGGCCTGGACGTTGCGACAACTCTCAAGAGCCAGGCAGCGGATCCCATGGAGGGAAGGATCCATGAATTCGTCGCAGACGATAAAGTTGCGAACTTAATCCGCACCGTGCTGCAGTCCAACGGCGAACAGAAGGCTGTACTGGCGGAGTCGCTCGTGGAAATTCACTCAAGCCTGAAGGACAGGGCGCTCTTTGACGGGGCAATGTGGGCGGTGCAAGTTGTGATTCTTGCAATTGTTTTGTCGCGGCTAAATGAGGCTCGCCGCGATCGTCGGCCTCTAGATGACTGGGCGGCACAGGTCGGCTATGTGCCGCCGCGTGCGCGACGGACTAGATTGACCGTAGAGCAGACGTTGCGAGACCCAGTCTTCCTTGCGATAGCGGACGCGTGTGGCAACATCGAGCTGCCTCAAGTGCCTTCCTGACACTGGTTGACGCAAGCCCTTGATCGTCAGGCCACGGTCAGTTCTTCGGTAGGACGCTTGCGCAACACGCGATCCGGCGCCTCCCCGGTGACGATTGCGCGCAAGCCGTCGGGATTCACGATCCGGACGTGCTTCTGATTGACCTCCAGAAGCCCGTCTTGCGCGAAGCGCGACAGGGTGCGGCTGACCGTTTCGAGTTTCAGGCCGAGAAGGCTGCCGATTTCCGCGCGCGTCATCCGCAACACGAACTCGGTGCGCGAGTAATGGCGCGCCTCGAGGCGCAGCGAAAGATTGAGCAGGAACACGGCCAACCGCTCGTCTGCGTGCATTGTTCCGAGCAACAGCATCGCGCCGTGTTCGCGCACGATCTCTCGACTCATCACCTTGTGGAAGTGGTTGCGTAGCTTCGGCACCGCGCTGGCGATTGCTTCAATTCCGGCGTAAGGAATGATGCAAACGTCGCTGTCCTCCAGGGCGACCGCTTCACACGTGTGCGTCCCGTCGCTGATTCCATCCAGGCCAACGAGCTCGCCGGCCATGTGAAATCCCAAGACCTGCTCGTTACCATCGGGGGACAGCGCCGTGCTTTTCAGGAATCCAGTTCGAACCGCGTACAAGGACTCGAACGTATCGCCGGCACGGAACAGCCTTTCTCCTCGTCTGAGGCGCTTGCTTGCAGCGACGAGCTTTTCCAGTCTCTCGATGTCTGGATGCGACAGCCCAAGCGGAAGACACGACTCGCGCAGACTACAGGTGGAGCACGCGACCTTCGGGTGCGTAATGTAGAGATTCGGAGCAGTCATGAGCCGTACTCCCATGCAACCAGCGGCGTGCCCATCGCGCATGCCGTCTTGGCCGCCCGTCGACTTAACCACGAGCAGGGAGGTTTCGCTGTAATCGTGGACAGCGCATGAATTCGGACTGGGCGCGCGCGGCTGGAGTTCATGCAAGAGGCCGCGCCGAATGGTCAGTGCACTGTAACAGAGTCCGTTACAGGGGATATCCCGGCTAGCCGACCGGTCCATACCAGTCGGCGTCAGGAACGGAAAGCCACTTGGCCTGGAGCGATTGCGCTTGCAGGAGAACTCAGCCGAAGGTGTAACGCGTTGACCGCGAGCGAAGCATTTGCCAACTGGCGAACGGAAGTACCGTGTTCGTTGAGCACCGAAGGTCACCCTCAAGGCGCGGCGCGACAACGGTTAGATAGACTCAATGCGGCCATCTGCTGCCATTAAGCTGCTCCGCACGATCCGCCTCACAGCGGACTTCCAGACTCAGTGGAGAATGCGCGTAAGCAGACACGCCACGCCCTGAGTCCATTCAGCCAACAGCCGCCATGCAACCTGCGAAACGGCTCGCCACCGCGGAAGATTTGCCAGCGCTGTCGGATCTCTACCGGCAACTCAATCCGGATGATGAGGCGATTCCGCCGAACCAAGTCGCGGCAGTGTCCGAAGAGATCCTTTCCGGCAAGTACTTCGAGCTCATCGTCGCCGAGTCCGGCGGCAAGCTGGTCGGAACCTGCTACCTCAATGTGATACCCAACCTCACCCGGGGCGGTCGGTCGTACGCAGTGATTGAGAACGTCGTGGTGACCAGCGATCTACGGAATCGAGGCATCGGCAAGGCGCTGCTCCGATACGCCCTGGCACGGGCCTGGGAGCGGGGCTGCTACAAGGCCATGCTGCAGACGGGTTCCAAGTCCGAAGCCAAGCACGGTTTCTACCGCTCCTGCGGCTTCTCGCAGACGGACAAGGTGGCCTTTGTCGCGCGACCGACACTGCTCGGAGCATCATGAGTTCGTTGCCATCCAAGATCCGCAAAGCGGCCAAGCTTTCTGGAAGCTTCACGCTCCGGTCAGGCAAGGTTAGCGACACGTACTTCGACAAGTACCAGTTCGAGGCTCAGCCTCAGCTGTTGCGAGAGATTGCGCAGGCGCTGGCGGCATTGGTTCCCGCCGACACTGAGGTTCTGGCCGGGCTAGAAATGGGTGGCATCCCCGTCGTGACCGTGCTCAGCCAAGTGACTGGCCTGCCCGCGGCGTTTGTTCGCAAGGAGGCCAAGGCGTACGGCACGTGCCGATATGCCGAGGGGGCTGCGCTCCAAGGCAAGCGATTCATTCTGGTCGAGGACGTGGTGTCGAGTGGGGGAGCCACTCTTGATGCACTGGCAAAGCTCCGAGCCGACGGCCTGTTTCCAACTTGCGCCCTTTGTGTCATCGATCGGCAGACTGGAGGTAGGGAGGCACTTGCCTCTGCCGGGCTGCCGCTGATTGCCTTGCTGACGCTTGACCAGATCGAGCAGGCGTGACCGCCCCGCGACTGACGACGTTCCGACGATGCAGATTCGTTCCTTTCGCGCCTCGGATGAAGCTATGGTGGTCGCCTTGTGGCAAGAGTGCGACCTTACGCGCCCATGGAACGATCCCCACAAGGACATCGCGCGCAAGCTCGGGGTACAGCCGGAGTGGTTTCTCGTCGGGACCGAGGGCGACGATCTGATGGCCAGCGTGATGGCTGGATACGACGGCCATCGAGGGTGGGTGAATTACCTCGCGGTGGCACCGAGACATCGTGGTCGTGGCCATGGCAAACAGCTGATGCAGCACGTTGAGCAGCTGTTCTCCAGCGCTGGCGTCCCGAAGATCAATCTGCTCGTTCGTTCTACCAACGCCGCCGTGATCGAGTTCTACCGCCACCTCGGCTACATCCAGGACGAAACGGTCTGCCTCGGCAAACGCCTCATCCCAGATGGTCCGGCGGAATAGAGCTTTCGGGCCAATTGCTGACTTGAGTGTCCTCAGCCAGAATCGCCCGTGGGCGGACGTTAAGGGGCCTTGCAGTGGAGCACCGAATCTCAGCCGGTGTCATCGTCGAGAACGATGACAAGGTTCTCCTTGTGCGTCATCTGAAGCCTGGCGCGTACGACTTCTGGGTGGCACCTGGCGGCGGCGCGCTTGGCGATGAGGATCTACGGGCAACAGCGAAGCGTGAAGCCTTCGAGGAATGCGGCCTGCACATTGAGCCAGACCGCATGTTGTACATCGAAGAGTTCGTTCAGCCCGGGAAGAGGCATTGCAAGGTTTGGTTCGCGGCCCGCCTCGTTGGCGGAACTTTGGACTGCAGCGCGCCCGAGGCGAGGAGCGAGCACATTGTCGAGGCGGCGTGGCTGGCGCGCGGGGAGTTGGTGGACAAGACCGTCTTCCCACCAATGCTGCTCGATGACTACTGGGACGATAAGGCGGCGGGCCGGACTGAGCCCCGATATGTGGGCCTGCGCCAGATGGACTTCTACTGACGGCCAGCACCCGCCGTCTAGATCGACCTCGAAGTCCGCCCGCAATCAGACGATTTCCTGTCGCTAGGCCTCGAAATCCTATCCACCGCTGCATGCAAGCCTTCGCGAACCTACCCATTCGGACATCAAGGCTCGAGCTTCGGCCCTTGCGGACAGCGGACGTCGCGGCGCTCTTTAAGATTCACTCCGATCCCAAGGCGATGAGGTACTGGGACGTGCCGACTTGGAAGAACGATGAACGGGGACGGGCAATGGTTGCCCGAGATCTCGCCCTGACGACCAGGGACTACCTGCGCCTGGGTATCGAGTTGAAAGACAGCGGAGAGTTGCTCGGGACCTGCGCACTGTGGGGCATCAACGTGCAGTGCCGGCGCGCGGAGATCGGATACATCCTGGGCTCCCAGGGCTGGGGCCAGAGATACATGCATGAAGCTTTGTCCGCGCTCCTTGACTACGGGTTCACCGAGCTGAACCTGAATCGTGTCGAAGCTGACACCGATCCGAGGAATGAGCGATCAGCACGCCTCCTTGACCGACTCGGGTTCGCGAAGGAAGGGCTCTTCCGAGAGCGCTTTATCGTGGATGGCGAGGTTTCCGACTCCGCCATGTATGGCTTGCTCCGGCGCGACTGGAATCAGGGCGCATAGCACGCTGTAAGCGGCGGTGTCTAACCCAGCCGTCTCGCGCGATTCGCATAGCTGGTCTCGGCGAGTTCGACTTCTTGGAGGCTTGAGCCGGCCATAACCAGTTCTTTGAGACGTTGATCAAACACTCCCGATACCGGACCGAGTTTGCCTCGGCGCTACTAGGGCGGACGGATCCTCCGTCACGACGTTGGTTTGCGCCACACACTGGCCAACCATGGCTGCTGCTCTCGTGGCAGGCCGGCTGGCCGGTAGAAGTGAGTTATCTCGACGAACCCGGCCGCAGTCATGTAGTCGCGCCAGGTTTCCCAGTTGTAGAAAGCGCCATAGCGGTCGCCGTTCCAACCTTCCTGGCCGTCGCCGCGCGGATTAGAGCTGAAGAGAACGCCGTTCGGCCTCAGGGCCGCGTACAGTTCCAATAGGACGCGGGGTAATTCCTGGCGCGGGACGTGGAACAGCGCCGCGTTGGCGAACACGCCGTCGAAGTGACTGTTGGGCAAGTCCAGTTTGAGGAAGTTTTGCTCGAGCACCGGGCAACCGCTGTAGGCGCGCGCTAAGGCTGCCAATTGAGTCGACCCCTCGATGCCCGTCGCGTGATGTCCAAGTGCCTTGAAGGCCTTGAGATCGCGTCCCGGACCGCAGCCGAAGTCGAGCAACTCGAGTGGGGGTGCCGACTCGATGCGCTGCAGCAGCGCCGCGATGTTCTGGCTCACGTCATGATCGCGCGTACCTTCCCAGAAGTCGCGAGCGCGCTCGTCGTAGTGGGCCAGCGTTTGTCCGGTGATGTGCGCCAGTTCTTCCGGTGTCAGCTGCATACTCCATCATCCCATTCGGCTGCCCCGTCGACGTTCGGCCAGGAGCGGACCGCACCACTAGACTCTCGCTTCCCTCCATAGCGGACGCTTCGAGACGACGAGAAGCGGAAGTTCGTGCCACCCGGTCCCCTGAAAGTCGCTGAGCAACACTTGCCCTCCCGCTGCCTTACGAAGTGCATGCGAATCGGCGCGCGTCTGTCGAGCCTGATCCTAGCCTTGTCGTGGGCTGCCTTGCCCGCGTATGCAGCTGACGATGAAGCGCGCGTCCTGATTCTTAACGGTTCGGATCCCTATCTTCCGGCCTATCTGGTCATCGACAGCGCAATGCGCGCGGCCCTTGCGTCGGAAACCGCCAAAAGGGTTGTCCTCTTCTCGGAGACGCTCGACGCACAGCGCTTTCCAGTCGAAGCTCTGGAGTCCGAGTACGTGGCTCTGTTCACCGAGAAATACAGCAAGTTGCGTTTCGACGTGGTCGTCACGGTTCAGTTACCTGCTCTCGAGTTCTTTACTCGACACGGCCAGCAGCTTTGGCCCGGTGCACGGCTCGTACACCAGGGTTCACCCGGAGGCACGGCACTTCCCCTCAATGCAACCGCCATCATTCCCCCCGACGGAGTGAATGAGACCCTCGATCTCGCCTGGCGCATGCAACCCGATGCGCAACGGGTCGTCGTGATCACGGGCGTTTCGGATTTGGACCGAAGGTACGAGCAGCTAGCGCGTAAGGCACTGTCGATCCGCACGGAACCGGTGTCCGTGGAGTTCCTCACTGGCTTGCCATTGCCAGACCTTGTCGCCCAAGTGGCGGCGACGCCGGCGGATTCGATCATCATCTACCTCACGCAGTTTCGGGACCGCGAAGGGCGACCGTACACGCCCCGCGATGTGCTGCACGCGGTTAGCCAGGTGTCCCCCGCGCCCGTCTACGGTAATGCTGAAACCTTCATCGGCTTTGGCGCAGCGGCTATCAGCGGGGAATCACTCGCCGGCAGAGGGCGGCTCGTGGGCGAGCAGGTGCGCGCGGCGTTGGCAGGCGGCCTCCATGATCATGGTCGTGGCCTGCTCTATGGGCCGACCAGCTGCGTTGCGGACGCTCGTGCGTTGGAACGCTGGTCGCTGGACAGGCGACGGCTGCCAAGTGAATGCGAAGTTGAGTTTGCCGACCCCTCTTTCTGGCGCGACCATTTCTGGGAGAGCCTTGCCGCGCTAGCAGTGGTCGCCGGCCAGGCTGTCTTGATCACTTCACTTTTGGTCCAGCGTCGCCGCCGCCGCCTTGCCGAGGCCGAGTCGCAGGCGCGCCTTTCGGCGATGGCGCACATGAATCGTAGCGTGGCCATGGGCGGACTGGCCGCGTCGATTGCCCACGAGCTCAATCAGCCCCTTGGCGCGATCTACAACAATGCAAGTGCCGCGCAGATTCTGATCAAGGCTGTACCACCCAATGTGAACGAAGTGGCCGAGATCCTGAGTGACATCAAGCTGGACGACAAGCGTGCAAGTGAAGTACTTGAGCGGATTCGCAATATGCTGCGCAAGACCGCCGCCAACGTTGAGGAACTTGACTTGAACGAGGCCATCGTCGAGACGATGAAATTGCTGGCCGCCGAAGCGTCGGCCAAGGGCGTTTCACTCAGCACCGAGTTCGAACCAGGACTGCCGAATATCATCGCCGACCGCGTGCAAGTGCAGCAGGTCATCCTGAATCTGATGCTCAACGCCATGGAGGCGATGCACGACCAGCCCGCGGAGAAGCGGCAGGTAGTGATACGCAGCCGACGCATCAACGACAAGCAGGCCGAGGTTTCCGTGACCGATTCCGGTGCCGGCATCGACGCGGCGATGCTCCCTCGCATCTTTAACGCGTTTGTCACGTCCAAGCCAAGCGGCATGGGCCTGGGTCTCTCGATATCGCGCACGATCGTCGAAGCGCTGGGCGGCCAGCTTAGTGCGACCAACCTCCCGGAGGGCGGCGCAACTTTTCGTTTCACGCTGCCGTTTGGCAAGGCGCACCGCGCGTGAACGCGGACAGTTCAACGGTCCACGTCGTCGACGACGATGCGTCCTGGCGCACCTCGGTTCGGCGGCTGATGTCTGCCGCCGGATACAGAGTCGCGCTCTACGAGTCAGCGGAGAAGTTTCTCGAGACCGCCGATCTGAACTGTCCGAGCTGCGTTCTGCTCGACGTGCGTATGCCTGGGCTGACGGGACTGGAACTGCAGCAGCACTTGGCGAGCACGCGGCGCAGGATGTCCGTCATATTCGTTTCCGGGCATGGTGACATTCCGATGACCGTTCTGGCCATGAAGTCCGGGGCCGAGGACTTTCTTTCCAAGCCCGTGGACACCGATGTGCTGCTGCGTGCCGTCGAGCAGGCGCTCGCGCGTAATCTCGAGGATCGTGACAAGCGCGGGCAACTCGACGTCCTGCGTTCCCGCGTCGACACCCTGACGCCGGCCGAACGCAAAGTCTTTGACCTCGTCGTTCGGGGCAAGCTGAACAAGCAGATCGCCGGCGAGCTCGGCACCGCTGAGCGGACTGTCAAGTGGCACCGCCACAACCTCATGCAAAGACTGCAGATTCAGTCGCTGGCCGAGCTGGTTTCTATCGCTGAGCGACTCGGCCTGGTCGGCACCGACGACAGCGCGCCCGGCGACCCCCGGTAAGCCGGCTTGCCTCTGGGCGCACACGCCTGGACTTTCGCGACCACTGTTCTTTGGTGCGGGGCCGCACCAAAGGACAGTTTCCGTTCGCGGACGGATTGCCTACCGTCGCGGTAATCGATCGCCAAACGAGATCTTATGCGGCTTTCCGCTCAGACCCGGGTGACGACTGCTCATGCAGACAACCCACGGATTGGTTGCCATCGTTGAGGACGACGCGCCCATGCGCAAATCCATCGAGCGTCTCTTGCGTGCGAACGGCTATTCAACAACCGCTTTCGCGAGTGCGGAAGAGTTTCTGGAAAGCGGGGTTGCGGACCACGCGCTGGGCCTCGTCCTGGATATCCACCTGGGAGGCATGTCGGGAATCGAGTTGCGCCGCCGACTGTTGGCTGCCGGGTCGAAGCTGCCGGTCGTTTTCATCACCGCCTTCGACGACGAGGCAACACATGCCGAGGCGCTTGCCGTCGGCTGCGCCGACTGTCTGCACAAGCCGTTTGAAGCGCATCGGCTGACGGAGGCGCTGCAGCGTGGCACAAGAAGGTAGTTGTTCCGACTTCGTTTGTCCGGGTGCGCGCAGACCTATCCGCTGCCGGCCTGGAAGATCTCGCGTTCGAGTGCGGCAGTGTTGCGTCAGATTTCAATTCCGCTGGACCACGGAGGATTGAAGTGAACCCGAAACGAATTCTCATCACGACGTTCGCAATGCTCGGCATCGTGCTGGGCGCGGCGGCGCCAGCAGTTGCCCAGGCGCCAGCCAAGAAGCCCAACATCCTCTTCATCATGGGCGATGACATCGGCTGGATGCAGCCCAGCATCTACCATCAAGGACTGATGGTCGGCGAGACGCCCAACATCGACCGCATCGCTAAAGAGGGTGCGAAGTTCATGACCTACTACGCCGAGCAAAGCTGCACGGCGGGGCGCACTGCCTTTTTCACCGGCATGACGCCGCTGCGCGCCGGCATGATCCCACCGCAGCTGCCAGGCAGCCCGTCATTCCTGCAGCCAGGCACACCGTCACTGGCCAGGTTCCTGCTCGACCTCGGCTATACCACCGGAGAGTTCGGCAAGAACCACCTGGGTGACCATTCGGCCGCGCTGCCGACGGCGCACGGCTTCCAGGAATTCTGGGGCTACCTGTATCACCTGGACGCGATGCAGCAGGTGAGCTTCCCCGACATCAACAGGTCTCCGACCGAGCAGGCCATCGTCCCGCCATGCAAGAACACACCTGTGCCCGGCCTCAGCGACCCCCCGGGCGCAGTCGATGCGAAGACCGCGTTGTGCATGATGCCGCCGCGGCCGGTGATCGCCTGCAAGTCCTCCGACGGCACGCAGAAGAACCAGAGTTGCAGCGATCAGGGCCCGTTGACGCTTAAGCGTTCTGAAACCGTCGATGAAGAGATCTCGGCCAAGGTCATCGACTTCCTCGACCGCAACGACCCGAAGAAGACCAACAAGCCATTCTTCGTCTGGTACAACCCGGCGCGCATGCACATCACCACGCAACTGTCGGACAAGTACATGGCCATGGTGGGCACCAAAGGTGGCAAGGACTGGGGCGCCAATGAAGCCGCCATGAAGCAGATGGACGACAACATCGGCTATGTGATGAAGAAGCTGGAGGATATGGGCCAGCTCGACAACACCATCATCGTCTTCACCACCGACAACGGTGCCGAGGTGATCACCTATCCGGACGGCGGCAACACGCCGTTCAAGGGCGGGAAGCTGACCACCTGGGAAGGCGGCATGCGTGCGCCGGCGGTGATCCGCTGGCCGGGGCAAATCAAGCCGGGCACGATCCTGAACGACATGTTCGCGTCGTATGACTGGATGCCGACCTTCGTCGAGATTGCGGGCGGCCCCAAGGGCAATGCACTCAACGAGCAGATCATGGCGGGCAAGTATCCCGGCATCGTCAAGACCAAGCTCAACGGAGTGAACCAGCTCGACTATCTGACGGGCAAGTCGGCAACGTCGGCACGCGATACGTTTTTCTACTACGGAGGCCCGGTTCCATCGGCCGTGCGCTACAAGAACTGGAAGATCTACTTCGCAATGGCATCCGAGGCGGCGACCGGTGGCCTGATGGGGGTCCATACCTTCCATTGGCCTTTGGTCAACAACATCAAGCGGGATCCGTTCGAGGGGTCCGTCGGTTTCGAACCCAAAACCCTCCTTGGCCAGGGCGG
>CAWADK010000012.1:0-78196 GCA_963780715.1 uncultured beta proteobacterium
GCACGCGCCGAGGCCGAGGAGGCCCGTGTCGCCGAGCAGCGTGAACGCGAGCGCGAGGAGCGCGAACGCGCCGAGGCGGAGCGCCGCGCCGCGGAGCCGGCCCGCCCGGCCGCGCCGCCGCCCCCGGCGCGCGCGCGCGTCGTCGAGCCGCCGGCTGACTCCCGCAAGGGTACCGCCCCCACCAAGTACGGCCGCCAGGAGCTGCACGTCACCTCCGACGCGAGCGCCCGCTTCAAGAAGAAGCAGATGGCGAGCCGGACGCGCCGCCACGTGCCGGTGAGCTTCGACGCGCGCGGCGGAGAGTTCGCCCAGCCGACGGCGCCGGTGAAGCGCGACGTGCAGATCCCCGAGACGATCACGGTCGGCGAGCTCGCCAACCGCATGGCCGTCAAGGCGAACGAAGTCATCAAGACGATGATGAAGATGGGCGTGATGGCCACCATCAACCAGCCCATCGACCAGGACACGGCACAGCTGGTGGTCGAGGAGTTCGGCCACACCGCGGTGCGCCTGAAGGAAGACGCCCTCGAGGACCAGCTCAAGGCGCAGGTGGGCGAACTCGAGCTCAAGCCGCGGCCGCCGGTCGTGACCATCATGGGCCACGTCGACCACGGCAAGACCTCGCTGCTCGACTACATCCGCCGCGCCAAGGTCGCGGCGGGCGAGGCGGGCGGCATCACGCAGCACATCGGCGCATACCAGGTCGAGACGCCGAAGGGCCTCAGTCACCTTCATCGACACGCCGGGCCACGCGGCGTTCACCGCGATGCGCGCCCGCGGCGCCCACGTCACCGACATCGTGGTGCTGGTGGTCGCGGCCGACGACGGCGTCATGCCGCAGACGGTCGAGGCGATCCAGCACGCTCGCGCCGCCGGCGTGGCGATCGTGGTGGCCATCAACAAGATCGACAAGTACGGTGCCGACCCGGACCGCGTGCGCGGCGAACTCCTCAAGCAGGAGGTCATCCCGGACGACCTCGGCGGCGACACGATGTTCGTCAACGTCTCGGCCCACACCGGCGCCGGGATCGACCAGCTGCTCGAGTCCATCCTGCTGCAGGCCGAAGTGCTCGATCTGCAAGGCGCCGCAGGACGGTCCGGCCGTGGGCGTGGTCGTGGAGTCGAGCATCGAGAAGGGCCGTGGCGCCGTGGCGACCGTGCTGGTGAAGCGCGGCACGCTCAAGGCGGGTGAGCCGATCATCGCCGGCCAGGAATTCGGTCGCGTGCGCGCCATGTTCGACGCGGCGGGCAAGCCGTGGAGGAAGCGGCGCCCCTCGATCCCGTCGCGTGCTCGGCCTCTCCAACGCGCCGAATGCGGGCGACGAACTGCTCGTCGTCGAGAGCGACCGCAAGGCGCGTGAAGTCGCACTGTACCGTCAGGGCAAGTACCGCGACGTGCGCGTCGGCGAGCGCCGGGCGCAAGAAGGCCGAGGACGTGTTCTCGCAGATGGCCGACGCGAAGGCGGGCGTGATCACCTGCTGATCGTAAGGCCGACGTGCAGGGCAGCGCCGAGGCGCTGCGCGACTCGCTGTCCAAGCTCGGACGGATGAGGTGTCGGTGAAGGTCATCGCGAGCGGCGTCGGTGGCATCACCGAATCGGACGTCACGCTGGCCGCGGCCTCCAAGGCGCGCATCATCGGCTTCAACGTGCGCGCCGACGGCGCGGCCCGCGCGGCGCTGAAGGACACCGGCATCGCGGTGAACTACTACAGCATCATCTACGAGGCCATCGACGACGTGAAGCTGGCCGTCTCCGGCCTGATCAAGCCGGAGGTCAAGGAGCAGATCGTCGGCCTCGCCGAGGTGCGCGAGGTGTTCCGCTCGAGCAAGTTCGGCACCGTCGCCGGCTGCCTCGTGGTGGAAGGCTTCATCAAGCGCGGCAACCCGGTGCGCGTGCTCCGCGACCACGTCGTCATCCACCAGGGCGAGCTCGACTCGCTGCGGCGCTTCAAGGACGACGTGAGCGAGGTGCGTGCCGGCACCGAGTGCGGCATCGGCGTGGTGAAGTACAACGACATCCGCGCGGGCGACCAGATCGAGTGCTTCGCCCGCGTCGAGGTCGCGCGCAGCGCGTAAGGACCGGACATGCCGCGAGAGATCCCGCGGGCGCACCGCGTCGCCGAGCAGGTACAGCGTACGCTGGCCGACCTGCTGCGGCGCGACGTGCGCGATCCGCGGCTGAAGCCGGTCACCCTCACGCACGTGCGGATGTCGCCCGACCTCTCGCATGCCTGGGTCAAGTTCGAGCTGCTCACCGGCGACTCGCACGATCCACTGCAGCGCGAGATCCTCGACGAGGCGGCAATCTACCTGCGCGGCCCGCTCGGCCGCGCACTGCGCCTGCGGATCGCGCCACACATCCATTTCGAACCCGACGAGGAACTCGAGCGCGGCCATCGCCTCGACGACCTGATCACGCGCGCGGTGCGCGAGGACACGGCCCGCCACGCGGCGAGTCCGCGGACGACTCCGCTGGCGACCCTGCCACCGACGACGAGTCGCAGTGACCGCGACGCCGGCCGTGCCGGGCGCGAGCAGCCGTCCGCGCTGGCGCGACCTCGACGGCATCGTCCTGCTCGACAAGCCCACGGGCCTCGGCTCCACACCGGCCCTGCAGCGCGTGCGGCGCCTGCTGCGCGCGGCGAAGGGCGGACATGCCGGCACCCTCGATCCCCTGGCGACCGGCATGCTGCCCCTGTGCTTCGGCCAGGCCACCAAGGCCTGCGGGCCGTTGCTCGGCGCGTCGAAGGCCTATCGCGCGCGCCTGCTGCTCGGCGCGGCGACCGACACGGGCGATGCCGATGGCAGCGTGGTCGCACCAGCGGCCGGTGCCGGCGGTCGATGCCCGGCGCCTCGGGCGGTGCTCGCCGCGCTCAGTGGCGAGCGGGACCAGGTGCCGCCGATGTACTCGGCCCTGAAGCGCGACGGCCGGCCGCTGTACGAACTGGCGCGCCGCGGCGAGGAAGTCGAGCGCGCGCCACGGCGCATCACGCATCGACCACATTGAAGCGCTCGCCTGGACGGAGGCGGCCTCGAATTCGAGGTGCGCTGCTCGAAGGGCACCTATGTCCGCGTGCTCGGCGGAAGAAATCGCCGCGGGCCTCGGCACCTGCGGCCACCTCGGCGCGCTGCGCCGCCTTGGGTCGAGCCGTTCGGGGATGCGCCGATGGTGACGCCTCGAGGCGATCGAGGCCTGGGCCGGCGAGGACCCGGCGGACGAGGTCCGGCCCGACTGGCTGCTGCCCGTGGAAGCCGCCTTCGCCGGACCTGCCGCGGCTCGATCTCGACCGGCGGGCGAGCCTGCATCTGCGCCAGGGACGGGTCCTGCCGCTGCCCGGCTCCCGCCCGGCGCCCGTACGGCCCGGGTCTACGACGCGGCGGGGCAGTTCCTGGCCTGGTCGAACCGGCGCCGCGGCGGGGTGCGCGAGGCGCGCCTGTTCGTGGCGGGGCCGCCGGCTCGGACCCCGAAAGCGCTTGAGGAATCAGGGCTGATACCGTTTAGAATGCGCGGCTCACAAAGGGTAACAAGGTTTCGAGGATTCCATACGATGGCACTGTCCACCGAGCGCAAGGCCGAGATCGTCAGGCGACTTCAGCCGCGGCACGAGCGACACGGGTTCGCCCGAAGTCCAGATCGCGCCTGCTCTCCGCCCGCATCAACGACCTCGGCGAGCACTTCAACGTGCACAAGCGCGACCACTCGTCGCGTCGCGGGCTCCTCAAGCTCGTGACGCAGCGCCGCAAGCTCCTCGACTACCTGAAGGCGATCGACCTCTCCCGCTACCAGGACGTCGTAGCCAAGCTCGGCCTGCGCCGCTGATCATCGCCGAATTCCGGCCCGCCATGCGGGCCGGATTCGTTTCTGCACTCCCCAAAGCTATTGCAGCACTGGACATCATCGTGAACGTCCACACGAAAACCTTTCAGTACGGTCCGCACACCGTCACGCTCGAGACCGGCCGTCTCGCCCGCCAGGCCGACGGCGCCGTTCTCGTCTCCATGGGCGACACCGTCGGTGCTCGTCACCGCCGTCGGCCGCAAGGCCGCCGATGCGAACAAGGACTTCTTCCCGCTCACCGTCAACTACATCGAGAAGACCTACGCCGCGGGCCGCATCCCGGGCGGCTTCTTCAAGCGCGAGGGCCGTCCCACCGAGAAGGAGACGCTCACCTCGCGCCTGATCGACCGGCCGATCCGCCCGCTGTTCCCCGACGGCTTCCGCAACGAGGTCCAGGTGGTCGCGACGGTCGTGTCGCTCGACCCCGACATCGATTCCGACATCCCCGCGATGCTCGGCGCCTCGGCGGCGCTCGCGCTGTCCGGCATCCCGTTCCCCGGCCCGATCGCTGCGGCCAAGGTCGGCTACGTCGACGGCCAGTACCTGCTGAATCCCGACCGCCAAGGACCTGAAGACCTCGAAGCTCGACCTCGTGGTCGCCGGCACCGGCCGACGCGGTGCTGATGGTCGAGTCCGAGGCCAGATGCTGTCGGAGGAGGTGATGCTCGGCGCCGTGTCTTCGGCCACGAGCAGATGCAGGTCGCCATCAAGGCGATCACGCGAGCTCGCCGCCGAGGCCGGCAAGCCGGCGTGGGACTGGACGGCCCCGCTGCCGATCGACGCGGCTCGCGGCTGCAGTCGCCAACGCCGTCGGCACAGCGCTCGGCGAGGCCTACAAGATCACCGACAAGCAGAAGCGCTACGCGCGCGATCGGCGAGATCAAGAAGGACCGTCGAGGCGCTGCCGGCGGCGAGTCGCCGAAGTTCGCGGCCGGCAAGGTCGGCGACCAGCTCGGCACGCTCGAGTACGACATCGTCCGTGGCCGCATCCTGCCGGCGAGCCGCGCATCGACGGCCGCGACATGCACGACGGTGCGCAAGATCACCGTGCGAGACCGGCGTGCTGCCGCGCACGCACGGCTCGGCGCTGTTCACCCGCGGCGAGACGCAGGCGCTGGTCGCGACGACGCTCGGCACCGGCCGCGACGCGCAGATCATCGACGCGCTGACCGGCGAGCGCAAAGAGCCGTTCATGCTCCACTACAACTTCCCGCCGTTCTGCGTGGGCGAGACGGGCATGATGGGCTCGCCGAAGCGTCGCGAGATCGGCCACGGCGACCTCGCGCGCCGCGGCGTGGACGGCGGTGATGCCCGACATGGAGACGTTCCCGTACGTGCATCCGCGTCGTCTCGGAGATCCTCGAGTCGAACGGCTCGAGCTCGATGGCCGTCGTGTGCGGCACCAGCCTCGCGCTGATGGACGCCGGCGTGCCGATCAAGGCGCCGGTGGCGGGCGTGGCGATGGGCCTCGTGCAGGAGGGCGACCGAGTTCGCAGGTGCTGACCGACATCCTCGGCGACGAGGACCACCTCGGCGACATGGACTTCAAGGTCGCCGGTACGCGCGACGGCGTCACCGCGCTGCAGATGGACATCAAGATCGAGGGCATCACCGCGAGATCATGCAGATCGCCCTGGACCAGGCCCACGAGGCGCGCCTGCACATCCTCGGCGAGATGAACAAGGTGCTGCCGAGCGCCGCGCGCGAAGATGTCGGAGTGGGCGCCGACGATCATCACCATGAAGATCGACCCGGAGAAGATCCGCGATGTCATCGGCAAGGGCGGTGCGGTGATCCGCGCGATCACCGAAGAGACCGGCACGACCATCGACATCGACAACGACGGCACGGTGAAGATCGCGTCCGTGAGCGGCACAGCGGGCCGCGAGGCCCAGCGCCGCATCGAGCTGATCACGGCCGACGTCGAAGTCGGCTCGCGTCTACGAGGGCCGCGTGGCCCGCTTGATGGACTTCGGCGCGTTCGTCACGATCCTGCCGGGCAAGGACGGCCTCGTGCACATCTCGCAGATCTCCGACGAGCGCGTCGAGCGCGTGGGCGACAAGCTGAAGGAAGGCGACGTCGTGCGCGTGAAGGTGCTCGAGGTCGATCGTCAGGGTCGCGTGCGCCTCTCGATGCGCAACGTCGACGCGCTGAACGCCGCGACCAGCGGAAGGCCGGCAGACTGCAAAGTAAGAAAGGGCCGGCATTGCCGGCCCTTTTTTTTCCGACTATCTGCCACCTCTTCGCTAGCCGCTAACCGCTAATCCGCTAACCGCTGTCCGCAACTCCCTTTCCTGGCCGGAGCGGGCCCGGGCAGGCGGCCGAACACCTCCTCCTGCAGCGGACTTCCAGCGCTGGTAGTTCTTCTGCGCCACGCTGGTGACGGTCTCGAGCGGGTCGATGCCGACCACGTTCTTGAAGCGGTCGCGCAGTTCGCGCTGCTCGCTCGCGAACAGCTGGATGCTCTCGTCGAGGTAGCGGCCGACGAAGTCCTGCAGCCCGCTGCCGTAGCTGCGGATCACCTGCGACAGGAAGTCGCGGCTCATCAGCGATTCGCCGGCGCCTTCCTGCTCGGCGATCACCTGCAGCAGGATGGTGCGCGTGATGTCCTGCTGGCGACTTGCGGTCCAGAACGACGAAGTCGACGCGCTCGACCACCAGGCGACGGATGTCGGCCAGCGTCACGTAGCGGCTCTCGACGGTGTCGTAGAGGCGCCGGTTCGGGTACTTGCGGATCACGCGCGGTCCGCCCCGTGCGCTCTCGCCCTCGGTGCCGGCGCGCTTGGCGCGCGGAGTCTTGGTCTTTGCCGTCATTTCGAACTGCTCCCTAGCGACTCGTCTGCGGCCCGTGTGCCCGGTACGGGACCTGTCTTCATACCGGCCGCGAGCCCGGGGCGCCAGTGCGCGACGGCCCACTGCCAGACCTCCTCGAGCGGCGCCCGCTCCAGCCCCATCGGCGGCGCCTTCGCGCAGGAATTCCAGCGCGGCCACCACCAGTGCCGCCGCCGACGAGCCCGACACGGCCGGCGCGTCCGCGGACTTTGAGAGCTTAAGGCCAGAATCCCCTACTGCAATTGGTAAATGCATGTATGTGAGGCGGGGCAGGGCCAAGGCCCGCTGCAGCACGATCTGCCGGGCCGTGCTCGACAGCAGGTCTGCGCCCCGCACGACGTCGGTCACGCCCTGTGCCGCGTCGTCGACCACCACCGCGAGCTGGTAGGCAAACAGGCCGTCGCGGCGTCGAAGCACAAAATCGCCGACCGTGCGCGCAACGTTTGCGAGCTGTGGTCCCTGGACTCTGTCCATGAACTCGACGTCGCAGTCGGGTGCGCGGAACCGCCAGGCGGGTCGCGGCCCGGCATCCGGACCGACGGGCAGGCACTCGGGCGGGTGATACAGCTCCTCGCCGGGCTCGCGCGCCCGGTTCTCGGGCAGTGCCGCCAGCCGCGCACGCGAGCACGAGCAGCGCCGCAGCCAGCCCGCAGACTCGAGCTCGGCGAGCGCGGCTTCATAGGCCTCCGCTCGCGTGCTCTGGCGCATGACGGGACCGTCCCAGTGATAGATGCCGTAACGGTCGAGGGTCGCGAGGATGTCGTCGGTCGCGCCGGGGCGTTCACGGGGCGGCACCGAGGTCCTCGATGCGCACCAGCCACTCGCCGTGTCGCGAACGTGCGTCGAGGAAGCTGCCGACGGCAGCGAGCAGGGAACCGAAGTGCAGGGGTCCGCTGGGCGTGGGCGCGAAGCGGCCGCGGTACGGCCGCCCGGGCTCAGCGGTACCAGTCGTCGCGGTCGCCGAACTGCTTTTCGCGTCGTTCACGCCGTTCCTGGGCCTCGACGCTCAGGGTGGCCACCGGCCGCGCCTCGAGGCGCTTGATGCCGATCGGCTCGCCGGTCTCGAGGCAGAAGCCGTAGCTGCCGTCCTCGATGCGCTTCAGCGCCTCGTCGATCTTGCGGATCAGCTTGCGTTCGCGGTCGCGGGTGCGCAGTTCGAGGCTGAACTCCGATTCCTGCGTGGCGCGGTCGTTCGGGTCGGGGAAGTTCGCCGCCTCGTCCTTCATGTGGACCCACCGCCAGCGGCAGCAGGTCGTAGCCTGCGGTGTCCGGTGCCTCGGAACCGATCTCGACGATGTCACCCTCGATCGTCACGCCGCGCACGCGCAGCACGTTGTGCAGCGTGAGCCCGTACTTCAGGCAATGCACGCCGCCGGCGTTCTCGGCAATGTTGCCGCCGATCGTGCAGGCGATCTGGCTCGATGGATCGGGCGCGTAGTACAGGCCCAGATGCGCCACTGTCTCGGAAACCGCCGAGTTGCGCACGCCGGGCTGCACCCGCGCTGTCCGCGCCAGCGGATCGATCTTCAGGATGCGGTTGAACTTGGCGAGTGACAGCAGCACGCCCTGGCCGTGCGGCAGCGCGCCGCCCGACAGCCCGGTGCCGGCACCGCGCGGCACCACCGGCACCTTCAAGTCGTGGCAGGCGCGCAGGATCTGCACGACCTGCGATTCGTCCTCCGGCAGCGCGACCACCATCGGCAACTGGCGGTACAGCGTGAGGCCGTCGCACTCGTAGGGCCGCGTGTCCTCTTCGCGCCACAGCACGCAGTGGTCGGGCAGGAAGCTGCGCAGCCGCGCGACGACGGCGCGCTGGCGCTCGACGTCGACCGGACCGGCGCCGTCGAGCGGAATGCGCTCGGACAGCATCTGCGTCGGCGGGTGCGCAAGGTCGGTCGGTGCGTTCATGGCGATGACGGTATCACGCGCGGTCGGGCCCGCGCAGGCCACGGATCAGACGTCACTTTACCGCTGAAAGCGACCCCGGCGCGGGTCGCCGTGACGGCCACGTGCTGCTGCAACGGCAACATCGCGGAAACGTTCGGCTGCTGTCATGCTGCGGCTCGCGAGGAGGATGAAGGCTTGGATTCGAAGAGTGGAATGTGGCTCGGCAGGTTCCCCTGGATGTACGCCGCCGCTGTTGCAATGGCGCTGCAGCTGGCGGCGTGTTCCGCACCGCAGCCGCCGGCCGCGGCGCCGGTCGTGGCCGTGCCATTGCCGTTACCGCCGCCACCGTGGCGTGACGACGCGCCGCTGGCGGTGACTTCGGGCCAGTGGCGATGGACCGACGCGAGCCGCGACCGCGTGATCGGTGCCCAGTGGCACGCACCGAACGCCTCGGCGGCGCAGGCGCTGCTGCTCGTGCTGCCCGGCCTGGCGCAGGGCAGTTCGGCACCGCCGGCACTGATCGAGGCACTGGTCGGCAGCGGCTTTGCGGTGGTGACGATCGGGCACGCGGGCAACGACGCCGCGGTCTGGCGCAGCCCGGAAGCGCGCCGTGCCGATTTCACCGAGGCGGCGCGGCGCATGTACGGCGCGAGCGACGTGACGGAGCGCGGAGCCGACGTGCGCTTCGTGCTGGATGCGCTCGAGAAGCAACCGCCTCCGTGGCTCGCCGGCCGGCGCAGTGCGTCGGGTGGGAGTCGTGGGCATCGGCCTCGGCGCACAGACAGCGCAGTGGCTGCTGGGCGAGCCGATGGCACGGACGCAGGTCGCGACCAGCGAACCGCGGCTCGTGGCGGCAGCGTTGCTCGGACCCTATGTCGGCTTTGAGGGTCCGGCGATGCACCAGCGCTACGAAGCCATCGTGACGCCGCTGCTGGTCGCCTACGGGCTGACCGAGACGGATCCCTACGGTCTCGGGATGACGTCGCAGCAGCGCCGCGCGATGGTCCTCGAACTGCGCAATGCGCGCGTCACCGAACTCCGGTTGCCCACGTCGTCACTGGCGGGTGCGCTGACGCCCGGCGCCGTGCCCGGTGGGGTGGCCGGAGGTCCTGCGGGGCCGGGAGGAGCCGGACCGATGTCACGCTCCCAGCCGCCGACGCGCGGACCGGGCGGCCCGGGCGGCGGTACGCCGGCGGGCAAGGGCAGTCCACAGGGTGGCGCCATGACGCCGCCGGGTGGTGGGATTGACGTGACGACGGGAACGAGCGCAGGGCCGATGGGCGCGGCGTCAGGCGCCGGCGAGCGCGCGGCGCGCGTTGCGCTGCTGCTGTCGGTACAGGCGTTTTTCGAAGCCGAACTGCTCGGCAGCCGCGATGCGCGCGACTGGCTGGAAGGTCCCCATCCGGGACCGGCGCAATGGACGACGTATGCGGCCGGCCGCCGGTGACGCGCGCGCCACGCGGCCGCAGCGCCCCTCGGCCGGTGAAGCGAATCAGCGCGTGGCGGCCGGGACGAAGCGCGCGACGATCGGGCGGTGGCGCTCGGACCAGCGATCGATCGCGCCGGCCGTGCCTCCGAGGATCTGCGTGATGAACGCCAGCGTCAATTCGCGCGTGGCGGCCTTGACCTGCGCGTTCAACTGAACGCCGCCCGTGCCGGCACGGTCGGTGAAGATGCTGTGCGAGCCGCCGGCGAACACGGCAAGCGTCTTGCGGCTGCTGCCGATCGCATCGAAGACCGCGATGCGATCGGCAGCGCCCGAGTAGTAGCCGGGAATCTGGATCACATCCTCGGTGGCGGTGATGTGCAGCGTCGGCACCGTCACGTGCTTCAGGATTCTCTCCGGGTCCGACTCGCCGTAGAACGGAGGTGCGGAGATCAGGATCGCGGCACGGAAGCGCGCATCGCGGAACTCGAGCGTGCGGCCGTCGCGCTCGACGCGCGCACCGGCGGCGAGCAGGGCGGTGTTGGCGCCGTACGAGTGCCCGGCGACGACAATCTGGGAGGCATCGATGCTGCCGGCGTGGCCGCTCGCCAGCAGCTGGTCGAGGGCAAACCGGAGATCGAGCACGCGATCGATGGCTTCGCGCTCCTGCGCGGCCGCGTGCAGACGTCCGACGAGGGAAAACGGATTGCCGATCCAGATCGCCCGGTCGCTGCCGACATGCTGCACGTGCAGGCTCGCGACGCCGTTGGCGGCGAAGTGACTGCCGAGGTAGCTGTAACCGCGCCGCGAGCCGCCAATGCCATGCGAGAACACCACCAGCGGAATGCGTGCGCCCGGCTCGACGGTCGCCGGCAGGTACAGGCGCACCGGGACGGCGCGACCGCGCAGCGGGTCATTCCATTCGTACTCGACCGCGCCGTAGGCCGGCGCCGCGGTAGCGATCGCCGTGCCGCTTCGTCCGGAACCTGCGCCGCAAGCGGCGTGGCCACCAGGGCGAGCGCGAACGCGCTGCCGCACGCCGCCAGCAATCGGCGCCGCGACATCCTTTGAAGGCTCGACATCATTCGGCTCCTGCACCGTGCGGTGCTGGCGGCATGGCAGCGGGCTTCGCCCGCGAGAAACGGCCGCGCAGCCACGCCAGCGCGTCATCGACGTAGGTGAACACGACCGGCACCACGAGCAGGCTGAGGAAGGTCGACGTGATCAGGCCGCCGATGACGACGATCGCCATCGGCGCGCGGAAGCTCGGGTCGGTGCCGAGGCCGATCGCGACCGGCATCATGCCGGCGCCCATCGCCACGGTCGTCATCACGATCGGGCGTGCGCGCTTGCGGCAGGCGTCGACGATCGCCTCCCAGCGCGACAGGCCGTGATCGCGCCGCGCGAGGATCACGTAATCGATCAGCAGGATCGAGTTCTTGGTCGCGATGCCCATCAGCATGATGAGCCCGATCATCGACGGCATCGACAGCGCCGATTGCGTGACGAAGAGCGCGAGGAACGCGCCCGGGATCGACAGCACGAGCGCAACGAGGATCGTCGCCGGCTGCACGAAGTCCTTGAAGAGCAGCACCAGCACGATGTAGATGCACAGCACGCCGGTCAGCATCGCGAGGCCGAAGCTGGCGAAGAGTTCATTCATCGCCTCCGCGTCACCGATCGTGGTCTGGATCACGCCCGGCGGCAGCTGCTGCAGGCTCGGCAGCGCGAGTGCCTGCTTCTCGACCTCGCCGAGCGGCTGGCCGTTCAGTTCGATCTCGAAGTTGATGTTGCGCAGCCGGTCGTAGCGGTCGATCTCGGCCGGCCCGCCGTCGATCGACAACTGGGCAACGTTGCCGAGCATCACGGGGCCATTTTTCCCGGGTACCGGCAGGCGCTCGATGAGGCGCAGGTCCTGCCGCGCATCGGGCGGCAGCTTCACGACGATCGGGATCTGCCGCTGCGAGAGATTGAGCTTGGCGAGTCCCTGGTCGTAGTCGCCGGCGGTGGCGACGCGCAACGTGTCGGCAATCGCCACCGACGTCACGCCGAGATCGGCCGCCCGCGCAAAGTCCGGCCGCACGACGAGTTCGGGCCGCACCAGGCTCGCGCTGGTCGTCACGCCGCCGATGCCAGGAATCGTGCGCAGCTCGCGCTCGACCTTGCGGGCGTGCTCGGCGAGCACGGCGCCGTTTTCTCCCGCCAGCACCAGCACATACTTTTCCTGCGCGCCGGCGAGTCCGACGGTGATGCGGGCACCGGGCAGCTGCGTCAGCGCGGCGCGCAGTTCGCGTTCGATGGCCTGCTTGCTGGTGCCGCGCCGCTCGCCGCGCGGCGTCATGTTGATCGTCAGCGTGGCCTTGCGTGCCTCGGCGGCGCCACGCGGCTCGAACGGGTTGGAGCCCGCCGCGCCGCCACCGACCGCGGTGTAGACCAGCTTCACATGCGGGTTCTTCTCGACGATCACACGTGCCTGCTCGGCCGCGGCCAGCGTCTGCTTGAACGTGCTGCCCGGGGGCAGCGTGATGTAGACCTGCGTCTGCGACAGGTCGTCCGGCGGAATGAAGCCGGTCGGCAGCAGCGGCACCAGGGCGAACGAGCCGAAGAAGAAGGCCGCGGCGCCGAGCACGGTTGCCACGCGATGCTTCAGGCACCACTGCGCCCAGCGCAGGTAGATCTGCAGCCAGCGGGGTTCGCCATGATCCCTGGCCGGCTTGTGCAGGATGTAGGCGGCCATCATCGGCGTCAGCATGCGTGCCACGACGAGCGAGAAGAACACCGCGATCGCCGCCGTCCAGCCAAACTGCACGAAGAACTTGCCCGGCACGCCGCTCATGAAGGCGGTCGGCAGGAACACGGCGATCAGCGTGAAGCTGGTCGCGATGACCGCGAGCCCGATCTCGTCGGCGGCTTCCATCGCCGCCTGGAACGGCGTCTTGCCCATGCGCATGTGGCGCACGATGTTCTCGATCTCGACGATCGCGTCGTCGACGAGGATGCCGACCACCAGCGACAGGCTGAGCAATGTGATGACGTTCAGCGAGAAGCCCATCAGGTACATCGCGCCGAAGGTCGGCAGGATCGACAGCGGCAGCGCCGCCGCCGACACCAGCGTCGCGCGCCAGTCGCGCAGGAAGAGCCACACGACGAGCACCGCGAGCAACGCGCCCTCGATCAGCAGCCACATCGAACCGTCGAAGTTTTCCTGGACCGGATCGACGAAGTTGAACGCCTCGGTGATGCGAATGTGCGGGTGCTCGGCCTGCAGCCTGGCCAGCTGTGCGCGCACGCCGTCGGCGACGTCGATCTCGCCGGCGCCGCGCGAGCGCGTGATCTCGAAGCCGACCACCGGCCGGCCATTGAGCAGCGCCGCCGAGCGCTGCTCGGCCACGGTGTCGCTCACGGTGGCGACCTGGTCGAGGCGGATGCGACGGCCGTCGGACAGCGCAATGTCCATGGCCGCGAGTTCGTAGGCCGATGACACCGTGCCGATCGTGCGCACCGACTGTTCGACGCCGCCGATGTCGGCGCGCCCTCCCGACGCTTCCTGCTGGATCTGCCGCAGCTGGCGCGAGATGTCCGCCGCCGAGGCGTTGAGCGCCAGCAGCCGGGCCGGATCGAGCTCGACGCGGATCTCGCGGTCGACACCGCCGACACGTGCGACCGCGCCCACTCCGCGCACCGCGAGCATGCTCTTGGTGACCGTGTTGTCGACGAACCAGGACAGCGCTTCGTCGTCGAGGCGGTCCGACGCGACCGTATAGGTCAGGATCGGTGCGCCGGACAGGTTGACCTTCGAGATGATCGGGTCACGCAGATCGCCCGGCAGGTCGGAGCGGATGCGCGTCACGGCGTCGCGCACGTCGTCGACCGCCTCCTGCGTCGGCTTCTCCAGCCGGAACTCGACCGTGATCGTCACGGTGCCGTCCTGCACCTTCGTGTAGACGTGCTTGATTCCCTGCAGCGTCGCGATCGAGTTCTCGATCTTGCGCGCGACTTCGGTTTCCATCTGCGCCGGCGCGGCGCCGGGCAGCGATGCGACGACGGTCACCGTCGGCAGATCGATGTCCGGGAACTGCTGGATCTTCATCGCCTTGAAGCCGACGATGCCGATCAGCGTCAGCATCACGAACAGGAGGATTGCCGGGATCGGATTGCGGATCGACCACGAAGAAACGTTGATGGCCATCGCAGTCTCTACTTCTGGGCCGACTTGACCGGCGCTGTCGCGGTCTCGACAACGCGGACGGTGTCGCCGTCGGCCAGGAAGCCGCCGCCGGTCTCGACCACGCGCACGGACGGAGGCAGTCCGGCAACGATCTCGATACGGTCACCGAGTCGCCGGCCGACTTCGACCTTGGACTGCACGACCTTGTTGTCGGCGCTGACGAGGAATACGTACGCGAAGCCATCGCGCAGGACCACGGCGCTCTGCGGCAGGGTCAGTGCGCCGCCGCGACCCAGCTCGAACTCGCCGCGGGCAAACGTGCCGGCGCGCAAGGCGCTGCTGGCCGGGAGATCGACGTACACGATGCCGTTGCGCGTCGCCGGGTCGACCGCCGGCGCGACTGCTCGCACGGTGCCGTCGACTTTGTCGCCGTTGGCTGTGGTGAGCGTGGCCCGCATTCCTGGTGCAAGTCTGGTGAGCTCGGTGCCGGTCACTTCGGCGCGCCACTCGAGACGGCCGCCGCGAATCAGCCGGAACAGTTCCTGGTTCGGCTGCGTCAGCGAACCGACGGTGGCGGTGCGGGCGGAAATCACGCCATCGTCGGGCGCGACGATCCGCGCCTGCGCCAGCCGCACTTCCTCGGCCTGCACGCGCGCCCGCGCGGCAGCCAGGCGCGCTGCTGTGGTCTGTTCTGCGGTCAGGACCTGGATCGTCGCCTGCGAACTGATGAAGCCCTGCGACTGCAGCTGCTTCGAACGTTCCGCGTTGGCCTTCGCCTCGGCGAGTGCGGCCTCGGCCTCGGTCACCGACGCGCGTGCCTGCGCGAGGTCGGCCATCACCGCGTCGGTCGCGATCTTCGCGAGCGGCTGACCGCGCTTGACGGTGTCGCCCACGTTGACCAGCACCTCGGTCAGGCGCAGCCCGGACAGCTCGGCGCCGATGACGGCCTCCTGCCACGCGACGATGTTGCCGTTGGCGGCCAGCGTCTGCGGCCACTCGATGCGTTCGGGTGTGGCCAGCGCCACTGTGAGCGCAGGGCGGGCAGCGGCGGCCTTGGCGTCGGCCTTAACGCCGACGTCGGCGTCCTTGCCGCAGCCGATGACGAGCAACGAGGCGGCAAGCACCGCGCCGGTCGCGGCGGGAGCGAGCGCACGGCGAACGGTGCGCAGGATCGTCGGATTCATCGGGAGGATCGCTCCGTGGCTGGCGTGATTCGGCGCCGTCCGATTTCGTGGTCGAGCAGCGCACGGCTGTAGCCGACGAGGCGATCAAGGATCAACTTCTTCGCCTGCGGCCGGTTGAGCACGTCGGGCGCGAGCATCTTCATGAAGTCGCGGGACATGCAGTAGTCATGGGCCATCGCGACCAGCGCGAAGGCAAGCTGGTGGATGTCGGCATCGGCCCGCTTCAGCCCGCAGTGGCGCGCGATCACGTTCGCCAGTGCGTTGTGGGCCGGCACGACGATCTGCTCGATGACTTCCTGGAACACCTTCGAGGGATCGATCATCTCGCGCAGATGCACGCGCATCACCTGGGCGTCGAGCCCGTCGCCGCACTGATCGGACCGCGCGAGGTCGCCGAGGAACGGACCGAGAAACATCCGCATTGACTCTTCGAAGCTCAATGCCGGGTCGTCGAAGCGGCCGAAGGCGTCGGCCATCTCGGTGATCGGCCGCATCAGCACCGCGCGATACAGGCCTTCCTTGTCACCGAAGTAGTAGTGGATCGCGGCGACGTTGGCGCCGGCAGCCTCGCAGATCTCGCGCGTCGTGGCGGCCGCATAGCCCTTGGCCGCGAAGATCCGGGTTGCGGCCGCGATCAGGTGTTCGCGCGCCAGCACGCCGCGATCGACGGCCCGCTCGGCGTTCGTCTCAGGCAAACGGGCCGGGCCGGACTCTCGGGGCGATCAGTGGACCGAGGGGAAGATTGGTTGCGGTATTCATCGTGCGGCGCAATATAGCACATGAATCAAGCGTTTGATTGAAAAGTAGACTGACTGGTAACTATGTAGAACGCATGGTTTTTCGCAGACTGCCGCTCGGTCCGGGGCGTCGCGCGGCGGAGCCTGGCGATGCGTCAGGTGCACCGTGCCTTTGGACGCGGGGCGGACACGATGCCGGCACAGTTGGAAGCGCGATGGCGCCGTGGGAACCGCGCTGCGCGGCGGGAGACGGCGGGCGCGCGTCCTCCGCAACGACGCAAGCGACCGCTCTGGCAATTCAGGCGCGGCTGGATGCTGCCCCGGCCGCTGGGCGAGGACCGCAGCGCGCGGATCTCGACGCGGCTACTTGACCGGCCAGATATTGCCCGCGCTCAGCTTGTTGTTGGTCCCATCGGGTTCGAGGAAATTGACCTGGACCTTGTCGCCACTGTTGAGTTTCGAGAGGTCGTAGACACCGTCGGGGACATAGACATCCGCGGTCGAGCCATCCGCAGCACGCAGGCGCAGTGACTGTGCGTAGCTGTCTACCGAAACCACTACGTACACGGCCGGAGGCTGGCCCTGGTTTACTCCGCCCTGGTTGCGAAAGCCGGGGCGGTCGCCAACGCCGCCGACGCGCTGCGCTTCCACCGCTGTCCCGAAGACAAGCACAAGTACAGCCAGAAATGAGACGAGCAGTCGAGTGTTCATGGTTTCCTCCAGCGTGTCCCGGTCATAGGGCGACGGCCACGATCGAACAGAGCTCAATTTAGCGGACATCCTGCGGTTAAAGCACCGGGATCCGTGCCGTTGATCCGATCGACCGGGCGGCTGCGGGCGCCGCTGCATGGGTCACGCGATTTCTTGAGCAATCGCACCGCAGCGAGGTTGGAGTGGCAACTCCTGCGGGCGCATCGGGCCCGCAGGAGCCACGTCGGCGGCCGACTACGCCGCGGCGCGCAGGGCCGCAGCGTCGGCGCGGGCGGCCAGGCGCGCGCTCCAGGCCGTCGGCTTGTGCACCAGGCGCTCGGCAAGGAGATGCCGCGCGCGTCCGGCGTCACCGGCACGGATGGCGGCCGCGATCAGTGTCAGCGTCAGCAGGTCGCGTTGCGCGTGGCTGCCGCCGAAGCGATGCGCGATGTCCCGCACCGGGTCGATGCGGTCGATCGCTTGCGCGGGTCGTCCCTGCGCGTAGGCGAGCATGCCTTCCGCCAGAGGCAGTCCGATGTCGAGCGCCATCGCCTGGTTGTCGCCGGTGCCGCTGGCGGCGGTGGTGCGCAATTCCTCCAGGATGCGATCGCAGTCGGCCGCGCGGCGCGTGGCGGCGAAGCTCATCATCGCGTGCAGGTCATTGAAGGCGTAGAACCCGCGTTCTTCGCTGGCCTTGCCGTGCCAGCGATCGGCCACCCGTTCGAAACGGTCGCCCACGTTCACGCCTTCGAGCTGCAGGCGCCACAGCAACGCGGTGCAGTCGATGAGCACGAGCACCGCGTCCGCCTGCGGCCCATCGATCTTGCGGTCGTACAGGTCCAGCGCCGCATCGAACTCGCCACGGTCCATGTGGAACAGCGCAAGGTGCCACCAGTTGTGCGGGGCGAATGCGTTGTCACTGGTGGCCCAGTCGGCCTCACGTGTCGTCAGCCAGGCGATGCCCTCGTCGATGCGGCCCTGCATTTCCATGACGTGCGCAACGGCGTGCACCGCCCAGCCATCGGTCGGCAGCATGTCCAGCGCGCGACGGCCGGTCGCTTCCGCTTCGGCGTACTGATTGCACTCTTCCAGGCCGAAGGCGTGCATGCCAAGGACGTACGAGTAGCCCGGCACCGAGTCGTCCCAGGCCGGCAGCACGCGCGAGACGCGGTTGCGCAGGTTGAGCGCGTCGCCGCGCAGGAAGTCGAACAGGTGCGCTGTCTGCAGCGCGAGCGCGTCGCGCGGCCATTCACGCAACACCGCGTCGAAGCTGCGGCCGGCGGCGTGCCACTCGCCGTTGACGAGTTGCCGGCCGGCGACGATGAGGGCGCGCTCGCGCGGATTGGCGCGGGCGAAGAATGACGCCGCGCGCGCCATCGCTGCCTGGGCTGCCGGAAGATGACGGCCCTCCGCGGTCGAAGCGAGGACGAACGCCCTGAACAGGTGGCCGAGCACGAACGCCTCGTCCTCTGCCAGGGCGGCGTCGATGGTGGCGATCGGGTCGCCGCGGTAGGCGTGGAACTGGGTGAGGGCTGTCTCGAAGTGAGCCAGCGCAACGGCGCTGGTGGTGGAAACGGACAGTCCGCGGTGGTCTTGAAGCATCGGTATCTCCTTGGGTGAGGTGAGGGTAACTTGAAAGCAGTGGGGTCTGCGGGAAATCACGAGGCCGTCGGTGCGGCCAGCGTCGCGCGCGGGTTACCGCACCGGAACGCATCGTTGGCTCGCACCAGCGCCGACGCCTGCTGCTGACGCGAGTAGTGCAGCGCCATCGCATCGATCGTTCCGACGGCGCCGAACGACGCAAGCAGCGCGGCCAGGATGCCGGCACCGCGAACGAGCGGTGTCGGTTGCAGCGAGTAGGGAACAGGGCGGTTCATCGTGGCCTCCGTAGGGGTCGAGTGCTGGAGGCCGCATCATTGTCGGAACGGCGCTTCAGGTCCTTGGCGCAACCTGAAACGTTCTGAAAGGCTGGCCGCGCATTAAGCTCGGGGCCTCGACCCAGGCGCTCGACATTCGTGAACTCCGCAGACGGCGAATTTCGTTTCGGTCGCTTTCAACTTGACCCGGTGCGGCGGGTGCTGCGCGTCGACGGCACACCGGCCCGGCTCGGCGCGCGCGCGATCGACGTGCTGCTGGTGCTGGTCCGGCAGCGTGACCGGATCGTCAGCAAGGACGAGTTGCTGGACCTCGTCTGGCCAGGACTTGTCGTCGAGGAGAACAACCTGCAGGTGCAGGTGTCGGCGCTGCGCAAGCTGCTCGGCCCGCAAGCCATCGCCACGATTCCCGGGCGGGGCTATCAGTTCGTTGCCGATCTCGACGACGACGGCCTGCATGAGGCCGCAGCGCTGCCGGCAAGCCAGGCGACGGTGTCGGCACCCGCGCCGCGCAGTGCACTCCCGGCGCAGCTGCCACCGCTGATCGGCCGCGAACTGGACCTTGCCGAGACGCGTGCCGTGCTGGCCACACATGCGCTCGTGACGCTCACCGGCCCGGGCGGCATCGGCAAGACGCGACTGGCCCTGGCGGTGGCACAGGCCGAGCAGGTGCATCACGCCGACGGCGTGCGTTTCGTCGACCTGGCCGCGGTCACCGATCGGGCGCGCGTGCCGGCGGCGGTCGCATCCGCGCTCGGCATCGAATTGCCGCCGGGTCAGTCACCCACCGCGACCATCGCCGGTGCGCTGCGCGAGCAGTCGCTGCTGGTGCTGCTCGACAATTGCGAACACGTGCTGGACGAGGTCGCGGCGCTGGTCGAGGCGATCCTGCGCCGCGCGCCGCGCGTGCATCTGCTGGCCACTTCACAGGCGCCGCTGCGCGTGGCCGGCGAACAGGTCATGCGACTTGCGCCGCTGGCCCTGCCGCCGGCGGCGGACCCAGCCAGCCTTGATCAGGTCGACCGTTACGGTGCGCTTCAGCTTTTCGTTGCGCGCGCCCGGGCCGCGCAGCGTGGCTTCGCGCTGAAGCCGGACACGCTGGCTGCCGCCGTCGAGATCTGCCGCCGGCTCGACGGCATTCCGCTTGCGATCGAACTGGCGGCCGCGCGCCTGCCGCTGCTGGGCCTGACCGGACTGCGCGATCGGCTGGACGAGAGACTGCGCGTGCTCACCGCCGGCGCGCGCGAAGCGCCGGCGCGACAGCAGACGCTGCGCGCCACGCTCGAGTGGAGTCACTCCCTGCTCGAGCCCGATGAGCAGGTGCTGTTCCGGCGCCTCGGGGTGTTCGTCGGCGGCTTCTCGCTGTCGCTGGCGCAGCGCGTCGTTGTCGACGCGGGAGGTGATCCCTGGTCGATGATTGATCGCCTCGGTACCCTGGTCGAGCGGTCGCTCGTCGTGGCCGATGGTGAAGGAGTGCCGCGTTATCACCTGCTGGAGTCGGCGCGCGCCTATGCGCTCGAGCAGCTGGAAGCCGCCGGCGAGGTCGAGGCACTGGAGCGCCGCCGCGCCGAGGCGATGCAGGCGCTGGTCGAGGACTTCGATGCGGCGATCGCGCACGCGCCGCGCTTCGATGCGCTGGTGCAGGCGATCGAGCCCGAGATGGACAACCTGCGCGCGGCCCTGCGCTGGGCGATGGCGAACCCCGCTGCGCGGCCCATCGCGCTGGCGCTGCTCGCCGCGAGCAATGCGCTGTGGGTCGAGCTCGATCCCTTCGGCGATGCGATCCGGCACTACCAGGCGGCGCGCGGCTGGCTCGACGCGTCGGTGCCCGCGGCGCTGGAGGCGCGCTTCCGCCTGGCGTTCCAGGCCATGGCGCGCATCCGGCTGATGCATCCGACCGAGTGGCGCGACGGGGCGTGGCGCGCGCTCGAGCTTTACCGCACCCTCGATGACCGGGTCGGACTTTACAAGGCGCTGTGCGGGCTGGGCGGCGCGCCGCGCGAGGTGATCGACGAGAGCCAGGCCGGAGCGCTGCTCGCGGAGGCCGAACGCATCGAGGATCCGGCGTGGTCACCCCGCCAGCGCGCGCGCCGGCAACTGGCACTCGAGTGGTTCCACGACCTCGGCGGCCGCTTCGAGGCCTGCCGCGAAGCCGGCCTCGCCCATGTTGCACTGGCGCGCCAAGCGGGCGCGCTCGGCGCGATTCCGGCGCTCAGCAACCTTGCCGACACGGAGTTCGTGCTGGGCCATCACGATGTGGCGATCGCGCTGTGCCGCGAAGCCATCCGCACCGCGGCGGCGATCGGGCGGCCGGCAGCGGCCGTGCATGCCTATGGAAACATCGTGCCGGCCCTGCTCGAACGCGGCGAACTGGACGAAGCGGAGGCCGCAATCCGCGACGGCCGTGCGCTGCTGATGCGCGGCCTGGGCACCGCTTTCGTGCTGCTGCTGTCGGCGGCGCTGCTGGCACAGCGGCGCGGGCAGCACGAACAGGCCGCCCGGCTTGTCGGCTGTGCCGATCGCGCGTACGCGCAGGGCAGCCATCATCTGCATCCGCCCGAGAAACGCATCCGCGCAGCCCTGCTGCCCGCACTCAGCGAGCAACTCGGACCACAAAGGCTGGAAACGCTGATGCAGGAGGGCGCGCGCTGGTCCGAAGGCGAGGCCTTCGAGCAGGCGGGCCTGGCGTAGCGGACTAGACCCGCACGATCTTGCCGGGATTCAGGATGTTCAGCGGATCGAACGCGCGCTTCAGCCGAACCATGAGGTCGAGCGCATCGTCACCGTGCTCCGCGCGCAGAAAGTCCATCTTGTGCATGCCGACGCCGTGCTCTCCGGTGCAGGTGCCGTCCATCGCGATCGCGCGCTCGACGATGCGCGTGTTCAGCCGCTCGGCCTCTTCGACCTCGCGCGGATCGTCGGCATTGGCAAGGATCGCGCAATGGAAGTTGCCGTCGCCGACGTGGCCGAGGATCGGCGCCGGCAGGAAGCTCGCCGCGGTGTCGGCGATGGTTTCGGTGATGCACTCGGCAAGCCGTGAAATCGGCACGCAGACGTCGGTCGTGAAGCTGCGGCAGCCGGGCTTGAGCTGCAGGCAGGCGAAATAGGCGTTGTGCCGCGCCTCCCACAGGCGCGTCCGGTCTTCCGGCTTGGTCGCCCACTGGAAGCCCTGGCCGCCGTGCTCGCTGGCGATCTGCCTGCACCGTTTTCGCCTGTTCCTCGACGCTCGCCGGCGAGCCGTGGAACTCGAAGAGCAGCAGCGGCAGTTCGGGCAGGCCGAGCCGGTCGCGCTGGTTGACCGCCTTCACGGTCAGCGCGTCCAGCAGCTCGCAGCGCGCAATGGGGACGCCGAGCTGGATCGTCGCAATCGTCGCCTGCACGGCGGCGTCGACGCTGGGAAACGAGCAGGTCGCCGCCGAGATCGCCTCGGGCTGCGGATAGAGCTTCAGCGTGACCTCGGTGATGATGCCCAGCGTGCCCTCGCTGCCGACGAAGATGCGCGTCAGGTCGTAGCCGGCCGAGCTCTTCTTCGCACGTCGCGCGGTGCGGATCACCTTGCCCTCGGCCGTGACGACGGTCAGCGCCAGCACGTTCTCGCGCATCGTGCCGTAGCGCACTGCGTTGGTTCCGGAGGCGCGCGTGGCCGCCATGCCGCCGATCGTCGCGTCCGCGCCGGGGTCGATCGGGAAGAACAGGCCCGTGTCCTTGACCGCGGCATTCAACTGCTTGCGCGTGATGCCCGCCTGGGCGGTGACGGTCAGGTCCTCGGCATTGACGGCGAGCACGGCATTCATGTGACTGAGGTCGATCGAGATGCCGCCGTGCACGGCCAGCAGGTGCCCCTCGATCGACGAGCCGACGCCGTAGGGGATCACCGGCACGCGATGCGCCGCGGCCAGGACAACGACGGCAGCCACGTCGTCGGTTGATTCGGCGAACACCACGGCGTCCGGCGGCATCGGCGCATAGGGAGACTCATCGCGGCCGTGGTGGTCGCGCACCCCGGCCGCGGTCGAGAAGCGCGCACCGAAGCGTTGCGTCAAGGCATGGACGAGCGTGGGGGGAAGCGGGGCATGGGATGCGGGCGCGTTCATAATCCGGGTCCGATCAGGTTCACGACCTCACCATACACCGAGGGGGCGCAGGCAGATGGGCAAGCGGCTGACGACGATAGCGACGCGCACCGGCGACGACGGCACGACCGGCCTCGGCGACGGCACGCGCACGCGCAAGGACGCGCTGCGCGTGACGGCGATGGGCGATGTCGACGAACTCAATTCCACGCTGGGCGTGCTGCTGACCGAGCCGCTGCCCGACGAGGTTCGCCGCGATCTGGTCGACATCCAGCATGATCTGTTCGACCTCGGCGGCGAGCTCTGCATTCCGGGCTACACGATGGTGCAGGAGGTGCAGGTGGCGCGGCTCGATGCCCGCCTCGCGCACTACAACGCCAGCCTGCCGCGGCTGGCGGAGTTCGTCCTGCCGGGCGGGTCGCGCGCCGCCGCGCTGGCACATGTCAGCCGCACGGTCTGTCGTCGCGCGGAGCGGGCCGTCGTCGCGCTCGGCGCGGTGGAGACGGTCAACGTCGGGCCGCGTCACTACCTGAACCGACTGTCCGACCTGCTGTTCGTGCTGGCGCGCACGCTGAACCGACATGCCGGCGGCAGCGACGTACTGTGGCAGCAGCGCAAGAACGCCTGCTCCGGAGGCCTGAGCGCCGGCCTCGCTCGCGGCCAGCCCGGTTCGTCCGGCAAGCACGCGTTTCGTCGCGCCGCCGCGCAGTCCGTCGCAGCCTGGCGGCATCCCGGGAAGCGATTCCTTAAGCTCGCGCCCTTCGCTGCGAGCTGCAGCCGATTTCCAGGAAGGAACCGATGAAGTTCAAGCACCGACACGCGACGGCGGCGATCCTGCTGGTCGCGTCACTGGCCCCGATCACTGACCGCCGCCGCCGTCCCGACCGGGCGGCCGACGATTCCGATCCTGGACGCCGCCACCATCGCCGCGCGCTGCGACACGAACTCGCCGCCGTGCGCCAGCAGCAGAAGGCCATGGAGGCGCGCAAGGAAGCCGGCAGCATCTTCGCGGAACTGAACGCCGTTTCGATCCGCTTCGCCGACTTCGCCTACCCGGTCTACCTGCTGCAGAACGTCGCGCCCGACAAGGCCACGCGCGACGCCGCGCAGGCGTGCCTCGAGAAGCTGTTGCCGTTCGAGAGCGAGCTGTACCAGAGCGCTGCCCTGTTCCAGCGGGTGAAGAGCGTCAAGCCGAAGGACCTGATCGACACCATCTACCAGCAGGACCTGTTCGAGAAGTTCGAGGACGGCGGTGCGACGCTGCCGCCGGACAAACGCAAGCGCGCCAAGGAGATCATCGACGAACTCGATCGCCTCGGGCTGACGTTCCAGAAGAACATCAACGAGGACGGCACCACCGTCACCATCACGCCCGCCGAGGCGGCCGGCATGCCCGAGGCCTGGATTGCCGCGCGCAAGCGCGATGACCAGGGCAACCTCGTGCTCGGGATGGATTACCCGACGATCGTGCCGTTCCTCGAACTCGCCACCAATGCGGATGCGCGCCGCCGCGTCTGGATGGCGAAGAACCGCGAAGGCGGCGAGCAGAACCTCAAGATCCTCGAGCAGGCGCTCAAGCTGCGCTTCGAGCTGGCGCAGCTGCACGGGCAGCCGGACTACGCCACCTATGCGCTGAAGCGTCGCATGGCACAGACGCCGGCCGCGGTCTACACATTCCTCGATCAGGTCAAGGCCGCCGCGGTTCCGCTGCAGGCGAAGGAATTGGCAGAGCTGCGCGCGGAAAAGGCGAGGATCGACGGCACCGCTGTCGCCGACACGAAGCTCAACCGCTGGGATGTCAACTACCTGAAGGAACGCGTGCGCAAGGCGCGCTACAGCATCGACCAGGAGGCGCTGCGCGCGTACTTCCCGACCGAGCCCAGCGTGCAGTACGCGATGCGGCTCGCCAGCACGCTTTACGGCGTCGAGTTCGTCGCGCGCGATGTGCCGCGCTGGCACGCGGACGTGCGCTACTACGACGTCTACGAGCGCCTGCCCGACGGCAAGCGCGGTGCGTTCGTTGGCGGCATCTACCTCGATCTCTTCCCGCGCGACGGCAAGTACAACCACGCGGCGGCGTTTCCGGTGCGCGGCGTCTCGACGCTGGCCAATCGCACGCCGATCTCGGTGCTGGTGGCCAACCTCAATCCGAAGGGCCTGAACCACGACGAACTCGAGACGCTGCTGCACGAGTACGGCCACGTGCTGCACGGCGTGCTGTCGAAGACGCGCTATGTCGACCAGTCGGGCACGTCGGTCAAGCGCGACTTCGTCGAGGCGCCGTCGCAGATGTTCGAGGAATGGGCGCGGCGCGAGGAGCCGCTGGCGCTGTTCGCGCAGATCTGCCCGACCTGTCCGCGCCTGAGCAAGGAGCAGATCGCCCAGCTCGATGCCGCGCGCAAGTTCGGCCGCGGCAACTTCTTCGCGCGCCAGGGCGAGTACGCGCTGTACGACATGCAGTTGCACACCGGCAAGCCGGGCGCGCCGATGCCGCCGTGGATCGCCATCGAGAACGCCGGCCCGCTCGGCTTCGTCGAAGGCTCGATGTTCCCGGCGGGCTTCGGCCACCTGCTCGGCGGCTACGCGGCCGGGTACTACGGCTACATGTGGTCGCAGGTGATCGCGCTCGACATGCTGACGGCATTCGACGGCAAGCTGATGAACCCGGCGGTCGGCCAGCGCTACCGGCAGTCGATCCTCGCCTCGGGCGGCCAGCGCAAGCCGCATTCGCTGGTCGAAGCCTTCCTGGGGCGCCAGCCGAACAGCGACGCGTTCTACGCGGAGATCAACGGCACGCGCTGAGCCGGCGAGCGACTCCCTGCAACGCGCTGGCGTCGGGCGCCGGATCACCGTCCCTCTTGATCCGGCGCCGCAGCACCTCCACCTAACAGGCCGGAGGTGCTGATGATCAACACGAGTGGACAGACGTTCCAGCGCGACGTGCTCGACGCGTCGCGCGAGGTGCCGTTGCTGGTCGATTTCTGGGCGCCGTGGTGCGGACCCTGCCGCGCTCTCGGTCCGATGCTCGAGCGGCTCGAAGAAGACTACGCGGGCCGCTTCCGGCTGGTGAAGATCAACTCGGACGAGAATCCGGAGCTGTCCGCCGAATTCGGCGTGCGCAGCATTCCGACCGTCGTCGCGTTCGTCGACGGTCGGCCGGTGGATTCCTTTGTCGGTGTGCTGCCCGAGCCGCAGCTGCGCGCGTTCATCGAGCGGGTGGCGCCCGACGCCTGCGAGATCGAGCGACGCAAGGCGCAGGCGCTCGCGGAAGCCGGCGACCGTGCCGGGGCACTGACGGCGCTGCGTGCGGCGCTGACGCTGAGGCCATCAAGTGACGAAGCGCGTCTCGATCTGGCGACGCTGTTGCTTGACGTACAAGCGCTGGACCAGGCTGCAACGACCGAGGCCGCCGAGGTGCTGGAAAGGACTGGCGCACTGGCGCAGCAGACGCCGCGGTACCGCGCGCTTCGGACCCGCCTCGACAGCCTGCAGGTGGCGGCGCGTTTGCCGACCATGGAGGTGCTGCGCCAGCAGGTCGCCGAGCGGCCGGATGACCTGCAGGCGCGCGCCGACCTGGCGCGGCAGCTGATCGCGCAGCAGCAGTTCGAACCGGCGCTCGACGAACTGCTGGAGATCGTCGCGCGCGACCGTGCCTTCGGCGAAGACTACGGCCGCAAGACGATGCTGTCGGTCTTCGAGCTGATCGCCGATCGGCCGGAGCTCGTCGGCCGCTATCGCCGAAGGCTCGCGTCGCTGCTCAACCTCTGAGTCCGCGGGCCGCGCCAGGGGTTTGCCTTCGCGCTGCGGTTTCGGTCTCCACTGACGAGCGGTCCGGCACGCTCAGGCTCGCCCGCCCTTCGGCCGCGCGGCCCGTGCGCGTACGCCACGCCGTTCGAGCGATTCGCGCAGCAGGAACTCGATCTGCGCGTTGACCGATCGCAGGTCGGCCGCGGCCAGCCGCTCCAGTTCAACCCACAGCTGCGGGTCGATGCGAAGCAGGAATGACTTCTTGTCCGGCACTGCCATCGTCACGCCCGGCGCTGTGCGCGTTCGATCGCGGCCTTGAGACGGCGCGGCTCGTCGCTGCCCACGAGCAGTGACGATCCGTCGCGCCGTCGAAGCAGCACGGCGTCGTAGCCCGACACGTTGTAGAGCCAGCCACGACGCGTGCGGTGCACGCCCCAACCCTCCCAGAACGTCGTCCGTGTGACCTCGACCGCGTCGATGTCGTCGAGCGGCACGGTCTTCCGCGGCCAGCCGAAGCCGAAGTGAAACCGCAGTGCATCGTCTGTCAATGCGGATCGTCAGGGAAGAACACAGCCAGCCCACGGCCAGCGCCACGGCCGCGCCGATGAGCACGGCCCACTGCGAAGGAGCTCCCAGGCGCCAGGGCGGAAAAGCGCACATGACGAGCAGGCCCAGGGCGAGCGCGGTGAACGAAAGCCGCATCGGCCAGCCGGCCTGCGTGTGCTGGTAGGCGGGTCGGGTCATTGTCCCTTGCGGCCCGCCGCAGTCCGTTGGCGGCGGCTGCGGGCGAACGCCACGGCCGAGATCGTTTCGACGATGGCGCCGATGCCGGCCAGCACGACGGCCGGCACCAGCGGCAGCCAGCCGAAGACGGCGGCAAGAACGCCGAGCAGCAGCATCGCCGTGCCGGCCAGCAGCACCACCAGCAGGAGGGCAGGATTCATGACGGACGCCGGTCGTTGAAGCGAACCGCCCGGCCTACTGGTACAGCGTGCCGGTATTGATCACCGGCTGTGCGTCGCTTTCGGAGCACAGCACGACCAGCAGGTTGCTGACCATCGCGGCGCGCCGCTCGTCATCGAGGTGCACGATGTCGCGGTCCGACAGTCCCTTGAGCGCCATCTCGACCATGCTGACGGCGCCATGGACGATCTTGGAGCGCGCCGCGATGATCGCCTCGGCCTGCTGCCGGCGCAGCATCACCTGCGCGATCTCGGGCGCATAGGCGAGGTGCGTGAGCTTGGCGTCCTCCACGACGATGCCCGCCTGGTCGAGGCGATCGGCCAGTTCACGGACCAGCGCCTGCGTCACGCGATCCTGGCTGGCGCGCAGCGTCGGCTCGTCCGATCCCTCGTTCTCGCCTTCGTCGTAGGCATAGCTCGACGCCAGGTGGCGCACCGCGGCTTCGGCCTGCACGCGCACGTACTCGTCGTAGTCCTCGACATCGAACACGGCCTGCGCGGTGTTGCGTACGCGCCAGACGATGGCGGCGGCAATCTCGATCGGGTTGCCGCGCTTGTCGTTGACCTTCAGGCGCTCGCTCATCAGGTTGTGCACGCGCAGGCTGATCTTCTGCTTGCGGTAGAACGGGTTGGCCCAGCGCAGGCCTTCAGTGCGGTCGGTGCCGGTGTAGGCGCCGAACAGCAGCAGGATCGCCGCCTCGTTTGGCTGCAGCATGTACAGGCCCGCGAGCACGAAGGCGCCGACAATTATCAGGACCACGCCTGCGGCCAGCCCGATGAGGCCGGCGGGGCGCACGACGAGGAAGATCCCGCTCGCGATCAGCGCCAGACCGATGGCGATCCAGAGGTAGCCGCTCGAGGTCGAGCGTTCGATTTCCTGCGTGCGGGGCATCGGCTGCATGAGGCGCCTCCTATCAAAGTGATATCACTTTGATAGATATGCCTGACGGCGTCAAGTGCAGCCGACGGGCGGCAGACGATGAGTCCTGACCGTATCAGTTCCGAACACCGCGCCACGTGAACGCACCGCGGCTCCGCGCGAAGATCGCGGTCAGTGGAAACCCGCATATCGACCCGAACGACGCTGTCGCGCCGCCTTTACAGCCAGGCTTCGGTGTTGCGACCCGCATCTCGCAAGACATTGAATCGAAGTCGCAATGTCTGCGAGGCACGTTTCTTGCGACATTGCGCACTTGCAAAGCGAGTTCTGCGTTTAGTGCTGACTTTTAGCCAAAGGGGACACCGTCCATGAGACTCAAATTCAGGAAAATCGCATTGGTAGCCCTGCTCGCAGCCGCCACGTCAGGCGCATATGCGGATCCAATCGACCTGTCGACCTGGGCGCCGTTGACGCTGGATTTCCCGGGCGGTCAGCCGGCCGGGAACTGGGTCCTCGAGGGAGGCAACACGGCAGTCCAGCAGACGGTCAACGCCGATCCGTCGTTCTTTCGAAACAACGTGAACCAGACGAGCTACTCGATCAACGGCTCTTGGCAGGTTCTCGAAAGGGGCGGGGATGATGACTACATGGGCTTCGCCTTCGGCTACCAGAACTCGAGCAACTTCTATCTCTTCGACTGGAAGCAGGGCTCCCAAGGTTACGTCGGCCGGACGGCGGCCGAGGGCATGACGATCAAGAAATTCCAGGGCGCGACCGGCAACGGTCTCGTCGATCTCTCACTGGAGGAATTCTGGGAGAACCAGGTTAGCTTCGGTGACATGACCGTCCTTGGCGACCAACCACGGTGCCGACAAAGGGTGGGCAGACCAAGTGCTCTATGACTTTCTCCTGGATTTCAATCTGAATCCCGGCGAGATCCACATCCTCGTGAAGCAAGGTGCCACGACGCTGTGGGACATCACGATCAACGACCTCGTCCTTCACTTCGGGCCAGTTTGCGTTCTACAACAACTCGCAGCAGCAGGTCCGTTACGCGGGTTTCGAGCAGGAAGGTGGCGTCACGGTTCCCGAGCCAGGAACGCTCGCGATTCTCGGGCTTGCACTGGCCGGACTTGGCTTCGTGCGCCGCCGCAGACTGCACTGACCCGCAGTTGTGAAAGCGAAAGAGCCCGCCGAGTGCGGGCTTTTTCATTTCCTGGTCGTCGCGAATGGCCCAACGTGTTTACGTTCCTGCCGCGCAGATCGCCCGCCTGTTTGCGCGCGCGCTCGATGCCGGTATCGAGACTGCCTGGGTCGTCAACGCCATACAGATGCGAGACCTCGCGCCGCCCGCATTGGCGAGCCCCACCTGGCCGTGGCCTGTTCGCCTTCGGTTGCTCGGCGGCTTCGAGTGCGAGGTCGAAGGCAAGCCCGTCGCGAGTGGCAGCGTCAAGGCAGCGGCAAAGCCGCTGGCACTGCTGCGCCGGATCGCCGTGCTCGCGGGCTACGAGGGCGTCTCGGCCGACACGGTCTCACGCGGTCTTTGGCCGGGCGAAGGGCGGGAGGGGCGCGAGAAGGTTCTGGAAACGACACTTGCCCGGCTGCGCAAGCTTCTGGGCTGCGCCGACGCGTGCTCCTGCACGAAAATCGCCTGCGACTGAACACACGACGCGTCTGGCTCGACATGGCGATGCTCACGGGTGAACTCGATGCGCTGCGCGACCCGGGTGCCGGTGAACTCCGATGGCGCGTGATCTTCGGCCTGTATCGCGGCCCATTGCTCGATGACGAAACAGACGCCTGGATCACTCCGTGGCGCGATCGGCTGCGCGGCCTGCTGGCGGCCTCGTTGCTGACGCGCGCGAAACACCGGGCGACTCCGAGCGCTGGCTGCGCGCCTGTGCCGCCGATGCCCAGCTCCCGCAGCACCGTCCCGGGTGAGCTTCGCGGCGCGCCCGCCAGACAGAAGCGCTATTTGCCGCTGTAGTTGGTCGACTTCAATCGCCGCTGGCGCACACCCTCGGCCAGCACGTCGAGCACCTTCACGCTGTCGTCCCAGCCGATGCAGGCGTCGGTGATCGACTGGCCGTAGGTCAACGGCTTGCCCGGCACGAGGTCCTGCCGCCCGGCCACGAGATGGCTCTCGACCATGACGCCGATGATGCGGGTGTCGCCCGCGGCGAGCTGCTGCGCGATGTTCTCGGCGACCGGCACCTGGTTGGCGTGGTTCTTCTGGCTGTTGGCGTGGCTCGCGTCGATCATCAGGCGCTGGGCAAGACCGGCCTTGCCGAGCTCGACGCAGGCGGCCTCGACGCTGGCCGCATCGAAGTTCGGCTGCCTGCCGCCGCGCAGGATGATGTGGCAGTCCTCGTTGCCCTTGGTCGAGACGATGGCCGAGTGCCCGCCCTTGGTGACCGACAGGAAGTGATGCGGCTGCTGCGCGGCCTTGATCGCGTCGGACGCGATCTTGATGTTGCCGTCGGTGCCGTTCTTGAAACCGACCGGGCACGACAGGCCGGACGCGAGTTCGCGGTGCACCTGGCTTTCGGTGGTGCGCGCGCCGATGGCGCCCCAGGCGACGAAGTCGGCGATGTACTGCGGCGTGATCATGTCGAGATACTCGCAGCCGGCGGGCAGGCCGGCTGCGTTGATCTCCATTAACAGCTCGCGCGCGATGCGCAGGCCGTGGTTGATGCGGAAACTGCCGTCCATGTCCGGGTCGTTGATCAGTCCCTTCCAGCCGACCGTGGTGCGCGGCTTTTCGAAGTACACGCGCATGACGATCTCGAGGTCGGCTGCGAGGCGGTCGCGCTCGGCCTTGAGCTTGCGCGCGTAGTCGAGCGCGGCCGACGGGTCATGGATCGAACACGGGCCGATCACCACGACCAGCCGGTCGTCCATGCCGTGCAGGATGCGATGAATCGCCTGCCGGCTTTCATGCACGGTGACCGAGGCGACGTCTTCGCACGGAAACTCGCGGATCAAATGCGCGGGCGGCGAGAGTTCCTTGATCTCGCGTATCCGCAGGTCGTCGGTCATGTAGCGCATGGTTCGTGCTCCGTCCATCGTGGGTCCTCGCTGATTCAGCCGGCCCACCTGGCGAAAAAAAACCGCCAGGACTTTGGGCCTGGCGGTTCGGGTCGATTCGGTGTTTTCGTTACGCGCGCCGTTCGACTCTCTCCGCCAGGCGGAAAAAGCCATAAAAGTAAAAGAAGTAGGAGCGCGCGGTCGGATTCATGTCCAGCACGCGCCGTCTTTGCACGGCGCGAAGACGCAAGATACCCGAGGATGGCGCGCGACCGCAAGCCGGCGGCATTTGACACCGATCAGACGTCGGCGCGGATCACCCAGAAGTAGCGCGTGATCTGCCAGAAGAGCGGCGCCGCGAAGGTCAGTGCATCGAGCCGTTCGAGCACGCCGCGCGTCAGCTCGAACTCCGAGTCCCACTGGCGCGCGCCGAGGCTCTGCTTGACGGCGGCCAGCACCACGGAGCCGAGGTAGCCGGTGCCGACGATCACGAGCGACATGACGAGCGCCTGCCACCAGGTGAACGGCGTCATCCACCACAGGCCAGTCCCGATCAGCGCGCCGCACGCGCTGCCTCCCAGCACGCCGTACACGGTCTTGTTCGGGTTCGATCTGAGCGCCCGCCCGCCGAGCGCCGCGCTGAAGAGGATCTGCAGCACGTCGGTCATGAACAGCACCAGCAGGAAGAACAGCAGCAGCAGCGGTCCACGGCCCTCGTAGCCCCGGATCGGCAGCGTTGCGATCGCCGGTGCGTGGCTGATGCAGTAAACGCTGATCATCAAGCCCCATTGCACCTTGGCAATGCGCTCGAGGAAACGCTCGTTGTCCTGGCGGATGGCGACGACGACCGGCAACAGCAGGAAGACGTAGACCGGGATGAATGTCGCGAACACGCTCGCGCGTCCGAAACCGAGCAGAACGTACTGGGCCGGGATGACCAGGTAGAACGCGAGGACCAGTGCCCAGTGGTCCGAGGACTTGATGGGAGTCAGTGAAACGAATTCGCGCAGCGCGAAGAACGATGCCAGCGCGAACACCACCAGCAGCGCGACCGGGCCGAGTGCGAACGCGATCGTGAAAACAGCCAGCACCGACCACGAGGCGCGCACGCGCGAGTTCAGAACGCCCAGCCGTGCCAGTCGCGCGGGATCACTGGTCCGATGCACGGCCCACTGCCCGACGCCGGTCCCCACGGCGGCGAGGAGTGCCACCGCGCCAAGCACCGCGAGAAAGGTTTCCTGCTGGCTCAGGTTCATCAGAAGGCGAGGTTCATCAGGAGGCGAGTCGGATCACGGCGGCGCGCGCCCGCTCCAGAAAAGCGTCCTTGTCCTCGCCCGGCGCGAGTGACAGCGCCGCGCCAAAACGGACGGTGCAGATGATCGGCACCGGCAGCAGTGCGCCCTTGGGCATGCTGCGATGGAGGTTCTCGATGTAGACGGGGATCAGCTCGACCTGCGGGAACTCGCTCGCGAGGTGGTAGAGCCCGCTCTTGAATGGACCCGGCAGTGGCTGCGCGCTGCGCGTCCCTTCCGGAAAGATGATCAGCGAAAAGCCGTGTTCGAGCGCGTCGCGCAGCGGCTCGAGCGGATCGGCGTTCGGATCCTCGCGGCTGCGATCGACCATGACGACGTTCAGTTCGTCGCGCGCAATGGCGCCACGGATGCCCGACCTGTCCCAGTAGTCCTTCGCCGCGACCGGCCGCGTATTGGACCGGAGTTCCTCGGGCAGTGCGGCCCACAGCACCACCGTATCCATGTGGCTGGTGTGATTGCCGAAATAGATGCGCTGCGCCGCTGTCGGTGCGGAGCCGATCCAGCGTGGATAGGCGCCGACGAGCAGGCGCGTCAGCCACACGATCGGCGGCAGGAACTTCAGCGGATCTCCCTCAAGGCTGCTTTTCTTGTGCGCGAATTATGCCAAGGGACGCGCCGCGAACCCTGTCGACGCCCGAGGTACGACGACGGCGTGATTGGAAGTTTTCGTTCAGCAACGACCGACCGCTCACGGCGCGGGGCCGCCCACTTTCTTTGCATCGCCAAAGAAAGTAGGCAAAGAAAGTCGACCGCACGAGGCCGGCCTTCGGCTTCCCTTGCGCTGCAGGGCATCAGCGGGCCGTGCGCGAAACTCGCCCGATCGCGCCTGCGGCGCGCCACGGGCTCAGACACGCGCCCGGCACTGCTCCGCTGCTGCCCCGCACCGCGGCGGCGTCCTCGAGCGGACCAGAACCTTCGCTGCGCCGACGCTGCCCAAGACAATGGCGGCAGGCCCGCGAACTCGCCGCTCGCTACGCGGTCCCGCCGACCGTGAGCCCTTCGATCCGCAGCGTCGGCTGGCCGACACCGACCGGCACGCTCTGCCCGTCCTTGCCGCAGTTGCCGATGCCGGGGTCGAGTGCCATGTCGTTGCCGATCATCTTGACGCGCGTCAGCGCGTCCGGGCCGTTGCCGATCAGCGTTGCGCCCTTGACCGGCGCGGTGATGCGGCCATTTTCGATCAGGTAGGCCTCGGCCATGCTGAAGACGAACTTGCCGTTGGTGATGTCGACCTGGCCGCCGCGGAAGCTGGTCGCGTACAGGCCCTTTTTCACCGAGCGGATGATCTCTGCCGGGTCTTCCTTGCCGCCGAGCATGTAGGTGTTGGTCATGCGCGGCATCGGGAGATGCGCAAACGACTCGCGGCGCCCGTTGCCGGTGGGCGCCACCTTCATCAGGCGCGCGTTGAGGGTGTCCTGGATGTAGCCGCGCAGGATGCCGTCTTCGATCATCACCGTGCGTTGCGTCGGGTTGCCTTCGTCATCGACGCTGAGCGAGCCGCGCCGGTCCGGCAGCGTGCCGTCGTCGATGACGGTGACGCCCTTGGAAGCGACCCGCTCGCCGACGCGGCCCGCGAACGCGCTCGACCCCTTGCGGTTGAAGTCGCCCTCGAGACCGTGGCCCACGGCCTCGTGCAGCAGGATGCCGGGCCAGCCAGGCCCCAGCACGACCGGCATCACACCAGCTGGCGTGGGCCGGGCCGACAGGTTCACCAGCGCCTGGTCCACCGCGCGATGCGCATAGTCGGCAAGACGCTCTTCCGTGTAGTAGGCGAGGTCGTGCCTGCCGCCGCCGCCGGCGAAGCCCTGCTCGCGGCGTCCATCCGCTTCGACGATCGCGGTGACCGAGAGGTAGACCAGCGGTCGCACGTCGGCGGCGAGCACGCCGTCGCTGCGTGCGACCAGCACGACGTCGTAGTCCGCGCCGACGTTCGCCATCACCTGCTTGACGCGCGGATCGCGCGCTCGCGCATGGTGCTCGATGCGCTCGAGCATGCGGATCTTCTCGGCAGCGTCGAGCGAGGCGACCGGGTCGCCGGTGCCGTAGAGCGCCGCCTGCGGCCGCGGCGCCACCTTGGCCGCCACGCGCACGCGACCGCTGCCCTGGCGCGCAATCGCGCGCGCGGCAACCGCCGCTTCGGTCAGCGAATCGATCGAGATGTCATCCGAGTAGGCGAATGCGGTCTTGTCGCCTGCCACGGCACGGACACCGACGCCCTGCTCGATGTCGAAGCTGCCACTCTTGACGATGCCTTCCTCCAGTGAAAACGATTCACTGCGCGTGTACTGGAAGTAGAGATCAGCGAAGTCGGCGCGGTGCTCGAAGATCGTTGCCAGCACCTTCTGCAGGCGCGCCTCGTCGAGTCCGTAGGGATCGAGCAGCAGCCGGCGGGCCGTGGCAAGGCGGTCGAGAGCGGGATCGGAAGGCTTCATCGGGAGTGGGATCTTGGGCAGGGGCGCAGTGTATCGGCTGCAGGCGGCTTCACATCACCCGGTGGGTGAGTGCGGGCAGCGAACTCCGGCAGCGGGCGATCACCTGCGGGTCGATGTCCCCGAAGACAACCCCGACACCGTCAGGGCGATTGGCGATGACTTCGCCCCACGGATCGATCAGCATCGAGTGGCCGAAGGTGGCGCGGCCGTTCTCGTGGCGGCCACCTTGCGCCGGCGCGAGCACGTACGCGAGGTTCTCGATCGCGCGCGCGCGCAGCAGCACTTCCCAGTGGGCGTGCCCCGTCGTGGCGGTGAAGGCGGCCGGGACCAGGATGAGATCGGGCTTTCCCATTGCGCGGTAGAGCTCCGGAAAGCGCAGGTCGTAGCAGATCGACAGGCCCACCTTCAGCGCCGGCCCGCCCGCGGGTTCCAGCGAGAACGTCGAGACCTTGCCGCCGGGCGCGATGGTGACGGCCTCGTCATAGCTTTCGACGCCGCGTGTGAAGCGAAACAGATGCACCTTGTCGTAACGCGCCACCAGGGCACCTTGCGGATCGAACACCAGGGTCGTGTTCAGGACGCGATCCGCCTCGGGCGCTTGCAGCGGCAACGTGCCGCCGACCAGCCAGATGCCGTGCCTGCGAGCCTGCGCGGCCAGGAACTGTTGTATCGGTCCGCTGCCGAGCGGTTCGCGCACCGCGACCTTGTCGGTGTCCTTCATCCCCATCAGGCAGAAGTACTCCGGCAGCGCGACCAGCCGTGCGCCGGCAGCGGCCGCCTCGGCGATCAGCGCCTCGGCGGTGGCGAGGTTGGTCTCGACACGTGCGGCCGACACCATCTGCACGGCGGCGACGCGCAGCGTGCGGGACGCAGTAGGTTCGGCACTCATCGGGGCTGCTCCGTTGGCGTGGGGGTTACGCGGCCGCGCCGCACGACGACAGGGTCGCTCCAGGTGCCGCTGATGTCGTACTCGAGCGCAAAGGCCTTGGACAGCGTCCCCTTGAGCACCGTATTGGCCAGCAGCGCGCCGAGACCGATGATCGGATTGGCGACGGCGACGGCCAGCGCCGCTGTCGACGCATCGATTTCCGGCAGCACGATCAGGTGCAGCTGCTGGGTTTCGTTGTTGAGATTCACGGTACCTGACATCAGCGCGGCCGCACCGGTCCCGGCCATGCGAAAGTCCTGCGTTGAAATGACGCCGCGCGTGACCGTGGCGTCGGCGCGGATCGAGCTGAACGCAAAGCCCTCGCCAAACGATTCCTTCGTGTCGGTCAGCAGCGTTTGCGAGAGCGACTGCAGCGACAGCAGCATCAGGAGCCGCCCGGCGCCGCGCGTGTCGACCTTCAGGAAGCGGCCGTCCTCGACGCGCAGGCTGAGAGCGCCGGACATCGTCGGGTAGTCGATCTCGATGGGTGAGCCGGTCCACTCGAGATTGCCTTCCAGCTTGCCATGGCCGCGTGCGACCGCATCGCGCATGCCGAATCGCCCCAGGGCGGCGCCCACATCCTTCGCGTCGAACGCGAAGCGGACCTGGGTACCGCAGCGCGCCCGTGGCTCCGGGCAGCCATTCGCCACTGGCCGAAAGCTTCATGTCCGGATTGGCGAGGTCGAGCCGGCTCACCTTCCATGCCGCCGAGTTGCCGGTCCCCACGTTGGCCGCCGAGACGTCGAGCCGACCGAGTTTCATGTCGCCGAGTTCGAAGTTCTCGACTTCGACCTCGAGCGCCGGCAGGCGACGGGCCGGCGCACGCAGGACGTCAACGACGTCCGACTTCCTGTTGTTGGCAATGTGGAGCTTCGACAGCCGCGCGGACACCAGTCCAAGCCCCGCGCCGCCGGTGCTGCCTTTCGCGCCTGGGCGCCAGCCGATATAGCCGGCCGCGCCATCGGAGACCACGTTCGCGTCGTAGCCGCCGGCGTCAGTGCGGGTCGCGCCCAGCGTCACGTTGCGAAAGCTGCGGTTGTTCAGGATCAGCTCGGGGGTACGCAAGGCAATATGGTCGAGTCCGCATGTCGCCTTCGGAGGCCCCGGGCGCGCGCGGCGCGGCCGGTTCCGCGCCGATGCCGAGCCAGTCGGCCCAGGCTTCCACGTCGATGCGCGGCAGGGCGACGAGTACCAGCAGGCCGCGTTCGGGCAGATTGGCGGGCTCGTTCAGCGCGATGACACCGCGCGCGAGCTGCATGCCGGCATCGGACTGTCGACGCTCGATGTGCACACCGACCAGGCGTCCTGCGGTGACCCGCAGTTCGTCCTGCGCGCCGCGGCTCGACTTCTCGAACCGCAGCGGCAACGACTCGCCGGCCGCCTTGCGCAGCGGCAGCGATCCCGTCGATCGTCAGGCCGATCAGGTCGCTGTCGGCCCGCAGCGTCATCGCGCCACGCTGCGCCGTCAGGTTGGCGCTGTAACGCACACTGCCCTGCGTTCGGTCGAGGATGCGCTGGACCATGTCGACATCGAGCGCGCGTCGCAGCCCGGCCGGTGTGGCGGTGCCGACCGCCGTGACCACCACGGCGCCGTCGTCGCGCGTGCTGGCGTCCAGCCGCGCCTGGCCGCCAAGGAAGGCGGCCGTGAGGTTCTCGAAGCGCACGCCACGTTCACTGAACGCCAGCGAGCCGTTCACGCGCGTGAATGGCGGCACGTCGGGCAGCACGAGATCGTTGTTCTGGAACTGCAGGGCACCGGTCACGCGGACGGCGCCCGCACCGGCGAGCGGGACGTCGAGCTTCAGGTCGACCTTGCCCGCTCCCTTCACCTCCGCACCTCGAGTGACGTCCCCGATCATCGCGGCCACCGGGCTCGAGTTCACGTAGTTCAGGATCGCGGACAGCGCGCCGTCGACCTGACCGCGAACCTCGAGCGCGGCGTTGCGCGTTAGATCGGGGATGCGCGCGGTGGCGTCCGCGATGCGAGCGCCGCCGATCGTGCCGCGCTGCGCGCGAAACGTCATTCCCTGACGCTCGAACACGAGTTCACCGTCGATGTCGCGGAGCAACGGCCACGGTTTGCCGGGAGTGCGCTCTCCGTTCGGGCCTGTCGCCGGAGCGACGTCCAGTACGACGTTGCGCATGCGGCCCGCGGCCCTGAACTCGCCATCGGCCGGTGTCGTGAACGGGAAGCGCGCGAGATCGCCGCGCACGCGGACCGATCCTTCGGTGAGCTGGCCATCGAGCAGCGCATGCTGCAGCCACGACAGTGTTCCCTCGCCGGCTGACGACGGGACATAGCGGTGGGCGTTGCGGACGTCGAGCCGGGTAATGCGTGCCGAGAGATCGGCCGTGCCCGGTCCGCTGCTGCCTGCGGCCGGTGCGCGCCAGGTTCCTGATGCAGACAACTCGAGGTCGGCGTTCGACAGCACCAGCTGGGCGATCTTCAGCTCCGCCATGTTGCCCGACTTCCAGCGCAGGTCCGCGGCGAGCTGGCTGAAAGGGATGCGCGGTTCGCGGAAGACGCCCGGCAACACGAGCGCTGCGTCACGCGAGGTCAGCTGCAGCGAGCCCGCGCCGCGGTCAAGCTGAACGATTCCGCTGAGCCGTTCGAAGCCGGGTGTTGGTGCCGCGTCCGGCGCACCCGGGCGCGCCGGCTGCGCGGCGACCGACAGGTCCTCAAACCGCGCCTTCGCCGCCAACGTTGCAAAGCGTGGTTCCTCGCCATCCCATTGCAGCGAGAACTCCGCAAGGCGGCCGGTGGGCGTATAGCGCGCGATGGCGTCGAGCAGTTCGCGTCCGATCGGCAAATGGGTCGCGATCGACGCGACACCCTGCAGATCGACGCGCGCACCTTCGATCTCGACGTGCCGAGGGCCAGTGCTGGAAAGCGTGGTGCGATACGCGAGATCCAGTGGCGGGAAGTTCACGCCGCTCGCCAGCACGAACGTGACGCCGGTGAAGCCGTACTGCTGTCCGCCCCGCGCGTCGTCGCCCCAGCGCTTCTGCGTCACCCGGCCCTGGAACGAACTCAGTTGCAGCGATTCGAGGTCAGGCGCGAGGCGGGCATCGACGTTCGTCAGCGCAAGGTCCGCGGTAGCTCCGACCACCTCGGTCCCGTCGACGCGGATCCAGGTACGCAGGGCACCTTGCGCGCGGCGCACTGCAAGCGGCGCATGCAACCAGTCGTTGGCCTGCGCGAGATCGACATAGTCGACCTGGGCGAAGAGTTCGCCGCGCCAGCGCTTGAAATCCGACAGCCGCCCGAAGGTCGGACGGCTGAACTCGCCCCGCAGGTCGACCGCCGCCGCGAGGGCGGGAGGCGGTGCCAGTTGCAGTCCGAAGCGCGTGGTCCCCAGACCGGAGTCGAGCAGCAGGTCGGCGTCGGAGAAAACGATCTCGCGCGGCGTCCCGTCACGCTCGTCGCGCAGGCGCACGCGCGCATCGCGGATCACGACGCCGTCCTGGGCCAGCAGCCAGTCGAGCGCCCGGCCGTCGCCGGTCGTGTCCGCCGGATCGATGATGAAGCCCGCCACCGACACCCGTCCTTTGTCGAGCAGGGTGACCGCCAGCTCCGGCGCATAGATGCGCAGGCGGGAGAAACGCGGCTCGAGTGCAGGAACGCTGGTCCATGACAGCGTTCCCTCGATGCGAGGCAGGGACAGCACGGCCGTGCCGCTCTGCCCGGTGATCGCGACATCGCTGAGCGCGAGCATGGGATTGAGGCCCCGCCAGGAGGCCTCAATGCGTCCGATGCGCACCGGCGCCTGCAGTGCGCTGCTCGCAATGCCTTCGATTTGCTGGCGCCATTCGTTGGCACGCGGCAGCAACCAGTAGCGCGCCGCCAGCATCGTGAGGCAAATGGCAAAGAAGGTGAGGACGATGAGCCAGCCGATGGCCCGCAGCGCAAGGCGAAACGCGCCGACGGCGCGCGTTCCGAAGCGACGCGCGATCGACTCTTCGGCAACTTGCAGCCCATGCTCGATCTGCTCCGTGACGGCGTGCTCGAGCGCATGCTCGATCGCCTGTGCCCGCGCGCCAAGTTCGCGTGCGAGAGTAGGCGGGCGGTCAGACGGCGGTGTCACGATTCAGCGGGGTAGCGACGGCGCAATCGGGTCGCAGCAAGCAGGCGGCGACAGGCGGAGCGGCGCGTCATCGATGAAACTACAATTGGCAATGGCGTTACAGGCAGCGGCGGGCTGCCGCGCGCCATTCGCAGCGGCCACCCAGAACGGGCAAGTTCACTCTATCACAGCGGCTTCGGGCCGCCGGGCTTGCGCCCTCTGACTTCGGCGAGCAACGTGACCCACCTTCCTCCTTGTGCGGATACCGACTGGCGCGGAGAGCCCGCTGCGCTGGAGGACGTTCCCACGCTGTCGCACTACACACGACGCGCGCTCGACGTCGAAGTGGGCCACGCCAGCACGGCGGAAGCCCGCCTCGATCGCCTGCAGGCGTTTGCCGCCCAACCGTGGTCCGAGGAGCGCATGCGGGCCTTCCTCGCAGACCCGGAAAGCCCGCGCACTGACGCAGGCGCGCTCTCGGTTGCGTTGCGACGCCTGCGCCGCCGGGTGATGGTGTCGCTGATCGCCCGCGACGCGACCGGTGCGGCCGGGCTCGACGAGGTCGTGCGCACGACAACGGCGCTGGCGGAAGTCGCGCTTCAGGCTGCGGTCGCGCTGCATGCGCACGAGCTCGCCGAGGTTCATGGTGTTCCGGCCAGCGCCAGCGGAGTCCCGCAGGACCTCTTGATCGTGGGCATGGGCAAGCTGGGAGGCGCGGAACTCAATGTCTCGTCGGACATCGACCTCATCTTCGTCTATGACGAGGACGGCACGACGCGGGCACAGGGCCGCTACGAGGCGGCCACGCGCCCGTTGACGAATCACGAGTTCTTCGAGCGCCTCGGCCGGCGGGTCATCGCCGCGCTGGCCGATGTCACCGACCAGGGCTTCGTGTTCCGCGTCGACATGCGGCTGCGACCGAATGGCGACTCGGGCCCGCTGGCGGTTTCAACGGCGATGCTGGAGGAATATCTGGTGGCGCTCGGTCGCGAGTGGGAGCGCTTCGCGTGGCTGAAAGGCCGGATCGTGTCGTCGCCGGTCTTCGCCACCGCCGAACAGTTCGCTGCCCAGCGCGGCGCGCTCGAGGACATCGTGCGGCCCTTCGTGTTCCGCAAGTACCTCGACTACGGCGCGATCGCCTCGCTGCGCGAGCTGCATGCACTGATCCGTGCCGAGACGGGGCGACGCAACGCGGGGCGGGATGACCGCGGTGACAACGTCAAGCTGGGGCGCGGCGGCATACGCGAGATCGAGTTCCTCGCTCAGACGTTCCAGGTGATCCGTGGCGGGCGGGAGCCGCGCCTGCGTTCGCGCTCGACGCTGGCCACCCTCGCGTGCCTTGCAGAACTTGGATCGCTGCCGCTCGAGACCAGCGTCCGGCTCGCGGCGTGCTACGAGTTCCTGCGCGACCTGGAGCACGCGCTGCAGTACGTCGACGATGCACAGACGCATGTCCTGCCGGTCGATGCCGAGGCGCGTGCGCGCGTCGCCGCGCTGCTCGGAGCGCGCGATGCGGAAGCGCTCGTGGCCGCCTTCCGCGCCGTGCAGGAGTGCGTGGCGGGCGCGTTTGACGCGGTCTTCGTCGAGCCGCGGGCGGATCCGTCGATGCTGCCGTTGCCGTCCGGTCCGGCGGACGGCGCGGCCGATGACGCCGCGCTGGAGGATCACCTGCGCGCCATGGGCTACGCCGATCCTGGCGCGACCGCGCAACGTCTGCGCGGAGTCATCGCCTCGCGGCGGGTCCAGGTGGCCAACGAGGCAACCCGTGCACGCATCGAGCGCCTGCTCAAGTCCGGCCTGAGGGCGGCCACGGAACGTGCGCGCAGCACCGGAGCGTCACACGACATCGGTCCGGACGAGCTGTTCGCGCGCTTTGCGCAACTGGTCGACGTGATCGCCGGCCGCAGCACCTACATCTCCCTGCTGAACCAGTTCCCGCCGGCGCTCGAACGCGTCATGCGCCTGCTCGCCGCCAGCCGCTGGGCGACCGACTACCTCGTCCGGCATCCGATCCTGCTCGACGAACTGCTCGACGAACGCGTCGAGCGGTTCGACAACGAGCACACGCCCGACTGGATCGCCTGGGCCGAGAGCGTCCGCGCCAAGCTCGTCGAGTCGGACGGCGACCAGGAAGAGCAGATGAACCTGCTGCGCGACGTCCACCACGCGCAGGTTTTCCGCCTGCTGGTGGCCGACCTCGACGGCCGGCTGACGGTCGAGCGGCTGGCCGATCACCTGTCGGCACTGGCCGATGCCACGCTGGCGCTCACGCTTGAATGCGCATGGAAGACCGTGGCACGGCGCCATCGCGCAGATCCGGCTTTCGCGGTGATCTCCTACGGCAAGCTGGGTGGCAAGGAACTGGGCTACGCCTCCGACCTCGACCTGATCTTCCTGTACGACGATCCGCATCCCGATGCGGCCGAGGTCTACTCGTCGCTGGCACGGCGCCTCGTCACCTGGCTGACGACCCAGACCTCGTCCGGCATCCTGTTCGACATCGACCTGCGCCTGCGGCCCAACGGCAATGCCGGCCTGATGGTGTCGTCGTTCGACGCCTTCTCGCGCTACCAGCGCAACGATGACGGACTGGGTGCGTGGGTGTGGGAGACGCAGGCGCTGACGCGCGCGCGCTACTCGTGCGGCGACCGCGCGCTGGGCCAGCGCTTCGAGGACGAACGCGCCTACGTCCTGGCGCGCGTGCGCGACCTCGCGGCGTTGCGCCGTGAAGTGCTGGCAATGCGCCAGAAGATGCTCGACGGACATCCCAATGCGAGCCGGGACTTCGACCTCAAGCACGACCGCGGCGGGATGGTCGACATCGAGTTCATCGTGCAGTACCTGGTGCTGGCGCATGCACACGAACGGCCGCAGCTGCTGCGCAACGCCGGCAACATCGCGCTGCTGCAGATGGCAGGCGCGATGGGCCTGGTCGACGCGACCCTCGCGCACCAGGTGGCGGACGCGTATCGCACGTTCCGGGCCCTGCAGCACCGGCTGCGGCTCAACGGTGCCGAGCGTGCCCGGGTAGCGCCGGACGAAGTGAATCAAGAAGCCGACGCCGTGCGTCGCTTGTGGCAGCTGGTGTTCGGCGCGTGAGCCTGCGCGCGACGATTCGCGCATTGCCCTCGACCGTCTGGTTGCTGGGGGCGATCAGCCTGCTCAATGACGCGGCGTCCGAGCTCGTCTACCCGTTGATCCCGCTTTACCTGGCGACGGTGTTGGGTTCAGGCCCGCGTGCGCTGGGCTTCATCGAAGGCGCGGCCGAAGCCACCGCCGCTCTGCTCAAGCTGGTGTCCGGGGTCTGGTACGACCGCATCGGACGCGCCAAAGGCTTCGTCGTCGTCGGCTACGGCCTGGCTGCCATCGCGCGTCCGGCGATCGCGTTTGTGACGGCGTGGCCCGGCCTGCTGCTGTTACGCCTGATGGACCGGCTCGGCAAGGGGCTGCGGTCATCGCCGCGCGACGCGCTGCTCGCGCAGGCGGTGCCGGCCAACCGACGCGGGCTCGCCTTCGGCCTGCATCGCGCCTTCGACAACGCCGGCGCCGTCATCGGGCCCTTACTGGCAGCGGGGCTTCTGGCGCTGCAACTGCCGGTGCGTGACATCCTGCTGTGGGCGGCCGTCCCGGGTGCGCTGTGTGTCGCACTGGCGCTCGCGATCCGCGAGCCCGCTGCGATCGAACGGCCAGGTGTGAAGCTGCCCGAGTGGCGCTGGTCGACGCTGCCGCCGGCGTATCGCCGGGTGCTGCTCGTGCTTGCGGTCTTCACGCTCGGGCAGGCCTCGAATGCGTTCGTGCTGCTGCGGGCGAGCGAGCTCGGCATGCCGGCGGCCCAGGTCGCGCTGCTGTGGGCGGCCGTGGCAGCAACGTCGACACTGCTTGCGGTCCCGCTCTCCGCCTGGTCGGACCGCATCGGCCGACTGCCGCTCCTGATCGCAGGCTGGTTTCTTCACGCGCTGCTCTTCGTCTCGCTGGCGCTGGTCGATTCGTCCGGACCTTTGTGGTTCATCGCGGTGCTGCTGGGGCTCTACATGGCAGCGACCGAGGGCGCAGAGCGCGCGCTGATCAGCGACCTCGTGCCAGCGACCGCACTTGGCAGCGCCTACGGCTGGTATTACCTGGTCAAGGGACTGCTGTTGTTGCCGGCATCGGCGGTGTTTGGCGTCATCTGGTTCGCCGCCAGCGCGAAGACCGCGTTCCTGGCGGCCGCCGCGCTCGTCGCTATGGCGACGGTGCTGCTGGCCACCTGGGCACTGCCGGCCGTGCGCGCGCATGCGCGAGTCAAGCGCTAACAGACCCTATATCAGGCGGATCAGCGTGTAGGCCAGCATGCCGAGCACGATGCCGGCGAACGCGCGGCGGGTCCCGACGATGACCGCCACCGTGACGGCGGCGGCGACCAGCTTCGGATTCGAGACGTTCAGCGCAAGCGTGCCGGATTGCAGCACGACCTCAGGCACGATCAGCGCGACCAGCGCGCAGGCCGGCGCATAGCGCAGCGCGTGCTGCAGGCGCTCGGGCAGCGCGACTCTCTGCCCCAGCATGAGGAAGGCGTTGCGCGTGACGAAGGTCAGCAGCGTCAGTCCACCGATCGTCAGCCATATCTCGGTGCCCGACATCATCGCTGGTGGCCTGTAACAGTCGTTTCGGGAGGGAAGGGGGTGGCTGCGCGAGTCGAGTGCGCGAAGCGAGCCGCGTCGAATAGCCAGTGCATATTCGCAAGGCGAGCGACAAAGCAATCGGCCGCGCAGACGCGCAAGGCACTTTCGAAATGGCTGTTACAGGCCACTAGCTGTTCCGCCGGCCGCTGTTACCGAGGCTGTCGATCGCCATCGCGACCGCGACACCGGCTGCGACTGCGAGCAGCAGGCCGAGCCGCAGCGGAAGCGGAGCGGCGAGCACCGCGACGACGCCCGCCGTCAGGCAACCTGCGGCTGCCGGTCGCCCTGCGAACATCGGCATCGTGATCGCGATTAGTGCCAGGATCGCGGCGTACTCGAGTCCCCATGCGCTGGGTATCACTTCCGCCAGCAGGATGCCGGCAATCGACAGCGGTTGCCACGCCAGCCACGTCCCCGATACGAGGCCGGCGAAGAACCACAACTGCTCGGTATTGCCGCGTTGCTGGGGTGGCGCGTCACCGTAGCGCCCGATGAAGAGCGCCACGCCGACGTCGGCCGTCAGGTAGCCGATCGACAACCTTCGGACGAGCGGCAGCCGACCGAGGTACGGCCACATCGTGGCGGAGAAGATGATGAAGCGAAGGTTGACGATGCCCGCCGCCAGCAGCACCAGCCACACGGGCGCACCGGCAGCGATCAGCGGCAGCGCGGCCATCTGCGCGCTGCCGGAGTAGACCAGCAGCGTCATCGCGAGCGCCTGCGGCACCGTGAGGCCGGTCTTGATCATGGCCACACCCGCGACCAGTCCCCAGATGGCAGTCGCCAGCATCGCCGGCAGGGCGGCGCGCAGGCCGCGCTGAAACGCGGTGCGCCGCACCCGGGCAACCGCCGGCTCGGCGCCGAACAGCAGGCGTGCGATCACGCGGCCGCCCGGGTCGGTCGGCGCCAGACCAGCACGATGCCCACCGCGGCGGCGACGAGTGCCGGCAGGGCCATCAGATTGAGGTCGGTCCAGCCGCTGGTCGACAGCAGTGCACCGGATGCGGCCGACGACGAGATCATCGTCAGGAAGACGGCAAGATCGTTGAGCCCCTGAGCCTTCGCCCGTTCCGAGGCGCGGTAGGTGGTCGTCAGCATCGCGGTCGCGCCGACGAACATGAAGTTCCAGCCCACGCCGAGCGCGACCAGCGCACCCCAGAAGTGCCAGTAGGTGAGTCCCGAATGCGCGATCGCCACGGTGAGAAACATCAGTGCGCAACCGGCCAGCATCACGGCTGGCCGGCCGAATCGCTGAACGATGTGGCCGGTGACGAGTCCCGGCGCGAACATCGCGACCACATGCCACTTGATGACGTCGGCCGCGTCCGGATAGCCGAAGCCGCAGACCTTCATCGCGAGCGGCGTGGCAGTCATCAGCAGATTCATCGCTCCGTAGCTGATCGCGCCCACCGCCACGGCCACGATGAACATGGGCTGTCGTGCGATCTCGCCGAGCGGGCGGGCGGGACCGTCGTGGGCACTGCCATGCGGCCGTGGCACCTGGAGTCGGCTCGCGACGGTGAGCGCGACCAGGGCGACCAGCGCCAGCACTGCATAGCTGCCGGCAAACAGTGCCGGCAGCAGTTCGCGCGTGATCTTGGAAAGCTCGGGTCCCACGATGCCGCCGGCGATGCCGCCCGCCAGCACCCACGCGATGGCACGGTCCTTCAGCGACGGCGCCGCGGCGTCGGCGACTTCCGCGGCCGCAAAGCGCAGGTACTGGCCGAAGGCGTTGTACAGCCCGACGATGAAGGTGCCGATCGTCAGTCCGACGAAGCTTCCCTGCACGACCGAGTACGCGGCGACGGCAGTGCCCAGCGCGCCCATCGACGCCCCGAACATGAAGCCAGCGCGCCGGCCCCAGCGGCCCATGCCCAGGGATGCGGGCACGGTGGTCAGCGCCGAACCGATGATGTAGGTCGTGATCGGCAGCGTCGCCAGCAGCGGCGTCGGCGCGAGCGCGAGCCCGGCGAGACCATTGATCGCGATCAGCGTGACATTGTTGATGTACAGCAGCGCCTGGCAGAGCGCGAGCAGCGCGATTTGCCGTCCGGCGGACGAGGTCGATGGCAAGACGGACTCCGGTGAGCGCGGATTATATGAAGCGTCTCCGGGTGCAGCCGCCTGCTCGAGTCATGATGGGGTGGTCGCGTTCGCTAGAATCCCTGCCGGACGAGCACGGTTGAGCAACTGAAGGAGAACGGCGATGTCGATGGCCGATCGCGACGGCTTCATCTGGTATGACGGCAAGCTGGTGCCGTGGCGCGATGCCACCACGCACGTGCTGACGCACTCGCTGCACTACGGCCTGGCGGTCTTCGAAGGCGTACGGGCCTACAAGACCGACCGCGGACCGGCGATCTTCCGTCTCAAGGAGCACACGGATCGCCTCTTCAACTCGGCCAAGATCTTCATGATGGAGATCCCCTACGGCCGGGAACAGCTCTTCGAGGCACAGCGCGAGGTCGTGCGCGCGAACAAGCTCGAGTCCTGCTACCTGCGGCCGCTCGCGTTCTACGGCTCGGAGAAGATGGGCGTCAGCCCGAAGGGCGCCGCGGTCCATGTGTCGATTGCGGCCTGGCCCTGGGGCGCGTACCTGGGCGAGGAAGGACTGCAGAAGGGCATACGCGTCAAGACCTCGTCGTTCCAGCGCCACCACATCAATGTCTCGATGGTGCGCAGCAAGACCGCGGGACACTACGTCAACTCGATTCTCGCGAACCAGGAAGCCGTGCGCGATGGCTACGACGAGGCGCTGCTGCTCGACACGAATGGCTTCGTGGCCGAAGGAGCGGGGGAGAATCTCTTCATCGTCAAGGACGGCAAGCTCTTCGAGCCTGAAATGGTTTCCGGGCTCACCGGCATCACGCGCGCGACGGTCATCGAGCTTGCGCGCGATCTCGGCTACGCCGTCAGCTCGATGCCGATGACACGCGACGACGTGTACCTGGCCGACGAAGCGTTCTTCACCGGCACCGCCGCCGAGGTGACGCCGATCCGTGAGCTCGACGGCCGCGTCATCGGCGCCGGCGCGCGCGGCCCGGTCACCGAGAAGATCCAGTCGCTCTTCTTCGATGTCGTCAACGGGCGCGCGTCCAAGTACAGCCGCTGGCTGACGCCGGTATGAGTACGACGGTCACGACGCGCAAGGAAGGGCCGGTCGTCGAACTGCGCGCGACGGATCTGCCGGCGTTCTGTCCCAACCCGGCCATGCCGGTGTGGAACCATCACCCGCGCGTGTTTCTCGACGTCGCCACGACCGGCGAGGCGATGTGTCCGTATTGCGGCACGCACTACCGACTGAAGGCCGGCGAAGTGCCCAAGGGACACTGAGCCCGCCTGCCGTCACGATTCGCCGCCCATGTCGCGCCTGACCAAACCCCTGCTCTTCGCCTCGCCCGAGGAGTGCGAGCGCGCCTTCTACGAGGCGCTCGAGAACGCTGACGTCGACGCCGTCGTCGACCTCTGGCTCGAGGATGACGACGTGGTCTGCGTGCATCCGAACGGGCCGCGCCTGCTCGGCTATGCGGCTGTGCGCGCCTCCTGGGCCGCGATCCTCGCGGGCGGGGCTCTAAACGTGCGTAGCACCTCGCGCAAGTCGCTCGACACACCGACGGTGGCCGTCCATAACGTCATCGAGGAAATCCTGGTCAAGGAGGGCTCGGTGCAACAGGTGGTCAGCGTGCTGGCAACCAATGTGTACGTGAAGACCTCGGCCGGCTGGAAGATGGTGCTGCACCATGCCTCCCAGTCCAAGGGAGGCGAAGTGGTCAGCGCGGCGGAGCCGAACGCGATCCTCCACTGACGTGGCGGGCGCATCGTCCTACAGTGCGCCCGTCTGGCTGCCCGGTGGCCACCTGCAGACGATCGTTCCGGCGCTACTGACGCCGCAACCACGTGTGGCTTACCGGCGCGAGCGCTGGACGACGCCGGATGACGACTTCATCGATGCGGACTTCGCCCAGCCCGAGCCGGGCGATGCCGCCGCTCCGATCCTGGTGTTGTTCCACGGCCTCGAGGGCAGTTCATCGAGCCACTATGCCCGTGCGGTCATGCGCGAGTTTGCCGATCTCGGCTGGCGCGGGATCGTTGTGCACTTTCGCGGCTGTTCGGGCGAACCGAACCGGTTGCCACGTGCCTATCACTCGGGGGACTCGGCCGAGGGCGACTGGATCCTGCGGCGGGTGCATGCGCGGTGGCCGCAGTCGCGGCTGCACGCCGTCGGCGTCTCGCTGGGCGGCAACATGCTGGCGAAGTGGCTCGGCGAACGTGCCGAGGACGCGGAGTTCGTGACAGCGGCGGCGTCGGTGGGGTCACCGCTCGATCTGTCGGCCGGTGGTGCGGCGCTTGGACGGGGATTCAACCGCATCTACACGACGATGTTCCTCGCAACGCTCAAGCCGAAAGCACTGGCGAAGCTCGAACGCTTCCCCGGTGTGGCCGATGCCGAACGGCTGCGCGCCAGCCGCAATCTCTACGAGTTCGACAATGCCTACACGGCACCGGTGCACGGATTCCGCAACACCGAGGACTACTGGACGCGGGCTTCGGGCAAGCCGTGGCTCGCCGGCGTGCGGGTGCCGTTGCTGGCGCTCAATGCGCTGAACGATCCGTTCGTGCCGGCCGAGAGCTTGCCGGGTCCGGCCGAGGTCTCGCGCTTCGTGCAGCTCGAGCATCCGGACGAAGGCGGTCACATCGGCTTCGCGCGCAGTCCCTTTCCCGGGCGGCTCGACTTCATCCCGCAGCGCCTGCGCGAGTTCTTCACGCGCGGCGTCTAGACGCTGCACGCGCCTATCCTTCGCGCCATGGATCTCACCGTCGTGGCGGCACTGGCGAAGTGGCCGGACGTTCCGGCCGTCTATGGCTGGCTCGGACTGACGGCGCGCGGCGAGTGGCGACTGCAGGCCCAGCCGATCGGCAACGCGGCCCTGCGCGAGTTCATCGGCCGCAACTACGCGGGTGACGAGCGGGGCCGCTGGTACTTCCAGAACGGGCCGCAACGCGTCTTTGTCACGCTCGAGGCCGCGCCGTGGGTCTGGCAAGTCACACTGGACGCCGGGAAGCCTGCGTTGCAATCTCACACCGGAGTTCGCGCCAGTCAGCTCCGTGGCGCGTGGATCGACGAGTCTGGGCGCGTCTTTCTTATGACAGAACTCGGCTTCGGCCTTTTTGATTCACGCGACAACGGGCGCATCCTCGATGCAATGCAGCCCGATGGACCGGGGGAATTGCAGCCAGGGGAACTGGCTGCTGGGCTGCGCGACGGCGCGCAGAGTGTCGTGGTTCATGGCGCGCCGCTTGGCATTTCAGGTGACACGCCGCTCGGTCGCCTGCATGCGGCTCAAATGCCGGATCGATTCGGCTTCGTGCGCTCGCCTCAACCCGACTGAAAATCAGCGAGCCCCCGGGCTTGGTGTACGCGCCCGTTCGGCTCAGTCGAACACCGGCGACTCGACGCCGAGGATCTTGTGCAGCTTCGGGCTGGTCGTCGTGTACTGCAGATGGACCTTGCGCTCGGGAAAGATGTACTTCGTGGAGCCGAAGGCGGCGAGGGCGGCCTCGTGGAAGCCGGACAGGATGAGCTTCTTCTTGCCCGGGTAAATGTTGATGTCGCCCACCGCGAAGATGCCCGGCACATTGGTCTCGAATTTCTCGGTATCCACGACGACCTGCTTGCGTTCGAGATCGAGTCCCCATTCTGCGATCGGTCCGAGCTTGGGCGACAGGCCGAAGAACACCAGCAGCGCATCGAGCGGCACGCGGCGTGTCAGCCCGTCGAGCGAAGTGACGCGCACTTCGGAAAGCCGGTCTTCGGTCTCTTCGAAACCGGAGATCTGGCCGACGAGGAACTGCATCTCGAGCCGCTCGCACATTTCCTTCATCCGGGCGACCGACGCCGGTGCCGCGCGGAAACCGTCGCGCCGGTGCACCAGCACGACGCTCTCGGCCTTGCCGGCGAGGTCGAGCGCCCAGTCGAGAGCGGAGTCGCCGCCGCCCGCAATCACGAGGTTCTTGCCGTGAAACTGCGTCGGATCCTTGACCCGATAGTGGAGTTGCGTGTCCAGGAATTTCTCGATCCCGGGCACCTTCAGCGTGCGCGGCTGGAACGAGCCGACACCGGCCGCGATGATGACGACCTTCGTGATGAAGCGCGTGCCCTTGCCGGTTTCGACGAAGAAGCGGCCGTCCTCGAGTTTCTGCACGACGCTGACTTCCTGCCCCAGGTGGAAGGTGCCGCCGAAGGGCTCGATCTGCTTGAGCAGGTTGTCGGTCAGTTCCTTGCCGGTGCACACCGGAACCGCCGGAATGTCGTAGATCGGCTTGTCGGGATAGAGCTCGATGCACTGTCCGCCGACGTCTTTCAGAGAGTCGATGATGTGCGCCTTGATCTCCAGCAGGCCCAGCTCGAACACCTGGAACAAGCCCACCGGACCGGCACCGACGATGACGGCGTCGGTCTCGATCGCACCTGCCATGTCGGTCGGGCTGCTCAATTGTTGATTTTCCGCTGGTGTCATGGAATTCATCGTGGCAAGCGGGTGATGGCGCTGGGCCAGGCGCAGACGTTCGTGATCGGGATCAGGATCGGTAAAGCGGCGCGCAATTGTACGGTGTCCTTCCGCCGCGGCCCGCGGCGTCGACCGGGGTCGGGCCGCGCGGGAACACTGCGACTCAGCGCGACGGTTTGCCTTCCTGGCTGGGCCGCCCGCTCTCGCGCAGCGCTTCCTGCTCGCGCCGCATCTCCGCCTGCAACTCGCGGACGCGCGCGTCGATCTCCGACATCGTGTAGAAGTCGCCGTCGTTGGCACGCCGCGCAAGTTCCAGCTGCTGCAGCGCTGCCGGCTTGATGCCGAGCAGGGCGTACATCTCGCCCATGGACTGGTGGTGCAGCGACTGTTTGCCGAGCGCCTGGTAGCTGCGTCCCAGCAGGGCGTGGTACGCCGGCTGGGAGCGCGTGATCGCGATCTGGGTGCGCAGGGTGTCGATCGCCTGCTGGTGCTGGTTCGACTTGTTCAGAAGATCGATGTAGTTCGCGACGGCCACCAGGGACAGTGGATAGCGTGCCGCGGTGTCGCGGGCGGCGTCGAGCGCCTGGCGGCGTTCCTCATCCGACCGTGCGGCGGCAAAGCGCGTCTCGGATACCAGCTTGTCGAGAATGACCGACGAAGCCGTCGTCAGGCGGCGTGCGGCGAGCGCATTTTCAAGGGCCAGATCCGGCTTGTTGAGCTTCAGAGCCGCCAGTGCCGCGCCGTAGTGCGCGGCGACGTCCGTGCTGGCGGTGCGTAGTTTCAGCTGACCGTTGAAGTACTCGAGCAGGTCGAGCCAGCCCTGGTTGCTGACCTCCTGCAGCACGCGCAGCCGGGCCCGCACCAGGTAGAAGTCCAGGGCGTCGGGGCGCTGCTTGAAGCGCAGATTGCGCGTGCGGTTCTGCATGTCGCTGATGCGCTCGACCGTCAGCGGGTGCGTGCGCAGGTACGCGGGCGCAGTCCCCTCATACAGTCGCGAGCCCTGCTGCAGCCGCCCGAAGAAGGCTTCGAGTCCGCGCCCGTCGAAACCGGCATTGACGAGAGTGACAAAGCCGACGCGATCCGCTTCGCGCTCGGCTTCGCGCGAGAAGTTGAGCTGCTGCTGGATGGCGGCGGCCTGGCCGCCGAAGATCGCGGCCTGCGCCAGGTCGCCACTCGAACTGCCGCCGGCCCGCGCCGCGAGGATTGCAAGCAGCAACGCGCCGATCTGAATCGCCAGCGTGTCCTTCTGCTGGCCGAGCATGCGCGCGATATGCCGCTGCGAGACGTGGCCGATTTCGTGCGCGATCACGCCCGCCAGTTCGGACTCCGTCTGTGCTGCGATGACCAGGCCGGTGTGCACGCCGATGAACCCGCCGGGCAGCGCGAAGGCGTTGAGCATCGGATCGCGCACGATGAAGAAGCTGAAGTCGTTCGTGCGCGCGGCGCTGACGGAGACGAGCTGGTAACCCAGGTGGTTCAGGTACTCGGTCGATTCCGGGTCGGCCAGGTAGTCCGGATCGCGCCGGATCTGGGCCATGATCTGCTCGCCGATCTTGCGCTCCATGCCGGGTGGCAGTTCTTCGCTGCCGGCCTCTCCCAGCATCGGGAGCTCGAACCCCTGGGCGCGCGCCGGCAGCGCCGTGGGCGCGGCGAGGGTGAAGGCCACCAGCAGGACGAGAGCGAAGCGGGCGATTTGCACGAGGGACGGACAGGCGCAAAGGCGCCTCTTCCGTATGATATCCAGCCTGGTGTTTCGTTCCCTTGCTGGATTGCTGCTGGCCGATGAAGTCCCTGACTCACTTTGACGCCTCCGGTCAGGCCCACATGGTCGACGTTGGCGACAAGCCGGCGACCCACCGCGTGGCCGTGGCGACCGGGCGCATCTCGATGCTGCCGTCGACGCTCGCCACGGTTCAGGCCGGGCAGGCGAAGAAAGGCGATGTCCTCGGCGTCGCCCGTATCGCGGCGATCCAGGGTGCGAAGCGAACGTCCGAGCTGATCCCGCTGTGCCATCCGATTGCGCTGACGCGGGTCGCCGTCGATTTCACGATCGATGAATCGGCCAGCGCGGTGACCTGCGAGGCGCGCGCCGAGACCCACGGACCGACCGGGGTCGAGATGGAAGCACTGACGGCAGTCCAGGTAGCCCTGCTGACGATCTACGACATGTGCAAGGCCGTCGATCGCGGCATGGTCATCGGCGATGTGCGGCTGCTCGAGAAGCATGGCGGGCGGTCGGGAAGCTTCGTCGCCGGCGCGGCGGGCTGATGCGTCTCTTCACGGCCGCGCAGGTTGACGCGGCGCTCGACCTCGACGCGCTCGCCGATGCGATCGGCCGCATGTTGCTGTCGCAGCCCGTGGCGCCGTTGCGTCACGCGCACGCCTTGTCCGGTTCCGACACGCTGCTGCTGATGCCCGCGTGGTCCCCCGCCGCACTCGGGGTCAAGCTGGTGACCGTCATGCCGGAAAACCCGGCGCGCGGCCTCGCCACGGTCAACGCGATCTACGTACTGTTCGACCGCATAACGGGCGCGGCGAAGGCGGTCATCGACGGTGAGGCGCTGACGCTGAGGCGCACCGCCGCCGTGTCGTTGCTGGCGGCACGGCACCTCGCGCGCGCCGATGCACGCAACGCGCTGATCATCGGCACCGGAAAGCTCGCTCCCTTCATGGCGCATGCGCACGCTCGCGCGCGGCGGCTCGAACGACTGTGGGTCTGGGGCCGCCGCGGGGAGGGTGCGCAGTCGGTGGCCCAGCGGCTGCGCGACGAGGGACTGCCCGCGCAGGCCGTGGAGGATCTGGAAGGCGCGGTGCGCGGCGCGGACATCATCAGTTGCGCGACCACGTCGACGCAGCCGATCGTGCGTGGCGCCTGGGTCGGGAGTGGAACGCATCTGGACCTCGTCGGCGGATTCCGCCGCGGCATGCGCGAAGCCGACGACGAGGCGGTGGCACGGGCTCGCATCGTCGTCGATACCTATGCGGGCGCGCTGGCCGAGGCCGCCGACATCCTCGAACCCATCGAGGCCGGCGTCATCGACCGCGCGTCGATCGTGGCCGAGCTCGCCGAGCTCGTGGCCGACCCGGGCCGCGGCCGCAGGTCAGCGGGTGACATCACCCTTTTCAAGTCGGTCGGCACCGCGGTGGCCGACCTGGCGGCTGCGCAGTTGCTGCTGGAACGGGCGGGGTAGTTCGCATCGTCGCGATGCGATGGGTGGCGTGCCTTTCTGTTTCGGCGGTGCGCGCGGCCGGTCCACTGCGCGGCTTGCAGGCCGTGCCACTCCGAGTGCACGTGCGATCGAGCAAAGCCGGTCGCTTACACGAGGAGCACTAGCTGCTCAGCATCTCGCGCGCGTGCTTGCGCGTGGTCTCGGTGATCTCCTGCCCGCCGAGCATCCGCGCCAGCTCTTCGACACGGGCACGGCGCTCGAGCACGCCGATGTGCGACACCGGCCGTCCATCGGCCGCACTCTCCTTGGTCACGGCGAAGTGCTGGTCGCCGCGTGCTGCGACCTGCGGCAGGTGGGTGACGCACAGCACCTGGCGACTCTGCCCGAGCTGCTTCAGCAGGCGGCCCACGGTTTCCGCCACCGCGCCGCCAATGCCGGCATCGACTTCGTCGAAGATCAGCGTTGACACCGGCGTGGCCGACGCCGCGATGACGGCGATCGCGAGCGAAATGCGCGCGAGTTCGCCGCCCGAGGCGACCCGTGCCAGCGGCTTGACCGCTACGCCGGCATGCGCCGCGACCATGAACTCGGCTTTCTCGTTGCCTGCCGGCGCGGGTTCCACGTCAGTCAACTGCACCTCGAAGCGCCCACCGGGCATCGCGAGATCCTGCATCGCCCGCGTGACCTCGGTCGACATCTGGCGGGCGGCTGCGCGGCGCGCCTTCGAGAGCGCTGAGGCGGCCTTGTCGTAGCGCTGCTGCGCGGCCAGTTCACGCGCCTGCAGTCCCGCGAGATCGGATGAAGCCGTCAGCGCCGAGAGTTTCGCCCGCGAGTCGGCAAGCATTCCGGCCAGGTCCCCCGGCGCACAGCGCAGCCGACGCGCGGCCGCATGCAGTGCCGAGACACGGGCCTCGACATCGGCCAGGCGCGTGGCATCGAGATCGGCCCGGTCGACGTAGCGCTGCAGCGCCGCCACGGCCTCGTCGAGTTGCACCTGCGCGGTCTCGATCAGCTCGACGACAGGCTTGAGCCGGTCGTCAAAGGCGGAAAGTTGTGTCAGCCGGCTGCTGCTCGTCCCGATCCGCGCGAGCGCCGAGTCGTCCGCTTCGTTGAGCGCATTGATCGCGGCCTGAGCGCCTTCCAGCAGGCTGGCGGCATGCGACAACCGCTTGTGCTCGGCCTCGACCTGTTCCCACTCGCCGGCGACGGGCGCCAGTGCCTCGAGCTCTTCGACCCGCCAGCGCAGCCGCTCCTGCTCCGCGGTGGCGCTCGCGGCCATCGCTTCGGCGTCCGCGCGCGCCCGTTGCTCCCGCTTCCACTCGGCGTACGCGGCGGCGACGCCGCGTCGTTGATCGCCGAGTGCGCCATGCTCGTCGAGCAGGTCGAGCTGTGCTGCAGGCCGCAACAGCGACTGGTGCGCATGCTGGCCATGCACGTCGACCAGCTGCTCGCCGAGCTCGCGCAACTGGCCGAGCGTCACGGCGGCGCCGTTGATGAAGGCGCGGCTGCGCCCGTTCGCGTCGACCGTGCGCCGGACCAGCACGAGCCCGGCGCTGTCGCCCGTCAGTTCATGCCCGGCGAGCCAGCGCTCGACCGGCGCGGGGGCCCTGAATTCGGCCGCGATGTCGGCGCGTGTTGCACCCTCGCGCACGACATCGGCCTCCCCGCGTTCGCCGAGCGCGAGCTGAAGGGCATCGATCAGTATCGACTTGCCGGCCCCGGTCTCGCCGGTCAGCACCGTGAAGCCGGATGCGAACTCCAGTTCGAGCGTGTCGACGATGACGAAATCGCGGATCGATAGCGAAACCAGCATGCTCGGCGAGGCAGGCAGGAATCAGGCGCGCGAGTGCGGTTCGCTCGGCATGATGCTCCAGTGCAGCTTCTGGCGCAGCGTGGCGAAGAAGTTGTAGCCGACCGGATGCAGCAGCGTGACGATGTCGGCGCCGCGCCGGGCGCGCACGATGTCGCCCGCGATCAGATGCGCGTACGACTGCATGTCAAAGTGCGCGTTGGCATCGCGCACGTCGGTGATCTCGATCTCGACCACGACGTCGTTGGGCAGCACGATCGGCCGGTTCGAAAGTGTCTGCGGCGCCACCGGCACCAGCAGCAGACCACCGAGGCTCGGATAAAGGATGGGCCCGTCGGCCGACAGCGCGTAGGCGGTCGAGCCGGTGGGCGTCGCGATGATGACGCCGTCGGCGCGCTGGTTGTACATGTTCACGCCATCGACGCGCGCGGTGTACTCCACCATTCCGCCCGCGACCCCGCGCGAGACGACGACGTCGTTGAGCGCGACCGCGTGGTGCACGACGTTGCCCGCACGCCGCACTTCCGCATCCAGGACGAAGCGGTGGTCGGTCTCGTAACGGCCGCCCAGCATCGCCGGCAGAGTTTCCGCCATCTGGTCGAGGGCGAGGTCGGTCATGAACCCGAGCCGGCCGTGGTTGATGCCGATCAGCGGCACGCGGAACGGCGCTAGTTCGCGGGCGATGCCGAGCATCGTGCCGTCGCCACCCAGCACGATGGCGACGTCCGCGTGCTTGCCGATGGCATGCACCGTGTGCCCTTCGACGTCATCCAGACCCACGCTCTCGGCGGTCGCGAGGTCGAACAGTACCCGCGCCCCGGTCGACTCGACGATGCGCGCGATCGCGAGCAGCGGCTCGCGGATGGCTTCGGCGCGCGGCTTCCCGAACAGGGCGACGTGGCGGAATGCTTGCGTCATCGGGCGATTATGCAGGACGCGCCCACCTGTCTGTACTACCGCGCCGCACATCGCAAGCGCGGCAACCGTCATAGAATCTGCGCATGATCGACGAACGCGCGCGCACGCTGCTCAAAACCCTGATCGAGCACTACATTGCCGACGGCCAACCGGTGGGCTCGCGCGCGCTGTCCAGGCTCTCGGGACTCGATCTTTCGCCGGCGACGATCCGCAACGTCATGTCGGACCTCGAAGAGATGGGGTTCGTGGCGAGCCCGCACACTTCGGCGGGCCGGGTGCCGACGCCACGCGGCTACCGGTTCTTCGTCGACACGCTTGTCACGCTGCGCCCGCTCGAGGAGAAGCAGACGGCCATCATCGAAGGCCGCCTGCGCGAGGCCGACCCGCAGCGGGCCATCCAGACCGCCGCGCAGCTGCTGTCCAGCCTGTCGCAGTTCGCCGGCGTCGTGCTGACGCCGCGGCGCTCGTCGTCGTTCAAGCAGGTCGAGTTCGTGCGGCTTTCGGACCGCCGGGTGCTGCTGATCATCGTCACGCCCGAAGGCGACGTGCAGAACCGCATCCTGCTGACCCAGACCTCGTTCACGCAGTCGCAGCTGATCGAGGCAGCGAACATGCTGAACGAACACTTCGCCGGCAAGAGCTTCAACGAGGTACGCACGCTGCTGCAGTCCGACCTGCGCCGCCTGCGCGAGGACATCTCGGCGCTGATGGAAGCCGCCGTGCAGGCGGGCAGCGAGGCCGAGGCGGAATCCGATCCCGTGGTCGTCTCCGGCGAACGCAACCTGCTCGGCAGTGACCTCTCCACCGATGTCGATACGCTGCGCCGGATGTTCGACCTCTTCGAACACAAGACACGGCTGATCCACCTGCTGGATACGTCGATCGGCGCGCATGGCGTCCAGATCTACATCGGAGGCGAGTCGCAGCTCGTGCCGATGGACGAGATGAGCCTGGTGGTCGCCCCCTACACCGTCGACGGCCAGGTGGTCGGCACGCTCGGCGTCGTCGGACCGACCCGCATGGCCTACGAGCGCGTCATCCCGATCGTCGACATTACGGCCAAGCTGCTGTCGAGCGCGTTGTCGCAAGGCTAGGCGTCGCTCGTGTACGCGACCGCTACGCGGTCGCACGTGCACTCGGGCCGGAAGGCAAGTAAGTCGGCTTCGCTCCGGAGCGGCCGCGCGCTCCGCCGATTGTCAACGGCACGGCACCCTCCCTGACCCTCCCGCCAGGCGGGAGGGAATGGAAGAGGCGTGGTCTTCACCAAAGGGGTAGGCAGCGCTACCTCGGCTTGCCGAATTTGCTGCGCGTCAAGCGCGCCGCGGCTCTGGAGACCCAGACTGCGCGGGTCTCTTAGAGGAGGAATCATGGGATACGCCGATCGAACGGTGGCGGACATTGCCACTTCACTGCCTGGCGCAACCTCGGTGTTTCGTGCGCACCGCATCGACTACTGCTGTGGCGGCGCGCGTCCGCTGGCCGAAGCGGCGGCCGAGCGCGCGGTGTCGCTCGAGCAGATCGAGTCCGAACTGGCGCGCCTCGCGCCGGACGCGCCGCGCGAGGCGCCGACGGAAACGAACGCGCTGATCGGGCACATCCTGGCCCGCTATCACGACACGCATCGCCGTGAACTGCCCGAGCTGCTGCGGCTCGCGGCGCGGGTCGAACAGCGCCACGCCGGCCATGCGATGGTCCCGGCCGGACTGCATGCTGCGCTGGAGGAACTCGCTACGGCGCTCGACGAGCACATGGCGAAGGAGGAGCAGATCCTGTTTCCGCTGATGATGCAGGGCGGTCACCCGATGATCACGTCGCCGATCTCGCGCATGCGTTTCGAACACGACGAACATGGCGAGCGGCTGGCCCGACTCGAGGCCCTGACTCACGGGTTTGCGCTGCCGGAGGATGCCTGCCCGACGTGGCGCGCGCTCTACGCGGCATTGCGCAAGCTGATCGATGACGTGCACGAGCACGTGCATCTGGAAAACAACCTGCTGTTTCCCCGGTTCAGCTGAACCGGCGCCGGGCTGCCGTCGCGCGGTGCTTCAGCGCGACGGTGGCGTCGAATCGCCCGCCGGCGGCGTGTCGTTGCGAGCGGTTGCCCGCGGCTTCGGCGGCGCCGGTCGCTTGCCGTCCAGCACATGCGCCAGCGCCAGCAGCGGGTGGCGCCACATCATGCGCGGGCCGGCGTAGCGCATCATCACTCGGGTTGCTTCGCGCTGCTGCGGGCCGTAGCAATGGATCTGGCAGTTCGTGCACGTGGGCTTTTCCGGCCCATACGGGCAGCCCGCGAGGCGCTTGCGTGCGTATTCGAAGAGGCCGCCGCATTCTTCGCACAGACCGTCGCCGTCGCGCGGCGGCGTGCCATGGTGATCCCGGCAGTAGATGCGCAGCATCGCGCCGATGGTGTTGAGCTCACGCGTGAGCCGGGGTGTTGCGAGCCGTGCTTCGCGGCGCTCGGCACCGACGGCCGTGGATTTTGTCGTGGATGTCATGCCGCGATGCTGCCGGTGGCACGGGCAAGCGGCTCTGCGTTGGGTCAAATTCGCCCGCGACCTCCCTCGCTGGAGGTAGCCCCAGGCTCGCTACCGAGCCTGCCGGGAGCGGGTCGGCGTGGCCTTCCCAAGCAAGCGGCGCGCAGCGCCGCATCGCACGGGCGCTGCCGAGAGGTCGCGTTGCGGGCGGGAGCAGGCGCGGGGGTTCGGACGCACCGGCCTCATTGCAACCAGTTGTCGAACGAATGCGATCCCGCGCCGCCGTTCCGGCGCAGCGCTCGCGCCGGTCAGCGGAACTTCACTCGTGTGGCCGTCAGCAGCCCGCTCGCGATCGTTCCCTCGACCTCGAGGTCGGTGCCGTTCCTGATGTCCTTCAGCGACTTGCTGCCCGGGACGATCTGCGGGCTGCCGGCGACGCTGACGCGCTGCGAGCCGACGAGGAATTCGGTGGCCGTGTCGCTGGCGCGACCGCTGACGATGCCGCGCACCGACGCTGAGCCGCTCGCCGGTTCCTTGAGCTCCACGCTGACGGCGTACAGGATGCCGTTGAGCTTGACCGCCTCGATATCGACCGTAGGCACCGTTCTTCAGGTCGTCGAACTTCACCGCGACACCTTTGCGCAGGTAGATCGTCGTCGGGGTCAGCATGACCGTCTTGCCGTCGACGACGACCGAGCCGGGCTGCACGTTGCTGGCGATGCCTTCGACGGAGAAGGTCGGTGCATCCTGTGCGTTGTCCATGAACTGGATCTCATCGGCGACGAACTGGAGCCCGTCGTAGCTGCCGGCGACCTTGACGCTCCGGCCGTCCTTCAGGTCGGCGGCGACGCCCTTCTTGTACTGCGTCGCTGCTGTCGTTTTCACCTCGAACGGCAGGGGCGTGAGCACGAAGGTGCGCGGGTCTGCAGCGGCGCTCGGCTTGCTGACAGTGCCAAAGAGCACGCGCGCGATGCCGGCCGACGGCGGCAGGAAGTCGACCTTGATCGCTTCGAGCTTGCCATTGACCAGCGGTCCTTCCACCTTGACCAGTACTCCCTCGCCGAGGTTCGTGGCATCGCCGCGCGTGTAAGTCGTCTGCGGCGTGACGAGCGTCCCCGTGTTGCGGACGCTGAACGGGCTCTTGGCGTCGGTGAAGCTCGCGATGGCACCGGTCACTTCGACGACCGGTGCCGTGGCTGCAATGAATTCAATGCGCGTTGCGCGCAGGACGCCGGCATTGACGGTGCCGCTGGCACGCACGAAGCGCCCGTCGCGCAGGTCCGTTGCGGTGCCACCGACGAACTGCGCACCGGTGGCGTCGACCGCATAGCCGCCCACTCGGAAGCTGGAGACTGTCTTGTAGTCGGTGACAACGCCGTCGAGCGTCAGCGCGGCGGCATCGGGCACGTTCGTGCCGCCGATGCGGACCACCCGGGCAACGAACTCTCCGTTGGCCAGCGGCTGGTCGGTCCAGGCGGCAACACGCTGTCCGGTCGCCAGCGGTCTGGCCGGCCGGCAGGACGGTCGCCTGACGCCGTACGCACAGTCAGTGTCCCGATCTTGAACGAGTCTGACGCTGCGCTGGCTACCGTGCCGGCGACACGCATGACGCCGGTCGCAGGCCGCAGCTCGATGCGACTGGCAACGATCTCACCCGCGGCATTGCGCTGTCCGTGGACCTCGACGATCGAGCCGGCCGCCAGGTCGGTCAGGGCCGTGAAGCCGTCGAAGACCGTCGGTGACGCTGCAGCAGCGTTGACGCGGACCGTCTGGCTCAGCACGGTCAGCGTGTCGGCACCGACCGAAGCGACGGGGCCGATCACTTCCGCCGCGACCGTGGCCTGGGAAATCCTGTTCGACTGGTGCTCGAAACGGATCTGCGATCCGAGACGGATGGCATCCACGCTGGCGGCCGATCGGCAGGTCCGGGCGCTCGTCGACGAACACCTGGGCGGCGGTCTCGTCGTAGTGCTGGCCGTTGACGATGATGCTGCCGAATCCGCTGACCGCGCCGGCGCCTGCGGAAACCGGGGCCCCGCTGCCGCCACTGCCGATACGGGCGACCATTTCACCGCCACCGCCGCCGCACCCGGCCAGGCCGGCGGTAACGATCACGACAAGGATTCGAAGCAGCGATTTCATGAATTGGCGTCCTTGGAGTCCTCGACGGTGCAGGTCGGGCTCACTAGAAAGGGGATTGGCGCGTTCCGAATAGAAGTACGCACCGAAGCGCATCCGCATCAGCTGTGTTCCGGGCGAACCGCGCTCGTCGATGCGGGTGCGTTCGTTCGCCAGGGCGAACATGCGGCGCAGCGCCGACTCCCAGATGCGGCGCGCCAGCCGCTGCAGTTCCAGCACCGATTCCTCCGAGAGCTCGTCGGCATACAGGCTCTGTTCCAGGAAGGGCCCGGAGTCACCCTGCTGGACGGCGCGCAGGTTCTGGGCGGCCGAAGCGATGTGGTCAGCGACGTTGGCGCCGGATGTACGACAGCGTCTTGGCGAAGTCCTCGCGGGGAACATAGGTGCCGGCGCGCAGCCGGACGGTTTCGCCCTGCACTTCGGCCATGCCGAGCCGGACGAGTTCCTCGACGATGGAGCGCGGATGAAAGTCGCGCGAAATCGACTGCGACAGCTGCTCGAAGGAGGGCTCCTCGGGAGTCCGGCCGCGCATCGGCAGGACCTTGGGAAAGCCGTCGGCGTCGAGGTAGCTCGGATCGTTGGTCCAGCGGGTGAACACTTCGTCCGGCAGCGACAGCATGCGATCGAACGTATGTGCTTTCAGCACGCCGTCGGAGGTCAGCGCCCGCACGTCCTTGCGGTGCACGCCAGACAGCAGACTGACGGCCGAGTCCGTGACCTTGCGCGGGCCCTTTTCGAGTTCGGCATGGGCCGCGCGCAGGAAAGCGGTCTTCAGCGCTGCCGTGAATTGCGGATAGGTCACGCCGCTGGCGACCAGCAGCTGTACCAGTGGTGCCAGCAGCCCGACGCTCTCGTCGAGCAGCGTTTCGGCACGAGTCCTTGCCCCAGGTGATTCTGCGTCCACGTGTTGCTTGCTTTCGTCGGCGTCGAAACTGGGGTCCCCTGCGTGGGATTATTTCCCGCGTCGGCGATCGCAAGGGCCCCCCGGACTGCGCTCTCCTCACCGAAATGCGCTAGCCCGCGGGGATTAGTAGCGATCACGGACGCCAAAATCCCGCCCCCTAGAATGCGGTGCAAGGCGGTCTACCGGATCGCATCAAAAGGCCCCAAAAACATGGCTTTTTCGCCAGAACCGCCGTTTACTCATGGAAGGTCGACGCGGACCGCTGTCCTGCTGGTCAACCTCGGTACGCCGACGGCGCCCGAAGCGGGGCCGGTGCGGCGTTACCTGAAGGAGTTCCTGTCCGACCCGCGCGTGGTGGAAATTCCCCGGCTGTTGTGGTGGCCGATCCTCAACGGCGTCATCCTGGTCGTGCGGCCGCGCAAGTCGGCGGCCAAGTACGCGGCGATCTGGACCGAGCAGGGCTCGCCTCTGCTGGTGCACTCGCAGCAGCAGACCGTCCTGCTGCGCGGCTACCTGGGTAATCAGGGCGTCGACGCCGATGTCGAACTCGCGATGCGCTACGGCGAGCCGTCGATCGAGTCGGCGTTGCGGCGACTGGCCGAGCGCGGCGTCGACCGCCTGCTGATATTGCCGATGTACCCCCAGTACTCGGCGACGACGACGGCATCGGTGCTGGATGAGGTCTTCAGCTGCCTCGGCCGTGTGCGCAACATCCCCGAGGTCCGCTGGATCAAGCACTTCCACGATCACCCCGGCTTCATCGCCGCGCTCCGTCAATCGGTGCTCGACCACTGGAAGCGGCACGGTCGCGCGCAGGACCGCGGCGGAAAGCTGGTGATGAGCTTCCACGGCGTGCCCAAGCGCACGCTGCTGCTCGGCGATCCGTACCACTGCGAATGCCAGAAGACCGGACGCTTGCTGGCCGAGTCGCTGGGGCTCGGCCCGGACCAGTATGTCGTGACCTTCCAGTCGCGTTTCGGCCGCGCGGAGTGGCTGCAGCCGTACACCGCACCGACGCTCGAGGCCCTGGCCAGGGGCGGTGCCAAGGCGGTCGATGTCATCTGCCCCGGATTCCCGGCCGACTGCCTCGAGACGCTGGAAGAAATTGCGATGGAGGGCCGCGACACGTTCCTGGCGAGCGGTGGCGAGGAGTACCGCTATATCGCGTGCCTGAACGAATCGCCCGCCTTCATCGCGGCGCTGACCGACCTTTGCATGCAGCACATGCAGGGCTGGCCGACGTCACGTGCCGACGCCGCGACGCGGGCCGCCGAGGCCGAGCAGGGCCGCGCACGCGCGATGCAGTTGGGAGCGGAGCGCTAGGCCGGTCGGTGCCGGCCGCCGTCAGGAAGTCGGCGAACGCAGCGACAGCGCGTTGCCGTTGACCTGCACCACGTCGCCGACCTTGAAGCCGGCGGCGAGCTGCTGCACGACGCGCATCGAGCCGTCGAGCATCTGGACCTCGACGAAGTAGACCGGGGACGAGTGTGCGGAGCGGGTGACAGCGACAACGGTGCCGCAATCGCTTCTGCAGGCTGCGGCAACGACCGGTGCCTTGTCGACCACCGCCGGCCGCGCGTGCGCATTGATCAGCGCGATGATCGCGATGGCGGCCAGGCCCATCAGCGCGATAGGCGCCTGGGCGCCGAACGTCTCGCCGCGGGGATTGTGGTCGTCCTGCTTCAGTACCGCCATGGTCGTGGTGGCTCGAGGTGAAGGATCCAGTTGATTTGTACGCATGCCCGGTCGAACGCGAAAGATCATCCGATCCCACGTTACCGCGAGTGCGCTCGGTCGACCTCTCATCCAAACCGGTGATTCGCGCGTGATGCAAGGTGCGGAACGGCATTGATGGCCTGACCGGCGCGCGATCGAGCATCGATCGGCGCGCGGCCGCCACTGTCGTGGCGATACGACGTCACGACGAAGCGTTCGAGGCCGGCGCCGGCAGGGCATGTGACGCGCGCCGGCGACATTGGCCGCTGCTTCGTGGGATGACCCCCTCGGGCTCCGGCAAGCCCTGGCAGGGCTGCCCCTACGGCTGCACGGCAAACTTTCTGGCGGTCGCCGCTTGATTTCCGCGCGGCCGCCCACAGATCCAATAAGCCTTTGAAATCAAAACATAAAACCCGGAGGAGTGATGCAGCAACCGGATGCGGGTGCGTCGGTCGATACCGCCGCGCCTGAGAAGGAAAGCGCCGCTGCGGCGGAAGCCTCAGCACAGCCTGCGATCGGTTCGACGTCGGTGGGCGAGGTCGAGCAGGAACTCGATGCCGCGCTCGCCAAGGCGAACGAGAACTACGAGCTCTACCTGCGCGCCAAGGCCGATGCCGAGAACATCCGCCGCCGAGGCCAGGAAGAAGTCACCAAGGCCTACAAGTTCGCCGTCGAGTCGTTTGCCGAGTCGCTGGTTCCGGTGGTGGACAGCCTTGAAAAGGCGCTCGAGGTCAAGGACGCCTCCGCCGTGCAGCTGCGCGAGGGCGTCGAACTGACGCTGCGCCAGTTGCGGTCGGCCTTCGAGAAGAACGCGCTGGCGGAGATCAATCCGGTCGGCCAGAAATTCGATCCGCACCGGCACCAGGCGATCTCATCGGTGCCTGCGTCGGAACAGCACCCGGCCAACCAGGTCGTTTCGGTGCTGCAGAAGGGCTGGACGATCTCGGAGCGCGTGCTGCGACCGGCCCTCGTGGTCATTGCGAAGTGAATTCCAGCCAAGAAAAAGTTGAAACCATGGGGATGGCTCGCATATAGCGACCAGTGAGAAATTGCCGCCATGGCCACGGCCGGCGGCGTAAAGACGAGGGGAACAAAGTCATGGCAAAGATCATCGGAATCGACCTGGGCACGACCAACTCCGCGGTGGCGGTGATGGAGGGCGACCAGGTCAAGGTCATTGAAAACGCCGAAGGCACGCGCACGACGCCGTCGGTCATCGCCTATCTCGACGACGGCGAGATCCTCGTCGGCGCGCCGGCCAAGCGGCAGGCCGTGACCAATGCGAAGAACACGCTGTACGCGGTCAAGCGGCTGATCGGGCGCAAGTTCGAGGATGCCGAAGTGCAGAAGGACATCAAGCTGATGCCCTTCGCGATCGTCAAGGCTCCGAACGGTGACGCCTGGGTGCGCGCACAGGGCAAGGACCTGGCGGCCCAGCAGGTGTCGGCTGAAGTGCTGCGCAAGATGAAGAAGACCGCCGAGGACTACCTCGGCCATGAAGTCACCGAAGCCGTCATCACGGTGCCGGCCTACTTCAACGACTCGCAGCGCCAGGCGACCAAGGACGCGGGCCGCATCGCGGGCCTCGAGGTCAAGCGCATCATCAACGAGCCGACCGCGGCCGCGCTCGCGTTCGGCATGGACAAGGCCGGCAAGGGTGACCGCAAGATCGCGGTCTACGACCTGGGCGGCGGCACGTTCGACATCTCGATCATCGAGATTGCCGACGTCGAAGGCGAGAAGCAGTTCGAAGTGCTGTCGACCAACGGCGACACTTTCCTCGGTGGCGAGGACTTCGACCAGCGCATCATCGATTACGTCGTGGCCGAGTTCAAGAAGGAGCAGGGCGCCGACCTGTCGAAGGACGTGCTAGCGCTGCAACGACTGAAGGACGCGGCCGAGAAGGCGAAGATAGAGCTGTCGTCGGCGACGCAGACCGAAATCAACCTGCCGTACATCACGGCCGATGCGTCGGGCCCGAAGCACCTGAACATCAAGCTCACGCGCTCCAAGCTCGAGTCGCTGGTCGAAGAACTGATCCAGCGCACGATCGAGCCGGTCAAGACCGCGCTGAAGGACGCCGGGGTGAAGGTCACCGACATCCAGGACGTGATCCTGGTCGGCGGTCAGACGCGCATGCCGAAGGTGCAGGAAGTCGTGAAGGATCTCTTCGGCAAGGAGCCGCGCAAGGACGTCAATCCGGACGAGGCGGTCGCCGTCGGTGCGGCGATCCAGGGCTCGGTGCTCGCCGGCGACAAGAAGGACGTGCTGCTGCTCGACGTCACTCCGCTGTCGCTCGGCATCGAAACGCTGGGCGGCGTCATGACGAAGATGATCCAGAAGAACACGACGATTCCGACCAAGTTCGCGCAGACGTTTTCGACGGCTGAAGATAACCAGCCGGCGGTGACGATCAAGGTCTTCCAGGGCGAGCGCGAGATGGCCGGCGGCAACAAGCTGCTCGGCGAGTTCAACCTGGAAGGCATCGCGCCGTCGCCGCGCGGCATGCCGCAGATCGAGGTCACGTTCGACATCGACGCCAACGGCATCCTGCACGTGAGCGCGAAGGACAAGGCAACGGGCAAGGAAAACAAGATCACGATCAAGGCGAACTCGGGCCTGACGGAAGACGAGATCCAGCGCATGGTCAAGGACGCCGAAGCCAACAAGGCCGAAGACCACAAGCGCTTCGAACTCGCGCAAGTACGCAACACGGCCGACGCCGCGGTGCACGAGGCGCGCAAAGCGGCCACCGAGGCCGGCGACAAGGCCGGCGCGGCGACCAAGGAGCGCGTCGAGTCGGCCGCGAAGGAACTCGAGGACGCAATCAAGGGCGACGACAAGTCGGTGATCGAGGCCAAGCTCAAGTCGCTGACCGAAGCGCATCAGCAGTTGATGGCGGCGGTGCAGGCGCAGGGTGCGCAGTCGGCGGATGCTGGCGCGGCGCAAGGCGGAGCGAAGGCCGAGGACGAAAGCGTCGTCGACGCCGAGTTCAAGGAAGTGAAGCGCGGCTAAGCGAAAGCGCATTAGCCGCATGACCGGGCCGGTGCCCGGAACCGCCGGGTGCAGGCCGCCAAGCCGCACCCGGCTTTTGCATTGATGACAGTGACGCGCAACGAATGAGCAAACGCGACTTCTACGAGATCCTCGGCGTGCCCAAGGGCGCGTCCGAAGAGGACATCAAGAAGGCGTATCGCAAGCTGGCGATGAAGTACCACCCCGACCGCAACAAGGGGCGGAAGGACGCCGAGACGCGCTTCAAGGAGGCGAAGGAAGCCTACGAGATGCTGTCGGACAAGGACAAGCGCGCGGCGTACGACCGCTTCGGTCATGCCGGCGTCGATCCCTCGATGGCCGGCGCAGGCGGTGCTGGTGCCGGCGCGGGCGGCTTCGACTTCAATGAAGTGTTCCGCCAGTCGCGCGGCGGCCAGGCGCCGGGCGGCGGCTTCCACTTCGAAGGCAATCCCGAGGACCTGTTCGAAGGTCTCTTCGGCGGAGCGCGCGGTGGTCGGCGTGGCGCGGCGCCGCGCACGCGCCAGGGTGCCGACATCGCCTATCGAATGAACGTCTCGCTCGAGCAGGCCGCGCGAGGTTTCGAGACGATGATCAACGTCCCCGGCGAAGGCGGCAGCGGCGAACGCACGCTCGAAGTGAAGATTCCCGCCGGCATCCGCGACGGCCAGAAGGTGCGCGTGGCCGGGCGCGGCCAGCCGGGCCACGAGGGTGGGCCGGCCGGCGACCTGCTGGTGCAGATCCACATCGAGCCGCACGCGCGCTTCGAGCGCGAGGGCGACGACCTCGTCACGCGTATCACGATCAGCCAGCCGACGGCCGCGCTGGGCGGCGAGATCGACGTGCCGACGCTCGATGGCCAGGTGACGATGACTATCCCCGCGGGCACGCAGCCCGGTCGCCGCCTGCGGCTGCGCGGCAAGGGCATGCCAACGATGAAGTCCGGGTCGCACGGAGATCTCTACGTCCAGGTGCAGGTTGAAACGCCCGTGCACCTGACAGCGGAACAGAAGGAGCTGTATCGCCGGCTCGACGCTTCGTTCAAGGGCGGCGGGCCGACGCACGGACCGTAAACTGCGTTGCTTTGCGCCACGCGCGCTCCACGTATCCGGCGACCGATCGCCAAGGGTGGAAGCGGCATGGCGTCTCTGGGTTGAATGGAAAGGGTGCTGGAGTCGATGTCTAAGCGCGATTACTACGAAGTCCTCGGAGTAGCGAAGGACGCGTCCGAACAGGACATCACCAAGGCCTATCGCAAGCTGGCGATGAAGCATCACCCGGACCGCAATACGGACGGCGATGCCAAGGTTTCCGAAGAGAAGTTCAAGGAGGCGAAGGAAGCCTACGAAGTGCTGTCCGACGCCAGCAAGCGTGCGGCGTACGACCGCTTCGGCCACGCGGGGCTCGGGCAGGGCGCGGGTGGCTTCGGCGGCGGCGGGCCGGAGGGCTTCGGCGGATTCGCTGATGCGTTCGGCGACATCTTCAGCGACATCTTCGGTGGCGGAGCGCGCGGCGGCCGCAATGCCGTCTATCGCGGCGCTGACCTGCGTTACAGCATGGAGATCACGCTCGAACAGGCGGCCGAGGGCTTCGCCACCGAGATCCGCGTGCCGAGCTGGGACACTTGCGAGACCTGTTCGGGTTCCGGCGCGAAGCCGGGCACGAGTGCGAAGACCTGCGGCACCTGCGGCGGCGCCGGCAACGTGCGCATGTCGCAGGGCTTCTTCTCGATCCAGCAAACCTGCCCGACCTGCCGCGGCAGCGGCAAGGTGATTCCGGAGCCGTGCACGACGTGCAGCGGCGCCGGCCGCGTCAAGAAGAACAAGGTGCTCGAAGTCGCGATCCCGCAAGGCATCGACGAAGGCCAGCGCATCCGCCTGGCCGGCAAGGGTGAGCCCGGCATGAACGGCGGCCCGCACGGGGACCTCTACGTCGAGATCCACCTCAAGCAGCACGCCGTGTTCCAGCGCGATGGCGACGACCTGCACTGCGAGGTCCCGATCGGTTTCACGACGGCCGCGCTCGGCGGCGAGGTCGAAGTGCCGACGCTCAACGGCAAGGCCAGCCTCGAGGTGGGCGAAGGCACGCAGTCGGGCAAGACCTATCGTCTGCGCGGCAAGGGCATCAAGGGTGTGCGGTCGAGTTACCCCGGTGATCTCTACTGCCATGTCAGCGTCGAGACGCCGGTGCGCCTGACCGAAAAGCAGAAGAAGCTGCTGCGCGAGTTCGACTCGTCGCTGAAGGCCGGCGGCCAGAAGCACTCGCCGCAGGAGAAGAGCTTCGTCGACCGCATGAAGGGCTTCTTCACCGCCGAGTAGCGCACGAACACGCTCGCGTGCCGCGCTCCGCCGTCAGCGGTCGGGGCGGCAGGCCGCGACGGTCGCCTTCACAGGCGGTCACGCGCAGGGCTGCCGCGGGCAGCGTGCCACGGCGCCGTTACACATTCGGCACCTCGTTCGCCACGCGCGAACACGCGACGTCCATCGGTTATCGCCTGAGTACGGGACGAAACGCGCCGGAGGCGCCGGCCTGCGCTGCGAAAATAGCGCCACTTCGCCCGCGTGAGAGCGGGCCTGCATCAGGAAGGTTGCCCATCGCAATGGAGAGTTCTCGACACGCCGCGCTGTTTCTCGCGGCATTGGCATGTGGAGTCGCAACCGGCTGCGGCGGATCGGACGCACCCGCGACTGTGGCGCTGACACCTGGGCCGAGCCCATCACCCTCGCCCGCGCCAACGCCCACACCAGCGCCGTTGCCGACGCCATCGCCGAGCCCAACGCCGGCACCTCCGGTCGCGCCGTCACCGACTCCTGCACCGCCGACCGCAGACGCCTGCCCGACGACATCGGGACGCACGCTGCAGGTAGGCCCGGGCAAGACCTACACGACGCCGAGTGCCGCTGCCGCGGTGGCGCAGAGCGGTGACCGCATCCTGATCGATCCGGTCGACTACCGCGGTGACGTTGCCACCTGGAGTGCCTCCAACCTGACGATCTGCGGCAACGGCGGCCGCGCGCGGCTCTACGCGGACGGCAAGCATGCGCAGGGCAAGGGCACCTGGGTGATTGCCGTGCCCAACACCGCGACGACGACGATCGTCAACGTGCAGTTTCACGACTCCAAGGTGCCGGACAAGAACGGCGCCGGCATCCGGCACGAAGGCGGCAATCTCGTGCTGCGCAACACCGGCTTCTTCGACAACGAGAACGGCATCCTCGGCGGCGGCGGTCCGGTCACCGTCACGATCGAGCGCTCCGAGTTCGCGCGCAACGGTTACGGCGACGGCTACTCGCACAACATCTACATCGGCAACGTCGACCGCCTGCGCGTGGTCGCGAGCTGGTTCCACGAAGCGAAGATCGGCCACAACCTGAAGAGCCGCGCGAAGGAGAACATCGTCGAGGCGAGCTACTTCATGGACGGCCCGACCGGGACCTCCAGCTACCTGCTCGACTTTCCCGACGGCGGCGTCGTCTTCATGCGCGGCAACCTGCTGCACAAGGGCCCGAACGCCGACAACACGACCGCAGTGGCCTACGGCGCCGAGCGGAACATGTGGAGCACCAACACCGTCACGCTGACACACAACACCGTCGTCACGACGATGGGCCGGGGAACCTTCATCTCCTTCGCCGGCTATACGCAGCAGGCCACGCTCACGGCGAACCTCTTTGCCGGCAATGCGGCGCTCGCGAGCGGGATTGCGGCTCCCACGCTGGTCCAGCAGAACAACTTCATGACCGGCGAAGGCAACGTCCCGGGCGCCGCGACGGGGAGTTTCTGGCCGATCGCCGCGATACAGCCGCAACTGGTGCTTTCGACGGTGCCTGATCCGCAATACACATCGGATTCGCCGCAGCCGTTCCAGCTGCGCGCGCTCGCGTCGACAGGCCGCGTCTCATCGGCGCACTGCAGGCGTCACCCTAAGCGGCACGTCGCCGGGCTCGGGCGATACTCCGGTTCCCTGCAGAGACGGGCCGGATCGCCTTGACGCATCGAGCACTCAACGACTACGACGTCGCCGTCATCGGCGCCGGTGCGGCCGGCATGATGTGCGCGGCCGTCGCCGGACAACGCGGCGCGCGCGTCGTGCTGATCGATCACGCCGCCAAACTGGCCGAGAAGATCCGCATCTCTGGCGGCGGCCGCTGCAACTTCACCAACGTCGACGCCGGCCGCCACGACCGCTACCTCTCCGAGAACCCGCACTTCGCGCGCTCGGCACTGTCGCGCTATACCCCCGCCGACTTCATCGCGCTGGTGAAAGCGCCATCGCATCGCATTCCACGAAAAGCATAAGGGACAGCTCTTCTGCGACGACAGCGCCGAGCAGATCATTTCGATGTTGCAGGCCGAGTGCGGCGCCGGCAACGTGCAGTGGCGCATGCCGTGCGCGGTGAGCGCCGTGCGCCGCGCGGGCTCGCGCTACGAACTCGAAACCGACGCAGACACGCTGCGTGCAGAGCCGCGTGGTGATCGCTACCGGAGGGCTCTCGATCCCGAAGATCGGCGCGACCGACTTCGGCTACCGCATCGCGCGCCAGTTCGGCCTGCGCATCGTCGAGCCGCGGCCAGCGCTCGTGCCGCTGACCTTCGATGCGGATGCGTGGCGGCCGTTCGCGCAGCTCGCGGGCGTTGCGCATGAAGTACGCGTCACGTGCGGCGGCGGCTCCTTCGACGAGGACCTGCTCTTCACCCACCGCGGGCTTTCCGGCCCGGCGATCCTGCAAATCTCCAGCTACTGGAATCCGCGCGACCCGATCCAGATCGATCTTTTGCCTTCCATGTCGCAGAACGCGTTGACCGAAGCGCTGCTGCAACTGAAGCGCAGCAGTCGCCAGACCGTGCCCAACGCACTGGCCACGCTACTGCCGCACCGGCTCGCCGAGCAGTGGAGCCTTATGCGAGGACATGCGTCCGACCAGCGTATTGCCGAAGTCCCGGACGCCGGTCTGCGTGCGCTGGCAACCTCGCTGAAGGAGTGGCGCCTAACGCCAAGCGGCACCGAAGGCTTCCGTAAGGCCGAAGTCACGCGCGGTGGTGTCGCCACCGACGAGCTTTCGCAGTCCACACTCGAAGCCCGCAAGGCGCCGGGGCTGCACTTCATCGGCGAAGTCGTCGATGTGACCGGCTGGCTCGGCGGCTACAACTTCCAGTGGGCGTGGGCGTCGGGGGTGGCGGCTGGCAATCTGGAAGTGAGCGAGGCTAGAGCGCGTCCGGCCCGGCCCTGAGCTTCGCAGAGGCGCGAACTCGATGAGGCACGCGATCACCTGCAGAGTGATCGACGTGCGTCACCCGTGTTTCGGTCTTTCGAAAAAGGCCGCACGGCGCCGACCGCGCAACCGCTAACTGCAGTGCCCTGTCGCGCCGGGGCGTCGGGCGTGGCCGCGGCAGAATGCTAGTGCTGCGTGGCCCAAGCCGTTGTTCGTGGTCGGCTGGGCCGATATCCCGCATGCGGTCTTGACTTAGAAGACAGTTCGTCCTCTTGGCTTTGGCATTTCAAACAGCAGATAGATCCGAATTCAGTGACGAAGAGCTCTGCAGACTTCGTCGAAGGTCTTGGCTCCTAGGATTCTCTTGATTCGTAAGTCAATCTTTAGGTGTCCTTCGTCCCAATACTCAGATGCTGACTTAGAGGATTTCATTGCGGATTCAATTGACGATTTGAGCTGGTCTAGAGTGACAGTCGAAACCCGCTGGAGTTCGAGGTCGAAGACGACACACTTTGGCGAAAAGATTGACTCCATTCGCGCTAATAGTCCCGCGCCAGTTGACTTTACTGCTGTCACGACAAATTTGTTCAAGCTTCGGTCGATGTAAGAGTCGCCAGGCGAAGGCCCAGATACGAGCACTGCAACCAGCCCCTTCGAGAAGTCGCTAATAGAAGGATAGGTTGAGACAAGAGTCCCACCTCTGCCGTGCCGGAAACCAATTATGGGGCCTGTATTAACAGCCACATTCACTCCCGACCGCCTTCGATGCAACATAGCCGCCGATTGATAGTTCAGAACCAACAAGCCACTCCGGGTGTCCGTACCACCATCGCCGAAACGCTCCGAAGTCATGGTGGATCGCTTGGTGCAATTCAGGGCTGACTGGTCGAAGATTCCATGGTTGGTTCACCCAGTCTGGATGCGCCTTTCCGAACTGGGTCCCTTTCTCAATCACGCCATGGTGCAAATGAGTTCCTTTCGTTCTTCCGGGGAACAGTCCCGCTCGATTAATCCAGGCGCGAGTAGCGTTCCACGTGTTGCTTCCGGTCACTTTCCATGCGAATGAGCCCTGTGCGAGGCCACCAGTCAGGGCTCCGGCAAGACCAGCGAGTGCTACGTCGCTCCAATTCACGCAACGAAGGTTTCCGCCGTTCAGCCAAAGTTGAATCGCTAGATCTAGACCGCTTCCAATGAGCGCTCCCGCAATGCCGAACTCTCCTGTAGGGTCTGAAACTCTCAAAGGATCACCTTCTGCATATGCATAGGTGTTAGTTCCGCCCGCCAACCCGATCGGATCGCTCTGTATGTACCTCCCCGTCGTCGACTCATAGTCGCGATGCCAGTTGTAGAAGGTGTTCACTTCCTTGTCGAAGTACTGCCCCGGGAAGCGCAGGTTGTAGACCAGAGCCGCGGCCGTGCCCGGTTTCTCGTTCGGTTGGGTATCCCCGTACGGCGCGCTGTGCCAAGTCCAGCGCTGCGCCTGCGCGCTGTCGGTGATCAGCCGCGGCGTGCCGAGGTGGTCGGCTTCTACTGAGTAATACGTCGTCGTCAGCGGCGTCGTGCTGGTGCCCGAGTAGGTGTAGACGATCAGCGCCACCGGCCGGTCGGCCAGCCACACATGCTCGTTGCGGGCCCGGCCATAGTTGTCGTACTCGCCGATCAGCCGCCCCGCCTCGTCGTACACGAACACCTGCGTTCCCTGCGGCACGACCGAGGACGGTCCAGTCTTCCGCACCCGCAGGTTGTGGCCATTGATCAGGTAGTTGTAGGTGTATGTGGTGGCGCCACTGATGACCCGCACCTGGCTCACGCGGCCGCGGGCATTGACCACCCAGGTGGTCGTGCTGTCAGCCGTGCGGTTGCCGGCGGCGTCAATCGTGTAGCCGATGCCGAGGTTGCTGATCCCAGTCATCCGGTTACTGGTCGGCGAGATGTTGTAGGTGTGGGTAAAAGGCTCGTTGGTGCCGACGCGGTCCATCTTGGAGAGCAGGTTCCCCGTGGCGTCGTAGTTGAACGTCTGGTCGCGCGGCTCGGAGACGAAGCTGGCGATACGGTCCAGGCCGTCGTAGGCATAGCCCCGGCTCCAGTAGGCGGTCGTGGGATGCGTAATGGCGACGATGCGGTTGGCCGCGTTCCACTGGATTGAGTACGTCACCCCGCCCAGCGTGTAGCTGGTGATGCGGCCGTCCTGGTCGAGCGTGCTGGACCAGACGAGCCCATTGCGCAGGGTCATGCGCTTGATGCCGCCGAACGGGTGGTAGGTCACGCTGCTCGCCACAGGCTGGCCATCGACGGTGACGGTTTCGACGTCCTTGCTGGTGACGCCGTACTGCAGGCCGACGACTCGCCCGCTCGGGTAAGTGATCGATGTGAGTTGCCCGGTGGTCGGGTTGTAGGCGTACTGGAGCGTGTGCGTGCGCGTGGCGCCGCCCGCGGTCAGGGCCTGGCTCTTGCTCGCCACTCTTCCCTGCGGGGTGTAGGTCCAGGTCGTCGTGACCGGACCTGGATCCACCATGCGGGTCAGGCGACCGACGCTGTTGGAGCCTTCGTCGTAGTAGTAGTACGTGCTGGTGCCGTCGCCGTACAGCGCCCTTGTCAGCCGGTTGATGCCGTCGTAGGTGTAGGTGGTCGTCTTGCCGCGCGCATCCTTGCTGGTCTTGAGGTTGCCCGCGGCATCGAAGGTGTTGATCGTCAGTGCCGGTGTCGGGTGAGACCGGCTGGGTCAGGTTGCCCAGGCCGGTGACGCTGTAGCTGGTGACGAGGTTGCGGGCGTCTGTCACCGACGTAAGCTCGATCCAGACCATTGACGCCGAACTGGGTGACCGGGTTGGGCGCGGTGCCGATCGGCTTCGGCTGGGTGATCTTGGTCAGCCGGTTCAGCGTGTCGTAGGTCTGGCTGGTGACGCGCCCGAGGGCATCCGTGGTCGACGTGAGATTGCCGTTGGCGTCGTACTGGAAGTTGGTCACCGGGCGGTTTTGCGCCCACGCCACGCCTCCTGGGGACGCCAGCGTGGCGCTGACGGCAGCGACGATGAGGGCCTGCGCGATACGCTTGGTGTGCATGGTCCTGCTCCTCTCCTGGCTACTGCGCCCCGGTAACTTGTTGGACTCGATTCAGCGCATCGATGGATCGCTGGATGTTCTTGACGAGCGTGCCGCCGTTGTCGGAGGCACGCTCGCTGATGCGGTTGCCCATCGCATCGAGCGTGTAGTCGACGCGGCTGCCCTGGTGATCGGCGATGGCGATCAGGCGGTGCGCCGCGTCATAGGTGTAGGTCAGGCTCGCCCCGTCCGGCAACGCGACGTTGGTCAGCAACCCCCTCGGGTCATACGTGAAGGTAGTCAGTTCCGATCCGACCTTGCGGCTGGTCAGCCGCATCCTCAGGTCGTAGGTCAGGTCGGTGACGAGCCCGTTGGGGTCGACGATCTGGGTCGGCTGGCCATGCAGGTTGTAGGCGGTGACGCGGGTGACGTGGTTGGCCGCATTGGTGACGGTGGCCACGTTGCCGCGCCGGCCCATGTCGGGGTCGTCATCCGGGTAGTAGGTGGTGGCGGTCGTCTTGCCGTTGGGGTCAGTGGCGGTCAGCACCCGGCCGTAGGTGGTGTAGGTGTACGTCCACGTACGGGCGGTCCCGGTCAGGCCGGCAATGAAGCCCAGCGCTCCGGTGGCATCGGTGGTGGCCTGCTCGCTGCGACTGCACACCACCGCCGGGGGCTTGCCATCGACCAGCACCGTGCTCGGCGCGCAGGTCGCCCCCTGGCCGTTGTAGGTAATGGTGGTGATCTTGTTCGGCTCGGCGATGCGAGTCTCCAGCCGCCAGTCGGGATGCCACTGGGTGCTGATCACGCGGGAGCCGGTTGGAGGGGACGTCAGCGCAGTCGGGCAGCTGCCGGTACCAGATACGCCCTCGACCCGCTTGGTCTCCACATTGCGGCTCAGGTCGTAGACATAGCACGCCGCCTTGTTGTTGAAGTCGTTGCGGGCCGTCTGATTACCGTTGGTGTCGTAGGTGGCGTACTGGATGCAAGTCGGGCACCAAGGGCTGACCCACTGGAGACGATTCAGTCCTCCGACGCCGACAAATGTGTATGTCCGGAGTGTGCCCAACGGGTCCTTAACGGTCGTCTGTCCCGGACGGACGTCTGTGAACTCGTACCGGAACTTCGAGCCTGCACGCTCCGTCGACTTGGCATTCTTTCCGCTGTACGTGTAAGTCGAAAACCTCTGGCCGCTCTCGTCGGTGATCCCAGTGAGAAGCGTCAATCCGTACGGAAGAGTCCCGTGAGGTTTGGCGCTTCATTCCAGTGGTAGTTTCGGGATGCTCCATCTTGATAGGTGACCGAGGCAATCTGCTGGCATCCCTCTCCGTAGCATGTTGCGTCCAAAGTACCTGCTGAATAGGTGACGACCCGGCCGGCAGGGTCCGTCATCGAAGCGAGGCGACCGTTGGCGTCGTAACCAAGCGTGATGCTTCGGCCATACTCATCGGTAACGGATCGCGCGAGCCCACCCGTGTAGCCAATTGCGATCTGGCTGCCGTTAGCAAACTGCCGCTGGATCAGGCGCCAGGAAGCATCGTAGTAGTCGATGCTGTTGGCAGCAGGTCTGATGAGCGCCCAACCTGGACCCGACTGGAGTGTCCGTGCGGCAAGCTGTGTCCCAGCATTCCACGGATCGATGGCCACCCCCGCCAATGTGAAGTGACCAAACGCCGGAGGCGGTCCGAACCTCAATGCGCCCCCCTGAGGCATCCTCGGTCAGATACGTGAAGCAATGTGGGTAATAGCGGATAGTTCCGTCTCCGTCGGCGATTCGGACGCGGCTCGAGAGGCACCCAGTGGAGACACTCGCGGTCCCGGCAGCCAGTGCACCGAGGTCGTATGCCTGGCGCACCGGGGTCTGAAAATTGTGGAAGAAGCCGCCGTGAGCGCTATTGAACGTGCGGGAGAACGTCAGTCTTCCGTTTGGGGACTGATAATCGACTTCTGTCTGCCGCTTGGTCGCGTCCTCGGGGGAAGATTGGGTTTCCCACCCCGTTGCAGGAGTCCGGCGGACATTGATACGGCGACGGCTGCGTCCAGGCTTCGCAAGCGAATCGAATCTGATAGGGATTGCCGTATGTACCGCCGATCGGCGGCACAACATGCACGCCCTTGTAGTCTTCGGGGCACAGCGGACCCCAGCTCACGACACTGGTGGTACCCGCACTATCAACATTAGTACCGTAGTAACGTACAAAGTCGTGACACCACGCATAGGCATTACTGTTGTAGTAACCCCATTGGCCTTCTGAGACAGAACAAGGCCGGAAGTTGAAGAGCTCGACCCTCCAAGGCGGAGTCATCGTCGACTTCCACCACGCCGCATGGGCGTTAAAGGCTTCCTGTGGAGACGCGTAAAAGCCCAGCTTTGTGTTTGGCATCGTGGAGAGAGTTGCTCTCCATGTCGCGTCTGTCCGAAGAATGCGGGCGGTACTGGTTTGAGCCAGAGAGACATCACAAACGGCCATCGCTAGAAACATCGCGACCAGCGCAAAGCGGCTTGTTCGCATGTTTGGTTCCCTCTCCCTACTGCGCCCCAGTGATCTGTTGCACCCGATTCAGCG
>CAWADK010000013.1:0-121985 GCA_963780715.1 uncultured beta proteobacterium
GGACTTTCGCGATGGAATCCGCGACGTACTCGACGTTCTTCGAGTTCAACGCGGCCACGCAGATGCGCCCGGTCGAAACGGCATAGATCCCGAACTCGTCACGCAGGCGCGTCACCTGTTCGGGACTCAGGCCGGTGTACGAGAACATGCCGTTCTGGCGCTCGATGAACGAAAAGTCGCGCTTCGAGGTGCGGGCGGCCAGGCCCTGGGCCAGCTGGCGGCGCATTGCCTTGATGCGCTGGCGCATCTCCCCGAGTTCGCTCTCCCAGTCGGCGCGCAGATCGGGTGTGTTGAGGACGGTGGCGACGACCATGCCGCCGTGCGTCGGCGGCGTGGAGTAGTTGGCGCGTATGACGCGCTTGAGCTGGCTCAGCACCCGGGTCGACTCGTCCTTGCTCTGGTCGACGATCGTCAGGGCGCCGACCCGCTCGCCGTACAAGGAGAAGCTCTTCGAGAAGGAACTTGAAACGAGAAAGGTCAATCCGGACTCGGCGAACAAACGGACCGCTGCACCGTCGGCATCGATGCTTTCGCCGAAGCCCTGGTAGGCAATGTCGAGGAAGGGCACGAGGTCGCCTGCCTTGACGGTTTCCACGACCTGCTTCCACTGCGGCAGTGAAAGATCGACTCCGGTCGGGTTGTGGCAGCAGGCGTGCAGGACGACGATCGTCTTCGGCGCGAGGGCCTTCAGGCCGGCGAGCATTCCGCTGAAGTCGAGTCCCTGCGTCGCCGCGTCGTAGTAGGGATAGGTAATGACGGTGAATCCGGCGCTTTCGAAGATCGCCCGATGGTTCTCCCAGCTCGGTTCGCTGATCGCGACGCGGGAGTTCGGTAACACCCGGTGCAGGAGATCCGCCCCGATCCGCAGTCCCCCGGTTCCGCCGAGGGCCTGGGCCGTGAGGACTCGACCCTGCGCAATCAGCGGCGAGTCCGCGCCCAGCAGCATGCGCTGCACGGCGGCGTCGTAGGCCGGGATGCCCTCGATCGGGAGGTAGCCGCGCGCCGACGGTTCAGCCGCGCGACGGCGCTCGGCCTCCGCCACGGCGCGCAGCACCGGAATGCGGCCATCCTCCGTGAAGTAGACCCCGACGCCGAGGTTCACCTTCTGTGAGCGCGTGTCGTGGTTGAACGCTTCGATCAAACCCAGGATCGGGTCACGGGGCGCGGCGGGTACGTCGGCGAAGATGGAACCACTCATTGGAGTCCTGTTGTACGGCAGCACGCCGCTTTTTTCTATTGAATCAGCTAGTTGAAGGGAGTTTCTAAGAAGGTAGCTTAGGCGACACGACTTTCGCTGCAGCGAGCCATTGGCGTCTCGGGTGGCCGCGCGGCGCACCGCGGCCGCGAAGATCGGGGCTCAAGTCCGGAACAGTTCTCAATTCCTTCGTAAGTCTTTGATTTTCATGCGCTGGCTACTGAACAACTCTCCCCATAAGGTATGGGCTTTTTTGCAGCGCGATGCTAGCATTCGCGCCTGCCATCGCGCTATTGCGGTGCAAAAAGAGTCGAATCGTGTTCCTGACGTTTCCCGACAGCCCTTTTCAGTTGCATCAGCCTTTCGAGCCGGCTGGCGATCAGCCGCAGGCGATCGATGCGCTGTCGCAGGGACTCGTCGACGGACTGGCCTTCCAGACGCTGCTGGGCGTGACCGGTTCGGGCAAGACGTTCACGATGGCGAACGTCATTGCGCGCGCCGGATGCCCAACTTTGGTGCTTGCGCCGAACAAGACGCTGGCGGCGCAGCTGTACTCGGAAATGCGCGAGTTCTTTCCGAACAACGCCGTCGAGTATTTCGTTTCGTACTACGACTATTACCAGCCGGAAGCCTACGTCCCGTCGCGCGACCTTTATATCGAGAAGGACTCGTCGATCAACGAGCACATCGAGCAGATGCGCCTGTCGGCGACCAAGTCCCTGCTCGAGCGGCGCGATGTGGTGATCGTGGCCACGGTGTCGGCGATCTACGGCATCGGCGACCCGTCGGACTATCACTCGATGGTGCTGACGCTGCGCCACAAGGATCGCTACAGCCAGCGCGACATCATCGTGCGGCTGACGCAGATGCAGTACAAGCGCAGCGAGCTGGACTTCACGCGCGGCACCTTCCGCGTTCGCGGCGACACGATCGACATTTTCCCCGCAGAGCACGCCGAGCTGGCGGTGCGGGTCGAGCTCTTCGACGACGAAATCGACTCGCTGCAGCTTTTCGACCCGTTGACCGGCCGCGTGCGCCAGAAGATTCCGCGCTTCACGCTGTATCCGTCGTCGCACTACGTGACGCCGCGCGACAACGTTCTGCGCGCTATCGAGACGATCAAGACGGAACTCAAGGAACGCATCGAGCACTTCGTCGCCTGCGGCAAGCTGGTCGAGGCGCAGCGCATCGAGCAGCGCACCCGCTTCGACATCGAGATGCTCAACGAGCTCGGCTTCTGCAAGGGCATCGAGAATTACACGCGGCACATCTCGGGCTCGCAGCCCGGCGAGCCGCCCCCCACGCTGGTCGATTACCTGCCGCCCGACGCCCTGATGATCGTTGACGAATCGCACGTGACGATCCCGCAGCTCGGCGGCATGTACAAGGGCGATCGTGCACGCAAGGAGACCCTCGTCGAGTTCGGATTCCGGCTGCCATCGGCCCTCGACAACCGGCCGCTGCGCTTCGACGAGTTCGAACGCAAGATGCGCCGCTGCGTGTTCGTCTCGGCGACACCGGCGGACTATGAGATGGAGCATTCGTCGCAGGTGGTCGAGCAGGTGGCACGCCCCACGGGCCTGATCGATCCGGCGGTGGAGGTGCGGCCAGCGCGGACGCAGGTCGACGACGTGCTTTCCGAGATCAAGCTCCGTACCGAGCTTCGCGAGCGCGTCCTGATCACCACGCTCACCAAGCGCATGGCCGAGGACCTGACCGAGTTCCTGTCCGAGCACGGCGTCAAGGTGCGCTATCTGCACTCCGACGTCGATACGGTCGAGCGCGTCGAGATCATCCGTGACCTGCGCGCGGGCGTCTTCGACGTGGTGGTGGGGATCAACCTTCTGCGGGAGGGGCTGGATCTGCCCGAAGTCTCGCTGGTGGCGATCCTGGACGCCGACAAGGAAGGCTTCCTCCGGTCGGGACGCTCTCTGATCCAGACGATCGGACGGGCCGCGCGCAACCTGAACGGGAAGGCGATCCTTTATGCCGACACCGTGACCGATTCCATGCGGCGGGCGCTTGACGAGACCGAGCGCCGCCGCACCAAGCAGCGCGCCTTCAACCTGGAGCACGGCATCGTGCCGCGCGGCGTGGTGAAGGAAGTGCGGGAGATGATCGACGGCGTCTACGACCCGAGCGCGCAGCGCGAGCAGCAGGCCGCCGTGGCGGCAGGCGCCGGGTACGAGGCGATGTCCGAGAAGCAGGTCTCGAAGGAAATCAAGCGGCTCGAGAAACAGATGTTCGAGCACGCCAAGAATCTCGAATTCGAAAAGGCCGCGCGGGTGCGCGACCAGCTGGCCCTGCTGAAGGAGCAGGTCTTCGGGTCGGGCGGAGCGACCAACGTCGTACCGCTGGTGCCCGGGGAGCGGGCGGCGTGACCCGGGCCGCCGAAAGGGTGGAGGTCCAGGCCCATGGTCGGGCTGACCTGAACTTTCGGCGGTTTGGCGGGTCTGCGTGAATTGGTGTCGTCCGCGCAGGCGGGCGAAGCGTTGAAGGTTTCAAGGGAAAGACGTGCCTGCAGTCATGGGCACGCTCATAAATCGGCGCGATGAGCGGCCAACGGGAAAGGCGAACCAGGCTATGACCAAGATCCTCTTTGTTTGCATGGGCAATATCTGCCGCTCACCCACGGCGGAGGGTGTTTTCCGCAAGATGGTGACCGACGCCGGGCTGGAAGACAGCGTCGTCATTGCCTCGGCCGGGACGCACGCGTACCACGTCGGTGAGCCGGCGGACGTCCGGGCCCAGCAGGCCGCCCGCAAGCGGGGCTACGACCTCGGCGAGTTCCGCGCCCGCCAGATCACCCAGGACGACTTCCGCGAGTTCGACCTGATCCTCGCCATGGACTGGGAGAATCTTTCCCTGCTGCAGCAGCAGTGCCCGCGCGGAAACAAGCACAAGCTTGCCCTGCTGATGCGCTTCGCTGGCGAGTTCGACGCCGCGACGGTTCCTGACCCCTATTACGGTGGGCCGGAAGGTTTCGGCACGGTCCTCGACTACGTCGAGGACGCCTGCCAGGGCCTGCTCGACGTCGTGCGCAAGCGCGCGACGATGTACGCCGCCGCCTGATCCCCGTCCAGGATCGCATCCCTTGAGCGGGGCGCCACGGCGCCCCGTTCTTTTTTCTCCGTGCCCCTAAGCTCCGTGCCCACCATGACCCCCACCGAGATCCTTGACTTCTGGTTTGGTGAAAGCGCTGAGGCGCCACGCGACTTCTGGTTCAGCAAGTCGGAGAGCGTCGACGCCGAGATGCGCTCCCGCTTCGGCGCAGCGGTCGAGGAGGCGCTCGTCGGGTCGCTCGATCACTGGACCGCGACACCGGAGGGCACACTGGCCCTGATCCTGCTGCTCGACCAGTTCACCCGCAATGTCTTTCGCGACACGCCGCGCGCGTTCGCAGGCGACCCGGCGGCGCTCGGGCATGCAAGAAGAATGGTCCAATCCGGTCTCGATCGGCGCTTCGATGCCTTGCGACGCTGGTTCATCTACCTGCCGTTCGAGCACTCCGAGCGGCTCGATGACCAGTACGAGTCGCTGCGCCTCTTCGGCGAACTGGCGCGCGAAGGTCAGCCTGGGCCGCTGGAATGGGCGCAGAAGCACTTCGACGTCATTCTTCGCTTCGGGCGCTTTCCCCATCGCAACGAGATCCTGGGCCGGGCGTCGACCCCGGAGGAATCCGAGTTCCTCCGGCAGCCTGGCTCGCGCTTTTAGGCGCCGAACCGTCCACACACCGAGCGGTTCGCCGCGCTCGCTAGAATTTGCCGTCTCCGACTTCATGCCGATCGAGGGCCTGCGCTTCATGACATCCCCGTGCCTGCTGGCGCTCGACACCGCGACGGAGACCTGTTCGGTAGCGCTGCTGAAGGACGGTGCGGTCGTCGTCCGCAGCGAGATGGTCGGGCAGCGTCACTCCGAGCGCGCCCTGCCGATGGTGGATTCGATCCTGCGCGACACCCGCACCGCGCTCGGCGATCTCGATGCGATCGCGTTCGGCGCCGGGCCGGGCTCCTTCACGGGCCTGCGCATCGCCTGCGGCCTGGCGCAGGGACTGGCGTGGGGCGCAGGCAAGCAGGTCATCGCGGTCGGGAACCTGATGGCGCTGGCGGCGCGCGTGTTCGAGCAGGCGCCCGACTGCCGCAGCGTGCTGTGTGCGATCGATGCGCGCATGCACGAGGCCTATTGCGCCGTGTACCAGCGCGGGCCGGAGATCCTCGAGGTCCGCGCTCCGCAGCTGGCCAGACCGGCCGAGCTTGCCGCGCTCGCGCGCGATGCGGATGCCGTGGCGGGCGACGCACTTGTGGCGTTTCCGGAAGTGCTGCCAGCGCTGGATGGGCGCATCTTGTTTCCCGGGCTGCGTGCCGACGCGGCCGACATCGTGCGGCTGGCGGGGACCGAGTCCATGCGGCGGCGTGCGGTCGCACCGCACGACGCGATGCCGGTTTACGTTCGAGATCACGTAGCCTTGACCACGGAAGAGCGCCGACTGCGCGCGGCGACCGCATGAGTGCTCGGCTCAAGGAAACGGACAGGCTGCACGCCTCGCCGCGAGGGGACCGGCGCATGAGCGCCCAGTTGCGGCCCTCGCTGGATCGCTATGCGCCGATGACCGAGGCGGACCTCGACGATGTCGTCGAGGTCGAGGAACAGATCTACCCGTTTCCGTGGACGCGTGGAAACTTTGCCGACTCCCTGCACGCCGGCTACAGCTGCTGGGTGCTGCGCGACGCCGGCGACCAGCTGCAGGCCTATGCGGTCGTGATGCTTGCCCTGGACGAGGCGCACCTGCTGAACCTGAGCGTCGCGCGCGACGCCCAGCGGGCCGGGCTCGGCTGGCGGACGCTGCAGTGGATGGCCGATGTCTCCCGCGAGCACGGAGCGCGCACGATGCTGCTCGAGGTGCGCCCGAGCAACCCGGCCGCGCAGCGCCTGTACGAGCGCTACGGATTCCAGCGCATCGGCGTTCGCCGCGGCTACTACCCGGCGCGGGACGGGCGCGAGGACGCCATCGTGATGCGGATTTCGCTGTGACGCTCGATCCGCGACGCGCGCGGCTCTGGAATGCCATGGGACTGGGTCCGGTGTGGACGCTGCGCGGGTCGCCGGAGGTCGCCGCGGACGTGGAGGTCATCGAAATCGCCCAGGTCGCGAACGCCGCCGAGGTCGTCGAGACCTCCAAAGCCACGCCGCCGAATCGAGGCGAGGCCATTGCACGCATGGGGTGGGACGAACTGGAACGCGCGGTCGCCGCCTGCACGGCCTGTCCGCTGAGCGCGACACGCACGCAGACCGTGTTCGGCGTCGGCAATCGCAGCGCGGAGTGGATGCTGGTCGGGGAGGCGCCGGGTGCGGAGGAGGATGCGCGCGGCGAACCGTTCGTGGGCCAGGCCGGGCGGCTGCTCGACAACATGCTCGCGGCGGTCGGTCTCACGCGCACGGGGTCGGATAAGCGGGCTGTCTACATCGCCAACGTGCTGAAGTGCCGGCCACCCGGCAACCGCAACCCCGCGCCGGACGAGGTCGCACGGTGCGATCCGTTCCTCAAGCGCCAGATCGAACTCGTCAACCCCAGGCTCGTGCTTGTCATGGGCCGCTTTGCCGCCCAGTCGCTCCTCGGCACCGAGGCGAGCATCGCGAGCCTGCGTGGAACGGTCCATCACATCGACGTCGCCGGCCGGCGCGTGCCCGTGGTGGTGACCTACCACCCCGCGTACCTGCTGCGCAACCTGGCCGACAAGGCCAAGTCCTGGGCCGACCTCTGCTTTGCGCGCGACGTGGTGGCCGGCGGCGGCTAGTGTCGCGCTTCGCCGATCAGCGCCACGGAGTCGAACTGGCGCTGGTTGTACCGATGGCGCAGCATGACCAGCACCATCGAGACGGCGACGAACAGCCCGAACAGCAGCATCACGGCCTGGATCGACAGGTTGAGCCAGATCAGCAGCGCGTAGAGACCGAGCATCACCAGGATGCTCAGGTTCTCGTTGAAATTCTGCACCGCGATCGAGTGGCCCGCGGACAGCAGCACGTGCCCGCGGTGCTGCAGCAGCGCGTTCATCGGTACGACGAAGTACCCGGCGAGCGCGCCGATCACCATCAGGATCAGGCAGGCGATGATCACGAAATAGCTGGCCGTGAACATTCCCAGCTGCACCGAACCGTCGGGTACCGTGTTGCGGCTGTAGAGCGAGGCGAGCGCCACGATCACGCCCATCGCGACACCCACCGGCAGGACACCCAGCGAGCCCTTCAGCGACACACGCGACGCGGCGTACACGGCACCGAAGGCGATGCCGACCGCGACGATCGCCTGCAGGATGGCGGCCTGGCTCAGATTGAGCCCCAGCACCTGCTCGGCCCACTTCAGAACGATGAACTGCAGCGTCGCGCCGGCGCCCCAGAAGAGCGTCGTCACGGCGAGCGAGATCTGCCCCAGCTTGTCGCGCCACAACACGTTGCAGCAGTGCGCAAAGCCGACCAGCAGCTTCCACGGATGCACGTGCTGCTTCGCATAGCGCGCGCCGGTGTCCGGAATCAGGATGTTGACGAACGCCGCGGCCACATAGATGCCTGCGATGACGGCGATCGCGGACTCGGCGGGATGGTCGATCTCGAGGTCGACCATCGGCATGTCGAAGGCAAGCAGCCAGGCCGATATCTTCGGGCTGATCAGCACGCCGCCGAGGAGGAAGCCGAGGATGATCGAGATCACCGTCAGGCCCTCGATCCAGCCATTGGCAACGACGAGCTGCTCCGGCGGCAGCAGCTCGGTCACGATGCCGTACTTGGCCGGTGAGTAGGCCGCCGCGCCGAAGCCCACGACCGCGTACGCAAGCAGCGGGTGGATGCCTATGAACATCAGCAGGCAGCCACCGATCTTGATGGTGTTGGTCACCAGCATGACCCGGCCCTTGGGAAACGAATCGGCGAACGCCCCGACAAAAGCGGCCAGCGCGACGTAGGAGATGACGAAGAACAGCTTCAGCATCGGCGTCATCCAGCTCGCCGCGCCCATTTCGCGCAGGAGTGCGATCGCTGCGATCAGCAGGGCGTTGTCCGCGAGCGACGACAGGAACTGCGCCGCCATGATCGTGTAGAAGCCGCGATTCATCGGCCGAGGCGGGAGCGCAGTGCGGGCAGGGGAGGCAAGTCGATGAAGATGTGGTGCGCCGCTGCCTGAGGCAGCCGACGCGTTCGTTATAGCACGCAGGTTACGGCGGACACTGATCTGTGCTCGCTATGCTACGGTCGGTCGACAGTTCTCTTACACGCATCTCGTGCCACGCCCGATCCGCGCTCGTATCAGTCTTGATGCAATGCGACACAACCTTGCGGCCGCACGGGCCCGTGCGGCCGGGCGCAAGGTGTGGGCCGTGGTCAAGGCCAACGCGTACGGTCACGGAATCGAACGCGCGGTGCAGGGGTTCGCGGAGGCAGATGGCCTCGCGCTGATCGACCTCGACGAGGCGCGCCGCGCGCGGGCTGCCGGCTGGACGCGGCCCATTCTGCTGCTCGAAGGACTCTTCAATGCGCCGGACGTCGCCACTGCGCGGACCCTCGGGCTCACCGTGGTCGTGCATCACGAAGAGCAGGTGCGCCTGCTCGAGACCGCACCGCCCGGCGTGCCGATCGGTGTCCACATCAAGTTGAATACCGGCATGAACCGGCTCGGCTTCGCGCCGGGCGAATTCGCGGCGGCGCGGGACCGGCTCACCCGGCTGCCGTCGGTGCGCATCGAGAGCTTGTCGATGCACTTCGCCAATTCCGATCGCCTCGACGCGCAGGCGGGTCCGGTCTCCATGGCAGAACAGCTGGATCGCTTCGAAGCGGCCTGTCGCGATCTGCCCGAGCCACGCTGTTTCTCGAATTCGGCGGCGCTGTTCCTGCATCCGCCACTCGCCGAGACGTCGGTGAGGCCGGGAATCGCGCTCTATGGTGCGACGCCGGCGGCGGAGCGGCCGGCGGCGGAGCTGGGCCTGCGGCCCGTGATGACACTGACCTCGCGGCTGCTCGCGATACGCACGGTGCAGGCGGGCGAGGCGGTCGGCTATGGCTCGCGCTTCGTGGCGCGCCGACCGACGCGCATTGGCGTCGTGGCCTGCGGCTATGCGGACGGCTATCCACGCCATGCGCCGGATGGAACCCCGGTGTCGGTGGCCGGCAGGCGCGTGCCCATGGCGGGGCGCGTCTCGATGGACATGATCACGGTCGACCTCAGCGATGCGCCGGAGGCGCAGGTCGGCAGCCCGGTCGAACTCTGGGGCGACGGGATCCCCATCGACGAGGTGGCGATGCAGGCCGGCACGGTCGGCTACGAGCTGATGTGCGCGCTCGCGCCGCGCGTGCCGGTGGAAACGGCCGCCTGAGATGGCGAAGGCACGTACCCAGTTCGTCTGTTCCGAGTGCGGCGGCACCAGCCTGAAGTGGCAGGGGCAGTGTCCGCACTGCAACGCCTGGAACACACTGACTGAGAACCGGATTGAGGCGGCGAGCGAGCACCGCTACGCGGCGCTGGTGGCCACCGCGCCGGTGCAGTCGCTGGGCGAAGTGCAGGCCCGCGAGACGCCGCGACTGCCGAGCGGCATCGAAGAGTTCGATCGCGTGCTCGGCGGGGGACTGGTCGAGGGCGGCGTGGTGCTGATCGGCGGCGATCCCGGCATCGGCAAGTCGACGCTGCTGCTGCAGTCGCTCGCCGTGCTGTCCCGGCACACGGCCGTGCTCTACGTCAGCGGCGAGGAATCGCCGGCGCAGGTGGCCCTGCGCGCACGGCGGCTCGGGCTCGAAGCCAAGAAGATCCTCCTGCTCTCCGAGATCGCACTGGAGCGCGTGGTCGCGACGATCCGCGAAGTGAAGCCGGCAGTTGTCGTCATCGACTCCATCCAGACCGTCTACACGAGCGAACTGACTTCGGCGCCGGGGTCGGTGTCCCAGGTACGGGAGTGCGCGGCGCACCTCACGCGGCTTGCCAAGCAGCAGGGCTTCATCCTGATCATGGTCGGGCACGTCACGAAGGAAGGGGCGCTTGCCGGGCCGCGCGTACTCGAGCACATGGTCGACACGGTGCTGTACTTCGAGGGTGATACGCATTCATCGTTCCGGCTGATCCGCGCCTTCAAGAACCGCTTTGGTGCCGTCAACGAGCTCGGCGTGTTCGCGATGACCGATCGCGGTTTGAAGGGCGTCAGCAATCCGTCGGCACTCTTTCTGTCACAGCACGGGCCCGATGGCCACGGCGGCGACGTGCCGGGTTCGTGCGTGCTGGTCACGCAGGAGGGCACGCGACCGCTGCTGGTGGAAATCCAGGCCCTGGTGGACACCGCGCACGTGCCGAATCCGCGGCGGCTCTCGGTCGGTCTCGATCCGCAGCGGCTAGCGATGCTGCTGGCGGTGCTGCATCGCCATGCCGGCATCGCCGCCTTCGATCAGGACGTGTTCATCAATGCCGTTGGTGGAGTGCGGATCGGCGAACCGGCGGCCGACCTTGCCGTGCTGCTGGCCATCGTGTCGTCGATGCGCAATCAGCCGCTGCCGAGAGGGCTGGTTGCCTTTGGTGAGGTCGGCCTGGCCGGAGAGATCCGTCCGGCGCCGCGGGGGCAGGAGCGCTTGCGCGAGGCCGCGAAGCTCGGTTTCTCATTGGCGCTGATCCCGCGCGCTAACGCGCCTAAGCACGCGATCGAGGGGCTGGAGGTCGTCGCGGTGGATCGGCTGGAACAGGCGTTGGAGCGCGTGCGCCACTGAGCCGTCGAGGTCGTCTTAAGTTTCTTGTAGATGCACCGCTCTTGCCGGCAGGCCCACCTCGGACCTCTGCGGGGTAAATGCGCGGCGTGGCGCGGCCGACGCGTGGCGCTAGACGACGGAGCGCAGATTCCTTACAATTCACCATTTTGTAAGGGTTTCCAATCGAGGCGGGAACATGGCAGAAGCGACGATCACGAGCAAGGGACAGGTCACAATTCCGGCGGACATTCGCAAGTCGATGGGTCTGACGGAGGGCGAGCGCGTGGTCTTCACGGTGCTCGACGATGGCACTACGGTAATGCGTGCCAAGTCCCGGTCGATCGTAGAACTAAAGGGAATGCTTAAGAGCGCCCGCGGTCGGAAGGGCCGAGTCTCAATTGCTGAAATGAACATTGGCCGCAGTTGATGCCGGGACTCGATACGAACGTCCTCGTCCGTTGGCTGGTCGAAGACGATGAAAGGCAAGTGGCGCGCGCGAAGACCTTGTTCGAGACGGCCAGGTCGCGGCGTACCACGCTTTTCGTTCCCGTCACAGTCATTCTTGAGCTCGAGTGGGTACTTCGATCCCGCTATGGGTTCGATAAGTCAACGGTGCTCGGCGCGTTCAGCGCATTGCTAGAAACGCAGGAGCTTGAGTTCCAGGCGGAGTCGGCGATTGAGCGCGCCTTGCATCTCTACCGACTTGGGGCAGCCGAATTTGCAGATTGCCTGCATGCAGGGATCTGCGGCGCGGCCGACCGATCGCCGATGCTGACATTTGATGAGCGCGCCGCCCGGTTGCCCTCGGTCAGAAGCTTGGCAACTTAGGCATCCACGAGAATCGTTGGCGGTCAACCAATCACAGGACCACTGATCGCTCGGGCTGCCCCAAGACCAGATCGCACGGCGGATTCGAGGGTGCACGGATACTCCGAGGCCGTCCAGTCGCCTGCCAGGGCGAGGCGCGCGAGGCCAGTGACGGATGACGGCCGCTCGAGGTCCGGTACGCAGGCGAGCGTGGCTCGTCGCTCGATGATGGCGCGTGCGGCGCGTGGTGCCGGCAAGCCGTAGAGATCTGTCATCTGCCGTGCAGCGGCCTCGCACAGGGCGTCGAGGGTCGCCTCTTCATGGGTGCCGCCGGTGCTGATGACCAGCGCCAGCACGCCGGCATTGTCCGCGTCGAGCGCGCCTCGATTGAACACCCACTGGCCGTGGTGACGCCGGGCGGCGTCCTCCACGAGTGCGTTGAACAATCCGGGCATACGAGCGACGGCCTGCCTGGCGTACTTCAGGTAGACGGTCGTGATGGGCTGGAAACGGAAGCGGTCGATCATCCGCAGCTGCGGCCGCATCGCGTCCGCATGCAGACCGAAGACGCGCTGCAGCTGTGCTGCGGGGGCGGCGTACACGACGCCGTCCACGTCGAGCGAGGCGTGGTCACCGCCGCTGCGAATCGCAAGCGACCAGCCGCGCTCCGAGCCGCGGGCGAGGTCGACCCGACTGTTCCGGCGCACTGCGCCGCCGCGTGCCACGAGGTAGCGCTCGACGGCGTCCGGCAGCGCCGCGGACAGGTTTGCCCGAGGCAGCCACATCTCGGCCGCCGTGGCGCTGGCGCCCAGACTGTCGCGCAGCACCGTCGCGAGGACCTGGGCCGAAGCTTCGGCGAGCGGCGTGTTGAGAGCCGCGAGCGTGAGCGGGCGCCAGATGCGCTCGACCAGACGCGGCGTTTGACCGATCTGCTGCAGCCACTCGCTCGCCGGACGATCCGGCAGCACGGTCCAGTCGAGGCCCCGTACGCGCGGCAGGAATCCCGCCATCGCCAGTCGGTCGCGCCAGCCCAGGCCGCGCGCTGTCATTAACGCCGCCGCAAGGTGCCAGGGTGCCGGCAGCCGCGCGGCGCGCATGCGCATGCCATCCGGATAGGCGATTTCAAAGGGGCGGCGCGCAAATGCCGTGTCCAGCGCCACGCCGACCTGAGCCATCAGAGCGGCGGTCGCCGTGTAGGCGCCGATCAGCAGGTGCTGGCCGTTGTCGAGGACGTGCCGCTCGCCGTCCAGTTCGAGCACCAGCCGGCGCGCCCGCCCGCCCAGTTCGGCACCGGCCTCGAGCAGTGTGACCCGGTGGCCCAGGCGAGCCAGCTCGGCCGCCGCTGCACAGCCGGCCCAGCCGCCGCCGACGACTGCAACGTTCAGGCCGGACGTCACGTCGAGACCCAGGTCTTCCACGCGATCCACAGCTTGCGCAACGGTGTCAGCGCGATGCGCTGCTGCAGGACCTGGAAGTTCTCGCGCTCGATCTCGTCGAGCAGGGACACGTAGATCGCACCCATGATGAGCCCGGCGCGCTGGGATCGACGGTCCTCCGGAGGCAGCAACGACAGCGCTTCACGGTACTGCGCACGCGCGCGCTCGGCCTGGAAGCGCATCAGCGGCACGAAGCCTTCGACGTAGCGCGCATTCAGCAGGTCCGCGACCTTGACGCCATGGCGCTGCAGCTCGTCGAGCGGAAGGTAGATGCGGCCGCGGCGCGCGTCGTCGCCGACATCCCGGATGATGTTGATGAGCTGCAGCGCGCGTCCGAGGCGGCCCGCGTACTGGATCGTCTGCGGATTGACGAATCCGAAGATGGAGGCCGACATTTCGCCGACGACACCCGCAACCAGGTGCGCATAGCGCTCCAGCGCGGCGTAGTCCAGGTACCGGTTCTGCCGCAGGTCCAGTTCCATCCCGTCGATCACGGCACCCAGCCGCTCGCGCGTGATGCCGAAGCGCGTGTCGATGAAGGGCTGCAGTGCCTTCGTCACCGGATGATTCGGCGCACCGCCGAACAACGCTGCCAGCTCGTCGCGCCACCAGGCGAGCTTGGCCTGCGCCACCCCGGCGTCGCTGGTCTCATCGACGACGTCGTCGACTTCGCGGCAGAAGGCGTAGACGGCCGTGATGGCGCGCCGGCGCTCCGAGGGCAGGAACAGGAACGAATAGTAGAAACTCGAACCGCTCGCCGCGGCCTTCTGCTGGCAGTACTCGTCCGGAGTCATCGCCATTTCAGTGCCGGCCGGCTACCCGCAGGCGGCGAATTGCGCAGGACGCGAGGCAGAAACGCCGCGCCGCGGCTGGCAGAGCATTCGTCGGGCGCCATTGTCCGTCGGGCTGGTTGACCACATGCCGTCTCAGGCGGGCAACGCGTTGCCGTGCAGGCTGCGCCAACCCATCAGCAGCCAGTCGCGCGTGACCAGCAGCGGCCGGCGGCGAAACACGTCGCCCTCGCAACTGTCGATGCGCTCGAGGATGCGCAGCCCGCCATGCACAACCAGCCTCAGTTCGAACCCCACGCGACCCGGCAATACGCGCGTCAGCGGGGCGCCGGAGTGTAGCAATCGCCTTGCGCGCTCGACCTCGAAACGCATCAGCGCGGTCCATGCGCCATCGACGCGGCCGGCGGCAAACTGGCTCTCCGTCACGCCGAAGCGTTGCAGGTCTTCCTGCGGTACGTAAACGCGCCCCTTGCGCCAGTCGACGGCGATGTCCTGCCAGAAATTCGTGAGCTGCAGGCCGGTGCAGATGGCGTCCGACCACGCGAGCGCCTGTTCGTCACCGCGGCGGTAAAGCGCGAGCAAAAGGCGACCGACCGGATCGGCCGAGCGGCGGCAGTAATCGCGCAGGGTCTCGAACGTCGGATAGCGGGTCGTTGTCACGTCCTGCTCGAAGGCCGACAGCAGGTCTCTAAAGCGCACCACGGGCAGGTCGTGGTCGCGGATCGCGGCGGCCAGATCCGGCCAGTCGCTGGACTGCCCTCGTTCGATCCGGTCGAGCTGCTCACGCAGTCCGGCCAGCGCGTTCAGCCGCTCGGCCGGTGCCGCATCTCCCTCGTCCGCGAGGTCATCGGCCGTGCGCGCAAAGCGATAGATCGCCCGGATGGCAGGACGCAGCGCGGGCGGCGCGAGGAGGGATGCAACGGGAAAGTTCTCGTAGTGGCCGACGCCCATGCGAATCACGCTAGCACAGCGCGCCCGCGCCTTCGACGCGTGCCGCCTTCCGCTAGAATTCGACGCTCGTTCCGCGCCGTGCTGGCCTGCGGCCGCGGCGCGAAGGTGGCGAAATTGGTAGACGCACCAGGTTTAGGTCCTGACGCCTTCACCGGCGTGGGGGTTCGAGTCCCCCCCTTCGCACCAACCGATTCTGACTTGCCGCAGTCGTGCGGCTCAACATAAGAACCAGACCATGCAACAGACGATGGACACCCCGGGCGCGCTTGAGCGCCGTCTCGACCTGACCGTTCCCGCGGACGCGATCGAGAAGGAAGTGCAGGCGCGGCTGGCCAAGCTGGCGCGCAGCGTGAAGATGCCGGGCTTTCGCCCCGGCAAGGTGCCGATGAAAATGGTGGCGGCGACCTACGGCCCGCAGGTACAGGCCGAGGTGCTGAACGACAAGGTTGGCGAGGCGTTCAACTCGGCCGTCAACGCAAGCAAGTTGCGGGTCGCCGGTGCTCCCCGCCTCGAACCGCGCAAGGTGGAAGGGTCGAGCGACCTGGCGTTCTCGGCCACATTCGAGATTTATCCCGAGATCGCGGTCGGTGACCTTGCCGGCACGGAGATCCAGCAGGCCATCTGTGCGGTCGGCGATGCCGAGGTCGATCGGACACTCGACATCATGCGTCGCCAGCGGGCCACCTACGAGGATGTCGCGCGCGCAGCCGCCAGCGATGACATCGTCACGGTCGACTTCGTAGGCTCCATCGACGGCACGCCGTTCGACGGTGGCAGTGCGACCGACTTCGCGTTCACGGTCGGCCAGGGGCGGATGCTGCCGGAGTTCGAGGCGGCCGTGGCGGGCATGGCCGCGGGCGACAGCAAGTCGTTCCCACTGACCTTTCCCGCCGACTACAACGCCAAGAATCTTGCCGGCAAGCAGGCCGAGTTCAATGTGACGGTCAAGAAGGTGCAGCAGCCGGTGCTGCCGGCACTGGACGCGGAATTTGCCAAGGCCCTCGGCATTGTCGAGGGCGACATGGACAAAATGCGGAAGGAAGTCCGGGCCAATCTGGAGCGCGAGGTCGGCACCCGGCTCAAGGCACGAACCAAGGACAGTGCGATGTCGGCGCTACTCGCCTCCACGAGCTTCGATGTACCGAAGTCTCTGGTCGAGGAAGAAAAGCAGCGGCTCGCGGACATGGCGCGCAGCGACCTCGTGGCCCGTGGCGTCAAGGCCGAGGAGGCGCCGCTCCCGCTCGAACTGTTTGCCGAACGGGCCGAGCGCAGGGTGCGACTGGGGCTGCTGGTCGGCGAACTCGTGCGTGCCAACGGCCTGCAGCCCAAGCCCGACCAGATCCGCAAGCTGGTGGAGGAACTGGCCCAGAGCTACGAAAGGCCGCAGGACGTCGTCAACTGGTACCTCTCCGACCGGAAGCGGCTCGGCGAACTCGAGGCGATGGCGCTGGAGGACAATGTGACGCGCTGGATACTGGACCACGCCAAGGTCGTGGACGTGCCGGTTGCGTTTGACGAACTGATGGGCCACAACCAGCGCTGACAAGTTGCAGCCAGGAGACAGTTGGATGAAGAGCCATATGAGCCCCCATGCCGCCGCCCAGGCGATGGAACCGCAGGGTCTGGGGATGGTCCCGATCGTCATCGAGCAGAGCGGCCGCGGCGAGCGGGCCTATGACATCTACTCGCGCCTGCTGCGCGACCGGGTCATCTTCCTGGTCGGGCCGGTGTCGGACCAGACGGCGAACCTGGTCGTCGCCCAGATGCTGTTCCTGGAGTCCGAGAATCCGGACAAGGACATCTCGCTCTATATCAATTCGCCGGGCGGCTCCGTCTACGCCGGCCTCGCGATCTACGACACGATGCAGTTCATCAAGCCGGACGTGTCGACGATCTGCGTCGGCATGGCGGCCAGCATGGGCGCCTTCCTGCTGGCGGCCGGCGCCAAGGGCAAGCGGTTCTCGCTGCCCAACTCGCGCATCATGATCCACCAGCCGTCCGGCGGGGCGCAGGGCCAGGCGAGCGACATCGAAATCCACGCGCAGGAAATCCTGAAGACACGCGAACGGCTGAACAAGATCCTGGCGGAACGGACCGGCCAACCCGTTGAAAAGATCGCCAAAGACACGGATCGCGACAACTTCATGACCGCGGACGATGCAGTAAGCTACGGACTGATTGACAAGATCTTCGTCAAGCGCGGCGAGCAGCCGTAGGCGGCGAAAGTCGGGGGACGATTCCACACGTATGACGGACAAGAAGGGTTCGAGCGAGAAGCTCCTCTACTGCTCCTTCTGCGGAAAGAGCCAGCACGAGGTCAAGAAGCTGATCGCCGGCCCGTCGGTGTTCATCTGCGACGAGTGCATCGACCTCTGCAACGACATCATCCGTGACGAGACGACGACGGATGCCGGGACCAGCGGCGTCAAGTCGGACCTGCCGACACCGCGCGAGATCGGCGCCATCCTCGACCAGTACGTGATCGGGCAGGACAAGGCCAAGCGCATCCTCTCGGTCGCTGTCTACAACCACTACAAGCGGCTCAAGCACCTTGGCAACAAGGACGACATCGAGCTCGCCAAGAGCAACATCCTGCTGATCGGCCCGACGGGATCCGGCAAGACGTTGCTGGCGCAGACGCTCGCGCGCCTGCTGAACGTGCCGTTCGTGATTGCCGACGCCACGACGCTGACGGAAGCCGGGTACGTCGGCGAGGACGTCGAGAACATCATCCAGAAGCTGCTGCAGAACTGCAATTACGAAGTCGAGAAGGCGCAGCGCGGCATCGTCTACATCGACGAGATCGACAAGATCTCGCGCAAGAGCGACAACCCGTCCATCACCCGCGACGTCTCGGGCGAGGGCGTGCAGCAGGCGCTGCTGAAGCTGATCGAGGGCACGATCGCCAGCGTGCCGCCGCAGGGCGGGCGCAAGCACCCGAACCAGGACTTCGTGCAGATCGACACGACCAACATCCTGTTCGTCTGCGGCGGCGCGTTCGATGGCCTCGAGAAGGTCATCCGCAACCGTTCGGAGAAGAGCGGCATCGGATTCGGCGCCGAAGTGACGAGCGCGAGCGAGCGGTCGGTCGGCGATGTCCTGCGTGACGTGGAGCCCGAAGACCTGATCAAGTTCGGCCTGATCCCGGAACTGGTGGGACGCCTGCCCGTCGTTGCCACGCTCGACGAACTGAGCGAGGAGGCGCTGGTCGAGATCCTGGTGGAACCGAAGAATGCATTGATCAAGCAGTTCCAGCGCCTGTTCCATATGGAAGGCGTCGAGCTCGAGATCCGGCCCGAAGCGCTCAAGTCGATTGCCCGCAAGGCGATCAAGCGCAAGACCGGCGCGCGTGGCCTGCGTTCCATCGTGGAAAGCGTGCTGCTCGATGTCATGTACGACCTGCCCAGCACGAAAAACGTTGCCAAGGTCATGGTCGACGAGAACACGATCAGCGGCGGCAAGCCGTTGCTGATGTACGCCGATCAGCCGAAAGTGGCCGGCGCGCCACGCTGATCGGCCTTCCTCCCGTCGCCCGTCGAGCGGCTCCGCGACGATTCGCGTCGCGTGCTAGATTGATCCAACGTGAAGATTCTCCGGGCTTGCATTGACCGGACCCGCACCCATATCCAGCGCTGAATCTTCCATTTAAGGGGACGTCCCGATGTCGACCCAGATCCTGCCCCCCGAACGCATCACTCTGCCCTTGCTGCCGCTGCGGGACGTGGTCGTGTTTCCGCACATGGTCATTCCGCTGTTCGTCGGGCGCCCGAAGTCGATCAAGGCGCTCGAGGCCGCGATGGAGGCGGGCAAGAGCATCATGCTCGTCGCCCAGAAGAACGCCGCCAAGGACGAGCCAACCGCCGAGGACATCTACGAGATCGGCTGCGTGGCCAACATCCTGCAGATGCTCAAGCTGCCGGACGGCACCGTGAAGGTGCTGGTCGAGGGCGCGCAGCGCGCGCGAATCGAGCGCATCGAGGACGGCCCGAGCCATTTCACCGCGGACGTCGTGCCCATCGTTCCCGACATCCATCCGACCGCCGAGGCCGAGGCACTGCGGCGGGCGATCGTCAGCCAGTTCGATCAGTACGTAAAGCTCAACAAGAAGATCCCCGCCGAGATCCTGACCTCGATCGCCGGCATCGACGAGGCTGGGCGCCTCGCGGACACGATCGCCGCGCACCTGCCGCTGAAGATCGAGCAGAAGCAGAAGATCCTCGAAATGCAGGGCCTCAACGAGCGGCTCGAGCACCTGCTCGCGCAACTCGAGACCGAGATCGACATCCTGCAGGTCGAGAAGCGCATCCGTGGCCGCGTCAAGCGGCAGATGGAGAAGAGCCAGCGCGAGTACTACCTCAACGAGCAGGTCAAGGCGATCCAGAAGGAACTGGGCGAAGGCGAGGAGGGTGCCGACCTCGAAGAGCTCGAGAAGAAGATCAAGGCGGCCCGCATGCCGAAGGCCGCGCGCGACAAGGCCTACTCGGAGCTGAAGAAGCTCAAGCTGATGTCGCCGATGTCGGCCGAGGCCACCGTCGTGCGGAACTACCTGGACACGCTGGTCGGGCTGCCGTGGAAGAAGCGCAGCCGCATCAACAATGACCTGACCAACGCCGAGAAGGTATTGAACGACGATCACTACGGGCTCGAGAAGGTCAAGGACCGCATCCTGGAGTACCTCGCGGTCCAGCAGCGCGTCGACAAGGTCAAGGCGCCGATCCTGTGCCTGGTCGGTCCTCCGGGTGTCGGCAAGACCTCGCTCGGCCAGTCGATCGCGCGCGCGACGAACCGCAAGTTCATCCGCATGGCGTTGGGCGGCGTGCGCGACGAGGCCGAGATCCGCGGCCATCGCCGCACCTACATCGGGTCAATGCCGGGCAAGATCCTGCAGAACCTCGGCAAGTCCGGCGTGCGCAATCCGCTGTTCCTGCTCGATGAAGTCGACAAGATGGGCATGGACTTCCGCGGCGACCCGGCGTCGGCCTTGCTCGAAGTGCTCGATCCGGAACAGAACCACACGTTCCAGGATCACTATGTCGAGGTCGATTTCGATCTGTCGGACGTGATGTTCGTCGCCACCAGCAACACGATGAACATCCCGCCGGCGCTGCTCGACCGGATGGAAGTCATCCGCCTGTCCGGCTACACGGAAGAAGAGAAGGTCCACATCGCGCTGCAGCACCTGCTGCCCAAGCAGATGAAGACCAACGGGCTGAAGTCGGGTGAGCTCGGCGTGGCCGAAAGCGCGATCCGCGACATCATCCGCTACTACACGCGGGAAGCGGGCGTTCGTTCGCTCGAGCGCGAGATCAGCAAGATCTGCCGCAAGGTCGTCAAGCAGCTACTGCTGAAGAAGCAGGATCGCAAGGTCCAGGTCGCCGCGAAGAACCTCGACAAATTCCTCGGCGTGCGTCGCTACAGCTTTGGTGTCGCCGAGAAGCAGAACCAGGTCGGGCAGGTTACCGGACTGGCCTGGACCGAAGTCGGTGGCGACCTGCTGACGATCGAGGTGGCGACGATGCCGGGCAAGGGCAACGTGCAGCGCACGGGCTCGATCGGTGATGTCATGAAGGAGTCGGTCGAGGCCGCACGTTCGGTCGTGCGCGCGCGGGCACGCCGGCTCGGACTGCGCGATGACCAGTTCGAGAAGACCGACCTGCACGTGCACTTCCCCGAGGGCGCGACCCCCAAGGACGGCCCGTCGGCCGGCATCGCGATCACGACCTCGATCGTGTCGGCCCTGAGCGGGATTCCCGTGCGGGCTGACGTCGCGATGACGGGCGAGATCACGCTGCGCGGCGAGGTGCTTGCCATCGGCGGACTGAAGGAAAAGCTGCTCGCAGCCCATCGCGGCGGCATCAAGACGGTTCTCATTCCGGAGGAAAACGTCAAGGATCTCGCGGAGATCCCTGACAACGTGAAGAACCGGCTTGAGATCGTCCCTGTCAAGTGGATCGACAAGGTTCTCGAGGTCGCACTCGAGCGCCAGCCGGTGCCGCTCACCGACGAAGAGGCGGCGGCTGCGCCTCCCAAGGCGGCCGATGCGGCTGCCAGCGCGGAAGTCGTCAAGCATTGACGGAGTCGCAGTGTGCACCCGTGCCGCGGGTGCACACTGCGCATCACGTCCTGCCCAGAGCAAAAAATAGTTTGCTTGCGCTTGACACTCCCATAGCAGCGCGGTTGAATAGATCTCCAGTTTCCGAAGCGCACCTTCGGCCGATACCCATAAGAAAATTTCGCTGCGACGGCCACCACGCGCTGACTTCCGAAGACCAGCAAAATGAGGGGGTTTACGTGAACAAGACAGAACTGATCGACCACATCGCCAAGCAGGCAGACATCTCGAAAGCCGCGGCGGGTCGGGCCCTCGAAGCCATCGTCGGTGGAATTCGCCACAGCCTGAAGAAGGGCAACTCGGTCACCCTCGTGGGCTTCGGCACGTTCACGGTCAGCAAGCGCGCTGCGCGCACCGGTCGCAATCCCCGCACGGGCGCGGCGATCAAGATCAAGGCAGCGAAGGTTCCGAAGTTCCGGCCTGGGAAGGCCCTGAAAGATTCTGTACAATAGTCGGCTGCGACGCGCTGCACTTCGCTGATTTCGCGGGGGTGCTTAGCTCAGTTGGTAGAGCGGCGCCCTTACAAGGCGTAGGTCGGGAGTTCGAGCCTCTCAGCACCCACCACCGAGCAAGCGGCGGGTTGTTGCTGTACCGCGCGGGAGTGGTAGTTCAGTTGGTTAGAATACCGGCCTGTCACGCCGGGGGTCGCGGGTTCGAGTCCCGTCCACTCCGCCACACCACGAAGGCGAACGCAAGTTCGCCTTTTTTGTTGTCCTGCCGACGATGAATCACTAAGGAGCGAGTCCGCTCATGTTCGATTCGATCCGCTCACACCGCCGCTGGCTGATGTTCTTCATGCTGGTGCTGATCTTCCCGTCGTTCGTCTTCTTCGGGATCCAGGGCTACAACCGCTTCATGGAGAACGAAGGCGCGCTGGCTACGGTCTCCGGCAAGCCCATCACGCAGCGCGACTTCGACAACGCGCAGCGCGATCGCGTCGAGCGCCTGCGTCAGCAGCTCGGTGCGGAATTCGACCCACGGGTGCTCGATACGCCCGAAGGCCGCAAGTCGATCCTCGACGGACTGATCATCGACCGCGCTCTCACGCAGGAAGTCGAGCGCGGCAACCTGATCGTGACCAACGATCGGCTGCGCGAGGTCATCGCTGGCATTCCGGCGTTCCAGGACAACGGTGTGTTCAGCCTCGAACGCTACCGTGCCTACCTGACGGCGCAGGGGCTTGACGGAGGCTGGCTTCGAGGAGCGCGTGCGCACCGACCTGCGCAAGCAGATGCTCGTCTCGGCGGTTCTCGAGTCGACGATCGTGCCCAAGGCCGTCGCCGAGCGGCTTGATCGCGTGCTGCTGGAAGAGCGCGAGGTCCGTGTGCTTCCGGTCCGCGCGGACAACTTCCTCGCCAAGGTCGCGGTCACCGATGCGCAGGTGGCCGAGTTCTACGACAGGAACAAGAAGGACTTCGAAACGCCGGAGAGCGTCAAGGTCGAGTACCTCGTGCTCAGTGCCGAAGCGATGTCGGGCACCGCCGCCGTGGCCGATGCGGATGTCAAGGCGTACTACGAGCAGAACAAGGGGCGCTTCGGCGTCGATGAGCAGCGGCGGGCGAGCCACATCCTGTTTGCGCCCGAAGGCGGCGACAAGGCCGCGGCCCGCAAGAAGGCGGAGGCCGCGCTCGCGGCGCTCAAGACCAACCCGGGTGACTTCGCCAGGCTCGCAAAGGAACAGTCGAAGGATCCGGGCTCGGCGGCCCAGGGCGGCGACCTCGGGTTCTTCGGCAAGGGCATGATGGTCAAGCCCTTCGAGGAGGTGGCCTTCACGCTGAAGCCCGGGGAGACGAGCGACATCGTCGAAACGGATTTCGGCTTTCACATCATCCGCGTCACCGAGGTCAAGCCGGCGCAGGTCAAGCCGCTCGAAGAGGTTCGTGCCGACATTGAAAAGGACCTGCGCACTCAGCAGGCGCAGAAGCGGTTCGCCGAGGCGGCCGATCAGTTCACGAACCTTGTCTACGAGCAGTCCGAGTCACTGCAGCCTGCGGCTGAAAAGCTGGGCCTGAAGGTGCAGACGCTCGACAGTCTGACGCGCGCCGGCGTGCCGGCGGCGCCCAATCAGCCGCAGGTCTTCACGCCGCGCGTCGTCGAGGCGTTGTTCACGGAAGATTCCGTCAAGAGCCGGCGCAACACCCAGGCCATCGAAGTGGCGCCGAGCACGCTGGTCGCGGCGCGGGTTCTCGAGCACCGGCCCGCTGCGGTGCGCCCACTCGACGAGGTCAAGGGGCCGATCCGCCAGCGGCTCGAGCGGCTGGAAGCCGCGCAACTGGCCCGCAAGGCGGGCGAGGAGCAGATGGCGGCATTGCTGAAGCAGCCATCGGATGCGGGCTTTTCGCCGCCGCTCACGGTCTCTCGCCGTGCGCCGCAAGGCATGCCGCCTAACCTGCTGGCCGAGGTCCTGCGTACCCAAGCGGACAAGCTGCCCACGTACGTGGGTGCCGAAATGGAAGGTGCGGGATACCTCATCGCCCACGTACTGTCGGGTAAGGTGGGGGCGGCCGGTCAGCCGGCGCAGCGCGAGGCGGAGCAGCGGGCCCTGGTGCGCCAGGCCGCTGCCGCGGACGAAGTCGCGTATGCGGAAGGGCTGCGGGAGCGTCACAAGGTGACGATCCTGCAATCCGCCTTCCAGCGCGATACGGCCAAGCCCGCCGGCGTGCCGGCCGACGCGCCCAAGAAGTAGGCCTTCAGCTGACCAGTTCGCGTGCCGCCGCGGCAAAGGCGGCAGCGTCGTCCGACGCAATCGGGAGTTCGCGCGCCTGACCCGAAGCCCGAAAATTCCGCGCGATCGACCGCAGGTACGCGGGGTCATAGTGCTCGCGCAATAGCTGTTCCACCATCGCGTCCCACGCCTGCTGCTCGGCCAGCGACTTCCACGCGTTGACTTTCTCGTGACCATGAAGCGGCACGAGGCAATCGAGCTGGGTTGCGAGCGTGGCGGGCTCTCGCTCGAAGTGCGCGTACTCGTCGCGCAGCAGCCGGACGCGAACCGGCAGCGGCACGTCGAGCCGGATGCAGGTGGACTCGCGCATCCGGGTCAGCAGCGCATCGGGCACGCGCAGGTTCCCGATCTTCCTGCTTTCCGACTCGACAAACACGGGTCGTGCGGGATCGCAGCGCCGCAGCGCGTCCCAAAGCTGTGTCTCGAAGGCCTTCTGTCCCGGCTGGGGCTGAGACGGCAATCCACCGAGTACCGAACCCCGGTGGCACGCAAGCGCTTCGAGGTCGAGCACCTGGGCGCCGACGGAGGCCAGCGCCTGCAGCAGGCGACTCTTGCCGCTGCCCGTCGTGCCGCTGATCACCCTGAACTCGAGGGCCAGTGGCAGCGTCTCGAGTTCGGCCATCACCGCACGGCGATAGGCGCGATAGCCTCCTTCGAGCTGCTGCGCGCGCCACCCAATGCGAGTGAGGACGTGGGTCAAGGCTGCGCTGCGACCGCCGCCACGCCAGCAATAGACCAGCGGATGCCAGTCGCGCGGCTTGTCGGCAAAGCTGCCTTCGAGGTGTCGGGCGATGTTGCGTGCCACCAGCGCCGCGCCGCGTCGGCGCGCCTCGAATGAAGACCGCTGGCGGTCGAGGGTGCCGACCTCGGCGCGCTCGGCATTGTTCAGCACCGGGCAGCTGATAGCGCCGGGGACATGGTCCTCGGCGAATTCGTCCTCACTGCGTACGTCGATGATCGTGTCAAAACTTGCCAGGGCGCGGAGCGCATCGGCGGCTTCGACGGTGCCGTGCTCCCGCTTCACCGGGCCTTCGTCGCGCGCGGTGCCAGCAGGGGGCGCAGATGCGGCCAGACGTTGTCGAGCATGCGAACCTGGGCCTTCTCGTTCGGATGGATACGGTCCGGCTGGAACCACTCGAGCGATTCCCCGAACCCGTCCAGCAGAAACGGCACCAGTGGGACGCGCAACTCGCGCGCCAGGTCGGAAAACGACTGGAAGAACTTCTCGGAGTAGTCGCGCCCGTAGTTGGGTGGCACCCGCACGCCCACGAGCAGCACCGAGGCGCCCGCAGCCTGGCTCGTCTTGATCAGCGCGGCGAGATTGTCCCGCATGGTCGAAAGTGGCAGGCCGCGCAGTCCGTCATTGGCGCCGAGTTCGATCACCACGATGCTGGGTCGGTGCTCGCTGAGCAATGCGGGCAAACGAGTACGCCCGCCGCTCGTGGTTTCACCGCTGATGCTTGCGTTCACGACCGTATAATTCAGACGACTCTCGCGCAGCCGCTCCGCGAGCAGCTGCACCCAGCCCGTCCCCCGCGGCAATCCATACTCCGCCGACAGGCTGTCTCCCAGCACCAGCAGGACCGGACGCGACCCCGTGCCGGATGGCACGGGAGCCGTGGATTGCGCGCGGACGGCCGACACAGGCAGCGCGAGCGCGAGAGCGACAAGCAGCGTCGCGGCGGATGCGAGCAGGGCGCTGCGAAGAGTAGGAGACGTGGTGACCAAGATTGCCGTGGAGGCCGAGCGCCTCGGAAAGATCGTCCAGGATGCGACAGGCAGCCTGACGATTCTCGATGATATCAACCTGCAGATTCTCGCCGGCGAAACCGCGGCCATCGTCGGCGCGTCGGGATCGGGCAAGTCCACGCTGCTCGGCCTGCTCGCGGGGCTGGACGTGCCCTCGAGCGGTCGCGTGCGCATCTTCGGCGAGGACATGTTCGCACTTGACGAGGACGGTCGCGCGGCGCTGCGTGCACGGCAACTGGGTTTCGTGTTCCAGTCGTTCCAGCTCCTGCCGCACCTGACGGCACTCGAGAATGTGCTGCTGCCACTCGAACTCACCGGCCGCTCTCCCGAGGGCGAGGAGCCAGTGGCGGCAGCGCGCTCGCTGCTTGCCCGGGTTGGACTGGGCGAGCGGCTGAGCCACTACCCGAAGTACCTCAGCGGTGGCGAGCAGCAGCGCGTCGCACTGGCGCGTGCGTTCGTGCTGCATCCGCCGCTGCTGCTGGCGGACGAGCCGACGGGCAGCCTCGACGCGCGCACGGGCGAGGCAGTGATCGACCTGATGTTCGAGCTGAACCGCGAGCGCGGTTCAACGCTGGTGCTGGTGACTCACGATGCGGGTATCGCGAGCCGCTGTGGCCGGCGCATTGAACTGGCCGCGGGCCGCGTCGTCAACCAGTAAGGCCGGCGCGCAGCCGGCGCAGCGCCTCGACGGCGCGACCGGCGACTTCGTCGGCCAGCAGTCCGATGTCTCCGACGCCCTCGGCGCCGCGGCCGTGCAGCCACACGGCTGCCTGCGTCGAGCACCACGCGTCGTGGCCCTGCGCGATCAGCGCGCCGATCATTCCTGCAAGGACATCGCCGGTGCCAGCTGTGGCCAGCGCGGCTGAGCCGGTCGGATTGATCGCGTAGTGCCCGTCGGGCCGCGCGATGACCGTTCCCGCTCCCTTCAGCACCGCAATGCAGTTGAAGTGCTCCGCGAGGCGGCGGGCGGCCGATCGCACGGTCGGCCTGCACTGCCGACGCCGTGCTGCCGAGCAGGCGCGCCGCCTCGAGCGGGTGAGGTGTCAGCACGAGGGGAGCACCGTGCCCGATGGCACGCCGTTGCAGCTCCGCGTCGGCGGCGATCAGATTGAGGGCGTCGGCGTCCGCCACGAGCGGCGCATTGCGCGCAAGCACCGCCGAGACGGCGGCGTGGCCGTCGGCATCGGCTCCGAGGCCGCAGCCGACGACGATCGCGTGCAGATCGTCGAGTTCGGACAGCGGTCGGAACATCAGCTCGGGACAGGCCGGATCGACTCGAAAATCGGGCGCCCCGATCGCATCGATATAGACGCGTCCCGCGCCCAGGCGCAATGCAGCGCGGCCGGCCAGCAGCGCTGCGCCGACCATGCCGCGACCGCCACCGACGACGGCGAGATTGCCGTAGGTGCCCTTGTGCGTGTCACGGCGACGTGGCAGCCGCACGGTGCCGAGGTCATCGACTCCGATCAGGTGACCACTGGAAGCTGGTGTGTCAACTCCGATCGATTCGACGACGACGTCGCCCGCCGCATCGACGCCGTTTGCGGTGTGCAGCCCGGTCTTGTCGCCGATGAACGTCACCGTCGCTCTGGCGCAGACACCGGCGACGCCGCCGACCCAGGCGCCGGTGTTCGCATCGAGTCCGCTCGGCACATCGATCGCATAGACGATTGCCTGGCGATTCATCCATTCGACCGCCGCGAGAAACTCGCCCGCCAGCGGACGGGACATGCCGATGCCGAACAGCGCGTCGACGACGACATCGAATCGTTCATCGAGTGGCACGTGGCGCTCGACACGCCCGCCGCTCGCCGTCCAGCGCGCGTAGGCAGCGAGCGCATCGCTGGCGGCGGGCTGCGCGGTGCCGAGCAGTACACACAGCACGTCGTGGCCGCGTGCCCGTAGCTCAGAGGCGACGACAAAACCGTCTCCCCCGTTATTACCAGGCCCGCAGACGATGCACACGGAACTCGCGGCGCCGGTGTGCCGCTGCGCGATGTACGCCGCGGCCGCACGGCCGGCGCGCGCCATCAGCGTGCCGGCCGGAAGCGTCTGCGCGGCGGACCGCTCGATCGCGCGGAGTTCATCGACACGGTAGAGGGGACGACCCATGAGGCAAGGCTAGGCGGCGGCGCCGGCCAGGTACCTGTCCAGCGTCAAGCCTTCGAGATCGATCTCCGGTTCCCGTCCGGCAATGACGTCGGCCACGACCCGTGCCGAGCCGACGGCCATGACCCATCCGGTGGAACCGTGGCCGGTGTTCAGGTACAGGTTTCCGATCGGCGTGCGGCCCAGCACGGGTGGTCCGTCAGGCAGCATCGGGCGGGCCCCGACCCAGAACTTGGCCTGACGATAGATCGCGGCATACGGGAACCAGTCGTGCGCGACCTTCATCAGTGTGCGCAGCGGTCCGTCGCGCAGCGTCATGCCCTGCGTGCCGAGTTCTGCAGTGCCCGCCACGCGCAGGCGGTTGCCCATGCGCGTAATCGCGACCTTGTAGGTCTCGTCCATCACGCTGGTAAAAGGCGCGTGCTCGAACGCCGTGATGGCGGCGGTGGCCGAGTAGCCCTTGACGGCCATCATCGGCAGGCGGATGCCGATCGGCGCGAGCAGCGACAGGCTGTCGATGCCGCCGGCGATCACGTAGGCATCGGCACGGATCGGGCCGGCTGAGGTGCGGAGCGACTCGACACGCCCGAGCGCCATGTCGGCGGCCTGCACCTCGACGCCGAAGCGGAAGTCCACTCCGTCGCGGATGGCGATGTCCTTCAGCTGATGGGCAAAGAATGCACAGTTGCCGGTTTCATCGTCGGGCAGGTGCAGGCCTCCCGCCAGTCCGGTGGCGGGGTGCAGCGCGGGCTCGAGCGCACGGCATTGCTCGGCAGTGAAGAGCTGGTGGCGCACGCCGAGCTCGGTGAGCATGGTGCGGGTGGTCGCCGAGACCTCGACCTCTTGCTCGGTGCGGAAGAGCTGCAGGTAGCCGGTCGCCTGTTCGTATTCGATGGCATGGCGCGCGCGCAGCGTCCGCAATTCTTCCTGGCTGTAGAACGCGAGCCGCTGCATGCGGGCGCGATTGCGCCGATAGCGCTCCATGTCGCACTCCCGGAGCCAGCGCCGTATCCACCGCCAGAGTGCCGGGCTCAGACTGGGACGGAAGACGACCGGCGCTTCCGGCCGCAGCAGATAGTCGAACACCTTGCGTGGCATGCCCGGCGCGGCCCACGGGCCGACATAGCCGGGCGCCATGACACCGGCGTTGGCGAAGCTGGTCTCCTGCGCAACGCCGGAACGGCGCTCGATCACCGTGACATCGAGTCCGGCGCGACGCAAAGCATGGGCAGTGCACACGCCGATGATGCCGGCCCCTACCACGACGGCGCGCATTGACTTCGATTCTTCCTGTTTTTCGGGCGGCGCATTGTAGCTGCGCCCATTGCGCGCCTGGCTAGAGCTTCATCTGCGCGGGCAGGTAGGTCACCAGCTGCGGAAAGAACCAGATCAGCAGCACGGCGATGACCATCATCACGAAGTATGGAAACGCAGCGACCGCGATCGTGTTGATCTGGCGCTTGGTCATGCCCTGCAGGACGAACAGGTTGAAGCCGACCGGCGGAGTGATCTGTGCCATCTCGACGACGATCACGATGAACACTCCAAACCAGAGCAGGTCGATCTTCGCCAGCTGCAGCGTCGGCAGCAGCACCGCCATCGTCAGGACCACCATCGAGATGCCGTCAAGGAAGCAGCCGAGAACGATGAAGAACACCATCAGCAGCATGATCAGACCGAACGGCGATAACTGCAGCGCGCCGATCGTCTCGGCCAGCTGCCGCGGCAGTCCGATGAAGCCCATCGACAGCGACAGGAAGGCCGAACCGGCCAGGATCAGCGCGATCATGCAGTAGAGCCGCGTCGCTGCCATCAGCGAGTCGCGGAAGGTTGCCCAGCTGAGCGTGCGCTGCGCGGCCGACAGGATCAGCGCACCCACGACCCCCAGCGCCGCCGCCTCGGTGGCCGTGGCCACGCCGAGATAGATCGAACCGAGCACGACGACGATCAGCAGTACGACCGGAATCAGGTGGCGCGACTCGGCGAGCTTCTGGGCGAAGCTGAGCCGGATGTCAGCAGGGGGCACGGCGTCGCGGTTCCGCAGCGCCCAGACCATCGTGTAGCCCATGAAGAGGGCCGCGAGCATCAGACCCGGAATGACGCCCGCAATGAAGAGCTTGCCGATCGAGACGTCGGCCGCCACGCCGTAGACGATCATGATGATCGAAGGCGGTATCAGCAGTCCGAGCGTGCCCGCGCCGGCGAGCGAGCCGATCGAGATCTGCTCGGGGTAGCCGCGCTTCTTCAGTTCCGGCAGCGTGATCTTGCCAACCGTCGCGCAGGTGGCGGCCGACGATCCCGACACCGCGGCGAAAATCGTGCAGCCGATGATGTTGGTATGCAGCAGACGCCCCGGCAGCCATTGCAGCCAAGGCGCCAGGCCGCGAAACATGCCCTCCGACAGGCGCGACTTCAGCAGGATTTCGCCCATCCAGATGAATAGTGGCAGCGCCGTCAGGGTCCAGCTCGACAGCGACCCCCACACGGTCAGGGCGAGTGCATCGCCCCCGGGGCGCGTGGTGAAAAGCTCCATGCCGAGCCATGCAACGCCGAGCACGGCAATACCGATCCAGACACCGGCGCCGAGGATCACGAACAGCGCGACGATCAGCGCGAGGGCGGTCAGTGTCCCCATCGTCGCCTACTCGATGTTCGCGGCTTCGTTGGGCTGCGGCGGCAGCGAACGGAAGCGCAGCACGTAGACCAGCTGCTCCGCGAAGGCGAGCGCCAGCCCGAACAGCCCCAGCGCCATCGACAGCTGCGGGATCCAGAGCGGCGTCGCATCGACGTTCTGCGAGACGTCGTTGAACGTGTACGAGCCCCACACCAGGCGTGCCGCGAACCAGGCGAAGTAGCCTGACAGCAGCGTGGCAATGACCAGGCATACGACTTCCATCCACCAGCGCGCGCGGCCATCGAGGCGCTGCAGGATCAGCGTGACGCGGATGTGGTCGCCGCTGCGCAGCGCGTAGCCCATCGCGAGGAACGAGCCCGCGGCCAGGCAGTAGCCCGCGTAGGCGTCCATCCCCGCCATCGAAAAGCCGAGCTGGCGTCCTGCAATGTTGACGACCTCGACCGCCAGCGTGGCGAAGATGAACAGCGCGCCGAGGCCGCCGAGCAGCTTGAAGAACGGGTCGAGGAAGGAGCGCATGGGGCGCGCGGAAAGTGAAAGGGCCGCTTGCGCGGCCCCTGCATCACACTACTTGCGGAACTGCGTGATGATCGCCTGGCCGTCCGGGCCGGCCTTCGCCAGCCATTCGGTCAGCATCGTGTCGCCGAGCTTGTTCAGTTCAGCCTTGAAGGCGGGATTCGGCTCGTACACGGTCATCTTGTTCGCCTTGAGCGTCGTCAGCGACTCGCCGGTGTACTCGCGCATGCGTTTCCAGCCGCGTTCCTCGGCGGTCTTGGCCGCGGCGATCACGGCGTCCTGGGTCGCCTTGTCGAGCTTGTCGAACTCCTTCTGGTTGACGATGACCATGTTCTTCGGCAGCCAGGCGTCGGCGGTCGCGAAGTGCGACAGGCTCTCCCACACTTTCGAGTCCACGCCGGTCGCGCCCGACGACATGAACGAGTCGACGACGCCGGTTGCGAGCGCCTGCGACAGTTCGGCCGCCTGGATCGTCAGCGGCTGCGCGCCGACCATGGCGGCGATGCGCGTCGTCGCCGGGTTGTAGGCGCGCCACTTCAGGCCCTTCATGTCGGCCACGGAGTTCAGCTGCTTCTTCGTATAGATGCCCTGCGGCGGCCACGCCACGGCGTACAGCAACTTGATGCCCTGTGCCGCCAGGATCTTCTCCACGACCGGGCGCTGCGCCTGCCACAGCTTCCACGAGGCATCGAAGCCGGTCGCGACGAACGGCACAGCATCGGCGCCAAACACCGGATTCTCGTTTTCCAGCAGGCTCATCAGCACTTCGCCCGCCTGCGCCTGTCCTGTCTGCACCGCGCGTTTGATTTCCGGCGCCTTGAAGAGCGAACCCCCGGCGTGCACGGTGATGTTGAGCTTGCCGCCACTGGCCGTCGCGACATCCGTCGCGAACTGGTTCAGGTTCTGCGTGTGCGGGTTGCCGGCAGGGTAGCCGGCGGGCAGGTCCCACTTGGTCTGTGCCACAGCGGGCAGGCCGAGGCCGAGCGCCATGGCGGCCACCGCGGTCCTGACAAACAAAGTACGTCGATTCATAGTCTCCCCATGATGGATGGTCGGTGCAGCGGGACGGCAAACGGGGTGTGTCAACATTCCGCCCACCCTCCGGCAGCGTCCTGTGGCCGGAAATTCCAAATTGCCGCGCGTCGCGAAGCATACAAGCAGCGACGCCGCTTCGGAGAGCTGCATGAGCGCTGTGCCACAACCCGGAAGCTGGGAGTTCTGGATCGATCGCGGCGGTACGTTCACCGACATCGTGGCGCGTGATCCGCGAGGTGCGCTCGTCACGCACAAGCTGCTGTCGGAGAACCCCGAGCAGTACCGCGACGCGGCAGTGGCGGGCATCCGGCACCTGCTGGGTGTCGCTGCGGGGCAGCCGATTCCCGTTGACCGGATTGCCGCGGTCAAGATGGGGACGACGGTCGCCACCAATGCGCTGCTGGAGCGCAAGGGCGAACCGACCGTGCTGGTCATCACGCGCGGCTTTCGCGACGCGCTGCGCATCGCCTACCAGAACCGGCCGCGCCTCTTCGACCGGCACATCGTGCTGCCGGAACTGCTCTATGCCCGCGTGATCGAGGCTGACGAGCGAATGGCGGCGAACGGCGATGTCGTCCGTCCGCTCGACGAAGGCGCGCTGCGTGAGCAACTGCAGGCCGCTTACGACGCGGGACTGCGATCCTGCGCGGTCGTGCTGATGCACGGCTATCGTCATGTGGCGCACGAGCAGGCCGCGGCACGGATCGCGCGCCAGATCGGTTTTCCCCAGGTCTCGGTGTCGCACGAAGTGAGCCCGTTGATGAAGCTCGTGGCGCGCGGCGACACAACGGTCGTGGACGCCTACCTGTCACCGATCCTGCGGCGCTATGTCGAGCAGGTGGCGTCCGACCTGCCGGGCGCGCGGCTGCTTTTCATGCAGAGCAACGGGGGCCTCACCGATGCCTGGCGCTTCCAGGGCAAGGACGCGATCCTGTCCGGACCGGCCGGCGGCATCGTCGGCATGGCCTGCGCCAGCCGTCACGCCGGATTCGAGCGTGTGATCGGCTTCGACATGGGGGGCACCTCGACCGACGTGTCGCACTATGCAGGCGAGTACGAGCGGGAGTTCGAGACGCTGGTGGCCGGCGTGCGGATGCGCGCGCCGATGATGAGCATCCATACGGTGGCGGCGGGGGGCGGCTCGATCCTGCACTTCGACGGCGCCCGCCTGCGTGTGGGCCCCGATTCGGCCGGCGCCAATCCCGGCCCGGCGTGCTATCGCCGGGGCGGACCACTGGCGGTTACCGATGCCAACGTGATGCTGGGGCGCGTCCAGCCCGAGTTCTTCCCGCATGTCTTCGGTCCACACGGCGACGCTCCGCTCGACCGCGACGTCGTGGTCGAGCGCTTCACCGAACTGGCGCGGCGGATCGAGGCCGCCACGGGCCGGGCACAGTCGCCGGAGCAGGTTGCCGCGGGGTTTGTCGAGATCGCCGTCGGCAACATGGCCGAGGCCATCAAGCGGATTTCGGTGCAGCGTGGCCACGACGTGACGCGGTACACGCTGACCGTGTTCGGCGGCGCCGGCGGACAGCACGCCTGCGCCGTCGCGGACGCGCTGGCGATGACCACGGTACTGGCGCATCCGCTGGCGGGCGTCCTGTCGGCGTACGGCATGGGCCTCGCGGACCAGGCCGCGATGCGCGAAATGACGATCGAACGGCCGCTGGCGCCGGAATCCGAGGCCGACCTGATCCAGTCGCTGGACGGGCTGGCAGCCCAGGCAAAGGCAGCTCTCGAGGCGCAGGGCGTGAGCGCGGCGCAGGTACGCCTGATCCGGCGCGTTCACCTCAAGTACGAAGGAACGGACACGGCGCTCGCCGTCGCGTACGGCACGCTCGCGGCGATGCGACAGCAGTTCGACGCGGCCTACCAGCAGCGCTTCTCGTTTCTGATGTCCGATCGCCAGCTGATCGTCGAGACGGTGTCGGTCGAGGCGATCGGCGGTGGTGACGCCGATGCCTCGGCCTGGGTGGCGCAGCGGCCGCCGCGCGCCGGCGCGCTCGGGGCGGCGAGCAGAGTGCAGGCCTTCTTCAACGGGACCTGGCATGCAACGCCACTTTTCCGCCGCGACGACACGCGGCCCGGCGACCGCATCGACGGACCGGCGATCATCGCCGAGGCCAACGCGACCACGGTGGTCGAGCCCGGCTGGCAGGCGGAGATCACGCCGCTCGACCACGTCGTGCTGCGCCGGGTAGCGCCGCGCGCGACGCGGCGCGCGATCGGCACGACCGTCGACCCGGTGATGCTGGAGGTCTTCAACAATCTCTTCATGTCGATTGCGGAGCAGATGGGCCTGCGGCTGCAGAACACGGCTTACTCGGTCAACATCAAAGAGCGGCTCGATTTTTCCTGCGCGCTGTTCGACGCCGACGGCAGCCTGATCGCCAACGCACCGCACATGCCGGTGCACCTCGGTTCGATGAGCGAGTCGATCAAGACCGTCATGCGCGAGAACGCCGGCCGCATGGTGCCCGGCGACGCCTATGTCATCAACGATCCCTACCACGGGGGTACTCACCTGCCTGACGTGACCGTCATCACGCCGGTCTTCGATCGCGCTGGTGCCGCCGTGCTGTTCTACGTTGGTTCGCGCGGCCACCATGCCGACATCGGCGGCATCACGCCCGGCTCGATGCCGCCGTTTTCGCGCACGCTCGATGAGGAGGGCGTGCGCTTCATCAATTTCCGGCTGATCGAAGGGCAGGGTGTCGATCGCCCGGGGCGCATCCGTGAAGACGAACTGATGGCGCTGCTGACCGGCGGACGCCATCCGGCGCGCAATCCCGCGCAGAACGTCGCCGACCTGCGGGCGCAGATCGCAGCCAACGAGAAGGGGCGCGAGGAGTTGCTGCGCATGGTCGATCACTTCGGGCTGGACGTCGTGCAGGCCTACATGCGGCACGTGCAGGACAACGCGGAAGAGTCCGTGAGGCGCGTCATCACGCGGCTGGCCGACGGCGCATTTGAATATCCGCTCGACAACGGCGCGGTCATCCGGGTGCGCATCACGGTGCATCGTGAGCGCCGCAGCGCGACGGTCGATTTCACCGGAACATCGGCGCAGCTGGCGAACAACTTTAACGCGCCGAGCGCGGTGTGCGTCGCGGCCGTGCTCTATGTGTTCCGCACCTTGGTCGACGACGAAATCCCGCTGAATGCGGGCTGCCTCAAGCCGCTCGAGATCATCATCCCGCGCGGCTCGATGCTGAATCCGGACTATCCGGCCGCCGTCGTCGCCGGCAATGTCGAGACCTCATCGTGCATCACCAACGCGCTGTACGGTGCGCTAGGCGTCATGGCCTCGGCGCAGGGCACGATGAACAACTTCACGTTCGGCAACGCGCGCTATCAGTACTACGAGACGATCTCCGGCGGGTCGGGCGCAGGCGCCCTGCGCCTGCCGCAGCAGAACGGCGCGGTCGAAGGCTTCGACGGCACCGACGTCGTCCAGACACACATGACGAACTCACGCCTGACCGATCCCGAGGTGCTCGAGTTCCGCTATCCGGTGCAGCTCGAGAGCTATTCGATCCGCGCCGGTTCTGGTGGTGCGGGCCGCTGGCACGGTGGCAACGGTGGCACGCGCAGGGTGAGGTTCCTGGAATCGATGACGGCGTCGATCCTCGCCAACAACCGCTCGATCGCGCCGTTCGGCATGGCCGGTGGCGCGCCCGGCGCGCCGGGACGCAACTGGGTCGAACGCGTGGACGGACGGCGTGAGGAACTGCCGCATATCGGCTCGGTCGAGATGCAGCCCGGCGACGTCTTCGTCATCGAGACGCCGGGTGGAGGCGGCTACGGCAGCGCGGGATGAAACTTGAGGCCCAAATGACGTGATCGGGGCGCGGATTTCACCCCAAGGACAGGGGAGGCGGTCCGCATAATCGTTGCAGCTTCCAAGGCTGCCCGATGAATGCTCCGGAACGACTGGGACTTCCCGACGCGCTCGCCACGCTGTCGATCTGCTACGCCCCGCTGATCGACAAGCACCGGCGCGCTGTCGGCACGCGCCTGACGATGCTTTCGGCGCGGGCGCCGGATTACCTCCCGGTCGGGCATATCCTCGAGCAGCTCAACGAGGTCTGGCCCGAATCCGATGCATCGGTCCTGCTGGCACCGCTTGATGCCACGTTCGACGAGTCGCTCCTGACATGGCGCGCGCCGCCCAACGCGCTGCTCGAGGTTCCGACGATTGCGCTGCGCGACCCCGACCTGCAACGCCTTGTCCAGCGCGCCTTCCGCCGGGGCATCCGGATGGTGCTGCGTGGCCGACCCGACGTGCCACTGCCGCCTGCGCTCGTGCGCTGCTTCGAGTACTCACTGATCCATGTCAGCGAGGACCGCCGTCGCCTGAAGGATGGCCGGACGCGACCCGCGCCCCCGAATGCGGTCCGACGCATGCCCTTCGTCACGACCGGGGTACGGCGTGTGGCCGACATCGATGAGGCCTATCAGCGCGGCGCCATGGCCAGTGTCGGCTGGCCGATGGACGATACGGAACAGCGCCCGAACTGCCGCCTGCGCCCGGACCAGGGCAACCTGCTCGAACTGCTTCGAGTGGCGAGCGATCATCCGGACACCGGAACGATCGCACAGGGCATCCGGCGCGATCCGGTGCTGGCATTCAAGCTGCTGCGGATGGTCAACTCCGACGCCTTCGAGACCTCGGAGCCAGTCGCCTCGATCCAGCGTGCGGTGCAGGTGCTGGGCCGCGAGAAAACCCTGCGCTGGCTGACGCTGTCGCTGGAAAGCGCAGGTGAGCATCTGAACGGCTTGCCGCTGGTGCGCGCCGCGACCCTGCGCGGACTGTTCCTCGAGAACCTCTCTTCCTTTGTTCCGACCATGGACGCCACGACACGCGACGAGCTCTTCGTCACCGGCGCCTTCTCGCTGCTCGACCGGATCACGGGCACACCGATACCGCGTTTGATGGGACCGGTGGGAATGGGCGGCAAGGTCACCGAGGCCATCGTGCACCGGCAGGGACCGTATGCACCGTATCTCGCCGTCATCGAGTCGATCGAGCGCAGCGATCCGATGGCGATCCGGCGCCATCTCGACGCCCTCGGCATCCCGATCTATGACTGCAACCAGGCGCTGATGCGCGCGCTGGCCGCGACCCAGAAGCTCGATGCCGAACATGAGAGTCGTTCGGAGGAGACGATCTTCGCGCCGGTATAATCCGCGCGCCGATCACGCCTGACGCGCGCGTCCTGCGCGTTCTTCCTCTTCGATGACCCCACACGGTAGGTTCTATGCGCTCGCCGGGCCGGGTGCGCTGTCTGCTTTCCGCGCAGCGCGCCTGCTGCAGCGCCTGCAGGCAGTCGATCCGGGCGTGCATGCCGTCTCGGGCCGGTTCATGCACTTCGTCCACGCAATCCGTGCCCTCGATGACGGCGAGATGGCGCGTCTGAACGCGCTGCTGGACTACGGTGATGCCGCTGCCACGCCCGGAGAAGGACTGAGCCTCCTCGTGGTTCCACGCCTTGGCACCATTTCGCCGTGGGCCAGCAAGGCCACGGACATCGCGCACAATACGGGGCTGGCCGCGATACACCGCGTGGAGCGCGGCACTGTCTACCGCGTTGAACTGAAGCGCGGCTTGTTCAAGGGCAGCCAGCCCGATGCCGCCGTCGCTGAGCGGATCGCTGCGGTCCTGCACGATCGCATGACTGAAAGCGTCATCGATCCCGCCACCGATCCGGCGCGACTATTCGCGGAACTGGAAGGCAAACCGGTGCAGACGGTGCCGGTGCTCACCGAAGGGCGAGCGGCGCTGGTGCATGCCAACGGTGCGCTCGGCCTGGCACTGTCGGACGACGAAATCGACTACCTGGTGGACGCTTTCCGGCAGCTCGGTCGCGACCCCAATGACGTCGAACTGATGATGTTCGCGCAGGCGAATTCCGAACACTGCCGCCACAAGATCTTCAATGCCGGCTGGACCATCGACGGTGTCGCAAAGGACGCGACCCTGTTCGGCATGATCCGGGCGACGCATGCGAAGGCGCCGCAGGGAACGATCGTTGCCTACAGCGACAACGCCGCCGTCCTCGAGGGGCGCACCGTCAGCCGCTTCTATCCGCGCAGCGAGTACCGCGCGAACGACGGCAGCGGCGCGATCGGCGTCGACTACGCGCCGCGCGACGAGCTCACGCACACGCTATTCAAGGTCGAAACGCACAACCATCCGACGGCAATCGCTCCCTTTCCGGGCGCGGCCACCGGGGCGGGCGGCGAGATCCGCGACGAGGGCGCCACCGGTCGCGGCGCGAAGCCGAAAGCGGGACTGGCCGGCTTCACGGTCTCGAACCTGCGCATCCCGGACATGCCGCTGCCGTGGGAGAAGGATCGCGACGTCACGCGTGCCGCAACGGGCGACGAGCCGGACTACGGCTTCCCGGGGCGCATCGCAGACGCGCTCGCGATCATGATCGAAGGGCCGATCGGCGCCGCGGCATTCAACAACGAGTTCGGACGGCCGAACCTGCTCGGCTACTTCCGTGCCTACGAGCAGAACGTGGCCGGCAAGCGCTACGGTTATCACAAGCCGATCATGATCGCGGGTGGCATCGGCAGCATCCGTGACGATCAGGTGCGCAAGCTCGACCTGCCGCCGGGCACGCTGCTGGTGCAACTCGGCGGTCCGGGCATGCGCATCGGTCTCGGCGGCGGCGCGGCGTCCAGCATGGGCGCCGGCACCAACACCGAAGCGCTCGACTTCGACTCCGTCCAGCGCGGCAATCCCGAGATCCAGCGTCGTGCACAGGAAGTCATCGACCGCTGCTGGTCGCTGGGCGACGGCAATCCGGTGCTGTCGATCCATGACGTGGGTGCGGGTGGACTGTCCAATGCGTTGCCGGAACTCGCCGATCAGTCGCACCGCGGTGCACATATCGACCTGGCAAAGATTCCGGTCGAGGAGAGCGGCATGAGTCCGCTCGAGATCTGGTGCAACGAATCGCAGGAACGCTATGCGCTTGCGGTGGCGCCTGATCGACTCGCCGCCTTCGACTGGATCTGCCGTCGCGAGCGCGCGCCGTACGCCGTCGTCGGCCAGGTCGCCGCGGACGGCAACCTCATCGTCGGGCGGCCCGACGCCGTGCCGGCGGTCGACATGCCGATGAACGTGCTGCTCGGCAAGCCGCCGCGCATGCACCGCGACGTACGCAGCGTCACCGTCGGCCTGCCGCCGTTCGAGACCGCGGGATTGTCGATCGAGCAGTGCGCGCTCGACGTCCTGCGCCATCCGACCGTGGCCAGCAAGTCATTCCTCGTCACCATCGGCGACCGCAGCGTCGGCGGCATGAACTCGCGCGACCCGATGGTGGGGCCGTGGCAGGTACCGGTGGCCGACTGCGCGGTCACGCTGATGAGCTTCGAGGGCTATGCCGGCGAGGCGATGGCGATGGGCGAGCGCACGCCGCTCGCGGTCATCGACGCGGCCGCCGCCTCGCGCATCGCGATCGGCGAGGCGATCACGAACATCGCGGCGGCCGACGTCGAACTGCGGCCGCATCAAGCTGTCGGCCAACTGGATGGCGGCCTGCGGCCAGCCGGGCGAGGATGCGAGGCTCTTCCACGCGGTGCAGGCGGCGTCCGAGCTCTGCCAGCAGCTCGGTATCAGCGTTCCCGTCGGCAAGGATTCCCTGTCGATGAAGACGGCGTGGCGCGACGGAACCCAGGACAAGACCGTGTCAGCGCCGGTATCGCTGATCGTGAGCGCGGCCGCCCCGGTCGACGACGTGCGGCGCTCGCTGACGCCGCAACTGGCGGCCGATGCCGACACGCTGCTCGTGCTCGTCGATCTCGGCGGCGGGCGCAACCGCCTGGGCGGCTCGATCCTCGCGCAGGTCACGCAGCAGATCGGCAACGAGGTGCCCGATGTCGACGATGCTGCGCGCCTCGCTGCCTTCGTCGATGCGCTCGGAACGCTGCGGCGCGACGGGCGTCTGCTCGCCTACCACGATCGCTCGGACGGTGGACTCTTCGCGACGCTGGCCGAGATGGCCTTCGCCGGGCACTGTGGCGTGACGGTGAACCTCGACGTGCTGGCGATCGATCCGGTCGCGGCCGACTGGGGCGACTTCAAGATCCGTTCCGAACAGGTCAGCGTGCGGCGCAACGAGCTGATGCTGAAGGCCTTGTTCGCGGAGGAACTCGGTGCCGTGCTGCAGGTGAGGGCCGCCGACAAGACCGCCGTCATGGACACGCTGCGCGCGGCCGGCCTCGGCGCCGTCAGCCAGATCATCGGCAAGCCGAACACCCGGGATGTCGTCGAGTTCTGGTGCGACGCGAAGCCGGTGTTCTCACGCCGCCGCGGTGAGTTGCAGAAACTCTGGACCGAAACCTCGTGGCGCATCGCACGGCTGCGCGACAACCCGGCGTGCGCCGATGCCGAGTATGCGCGGGCGGATGACGCCGACGATCGCGGGCTCTCGCTGGCGCTCAGCTTCGATGCGGCCGACGACATCGCCGCGCCGTATATCGCGACCGGCGCAAGGCCGCGCGTGGCGATCCTGCGCGAGCAGGGCGTCAACAGCCAGACCGAGATGGCCTACGCCTTTCACCGCGCGGGCTTCGGCGCCGTCGATGTGCACATGACCGACCTGATCGAAGGTCGGCAGTCCCTCGCCGACTTCAAAGGCGCCGTCGCCTGCGGTGGCTTCTCGTACGGCGACGTGCTCGGCGCGGGCGGCGGGTGGGCGAAGACGATCCTTTACAACCCGAAGCTCGCCGAGATGTTCAGCGCGTTCTTCGGCCGCACCGACAGCTTCGCGCTCGGCGTGTGCAACGGGTGCCAGATGATGAGCCACCTGCGCTCGATCATTCCTGGCGCCGCTGACTGGCCAGGCTTCGAGCGCAATGCCTCGGAGCAGTTCGAGGGCCGCCTGGTGCAGGTCGAGATTCCGGATTCGCCGTCGCTCTTCTTCGCCGGCATGGGCGGGAGCCGCATCCCTATCGCCAACGCACACGGCGAGGGGCGCGCGGTGTTCGGATCGAGCGCGGCGCAGGCCCGCGCAGTGGTCGCGATGCGCTACGTCGATACGCAGGGCCAGGCGACCGAGCGCTATCCCCACAATCCGAACGGCTCGGCCGGGGGCATCACGGGGCTCACCACGCACGACGGGCGCTTCACGATCGTGATGCCACACCCGGAGCGGGTGTTCCGGACCGTGCAGATGTCATGGCAGCCGCCCGGCCTCGGCGAGGATTCGCCGTGGATGCGGATGTTCCGCAACGCACGGCGCTGGGTCGGATAGCGCGCCTCGCGGACACGGGCTGTTCTGCCCGGCGTGTTCAGCGCGGTGCCGTGGCGGCGGGCTTGGCCTTGGTGACTTCCGTCAGCACTTCCGACGTGATGTCGTACGCCGGATCGGCATAGATCAGGCTGCCCTTGTCGTAGAGCAGCGTGCCGCCCTTCTTGCGCGCGATCTCGGTGGAGACCCGGGCGATGTCGCCGCCGATCTGCGCGCGCAGTTTCTGAACCCGCTGCTGCACCTCGCTCTGCGTCTTCGCCATCAGTTGCTGACCTTCGGCCTGTTTCGCCTGCAGTTCCTGCCCCGTCTTCTGGCCCTCGGCGCGGATAGCATCGCGCTGTGATGCGGCGAGTGTGGGGTCATCGAAGCGCGTCTGCTGGTCCTTGAGCTTGTCGGCCAGCGCGCGGATGTCCCTCTCGATCCGCTGCAATTGTTCGGTCACCTTCTTTTCTTCGGCTTTGAGTGCGGCCTGCTGCTGCTGCGTCTGCGGATGCGCCTCAAAGACACGCCCCATGTCGACGACGAAGATCTTCGGCGCCGGTTGGGCGGCAGCGGACAGGGGAAGGCAGGCGAGGGCGGCCAAGGCCAGCGGGTACAACGATTTCATCGGGTTTCCAGTCGAGGCAAAAGTGCAGAGCGTACCGGTTCGCGGCCTTTGGCGGGCTGGGGCCCATGGGCAAGCGGGTCTGGCGGGCGTCCCAAATGGCATCGGGCCTGCGGCGTTCCGACCAGACGATTTGCATCCCATAAATAGGGCATTAATGGTCTGGGAACACGCTCGATTGGCCACTGGGGTCAACTGGAAGAATTTTCACATTCCGCAAGCGATGCGGTGCCTCCTCGCATGCTGCTACGAGCATCCGTGCAGGGAGCAGTGCGTCGTGGCTGTTGACAACAACAATGAAGCCCTCAAAGCCAATCGGCTGGCCCGCCACGCTGCCAGCGCAGCGCCCGTCGAACCCTTCAGGGGGTTCCTGCGCGGGGCGACTTGCCCACTTCGTGCGCAGCGCGTTCGCTGCAATCCTGCTGCTGGTGGCTGCGCTTCCCGCGTTGGCACTTCAGACGGTCAATGGCATCACGATCAATGAAGACCTAGACCAGGCACGCCGGGGCGTCGCCTACAACTACACGATTCCGGTGATCAGCGGTGGGACGGCGCCCTATACGCTCTCGCTCATCGGGTCCTCGGTGCTTCCGATCCGGCTCACGCTGGCGGCCAACGGCAACCTCAGCGGCGTGATCAGTTGCAATGTCGCCAACGGGAATTACCGGCAGGACGTCCGGGTCACGGACTCGTCGGCCTTGCCTGTCGTGGCGGACTTCACGAGCAACAAGGGCCTCGCGATCAACGTAACGGCCGGGCCTGCCGGAACGTGCGTCGCGCTGACAATCTCGCCCGCCGCACTGCCGACGCCGACGGCCGGCAGTCCCTATAGCCAGACGATCACCGCCAGCGGTGGTTTGGGCCCGTATACCTACGCCGTCAGTTCCGGCGCTCTACCCACCGGATTGAACCTGAATGCGACGACGGGTCAGATCAGCGGTGTGCCGAGCAGCGGCGGTGCATACAGCTTCACGATTACTGCCACCGACGCCGCAGATTCAACGGGCTCGCTGACCTACGCCGGAGCCGTGAATGCAGCGGTGGCCGTAAGCCCGGTGAACCTTCCCGGAGGTACCGTGGGCACGAGCTACAGCCAAACGGTTTCAGCCTCCGGAGGCAACGGCACCTACTCGTTGAGCCTCTCTGCTGGCGCGCTGCCTGCCGGGCTCACCTTCAATGCACTGACGGGCGTCATATCCGGAACGCCGGTCGCCGCTGCCACGAGCAACTTCACCATCACGGCGACCGACGGCAACGGTGCCATCGGCTCGCGCAGCTACAGCGTCACGGTCAACTCCCCGATCAGCGTCAATCCGGCGACGTTGCCGAGCGGCACCGTCGGCACTCCCTACAGCCAGACCGTGAGTGGCAGCGGCGGCAACGGCTCCTACACCTACGCAGTCAGCGCCGGCAGCCTGCCGGCGGGACTGTCACTCAACGCATCGACCGGTGTGATCACCGGTACGCCGGGCAGCGCGGCGTCGAGCACGTTCACGGTCACCGCGACCGATGGCAACGGTGCGACCGGCTCGCGCATCTACACCGTCGCCGTTAATGCGGCCGTTGCGGTCAACCCGTCCTCCCTGCCGGGCGGCACCGTGGGGCTCGCTTATTCGCAGACACTGACTGCCACCGGTGGCAATGGGTCCTACACGTTCAGTGTCAGTGCGGGGGCCTTGCCTCCAGGATTGACACTCAACGCAGGCAGCGGAGTGCTGTCCGGCACGCCCGGCAGCGCCGGCACCAGCAGCTTCACGATCACAGCCACCGATGGCAACGGCGCCTCAGGCGCGCGCGCCTTCAGCGTCACCATCAGCTCTGCGATCACCGTCAACCCGTCGAGCCTGCCGTCTGGCGTGGTGGGCAACGCCTACAGCCAGACCATCAGTGCGGCTGGCGGAAGCGGCTCGTACACCTTCAGCGTCAGCGCGGGAACCCTGCCAGCGGGATTGGCACTCAACGCTTCGTCCGGAGTGCTTTCGGGTACCCCGAGCGGCGCGGCAGCGAGCAGCTTTACGGTCACGGCCACTGATAGCAACGGCGCCACCGGTGCGCGTGCCTACAGCGTCACGATCAACGCCGCGATCAGTGTCAATCCGACGAGTCTTCCCGGTGGCACTGTTGGCAGCGCGTATTCGCAGACCGTGTCGGCGACGGGCGGCAGTGGCGGCTTCAGCTACAGCATCAGCGCCGGAGCATTGCCGGCGGGGCTGACGCTGAATGCATCGAGTGGCGTGATCTCGGGCACTCCGAGCGCGGCGGCTGCCAGCAGCTTCACGGTGCGCGCCACCGACGGCACGGGTGCCTTCGGAACGCGCGCCTACACGGTCACCATCGCGGCGGCGCCGATTGTCGTGAACCCGGCGAGCCTGCCCACCGCCACCGTCGGCACGGCGTACAGCCAGACCGTCAGCGCCACCGGCGGCACCGGCAGCTACACCTACAGCGTCAGTGCCGGAACGTTGCCCGCCGGACTGACGCTCAATGCGGCAAGCGGCGTGATCTCCGGCACGCCGACGACGGCGGGTGCGAGCAGCTTCACGATCCGCGCTACCGATGGCAGCGGCGCCTTCGGATCGCGCGCCTACAGCGTCACCACCAGCGCCGCGGTCACGGTCAATCCGGCCACTCTGCCGAACGGCACCGTAGGCACAGCCTACAGCCGCACGATCAGCGCGACGGGCGGCGTGGCCCCGTACACCTACAGCGTCAGCGCCGGGGCACTGCCTGCAGGCCTGACGCTCAACGCTTCGACCGGTGTGCTCGCGGGAACGCCGACGGCTGCTGCGACCAGCAGCTTCACGCTCCAGGCGACCGCCAGCAATGGCGCGATCGGAACACGTGCCTACAGTGTGGCGATCAATCCGGCCATCGTCGTGAATCCCGCGACCCTGCCCGGGGGAACGCTGGGGACTGCCTACAGTCAGACTGTCAGTGCGACCGGTGGCACCGGAACCTATACGTTCAGCAGAAGCGCCGGAACGTTACCTGCTGGCGTCACCCTCAATGCGACGACGGGCGTGCTCAGCGGCACGCCGACGGCGACAGGCACCCGCAGTTTCACGATCCGCGCCACCGATGGCAATGGTGCCATCGGATCGCGCGCCTACAGCGTCACGATCGGAGCTGCGATCGTCGTGAATCCCGCAACGCTGCCGGGCGGCAGCGTTGGATCGGCTTACAGCCGAACCATCAGCGCGACCGGGGGAACCGGCACCAAGACCTTTTCCGTGAGTGCCGGCACCTTGCCGGCCGGACTGTCACTGAACGCGACGACCGGCGTGATTTCGGGAACACCGACCAGCGCAGGGTCGAGCAGCTTCACGATCCAGGCGACCGACAGCATCGGCGCCATCGGCACCCGCGCGTATGCGGTCACGATCAACGCGGCGATCTCGCTGAGCCCCACCACGCTGCCGAACGGAACGTCGGGGACACCGTACAGCCGCACGATCAGCGCCACCGGTGGTACCGGCACGTTCACGTACAGCGTGAGCGCCGGCAGCCTTGGGGGAGGGCTCACGCTCAACGCGACGACCGGAGTGATCTCCGGGACGCCGACGACTGTGGGCGCACGAAGCTTCACGATCCGCGCGACCGATGGCAACGGCACCTTCGGGTCACAGGCCTACAGCATCACGATCAACGCGGCGATCACGGTCAGCCCGACGACGCTCGCCAACGGCACGGTCGGAACGGCATACAGCCGTACAGTCTCGGCGACGGGCGGTACGGGTTCCTACACCTACAGCGTCAGTGCCGGTACGCTGCCCGCCGGGCTGACGCTGAATGCATCGAGTGGTTTGATTTCCGGCACTCCAACGACGGCGGCGGCCAGTTCGTTCACGATCCGCGCCACCGACACGCTCGGTGCGATTGGATCGCGCGCATACACCGTCACTATCGCCCCGGCTCCGGTGGTCGTCAGTCCATCGAGTTTGCCCGGCGGGGCGGTCGGTTCAGCCTATAGCCAGGTTGTCAGCGCCACGGGCGGAACCGGCGGCTACACGTTCAGCGTGAGCGCCGGCAGTCTCGGTGCCGGGCTGACACTCAACGCATCGACCGGCCTGATCTCCGGCACGCCCACGACCTCGGGAACGCGCAGCTTCACGATCCGCGCCAGGGACAGCAGCGGTGCCACCGGGACACGCGCGTATAGCGTCATCATCAATGCCGCGATCGTCGTGAACCCGGCAACGCTACCCGCCGGCACGACGGGAACGTCTTACAGCCAGACGATCACGGCAACCGGAGGTAACGGCACGTATACCTTCGCGATCAGCGCCGGATCGCTGCCCGCGGGACTGACGCTCAACGCATCGAGCGGTGCGCTCGCCGGCACACCAACGACAGCAGGGACGAGCAGCTTCACAGTGCGCGCCACCGACAGCAACGGGGCGTCGGGCGTACGCGCGTATACGGTCACCATCGCCGTCGCTCCGATCGTGGTCAATCCGGCGAGTCTTCCGGGTGGCACCGTTGGCAGCGCGTATTCGCAGACCGTGTCGGCGACGGGCGGCAGTGGCGGCTTCAGCTACAGCATCAGCGCCGGAGCACTGCCGGCGGGGCTGACGCTGAATGCATCGAGTGGCGTGATCTCGGGCACGCCGAGCGCGGCGGCTGCCAGCAGCTTCACGGTGCGCGCCACCGACGGCACGGGTGCCTTCGGAACGCGCGCCTACACGGTCACCATCGCGGCGGCGCCGATTGTCGTGAACCCGGCGAGCCTGCCCACCGCCACCGTCGGCACGGCGTACAGCCAGACCGTCAGCGCCACCGGCGGCACCGGCAGCTACACCTACAGCGTCAGTGCCGGAACGTTGCCCGCCGGACTGACGCTCAATGCGGCAAGCGGCGTGATCTCCGGCACGCCGACGACGGCGGGTGCGAGCAGCTTCACGATCCGCGCTACCGATGGCAGCGGCGCCTTCGGATCGCGCGCCTACAGCGTCACCACCAGCGCCGCGGTCACCGTCAATCCCGCCGCCCTGCCGAACGGAACGGTCGGGTCCGGCTACACGCAAACGGTGACAGCCAGCGGCGGCAACGGCAGCTACACGTTCGGCATCAGCGCCGGCGCGCTCCCGACCGGCCTGTCACTGAACGCGTCGACGGGTGCCATCACCGGAACCCCGAGCATTGGCGGAGCAAGCAGTTTCACCATCACCGCCACTGACGGCAACGGTGCCACCGGTTCACGTGCCTATACCGTCACCATCAATGCCGCCATCGCAGTGAACCCTGCGAGCCTGCCGAACGGAACAATCGGCGTGGCGTATGCGCAGACGGTATCTGCCACCGGCGGCAGCGGCACCTATACCTTCAGCGTCAGTTCAGGGGCGCTGCCCGCCGGCCTTACGCTAAATGCATCGACTGGCGCAGTCACAGGAACTCCCAGCGCGGCGGCGACGAGCGCTTTCACGATCACCGCCACCGACGGCAACGGCGCGAGTGGATCGAGGCCCTACAGCGTCACGATCAATGCGGCCGTCACGGTCAACCCAGCCAGCCTGCCCGGCGGCACGGTCGGCGCCGCCTACAGCCAGGGCATCAGTGCCACAGGCGGCACTGGCACGTACACATTCAGCGTGACAGCGGGCGCACTTCCTGCCGGGCTGGCCCTGAATCCGACCACGGGCGTGCTGTCAGGCACGCCTAGCAGTGCGGCAACAAGCATCTTCACGGTCACGGCGACCGATGGAAGCGGCGCCACCGGTGCGCGCGCCTACACGGTAACCATCAATGCGGGTATTGCGGTGAATCCTGCGGCGCTGCCGGCAGCCACGGCGGGAGCACCCTACAACCAGTCAGTATCGGCGACCGGCGGCAGCGGCACCTATACGTTCAGCGTGAGCTTAGGCACGCTGCCCGTGGGACTGACTCTCAATGCGGCGACTGGTTCCATCACGGGCACGCCGACGACCGCCGCGACAAGCAGCTTCACGATCACCGCGACCGACGGCAACGGCGCCACCGGTTCGCGTCCCTATACATTCACGGTGAACGCGGCCGTCACTGTGAATCCCGCGACGCTGCCGGCGGGCACCGTGGGTGCTGCGTACAGCCAGACGGTAAGCGCCGCGGGAGGCAACGGCAGCTACACGTATAGCGTTTCGGCCGGTGTACTGCCTTCGGGCCTGACGCTCAACGTAGGCACCGGCGTGGTCAGCGGAACTCCTACCGCAGCGGCCACGAGTGCGTTCACGATCCGGGCGACTGATGGCAACGGGGCGATCGGGTCACGGGCCTATTCCGTCACGGTCAACGCAGGCATCGCGGTCAACCCGGCTGCACTGCCGAGCGCTGCGGTCGGCGCCGCGTATTCTCAGACCGTGTTGGCGACCGGAGGCTCCGGCGCCTACACGTTCAGCATCAGCTCGGGAAGCTTGCCCCCTGGCCTGACCATCAACGCATCGACCGGACTCATCACCGGGTCGGCGAGCGCCGCGGGGACGAGCAGCTTCACAGTGACTGCCACGGACGGCAACGGTGCGACCGGCTCGCGCGCCTTCACGTTCACGGTCAACCCGACGCTCGCATTGAACCCGGCCACGCTGCCAGGCGGCACGGCAGGGACCGCCTATACGCAAACCATGGTCGCCACGGGCGGCAGCGGCACCTATACCTTCAGCGTTTCGGCGGGCTCACTGCCGGCCGGACTGTCGCTCAATGCCGCCACCGGACTGGTCTCCGGCACGCCGACCAGCGCCGCTGCCAGCGCTTTCACCATCACGGCAACCGACAGTACCGGAGTGACGGCGTCGCGTTCCTACGGCGTGACGATCAACGCCGCGATAACAGTGAATCCGTCCAGTCTGCCGAACGGCACCGTCGGTACGGCGTACGCGCAGACCTCTTTGGCCACCGGTGGAAATGGTTCGTACACCTACAGCATTTCCAGCGGAACATTGCCGGCCGGGCTCGCGCTGAATGCCGCGACCGGCAACATCAGCGGCACACCGACGGCGGCCGCGACGAGCAGTTTCACCGTGACGGCGACTGACGGCCTCGGCGCAAGCGGCTCGCGCGCCTACACCGTGGTCGTGGTCGCGGCGACCATCACGCTCGAATCGACGACCCTCGGCAACGGTGTCGTGGGCAGTCCGTACACCCAGGCGATCGTCGTCAGCGGTGGCGTCGCGCCCTATGCCTATTCGATCACGGCCGGGCAACTTCCAACGGGGGTCGTGCTGAACGCGACGACCGGGGCTCTAGTCGGAACGCCGACCGTGCCCGGCACGTATACGTTCACGGTGCGCGTCGTCGATGCGAATGGAGCGTCGGGCGTTTTCGTGCAGTCGATCGTCGTCGAACCTCGGCCCGATCCGAGCCAGGATCCGGCGGTACGTGGCATCGCTGCAGCGCAGATGTCGGCGGCCGGGCGATTCGGCTCTGCGCAGATCCAGAATGTCGGGGCGCGCGTGCGCATGCTGCACCTCGGCCAGGATCCCTGCACGCTGCAGTTCGATGTCGGTACCAATGTTCGCTGGGAGCAAGCCAGCCCGTCGGCCGATCAACAAGGTGGCCGAACGGATGTGCCCGCACCCCAGAAGGATGCCGAGCCGAAGGAACGCAAGCGCTGCGAAAGCCCGATCGCTGTCTGGGTCGGCGGCAGCATCGACTTCGGCTTCCTGCGCCCCAGCACGGCAACGGATAGGAGCGACTTCACGACGTCCGGTCTCACCCTTGGCGCCGATATGAAGGTGATGCCCGGGCTGGTGATGGGTGCGTCGCTGGGCTACGCGCGCGACACGACCGACGTCGGCGCGGGCGGGAGCGATAGCCGCGCGCGTGGCTCGAGCATGACTCTTTATGGATCGTATGAGCCGATCAAGTCGGTGTACATCGACTTTCTGCTCGGGTACGGCAGCCTCGACTTCGACTCGACGCGCTGGCAGAACGCCGCGAATTTCCTCGGTGGACGCAGTGGCGCACAAACCTTCGGGTCGCTTGGCGTCAGCGGCGTGCTCGGGTTGGGTCCACTGCAGATTTCACCGTATGGCCGCTTCGACCGTGTTCGGAGCCGTCTTGACTCCTATGTAGAAAGCGGAGCCGGCAATGCGGCGTTGAGCTTCGGTGAGGCCACGGGAAGCGAGAACGTCATAGCCGCCGGCGTGTTTGCGAGCTACCGGCTACCGGTTGGGCGCGGAACGCTTGAACCCAGCCTGCGACTGGAGGCGCGCAGGGTTCAGGCGCCTTCGCTGGATCAGTCGCTTTCCTATGCCGATATGCCGGGCCAGACCTACGTGATCCGCGAGGGCAGCATGAGCGACACCCAGGCGCTCGGTGGGCTCGGGCTCGTGTTCCGGGTGGTCGATCTACTGTCGTTCGGCGTCGAGTACAGCTACACGGGCAGCAGTGGGACCTACCGGAACGAAACGGTGCGCGCTGTCCTGCGCGCACCGTTTTGACCAACGTTCATAAGACCGGGCAAGCGGTCCTGGCTGGACTACTTGCCGAACGTGACCGCGCGTCCGCTTGTCACATCCCAGGCCTTTCCGTCGACGAGGCTGATGCGATAGAACTCGCGCACGACGTTGCCCATGAAACCGATCTCGACGATGGAAACATCCCGAAACTCGGTATCGATTCCGTTCGGCAGTACCTTGTTCATCTCGTCGGCAACTTCCTTCATCGCCGCCTGAATCCGCGGGTCGAACTTGGTCATGCTGTAGACGAGCGTGTTGTGCGGATTATGCGAAGCCGTCTCCTTGCCATCCTTGATGACATTGACTCCACTTACTCCGACGGTCCGGGTGAGTTCACGCGCGACCTCGCTCATGTTGGCGTACACGGGGCCGGTGCAGCGGGGCAGCGGACCGTCCCGCAGCGGCGTCAGCGCGGCCGTGGCCACTGTGTTGTAGGACATCATCTCCGTATAGCCTTGACCGCTCTTCACGACGCCGAGATCAAACCACCAGGGTGCTCCAGCCCCCTTTGACGCCTCGGTGTTGTAGAAGTCCTTAAGGGTCAGCTTGAGGACCGGGGGAACCTTCGGAAGCGCCTTCAGCATCTTCGCCGGCGTGGTCGGGTCGGCGTTATGCACGTGCACCACTGTCACGTGCTGGAGGTTGAATGTGCGCGCCTCGTCGACGAGCCCCAACTTGATGAGCCGCTCACGCAGCGGTGGGTAGATCTTGTTGTCAAGGACATCGGTCACGTCCTTCGGCAGCCGGTATACAAGCCCGTAGGTGGCCTTGTGCTCGCGGAACTCGGGATTTCCGAGCGAACTGTTGTCGACCGCGCCCGCGCCTGCGGCGGCCAGGATGCCGCCAAGGCCCAACGCCAACCTGACCGCTGTGTTGTGAAGTGATTTCATGATTCGGCCCCCGATGTAGTTTGAAGTTAATGCGGCCGGCAGGAGCGCCGGGACCGATGGGTGGTGCGATGCGACTTACAGCGCCGCAGATAGTATCCGAGCGGTTACTGAACATTGGCACTGCGGGCATGTGCCGGCTGCCATGGAAGTGGTCGTGGCGTTTGCGCACACCCGGCATGCGACATCGCCGCGGCGTTTCCTTGCGGCTTGACCCGAGCTGTCCGTGTTGGCCCAAGCGGTAGTGCGTCATCGAAGGCGATTGCCGCAGTCGAGGCACGTGCAACGCTGGCAACCGACACAATCGATGTTGCGCAATGCTGGGACACGTGCTGTGCCAGGCGCGAGTCTTCGCCGTCGCATGCACCGGAAACGAATCGCTCCACGGTGCCCCGATCGACGAACCTGTGCTCGCTCGCAACCTGCCTGGAGGGCCGATCCGTGCGCTGCTGCGCTAGATTGCGTACGTTGACAAGCCCCGCCTGGAGTCTCGCCATGAGCATCGCCGCAGACGTCGTCATCGGTTTGGTCGGTCTGCTGCACGTCTATTTCCTGATTCTGGAGATGTTCCTTTGGGACAAGCGACCAGGGCTGCGGGCCTTCGGAATGACGCAGGAATTTGCTGCGTCGACCAAGGTCCTGGCAGCCAATCAGGGGCTTTACAACGGATTTCTCGCTGCGGGCCTCTTCTGGGGTCTGTCGCTCGGAAGTGCAGGCCTTCCGGTAAAGACTTTCTTTCTTGCTTGTGTCGTGGTGGCGGGCGTCTATGGCGCCGCAACGGCGAGCCGGAAGATCCTCTTCGTTCAGGCGATCCCGGCCGCCGTCGGGCTGGCACTGCTCTACCTCGGCTGATGCCTTCACCACGGAAGTTGGGAAGACCGGCCGGCGTTGCGATTGCTGCGTGCGGGCTTGCCGCCATGGCGGTGCTCGCCTGGGTTGTTTCGGACCGAGTCGGCCTCGATGCCACGAGCCAGCGGTCAACGATGCCGCCTGACACGGTCGAGCTGTGCGGCTACGGCCCCACCAAGCCCGTTCGAAATACGGGTGACTATCCTCCCACGGTGCTCGACAAGGCCGAGCAGACTTTCTCGCATGTCGCCGCCGACCTGGTTTCCCAGGCCGCACCGCAGACGCGGGCGGTGGGCCTTTACGCCAGACTCGTTGTCGCGATGCGACTGGCGGCCAGGTCAGACCAGCAACCATCTGCCGATTGCACCGACGCCGAGTGCATGCAGCGTCGCTGGAAGATCGCAAAGGAGGCGGCCGCACCGCACGCGGTGGAACTCGCGCGTCTGGCCACGGCCTCGCAGGACCCTGTTGCCTATGCATTCGCACTCTTCGGGTGCCGACTGAACCGGGAAGATGGCGCGTGCGCCCAGTTATCTATCGAGCGCTGGGCGCAGCTCGAGTCCGATAACGCGGTGCCATGGCTGCATCTCGCCGGGGACGCTGCAGGACGAAAGGACGAGGCCGCCTTGAGCGCGGCGTTGCTGAAGGCGTCGCGGGCAAAGACATCCGATTCCCACGGATCGTTGACTCTGCAGATGGCTGAACATCCGGTCGCGCGCGCCCTGGCTGCGGCGCCGCGCTTGGTGTACCTGTCGCAGCTGCTCGGGGTCTACGCCGCGCTTCCGACTCCGCCGCATCTGGCGGTGAGCCAGGCCTGCTCGGTGGAAAGCCTGGCCGATCCGGACCGCAAGAAGCTGTGCGGAGATCTCGCGACGATGATGACGGAACGGAGCGCGTCGCTTTTGGAACTGTCCTTGGGGACGACGATCGGCGAGCGGGCAGGGTGGCCCGTCGAGCGCGTGCGTCGCTTGCGCGACGAAAGGGACGCGATCTACTTCATCGGTCAGGTTGGCTGGGTGGCCGAGGACGTCCACAGCTGCCGTTTCCTCGAGCAGCTTGAAGTCCGGACCAAGGATCTCTCGACGATGGGCGAAGTGCCATCGGCAAGGCAGAAGCTCGTCGCCAGTGACCGCCCGATGTCTGAATTGGCGCAGGACTGGCGCAAATTGCAGAGCCAGCGCGAAGGCGCGTCAAACAAGGGCGCGGATCGCAAATAGAAGGGCGATTCCGGCGCACGTGCCCGCCGCGATCGACACGCGCGTGTCGGCGCCGGTCATCCTTCGCAGGTAAACAGATTTGCCAAAATGCGGCGCGAGGCACCGCAGTGCGGCCGCGCCGCGTTGACTAAGCCTTGAGGAACGTGCGGGCGACCTGCAGCAGCAGCAGCCCGAAAGTCGCCATGACGGCAAGGATCGTGGCGCGCATGGAAAACACTTCGTGAAAAGAAATGAACTGGCGTTCGCGCTTTCGCCGACGCTTCTCTCCGCTGCTTGCGCTCATCACGCACCTCGACATTCCCCGCCGAGCACGGCACCTGCCCACAATTGGCAGGCAGAAGTGCCGCTGCACTTCTCAGCAAGAATCGCGCCGAACGGATTAGCGTCCGACGAAACAAGCACTTGCGCACCCGCCGCGCCATTTTCTTCAGGTGGTTGTAAGGATGTCCGACACAGAGCCCCGCGCGACCGCTCCGCCCGCGGAAGCCGGACCGCACAGAGCGGCCTCCCGCAGGATCAGGTATGAGCGGTCCCGGGCGGTTTGCCTGACTCATCGCCTGGTGGGCGAACGACCCCTGAAAAGACCAGCGCTGTGCTTGACTCGATCCGTGGGTCGCAACTTTGACCCGGCGCGCCGGCGGGCGAGCGACGGCTGCATGCTTATGCGCATTGAGGAGGGCAACGGTGCAATCGCCTGCGTGCGGGCCGAGGAGAGTGGGCGCCTGGCCGTAACCGCATCCCGCGATCTCTGCCAAAGTTGGCGGCAAAACGGACACAATGACGCAACTTCTCAAGTTGGGGTACTCCATTGGCCTTTGATCCGCAGGTTGCCGCAGCGGCCTACATCGACTCGATAGGCGCAGAGGCACTCGCCAAGTCCGCCGCGTACACCTCAGGAAGTCACTGGCTGCTCCTCTGGGGCCTGCTGGTCGCAATCGCCGTCGCCTGGCTGATCATCCGGGCGGGGCTCCTTGAGCGCGTCGACACGCGGTTGGGTCAGCGCGGACCCAACACGCGGGCCTTCTTGGTGAGCCTCGCCTACTTCGTCCTTGCCAGCGCGCTGGCGCTTCCGTGGGAGATGTACGAGGGCTGGTTTCGCGAAACCAGCTACGGTCGCTCCTCGCAACCTTTCGGTGATGCCCTGCTGCAGAACCTGCTCGGGATTGCAATATCGGCCCTGCTGGGCGGGCTTTTCTTCATGGGTGTGTACGCGCTCATTCGACGAGCAGGGAAGCGTTGGTGGGTCTGGTCGGGCGCTTTGGCCATCGCTGGCATCTCTGCCGTCCTGCTGGTGTCACCCGTGGTCATCGAGCCGCTCTTCAATGACTACAAGCCCTTGCCAGAGGGTCCGGTACGGGATGCCCTGACCGGCATGGCAGAAAAGGCTGGCATCCCATCGGATCGGATTTTCATTTACGACGGGTCGCGCCAGTCCAACAACTTCACGGCGAACGTCAGTGGTGTCGGTCCCTACGCCCGCATCGCCATTTCGGACATTGCGTTGAAGGGCGCGTCGCTCGATGAAGTTCGCGCCGTCACGGCGCATGAAATCGGTCACTACACGTTGCACCATGTGTGGCGTTCTGTTCTGCTGCTGTCGTTGATCGTGATGGTCGCCTTCTTTGTCGCTGATCGCAGCTACGGCTGGGTTGCAGCGCGCATGGGTAGCCGCGCGCCGCTTGCCAGCCCGACCAGCCTGCCGGTGGTCATGGTGATGGTGTCCGTTCTCTTTCTGCTTGCCCGGCCGCTGGCGAATGGGTCCACCCGGATCGGCGAGACGCAGGCCGACCTTTACTCCCTGGAGACGGCGCGCCTCCCGGACGCCCTGGCGAGCGCTCTGGTGAAGACTGCGGAATACCGCTATCCGCGGCCGACTGCGGTTCAGGAGTTCCTCTTTTATTCGCATCCGTCGGTCGAACGGCGTGTTCGCATGGCAATGGACTGGAAGGCCGCCAACACGGCTGACCCAGCAAGGTAACGCAGGAAGTTCAGGCCAGGGAACTCGACCCTGGCCGGCTTCTGGCAGGTCTTGCATCGGATTTCCAGCGCGCCATCGGCCGTGCGGAAGGCCCTCCTCACCATCGCCGATGTGACAGTTACCGTATGGCACTCCGGAGAAGACTTGCAGCATCAGCTTCACGCGGGATCAACTTAGCGTTTCGTGCACCTTCCTGAATCTCTTCGAAGAAGCGACAATCCTTAAGGCGGCACTCACTGGCGGTTGGTGGTCCTCGGGAGGAGCTAGTGTCAGGTCTTGTTGAAGCAGACCGGGTCGAGGTACTTGTTCTGGTCGACAACGTCACGGACAACCTCTCGTCGACGCCGCTCTTCGTCGAGAACGAGTGGCCGCGCCTGTGGAAGCGCGGGATGCGCGCGCTTTCGGGCCGTTGTCTGTGCTGCGCCGCCCACGGCCTGTCGTGCGCGATCACCGTCTGGCGTGGCGCGCGTGCCCGCACGCTGCTGTTCGACACCGGGCCGGATGAAGTGGTGTTCGAGCGCAATGTCGAACGGCTGGGCTTCGACGTCGCCAGCGTCGAGGGCATTGTGTTGTCGCACGGCCACTGGGACCACTGCGGCGCCATGTTGCGAGCACTGCAAATGATCCGGAGCCGCAACGGCGGCCGCGACGTACCGACATACATGCACCCGGACATGTACCGAACTCGCGCCACGAAGGCGGCCGACGGTTCATTTCGCCTGTTCGAGGATGTTCCGAGCGCCGCGCAGCTCACTCAGCACGGGGCCGAAGTCATCCACTCGACGCGACCCCAGCGTGCGCTCGAAGACTGCGTCTACATCAGTGGTGAGATCCCCCGCTTGACGTCTTTCGAGGTTGGCCTGCCAGGCCAGCATCGCATGACCGACGACGGCAACGGCTGGGAGCCGGACCCGCTCATCATGGACGAGCGCTTCGTCGCTGTAGCGGTCAAGGGCAAGGGGCTCTTGGTCTTCACCGCGTGCTCTCATGCGGGTGTGATCAACGTCCTCAAGCAGGCGCGAAGCTGCTTTCCTGCGCTGCCCCTCTACGGCGTGCTGGGCGGCTTTCATCTCTCCGGAACGAACGAGCGCGTGATCCCCGACACCGTCGAGGCACTGCGCGAATTCGACCTCTCGGTGATTGCCGCCGCCCACTGCACCGGCTGGCGCGCGACCGGTGCACTGGCAAACGCCTTCGGCGACGCGGTCGTGCCGTCGGCGGTCGGAAAGCTGTACAAATTCTGAACCGGACCATAACGCCGTTGACCACGTTCGGGCGATTCGCCATAAAGCGGCCATGTTCGTAGAGTCGTCGATCGCATCGAGCCGAGCCGATGGAACGGCCGGGAGGACATCGAGCCGGGCCGAGGCGCAGGGTGCCGTCAACACCTGCTGGATCAAAAGCCCGGCGTGGGATCTTGTTTGGATCCTGAATGCGCTGTGGCTGGCCCCTCTGGTTCTTTTGCTGGCGCGGGGTTATGACGATGCGCGCGCCAGCCCGGTCGACGGGCTCTTCTTCGCTCTTGCAGTGCCGCTGTGGTTCGGTCACCGCATCTCGTCGGCCTGGCTGGCCTACGCGACCCCGGCCTACCGCCCTTTGCTCGTCAAGCAACGGCTGCGCTTCGTCGTTGCTCCGCTGGCCATCGTCGTAACTTGCTTCGCCGTGCTGCTGGCGCCCGAGAGCGCGCTGCCAATGCCTCTGACAGAACGCGTGGTCTGGTTCGCGGTCCTGAACTACGTGCTGGTGAGTTACCACTTTGCCGCGCAGCACTTCGGACTGCTCTGCCTCTACCGAGCGCGCTCCGGGCGCGCGTCAGAGACCACCACGCGGCGGCTCGATCGGTGGTTCGCCTTGGTCGTGGGCGGCGGCTTTGTCGTGGTGGCCGAGGCCCTGGCCGGATCGATCGCGTTCCAGGAGCGCTGGCTCGATCCGCTGCTGGGAGCAGTCGGGGCAGACCTCTTCGCGCGAGCGCTGCACGACGGCGGGATTGCTTTCGTTGTGATCCTGTCCATCCTGATGCTAAGCGTCGAACTGCGGTCGCAGCGTCCGTCGCTGCCACGAGTTGCCTACATCCTCAACGTGGCGGCCATGGTGCTGTTCTCCTTTCTGGCGCGCGACCCCTTCCTCTTCATTGTGCTGTGGAGCGTGCAGCATTGGAGCGCTGCGATGGGACTCGCCTCTCTCGCAGCGTCCGGTGCAAGCCTGGAGCCTGCTACGCGCTGGCAGCGGCTGCTGGCGCCGGTCAATCGGCGCGGCTGGGCCGTGCTGCTCGTGCTCGCCGTTGCGTCGGCCTTGCTCCTGCCGCTGCTGGAGGTGGAGGCCGTCGCCGACGAATTCGTCTACGCAGACCGCATCTTTGGCGATGCGGCGTGGTGGCTGCGCTCCTCGCCGTTCGTGCCGGCGCTGCTGGCGCTGGGGTTTGCAACCGCCTTTATCCACTACGTGCTGGATCGCGCTGTGTTTCGCTTCTCCTCGCCCGACGTGAGACAGGCCGCCCGCGGATTGCTGCGGTGATCATGCTGGCAATACGATTTCGTGCGGACCGTAGGCTCGAACAATGATTCCGCGAGCACCGCGGTTGACCGACCGGGTTCGTCTATCGAAGGCCAACTTCCGGTGGCGGTACGACCGCAGCCTTCGGCCAGCAACGGCCATTTCGGACGCTGAGCTTTCCACGCCGAATGAGGCCGTCCCAGCGCGGGAGCAGGTGGTAAAGTGAACGTGCGTACTCAGGCAGTGGGAGGCCTCGTGGGAACTCGCGAACTCATTGAGCAAGCCCTGAAGCTGGATCCGACGGACCGGCTCAGGCTCGTCGATCAAGTACTGCACAGCCTCGACGAACCCGATCCGAAAGTCGAGCAGATTTGGATTGAAGAGGCCGAAAGGCGCCTGAGCGAGTATCGCGCGGGCAAGGTACGCGGAGTTCCTGCCGAGGATGTGGTTGGCCCGCTCTAATGCGGGTTCTGTTTTCTTCAGAGGCCCGGGACGAATTCGCCGAGGCCGAGCGCTACTACGAAGAGCAGTTGCCTGGCCTGGGTGCTCGCTTTCGAGACGAAGTGCGGGTGGCTATACGGAGAGTCCGTACGTGGCCGCTCTCCAACCCCATCGAGCGGGGGGACATACGTCGGCTGCTCTTGACTAGGTTCCCGTACAAGCTGCTTTACTCGATCGAGCCGGATCACTTATACGTGCTTGCGGTGGCGCACCAGCATCGGCGGCCGAGCTACTGGCTGGGCAGATCGAAGTCCGGCGACCGGACGTAGCCCGGTCCGGTTCACATCGGTGGAAAGCCGGCGCGCTGTGGGCGCGTCGCAACTCAGGCTCCAGCGTCCGCTACCAGTATGAAATTCGGGGCCGCGTTCGGAAAGTGCGAGCGGCCGAAACGGGTCGACACTCGCCTTCCGGTCACTCGCGAGTGTCACCGAACTCGCGATCCGTCAAGCCGACTTCCGCCTGACTTGCACACGCGCAACCGGCGTTCGCTCAGACACCGCCAAACAGCAACGCCATGCGATAGACGATGAATGCTGCGACGTACGCCAAGGCAAACAGGTATGCCGTCATTACGAGTGGCCACGTCCAGCCGCCGGTCTCGCGCCGAACGACTGCCAGTGTCGACAGGCACTGCGGCGCAAATACGAACCACGCCAGCAATGACAGGCCGGTCGCGAGGCTCCAGTCACGGGCGATTAGCGGTGCCAGGGACGCGGCGGTGTCGATGCCGCTGGCCGACAACGAGTAGACAGTCCCGAGCGCGCTGACCACAACTTCGCGCGCCGCCAGGCCCGGCACCAGCGCGACGCTGATCTGCCAGTTGAATCCGATCGGCTCGAACAGCTCCGCGAGAGCCTGGCCGAGCATTCCCGCGAAACTGTGAAGGATGGGAGCGCTGACCGCGCCGGCGGGTGGCGTGGGGTAACTTGCGAGAAACCACATCAGTACGGTCAGCGACAGGATGATCGTGCCGACACGCCGCACGAAGATGACGACTCGCTGCCAGAGCCCCAGCGCAATGTTGCGCGGGGAGGGCAGGTGATACTGCGGCAGTTCCATCATCAGCGGGCGCACGTGGCGGCCAGCGGCGGTGAAGCGCTTGAGAACCCAGGCCACGAGCATCGCTCCAAGGATGCCGGCAGCGTAGAGCGATAGCAGGACGAGCCCCTGCAATTCGATCCATCCCCCGAGCACGCGCGGCGGAATGAAGGCGCCGATCAGCAATGTGTACACGGGAAGGCGCGCCGAGCAGGTCATCAGCGGCGCGATCATGATCGTGACCAGTCGGTCGCGCGGGTCGGCGATGGTGCGCGCGGCCATGATGCCCGGCACAGCGCAGGCATGACTCGACAGCAACGGTATGAAGGATCGGCCTGACAATCCGACGGCGCCCATCAGGCGATCGAGCAGGAAGGCAGCACGGGGCAGATAGCCCGACTCTTCCAGCAGCAGGATGAAGAAGAAGAGGATCACGATCTGCGGCAGGAACGCGATGACGCTGCCGGCGCCTGCAATGACGCCATCGACCAGCAGGCTCCTCACCCAACCGGCGGGAAGCAGGGTGCTGACGCCGGCCGCAAGCTGGGAGGTCGCCGCCTCGATCCACTCCATCGGCACCTCGGCCCAGGCGAAGACGGCCTGGAACATCAGGAACAGGAAGGCGGCCAGCAGCAGCGGCCCCACGATCGGGTGCAAGACAACGCGGTCGATGCGGTCGCTCGCCTCGTGCGGGATCAGTTCATCGAGTCCGAGTCGTTGCAGGATCGTGCGCACCGCATCGTGGTCCGCCAGCAGGCTCGAAGGCTCGTGCGTCGCTTCATGTCTGGCGTTTCGCTGCCAGAGGGTCGGGTCGTCGAGGATGCGCCGCAGTCCCGCATCTCCCTCGCGGGCGATGCCGACTGTGCGCACGACCGGCACACCCAGCGCGCTGCCCAACTGGTCGGCGTCTATCGTGATGCCGCGCCGCTCGGCGAGGTCGGTCATGTTGAGCGCCACGACGCAAGGCAGGCCGAGACGGCGGACCGCGAGCACCAGTCGCAGGTTGCGCCGCAGGTTGGTGGCATCGACAACGCAGACGACGAGATCCGGCCGACGCTCGCCGAGTGCCTGGCCATTCAGGACCTCGCAGGTGACGCGCTCGTCCGGCGAGCGCGGATGCAGGCTGTAGGTACCCGGCAGGTCCAGCACCCGCACGGTCTGGCCCGCGTGAGTGATCAGTCGGCCTTCCTTCCGCTCGACGGTGACGCCGGCGTAATTGGCCACCTTCTGGCGGCTGCCGGTCAGGAGATTGAACAACGCCGTCTTGCCGCAGTTCGGATTGCCGACCAGGGCGAGCAGGCGGCCCGGTGGGTGCAGGTGCACGACCGCCATTGCCGTCATTGCATCACCACGGTTGTCGGCCATGGCCGGACGCGCACGCAGGCCGCCTCGGCGCGGCGAAGCGCGAAGGTCGAGTGCCCGACGCGAACCGCGAGCGGGTCGCCGCCGGGCCGGCCGCGGGTCAGGACGAGGACGCGCTCACCGGGCAGGAAGCCCAGTTCCTCCAGACGCTGGTTCCAGCCGCGTCCGTCTTCCGGATAGGCAACCTCATGGATCACGAACGCCGTCGCGAGCGGAACCCGATCGAGGGTCGTGATCGTCTGAGTCGAATGAACGTCGGTCGGTGTCGCCAAGGCGCCGGCGTTGCGCTCGGGGGTGTCGGGAAGTGCGCGGGCCATTGAGGCCAAAGCTAGCACAAATGAGAATGATTCTCATATGCGCCCGATCAAACCACACTGCCTTCGGGGCTGAATGCAACGCTCCAGTGGCCACTGTGACACGCGGGCAGGCGCTCGCCAAGCAAAAAGGGGCGCTCGCGGCGCCCCTTGGTCACAGTCTCAGCCGAAGCGTTACTGGATCTTCGCGCCCTTGGTCAGGTTCGCCACGAAGGCCTGAACCTTTTGCTGCTGCAGCGACTCGCGAATCTGCGGCGCGACCTGCTCGAGCGGCGGGAACTGCGTGTCGCGCACGTCCTCCAGCCGGATCACGTGCCAGCCGAACTGGGTCTGCACCGGGACTTCGGTGGTTTCGCCTTTCTTCAGCTTCATCAGCGCCTCGGAGAAGGGCTGCACATAGGCGTCGGGAGCGGCCCAGTCGAGATCGCCGCCATTGGCCGCCGAGCCCGTGTCCTTGGACTTCTTGGCGAGCTCCTCGAACTTCGTGCCCTTTTTGAGCTGCTCGATGATGACCACCGCCTCGTCCTGCTTCTCGACCAGGATGTGCCGCGCTCGGTATTCCTTGCTGCCGACGGATGCCTTCTGCTTGTCGTACTCAGCCTGGATCTGCGCGTCGGTGATCGGATTCTTTTCCATCTCGTCGCGCAGCAGCGCCTGGATCAGCGTGTTCTGCCGCTGCACGTCGAGCATGAACTTGACGTCCGCCTTGTCGGGAATGCCGCGCTTGCCGGCTTCCTGCAACAGGATCTCGTTCTGGATCAGCCGTTCCTTGACCATCTTGCGCAGCTCGGGCGAGTCCTGCTGGCCCTGCTTGACGAGTTCCTTGACCCACGCGTCCTCGCGGGTCTTGGGAATCGGCTTGTTGTTGACGATGGCGACGTTCTGGGCGAGGGCGAATCCGCTGGCCAGTGCCAGGGCCGCGAACATGGCGAGTCGTTGCATGAGCATCAGTGTCCGGAGGTATGGGGAGGAAGCGGCGCCGAGCCGGGTCGAATCTCGTCGGGCGCCAGCAGCGTCATCGCGAGCGCGTGAATCTCACGCTGCATCAAATCTGCCAAGGCATCATACACGAGGCGATGTCGCTTCACTCTTGGCTGACCCGTGAACGCGGCACTGACGAGGGTCATCCGGTAGTGGCCCCCGCCGCTTGCGGCACCGGCGTGGCCCGCATGCAGCGCACTCTCGTCCGCGATCGAGACTTCGATCGGGGTCAGCACGTGCAGCCGTTCCCGCATGCGCTCGATCGTCCCGTCAGGCATCGGGCACTTCCTTCATGTGGCGAGCAAGGTAGATACCGATGCCCAGCGTGAAGACAAGCGTCAGTCCGAACAGCCCGAACAGCTTGAAGTTGACCCAGGTATCGGTCGAAACCGAGTACGCGACCACCAGATTGACGACTCCCATCACGCCGAAGAAGGCGACCCAGGCCCAGAGCAGCCGGCCCCACACCGGGCCGGGCACGTCGAGTTGCGTCCCGAGCAGACTCTTCAGCAGATTGCGCTTCCAGACGACGTGGCCGAGGAGCAGGGCGGTGCCGAACAGCCAGTAAAGGATGCTGGGCTTCCACTTGATGAACGTCTCGTCGTGGAACCAGATGGTTGCTCCGCCGAAGACGACGATCACCGCCAGACTGACCCAGAGCATCGGATCGACACGCTTTCCGCGCACCAGCAACCAGCCCACCTGCAGCAGTGACGCGACGATGGCCACCGCCGTTGCGAGCAGGATCGGCGCCTGGCCATCGGGCACCGTCCCGTCGCCGACCATCCAGCCGAGCGCGGCGCCCGCCATTGCGATCGACTGTTGCGGGAAGGAGCCCGCCACCTTGTAGGTCACGAAGAACAGGATGACCGGCAGCAGGTCGAACAGCAGCTTCATTTCGTGGCCTTCTCAGCACCGGCCGCCTCGAACGTCAGCGCGGCGGAGTTGATGCAATAGCGCAGACCGGTCGGCGGCGGACCATCCGGGAAGACATGGCCCAGATGCGAGTCGCAGACGTTGCACACGATCTCCGTGCGGATCATGCCGTGGCTCATGTCGCGCTCCTCCCGTACATGGGCCGGATCGAGGGCCTTGAAGTAGCTGGGCCAGCCGCAGCCGGAGTCGAACTTCGCGTCGGATGCGAACAGCGCGGTACCGCACGCCACGCAGCGGTAGATCCCGTGCTCGTGGTGATCCCAGTAGCGGCCGGTGAAGGCGCGTTCGGTGGCCTTCTCGCGCGTTACCGCGTATTCCATCGGCTCGAGCTGCGCGCGCCACTCGGCATCGGTCTTGTGGAGCTTGTCCATCTGCGATTCCTACGACGAACAGGAGAGGTGGAGCGATTGTGCCCATTCGGGCGGCTCGGCGGCGTAGGCCTCGTGCTCGGGCTGCTCGTCATAGGGGCGCTCAAGGATGTGCAGCAGGCGCGCCACCTCGTCGAAGTCACGTGGGCCGTCGTCACCCCGCGCCTTGCGGATCGCGGTTTCCGCGAGGTGATTGCGCAGCACGAACTTCGGGTTGACCCGGTTCATGCGCGCGGCGCGCGCGGCATCGTCGCTGCCTTCGGCGGCCAGGCGCTGGCGGTACTGCGCCGCCCAGGCATCGAACGCGGCGCGATCGATGACCAGGTCGCGCACGGGCGCATCCTCGGCGAGATCGACCGCTACGGAGCGCAGCTTCGCCAGTTGCCTCCAGAAGCGCGTCCAGTCGGTCCGGTTGGCGTTGAGCAGGTCGATCGCACCGCTGATGAGCTGCGAGTCTTCGGGCCGCGCCGCGGCGAGCCCGAGCTTTGCGCGGAACACCTCGTCGATCGCCTTTGCGTACTCGTCGAGATACACGTCGATCGCGGCCTTGGTCGCATCGAGGTCGTCGGTCAACGGCACCAGAGCCTGTCCCAGCGCATAGAGATTCCAGTGGCCGATCTGCGGCTGCATGCTGTATGAGTAGCGGCCGTGCTCGTCGCTGTGGTTGCAGATGTGGTCGACGTCGAAGGCGTCGATGAAGCCGTAGGGGCCGTAGTCGATCGTCAGGCCGAGGATCGACATGTTGTCGGTGTTCAGCACCCCGTGGCAGAAGCCCACGCCCTGCCACTGCGCAACCAGCCGTGCCGTGCGGCGCGCCACCCGCTCGAGCAGCGCCAGATAAGGCTGTGCCGAGTCGCGCGCGTCCGGGTAGAAGCGGTCGATGACGTAGTCGGCCAGCTGGCGCAGCGCGTCGTGCTGCTCGGTCCAGTAGAAGTACTCGAAGCTGCCGAAGCGCACGAAGCTCGGCGCGAGGCGCGTGACCACGGCCGCGCCCTCGACCGTTTCGCGGATGACCGGGTAGTCGGAGCCCGTCACGGCGAGAGCGCGCGTGGTCGGGATGCCCAGGCCATGCATCGCTTCCGATGCCAGGAACTCGCGGATCGAGGAGCGCAGCACGGCCCGGCCGTCGCCCATTCGGGAGTACGGCGTCTTGCCCGCCCCCTTGAGCTGCACTTCCCAGTGGCTGCCGTCTGGACCCACGACCTCGCCGAGCAGCAGCGCGCGACCGTCCCCCAGGCGCGGAACATAGACGCCGAACTGGTGACCGGAATACACCGCCGCCAGCGGTTCGGAGCCCGCCAGCGGCACATTCCCCGTGAGGGCGGCGACGAGACCCGGCTGGCCCAGGTGTTCGGCGGCGAGTCCCAGCAATGCCGCCGCCCGCTCGGACTTCGCAACCAGGTAGGGCTCGGGCAAAGGTGACGGACCCAGCCGCGTGTAGAACGCGTCGGGCAGCCGGGCGAACGCATTGTCAAAGGTCAGCCCTGCGTCGTACGGCGTGACGCTGGCCGGAACGGTTGCGGGTGCGGGCGCGAGTACAGGGGTGTCCAAAGGAATCTCCGGCGCGCGATTCTACGGTGCGCCTCAGTGCCGGCATCGGCGTTGTCGCGGCTTGACGAGACTTCGGCAAGCCGAGAGGATGTGGGGCCTTGCGCGCGGGAATCCAGCGTCGAGCGGGAACTTACAGGGAGAACACTTATGTTGCAGGGCCTGATGATGCGGATGCCGTTGCTGATCTCTTCATTGATCAGGCACGCGGATCGCCATCATGGCGACGTGGAGATCGTGTCCCGCAGGGTGGAAGGTGACATGCACCGCTGCACCTATCGGGAACTGCACCGGCGATCGAGGCAGCTCGCCAATGCGCTGGAGGGGCTCGGAATTCGCAGCAGCGACCGGGTGGCGACGCTGGCCTGGAACGGCTATCGCCACATGGAGCTCTACTTCGCCGTGTCGGGTTCGGGCAGCGTCCTGCACACGATCAACCCGCGGCTGCACCCGGAACAGGTGGCCTGGATCATCAACCATGCCGAAGACAAGGCGCTGTTCTTCGACCTGACATTCCTGCCGCTGATCGAGGCCGTGGCGCCCCATTGCCGCGGCACCCAGCACTGGGTCGCGATGTCGGACCGTGCGCACATGCCGGAGACGAGCAAGCTCGCGAATCTCCTGTGCTACGAGGACATCGTCGGCAGCCACTCCGACCGCTACGAGTGGCCCGAATTCGACGAGAACACCGCGTCGTCGATCTGCTACACGTCGGGCACGACGGGGCATCCAAAGGGCGCGCTTTACAGCCATCGCTCGACGCTGCTGCACACGATGGCGGCCGCCTTGCCGGATGCACTCAACATCTCTGCGCGCGACGCGATACTGCCGGTCGTTCCGATGTTTCACGTGAACGCCTGGGGGCTTCCGTATGTCGGGCCCATGGTCGGGGCGAAGATCGTCTATCCGGGGCCGCACCTTGACGGCAAGTCCCTGTACGAGCTTTTCGAAGCGGAAAAGGTGACCTGCTCGGCCGGCGTGCCCACCGTCTGGCAGGGACTGCTCGCCTACACGGAGGCCAACGGCCTTCGCTTCTCGACGATGAACCGAACGGTGATTGGCGGGTCCGCCTGCCCGCCGGCCATGATCAAACTGTTCCAGGAAAAATACGGCGTGCACGTGCTGCATGCCTGGGGCATGACGGAGATGAGCCCGCTGGGTACGTCCTGCACCTTCAAGCAGAAGCACGCAGCGCTGACCGCGGACGAGCGCACGAAAGTGCAGTACAAGCAGGGGCGCGTGCTCTTCGGCGTGGACATGAAGATCGTCGGCGACGACGGCGGCGATCTGCCGTGGGACGGAACGTCGTTCGGCGACCTGCTGGTACGTGGGCCGTGGGTCGTGCGCGAGTACTACAAGTCCGACAGCGGCAATCCGCTGAAGTCCGACGATGCCGGGGCGTCGTGGTTCCCGACCGGCGATGTGGCCACGATCGACCCCGACGGCTACATGCAGATCACCGATCGCAGCAAGGACGTCATCAAGTCAGGCGGCGAGTGGATCAGCTCGATCGACATCGAGAACGTCGCGGTGTCGCATCCGGCCGTGGCCATGGCGGCCTGCATCGCGGTCCCGCACCCGAAGTGGGACGAGCGCCCGCTGCTGGTGGTCGTCAAGAAGCCGAACGCGCAAGTGACGCGCGAGGAGATGCTGGCGCACTACGAGGGCCGTGTCGCCAAGTGGCAGGTCCCGGACGACGTGGCCTTCGTCGATGCGATTCCACTGGGAGCCACCGGCAAGATGCTGAAGGCGAAGCTGCGCGAGCAGTTCGTCGGATACAAGCTGCCGACGGCCTGATCGGCCGGTCGCCAGACTTCTCGCCCAAGACGATGTCGTGGTGGCGCAGGGATAATCTCGCCCTCTGCCCGCGGAACTGGCGCCAGCCATCAGGAGACTGCCCTTGAACATCCAACACGCGTTGGGCCGTCTGGCCTTCGTTGCGCTGACGTTGTTCACGGCATCGGCGTTCGCGCAGACCAAGGTGGCTCCGGCCGGCAAGGCGGCGCCGACGCCCGCGGCGGCGCCGCCTCAGGTGGTCAAGATCGCCTTCGTCGATCCGCTGTCCGGACCGTTTGCCGGTACCGGCTCGAGTCTGCTGCGGCACTTCCAGATGATGGCCGAGAGCGTCAGTGCACAGGAACTGGCCGGCCCCGGGATCCGCTTCGAGATCGTTGCCTTCGACAACAAGGCATCGCCGCAGGAGACGCTCACCGTGCTGCGGCAGATCGTCGACCGGGGAATCCGTTATGTCGTGCAGGGCAACGGCTCCGGCGTCGCGCTGGCCCTGGTCGATGCCATCGAGAAGCACAATGAACGAAATCCCGCGCAGTCGATCGTCTTTCTCAACTACGCCGCCGTCGATCCCGACCTCACCAACAGCAAGTGCAGTTTCTGGCATTTCCGCTTTGATGCGAACACGGACATGAAGATGGAGGCCCTGACCTCGTTCATCCAGGGGCGGCCGGAGGTGAAGAACGTCTACCTGATCAACCAGAATTATTCGCACGGCCAGCAGGTGTCGCGCGTGGCCAAGGAGATGCTGGCGCGCAAGCGACCTGACATCAAGGTCGTTGGCGATGACCTGCATCCGCTCGGGCAGGTCCGCGACTTCTCGCCCTACATCGCGAAGATGCGCAGCGCCAACGCCGACACCGTCATCACGGGCAACTGGGGCCCGGACCTCGCGCTGCTGGTGCGCGCCGCGCGTGACGCTGGACTGAAGGCGCAGTTCTACACGTACTACGCCGGCACGTCCGGCACGCCGACCGCCATGGGTGCCGCAGGCGAGGACCGCGTGCGGATGGTGTCCTACTGGCACCCCAACATCGCTCCAGACTATCCGTACGAAAAGATCTACCTCGACTACAAGAAGCGCTTCAATGAGGAGTGGTTCACCGTCGCTTCCTTTACATCGCTCGCGGTGCTGGCCGAAGGCATCAAGCGCGCCGGCTCGACCGATCCGCTGAAGGTTGCCTACGCGATGGAAGGCGTGAAGCTCAATGCGCCGCATGGCGCGATCGAGATGCGCTCGGCCGATCACCAACTTCTGCAGCCACTGTGGATTTCGTCCTGGACCAGGGTCGGCGGGCCGAACAGGCACGACATCGAGAAGACCGGCTATACGTGGAAGACCGAGGCCGCCTATGCCACCGACGTCGCGTCGACGCCGACCACGTGCCAGATGAAACGCCCGCCGCGCACGCCGTAGGGTTCGGCCCCGTTGATCGACGGCCCGCAGACCCGGGCCGCTTGCTCTCCAAAGGTTCCGCTTGCTTGAAGCCGCCCTGAGCCAGACGCTGTACGGCCTGAGCTACGGCCTGCTGCTGTTCATGCTCGCGTCCGGGCTCACGCTGATCTTCTCGATGATGGGCGTGCTGAACTTCGCGCACGCGAGCTTCTACATGCTCGGCGCGTACTTCGGCTACCAGTTCAGCGCGTGGCTGGGCTTCTGGCCGGCGCTGCTGATCTCGCCTGCGCTGCTCTTCATCATCGGGGCAGCGGTGGAGCGGTGGGGCCTGCGCCGGGTGCACCAGTGGGGACATGTGCCCGAGCTGTTGTTTACGTTCGGGCTCTCGTACATCATCGTCGAACTGGTGCAGGTCGTCTGGGGTCGCACGGCCGTTCCGTACCGCGTGCCTGTGGAGCTCGACGGACCGGTCGCATGGCTGCAAGGCCTGGGCATCACATTTCCACAGTACCGACTGTTCATGATGGCCGTGGCGGTCGGCATGCTGGCCGCGCTGTGGCTCGGGCTAGCGCGCACGCGCGTCGGCCTCGTCATCCAGGCGGCGCTGACGCACCCGCAGCAGGTCGAGGCACTGGGCCACAACGTGCCGCGCGTGTTCATGCTGGTGTTCGGCACCGGCGCCGCGCTTGCAGGGCTGGCCGGTGTCGTCGGCGGCAACGCGTTCGTGACCGAGCCTGCGATGGCCGGAACGGTCGGTGCGATCGTCTTCGTCGTCATCGTCGTGGGCGGGCTGGGCTCGCTCGCCGGAGCGTTCATAGCCTCGGTGCTGATCGGCCTGCTGGAAAGCTTCGGCAAGGTGTCAGATCTGAGCGGCGCCAGGGTGCTGGGCTGGCTGGGCATGTCGGTCGCGCCAGACCATGCGCTGCAACCGGTGCTGGCGCTGTCGCTCTCGCAGGTGGCGCCAGTGCTGCCCTACCTGCTGCTCGTGCTGGTCCTGATCGTTCGGCCGAAGGGCCTGCTCGGCACGCGCGAAGGCTGAGCAATGCACGCTCCGCGCGCGATCCGGTTCCGGCCATTCAACCTTGGCCGCTGGCTGTCGTGGGGCCTCACGGCGCTGCTCTTCGTGCTGCTGCCCCTCGTATTCCGACAGGGATTCGCCCTCACGTTGATGTCGCAGATGGGCATCATGATCATCTTCGCTCTGAGCTACAACATGCTGCTCGGCCAAAGCGGGATGCTGAGCTTCGGTCATGCGGTGTACTCCGGGCTGGGTGCGTTCTTCGCCATCCATGCGTTGCGAGCGATCGCGGGCGGCACGCTGGCGTGGCCGGTCTCGCTGCTGCCGCTGATTGCCGGAGCTGGCGCGGCGCTGTGCGGCGTCCTGCTGGGGTTTCTGACGACGCGCCGGGCCGGGACGCCGTTCGCGATGATCACACTCGGCATCGGCGAAATGGTGTTCGCCGCGGCGCTGATGTTTCCCGAGTTCTTCGGAGGGGAGGGCGGCATCACGGGCGATCGCACGGTCGGCCCGCCATTTGCCGGCATCAGTACGCTCACGCTCGGCCCGCAGATCCAGGTGTATGCGCTGATCGCGGCGTGGTGCTTCGCCTGCATGATCGCCATGTACGCCATGACGCAGACTCCGCTCGGCCGCATCGCGAACGCCGTGCGCGACAACCCCGAGCGCGCGGAATTCATCGGCTACAACGCGCAGCGGGTCCGCTGGCTGATGCTGATCCTGTCGAGCTTCTTCGCCGGCGTCGCGGGCGGGCTGAGCGCAATCAACTTCGAGATCGTCGTCACGGCCGAGAACGTCAGCGCGATCCGGTCGGGGGGAGTCCTCCTCGCAGCCTTCATCGGGGGCACGGCCTTCTTCTTCGGACCGATCCTCGGTGCCGTCGTGTTCACCTTCTTCGCCGTCGCGCTGTCCGAGTACACGAAGGCCTGGCAGCTCTACCTCGGCGTGTCTTTCGTACTGCTGGTCATGTTCGCGCCGGGTGGGCTGTCGAGCCTGCTGCTGATGAACCTGCGCGCAATGAAGCTCAGGAAGTTTGCCCGACTGCGCGATCCGTATCTGGGTGTGCTTTCCACGGCAATGGGCATGGCGCTCGGCAGCGCGATGCTGATCGAGCTCACGTACCACGTCACGCTCGACGCCGGACAGGGATCCGTGGTGTCGCTGTTCGGGTTTCCGCTGGACACCGTCAGGCCGGGTCCGTGGGTGTTTGCGGCAACGCTGCTCCTGTCGAGCCTTGCTGCCTTCGCGTTCTACCAGCGCGGCTTCAGGCGGTCATGGGAGGCGATACAGCAGGAGATCGAGGACCGGGTCCGGGACAATCCGACATGAGCGCTGCTCTCGAACTGGCGGGTGTCCGCAAGCACTTCGGCAAATCCGAAGTCATCCGCGGCGTGGATCTTGCGATCGCCGCCGGCGAGCGGCACGCGATCATCGGCCCGAACGGCGCCGGCAAGTCGACGTTGTTCAATCTCGTCAGCGGCCGCTTCGGCGTGTCTGCGGGGGACATCCGGCTGCACGGCAGCCCGATCACGAACCGCAGGCCGTATGAGATCAGTCGTCGGGGGCTGGCGCGCAGCTTCCAGATCACCAACATCTTTCACCGGCTGTCGGTCTTCGAGAACCTGCGCTGCTCGGTGTTGTGGTCGCTCGGTCACCGCTATGCCTTCTGGAAGAATCTCAACCGCCTGTCTGACGCGGAGGCACGTGCCGAACGATGTGCTGCAACAGGTAGGACTGCGGCGGCGACGCGATGCGCTGGCGGGATCGCTCACGTACGCCGAGCAGCGCGCGCTCGAGATCGGAGTCACGATCGCCGGCGGTGCCAGCGTGATCCTGCTCGACGAACCCACGGCGGGCATGAGCCGGGCCGAGAGCCGGCATGCGGTCGACCTGATCCGCGATGTCACGCAGGGCCGGACGCTGGTCATGGTCGAACACGACATGGGTGTCGTGTTCGGACTGGCCGACCGCATCTCGGTGATGGTCTACGGACAGATCATCGCCTCGGGCACGCCAGCCGAGATCCGTGCCAGCGCCGCGGTGCGCGAGGCGTATCTCGGCCAGGATTCGGAGGTCGCGTGAGCTTGCGACAGGGCAGTAATGCGCACGCACCCAAAGCGGAGCAGGGAGCGGAGGCCTGCGCTAACGAGCCCCTCCTGCGCGTCGAGAATCTGCAGGCCTGGTACGGCAAGAGCCATGTCCTGCACGGGGTTGATCTCACGGTCGGACGTGGCGAGATCGTCAGCCTGCTGGGTCGCAACGGCGTCGGCCGCTCGACGACGGCCAAGGCGATCATGGGGCTGGTCAAGGCCACCGGATCGGTCCGGTTCAGATCGCACGATCTGACTCGGCGTCAGGCCTTCGAGATCGCCCAGCTGGGCGTCGGTTACGTTCCTGAGAGCCGGGACATCTTCCCGACGCTTACAGTCGAAGAGAACCTGAGGCTCGGCATCCAGCGCGGCCGGCGGGGCAACTGGAGCTATGCCGATGTCTGGCGCCTGTTTCCCCGCCTGCAGGAACGCGCCCGTACACCGGCGGGTGTGCTGTCAGGCGGCGAGCAGCAGATGCTCACGCTCGCGCGTACCATGATGGGCGAACCGGAACTCGTCATCATCGATGAACCGACCGAGGGCCTGGCGCCAATGGTCGTCGAGCTGGTGGGCCGGTTCCTGCTTGAACTGCGCGACCGCGGCCTGTCCATCCTCCTCATCGAACAGAAGCTGACGATCGCCATGCAGATCTCGCAGCGCGTGTATGTCATGGGCCACGGGCACATGGTGTTCGGCGGCACCCCCGACGAACTTCGAACCAACAAACTCGTTCGCCAGGAGTGGCTCGAGGTCTGAGCTGCCATTTCAATCCAACGGAGTCTTCTTGATGACCACGCATTACGAGCGCCGCGGCCAGGTTGCCGTGCTGCAGATCGACAATCCACCCATCAACGGGCTCGGCCACGCCACGCGCAAGGCGCTGCTGGACGGGCTCGAACGCGCGCTCGACGATGCGGCGGTCAAGGCGATCGTCATAACCGGCACCGACCGCGTGTTTTCCGGCGGGGCGGACATCCGCGAGTTCAACACGCCGGCCGCGCTCGCCGAACCGAACCTGCTGCAGTTGATCGATGCGGTGGAGCGTTCGCCCAAGCCTGTCATCGCCGCGATCAACGGCGTGTGCATGGGCGGCGGGCTCGAGCTTTCGCTCGGATGCAACTACCGCGTCGCGACGCCCGATGCTGCACTGGGCCTGCCCGAGGTCAAGATCGGGCTCTTGCCGGGGGCCGGTGGGACGCAGCGGCTGCCGCGCGCGGTCGGCGCCGAGCTTGGCCTGCGCATGATCGTCAGTGGCGATCCGATACCGGCGGCCGAGGCCCTCAGGCATGGTCTGGTCGAGCGTATCGTCGATCGCAGCTCGTTCGATGGTGTGCTCCAGTTCGCCGCTGAAGTGACGAAGAGCAGCCGGCATCCCAAGCTGCGCGACCGGTCCGCCGCGCTTCCTGCCGGTGTGGCCGCGGAGGCGTTCTTCGCCGCTGCGCGCAGCGACGTCGCGCGCCAGGCGCGCGGGCTGCCCGCGCCGCTGAAGTGCGTCGACGCCGTCGAGGCCGCCGTCACGCAGCCTTTCGAAGAAGGGCTGGCGAAGGAGCGCGGCTACTTCATCGAGCTCGTGCAGTCGAAGGAGTCGCAGGCGCTGCGGCATGCCTTCTTCGCCGAGCGGACGGCCGCCAAGATTCCGGATGTGCCCGACGATACGGCCACGCGCCCGATCCGCGCCGCCGCCGTCCTCGGCTTCGGCACGATGGGCGGCGGCATCGCGATGAGCTTCGCCAATGCCGGGATACCTGTCACCGTGTTCGAGAAGGACCGGGCAGCGCTCGACCGCGGCCTCGCGATGTGCCGCCGCAACTGGGAAGCGACCGCGAAGAAAGGCCGCCTGACGTCCGAGCAGGTCGAGCAGCGGGTTGCGCTGCTCAAGCCAACGCTGGACTTCAACGCCGTCGGTTCCGCCGACATCGTGATCGAGGCCGTCTACGAAGAGATGGTCGTCAAGCAGGACATCTTTGCGCGGCTCGATTCGGTGATGAAGCGCGGCGCCATTCTGGCCACCAACACGTCCACGCTCGACGTCGACCAGATCGCGGCAGCGACGTCGCGGCCTCAGGATGTCATCGGCACGCACTTCTTCAGCCCGGCCAACGTCATGCGCCTGCTGGAAGTCGTGCGCGGCCGGAAGACGGCGAAGGATGTACTGGCAACGGTGATGCAGCTCGCCAAGCGTCTGAAGAAGGTCGGTGTTGTCTCCGGCGTGTGCGACGGCTTCATCGGCAACCGCATGCTGGAGCAGTACGTCCGCCAGTCGCTGTTCCTGGTCGACGAGGGTGCGTCGCCGCAGCAGATCGACGCCGCACTGTCGAAGTTCGGCATGGCGATGGGGCCGTTCACGATGTACGACATGGCGGGCATGGACATCGGCTACGCGATCCGCCAGCGGCGCTACGTCGAGAAGCCGCACATCACCTACAGCCGGCTGGCCGATCGCGTCGTCGAACTCGGCCGGCTCGGCCAGAAGAGCGGCAAGGGCTGGTATCGCTACGAGGCCGGGAGCCGCACACCACTGCCGGATCCGGAGATCGACACGCTGATCGAGGCCTATCGCGCCGAGATCGGCCTGCGGCCGCGCCGCATCGACGACGAGGAGATCGTGCAGCGCTGCGTCTACGCGCTGGTCAACGAAGGCGCGCGCATCCTCGCGGAAGGCATTGCGCTGCGGGCGAGCGACATCGATGTCGTCTACCTGACGGGCTACGGGTTCCCGGTCGCGACCGGCGGGCCGATGTTCCACGCCCAGACCGTCGGGCTGGCCAGCGTGGTGGCGACGATGAAGCGTTTCGCGGGTAACCCGCACGCCGATCCCGCCTTCTGGGAGCCCGCCCCGCTGCTGGTCACGGCGTCAGCTGCCGGCCGCTGGCCGAAGTAATGGCGATGGAGAAGATCCTCAGTCGACGCGACCTCGCGTTCCTGCTCTACGAGTGGCTGGACGTCGAGGCCCTGACAGGCCGCTCCCGCTATGCCGAGCATTCGCGCGAGACGTTCGATGCCGCGCTCGACACAGCGGAGAACATCGCCACCGATCTCTTTGCGCCGCATGCGCGCAAGAGCGACCTCAACGAACCGCAGTTCGACGGCGAGCGCGTGCATCTGATCCCCGAGATCGGGCAGGCTCTCGACGCCTTCGTCGCCGCCGGCCTGATGGCGGCGGAACACGACGAAGCCCTTGGCGGGATGCAGCTGCCGCTGACGGTTGCAAAGGCGGCATTCGCCTACTTCAAGGGCGCGAACGTCGCAACGAGCGGCTATGCATTGCTGACGATCGGCAACGCCAACCTGCTGCTGGCACACGGGTCGCCGGCACAGATCGACGCTTTCGTCCGGCCCGCGCTTGCCGGGCGCTGCTTCGGGACGATGTGCCTGTCGGAACCGCAGGCGGGCTCATCGCTGTCCGACATCACGACACGCGCTGAATTCGAGCGCGACTCGCCGCTGGGTCCGCAGTACCGGCTCACCGGCAACAAGATGTGGATCTCCGCCGGAGAGCATGAACTGTCGGAGAACATCGTTCACCTGGTGCTGGCGAAGGTTCCTGGCGCCGACGGCAAGCTCGTCCCCGGCACGCGGGGGATCTCGCTCTTCGCGGTGCCGAAGCGCCTGGTGGCGGTCGAGGGCGCCGGCCCGCAGTCGCGCGTCACGCTGGGTGAAAGAAACGACGTTGCACTCGCGGGGCTCAATCACAAGATGGGCTACCGCGGCACGACGAACTGCCTGCTCAACTTCGGCGAAGGCAAGTTCCGGCCCGAAGGCCGGGCCGGCGCCATCGGCTACCTCGTCGGTGAGCCCGGTCGGGGCCTCGCCGCGATGTTCCACATGATGAACGAAGCGCGTGTCAGCGTGGGCCTGGGCGCTGCGATGCTCGGCTACACCGCCTACCTGCACGCGCTGGAGTACGCCCGTGGGCGCCCGCAGGGCCGGCCGATCGGCCCGGAAGGCAAGGACCCGGCGCAGCCCCAGGTGCCGATCATCCGGCACGCGGATGTGAAGCGCATGCTGCTGGCGCAGAAAGCTTATGCGGAAGGTGCGCTGGCGCTGAACCTCTACTGCGCGCGCCTGCTCGACGAGGAGCGGACGGCCGAGTCCGCCGCCGAGCGCGAAGCGGCCACGCTGCTGCTGGAGATCCTGACGCCGATCGCCAAGAGCTGGCCGTCGCAGTGGTGCCTGGAAGGCAATGCGCTGGCGATCCAGGTGCACGGCGGTTACGGCTACACGCGCGACTACATGGTCGAGCAGTTCTATCGTGACAACCGGTTGAACGCGATCCACGAGGGCACCCACGGCATCCAGGCGCTGGACCTGCTGGGCCGCAAGGTCGTCATGCAGGACGGTGCGGCATTCAAGCAGCTGGCCGCCCGCATCGAAGACACGATCGGCCGTGCAAGCCATGCGCGGCATCCTGACACGCAGCGCTGGGCGGCCATGCTGACCGACCGCGTGCGCCGCGTCGCGGCCGTCACGCAGCGGGCCTGGGCGGCCGGCGACCCCGCGCGGACGCTCGCCAACGCCACGCCGTACCTCGAGGCCTTTGGTCACGTGGTGATGGCGTGGATATGGCTCGAGCAGTCGCTCGCGGCTTCTAAGCACTACGCCCACGACGGCAGCGGCTTCTACTATGGCAAGTGGCAGGCCTGCCGCTATTTCTACCTGTACGAGCTGCCGAAGGTCGATGCGATGCTGGAACTCGTCGAATCGCTCGACGCGACGACGCTTGACATGCAGGATGCCTGGTTCTGAGGACACGATGCTGAGACACATAGTGATGTGGAAGCTGAAGGAGCACGCCGAAGGCGCGGACCGCGCCGCCAACGCGCGCCGCATGAAGGAACTGCTCGAGTCCTGTGCGATGCTGCCGGGCGTCGTCAAGTACGAGGTCGCACTGCCGCAGCCGGGGCTCGAAGCCACCTACGACGTGGTGCTGTACTCCGTTTTCCGCGACAAGGCCGCGCTCGACGCCTACCAGGACCACCCGCAGCATCTCGCGATCAAGCCCTTCATCAGCGCGGTTCGCCAGGAACGGCAGTGCATGGACTACGAGGTGTGACGCGATGAGCCTGAAGCAACGCCTGGACCTCAGCGGGCGCACCGCGCTGATCACCGGTGGCTCGCGCGGGCTCGGACTGCAGATCGCCGCGGGCCTGGGGGAAATGGGTGCCCGCGTCCTGCTGTCGGCGCGCAAGGCCGATGAGCTCGAACAGGCCTGCGCCGGACTGGCCGCGCAGGGCGTGGACGCGGGATGGATCGCCGCCGACGGCGCGCTGGATGCCGATGTGGCACGCCTCGCCGAGCAGGCCATCGAGCGACTCGGCCATGTCGACATCCTCGTGAACAACGCCGGCGCGACCTGGGGCGCCGCCGCCGAGGAGCATCCCGTGGAGGCCTGGGACAAGGTCATGAACCTCAATATCCGCGGCGTCTTCCTGCTGACCCAGGCGATCGGCAAGGCGAGCATGATCCCGCGCCAGTACGGCCGGATCGTCAACGTCGCGTCCATCGCGGGCCTGCTCGGCAATCCGCCGGAACTGATGCATACGATTGCCTACAACACCAGCAAGGGTGCGCTCGTGAACTTCACACGCGCGCTCGCCTGCGAGTGGGGGCGGTACAACATCACGGTCAACGCACTGGCACCTGGCTTCTTTCCCTCCAAGATGACGAAGGGCGTGCTGGCGCAGTTCGGGGCCGAGGCGCTGGCGCAGTTCGCGCCGCTCAAGCGCATCGGTGACGAGGAGGACCTCAAGGGCGCCGCGCTGCTGTTTGCCTCCGAGGCCGGGCGCCACATCACCGGGCAGGTACTCGCCGTCGATGGCGGCGTCTCGGTTTATTAGTTGTCATCGTCATCATCGCTGAAACAAGGAACCTGCATGCCCAGCTATCGCCGCATTGTCCTCGCCAGCCGCCCGAGCGCCGCGGCGTCGATGTCGAACTTCCGGCTCGAGGAAGTCCAGACGCCTGTGCTGAAGGAAGGCCAGGTCCTCATCCGCAACGAGTGGCTTTCGCTCGACCCCTACATGCGGGGCCGCATGAACGAGTCCAAGTCGTACGCGGCTGCGCAGCCGCTGGGCGAGGTCATGATCGGTGGCACGGCCGGCACGGTGGTCGAGTCGCGCAACCCGCAGTACCGGGCCGGCGACAAGGTCGTGGGCTACCTCGGCTGGCAGGAGTTCGGCGTCAGCGACGGGACGGGCATCTATAAGGTCGATGCACGGGTCGTTCCGTTGTCGGCCTATCTGGGTGCGGTCGGCATGCCCGGCGTCACGGCGTGGTACGGACTCAACCGGATCATTGCGCCGAAAGAGGGCGAGACGATCCTCGTTTCCTCGGCCAGCGGTGCCGTGGGCAGCGTCGTGGGCCAGCTCGCCAAGATTGCCGGCTGCCGCGCCGTCGGCATTGCGGGCGGTGCCGAGAAGTGCAGCTACGTCGTGGCGGAACTCGGTTTCGATGCCTGCATCGACTACAAGACCCAGGATGTGAACCGCGCGCTGAAGGACGCCGCGCCGCAGGGCGTCGACGGGTACTTCGAGAATGTCGGCGGCAACATCATGAACGCCGTGCTGCCGCGCATGAATGCGTTCGGTCGCATTGCGCTATGCGGCCTCATCGCCGGCTATGACGGCGAACCGATTCCGATCACCAACCCGACCTGGTTCCTGGTCAGCCGGCTCAAGATGCAGGGCTTCATCGTCAGTGAACACATGGACGTCTGGCCCACGGCCCTGAAGGAACTGGGATCGCAGGTCATCGCCGGCCGCATCAAGTACCGCGAGTCGATCGCCCACGGCATCGAGAACGCACCGCAGGCCTTCCTCGGCATGCTGCGTGGCGCGAACTTCGGAAAACAGCTCGTCAAGCTTTTCTGAACGGGGTCGGGCAGGGCCGAAAACCCGTCCGCGGTGGAAGTCGTCGGAGGCCGCAGTCAGTTGCGGTGGAGTCAGTCGCCGGTCGAGCCCGCGTTCGACATCAGCAGGTGCCAGCCATGGGCACCCAGCTGGCGCAGGGTTTCGATGTTGCGTTCGTAGATGGCCGCGGCATCGGGATAGGCCGCCACGGCGCGGGCGATGCTGTCCTCGCGCAGCAGATGCAGCATGGGGTAGGGTGAACGGTTGCTGAGGTTCTCCACGTCGCCGGGGGACGTGCCTTCGAACTGATAGTCCGGGTGGAAGCTCGCCACCTGCAGGACCCCGTCGAGACCCAGCTCTTCGACGGCAGCATCGGCGATGTCGAGAAAGTCGTTGTAGTCGAGAAACTCGGTCAGCGCCTGGGGATGGATCAGCAGCGTGGTGTCCACCGCCTCGGGATCGGCCGCCGCCAGGAATTGCAATTCGTGCACCAGGTCGTCGAGCAACGCTTGCGCGTCACGAGCCGTGCTTTCGACCCACCGGATCTGCTGCTTGACCTGCACGGCCTTGGCAAACGGACACAGGTTCAGGCCGATGACCGCATGTTCGAGCCAGTGCTGGGTGACTGAAATCGCACTCATGGTGTCCGCTCATGGACGTCCGGGCCCAGCACCTTGCTGGACCCATGCCAAGGCCGGGTGCCTATCCCTGCGCGTTGCGCCTGAGGGCCTCGAGTCGGAGTGCAATGGAAAGCTCGAGATCGTTCAACTTCCGCTCCAGCGCGTCGCGTTCCGGGCCTGCTGCTTCCGTCTGCAACTGCGCCCGAATCTTGGCGCGCTGCTGGAACATCTCGATCTCCGGGGGCGTCACGCCGGCATCCTTGAGGATCTTGAACGGCATCCGCAAGGCCTCCGGCGTCTCGTCCCAGCCGATGTCCGCGGCGAGCGGCTTGCCGTAGCTGGGGGCCTGCTGAAGCTCGCCGGCGGCGGACGCCTCCCGCAGGTGTCTTGCGATCTCTTCGTCCAGGCTTCGCATCCGCGCCTCCGCCATGCGATGAAGCTTGCATTGTGCAGCCAGAATGCGACATCGTCGCGTCGCTTCCAGCGCAGCCCCAGGCCGGTCTTGGACTATGCGTGAGTTGCCGCTGCGTTCGTTTCGGCGCGCTTCATGCCCGCCAGCAGTTCGCTGGAGCCGGCTCCCCACTTTGAAATGACGCTGACCGCGTGCGTGAACGGGACGTCGACGGTGTGTACCCGCGCCCGGGCGATGATGTAGATCGAGCCCGCCGCCGGCGTCGGAACCGACGGAACGAAGATCACGCAGTGCTCGTCGTCGCAGTCCTCGACCAGGAAGGCCGGTACGAGCGCGTCTTCGATCTCGGCGAGGACGACCGTGAACGTCTGCTCATCCTGCTTGCCGACGATCCGTCCGGCCAGGCCGCGGATCAGCGCATATCCGGGGATCTTCTCCAGCAGGGAGCGCTCGAGCGCGTTCTTGGCGCGCAGTCCGGGTCCGGTGCGCAGCGCGATGCCGCAGACGAAGCAACTCGCGATCAGGATCAGCATGGCGACCAGCTCACGGAACGGAAGCGTGGTGGGCAGGCCCTCCGTGATCGGCGAGACCAGTCCCGCGACGCCCGCTACGGCCTTCAGCAGCAGCAGGATGCTTAGGTAGATCGGTATGACCACGAGAACGCCGCCGATCAGGGTGGTCTTGGTGAACTCCGCGATGGCTTTCATGTGCCTTCTCCAGTGAACTCCGGTCCAGCGGCATTGTGCCGTTTGGCGTGGGTTGTTGTTCGCGGCCTGCGGCCATGCGGGTCCGGTCGCGAAGCCGTCCCGGTCGCTGGGTTATTCTCAAAGCTATGGAAACCTTTGACGACAAAGTCGCCGTCATCACCGGCGCGGGCGGCGGTTTCGGGCGTGAGTTCGCGCGCCTGGCGGCACGCAACGGCATGCGCCTGGTGCTCACCGATGTGCAGCCCGACGCGCTCGATGCGATCGTCAACGAGCTGCGCGAAAGCGGCGTCACCGTTCTCGATCAGGTCGTCGACGTCTCGGACAGCCGCCAGATGGCGCAGCTCGCGGACCGCGCGTTCACGGAGCTGGGCGGCGTACACCTGCTGATGAACAACGCCGGGGTCGGCTGCGGTGGCTACCTGTGGGAAAACTCCGAGCGCGACTGGCAGTGGGTAATGGGGGTCAACCTGATGGGCGTGGTGCACGGCATCCGCCACTTCGTTCCGCGCATGCTCGCGGCCGAGGCCAACGGGGAAACCGGCCATATCGTCAACACGGCCTCCATGGCCGGCTGGCTCGCGCCTCCGCTCATGGGGGTCTACAACGTGTCGAAGCACGCCGTGGTCGCGCTTACCGAGACGCTCTTTCACGACCTTCGGATGGCGCAGTCCGGGTTGGGCGTGAGCCTGCTGTGCCCAGCCTTCGTGCCGACCGGTATCGCGCACTCCCACCGCAATCGGCCAGCCGAGCTCGCGAACGACGTCGAGGTTCCGTCGAAGCGCCTGGCGCAGGCCGGCCTCGAAAAGGCCGTGTCGAGCGGACGTATCAGCGCTGCGGACGTCGCTGCGATGACGTTCGACGCCGTGCGTGCGAATCGCTTCTTTGTCTTTACCCATCCGCAGATCCTGCCGGGCGTGGAGGCGCGTTTCGAGGCGGCGCTGGCGGGCGGGACACCCTCGGACCCGTACGCGACGCGGCCGCAGACCCGACCCGCGTCCGCGGAATGATCTCGACCGGAAAGTTCGCCGACGTCGGTCGGGGTATCCGGTTGCACTTTGCCAGCGCAGGCGACCCGGCCGCGCGGCCGATGCTTGTGCTGTGGGGCGAGGCGGATACCGCGCTGCCGCTACGCCTGCTCGACGGCCTGAGTGAACTTGTCGACGACCTTACGATCGAAAGGCTGCCCGGCGCGACGCACTGGCTGGCCCATGAGGAGCCGGAGCGCATCGCGTCCGCAATTCACGCTTTCTGCGGCGCATCCTGAGCCGCCCGATTCCCGCTTGATCGCACGGCAGGGCAACGGCGTCCGGGTCGCTGGCAGAATCGACCAACCATACGCTTGATGGAGCAGCACTGATGAAGCATTTCATGCACCGCGGATTCGCCGCGGCTGCGCTCTGGATCGTGGCGGCCACCGCGCTCGCGCAGGCGACGCCGCCACTTCCGGCGGGGGTGACCCGCGGCCCGACCGTCGAAGGGATCACCGAATACCGACTGGCCAACGGGCTGCGCTTCATCCTTTTCCCCGATCCGTCGAAGCCCACCGCGACGGTCAATATGACGTATCTGGTCGGATCACGGCAGGAAAACTACGGCGAGACCGGCATGGCGCACCTGCTCGAGCATCTGATCTTCAAGGGCTCGAAGAACCATCCGAAGCCGGATGCGGAGTTCAGCAAGCGCGGGTTCCAGAACAATGGCACGACCTGGCTCGACCGCACCAATTACTTCTCGACGTTCCAGGCCAGTGACGACAACCTGAAGTGGGCGATCGACTGGTCCGCCGACGCCATGGTGAATTCGTTCATCGCCAAGAAGGACCTCGACTCCGAGATGACGGTCGTGCGCAACGAGTTCGAGATGCGCCAGAACAACCCGTCGCTGCAGATGTTCGAGCGCAACCAGGCGATGCTGTACGACTGGCACAACTACGGCAAGTCGGCCGTCGGCGCGCGCTCGGATATCGAGAACGTGCGCATCGAGAACCTGCAGGCGTTCTATCGCACCTACTACCAGCCCGACAACGCCGTTCTCATCGTCGCCGGCAAGTTCGACGAGGCGAGGACGATCCGGTGGATCGCCGACGCCTTCGGCCGCATCCCCAAGCCCAAGCGGACGCTGCCGGTGCTCTGGACCGTCGAGCCGACGCACGACGGCGAGCGGCAGTTCACGATCCGCCGCAAGGGCGAGGTCCAGATCGTGACGGTCGCCTACCGGTTGCCGAGTTCGCTGCACCCGGACCTGCTGGCCGCCGACGTGGCCGTCGACGTGCTCAGTGACACACCGAACGGGCGTCTGTACAAGGCGCTGGTGGAAACCGGCAAGGCGGCGCAGGTGTTCGGCTCGACCATGGGTGCGCGCGACCCGGGCTTCGTCGTGTTCGGTGCCGTGGTCAAGAAAGGCGAGCCGCTCGAACCGGTTGCGCAGACGATGATCGAGGTCATCGAAGCGTCGCTCAGGAAGCAGCCCGTGACCGAGGCGGAACTGAAGCGCACGCTGCAGCAGCAGGCCACCTCCTTCGAGCGCACTCTGGCCAACCCGCAATCGTTCGGCGTGGGTCTGTCGGAATACGTCGCGCTCGGCGACTGGCGACTGTTCTTCCACAACCGGGATCGCATCGCCAAGCTGACCGGCGCGACGGTCGACCAGGCAGCGGCCCGCTACTTCGTGCGCGACAACCGGGTGGTCGGGTTCTTCATTCCTGAAGACAACCTGCAGCGTGCGGAGATACCCGTGGCACCCGCCGCGGCACAGGTGCTCGCGGAGTTCAAGCCGTCGGCTGCCGGGCAGTCTGGCGAGGCCTTCGACCCGTCGCAGGACAACATCGACAAGCGCACGCGTATCGTCACGGTCGGCGATCTGAAGATCGCGTTGCTGCCGAAGAAAAACCGCGGCGAAACGGTCAACGTCCGCACCAACTTCCGCTGGGGCGACGTCACCACTCTGACGGGACGCAGCATCGAGGGCGAACTCGCGGGCGCGATGCTCAGCCGCGGCACCGACAAGCTCTCGCGCCAGCAGATCGCCGACGAGATGACGCGGTTGCAGATGACTGGCGGGCTGCTCGGGTTCCAGACCACACGCAACCATCTGCCCGAGTCATTGCGGCTTCTTGCCGACGTCCTGCGCGGCGCCAGCTTTCCGCCCGCGGAGTACCAGCAGCTGCAGCGGGAACTGGTCACGGGTTTGTCGTCGCAGCTGGATAATCCGGAGACGCTGTCGCGCGACGCATTGTCAACGCACTTCAATGCCTATCCTCCGGGCGATCCCCGCTACTACATTCCGCTCAAGCAGCGCATCGACGAGGTCGGCAAGACCTCGCTCGAGTCGGTGAAGAAGTTCTACGCCGACTTCTACGGCACGGCGCGGGGCGAGATCTCGATCGTCGGTGACTTCAACGACAAGGAGGTCGAGTCGCTGCTCAAGGAGCTCTTCGCGGGTGGGCTTCGAAGGCGCCCTATGCGCGGGTTGATCGCGAGTACCGCGAGGTCAAGCCCGTGCGGCTGATGGTCGATACGCCGGACAAGGAGAACGCCATCTTCCGTGCGCGGCTCGACTTTCCGCTGCGCGACGACGATCCCGACGCCCCGGCGCTGCTGATCGCCAATGAGATCTTTGGCGGCGGCAGCGGGCTCTCGAACCGGCTGATGGTGCGGCTGCGCCAGAAGGACGGCCTGAGCTATGGCGTGGGATCGGGCGTCTCGCTGGGCTCGCGGGAGAGATATTCGATGTTCACGATCGGCGGCCTGTCGGCGCCGCAGAACGTCAATCGCGCCGAACAGGCGGTGCGGGAGGAGATGGAGCGGGCGCTGAAGGAGGGCTTTACCGCGGCCGAGGTCGAGGACGCGAAGAAGGGCCTGCTGCAGGCCAGGACGCTGAACCGTTCGCAGGACCCGGTGGTCGCAGGCGCCTGGATCAGCAACCTGGATCTTGGGCGGACGTTCGCATTCTCGAAACAGTTCGAGGACCGTCTGCGTGCCGTGACGCCGGAGCAGGTGAACGCGGCTTTCCGCAAGTACATCGACCCGGCGAAAATGACGTTCGTGATCGCCGGTGACGCGAAGAAGGGCGCGAAGTAGTGGCGTACGCGGAGTACCGGCATCGCGTCCCGCTGCGGGTGCGCTGGGCCGAGGTCGACCTGCAGGGTGTCGTGTTCAATGCGCACTATCTTGCCTACACCGACGTCTGCGTCACCGAATACTGGCGGGCGATCGGGATGGTCTACCCCGGCGCGTTCCTAGCGATCGGCGCGGATCTCTTCGTGCGCAAGGCCACGCTCGAGTATCACGCGCCGGTCGCGTACGACGACGAGTTGGAGATCTGCGGACGCATCTCACGGTTCGGAACCACGAGCCTGTCTTTCCGGGTCGAGATGTTCGCGCGCGGAAAGCATGACCGTGCACTGGTGGAGGGTGAACTGGTCTACGTCTGCACCGACCCGATCAGCAAGTCGCCGCAGCGGCTGCCGGCGCTGCTGCGCGAGCGCGTACTGGCCTTCGAGACGATCGTTCCCGCCGAGGCAGCAGTCAATGCTGCGGGTTGAACTCGGCGACTGGGCGGCGCTGCAGCGCTGGGCGGCGCCGATCCGTACGACGGTCTTTGTCGACGAGCAGAAGGTCCCGGTGGAAATGGAGATCGACGACTGGGATCCGCAGTGCCTGCATGCCGTGGCATTCGACGGCGAAGGCAATGCGCAGGGCACCGGGCGGCTCCTGCCAGACGGCCACATCGGTCGCATGGCCGTGCTGAAGTCAGCCCGTGGAGCCGGCGTCGGCAGTGCACTGCTCACGGCCTTGATGGATGCCGCGCGGTCGCGTGGCCAGCGCGAAGCCGTGCTGAGCGCCCAGACCCACGCCGTGCCCTTCTACGAGCGGCACGGCTACGCCATTTGCGGTGCCGAGTATCTCGACGCCGGCATTCCCCACGTCGACATGCGCAGGGATCTGTAGCCGCGTCAGTTGGGATCGCGTGTTTTCAGCCGGGCAGGGCGCGCTTCGGTGTCGATCATGAACTCGAAGTGGCGGTCGTCCCAACGCTGGGGATCGGCCGTGTCGAACGTGCGTTCATAGAAGGTCGCGAGGCCGTCTGCACGCACTGTCAGCGCGGTGGTCGCGCGCGTGCCGTAGCCGTTGGCGCGGATCTGGACCGCCGACAGCGCACGCTCCCAGTCCAGCGGTACGCCGGTTTGGGGCAGTTCCGGATCGCGCGCGAGTGTGCGGTCTGCCATCAGGTCCAGCAGGTCATCGATGCGCACGCGGCTTGCAATCGTGCAGGCGAAGCGGGCGACGGCACGATTGACCTTGGGCCAGGGCGTGTCGAGAAACGCGTTCGACAGGCCATAGACGCCAGGCTCGATCGTGCGGGGCGGCGCGTCGTGCCGGTTGCTGTAGTAATGCAGTGAACCCGGCTGGTTGCCGTCGGTCGCCATGACGTCACCCGCCAGCATGTTGAAGCCGTTGAACGCCGCGGTGCGGTGGGCGTGGCGTTCGAGCCAGCGGTCGACGCGTTCTGGCGTCTGCAGCGCCGCCACGACGAGCGCGCCACGCGACGGTGCGTGGGGGTTGCGTTCGCTGGGTGCGCGCACATTGGTCAGCGCGGCGAGGCGGCCACGGCGCGTGATGCCGAACCAGGTGCCGCCAGCTTCCTCGTCCTGCCCGGCCAGCAGCGAGACTGCCTGGCCCCACCAGGCCGCCGGCCGCGTCCGGCGCGTGTAGAACTCATCGCGGTTGCCCGCAATGATCAGCGGGTAGTCCGGATGAGCATGCCAGGCGAGAACGATCAGGCACATGGCGTCAAAGGCTGCGAAACCGCTCGATGCGGCGTGCAGTCATCATTTCCGAGGGCAGTTGACTCTCGCGCAGGGCCGAGGCGAGTGCTGCGGCAAAGGCGCCGGGATCCTGAATGCCTTCATAGACTTCCATCCAGGTCGGCGTCGTCGTTTCGCCGACCCGCTCCTCGATGCTCACGCGACCCACGCCGCCGGTCGACAGACGCTGCTGCATGGCGCGCAGGCGCTGCAGCGCCGCCGGTCCGCCGTCGCGCGGGGCCGGGTAGTAGATGTACCAGTTCTCGCGACCGGTGTTCATGCCGTCGGATCGAACAGTTCGTAGGGCAGGGGCAGGATGCGCAGCGCGGCTCCGTTGGCCGACCCGATGTGCAGCGTACCGGCATCAACGCGATCGACCGGCGCTTCGAACAGCAGATCAACGCCCCCACCGGGCGCGCGTGCCGCCATGACGACGGTGCCGATCGGTTGCTCCTGTGCGGACTGGAACACGTCGGATCCGGCGGCGGGCGGATCATCAATCTCGGCGTGGGCGACCTGCATCCGGCGCTTGAGCTTGCCAAGATACTGGCTGCGCGCCACGATCTCCTGCCCCGGATAACAGCCCTTCTTGAAGTTCACGCCGCCGAGGACTTCGAAATTGATCATCTGCGGCACGAACTTTTCCTGCGTGGCCGGGAACACGGTCGGAACCGCGGCGGCGACCTCGCTCCACCACCAGGCATCGCTCGATACCACGCGCAACGACGCGAGGGGAGCAGGCAGCGACGATGCGGCTTGAGTCAGCAGGAAGCGCTCGGCGACGGCCGGTGCGGCGGGAAGGCGACTCACGCGCAGGCCCGCGCTTTCTACGGAAGCCCAGACCTGTGCCGGGGGTTCGATGCCCGCGGCACGAAGCGCGGCAGACGCCTGCGGTCCGAGCAGGGCATGCGTGGTCCACTGATCGCTCGTTTCGGCGAGCCGCGACCTTGGCGCGCAGAACGAACATCGACAGACGCTTCGCCACCGGGGCCGCCAGTTCGCGCGGCAGCTGCAGCACGATGGCATCACCGTCGCGCCATTGGTGGAACGTCGCCAGCAGGCGGCCCTTGGGCGTGCAGTAGCCATTGAGCTGCAGCGCATCGGTACCGAGGTGCGCGACATCGTTGGTCAGCTGTGACTGCAGGAAGGCCGTCGCGTCCGCGCCGTCCGCACGGATCGTTCCGAGTTCGGAAAGGCGCGCGACCACCGGCGCGTCGAGTACCGCGGCCAGGTCCGCGGACGACGCCGCGAAGGCGCCGAGGGATGCGGGTGCAAGGACTTCGTCAGGCATTGGGAGTCAAGCGTCAGACCGTGGCAGCTATCATAGGTGCCGTTGGTCGCAATGTCTCCGGGAAATGGCGAAGACTTCGCGTGCACGGGCGTGGGCCGTGTTCGCAATACTGGCGCTCGCATGTGCGGCCGGGGCCTATGCGCTGGGCCGCTGGTATGTTTACGCGCGCCCGCTGCCGATGAGTGCCGAGCGGGTCGAGTTCCGCGTCAAGCCCGGCGCCTCGGTCCGCGGCATTGCGCAGTCGGCGCAGGCGGCGGGCGTCGACGTCAACGAGTTCGCGTTCGCGGCGCTTGCGCGAGCTACCGAGTCGGCCCAGAGTCTGCGGTCCGGGCGCTACGCAGTCGAGCGCGGAACGACGCTGGCCGGGCTGCTCGCCAAGCTGCGGGCCGGCGACGTCATCCACGAGCGGCTGACGATCGTCGAAGGCACGACGTTCCGCGAACTGCGCGCACAGCTTGCCGCGACTGCAAACCTGCGGCAGGACAGCGCAAAACTCTCGGCCGCCCAGTTGCTGCAGGCGATCGGTGCCGTCGAGTCGCACCCGGAGGGCCTGTTCTCGCCCGAGACGTATCTCTATGACCCCGGCAGCAGTGACCTCGACATCTGGCGCCAGGCGTACCGTTCCCAGATGGTCATATTGCAGCAGGCGTGGGACGCACGCGATCCGAAGCTTCCGTACAAGTCGCCGTATGAAGCGCTGATCATGGCCTCGATCATCGAGAAAGAGACCGGGCAGGCTTCCGAGCGTCCGCTGGTCGCGGGCGTTTTTGTCAACCGACTGCGGCGCGGCATGTTGCTGCAGACGGACCCGACGGTCATCTACGGGCTCGGCGAGCGGTTCGATGGCAACCTGCGCAAGCGCGATCTCCTGACTGACGGCCCGTACAATTCCTACATGCGCGCCGGGCTGCCGCCAACACCCATCGCGCTGCCGGGCCGTGCCTCGATCGAGGCGGCGCTGCGCCCCGCCGCCACCGATGCGCTGTACTTCGTTGCGCGCGGAGACGGCTCGTCGCACTTTTCCAGTTCGCTCGAGGAACACAACCGCGCCGTCGACAAGTACCAGCGAGGCATCGGCAAATGAAGGAGCGCGGCCGTTTCATCACCTTCGAGGGCATCGACGGCGCCGGGAAGAGCACTCAGATCCAGGTCGTCGCGGACACATTGCGCGCACGTGGCATCGAACTCGTGATAACTCGCGAGCCGGGCGGCACGCCGCTCGCTGAGTCCCTGCGCACTCTGGTGCTCAACGAACCGATGGACGCCGCGACCGAGACGCTGCTGCTGTTCGCGGCCCGCTCGGATCATCTCGAGCGCGTGCTGCGTCCTGCACTGGCAGCGGGCCGCTGGGTGCTGTGCGATCGCTTCACCGACGCAACGTACGCCTACCAGGCGGGCGGGCGCGGCGTGCCGGCCGAAAGGATCGCCACGCTGGAGCAGTGGGTGCATCCCGATCTGCAGCCCGACCTGACACTACTGTTCGACGTACCGCCCGAGGTCGCGGCGCAACGTCTGACGCAGGCCCGGCCCGCGGACCGCTTCGAGTCGGAGCAGACCGGGTTCTTCGATGCAGTGCGGAGACAGTACCTCGAGCGGGCGGCAACCTTCCCGGAGCGGTTCTTCGTCGTCGACAGCACGGCGTCGCCCGCGGACATCCGTGAACAGCTGACGAACCTGATGTCGCGATGGAACGGCTGACGCCGCTGCCATGGCAGGAAGCGTTGTGGCGACAGGTGGCCACGGCCGAGCGCCTGCCGCACGCGCTGCTGCTGCACGGAGCGCGCGGCATCGGCAAGCGGCATTTCGCACACGCCCTCGCGCACGCGCTGCTCTGCGAGTCGCCCGACCGCGAGGGCAACGCCTGCGGCCAGTGCCCGAGTTGCCATCTGCTGGCGGCGGAGAACCATCCGGACCTGCGCTGGCTGATACCGGAGATCGATCAGCCGCAGCGCGAGGATGCCGAAGAAACCGACGTCGCGCCTACCCCAACCAAGCCGACCAAGGCCAGCCGCGAAATCCGTATCGATCAGGTGCGCGCGATCACGGAATTCCTGACGCTTGCTGCGCATCGTGGCGGCCGCCGCATTGTCGTGCTTGCGCCGGCCGAGTCGCTCAATGGCCCCGCCGCGAATGCACTGCTGAAGCTGCTCGAAGAGCCGCCGCCGGGGGCCATGTTCCTGGCCGTTACGGACGAAATCGATGCCGTGCTGCCGACGGTGCGGTCGCGCTGCGTCCTGCTGCGAGCGCCGGTCCCGAGCCGGGAGGCAGCGCTTGCATGGCTGCGCGGTCAGGGAATGGCCGACGCGGAGGACGCCCTGGCCGAAGCCGGAGGCGCCCCGATGGAACTTGCGCAGCCGGACGAAGACGACGCGCGTCGCCTTGCACCGGAGCTGAAGTCCCGCTTCCTGGAACTGCTGGCCAAAGGCGGCCGACTGGGTCCGCCCGAAATCGTTGCCGCCGTACCGAAGGACACTTCCCTGGGCGAAGCGATCCGTCTGTTTCAGCGCTGGGGATGGGACTTATTGGCGGAAAGAACGGCTGCGACGCGTTCGTTATTATCCGAAGCAGCAGAGGGCGCTGGCTGCGGTCGCACGCGAGTGTGACCTGGAGCGGCTGTTGGGGTGGCTCGGCGAACTCGCCAATGCGCAGGCGACCGCCGACCATCCGCTCAACACGCGGCTCGCCATCGAAGGCCTGCTGATGGGCTACCTGGACGCGGTCCGGCCCGCGCGCTAACGGACGGGGATAAGAACACCTGATGAATGACCCAGCGGGAGCGAAGGCAGGGGGCAACGGCCAGCAGGCCGGTGTTCGACCTGCTGTCCTGTCACTGTCGATCAAGGAAAAGGCCGCCCTCTATGCGGCCTATATGCCGTACCTGAAGAACGGCGGCATCTTTGTTCCGACAACACGTCCCTACCAGCTTGGCGACGACGTCTACCTGATCCTGACGCTGCTGGAAGATCCCACGCGGATCCCGGTGGCGGGCAAGGTCGTCTGGATCAGCCCGGCCGCCGGCGGCAACAAGACGCCGGGCATCGGCGTGCACTTTCCGGCGGACGAATCGGGAATGACGGCGCGCAAGCGCATCGAGGACTCACTGGGCGCGGCGCTCAAGTCGGCGCGTCCCACCCACACGCTGTAGTCTCCCGGCGGTCGCAAGCCCTGCCCACGGATCCGACCGTGACCGCCTGCAATGTTCGTTGACTCCCATTGCCATCTGGCATTTCCTGAACTGTCGGACGACCTGCCTGGCGTGCTGGCGCGCATGCGGTCGGCGGGGGTCGAGGCGGCGCTGAGCGTCTGTACGACGCTGCCCGAGTTTCCGGCTGTCCTGGCGAGCGCCGCGGGTCACGACAATGTCTACGCCTCCGTGGGTGTCCATCCCGACTCCACGGGGACGCCCGAACCGTCGGTTGAAGCCCTTGTGGATCTCGCCCGGCACGCCAAGGTCGTTGCGATCGGAGAGACCGGGCTGGACTACTACCGCCTCCCGGAGCCGCTGGACTGGCAGCGCGAGAGGTTCCGGGTCCACATCCGGGCCGCCCGCGCCTGCCGCAAGCCCCTGATCATCCACACCCGGTCCGCGGCCGCCGACACGCTGCGCATCATGCGCGAGGAGGGCGCCGCGGAAGTGGGTGGGGTCATGCACTGCTTCACGGAGTCGGAAGAGGTCGCGCGCCACGCGCTCGACCTCGGCTTCTACATCTCGTTCTCGGGCATCGTCACGTTCAAGAGCGCAAGGGAGCTTCAGGCGACAGCCGCCACGGTGCCGCTCGACCGACTCCTCATCGAAACCGACTCGCCTTATCTGGCGCCGGTGCCGCATCGTGGCAAGTCCAACGAGCCGGCCTTCGTGCCGCACGTCGCCGCGAAACTGGCAGAGCTCCGGAATGTTGAAGTGGATGCCATTGGCTCCGCCACGACGGCCAATTTCTATAGCCTTTTCAATGTGTTGAAGCCCTAACTCAAAGTTGTTTCTCGGAGAGTGATGGATCGTCGGCCGCGAATGTATAAGAAACAATGGCTTGGCAACTGTTTCTAAGGTGAATTGCTAGCCTGCTTGTGCGGATTCTGTCAGTCGGTAAAGAACATGACGGCGCAGCGGATGACCGGCAGGAACGCGCGGGTGGTCAAACTCGCCTGCCGCGTCGTTCGCCATGCCCAGGCGCTCCATGACGCGCCGTGACCGCACGTTCCTGACGGCGGTGAACGACACGATCTCCGGCAGCGCGAGCTGACGAAACCCGAAGTCCAGCGCGAGCCGCGCGGCCTCGGTCGCGTAGCCGCGTCCCCAGCAGGCGCCGGCCATGCGCCAGCCGACTTCGACACAGGGAGTGAAGTGGGCTTCGAACGTCGGTACCGACAGACCCACGAAGCCGGCGCAGTTCCCGTCGATCTCGAGGCACCAGGAGCCCCAGCCGCGCGCTTCGAGACCCGCTTGCGCCCGCGCGATCATGGCGTCGCTCTCGGCCCGCGACAGCGTCGAAGGAAAGAACTCCATCACGACCGGATCCGCATTCAGGGCGGCAAACGGTTCGGAGTCGCGCGGCTGCCAACCGCGCAGCAGGACGCGCTTGCCTCGCAGAACGGAAATGTCCATCAGACGAGCATCCCGACGAGCGCGGCCGTTGCGCACGTTGAGAGCAGTCCGGCGAAGACGGACTTCATCCCCAGTTCGGCCATTTCCGCACGGCGCCCGACCGGAAGCAACGCCGACAGCCCGCCCAGCATGATGCCGAGGCTGCCAAAGTTCGCGAAGCCGCACAGCGCGTAGGTCATCAGCAGGCGGCTGCGATCCGACAGGGCGGCCGGCGGCAGCTGCGCCAGGTCGAGGTAGGCGATCAGTTCGTTCAGAACCGTCTTCTTGCCGAGCAGGCTTCCGGCCGTCGGCACCTCGGCCCAGGGAATGCCGACCAGCCAGGCCAGCGGCGCGAAGAGCCAGCCAAAGATGCGCTCGAGCGTGAGGGCCGTCCCGCCGATCGCGGGCAGCAGGCCGAGCAATCCGTTGACGAGGGCCACCAGGGCAACGAACACGATGAGCATTGCCACGATATTGAGGAGCAGTTGCAGTCCTTCGAGCGTGCCTCGGGTGAGCGCTGCCACCGCATTCGCGTCCGGGCGCTCGAAGGCGACCTTCGCACCGGGGGTCAGCCGGGGTGGAACCATGATCGCTGCGACCGCGATGGCCACGGGAGTGGCCACGATCGATGCCACCAGCAGATGGCCCAGGGCGTTCGGGACGATCGGAGCGAGAAAGGTGGCATAGAGGACCAGAACGGTTCCTGCGATCGTGGCCATGCCGCAGTTCATGACGATGAATAGCTCACCCCGCGAGAGGCCCGCGAGGTAGGGGGCAATGACCAGGGGAGCTTCCACCATGCCGACGTAGACGTTTGCCGCAGCGGAGACACCGACCGCCCCACCCAGACCCATCGTGCGCTCGAGCAGGCGTGCGAACGCCCGCACCAGCAGGGGCAGGACGCCCCAATGGAAAAGCAGTGCGGAAAGGGCGGCGACGAGCAGCACCAGCGGCAATGCCCGGAAGGCCAGAACGAACGTCGCAGCCGGCGCCGTCGCGGTGAACGGAGGGTCCGCACCGCCGAGGTAGCCGAACACGAGGCTGGTGCCGGCCTGCAACGCGTGCTCGAATACATCGAGTGCGGTGTTGAGGCTCGCCAGCAAGGCCGCGAGCGGCGGCACCTTCAGAAAGAGGACCGCCAGTGCCAGTGCGAGTGCTATCCCGCTCGCGACCAGGCGCCATGGGACTTCGCGACGTTGCTCTGACGCCACCCAAGCCAGAGCCAGCAGCCCAATGAGGCCGACGGCGCTCTGCAACTGTTGCATCTGACCCCTCCGTGGAGCGAGCAGATTGGAACACAGCCTCCACGCTTGCGCAGTAAGCTTTGCGCGGTTTCAGACTCGAGACTCGCATGAACGCCCTCGACATCCCGTCCGACCTGCACACGTCGTTCGAGCGCCAGCGTGCCAGCTACGATGCCGCGCCGTTTCCTGAATGGGAGATCCGGCGCGATCGCCTGCAGCGCCTGCAGCGACTGGTCTGCGATCACGAGTCCGATATTGAATCGGCGATCGATCAGGACTTCGGCGGCCGCCCCCGGATGGAGTCCCAGATTGCGGAGATCTTTCCAAGCCTGGCCGAGATCAAGGGAGCGCTGAGGCACGGCAAGGAGTGGATGCGGCCCCGCGGTGCCCTGGTTTCGAAGTGGTTCCTGCCGGCGCGCGCGCATGTGATGCCGCGGCCGGTCGGCGTGGTCGGCATCATCGTGCCCTGGAACTATCCCTTGTTCCTTGCGATCGGCCCCCTCGTTGCGGCTCTGGTCGCTGGCAACCGGGCGATGGTAAAGATGTCCGAGTACACACCGGCATTTTCCCGGCTCTTTGCAGACTTGGTCGGCAAGCACTTTCAGGCCGACGAGATCGATGTGATCACCGGTGGACCTGACGTCGCCGCGCAGTTCTCCGCGCTGCCGTTCGATCACCTTCTGTTCACCGGCTCGACGGTGGTAGGTCGGCAGGTCATGGCCGCCGCGGCGCCGAACCTGACGCCCGTCACGCTGGAACTCGGCGGCAAGTCGCCGACCGTCGTCGCTCCGGATTACCCGATCGAGCGGGCCGCGCAGCGTGTGCTGGCGGGCAAGCTTCTCAATGCCGGCCAGACATGCATCGCGCCCGACTACGTGCTCGTCCCGCGCGCCAGCATCCCGGCTTTCGTGGCGGCGCTGCAGGCCAACGCGGTGCGCATGTACCCGCGCGGGCTGCAGGACCCGGACTACTGCAGCGTCATCAACCAGCGGCATTACGGCCGGTTGATCGGCTACCTCGAACAGGCCGTGGCGGCGGGTGTCAGAGTCGTGCCGCTTTTCGCGGGGGCCGATCGCGCCGACGAGGTCCATCGCCTCGCACCGACGGTGCTCATCGATCCGCCGCGTTCACTCGACGTCATGCGCGACGAGATCTTCGGCCCGGTGCTGCCGGTCATGGGCTACGACTCCATCGACGACGCCGTCGCGTTCGTCAACGCCCAGCCGCGACCGCTCGCGCTCTACTGGTTCGACAACGATGCCGCCCGGGCGGAACGCGCGCTGAGGCAGACCCATGCGGGCGGCGTGTGCGTCAACGAAACGCTGATGCACGTGGCGCAGGAGGAATTGCCGTTCGGGGGAATCGGCCCGTCCGGCATGGGCCACTATCACGGCAAGTGGGGTTTTGACACCTTCAGCAAACTCACGCCCGTGTTCCGGCAGTCGCGCCTGAACGGCATGAATCTTTTCATGCCGCCGTACCGGCCGATCGTCACGACGATGCTGCGGCTGATGAAACGCTTTTAGTCGATCGCGGCGTTGCGCACCGCCATCAGCCACCGATGTAGGACATCTCGACCTTGGGTCTGCGCGCGGTCGCCTCGGAGCGAAGTTCCGAATAACGGTCAGCACGCTCGCCCCAGATGCGGGCGATGGACGCCTGCAGGACCGCAAGATCCGCAGCGGGTTGATCCGGCGCGCCGCGCAGCAGGCGTCGCAGGTCGTAGCCGCGATCCGCAAACAGGCACAGATACAGCATGCCCTCGGTCGAGAGCCGCGCCCGGGTGCAACTGCTGCAAAATGCCTGGGTGACGCTGGAGATCACGCCGATCTCGCCACTACCGTCGCCATAACGCCAGCGCTCGGCGACTTCACCGGGGTAGTTCGCGTCAATCGCGCCAAGTGGCGCAACCTCGCGTCCGATGCGTTCGACGACTTCGGCCGACGGGACGACGTCGTCCATGCGCCAGCCGTTGGAACTCCCGACATCCATGAACTCGATGAACCGGACGATGTGGCCCGTCCCGCGGAAGCGGCGCGCCATCGGCACGATCTCGCCGTCGTTGACGCCGCGCTTGACGACCATGTTGACCTTCACCGGCCCCAGTCCGGCGGCGGTCGCGGCGTCGATTCCCGCCAGCACTTCGGTCACCTCGAAGTCGACGTCGTTCATGCGCTTGAACACCGCATCATCCAGGCCGTCGAGCGAAACGGTGACGCGCCGCAGTCCAGCGTCAGCGAGGGCGCGAGCCTTCCGTGCAAGCAGCGAGCCGTTGGTCGTCAGCGCGATGTCGAGCGGGCGTCCGTCGAGCGTCGTCAGGCGCGCGAGCATCTCGACCAATCGGTGCAGATCCTTGCGCAGCAGAGGTTCGCCGCCGGTCAGGCGGACTTTCTCGACGCCGAGCGCGATGAAGGCTTTCACCACGCGAGTGATCTCTTCGAAGCTCAGCAGGTCGGCGTGTGGCAGGAACCGGTAGTCGCGGTCGAAGATCTCCTTCGGCATGCAATAGGTGCAGCGGAAGTTGCAACGGTCCGTGACCGAGATTCGAAGGTCGCGCAGGGGCCGTCCGAGGCGGTCGCGCACCTCGCCCGCGGGCTGGTCAGCGGCGGACTGGTCGGCTGCGGAGACATCGGGCACGGCGAGCCGCGCCGTGCGCATGTCGAGCAGCTGGATGATGCGGTCGGTCATGCGCCCAATGGTAGCGGCGGATCGCGCAACAAGGCGCGGCGGGTCACGCCGCGCCCCTTATCCCCACTAGGCGGACGGGCTTTGCCCCGGACGCGTCTCGACCTGGATCAATGGGCCTTCGTCGAGCGGTGGCAGCTGAGGACGCTCGCGCGGTACGCGCACCGGGCGCGGCTCGGCGGCCAGTCGAGCCTGGGTCTCACTGAACTTGCCGGGCTCCGTCTGCACGAGGCTCAACCCGGCCTGCTGCAGGACGGCGTGCAGTTGGTCGATGGGCATAGGCGCCGGCGTCACGTTGGGCAGCGAGTAGGTCGTCGGCACAACGATCATCTCCGGCGTCGTGACGGTGACAGCTTTCGGCTGCGCGCGTGGCACGCTGCCGTCACGGGAAGCAGTCGGTTCGGCCGCGGCCTCGACCGCAGGCGTGAGCGAAGGAGCGACCGCCGCCACAACCGCGACCGGCGCATGCTCGATCTGGTCGATCTCTTCGTCCTCGACCATTTCGTCTGCCTCGGCCGGCTTGTCTGTACCCGCGGCCGATTCACCTTCAGCACCACGGCCGCCGCGCCCGCGACGGCGACGGCGCTTGCGGCCACGGCGTTCCTCGGATTGCGCATCTGCCGCTGCTACGTCAGCTGTGACAAGCGTTGCGCCGACCGGTGTCACCGGCTCAGCCATATCGGCTGGCGCGACAGGGACCAGAGCGGCGGGTGGTGCCTCGGCAGGTTCGACGCGTTCCTTGCGTTCGCCGCGGCGTTCGCCTGGCTTGCGGTTTCTGTTCGGCGATGGAGTCACTTCCGCCGTTGCATCGCGTGGAGCCGCGTCGCGCTCGGGCCGCGCTGCGCCATCGGCGGGACGGCGTTCTTCGCGTTTATCGCCTCGACGGCCGTCCTTCCGCTCTTCGCCGCGTCCGCCGCGCTTGTCGTCGCGTCGGCCGTCGCGCCGTCCGTCGCGCTCGCCGCGTCCGCGGCGACGATCACCGCGGCCTTCGGCTTCGCGGGCCGGCTTCTCGACGACGGCCTTGGCGGGCGCGGGCAATGCCGCTGGCTGGACGGCGGGTGCTTCTCCAGTGAAGAACGAAACAATGCGGCCCCACAGTCCAGTAGGCGCCGGGGCCGGCGCTGACGGCGCTGCGACCGCGGTGGGCGTTGGCACGACCATGGGTGCAGGCGTCTCGGGCACGATGCCCTTGACCACCGCCTCCTGCTTCGGGCGACCGCGCTCTTCCTCGACCTTGCCGCGCGTATAGGGCGTGTCGGTGCTCGGCGCAAGTTCCGCCGCGCGCTCGAAGCTCGCCTTCGATTCATCCAGGCGCGGATCGTCGTGCCGGAGACGCTCGACGTGATAATGCGGCGTCTCGATGAACTTGTTTGGAATCAGCACCACCGAGACGCGCAACCGCGCCTCGAGCTTGGCGATGTCGCCGCGCTTTTCGTTGAGCAGGAAGGTGGCAACTTCGACCGGCACCTGCGCATGGACCGCCGCCGTGTTGTCCTTCATCGCCTCTTCCTGCAGGATGCGCAGGACATGCAGCGCCGAGCTCTCGGTATCGCGGATCACGCCGACACCATTGCAGCGCGGGCAGGTGACGTGGCTGCCTTCGCTGAGTGCGGGGCGCAGGCGCTGGCGCGACAGTTCCATCAGGCCGAAGCGCGAAATCTTGCCCATCTGCACGCGGGCACGGTCATAGTGCAGGGCGTCCTTCAGGCGGTTCTCGACCGCCTTCTGGTTCTTCGACTCCTCCATGTCGATGAAGTCGATGACGATCAGCCCGCCGAGGTCGCGCAGCCGCAGCTGGCGCGCGGCCTCGTCGGCCGCCTCGAGGTTGGTGCGGGTCGCGGTTTCCTCGATGTCGGAGCCGCGCGTGGAGCGCGCCGAGTTGACGTCGACCGCCACCAGCGCCTCGGTGTGGTCGATGACGATCGCGCCGCCCGAAGGCAGCGGCACCGTGCGCGCATGCGCCGTCTCGATCTGGTGCTCGATCTGGAACCGGGAAAAGAGCGGTACGTCGTCCTTGTACCGCTTCACGCGTGAAACGTTGTCCGGCATCACGTGCGCCATGAACTGGCGCGCCTGCTCATAGATGTCGTCGGTGTCGACCAGGATCTCGCCGATTTCCGGATGGAAGTAGTCGCGGATCGCCCGGATAACGAGGTTCGACTCCTCGACGATCAGGAACGGGGCCGGATTGGCGCGCTTAAGCCGCTGGCCGTCGGGACCCGTGCTGTTGTCGACGTAGCTCACCTTCTTCTTGCCGGGATGCTCCGGATCGTCGACAGCGAGTTCGTACTGCGGCCGCGACGCATCCTCGATCGCCAGCCAGAGCTTCATCAGGTAGTTGAGGTCCCACTGCAGTTCCTCGGCCGTGCGGCCGATGCCTGCGGTGCGCGCGATGATCGACATGCCGGCCGGCAGCTCGAGCTTGTCCATCGTGTCGCGCAGTTCCTGCCGGTCTTCGCCCTCGATGCGACGCGAAACGCCGCCGCCGCGCGGGTTGTTCGGCATCAGCACGAGGTAGCGGCCGGCCAGCGAGATGAACGTGGTCAGCGCGGCGCCCTTGTTGCCGCGCTCTTCCTTCTCGACCTGGACCAGGAGTTCCTGGCCTTCGCGCAGCGCTTCCTTGATGCTGGCGCTGCGGACGTCCACGCCCTCACGGAAGTAGGAGCGCGAGACTTCCTTGAATGGCAGGAATCCGTGGCGCTCCTCGCCGTAGTCGACGAAACACGCCTCGAGGCTGGGCTCGACGCGGGTAATGACGCCCTTGTAGATGTTGGACTTGCGTTGCTCGCGGCCCGCAGTCTCGATGTCGATGTCGATCAGCTTCTGGCCGTCGACGATCGCCACGCGCAGTTCCTCTGCGTGCGTGGCGTTGAACAGCATGCGCTTCATCAGCACTCCTTGCGCCTTCTCAGGGGCGCTTGTCAGTGCCGGAATGAACGGGGGTCAGTGCCTACGAGTCTCAGCGGTCACGCCTGGCGCGGGGCCAGGCGCGTCCGGCCGCGCGCGGCGGCCTTCCGGAAACCGTGTCCACGGCGCGAACGAACCCATCCAAGGCGCTGCAAGGCAGGCCTGGCTGAGGTTCGGCGCGAAAGTCATGTGGCAAGGGTTGCTCGGAAATCGGTCTCGTTATCGCGCGGCGGCTGAGCCGCGCGGCTTGTTCCACTCAGTTCATTTCGGCGGGACCCACACCGCGTGGATCCACGCAGTCGGCGGATATTTCCGCCTCGGCCACCTCGCGGCGTCCTCACTGCGAATTCAAAGAGACGAACGATCGTCTCGAAACCCGCGCAGCCGGATGGCCACCCGGGAACCATTGCTACCGGACCAAGCATCCGGCGAAGCCGTGAAACGGCATCGGCCAAAGCTACAATCCTTCGCTTGTCAGGTCTTCCCTGCATCCGACCGCAGCCGGACTTGCCTTCCCAGGCGCGCCAGTACTGGCGCCAACCGCGGCCAGAGGCCGCGGGATTCTCCGGGACTCCGGAAAAACCTCGACGCCTCAAGTATATGCAAGATGGACGCGGCCCGTAAAACAGGAAAGCGGCAGGCGAGCCGCCCGTGTTCGCCTGAAGGGCGAGGGTGAGGGCACCACGGCGGGCGACGGCGCCGTGGCGGCCGATCGGGCCAGCCACCTCAAGGTCGACGCCGAGTACGCCGGCCAGCGCCTCGACAACTTTCTGCTGCGAATCGCCCGCGGCGTGCCAAAGAGCCACGTCTACCGCATCGTTCGCAGCGGCGAGGTCCGTGTCAACAAGGCCCGGGTTGCTGCGGACTATCGGTTGCAGGCCGGGGACGACATCCGCGTCCCGCCCATGCGAACGGCTCGACCGGGCGATCCTCCGGCTCAAGCCTTTGCGCCAGCCCTGATGCCGCCGATCCTGTTCGAGGATGAAAGCCTGATCGCCGTGGACAAGCCCTCCGGCGTCGCCGCCCACGGCGGAAGCGGGGTAGCGCACGGCGTCATTGAACGTGTCCGGGCCGCGCGGCCGCATCAGGCCTTTCTCGAACTGGCGCACCGGCTCGACCGGGAAACCTCGGGCATCCTTTTGCTCGCCAAGTCCCGGCGGGCCCTGCTGTCCCTGCACGAACAACTGCGCGAAGGCACGATCGACAAGCGGTACCTGGTACTGGTTGCGGGCGACTGGAACGACCAGCGCCGGCATGTGCGGCTGGCGTTGACGAAGTTCGTAAACCAGAGCGGCGAGCGGCGCGTGGCTGTCGACACCGAAGGCGCTGCTTCGCACACGATCTTCAACCTGAAGGAGCGCTACGGTGATTTTTCGCTGCTCGAGGCCGAACTGAAGACCGGGCGGACGCATCAGATCCGCGTCCACCTGGCGCACCTCGGCTTTCCGATCGTCGGCGATGACAAGTACGGGGACTTCGAACTCAACCGTCGCGTGGCCAAGGGGGAGTTTGGCCCGCGCTTCGGACGCATGTTTCTGCATGCCTACACCACACAACTGATGCACCCGATCAGTGGGGAGTCGCTGGCGCTGACCGCACCGCTGCCGCCGGACTGCAGCGACTTCCTGCGTTCGCTGAAAGCGAAGGTTCATGCCAAGTCGACGATTTGACCTGGTCGTCTTCGACTGGGATGGCACGGTCGTCGACTCGACGGCGATGATCGCGCTCAGCATTCAGAAGGCAGCCGCCGACCTCGGGTTGCGGGTTCCCACGCGCGAGCAGGCCAGTCATGTCATCGGGCTCGGCCTGCAGGACGCGCTTGCCGGTGCCGTACCGGACCTCGACGCGAGCCGGATCGAAGAGTTCTCGGCCCGCTATCGCCACTACTACTTCGCGGGCGAGCCCGAAATCGTGCTCTTCAGCGGCGTGCGCGAACTGATGGTGGAGCTGGCGGAGGGCGGGGCCCGGCTGGCGGTGGCCACCGGAAAGAGCCGCCGCGGACTGGACCGCGCCTTCGGCGCAACCGGACTGGGCATGTTCTTCGCAGCATCGCGCTGTGCCGACGAGACGCACCCCAAGCCACATCCGGCGATGCTTCTCGAACTGACCGACGAGCTCGAGGTGCCGGTCGAGCGCACAGTGATGATCGGCGACACGACCCACGACCTGGCGATGGCGCGCGCGGCGGGCACCGCGGCGATCGGGGTCACCTATGGCGCCCATCCGCGCGAGCAACTGGCTGCGCTGGCTCCGCTCGGCCTGGCCGAGAATGTCGACCGGCTGCGCGCATGGCTGCTGACTTCGAGCTGAGTTCCTGTCTGTACATCGGACACGCTGGCCGACGGAAGTCGTGGCGTGCGATTCGAGGTCAAGTTCCGCAGCGAGCCGGTGCCGGCGTTCGCGGTGCGGCATCACGGCGTCGTCGTCGCCTACCTGAACCGATGCGCTCATGTGGCGATGGAGCTTGACTGGCAGCCCGGCGAGTTCTTCGAGCCCGACGCAGAGTTCCTGATGTGCGCCACGCATGGCGCGCTGTACGACCCCGCGACGGGTGCGTGCCGGGGTGGTGCGTGCATGGGACACGGCGGCCTCCGTGCGCTGACGGTGGTCGAGCGAGAGGGGACCGTGTTCTGGGTTCCAGACGCGCAGGCGCGGCCGGTTTGCTAGGCAAGTAGCAGGAAGACACAAGGCCTGCGCTCCAGCGGTGGCCGGACCGCGGCGCGCCATTCGGCGACGGAGCGCGTCTGAACGTACTCGGAGGTTGCGGTGAGGTCGACGGCGACGGTCACCCGCGTGCCGGGCGCACAGGTAGCCAGAATCGCGTCGAACATTGCGCTGCTGCGATACGGCGTCTCGATGAAGCCCTGCGTCTCCCCGTTGCGAGATTCGCGTTCGAGCGCCTGCAGTCGCCGCGCACGTTCGGGTGCGGCGACCGGCAGGTAGCCCAGGAAGCGAAATTGCTGACCGTTCAGTCCCGAAGCCATCAGTGCCAGCAGCAGGGACGAGGGGCCAACCAGCGGCCGGACCGGCACTGCACGCGCGTGCGCGGCGGCGACAATGCTGGCGCCCGGGTCGGCGATGGCGGGGCAGCCCGCTTCCGAGACGAGCGCACCGTCCCGACCAGCGAGCAGGGGCGCGAGCCAGCCGTTAATCATTTCCCTTGCCGGCTGATGACCGATCTCGACAATGTCCAGCTCCCGCAACGGCGTGGGATGCCCGATCGACTTCAGAAAGGCACGCGTGGACTTCGCATTCTCGGCAAGGAAGTAACTCAGCCGGCGGGCGATGCCAAGCACGGCGTCCGGCAGGACCGTCTCCGCCGGGGCGTCCGAGATCGGGCAGGGCAGCAGATACAGGATGCCGCTCAAGGGTCAGCTCGGGGAAAGTACCTCGATCCCGGCATTGGCCAGCATCGCGGTCAGCCGGATCAGGGGCAGGCCGATCAGGGCCGTCGGATCGGTTGATTCAACACTCGCCACGAGTGCGATGCCGAGCGACTCGATCTTCGCTGCCCCGGCGCAGTCGTACGGCTCGTCGAGGCGCAGGTAATGCTCGAGCGCCGCGCGCGGAAGGGTGCGCATCAGCACGGTCGTCGGCACGCTTTCCACCTGCAGCGCGTCGCGCCCGGGGCCAGCGACCGCCAGGGCTGTATGAAAAGTGACCGTCCTGCCCTGCATGCGTTCGAGCTGTACGAGGGCCGCAGAGTGAGACATCGGCTTGCCGAGGGCGGCACCGTCGATCTCCGCAACCTGGTCGGACCCGATGACCACCGCTCCGGGGCGGCGCGACTGCACCTCCTGAGCCTTGGCAATGGCGAGACGGAGCGCTGTCGCGCGCGGGGCTTCACCCGCGAGCGGGGCCTCGTCCACCTGCGGCGCCTCGACATCGAAAGCGAGTCTCAACCGCTCCAGCAGCTCGCGGCGGTAACGCGAGGTTGAGGCGAGTACGATCGTCGACCGGTTCATGGCGCGGGCAGTTTAGCCGCGCTCTTCGGGTGAAATCGAACATGGCGGAACATCCATCGCGCACGTACGACGTACTCGAGCTGGCGCGACACGGACGGGTCATCGAGGGCACGCTGCCCGTAACTGAGCTGCCGCGGCTCGCCTCCAGCGTCGCGCAGCCCACGGGGACCCTCAGTTATCGCATCGAGGGCCGGCTCGACGACCATGGTCGTGCCGGGGCACTGCTGCGCCTGACTGGCGACCTGGCACTGGTCTGCCAGCGCTGCGGCGCACCGCTGCCATTCCATCTGGAGCGCGAGGCCGCTTTCCGGTTCGTGGCGAGCGAAGAGGAACTCAACGCTGTGCCCCTCGATGACGACGAGGAAGCCGAGGCAATCGTGGGCGGTCACAGCACGGACCTGGCTGCATGGCTTGAGGATGAGGCAATCCTGTCGCTGCCGCTGGTGCCGCGCCACGACGACTGCCACCCGATCGCCACCGAAGCGCGCGAGGAGTCCGACGCGCCGGCACGCCCGAACCCGTTTGCCGCGCTGGCCCAGTTCAAGGGTGAACGCAAACCGCACTGAATGGCCGGGGTTCCTCTGCGGGTGCGGCTCAGGTAGAATTTCGCGTTTTATTCCGTGGGGTTAGCCATGGCTGTCCAACAGAACAAGAAGTCCGCTTCCAAGCGCGGCACGCATCGCGCGCACGATTTCCTGACCAATCCGCCGACCGCAATCGAGCCGACGACCGGTGAGGTGCATCGTCGTCACCACATCAGCCCGGGTGGCGTCTATCGCGGCAAGAAGGTCCTGCAGACCAAGAACGACGAGTAAGCTTTCTCGATCAGTCCACTGATCGGTCCGTTCCTCGTGCGCGTCCGTTCGCGCGTCCCGTTTCTTCGTTGTATCGAGCATCCGCAGCGCGCCAGCGCGGCGGAATGTGCCCGCTCGCGGTGAGCATCCGCATCGCCGTCGACTGCATGGGCGGGGATCACGGCATCCCGGTCACTGTTCCTTCCGCACTGGCCTTCCTCGCCCGTACACCGGACGTGGAGCTGCTCCTTGTGGGGCGCGGTCCCGAGGTCGAGCGCGCCCTGCCGGGCGCCGTCAAAGGGGTCGAAGTCGTTCACGCCGATGAAGTGGTCGAGATGCACGATGCGCCGGCCACGGCGCTTCGGAGCAAGCGCGCGTCGTCGATGCGGATCGCCGTCAACCTGATCAAGGAAGGACGCGCCGATGTCGTGGTCAGTGCCGGCAATACCGGCGCGCTAATGGCGATCTCCCGGTTCGTTCTCAAGACGCTTGACGGCATAGATCGTCCCGCGATCGCTGGACCAATTCCCAACCAGCTCGGCCGCGTCACGACGATGCTGGACCTGGGTGCGAACGTCGACTGCACGCCGGAACACCTCCTGCAGTTCGCCATCCTTGGCTCGGCCCTGGTGGCCGCCGTCGAGGAAAAGGAGCGACCCACCGTCGGGCTGCTCAACATTGGCGAGGAGATGATCAAGGGCAACGACATCGTCAAGCAGGCCGGTGAACTGTTGCGCCAGAGCCCGCTCAACTTTCAGGGCAACGTCGAGGGCAACGACATCTACAAAGGCACGACGGATGTCGTGGTCTGCGACGGCTTCGTCGGCAACGTCGCGCTCAAGACCTCGGAAGGCCTCGCGCACATGCTGGGCGGGTTCGTGCGCGAGGAATTCAAGCGGGACCCACTGTCGCGCCTGATGGCGATCGCTGCCTATCCGGTCCTCAACCGCTTCCGGCGGCGCGTCGATCCGCGGCGCTACAACGGCGCCAGTCTGCTTGGCTTGCGCGGACTGGTACTCAAGAGTCACGGATCTGCCGATACGGTGGGCTTCGAGTGCGCCCTGCAGCGCGGCTACGAGGAAGCACGGCACCGGGTTCTCGAACGCACTGTCGCCGCGATGCAGCCTTTCGTTGCGCAGCTGGAACGGATGCACGGCGGTCGCCCGGAGACGACCGAGCAGGAAGCATGAGTCCGCAAGGCCGCCTCCGGCGGGAGTCCGCAAGCGTGCGACGCGAGTCTGGTCCGTCGAAACGCCCTTACGCAAGCATCATTGGCACCGGATCGGCGTTGCCGGGACGCGTCGTTTCGAACGACGAACTCGCACGTGACCTGGCAACGCGTGGCGTGGAGACGTCCGACGCGTGGATCGTCGCCCGCACCGGAATCCGCCAGCGCTACATCGCCGAACGCGGAACGACGACGGCCGAGCTCGGTGCGCGTGCCGCGCGCGCCGCGCTCGAAATGGCCGACGTCGAGCTCGAAAGCATTGACCTGATCGTCGTCGCGACATCGACCCCCGACCAGATATTCCCGAGCGCCGCATGCCTGATCCAGGCGCACCTGGGCCACCCGGGCTGCCCGGCATTCGATGTGCAGGCCGTTTGCAGCGGCTTCGTCTACGCGCTGACCGTGGCGGAGGCCATGCTGCTCGCTGGCAGGCATCGCCGGGCTCTGGTCATCGGGGCCGAGGTCTTCTCACGCATCCTCGACTGGAACGATCGCACGACCTGTGTGCTGTTTGGCGATGGCGCCGGAGCCGTTGTTCTGGACCGAACTGAAGCGCCAGGCATCCTGGCCAGCGAGCTGCATGCCGATGGCAGCCAGGCCGGAATCCTCTGTGCTGCAGGGCGTGTCAGCCACGGCGCGGTTGAGGGCCACCCGTTCCTGACGATGGAAGGCCAGGCCGTCTTCAAGCTGGCGGTGACGGCGCTGGGCGCGTCGGCGGCCGGCGTTCTCGCTTCTGCAGGACTGCCGCCCGGGGAACTCGACTGGCTGATTCCGCACCAGGCGAACATCCGCATCATGAGCGCGATCGCCCGGCGTCTTGCGCTGCCTGAGTCGAAGATGGTCGTGACCGTCGACCAGCATGGAAATACATCAGCGGCTTCGGTTCCGCTGGCACTCGACGTCGCCGTGCGTGACGGACGCATCCGGCGTGGACATCACGTTTTGCTGCAGGGCGTGGGAGGCGGTTTCACATGGGGATCGGTGCTGCTACGGTGGTAACACTATGAAACTTGCATTCGTGTTTCCGGGGCAAGGCTCGCAGTCGGTCGGAATGCTTGGGAGCTTCGACGATCCTGCCGTCGGCCGCACGCTCGATCGAGCGTCGACGGCCCTTGGCCAGGACATTGGATCGCTCATCGCGAACGGCCCCGCGGAAGACCTCAATCTGACCGTCAATACGCAGCCCGCCATGCTGGTCGCAGGCATGGCAATCTACGAGGCGTGGCGGTCCGCAGGCGGCGTCCGTCCGGCGATGGTGGCCGGACACAGCCTCGGCGAGTACACGGCGCTGACGGCGGCCGAAGCGCTTTCGCTCGAGGACGCGGTGCGGCTGGTCCGGTTCCGCGCCTCGGCCATGCAGGAGGCCGTGCCGGTGGGCGTGGGCGCGATGGCGGCGATCATTGGTTTGTCGGACGAGGATGTGAGCCGCGCGTGTGCGACCGCTGCCGAGGGACAGGTTGTCGAGGCAGTCAATTTCAACGCGCCGTCGCAGGTGGTCATCGCCGGACACAAGGCGGCGGTCGATCGCGCCTGCACCGTTGCCAAGCAACTGGGCGCCAAGCGTGCGCTGGTGCTGCCGGTCTCGGCGCCGTTCCATTCGTCGCTGCTGCAGCCCGCTGCCGAGCGTCTCCGCGCGTACCTTGCGCAGGTTGCAATCAGGGCGCCCGCCATCCCGATGATCAACAATGTGGACGTGGCGATCGAGACCGAACCGGCACGCATCGCCGATGCGCTCGCGCGCCAGGCCGCGGGGCCGGTCCGGTGGGTCGAGATCGTGCGCTCGCTCGCGAGCCAGGGCGCGACCCATGTCGTCGAATGCGGTCCGGGAAGGGTGCTGGCAGGGCTCACACGGCGCATCGCACCCGAGCTCGAGAGTCTGGCGATTTTCGATGCCGAGAGTCTCAAGGAAGCACTGGCGGCCACCGCTGCCTGAGGAGGCCGACCCATGAACGTCTTTCAGCCTGGCTGCCTGGCCGATGAGGTGGTGCTGGTGACCGGTGCCTCGCGCGGTATCGGCCGTGCGATCGCCGAGCAGCTCGCCCGTGCGGGTGCCGCTGTCATCGGCACGGCGACCTCCGAAGCCGGTGCGCAGGGCATCTCGACGCGCCTTGGCGAACTCGGCGCGCGCGGTCGCGGCGTCGTGTTCGACGTGCGCGATGCCGCGGCAGCCGAGGCACTGGTCGAGAACGTCAGCAAGGACTTCGGCAAGCTCTCCGTTCTCGTCAACAACGCGGGCATCACACGCGACACACTTGCCCTGCGGATGAAAGACGACGACTGGGCGGCGGTGCTGGACACCAATCTTTCCGGCGTCTTCCGCCTGTCGCGCGCCGTCATGCGCGGCATGATGAAGGCGAAGCATGGTCGCATCATCAACATCACGTCTGTCGTTGGTGCGTCCGGCAACGCGGGGCAGGCCAACTATGCGGCGGCCAAGGCCGGGGTTGTCGGCATGACCAAGGCACTCGCGCGCGAGGTCGGCAGTCGCGGCATCACCGTGAACTGCGTGGCGCCGGGTTTCATCGACACTGACATGACGCGCTCGCTCAGCGAGCAGCAGACGCAGGCCTTGCTGACGCAGATTCCGCTCGGGCGACTCGGGCAGGCGGAGGACATCGGCGCGGCCGTCGTGTTTCTCGCATCACGGGCGGCCGCTTATGTCACTGGAGCCACACTGCATGTCAACGGCGGTATGTACATGACCTGAAATGGGCGCCCGTTCGGCAGGAACGAAGGGTGCCTCTGTTAGAATCCGCGCGAATTTTTTCGCCGGCCGACAAGATGGCGATGCGCACCGGCAGCAATGCAACCGCGGTTCGCGGCGCATCGCCGACACACATGGGGCAGGAGGAGTAAATGGAAAATATCGAACAACGCGTCAAGAAGATCGTCGCTGAGCAACTCGGCGTGAACGAGGCCGACATCAAGAACGAATCGGCCTTCGTCGAGGACCTCGGCGCCGACTCTCTCGACACGGTCGAGCTGGTGATGGCCCTGGAAGACGAGTTCGAGTGCGAGATCCCGGACGAAGAGGCCGAGAAGATCCGCACCGTCCAGCAGGCCGTCGACTACATCAACGGCCACCTGAAAAAGGCCTGACGCGACTGGCGTCTGCCGTTCGACCAGAGGTTTGATGTCAGGCAAGCGCCGTGTCGTTGTCACCGGACTCGGGGTCATCAGCCCGGTCGGCAACGACGTCCCCAGCGCTTGGGCCGCCTTGCTTGCCGGGAAGTCGGGCGTCGGCCCGATCACGCGCTTCGACGCGTCCGCATTGCATTGCCGGATCGCCGGCGAGGTCAAGGGCTTCGACGTCACGAGCGTGATGTCCGCCAAGGAAGCCCGGCGCCTGGATACGTTCATCCACTACGGAGTGGCGGCCGCGACCGAGGCGCTCCGCGACTGCGGTCTGGAAGTCACAGACGCCAATCGCGACCGTATCGGATGCGTCATCGGCTCCGGCATCGGCGGCTTGCCGATGATCGAGGAGAACCACTCCGAGTTGCTGAACCGAGGGCCGCGACGCGTGTCGCCGTTCTTCGTTCCCGGATCGATCATCAACATGATCGGCGGCACGATTTCGATCATGTACGGGCTGCGCGGCCCGAACCTTGCGATTGTCACGGCCTGCACGACCGGGCTGCATTCGATCGGCGACGCTGGACGCATGATCGAGTACGGCGATGCCGATGTCATGCTGGCAGGCGGCGCGGAGTCGACGATCTGCCCCCTGGGCCTCGGCGGCTTCGACACGATGAAGGCCGTGTCGACGCGCAACGACGACCCGGCAACAGCGAGCCGACCGTTCGACAGGGATCGCGACGGATTCGTGCTCGGCGAAGGCGCGGGAATCGTCGTGCTCGAAGAATATGAGCACGCGCGGCGCCGGGGCGCCCGCATGTACTGCGAACTGGCCGGCTTCGGCATGAGCGCGGACGCTTACCACATGACAGCGCCGAACATGGACGGTCCGCGGCGCTGCATGCAGGTGGCGCTGCGCAATGCCGGAATCAACGCCGACGAGGTCGACTATCTCAACGCGCATGGCACGTCGACCCCGCTGGGCGACATCAATGAGACCAAGGCGATCAGGGCGGCCCTGGGCGAGCATGCCGGCAGGATCGTCGTCAACTCGACCAAGTCGATGACAGGGCACCTTCTGGGCGGTGCGGGTGGGATCGAATCCGTATTCACCGCACTGGCCTTGCACCACCAGGTGTCACCGCCGACGATCAACATCTTCAACCAGGACCCGGAGTGCGACCTTGACTACTGCGCCAATGCGGCGCGCGAAATGAAGATCGACGTCGCGCTGAAGAACTCGTTTGGCTTCGGCGGTACGAACGGCACGCTGGTGTTCAAGCGGGTTTGAGTGCTGCTCGGCTGGACCGTCCTGCGGCCTTCGATGCGGGAAAAGAGGTGGCTGCAGCTCGCCACAGTGACGTGCGCACTGGTCGCGGTACTGCTGACCGTCGCGGCGCTGGCGCTGGATCCACGTTATCCCCTGCGCGTGGGAACCGCCGCACTGTTCGCGCTGGTGGCGGCCCTATGGGGTGTACGGCAGCTCGCCGCCAAAGGCGCGGCCACGACCGAGATCAGGATCCGGGACGGCAATGTCCTGCTGCGGGAGACGGGACCCGAACCCCGGGAAGAGGTGGCGCGATGTGTCTTTGCGGCGCCATGGTTGATAACCTTCCGCTTCGGCTCCAACTACGTCCGGCTTTGGCCCGACTGCCTTCCAGCCGATGCCTTCCGTCGCGTCCACGCCTGCATGCGTTGGGAACGGACCGGCACAACAGACGCACTGCCCACCGGGGCCAACGCCCGCCAAAATGAGACCGATCCCTGAAGTCGAGCCGGGCACTGCAAGCGAAGTGCCGCTGCGCGGTGCCGGGCAGAACCGCCGCCGGGGAGTCGAGCGTGTCTGATCGGGACATCGACCAGCAACTGGTCGAGCGCGTGCAGCGCGGCGACAAGGCGGCGTTCGATCTTCTGGTGGCCAAGTACCAGCGCAAGATCTTTCGCCTGCTCTCCCGTTTCATCCGCGACGCGGCCGAGGTAGAGGATGTTGCCCAGGAAGCGTTCATCAAGGCCTACCGGGCCTTGCCCAACTTTCGTGGCGACAGCGCTTTTTACACCTGGCTTTATCGCATCGCCATCAATACCGCCAAGAATCACCTGGTGTCCCAGGGCCGGCGGGCGCCGACCTCGACCGAAACGGAAATCGAAGATGCGGAAACTTTTGACGACGGCGAGCACCTAAGGGATCTGAACACGCCGGAGGCAATGCTGGCATCCAGGCAGGTGGCCGACGCCGTCAACCGGGCGGTGGAGCGGCTGCCGGAGGACCTGCGGACCGCCGTCGTGCTGCGCGAGCTGGAGGGGCTCAGCTATGAAGAGATCGCCGAGACGATGAACTGTCCGATCGGGACCGTTCGTTCCCGCATTTTCCGTGCGCGCGAGGCGATCGCCGAGGAACTGCGACCTGTACTCAGTACGACGAAAGACAAGCGGTGGTAGGGTAGGACCATGGACAAATCAGCGATGAGCAGCAACCTGCACCCTGAGTGGGAGAGGCTTTCGAGCCTGGTGGACGGTGAACTCGATCCGGGGGCCGCGGAGGCCCTGTTGACGGCAATTTGCCGCGACTCCGAACTACGCAACGAATGGGCCACGCTGCATATCGTGGGGGATGCTTTGCGATCGAGCGAGGTCGCCGCGGTGCATTCCCCCGACTTCTGCGCCCGGGTATCGGCCGCTCTTGCGCTCGAGCCCACCGTGCTCGCGCCGCGCGTAAGCACGGTCCGTCGGTCAGGAGCGCTGCGCCGCTACCTGGCGCCCGGCGTCGCCATTGCCGCGTCGGCGGCGGTGATCGGATTTGTGGCGGTGCCGCTGCTGAAATCGCCCACTTCGGTCACCCCGATTCAGCAGATGGCCGTGACGGCCGTCCCGACTCCAGCCCCGACGCCGGCGGCTGAAGTGAGCCGGCGCGCCGCTGCCACCGTGGCAAAGGCTCGCTCGCTCGATGTCTATCTGGCCGCCCATCGCGAACTCGCCGCAGGCGTGGCGCTGCCGCGGGCGACTCCCTATTTGCGCACACCGGGCGAAGCCCCGGAAGGTCGCTGATGGGAACGGTCCGACCCGCTGCGCGGGCCGCCGTGGCGTTGGGTCGTTGGCTTCCGTTGCTGGTCATTACGGCTGTCGCCGGCGCCGCCAGCAATGCAACGCGTGCGCAGGACCGCCCGCGACCGGAGGCGGCGACGCAGGTGCGCACGCCGCTGCAGTGGGTGCAGGCCATCCAGCAGGCCGCAGTCCGCGTGAACTACAGCGGCACTGTGGTGTACCAGGCCGGAGGTGACATGCGCAGCTCGCGCATCACCCACGTCTATGACGGCAAGCGTTCGCAGGAGCGGGTCCAGACGCTCGATGGCAAGCCCCGCGAGTACCTACGCACGCGCACCGACAACAACGACGAAGTGCACTGTCTGATTCCGGAATCGCGTCGCATCGTCATCGAGCATCGCGCGCTCGAGGATCCGTTTCCCGGGCTGATCGGCGCGCCGGCGGCAGACATACTGAAGCTCTATCAGGTCGAGGCCGGTGGCATTGAGCGTGTGGCGGGCATCGAGTGTCAGGTTCTGACGTTCGTTCCGAGGGACGCGCTGCGTTACGGCTATCAGCTTTGCGTCGAGAGCGCGAGCGGGCTGTTGCTGAAGTCGCAGATGGTCAACGACCAGTCCGAAGTACTGGAACAGGTGGCCTTCACCGACGTGCGCATCGGCGAGCGTATCGACCGGGCGCGACTGAAACCGGCCTGGTCGACCGAGGGCTGGTCCGTGGAACGCAGCGATCATCGCCGCGTCGACCTTGCCAAGGCGGGATGGGTCGTGCCCGCGCCGGATGGCTTCCGGCGGACCAAGGAAATCACCCGCCGCATGGGCACGCGGGACGCGATGCAGGTCGTCTTCAGTGACGGGCTGGCAACCGTCTCGGTGTTCATCGAACCGGGTGCCGAGTTGAAGCCTCTGACCGAGGGCGTGCAGATGATGGGACCCACAGCCGCGTATTCGCGCCGTGTCGGCGATGCGCTCGTGACGGTCGTCGGTGAAGTCCCGCCCGCAGCGGTGCGAGGCGTGGCGGGTTCTGTCGAGTTCAATGGCCCGCGCTGACGGGCGAGTTCCAGGAAACCAAGGATCATGGGAATGATGAAGAGATTAGCCGCAGCCTTGTTCGCACCGTTGCTGGTGGTGGCCGTTCCGTTGCTGGCGCCCAGCGCACAGGCACAGACGGCGCAGACCCTGCCGGACTTCGCCGATCTGGCCGACCGGGCAGGCCCGGCGGTCGTCAATATCCGGACCACGGCGCGCGTGTCCACGGGTGCCAGTGCACTGCCGTTTCCGGACATCGATGAAAACGACCCGATGTACGAATTCTTCCGGCGGTTTTTCCCCAACCCTCCGCAGCAGGGACCGCGGCAGGGCCCGGGACCCGGCCAGGGTCCAGGACCGCGGCGCGATGTTCCGCGCGGACTGGGTTCGGGCTTCATTCTCTCCGCCGACGGCTACGTGCTGACGAATGCACACGTGGTCGAAGGCGCGGACGACATCACCGTGACCTTGACCGACAAGCGGGAGTTCAAGGGCAAGGTGATCGGCGCCGACCGTCGCACCGATGTGGCGCTCGTGAAGATCGAAGCCGCCGGCCTTCCTACCGTCAAGGTGGGCGATCCCAACCGGCTGCGGGTCGGTGAATGGGTGCTGGCGATCGGTTCGCCATTCGGCCTCGAGAACACCGTGACGGCCGGCATCGTCAGCGCGAAGGCCCGCGACACCGGCGAGTTCCTGCCGTTCATCCAGACCGACGTCGCGGTCAACCCCGGCAACTCTGGCGGGCCGCTGATCAACATGCGCGGCGAAGTCGTCGGCATCAATTCGCAGATCTTCACGACCTCCGGCGGCTACAACGGCATCTCTTTCGCGATTCCGATCGACGAGGCGATGAACGTCCAGCAGCAGCTGCGCTCGTCGGGCCGGGTCATCCGTGGCCGCATCGGAGTCGGCATCGAGGGCGTCTCCAAGGAAGTGGCCGAGGCCATCGGCCTGGGCGCCCCGCGCGGTGCACTGGTGAACTCGGTCGAAAAGGACGGCCCGGCCGCGAAGGCCGGGCTGGAAGCCGGCGACGTGATCCTGAAGTTCGACGGCCGCCCGATCGAGCGCTCCAGTGACCTGCCGCGCATCGTCGGCGGCACCAAGCCGGGCACCAGTTCGACTCTCAGCGTGTATCGCAAGGGCGGACAGCGCGATCTCAAGGTACTGGTCGGCGAGATGCCGCAGGACCGCCCGCGCAGTGCACGAGCGACTGAGCCGGCCAAGCCGGCAGTTCCGGCCAACGCGCTCGGCCTCGGCGTATCCGACGTTCGCCGCGGACAAGTTGAAGGAACTGGGCGTCAAGGGCGCCGTGCAGGTCGACTCCGTCGACGGACTCGCGGCCAGTGCCGGATTGCGGGCGGGTGACATCATTACCCAGCTCAACAGCAGCGAGATCGGCAACGCCAAACAGTTCAACGAAGCCGTGGCCAAGCTGGATCCGAAGAAGGACGTGGCGGTGCTGGTTCGCCGCGGCGAGGCTTCACGGTTCATCATCATTCGCCGTTGAGCCGGCGAGTTCGCGCGCCGCGGTAAACTCCGCGGCTGTACCGGGAGTGGGGGTGCGCCTAGCGGTCACCCCCTTTTCTTTGTTCAGCCGCGCGGAGCGCCCGCAGCTGACGCCACGATTTGCACCGCTGATACCCAAGGCCGACCGGTTCGGCGCACGACGCATGCAGCACATCCGCAACTTTTCCATCATCGCGCATATCGACCACGGCAAGTCGACGCTCGCGGATCGCCTGATCCAGCGCTGCGGCGGCCTGTCCGATCGCGAGATGGAGGCGCAGGTGCTGGACTCGATGGACCTCGAGCGCGAGCGCGGCATCACGATCAAGGCGCAGACCGCGGCGCTGGAATACGTCGCCGCGGACGGCCAGAAGTACAACCTGAACCTGATCGACACTCCCGGGCACGTCGACTTCAGCTACGAGGTCAGTCGCTCGCTGTCGGCCTGCGAGGGCGCGCTGCTGGTGGTCGATGCTTCGCAAGGCGTCGAGGCGCAGACGGTCGCCAACTGCTACACGGCCATCGAACTCGGCGTCGAAGTGCTGCCGGTCCTGAACAAGATGGACCTCGCCTCCGCCAACGCCGAGGAGGCGCGCGCCGAGATCGAGGATGTCATCGGCCTGGACGCCCATGACGCCGTGCTGGCGAGCGCCAAGACCGGCATGGGGCTGGAGGAGATCCTGGCGCGGATCATCGAACGGGTTCCTCCGCCCAAGGGCGACCCCGCAGCGCCATTGCAGGCGTTGATCATCGACTCCTGGTTCGACAACTACGTCGGCGTCGTCATGCTGGTGCGCGTCGTCAACGGCGTGATCAAGCCGAAGGACAAGATCCTGCTGATGGCGACCGATGTGACGCACCTCGTGGAGCAGGTGGGTGTCTTCACGCCGAAGTCTCGCGCGCGCGAGCAGCTGTCGGCGGGCGAGGTCGGCTTCGTCATCTCGGGCATCAAGGAGCTGCGCGACGCGCATGTGGGCGACACGGTCACCCACGCGGGCAAGCCGGCAAGTTCACCGTTGCCTGGCTTCAAGGAAGTGAAGTCGCAGGTGTTTGCGGGGCTGTTTCCCGTCGAATCGAACCAGTACGAAGCGCTGCGCGACGCGCTGACCAAGCTGCAGCTGAACGACGCCTCGCTGCACTTCGAGCCGGAGGTTTCGCAGGCGCTCGGCTTCGGCTTCCGCTGCGGCTTTCTCGGCCTGCTGCACATGGACATCGTGCAGGAGCGGCTCGAGCGCGAGTACGACATGGACCTCATCACCACCGCGCCGTCGGTGGTGTACGAGGTGCTGCTGCGCGACGGGACCGTGGTGTCGGTCGAGAATCCGTCGAAGATGCCGGACCCGGCTCGGATCGAGGAGATCCGCGAGCCGATCGTCGACGTGACGATCTTCGTGCCGCAGGAGTTCGTCGGGCAGGTGATCACGCTCTGCATCGGCAAGCGCGGCATCCAAACCGACCTCACGTACCACAGCCGCCACGTCATCCTGAAGTACGAGTTGCCGCTGGCCGAGATCGTGATGGACTTCTTCGACAAGCTGAAGTCGGTTTCGCGCGGCTATGCGTCGATGGACTACGAGTTCAAGGAATACCGCGCGGCCGATGTCGTCAAGGTCGACATGCTGATCAACGGCGACCGGGTCGACGCGCTGTCGGTGATCGTGCACCGGGCCAACGCGATCTACCGCGGCCGGGAAGTGACGGCCAAGATGCGGAAGCTCATCCCGCGCCAGATGTACGACGTGGCGATCCAGGCCTCGATCGGCGCCAATATCATCGCGCGCGAAGACGTCAAGGCGCTGCGAAAGAACGTGCTCGCCAAGTGTTACGGCGGCGACATCACGCGCAAGAAGAAGCTGCTCGAGAAGCAGAAGGCCGGCAAGAAGCGCATGAAGCAGGTCGGCACCGTGGAGATTCCGCAGGAAGCGTTCCTCGCGATCCTGCAGGTGGAAGACAAATGAACTTTGCCCTCATCCTGTTTGTATTGACGGTCCTGACCGGGATCCTTTGGGTCGCCGACAAGCTGGTTTTCGCCAAGCAGCGTCGCGCGCGGGCCGCCCGCCTGCTGGCCGACTTCGACAGCCGCAACTCCGCCGCGCTTTCGCGCAAGGAAGCCATCGTCGAGCAGGAGCGCCGCAGCCTGGAAGAGGGCGCTGTGCGCCAGCCGGCCTGGCTCGAATACACGGCCAGCTTCTTCCCGGTCATCCTGGTCGTTTTCCTGCTGCGCTCGTTTCTTTACGAGCCGTTCCGCATCCCGTCGGGCTCGATGCTTCCCACGCTCGAGGTCGGCGACCTCATCCTCGTCAACAAGTACGAGTACGGGATCCGACTGCCGGTGATCAACAAGAAGGTCGTCGAACTCGGGCAGCCGAAGCGGGGCGACGTCATGGTGTTCCGCTTTCCGCTCAATCCGTCGCAGGACTACATCAAGCGTGTCGTCGGCCTGCCAGGTGACCGCATCGAATACTTCAACAAGCGCCTGACGGTCAACGGCAAGGAAGTGCCGCTCAAGAAGCTGGACAATTATTACGATCCGGACCGCATGCAGTATTACACCCAGTTCGACGAGGGCCTCGGTGATTCCGGCCACCGGATCATCGTCAACGAGGCCGTCCCGCCGGGGCTGGGCGGCGGCTACCCCAACACCCACCCCGGCGCGTGTCAATACAGCGGCAGCGGCATCGTCTGCACGGTGCCGCCGGGGCACTATTTCATGATGGGCGACAATCGCGATAACAGCGAGGACAGCCGTTTCTGGGGCTTTGTCCCGGACGAGAACATCGTCGGCCGAGCCTTCCTCATCTGGATGAACTTTGGCAATATCGGGCGCATCGGCGGCTTCCGCTGACAGCGGTTTCAGTCAAGTCACTGAAAAGAAAGGGAAAATGGACAAATTCCGAACTCGCCGGCGGCAGCGCGGACTCAGCATCATCGGCCTCATCTTCATCGGGCTGATCGTGGTGGGCCTGCTGGCTCTGGGCTTCAGGACCGTGCCGGCGGTCATCGAATACATCGCCATCGAGCGTGCGGTGCAGAAGATCAAGAACGAGGCCAACACGGTTCCCGAGATTCGCGCCGCCTTCGACCGGCACGCGACGATCGACGACATCACGTCGATCAACAGCAAGGACCTCGACATCACAAAAGAGGGCGACCAGATCGTCATCAGCTACGCCTACCAGAAGAAGATCCCGGTCATCGACAACGTTTCCCTCGTGATCGACTTTGCTGGCACGACGCGTGACCGCGCGCAGCGCAAAGCGGTGCCGTGAGCGGCCGGCCGAGGACCGGATCCGATGGAACTCCCGGCGCTTGAAGGGCGCCTCGGCTACACGTTCGTCCAGCACGCGCTGCTCGAGCAGGCCGTAACGCACCGCAGCCACGGCGCGATTCACAACGAGCGCCTGGAATTTCTCGGCGACGCGGTGCTGAACTGCGCCATCGCGCAGATCCTCTTTCAGAAGTACACGCGACTGGACGAGGGCGACCTCTCACGCCTGCGCGCCAACCTGGTCAAACAACAGTCGCTGGCCGATATCGCCGAGCGCCTGGTGCTGTCCGATTTCATGCGGCTGGGCGAAGGCGAAATGAAGAGCGGCGGATTCCGTCGCCCGTCGATCCTCGCCGATACGGTTGAAGCCATTTTCGGCGCCATCTTTCTCGACAGCGGGTTTGACGCTGCCAAGAATGTGATCGGCAAGCTCTTCGACCCGGTGCTCAAGACCGTCGACCCGAAGACACTCGGCAAAGACAGCAAGACACTGCTGCAGGAATACCTGCAGGGCAAGCGAATCGCGCTGCCCGTCTACACGGTGGTCGAGACGCGCGGCGCCGCTCACAACCAGGAATTCGAGGTCGAGTGCGCGATCCCGAAGCTGGAGATCAGCGTGCACGGTACAGGTCGCAGCCGGCGCGCTGCCGAGCAGTCGGCCGCGAAGCAGGCTTTCGAGGCCGCGCAGGTCGCGATCGCACACCTGGGTCGGCGCACCCGGAAGAGGGCTGCCCCGCCTGCCGCCGAAGCCGGTGCAGACGAGCCAGCCGCCCCGGCGTCGGAAACGGTCACTACCCGCGATCCCGCCTGATGCCGGATCAAGCACGACGCGTCGGCATGGTGGCCGTCATCGGCCGTCCGAATGTCGGCAAGTCAACACTGGTCAACGCGCTGGTGGGAGAGCGCGTCAGTATCACGTCCCGCAAGCCGCAGACCACGCGCGATCGCATCCTCGGCGTTCGCACTGACGTGGATGCGCAGTACATCTTCGTGGATACCCCGGGGTTCCAGCGGCGGCACCGCAGCGCGCTGAACACGCGCATGAACCAGGCCGTGACCGGGGCGTTGACCGACGTCGACGCGATCGTGCTGGTGATCGACGCAACCGGTTGGACGGCGGCCGACGACACGGTGGTGAGCCTGCTGCCTGCGAACTCCGATCGGGTCATTCTGGTGCTCAACAAAATCGATTTGATCGCGCAGCGGGAGCGGCTGCTGCCACTGATGGCGGCCTCGATGCAACGCTACCCGTTTTGCGCGATCGTTCCTGTCAGCGCCGAGAAGGAACGCCAGCTGGATGGCCTGCTCAAGGAAGTCCGCGCTCTGCTGCCGGAAGGCATGCCGCTCTTCGACGCCGACCAGTACACCGATCGCAGTGCGCGCTTTCTCACCGCCGAGCGCATCCGCGAAAAGGCCTATCGCCTGCTGGGCGATGAGCTGCCGTACGGCGTGGCGGTGACGATCGATCGCTGGGAAGAGACCGATGCCGGCGCCGAGATCATCGCAACGCTGGTGGTGGACCGGGATTCTCACAAGGGCATCGTCATCGGCAAGGAAGGCGCGAAGCTGCGTGAGATCTCGCGCCTTGCACGCGCCGAGATCCAGGAGATGCTCGGCAAACCGGTGCACCTTGAGGTCTGGGTGCGGGTAAGGAAGGGCTGGAGCGACGATCCATCGGCGCTGCGCAAGCTCGGCTATGGCTGAAAGCCAGGACGCGGCCGGAAGGGGCGTCACCCCGCGACGCCGCCGGGACGAGGCGCGGGTGGACCATCAGCCAGGCTTTGTCCTGCACACGACCGCCTGGCGCGAGACCAGCCTGATCGTCGAAGCCTTCACGCGCGACTTCGGCCGCATGTCGCTGGTTGCGCGCGGAGCGAAGCGCCCGACGTCCCAGTTCCGCGGCCTGCTCTCGCCGTTCACTCCGCTCGCTTTCTCGTGGAGCGGCCGCAGCGAAGCCAAGAACCTCGTGCGTGTTGAGTGGGTTGGCGGCCTGGCTCCACTCCGTGGGGGTGCCTTGCTCTCCGCGTTCTATGCCAATGAGCTGATCGTGCGCCTGCTCGCTCGCGCTGATCCGCACGAGCGCCTGTTCGCTAGCTACCTCGACATGCTGCACGGGCTGGGCGACGCCCGGCTTGACGTCGCGCTGCGCGCTTTCGAGCTCGACCTGCTGCGCGAGGTCGGCTACGCGGTGCCGCTTGATCGCTGCACCGATGGCCAGCCGATCGACCCGGCGGCCGAGTACGTCTTTCGCGTCGAGGCCGGAGCTCACCGTGTGGTCGCGCATGAGCGGGACGAGCACGGCTCGCGCGTGTCGGGAACGACACTGCTGTCGATGGCCCGCGGCGACTTCGAGGATGCGTCCGTGGCATCCGAGGCCAAGGCCATGCTGCGCCATCTGATTCGCTACCATCTCGAAGGCAAGCCTCTCAACACGCGCCGCATTCTGCTCGACCTTCACCAGCTCTGACGCATCAGTCACCCGGAACCCATGACGGCGCTCAGCGTCAACCTCAACAAGGTCGCCCTGCTGCGCAACACGCGCACGATCGGCATTCCGAGCGTCGAGCATGCAGCCGTGCTGGCGCTAGAGGCGGGCGCCGATGGCATCACGGTCCACCCGCGACCGGATGGCCGCCACGTGCGCGCGCCGGACGTGGCGCAGTTGTCTGCGCTGCTCGAAAAGTGGCCGAGTTGCGAGTTCAATATCGAAGGCAACCCGTTCCATGGCCTGCTCGACTTCGTGGCACAGGTCCATCCGGACCAGTGCACGTTTGTGCCCGATGAGTCCGGAGCGTTCACCTCGGACCACGGCTGGAATCTGCCGGCCGACCGCGAGCGCCTGGCGCCGCTGGTGCGGCAGGCGCGCGAACTGGGCGCTCGTGTCAGCCTGTTCATGGACCCCGTGCCCGACGCCATGGAACACGCTGCAGCACTGGGTGCGGACCGCGTGGAGCTCTATACAGAGCCTTACGCGCAGGCATTCGGAACACAGGCGCAGAAAGAGGTGCTGGATCGCTATGTCGCGGCGGCAGACGCCGCCCGGCGCGTCGGGCTCGGCGTGAATGCCGGGCACGACCTCAACCGGGAGAACCTCGCACCGTTCCTGCGCGCGGTGCGCGCCGATGAAGTCTCGATTGGTCATGCCTTGATCGCCGATGCGCTCGAGTTCGGCCTGGAAACCACGGTGCGCCTATACCTCGCCGAGATCCGCAAGGCAGGGGCCTGAGCGTGATCTACGGCGTCGGCACGGACCTCATCGAGATTGCGCGCATCCGGGCCGCATATCTGCGCTTTGGCGAGCGCTTCGCCCGCAGGATCCTGGGTCCCCGCGAGATCGAGCGCTACCACGCGCGGCGGGCGCGTTCGGATGAACGCGGCCTCACGTTCCTCGCCACACGCTTTGCCGCCAAGGAGGCCATCTCCAAGGCGCTGGGGCTCGGCATGCGCAGCCCGATGTCATGGCGCGCTGTCGAGATCGTCAATGAGCCCTCGGGCCGGCCCATCGTTTTTCTCAGCAGTGTCGAACTGCGGCAGTTCGCGCAGGGGCGAAAGCTGAAGCTGCACGTGTCCATCACCGACGAACGCCTGTTCGCCATGGCGTATGCCATTGCTGAAGCCGAGGAGGGCGCATGACGGTCGGCCCCGTGGTCGTCGGCATCGACGGGCTGGAGCTGTCCGCGGATGAACGCGATCGGCTGGCACACCCGCTGGTCGGCATGGTGATCCTGTTCTCGCGCAACTTCGAGTCCCCGGAGCAGCTTTGCCGGTTAACGGCCGCAATCCACGCGCTGCGCGATCCGCCGCTGTTGATCGCGGTCGACCACGAAGGCGGGCGCGTGCAACGGTTCCGCCAAGGCTTTACGCGTTTGCCGGCGATGCGGCGCCTGGGTGAACTCTGGGACAGGGACGTACTGCAGGCCTGCCGCGTCGCCGCCTCGTTCGGCTACGTCCTTGCGTCGGAGCTTCGTGCGCATGGCGTCGACCTCAGCTTCACGCCGGTGCTCGACCTCGACTGGGGCCGCAGCGGCGTCATCGGCGACCGTGCGCTTCATTCAGACCCTCGGGTCGTCGCCATGCTGGCGTCTCACCTGTGCCACGGGCTGGCGATGGCCGGAATGGCGAACTGTGGCAAGCATTTCCCCGGCCACGGCTGGGCCGAGGCCGATTCGCACATCGCTATTCCGCACGACGAGCGCAGCAGAGCCGAGATCCTGGCGCGCGACGCCGCCCCATACCGGTGGCTGGGTCCGCAGCTCGCGGGCGTGATGCCGGCCCACGTCATCTACGACCGGGTGGACACGGTGCCAGCGGGATTCTCTTCGCGCTGGCTGCGCATCCTGCGCCGGCAGTTCGGTTTCGTCGGTGCGGCGTTCACCGATGACCTGCTGATGGAGGGGGCCAGCACCCAGGGCACGGTCGTCGAGCGAGCCAGAGCCGGGCTGCGCGCAGGCTGCGACCTGGTCCTGGTATGCAGCGATACCGCAGCGATGGATGCTGTCTTGGCCGGCCTGCGGTGGCGCCGGCCAAGGACCTTTGACGAGCGCTACGGCCGTCTGCGGCCCCGAGGTGCCGCGGCAGGGATAGCAGAGCTCCAAGTGGCTGAGCTTTACCGGCAGGCTCGGGCTGATCTGGAGGCGCTGACCCCCTGAGTATGAGTGCGCATAATGTGTATTATGTCAAATCAGGACCTTAAGATTCTGCGGCAATTCTTGTCATCAAGCGGAACCGGCGTCTGCCTAAACATCGGAGATGGGACTGCTGCGGACATGCCGTACGGTCGGGCATAGACGTCGCGGCGGACGCCCAAAGCGAACGCGGCGCGAAGCACCGGCCGGGGTTCGGGCCGCCGGATACGCGCGCGCGGCTGCCGCGCTGTCGACGCTTGACCGACCTGCGCCACCAACAGGGTTCCCGTACTTTGCGTGCTGAATTTGGCGTTAAGCCCACTTCCCCTCTTTGAGACTCGGGTCACCGCCTCTTCGATTGGGTAGATTGGAGAGGTGCCAGTCGGCTAAATTGTTCTGTGAGATGCTGATCGAAGCGTGCGTGCAGCTGCTCCGCGGTTTCCACCCGCGCCACTGCTGCCGCTAGCTCTGCCTCCTACTTCCGAAGCTGATCTCCAAGCAGCCTGAGATCCTCGCTCTGAGCGACCAGCTGACCCGCAAGTCCGTCCGCACGGCTCTTCTCCGCGGCAAGCCCTGCCTTCGCAGCATCGCGCTCCAGCAGCGCTGCCGTCAGCCGCTCGTTCGCCGCGGCGAGCTGCCCCTGGGTGCCCTCGAGCCGAATCACGTCGCGCCGCGTGGCCGCGAGCTCACTCATGAGTCGCGCCAACTCTTCGTTCGTGGAGGCAAACCTTGCTTGCGCATCGGCCAGCGACTTCTGCAGGTTGCGAATCTCCTGCTGGAAGAACTGCACTTGATTTTCGTGCTTGCGAGCTTCGCTTTCGCGCTGTTCCTTGGCCGCCTCGCGGAAATGCTCCAACGCTTGACGCGCGTCCGCGTACTTGGTCTCGAGGGAGTTTCGGAACGCCGTCTCGGCCTCCAGCTGCAGACGGACATCGGTGGCCTGCTGCTGCGCCGTCGATCGGGCCTGCAGCTCGGCCATGTATCGCGCGGTGAGATCCTCGCTACGCGCCTGGCGTCGCAGCCAGCTCACTACGCAGCTGATCGTGCGCGGCGTTGAGCGTCTGGATCTCTGCATGGGCGCCGGCAGTCGCGTCACGAGCCTCTCGAAGCTCCGCGGCATGCCGTTGCTGCAGCTCGGCGATACGCTGATCCGCTTCCGACTGCAGCTGCTCGGCAAGCCGCGCTGCGAGGTCCTTGATAACGTCGCTCAAGCCCGCCGCGCTCGAGGCACGTCCGCCTTGCTCCTCCTCGATCTCCTTCAGATAGCGCTGGATCGTGCTCTTCGAACCGGTATTCCCCAGCTCGACTCGGATAGCGTCGACCGACGGATAGCGCCCTTGCGCCAAGAGATTGGCTCGCGCCCGCACCACCTCGGACTTGTAGATTCCGCCGCGCGCCATAACGATCTCCCATGAATTTCGTAATGAATTACGTAATACGATATTACGTAATATTACTGGGCGTCAAGGGCGGGAGCTAACGCCAAAATGTCACATTGAATAATGCGGGATTAT
>CAWADK010000014.1:0-26779 GCA_963780715.1 uncultured beta proteobacterium
GCGAGAGTTCAATCGATCTTGGCTCCGGACGCCTTGACGACCTTCGCCCACTTTTCGGTGTTGACGGCGATGTGGCGGGCGAATTCCTCGGACGAACTCGGCACCGGCTGCGCCCCGCGCGCCTTCAGGGCCTCGACGATCTCCGGGTCTTCCAGCGCCTGGCGAATCGCCGCGTTGAGCTTCGCGATGATCGGCGCCGGTGTGCCGGCCGGAGCCAGGACACCGTCCCACGCGCTGACTTCGAAGCCCGGCAGCCCGGACTCGTCGATCGTCGGCAATTCGGGCGCGCTCGGGACGCGCCGCGCCGTGCTGACGGCGATCCCGCGCACACGGCCTTCACGGGCCAGTGGATAGGCGTTGGGCATCACCTCGATCATCATCTCCACCTGTCCGCCGATCAGGTCGGTGATCGCCAGCGCGCCGCCACGGTATGGAATGTGAACGATGTCGATGCCCGCCATCGTCTTGAAGAGTTCGCCCGCGAGGTGGGAGGTCGTGCCGTTGCCGGCGGAAGCGAAGTTGAGCTTGCCGGGATTCGCCCGCGCGTAGTCGATCAGCTGCGCGACGGACTGCGCGGGCAGCTTGGGATTGACGATCAGCATCGCCGCGATCGACGTCATCCGCGAGACCGGCACGAAGTCCTTCACCGGGTCGAAGCGCAGGCTGCGATACAGGCTCGCATTGATCGAGTGGGTGCCATTGGTGCCGTACAGCAGCGTGTAGCCGTCCGGGGCCGCGCGCGCGACCAGTTCGGCTCCGACGTTGCCGCCGGCACCGGGCTTGTTCTCGATGACGATTGGCTGTCCCAGCGCCTGCGAGACCCGCGGCATGATCGTGCGTGCCAGGTTGTCTGCGCCGCCACCGGGCGGGAACGGCACGATCAGGTGCACCGGACGGTCCGGGTAGTCGGCCGCCGCTGCGACAGGAGCCCATGCACCAGCGCAGCTCGCTATCCACAGCGCGAACACACGCCGTGCGAGCCCACAACCCTTGTGCCGCATCGCCAGTGCCGTCACTTCGATGCTCCCGTCGCCTGAACTGCCGCATTTCGACAGAGCATCAGCGTCATCGTCTTGACGGTCATCAGGATGTCGCCACGTTCGCTGCAGACTTCGATCAACAATCGCAGCATGCCGCGGTCCGGTTTCGAGCGCGACCGGCGCGCCTCGATGACAGTGATGTGGACCCACAGCCGGTCGCCCGGACGAACGGGGGCAAGCCAGCGCAGTTCGTCCACGCCGGGGGAGCCGAGGCTTGCCACCCGCGACAGGTAACGGTCGACCAGGACCCGCATCATCATGGAGGCCGTATGCCACCCGCTCGCGACCAGGCCGCGAAACGGTCCCTCGGCCGCGCGGACCGGATCGACGTGGAACTCCTGCGGGTCGTAGCGGCGCGCAAAGTCGACGATCTCGGCGGCGTCGACCTCGATGGGGCCGTAGTTCGTCACCATGCCCGACGCGTAGTCCTCGAAGTACCGCTCATCGATGCCGACCGCGAGATCGGCTTCAACCGGTGAGAATCGCGGGGGGGAATGCATCAGCGTTCACTTTCCTGCGCCAACAACGGCGGCACGCCCGCGAATTTACCCTGTGCGCTACGTCAACGACGGCCTGAATGGCCGCCCGGCGGCGGCTCCGGATTTCCGGACGCTGCCTTCAATCTCGGATAATCTGGCCGGAGTGCCGACTTTCATCCTCGCATCTGCATGTCGAGTTCCGATCTGACTGACAGTTCTCTGGTGCGCCCCGGGTCCCTGCAGGCCTGGGCCGCGGCCGTTCGCCTGCCGAGCCTGCTGGTCGCCATCAGCCCGGTGGCGGTCGGCACGGCGCTGGCGTGGCAGCGCACCGGCCAGTTCGAGCTTCTGATCGCGCTGCTCGCCTTGGCGGCGGCGGTAGCCCTGCAGGTGATCAGCAACCTCCAGAACGACGTCGGCTACACGACGCGCGGGGCCGAATTGGCGGGCAACCGGACCGGACTGCCGCGGGCAACGGCCAACGGCTGGCTCTCGGTGAGCCAGGTGCGCACTGCCATCGTGCTGTGCTGCGCGCTGGCGATCGCGATCGGTCTGCCCGTGGTTGCGGCGCGCGGCTGGCCCGTGCTTGCGATCGGCCTGGCATCGATCATCGCGGCGCTGGCTTACATGGGTGGGCCGCGGCCGATCGCGTACACGCCGTTCGGGGAGTTCGTCGTCTTCGTCTTCTTCGGCCTGGTTGCGGTCGCGGGCTCGGACTTCATCCAGACCGGCGATATCGGCGTCACGACCTGGCTGGCCGCGATTGCCCTAGGCGCCCTGGCGGCCGCGGCGCTGGCGGTGAACAACCATCGCGACATCGAACACGATCGCAGCGTCGGCCGACGCACCTTTCCCGTCGTTTTCGGCGCCCAGATCGCGAAGCACATGTATTCGGCGAGCCTGTACGGCGCCTTTGCGCTGGTGTTGCCGATGGCCTGGCTCGAAGGTGCCGCAACGCTGCTGGCACCGCTGCTGTTGCTGCCGGCCGCGCTCCGGCTCAACCGCGACTTCGTCGCTTGTCCTCCAGGTCTTGCCTACAACGCCATCCTGGTGCGCACATTCAAGCTGGAGCTCGCGTACGCCGCACTCATCTCGGCCGGCGCCGTGGCCGCGCGCCTGCTGCCCTGAGCGTGGCGAATCTTGGTTGCCGCGCAGGGCCGGGGGACGGGCGCGGTGGCCGTGACACCGCTGTCGGCCCTGCAGCCTGGATGAAGGTGCTCCTGCGCCATCGCGCCCGGGCACAGATCGGAGGTCTGAAACATGATGTTTGACTTCAAGGGCAAGCGCGTCGTTGTCGCGGGCGGCAGTCGAGGCATCGGACGGGCGATCGCGCTTGGCTTCGCGGCGGGCGGCGCCGACGTTTCCATCTGCGCTCGCAACGCGGGGCCCTTGGAGGCGGCGCGCAGCGACATCGCCCGCCACGGCGGCAAGGCGCACGCGACGCTGTGTGACCTCGCCGACGGCGAGGCCGTCACGCGCTATGTCGACGAGGCGGCAGCGGTACTCGGTGGCATCGACGTGCTCGTCAACAATGCGTCCGGATTCGGCGTCGGCGACGACGAGGCCGGCTGGGCCGCGGGACTGGCCGTGGATGTCATGGCGATGGTGCGCGCCTCGCGCGCGGCCTTGCCGCACCTCGAGGCCGCGCCCGGCAGCTGCATCATCAACATCTCGTCGATCGCAGGCTTGCGTCCCGCGCTGCGCATGCCGGCTTATGGCGCCGCCAAGGCGACGATGATGCATTACACGACCAGCCAGGCCGGCTTGCTGGCACGCAAGAAGATCCGCGTCAACTGCATCGCCCCGGGTTCGATCGAGTTTCCCGGCGGCCACTGGGAGTCGCGCCGCCTCGCCAACGATCCGGTCTATCCGCGCATACTGCAGAGCATCCCGTTCGGCCGCCTGGGCCTGCCCGAGGAAGTGGCCGACGTGGCGCTTTTCCTCGCGTCGCCGCTGGCGCGCTGGGTCACGGGCCAGATCATCGCGGTCGACGGCGGTCAGCTGCTCGGCGCCTGAGCCTTCGATGATCCTGCGCCTCGCTAGACTTGCACCTTTGGGTCTCGTCCGACGCGCGCCCGGTGGCGCCCGACCGTGACGGCGACCTGCTGAAGTTCGGAGGGTGAGGCATGCACCATCATGTGATCGTGTCGTTCGGCGAGGGCCGCGAGTTCGAGTACAAGTTCTCGCAGGCCGAGGCGGCAAAGCAGTCGCCCGCCGAGGCGCGCCAGTGGTTCGACCAGGAGTTCATCGCCCTCGAGGCCGATGTGCCGTCGCCCATCGGCAAGGTGCTCCTTGCTGACCGCATCCTGAGTGTTGCCAAGTACGCGGGTGAACGGCGCTTCAGGGAGCAGGCCGAGTGGGCGGAACGGTACGCGCGCAATGCGGTCGCGCTGCTCGCGCGCGACTTCATCAAGGTCGACGTCGCCAACTACACGGTCGGCTACTGAGCCTGAATCCGGCGCCGCGCGCCGGACCGAGTCACGGCGAAACGCGACCGAGCTGTCCTGTTGCCGGGATGCGGACCTCGGGAACCGCCAGCGTGCGCTTCCACAGCATGTGGCAGACGATGAGGGCGCCGATCGCGGCCGCAATGTGCTTCACGGAATGGCCGCTGACAATGCCGCCAACCGCGAGCAGTTCGCCATCGAAGTGCTCGAAGACCTTCGCCAGCACGTAGGCCGCGAACACCCCATAGATCGCCGCTCCGCGCGTGTAGCGTGACGGGTGCGTCACTGCCAGCGCCACCAGGATCACGACCGAATAGGCTTGCAGTACGGCGTAGGGCGCGACGTTGCCGTGTCCCGTGCGCTCCGTCACGATCCAGTAGACCACGGAGGCCATGCCGACCAGCAGCAGGGGAACGAGCAGCGCGACGCCGAGTCGGGCATTGATGCGATCGACGATCTGCGCCGACAGCAGCGACATGAATCCGATCGTCATTGGCAGCCGGTCCCAGAAAAGGGTCTCGTTGTCCGGCGCCAGGTGGTAGTAGGCAGACCCGGCGGCGGTCAGCAGCACGCCGACAAAGAAAACGCCATACGGCCAGCGCTCGGAGGCGTGGGCAAAGGACGTGCGCGGCTGCAGGGTGACGATCAGGCCCGCCACTCCCGCAATGGCGAAGGCCAGGTTCGAAGCGACGTCGAGAAAGTTGCGGATGCCGAAGGCCTCACGGGTGTCGGCGAAGTGGTGGTAGTCGAGCGGCTGCGGGACCGCCGGCAGCAAGACGGCGGCGCCGACGGAAAGCAGGGTGAACGCGACAAGCAGGCCGATACGTAGGTTCATGGCGGTCGAGGCTGAAGAGTCTCGGCCGCATTCTCGACGAAATGGCGCTGGCGCGCCCGCGAGGGTCTGGCTTGGCGCCGGGCTACCCTTCGGCGGAATGCGCCGGCGCCGTGAGATCAGTGGGCGAGGCGATGGGGTTTGGACGCCCTGGCCAGCGCAACCGGCCGGCGGTCATGCGTGAAGAGGTGCCTGACCTGGGCGTCGAGCCAGTGCGCGAGGGCATCGAACGCCCGCGCGTACCCCTCGGAACGGTTCTGGTGTGCCGCGGCCTCGAGTGCAAAGCGGTCCGGGATCAGCATCGGTTCGAAGCGGGCCATGATTCCCTCCTGTAGGTGGCTTTCTCTGGCGACGTCAGAACACTAACTGCGCGCGCATTTGAAGACAATCGGGTCCGCCGGCACAATATTTGTGCCATGATGGAATGAATTGTCACAGAACCATTTGCAGGAGCGTCGATGGAATCGAGCCTGGCCATGCTTGCCTTCGTGCGTGCCGTCGAGTGCAACGGCTTCTCGCGCGCGGCCCACGATCTCGGCGTCACTCCCTCGGCCGTCTCCAAGCTCGTGACGCGTCTCGAGCAGCGCCTGGGCGTGCGACTGCTGCAGCGATCGACGCGCCGCCTGGCGCTGACTTCCGAGGGCGAGATCTACTTCGAGCGCGTGCAGCGCATCGTCGGCGAGATCGAGGACGTCGAATCCGATGTCATGCGCTTCGGGCAGCAGCCGCGCGGTCGCGTGCGCATGAGCGTCGGCACCGCGTTCGCAACTTACGCACTCGTGCCCGCGCTGCCGGAATTCATGGCGCGCTATCCCGACATCAACCTCGATCTGGTGATCAGCGAATACCCGATCGATCTCGTGGAGGCGGGGATCGACCTCGCCATCCGGGTCGGCCCGCTGGGTGACGTCAACCTCGCGGCGCGCCGCATTGGCGATCTCGAGCGGGTCATATCGGCCGCGCCAGCCTACCTCGAGCGCTTCGGCGTGCCGCGCAAGCCCGAGGACCTCGCACACCACAACTGCCTGACCGTGACCGACATCGCCGGCCAGTCCGAGTGGCCATTTCACGGCCAGCAAGCCGTGCATCTGATGCCCGTGCGCGGCAACATCACGGTCAACAATGCCGAGACACTTTACGAGCTCGCGCTGCAGGGCCTCGGCATCATCCGGCTGTCGGACCTGATCGTCGGCCCGGCGATCCGCAGTGGCCGGCTCGTGCCCATACTCGTCGACTCGCACCAGCCGGAACCGCTGCCGCTGCATGCCGTGTATGCCGCGAGCCGGCGCCGACCGCCCAAGGTGGATGCGGTCATCCAGTTCCTCGTCGAAAAGTTTGCGTCAGTGCCCTGGCGATTGCCGCATCCGGTGAAGCAGTCCCACCGATCGGCCGTGTCGAGGCCCCGCCGGACGCGCTGAGCCGCGCCTATCCTGAATGGCCTGGCGAGACAAACCCGAAAAACCCCAAATTGCACCGCGCGCTCGCGCGCGGGTATCTTCGAGTACTGCGCTCGCAGTGACCTTTCCTGCGGCCTGCCCGACGGCCGCTGAGCCACGCTTTTCCACCATGCCAAGAAACCTCCTCCTGCTCTATGTGCTCCTGTCCGCAGCAACCGCCAGTGCGGCGGCCGTCGTCGTTGAAACGAAGGCGCACCGCGTAAGCATCGTCAATGTGGCCGATGGCCTCGAACACCCGTGGGGCCTCGCGTTCCTGCCGGATGGACGCATGCTGGTGACCGAACGTCCAGGTCGCATGCGGGTCGTCGGCCGCGATGGCAGGCTCGATCCGGCGCCGGTGGCCGGACTTCCTCGGGTCGACCCGCAGGGGCAGGGCGGACTGCTCGATGTGGCGCTCCATCCCCAGTACGCGAGCAACGGCTGGATCTACTGGTCGTATGCGCAGAAAGACCTGCTGCGCAACAACGGCACGGAAGTTGCGCGCGGCAAGCTCGCCGGTGGTCCCGGAAACTGGCGCATGGAGTCCGTCGAAGTGCTGTTTCGACTGGCACCCAAGAGCGGTTCCAGCCATCACTTTGGCTCCCGCCTCGTGTTCGACCGGTCGGGATTGATGTACGTGACCCTCGGCGATCGTGGCGAGGGCGACGCTGCGCAGCGGCTGGGCGATGACCGCGGCAAGATCGTGCGACTGACCGACGACGGCAGGCCGGCGCCGAGTAATCCGTTCCTTAACGCGCCCGGCGCGCGGCCGGAAATCTTCTCGCTGGGCCACCGCAATGTGCAGGGCGCCGCGATCCATCCAGTGACTGGCGCGCTGTGGGCGAACGAGCACGGCCCGCAGGGCGGTGACGAACTCAATGTCGTCAAGGCCGGCATCAACTACGGCTGGCCGGTGATCACGTACGGCGTGAACTACGTGACAGGCACCAAGATCGGCGAAGGCACCGAGAAGGCCGGCATGGCACAGCCTGTCAAGTACTGGACGCCTTCGCCCGCACTGTCGGGCCTCGCCTTTTACGAGGGCGACAAATTTCCGAAGTGGCGCGGCGACGCATTGATGGGAACCCTGCGTGCCGGCGCGCTGATCCGCGTGCGAATTGACGGCGAGCGCTTCGTCGAAGATGAGTTCATGCTGAAGGGAGAACTGCCACGCGTGCGTGACGTGCGGGTGGGCCCCGACGGTTACGTCTACCTTCTGACAGACAGCTCGCGCGGGTCGATCCTGCGGCTCGAGCCGTCGGATTGATCATCCACCCGTTCCGTTAGGCAAAACGCGATCGTCGACGTCACCGTCGATGCTTGCCAGGCTGCCCGTTGAGAAAGTCGAGGAGTGGCCCCACCTTCTAGCACTCGTCTTATTCCGCGCTGATGCAATGGCGCTAGCGAGCAGGCTGCCCGGTGGACGAAGTGCGTCGGCCTGCTGCGAGGCAGTCGTCGCATGCCAACCGAGGTGAAGACCGTGCCCAGATCCGTAATCCGCATCAGCCCGTTGGGTTTCCCTTGGGAAACCGCCGATCCGTTCCTGTTCTGCGTCTACCACGATGACGCGTACCCGCGCGGCAACGGGCGGCTGGGTCCGGATGCCTCGCTCACCGGTCGCGCGATCGGCCAGGACTTCAGTCGCAAGGATGGCTGGAGCATGTACCACGGCGAGTCGGTGCCGGGCTTCCCCGCCCACCCGCATCGCGGGTTCGAGACGGTCACGATCGTGCGCAAGGGACTTGTCGACCATGCGGATTCGCTCGGCGCGGCGGCGCGCTATGGCGGCGGCGATGTGCAGTGGCTGACGACGGGTCGCGGCGTCGTGCACTCGGAGATGTTTCCTCTGCTCGACGACGCACGGCCCAATCCGCTGGAGCTCTTCCAGATCTGGCTCAACCTGCCGGCAGCGTCGAAGATGTCGGCGCCGCATTTCACGATGTTCTGGTCGGAAGACATTCCCCGGCGAACCGTGAAAGGCCCTGACGATGCCACGACCGAGATCGCGGTGATCGCAGGCCGGCTACGCGACAGCAGCGCTGCGGCGGGAGAGGGGGGCGATGTGCAACCGCTCGCGCCGCCGCCCGATTCGTGGGCGGCGCGCGAGAAAGCCGACATCGCGATCTGGACCCTTCGCATGAGCGCGGGCGCGCGCTGGACGATGCCGCCGGCTGGGACTGGAACGCGGCGGCACCTGTATCTCTTCAAGGGTGGTCCTCTCACGGTTGGTGGCGAAGCGGTGACTGGCCCGGCCGCCATCGAAGTTCGCGCCGATGCGCCGATCGAGTTGATCAACGGCGAGGACGTGAGCGAGGTTCTTATGTTGCAAGGGCGGCCGATCGGCGAGGCGGTCGTCCAGCACGGACCCTTTGTCATGAATACGCAGGCCGAGATCATGCAGACCTTTGCCGACTACCAGCGCACGCGGTTCGGCGGCTGGCCCTGGCCGGACGCGGCGCCGGTCCACGGTCGCGATGCGACGCGCTTCGCTCGGCATCCCGACGGACACAGCGACGGTCCACGCTCCGCCAGCGCTGTCGCCAAAGCGCACGGCGGTTGAGTGTTCCCCGGGGTCATCGCCCGGCCAACCGGCGGAAGCAAGCGATTGCAGGTCGTTCGCAGTCCTGGTCAGACCACTGCGCCGCTCCGTGCAACGGATCCGGTCCTTTGAACTGGACTTGGACTACTGCCCTGAAGCCTTGCATGCAGCACCGCATGCCGCGCTTCATCGGTCGGCGCCGGGTATCGACGAACCCTGGCTCACCCTTGGCACCGCGCCGGGACATCGACTTGGTGCGCCGCTTGGAGTCGCACTGCACGCATCTGCAGGTGCCGAGTGGCGATCACGACTATGCCGTCAGCGCCGGGCTTCGCACGCGAATGCAATGCCACCTCGTCGACGAGGCTGAAGGCGGATACATCCCGCGCTACATTGAGGTACCGCTGCTACGCTCTTTCGCCGATTCGCACGCCCAGCTGATGGAAGCCGACGCCCCGCCGCGGTGAAGCGCTTCCGCCACGAAAGCCTTGACCATGAACGACGAAACGAGCCACTACCGGATCTGCCCGCTGTGCGAAGCCTGCTGCGGGCTCGAGGTGCGCACGCGCGGCGAGCAGGTGGTGGGCATCCGCGGCGCCGAGAACGACATCTTCAGCCACGGCTACATCTGCCCCAAGGGCTACGCGCTGAAGGATCTGCACGAAGACCCTGACCGGCTGCGCACTCCGCTGGTCCGGCGCGGGGGCCACCTCGTCGAGGCCACGTGGGATCAGGCCTTCGCCGAGATCGAACGCCGGCTCATGCCGCTGATGCACACGCACGGCCGCGACGCCGTCGCCGTGGCGGTGGGCAACCCGTCGGCGCACAAGATGGGGCTGTTGTTGTACTTCAGTCGCGTGGCCAAGGCGCTGGGCACGAAGAACGTGTTCTCGGCTTCGACGCTCGACCAGATGCCCAAGCAACTGACATGCGGGCTGATGTTCGGCCACTGGCTCAGCGTCCCAGTACCCGACATCGAGCGCTGCGAGCACCTGCTGGTTCTGGGTGCGAACCCCGCGGTGAGCAACGGCAGCCTGTGGACGGTGCCCGACTTCCGCGGCAAGGCCAAGGCCCTGCGCGCGCGGGGCGGCCGCATCGTCGTGATCGACCCGCGCCGCACCGAAACCGCGGCCCTGGCCGACGAGCACCACTTCATCCGGCCCGGCGCAGATGCTTACCTGCTCAGCGCAATGGCGCACACGCTGTTCGACGAGCGACTCGTTCGACTTGGACGCCTCGAGCCGCACTTGGCGGGCGTGGACGACGTGCGCCATGCCGTGCAGCCGTTTGCGCCCGAGCGCGTGGCAGCGCGCTGCGGCATCGACGCCGGCACTATCCGCCGCCTGGCCCGTGAACTTGCCGGTGCGAATACGGCCTGCGTCTACGGGCGCCTGGGAACCTGCACCCAGAGTTTCGGTTCGCTGTCATCGTGGCTGGTCGACGTGCTCAACGCCCTCACCGGCCGGCTCGACGAGCCCGGCGGTGCGATGTTCCCGAGGTCGGCCGCCTTCGCGCACAACACCAGCGGCAAGCCGGGTGTCGGTCGCGGCATCTCCAGCGGGCGCCACGCGAGCCGCGTGAGCGCTGCGCCCGAGGTCTTCGGTGAGCTGCCGATGACTTGCCTGACCGAAGAGATCGAAACCCCCGGGCAAGGTCAGATCAAGGCGCTCATCACGGTCGCCGCCAATCCAGTGCTCTCATCACCTGGCGGGCAACGCATGGCCGCGGCGCTGGACACGCTCGAGTTCATGATCAGCTTCGATATCTACGTCAACGAGACCACGCGCCACGCCGACGTGATCCTGCCCGGCTGGAGCCCGCTGCAGGACAGCCATTACGACGTCGCGTTCCCGCAGCTCTCGTACCGCAACCATGCGCGCTACAGCGGCCCCGTGTTCGCACCGCCCGCAGGCCACCCGCCGGAGTGGCAGAACCTGCTGCGCTTGGCTGCGATCGCCCTGGGGCGCGGCGCGCAGGCCGACGTGCAGGCGTTGGACGATGAACTTGTCGAAGCCGACGTGCGCAAGCTCGCGGGCGAGCACACGGCGGCAGTGATGGCCGCCGTCTCCGAATCGAGCGGCCCCGAGCGGCTGCTCGACCTGGCGCTGCGCGGTGGCCCATACGGTGACGGTTTCGGCTTGAAGCCCGACGGCCTCAACCTCGCCAGGGTCCGTGCTGCGCCGGGCGGCATCGACCTCGGCCCGTTGCAACCCCGAGTGCCCGAAGTGCTGCGAACGCCCAGCGGCAAGGTCGAACTCGCACCGAAGATGTTGCTCGCCGACCTGCCACGCGCCCTGACCGAAGTCGACGCCGAACCGGCGGCGCTGGTGGTGATCGGCCGGCGCGACGTGCGCAGCAATAACAGCTGGATGCACAACCTGCCCACGCTCGCCAAAGGCCCCGAACGTTGCACCCTGCTCGTCCACCCGGCCGACGCCGCTCATCGCGGCCTGGCGACGGGTATGCGTGCCCAGCTGCGCGGGCACGCCAGCCACGTGGACGTGACCGTCGAGCTGAGCGACGAGCTGATGCCCGGTGTGGTCAGCCTGCCGCATGGCTGGGGCCACAGCGTGCCCGGCACACGCATGACGCTCGCCGCCGAACGACCGGGTGCGAACCTGAACGCGGTGCTCGACGAGCGTCTGCGCGATCCGCTCTCGGGAAATGCGGTGTTGTCGGGCGTGCCGGTGAGCCTAGTGGCTTTGCCCGACTGAAGGGCGGGCGCGCCGTCCGATCAGACTTGGGTCAGAACACTGCGTGGTCGCCCCGCTCTGGCGATCTGACGCCACTCACGAGGTCCCGGTAATGGTCGAACAGTGTCTCGGCTCCGGTCGAAGGCGTGGCGGCGGCGTCATAGCGCCCGGTCTCCGGGTCGAAAACCAGCATGGACTCGGTGGCGTAGTAGCGGCCAATGCGCGCAAGTTCCGCCTTGTCCGCCAATGCGGGAACCACGTGCCCAGCGGCGCTCAGGATGCCGATGATGGCGTCGAGCATCCCCACAGGCACGTGAGTGAAGCGGGGCGGACGCCCAAGCAGTGCAAATAATTGTTCGCCCTGTTGTCGTGGTGTGATGGCGTCACCCGGCCCACCGATGGGCAGCACACGATTGCGGCGGCTCGCGTCTTCGAGGCAATCAGCCAAGTAGGCGCCAAGGTCGTCGTCACTGATGGGCTTGCACGCTGTCAGTGTGCCGTCCCCAAAAAGCAGAAACGGTTTGCCTCGCCTAACGCGTTCGAACTGCCCCGACAGTGACTTGAAGTACGCCGTCGGTCGCACGATCGAGTACGTCAGGCCCGCCTCGATGAGCTCTCTTTCGAACGCCAGCTTGGCGCGCTGAAAGGCGAGCACGGGCTTCTGCACGCAAATTGCGGAAAGCAGCACCACGTGGGAGACGCCGGCGTTCCGTGCCGCCTCCAGGGCCCGCACGTGGGCCTGGTAATCGATGGCCCACGCATCCTTGGGTGCGCCGGTGCGCGAGGCCAGGCACGACACGAGGGCATCGAAGCGCTCACCGCGGAAGCCGTCTCGTGCGAGCGACACCGGATCAGTCACGTCACCAAACCGGACGACCGAGCCGTCGAGTAATCGCGCGCTGTCGTCCGGGGCGAGACTGCCACCGACGCCTGCCCGCGGGCGGACGAAGCACACGACTTCGTGTCCTCGTCGCACGATGGCTCGCACGGTTGAGCGGCCGATAGTGCCGGTTGCACCGAGAACGAATACGCGCCGCGGATGCGTTGAACGCGGTGTTGCGGCATGGAGCGGAACGTCAAGCATGTCCGTGGAACGTCGGGAAGCTCCGGTGTGGCGGCCGGCGCACGATTCTTCGCGGCAACGGGAACAACCCAGGCCTCACTCGCAGTCGTCCGCTTTCTTGTTCACAGAGTGGTGACTGAATTGGTTAACTCGTGGCTGCATTGCTACGACCGACCGGTCAGTCGGGCCGGTTGCCGGTTCCAGAGGAACCAGCCGAAGCCGACAACCTGCAGTGCCAGCAAAGTGACAAAGGCTATGTGATGGCTGTCGGCGATGGACCGGCCCGCCGCCTGCAAAGCATCCAGCATCACGCCGTAGCCCCACTGGATCGAGAACGCGCCGACGAAGGTCGCCAGGTTGAGTGCCGCATTGACCCGCCCCGCCAGCGTCGGCGCAAAGCGGCTTGTGATTTCGGCGTAGGCGATGTTCCCAGATGCGAAGACGAAGGCGAGCACAAACCACAGCGCATGGGTGCTCCCGATGCCGGACCACAGAGCGAGCATCGTGATCAATCCGATGGCGTTGCCGAACGACATCACCCAGCCCGGTGCAATGCCGCGCCGGCGCAGCGGTCCGATGCAAACGGCCGTGAGCAGGAATCCGAAGACCATGGCCAGTGTCGTCAGCAGCATGTGAAAAGCCGCAACCTCGCGCGTGTGCCCGCCCACCTGCATCAGCCAGGGCACGGCCCAAAGCCCCTGGAGCGCAACGAAACCTCCCAGGCCGGTGGCGGTCATCGGCGCGTAGCGCCAGAACTCGCGGCTGCGCAGGATCCTGATCAACTCGCGCAACTGCTGACCCAGCGTGCCGCCGGCTGCGGAGGCGGGCTTGTCCGGCGTTGAGTAGATGCCCAGCGCGGCCAGTACCGCCAGGGCCGCCAGCACGAGGAACAGGCCATGGCGTCCGAGCATGGGCGCCACCCAGGCGAGCGGGGTGGTGGCGGTCAGCGCGCCCAGACCGCCGGCCACCATCACGGCCGCATTCAACGAGGGCAGCCGCTCGACGGGATACCAGATCGAGAAAGCCTTGAAGGCGGCCATCAGGCAGGCGCATACACCAAGGCCGATGGCAGCGCGGGCCAGCGCGAGTTCGCCGAGACTGGTTCCGACCGCAAACCATGCGCTGCCCGCCGCCGCGATCAGCAGCAGCACCGACTCGACCCGCCGTGGTCCGTAGCGGTCCAGCAGGATGCCGAGCGGCAGCTGGAAGGCGCTGAAGGTGAGCAGGTAGGCGGAGGTCAGCAGGCCCAGCTCAGCCGCGGATACACCGAGTTCACGCGTGAGTTCCGGTGCGATGACGGCGTTGACATTCCGCAGCAGGTAAGAGAGGAAATAGCCCGCGGCGAATGGCAGGAAGAGTCGCAGTCCGAGGTTTCTGGGGTTAATGGGTGTGCTCCGCAACGGTCCGCGCCGACGCTACTGGCAACTCTTCCGGCGTCTTCAAAGATGCCATAGCCAGCGCGACGACGTTCTGCGCGCGCCGATTATCGACCGACATGTCGCTGGCCATCCGGTGACGACACGCGTTCGACCGACGACGGCAGCGCGGCGGCGAGCAATTCGATGCTTTCCTGGTCGTTGCAACCCAGCCGATGCAAACGAGGTCGCGGCCGAAGCGTCGGGTTCGGCGTGAAGCGCGGACGGTGCTATCCGCTCGGGATACGCAGTTCCGGTCCTATGGGATGGTTTCAACGACGCCGTCGGCGACAAAGCCGTCGATCTCGGCATCGCTGTAGCCATAGTCGCGCAACAGCGAGCGTGTGTGCTCTCCCAGCATCGGAGCCGGCCGAGTGATCGCGGTCGGTGTCGCGGAAAAATGCACCGGGCAGCCGACCGCCTTGGTCGGGCCGGCCTGCGGATGCACAAGGTCGACCACCATGCCGCGCGCCAGCGTCTGCGGATGCGAGAGCGCTTCGCCGATGCTGTGCACCGGTCCTGCCGGCACGCCGGCCGCATCGAACGCCTCGATCCATTCCGCCTTGCTGCGCGTGCCCAGCACCGCGTTCATCAATCCAACGAGCGCCTCGAGGTTGGCCATGCGGTCCGAGTTCGTCCGGAAGCGCGGATCGTCGCGCCACTCGGGATGTCCCAGCACCTCGGCGATGCGCTCCCAGTTGGCCTGGTTGGCGCCGCCGATGTTGAGCCAGCCGTCCTTGGCGTGGAACGCCTGGTACGGCGCCGTCAGGATGTGCGCCGATCCGGTCGGCCCGGGGCAGGTGCCGGTCGCGAACTGGATCGCCGCATGCCAGTACGTCTGCTGCAGGGCGGCCTCCATCAGCGATGTCTCGACGACCTGGCCCTGGCCGGTCTTGAGCTTGTGCGAGTACGCCGCGAGTATGCCGACGACCGCCAGGATGCCGGCGTTGATGTCGGCGACCGAGTTGCCGGGCTTGACCGGCGCGCCGCCGCGTTCACCGGTGATCGACATCAGGCCGGCGAAACCCTGCGCGATCAGGTCGAATCCCCCCTTGTCGCCGTAGGGGCCGTCCCGTCCATAGCCCGACACCGCGCAGTAGATCAGGCCGGGATTCACTGCCGCCAGCACGTCGTAGCCGAGGCCCAGCTTTTCGAGCGTGCCGCGACGGTAGTTCTCGGTCAGCACATCGGCGTCGCGCACCAGCCGCAGCAGGATCTCGCGCCCGGCGGGCAGCTTGAGGTTCAGCGCGATGCCGCGCTTGTTCCGGTTCAGGATCATGAAGGGCGCCGAGACGCCGTTGACGCGCGGCTCGCGGTAGGAGCGCGAATCGTCGCCGCCGGGCAGTTTCTCGACCTTGATGACGTCGGCGCCCATGTCGGCCAGCATCATTCCGGCGGTCGGCCCCGCCATGATCTGCGCGAGTTCGAGCACGCGCATGCCGGCCAGCGGGCCGGTGTGAGCAGGGCGCTCCGGTGTCTGCGGTGCCGTGCTCATGGCTGCGCTAACGGCCGACGAACCCGGGCTTGCTCTTGGCGAGAAAGGCCGAATAGCCGATGCGGAAGTCTTCGGTGTCGAAGCAGTCGAAGCACTCGTCGCGTTCCTGCGCAGTCAACGCGCCGCCATCGGCAAGCCGCCGCGCGAACTTCTTGTGCCAGCGTGCCACCAGCGGCGCGCCGTCGGCGATGCGCTCGGCGGTGGCACGAACTTCGGCGGCGACCTGGTCATCGGCGACAACGCGCGACACGAGCCCCTTTTCCCTGGCTTCGGCGGCGTCGAAGATGCGACCTTCGAGCAGGATCTCGAGTGCGATGCTGCGTCCAACCAGCCGCACCAGCGGCGCCATCTCGGCATAGGCCATCACGAGGCCCAGGTTCTTGATCGGCGCACCGAACCGGCTGGAAGCACCGCAGATCCGAAGATCGGCCAGCGCCGCAATCTCCAGGCCGCCGCCGACGCAGATGCCATGGATCTGCGCGACGATGGGCGCCGGGCAGTTCGCAATCTGCTCGGCCGTGCGATGCATCACCTGGCCGTACTCGATGGCCTGCGCCTTGTTGGAGCGCTGAGTCTCGAACTCGCTGATGTCGTTGCCGGGCGAGAACGCCTTCTCGCCGGCGCCGCGCAGCACGATGCAGCGCACGGACATGTCGGCGCCGAGCTGCTCCACCGTCGTGCCCAGTTCGCCCCACATCGCGCGCGTCAGCGCATTCAGTTTTTGCGGACGATTCAGGACCACGGTCGCAATCGGGCCGTCGCGCTCGACGAGAATCAGATCGGACATGGTCAGCGGTAGAAGAGGTTGACGAGGCCCAGCCCGGTAATGGGCACGTAGGTGACGAGCAGCAGGACGGCGACCAGCACGGCGATGAACCAGACGTTGACCCGCGTCACGGCCCACACCGACTCCTTGGCAATCGAGCTCGCGACCATCAGCACGCTCGCCACGGGCGGCGTCTGCTGGCCGATGCCGAGATTGATCGTCACGATCAGGCCGAAGTGCACCGGATCGATGCCGACCGCCTTGACCAGTGGCATCACCACCGGCACCACCAGGATGATCGCCGCCGCCGAGTGCAGGAACATGCCGAGCAGCAGGAACAGCAGGTTCAGCAGCATCAGCACGACGATCGGATCCTTGGTGAAGTTCGAGACCGAACGCGCCAGTTCCTGCGGGGCCTGCACTTCGGTCAGGTAGGTGCCGAGCAGCGAACTGGTGGCGACCAGCAGCATGACGACCGCCGTCTGGATGCCGCCTTCGAGCACGGCCTTGCGCAGTTCCTTGACGTTCAGCTCGCGGTAGATCACGAGACCGACGAAGAGCGCCGCGACCACGGCGAGCGCCGCGCCCTCGGTGGCCGTGACCATGCCCCCGAAGATGCCGCCGAGGATGATGATCGGGAGCATGAAGGCCCACAGCGCTTCGCGCGCTGTCTTGGCCACTCGGGTCCACGAAAACGCCGCCTCGCGCGGCAGGTTGTAGCGGCGCGCGAAAAAGTACGCCATGCCCATCAGGCCGAGCCCGCCGATGATGCCCGGCACGATGCCGGCAACGAAGAGCTGCACGACCGAGGTCTCGGCCATCACGGCGTACAGGATCATCGGAATCGAGGGCGGGATGATCACGGCCAGCGTGGCGGCTGACGACATGACCGCGGCCGCGAAGGGCGCCGGATAGCCCTTTTCCTTCATGCCGGGAATCATGATCGAGCCCAGCGCCGCGACATCGGCCACCGCAGAACCGGAGATCTCGGCGAAGAAGAGCGACGCGCCGATCGACACGTGCGCGAGCCCGCCGCGGATCCAGCCGAAGAGCGCCGAGGCGAACGCGATCAGCCGCTGCGAGATGCCGGACGCGTTCATGATCGCGCCGGCCAGGATGAACAGCGGAATCGCCAGCAGCGGGAAGCTGGTGGCACCGTTGTAGGCGACCAGAGGCAGGTTCGGAAGCGACGCCAGGCCGTGGCTCGACACCATGGCAACCAGCGCGACGATGCCAAGCGAGACCGCGATCGGCACGTTGATCAGCACCAGCGCCAGCACCGCGGCGAAGAGCAGCAGCATGATGGTCATGCGCGACTCCGCTCAGTGCAGGCCATCGGCGAGTGCCGGGCCGGAGGAGGTGGGTTGGCGGGGCGGCTCGCGGTCGATCACGAGGTCGATCAGGTGCGTCACTTCGGCCACGACGATCAGGGCCGAGCTGATCGGAATGACCGACTGGACGACGCTCATCGGCACCCAGCTCAGGCTGACCAGTGACTCGCCGTGCAGGATCGGAAGGATCTGCGCGCCGACGACACCGAGCAGCGTGAAGAAAGCGATAACCAGCAGCTGCGCGAAGATGCCGAATCCACGGCGCAGGCGCCACGGCATCTGCTCCACCACCTCCGGGCACCCGATATGCGAGCGCTTCACCGATGCGAGCGCGGAGCCGTAAAAGGTCAGCCACGCGAGCAGAACCGATGCAAGCTCGTCATACCAGGACAGCGACTTGCCGATCGTGCGGAAGATTACGCCGAGCGTGACTTCGGCCGCCAGGATCACCATCAGTGCGATGACCACCCACTCGAGCACCCGTCCGTAGCGCGCACGGAAACGCCGCAGCGAGGCGGCGAGCGGCGCCTCGCCGGCGCCGCCCGTTGTGTTCGGCGTCACTGCTTACTTGCCCAGCGCGACGGACTTGTCGATCGCTTCCTTGGCTCCCGGCACTTCCTTGCCGAACTCCTCGTAGATCGACCCGCTCGCCTTGATGAAGGCGTCCTTGTCGACCTCGTTGACCTGCATGCCGCCGGCCCTGAGCTTGGTCAGCAGGTCCTCTTCGTCCTTGGCCGCCGTCTCGTAGACATAGGCCTGAGTCTCCTTGGCCGTGTCCTCGAGGATCTTGCGGACATCCGGCGGTAGCGAGCTCCAGGTCTTGCCGGTGATGACATAGGCCGGGGTGTACACGTGGCCCGAGAGCGACAGGAACTTCTGGACTTCCTGCAGCTTGGCCGAGTAGATCTGCGTGAACGGATTCTCCTGCCCGTCCATCACTCCGGTCTGCAGCGCGGTGAAGAGTTCCGAGAACTTCATCGGGCTCGGATTCGCGCCATAGGCCTGGAACATCTTCACGCGCCACTTGCCCTCGGGCACGCGCAGCTTGATGCCCTGCAGGTCCGCCGGCGCCTTGATCGGCTTCTTGTTGTTCGTGATGTGCCGCACGCCGTTTTCCCACACGGCGATGACCTTGATGCCTTTCTTCTCTGCAGCCGGAGCGAGCATGGGCCAGAAGACGTCCTTCTCGATCTTCGCCATGTGCTTGCGGTCCTTGACGATGTACGGCATCTCGAAGATCCCGAAGAGGTCGACCTCCGAGCTCATCACCGTCGAGGGCACCGCGATGTCCATCGTGCCGAGCTTGACCTTCTGGATCATCTCCTTGTCGCCGCCCAGCTGGCTCGAGCCGTAGACCACGACCTTGGCTTTGTTGCCGAGCTTGGCGTTGGCGCGCCGCGCGAACTCGTCCGAGCTCTTCTGGAAGATCGATCCCGGCTCGCCGACGTGGCCGAGCTTGATTTCCTGCTGGGCACCGGCCGGTGCTGCCGCGAAGAGTCCGGCTGAGACGGCGGCCGCCAGCGCCGTGCGCAGCAGGGTTCGGCGGCGCACGGCATCTCGATTTTGGAAGGTCATGGTGGTCTCCTTGGTGATGTCTTATCGGGCTACGACTTGCACGTCCGCGATCTCTTCTGTTGCCGGCACGCCCGGACGCGCGTGCCGCCCCTCTTTGTCCAATCGTGTGTACCGCTAGGCCGCTCGCGCGAGCGAGGCGGCCGGCGTCTCGGCGAGATACGCCATCGCGGCATCCACGCCACCCTTTCGATGCGGAACTCCGGCGAGGGTCAGTCCCATCTCGACCCCGGCAAGCGTGCCACACAGCATCAGGTCGTTGAAGTAACCGAGGTGCCCGATCCGGAAGATCTTGCCCGACACCTTGCCCAGGCCCTGTCCCAGCGACATGTCGAAGCGTTCCAGCACGATCTTGCGAAACGCGTCCGCGTTGTGGCCCTCGGGCATCAGCACCGCGGTCAGCGCCGAACTGTATTCGGCGGGATTGACGCACAGGATCTCGAGGCCCCAGGCGCGCACCGCGCGGCGCGTGGCCTCGGCGAATCGATCGTGGCGTGCGAAGACCTGAGGCAGCCCCTCGGCGAACAGCATGTCGAGCGCCTCGTGCAGCCCGTACAGTAGGTTGGTGGCGGGCGTGTAGGGAAAGTAGCCGTTGACGTTGGCGGCCAGCATCTCCTTCCAGTCCCAGTACGAGCGAGGCAGCTTCGCGCTGGCATGCGCTTCCATCGCCTTGCGGCTGATCGCGTTGAACGACAGTCCCGGCGGCAGCATCAGCCCCTTCTGCGAGCCGCCCACCGTGACGTCGACACCCCATTCGTCATGCCGGTAGTCGATGGAGCCGAGCGAGGAAATCGTGTCGACGAGCAGGAGAGCAGGGTGCTCGGCGCGGTCGATCGCGGCGCGCACCGGCGCGATCGGCGTCGTCACTCCGGTGGAGGTCTCGTTGTGCACCACGCACACCGCCCTGATCGCGTGGCCGGTGTCGGCGCGCAGGCGTTGCTCGATCTCGGCGGGATTGACGCCCTGGCGCCAGTCCCCCGGAACGAAATCGACATTCAGCGACAGGCGCTCCGCCAGCTTCTTCCACAGCGTGGCGAACTGGCCGGTCTCGGCCATCAGCACGCGGTCGCCGGGCGACAGCGTGTTGACCAGAGCCGCCTCCCACGCGCCCGTGCCGCTGGCCGGATAGATGACCACATCCTGTTCGGTCTTGAAGACTCGCTTCATGCCGGCCAGCACCGCCTTGCCGAGCTTGCCGAACTCGGGTCCCCGGTGATCGATCGTCGCCTGATCGATGGCGCGCAGCACGCGGTCAGGGACGTTGGTCGGCCCCGGTATCTGCAGGAAGTGGCGTCCGGACGGGTGGCTGTCGAGCTGGAACATGGCGTTCAGGTGCGCTGGCCGACGCACACGGTTTGGTATACAAAACGCATCCTAACCAATCCAGCGGACAGATCGCAAGCGCGGTCATCGCTCGCCAGCGCGCGACAGCACGCGTGATCGCGAGCGAGAGCGTGGCGGGGAGTCCGCGAGCCGGCGCGCGTACGGGCTTTCCCTCTGGCTACAATTCGGTATACCAACATGAGTGCCCCTGACGATCTCACCGCGCCTGCGCAGGTTCAGTCGAGCCCGCCTGCCGGCACCTCGACGCTCGCTGTCGCACTGGCAGACCGGCTTCGCGACCTGATCATCGAGGGAGAACTGCCGGCGGGTACGCGCCTCAACGAACGCGCCCTGTGCGATCGACTGGGCGCCTCCCGCACGCCGCTGCGGGAAGCGTTCCGTCTGCTGGCGGCCGAACATCTGGTGGAGCTGCAGCCGAATCGCGGTGCGCAGGTCGTGTCGCTGTCGGACGACGACATCCGCGAAAGCTTCGAGGTGATGGGTGCGCTCGAGGCGCTGTCCGGCGAGCTCGCCTGCCAGCGCATCACGCCGGAGGAGACTGCCGAGATCAAGGCGCTGACCTTCGAGATGCTCGCCTGCCACGCGCGGCGCGACCTGCCGGCGTACTACCGCATCAACCGTGCCATCCATGACCGCATCAACCGTGCGGCCGGCAATGGTCTGCTGTCGCACGTTTACTCCACGCTGAACCTGCGCATCCAGAACCTTCGCTTCCGCTCGAACTTCGACCCGCAGAAGTGGGACACCGCCGCACGCGAGCACGCGGCGATGGTCGAAGCGCTCGAAGCGCGCGACGGAGCGCGGCTGGGTTCGATACTTCGCAACCATCTGCGCGAGAAGGGACAGGCCGTGCTCGATGGCCTGCGCGCCGAGCGATCCGGGGGCGCCGTATGAACGCGCCGCTGGCCCGCCCGCTCGTATTCCATCGACCCGGCGACAGCGAGCTTGCGCGCCGCCTGCGCAGCGCGGTGCAGGGCGAGGTGCTGTTCGACCGCGCCTCGCGCGGCCGCTACTCGACCGACGCCTCGATCTACCAGATCGAGCCGGTCGGCGTGCTGGTTCCCCAGTCGCACGACGACGTGCGCGCAGCGATCGACATCTGTCGCGATTCGGGGGTACCGATCCTGCCGCGTGGCGGCGGCAGTTCACAGTGCGGGCAGACGGTGGGGGCGGCCCTCGTCATCGACGGCAGCAAGCATCTGCGCGAAGTTGTCGCGTTCGACCGCGAAGCGATGACCGTCACCGTGGAGCCCGGCATCGTGCTGGACGCGCTGAACGCGCTGGCTGCGTCCGCACGGACTCTGGTTCCCGGTGGACGTCAGCACCTCGGCGCAGGCGACCCTCGGCGGCATGGCGGGCAACAACTCCTGCGGCTCGCGGTCGATCGCTTACGGCAACATGGTGCACAACGTGGTCGCCGCGGAGGCGCTGTTCGCCGACGGCACCGAAGGGTGGTTGGGGCCGGAAGGCGCGATGCAGGGCGCGATGCCGCGCGTCCGGGAGCTGATGCACGGCCTGCGCGCCATCGCCGAGCGTGAGCGCGACGAGATCGCACTGCAGGTGCCGAAGGTCATGCGGCGGGTCGGCGGCTACAACCTCGACGTCTTCCACCCGCAGAGCGAACGTCCGTACACGGCCGACGGCAGCGTGAACTACTCACATCTGCTGGTGGGATCCGAGGGCACGCTGGCCTGGACGCGCACGCTCACGTTGAAGCTTGCCCCGCTGCCGAAGCACCGCACGCTGGGCGTGGTCAGTTTCCCGACGCTTTACAGGGCGATGGAGCTGACGAAGCACATCGTCACGCTCGGCCCCTCGGCGGTCGAGCTGGTCGATAGCACGATGATCGAGCTGGCGCGCAGCAATCCGTCGTTCAGGCCGATCATCAATGGCGCACTGGTCGGCGAGCCGGACGCCATCCTGCTGGTGGAATTCACGGGCGACGACGCCGATTCGTCGCGTCGCCATCTGGAAGCGCTCGTCACGCTCATGGGCGACCTCGGCCTGCCGGGGCAGGTCGTGCGGATGACCGACGCCAACGCGCAGAAAGCGCTTTGGGAGGTGCGCAAGGCGGGGCTCAACATCATGATGAGCATGAAGGGCGACGGCAAACCGGTCTCCTTCATCGAGGACTGCGCCGTGCCACTCGAGCATCTCGCGGACTATGTCGACCGGCTGACTTCGGTCTTCGCTAGACACGGCACGCGCGGCACCTGGTATGCCCACGCCTCGGTCGGCACGCTGCATGTGCGTCCGATCCTCGACATGCGCCAGGGTGGTCCGAACGGGGGGCGGCCAGGATGCGCGCGATCGCCGAGGAAGCATCCGCGATGGTGCGCACGTACAAGGGTGCGTACTCGGGCGAGCACGGGGACGGGCTGGTGCGCACCGAGTGGGTGGCGTGGCAGTTCGGAGCGCGGCTGACCCGTGCATTTGAAGAGGTGAAGGCGCTCTTCGATCCCGACGGCCTGATGAATCCCGGCAAGATCGTGCGCGGCACGAAGATGGACGACGCGCGGCTGTTCCGCTATCCGCCCGGTTATCGGCCGCTCGAATTGTCGACCGCACTCGACTGGTCGGCGTGGAACGTCCATGCCGACCCGGTGGCCGACACGACCACGGCGCCCGGTACCGGCGGGGACCCGGCGCAGGGCTTCGCCAAGGCCGTCGAGATGTGCAACAACAACGGCCATTGCCGCAAGTTCGACGCCGGGACGATGTGCCCCAGCTTCCGCGTCACGCGCGACGAAGAGCACGTCACGCGCGGCCGCGCGAATACCCTGCGGCTCGCGGTGTCCGGTCAGCTTGGTCCGGACTTCGCCAGCGAGGAAGTGCGCAACGCGCTCGACCTGTGCGTGAGCTGCAAGGGCTGCAGGCGGGACTGCCCGACCGGCGTGGACATGGCGAAGATGAAGATCGAGTTCGCCTATCACTGGCAGAAGAAGCACGGCCTGTCGCTGAAAGACCGGATCGTTGCCTCCCTGCCGCAATGGGCGCCATGGGCGGCACGCTTTCCGTTACTCGCCAACCTGCGTGACACGCTGCCAGGGGCGGCGCGACTTTCGGAACGATGGGCGGGTTTTTCCGCACAGCGAACGCTGCCGCGCTGGCGCAGCGACACGTTCCTGTCGAGCGGAGCAGCGCGCCAGGCGGTCGACGCCAACGCCGACGTCGTGCTGCTGGTCGACACGTTCAGCAACTACCACGAGCCAGAGAACGCGCATGCAGCGCTGCGCGTTCTCAAGGCCGCCGGCTACCGGGTCGCCGTTGCCCGCGCGGCGCATTCCGACGATGAACCGGCGCGCCCCCTGTGCTGCGGACGAACCTATCTGGCGGCAGGCCTCGTCGACGAGGCCAAGCGCGAAGCGGGCCGGATGGTGAAGGCGCTGGCACCGCACGTGGCGGCCGGCGCCACCATCGTCGGACTCGAGCCGTCGTGCCTGCTTTCGCTGCGCGACGAGTTTCTGGTGATGGGACTGGGCGAGAGCGCCGAGCAGTTGTCCACCCGCGCGCTGATGATCGAGGAATTCCTGGCGCGCGAGCACAAGGATGGCCGGCTCAGGCTGCCGCTGCAGGCGCTCCCGCAGAAGAAGGCGCTGGTGCACGGCCATTGCCATCAGAAGGCATTCGATGTCCTGAAACCAGTCGTGGCCGTGCTGCGGCTGATTCCGGAACTGCAGGTCGAGGTCGTCGAGTCGAGCTGCTGCGGCATGGCCGGCAGCTTCGGTTACGAGGCGGCGCACTACGAAGTCTCGATGAAGATGGCCGAGGCGGCATTGCTGCCTGCGGTCCGCAAGGCAGACGCCGACACCCTGATCGTGGCCGACGGCACCAGTTGCCGGCACCAGATCGCCGACGGCACGCGCACGTCGCGGCAGGCCGTGCATGCGATTCGTGTCCTTGCCGGCGCGCTTGCGCCAGGGCGAAGCGGCGGGTCGTAGGCAGGCCGGCGCGCCTAGCGCGCAGTCCGGTCGGCCGTTTGCAGGATCGCCCGCGCGCGATCGATGACGGGCCGATCCACCAGCTTGCCGTCCAGCCGGCACGCGTTGTCTCCCGACTCGGCGGCGGCCGCGACCACGCGCCGCGCCCATTGCACCTCGGCGGCTGACGGCCGGAAACCCTCGTTGATGGTGGCGACCTGGCGCGGGTGCACGCAGAGCTTGCCGCCAAATCCCAGCCGTCGGGCATACGCCACGTCCCGGGCCAGGGCTTCCGCGTCATCGAGCGCCATCGTGACACCATCCACCGGCGGCAGCCGTCCCGCGACCCGGGAGGCGAGAACCAGCTGCGAGCGCGCCATCAGCAGTTCGTCGCGTTCGCCGTCGATGCCGAGGTCGAGCTGGAAATCGACCGCTCCGAACGCCAGCCGGATGACACCGGGCGCCGAAGCAAGCGCCATGACGTTCCACAGTCCGCGGGCGCTCTCGAGCAGCGGAATGATGGGCACCGATGGCGCCGCTCGACGGATTGCAGCAATCGACTCCGGTTCCTCGGCCTTGGCCAGCATCACGCCGCCGAGTCCGGGCAACGTGAGCAGCGACAGGTCTTCCGCGAACGATGGCGTGTCGGCGCCGTTGATCCGCAGCCAGGCGCCAACGCTTCCACGAAGCCAGGCCGCGGCCGCCTGGCGAGCGTCGGCCTTGGCCGCCGGCGCTACCGCGTCTTCCAGGTCGATCAGCACGACGTCGGCGCCGGCATTGCATGCAGCCGCGAAGCGATCGGCCCGGTTGCCGGGAACAAAGAGGTAGGAACGGTCGGTCACACGCAGTATCGCGTCATGGGCACGCATCGGATAGTAGTGGCTTCGATCACGAAGGCGAGCATCGGGACACTTTGGCTTGATTTTCAGGCAACGGCGTCGGAGACTCATCGCGGTGGCGCTCGTTCACGTGACGCCTCCCCACCTTGTCCATGGGCTCGCCCGGCATCCATGAAGACCCAGTACTACACCGCGTCCAGCCTCGACGGCTTCATAGCCACGGTCGATCACTCGCTGGACTGGCTCTTCCAGCTCGGCGACGTCAATGAGACGAGCTACCCGCAGTTCATCCAGGACGTCGGGGCGCTCGCCATGGGTTCCGCCACCTACGAGTGGATGCTTCGAAATGTGGTCAAGCCGGGTACGGAATCAGGTTCGCCGTGGCCGTACCACCAACCCACGTGGGTCTTCAGCAGCCGCGACTTGCCGCGCGTGCCGGGCGCAAACATCTCGTTCGTCAATGGCGACGTGCGCCCGGTTCACGCACAGATGATCGCGGCGGCGCAGGGCAAGAACGTCTGGCTCGTCGGCGGCGGTGATCTGGTGGGCCAGTTCTGGGACGCTGACCTTCTCGATGAACTGATCGTCCAGGTCGGCTCGGTGACTCTTGGCGCGGGCCAGCCGCTCTTGCCACGGCAGATTGCCTTTCCGCCGCTGAAGCTGACGTCGGTGAAACAGATCGGGCCCGGCTTCGTCGAGCTGCGCTACGAAGTCCCTCGCCGCGGTTGAGCCAGGCACTCCGGCTTCGTCGCGCGCGCACGTAGTCGTCCGAACCCTTCGGCGAACTTCTTCTTCGCGACGTCGGGCCGAGTATGCAAGTTCGTTCGACAGGTGGATCGGGAGATTCCAGGCGAACAGGATTGCAGCGAGCCGGCCCAGGCGGCGCTAGAGAAACCGCACCCACCACGACTGCGCGAACTCGACTACGCCCGAACCGGACGGCAGCCGCTCGATGCCGGTAATGACGGCACCTGTCGCGCCGAGGGTGATGACATCGGCGTCGTAGAGGGAAGGTATCAGTTCAGGTCGTCGTGCATCCTCGGTCCGCGTCAACTTTGCTACGCGAACCGGCCGGCGCAGGTGAGGATCGTCGAGCGTGAAGCAAGAGAGTTCGCCAAGAACGGGTTGCTCGCGCTGAAGCTCGGCTTCGGGCAGTTTGCGGCCGTGTCGACGCGTACGGACGACCGAGAAGCGGATGTGCACGGACGATTCGACACGCGCGTTTGTGCGCGCAGCGACGGTTAAATAGCGCTATGGCGCGGGAAGTATGTGGGTGTCACCCGCGACCGGCGCGCTGTCGAGGCTGACGCGCCAAGTCACCGTCACCAGCCTTGAGCCGAGTGACTCACGCCACGCACGCAGTCGATAGCGGTGGAAGTTGGCTTCGAAGGCTCCGTGGCGGTGCGCTTCGCGCACGGCATCCCGCACGGCTGACGTGAGGAAGCGCGCTTCGCTCGCATCGACGAGGTCGAGCGCCTCGAACTCACGGTAGAGCAGGGTACCGCCGCCAAGATGAGATACTGTATGCATTTACAGTACCGTAACAAAGACGCGCCGACTCCGCAAGTCCG
>CAWADK010000015.1:0-261185 GCA_963780715.1 uncultured beta proteobacterium
GATCCGCGACAAGGAAACTGCCGACATGGCGGTGCAGTCCGCGTTGACCGGCCACCTGGTGTTCTCGACGCTGCACACGAACGACGCCGCGGCGTCGATCGCGCGCCTCATCGAACTCGGCATACCAAGCTATCTAGTCAACGCGACACTGATTGGCATCCTCGCGCAGCGGCTGGTGCGCACGCTGTGCCCGCACTGCAAGGCAGTGGGCGACCCGGTTGACGCGACCCTCTGGAAGGAACTGGTCGCACCCTGGCGCTCCAACGTGCCGGAGAAGATCTACCACCCGGTCGGTTGCCTCGAATGCCGTCGCACGGGCTACATGGGCCGTACCGGGCTGATAGAGATGCTGGTGATGACCGACGCCATGCGCAAGCTGATTGCCGAAGGCGCCGACCTCGTGCAGCTGCGCGGCCAGGCCGCGCGCGACGGATTGCGCTCGCTGCGCGTCTCCGGCGCGGAGAAGATCGCCAAGGGTGTCACGACGATGGACGAGGTGCTGAAGGCGGCACCGCCGTTCAATAACTGACAGTCCGGCCGGCCGTTGGGTGCAGCGCCGCCTGCGGCCATCCCCGGCACCGCATCGCACTCGCCGTGCGACTTTCCGCAATTGAATCCGATGACTCGACTGCTGCAAAAGGCTCCCGCGTGAGTGCCCGCCCAGCGACCCGTCCGGCCGCGATTTCGTTCGGCATGACGGACACCGTGCCGGCGATGCTGTTCCTCGGTGTCTACCTCTTTCCCACGCTGTTCAGTCCTTCCTTCGTTTCCAGTATGCGCGGCACGGCGCTGCTGCACCTGCTGTTCTACTGGGCGGCGATGGGATTCGCGGCGACGCAGCTCGTGCGCTCCGACCTCGACCCGGCCGCGACGCGGCGCCGCGTACTGATTGCCGGCGGCTGCCTCGCGGGCCTCGCGCTGCTGATGGGCTCCACCATGGTCGTCGCGCTTGCGCCGGTACTGCTGCTGCTGGTGCTCATCGTGTGGAACCTGTGGGACGCTGCGGGAGCCGGTAGCGATGCGCTGCGCGTCGAACGCGCGCTGGGGTACGCGATGATCCCGTGCCTGATCGTGGCCGTGGTGGCGACCAGCCTGATCAAGCCGTACTTCGATCACCAGGTGCGCTCACCGGAATTGCTGACCGCCGGGCTGCTGCTAGCGCAGCTGGCTGCTGTGCGGGCCATGCTGGTGCGTCGCCTGCGACGCTGACCGGACGAGGCGATAGTGTGACAGTTAGCGCGTCCGCACCCAGATGCCGGCGACCACGGCCTTGCCGCCGACGGGTCGCGTGGAGCGGACGTCGGGAATGCCGAATTCGGGCGAAAGATTCAGTGCGCCTACGAACTCCGAAAGCGCCTCGTCGCTTGGAAAACTTGCGTCGATCAGGTAGCCATCGTCGATCGGGCGTACTCCGGAGATGCTGCCGCCTTTCGGCAGCAGTGACTGTACCCGCCGGGCAACAGTTTCTGTGCGGTCATGTTCGACCCTTGCGGCAGCGATTCGGCCCTCATCGACTCTCGGCGATGGCCGTGGTGGTCGCACCTGCGCAATGAAGGTGACTGGACCGTTGGAGGACTGTCGTCGCGACCGGATCTCGACGCTGCCATCGCCCCGGCCTTGCTGCATCCTTTCTTCAAACTCCAGCCACAGGGAGAGACTCTGCAACTGCACTTCCACCTGATGGCCGTCGCCTTCGCTGCGCTTCGACAGGATCGCCGCGTCGGCGGGCAGCAGGCGACCCAGGCGCTGCAGTCCGGGATCGGCGTCGCCGGCCAGCACGTGCAGCGCGGGCAAGCCATCGTTGCCCCCGGTGAAGGCAAGCCAGCGCGACCAGCGGCGATCCGCCGAGTGAGTGAACGGCACAGGGATGCCGGCCCCGGTCTCGGCCCAGATGCCGATCACGAGCATGCGCTCTATCACCTCCTGCGCCACCAGATTGCCGTCGCGGTCGCGCGCGATCATGACGTAGCGAGTGATGCGCCGGTCGTCGTCCGGAGCGCGCTCGATCGGATCGTGGGTGCCGTGGGGGAGATCCTGATAGGCCCAGCCCTCACGGCAGCGCAGCCCGACAGTCGGCACCCGCTGCCGTACGACGCGGTTGTCGTCTACGGTGCCGGTCAGCTCCAGCGCATATCCGCTCGTACCGTCGCCAGTGATCTCCATGGAGCGCCAGAACACCCCGGGCGCGTCGATGCGGGCGCGTCGCACGAACACACGTGCCATCACGTCATCGCCGACGGCATAGCGGCCGGTGAGATCCGGACAGGAACTCGCGCTTGGCTGTGTAGGCGGCCAGTCACGCGGATAGCCGTCGGAGCCCGGCAGCACCGGCCCGCAGCCGGCCAGCAGGGCGGCTGAAGTCATCATCGTGCCGAGACGGGCAAGGCGCATCTCGATCATCATGCCGCGGCATACCGTTACCGGACGCCGCAGGCAGCTGATCAATCCGACGCTTTTCGGGGAATTGCTCACCAACGCGTCGACGGCCGCGCCTTGGCGACGCTGAATGACCGCGACTATTTCGACAACTGCCGCATCGCCCGCGTCAATCCATCGAGCGACATCGGAAACATGCGGCCGCCGGTCAACTGGCGAATGATCGAGACAGACTGGCGGTACTGCCAAAGCCCTTCGGGTTCCGGGTTGATCCAGATCGACTTCGGAAAAGTCGTGAAGAATCGCTGCAGCCAGACGGCGCCGGCCTCCTCGTTGTTGTACTCGACCGAACCGCCCGGCTGCAGGATCTCGTAGGGGCTCATCGTCGCATCGCCGACGAACACCAGCTTCCAGTCGTGCGGATACTTGCGCAGTACGTCCCAGGTGGCGAAACGCTCGGTGTAGCGGCGTCGGTTGTTCCGCCACAGGTACTCATAGACGCAGTTGTGGAAGTAATAGAACTCCAGGTGCTTGAACTCGCTCTTGGCGGCCGAGAAAAGCTCCTCGGTGACCTTGATGTGCTCGTCCATCGTGCCGCCGACATCGAGCAGCATCAGCACCTTGACGGTGTTGTGCCGCTCGGGCACGAGCTTGAGATCGAGCCAACCGGCGTTCTTCGCGGTCGACTCAATCGTTCCGTGCATGTCCAGCTCGAGTTCGGCGCCTTCGCGCGCGAATCGGCGCAGCCGGCGCAGCGCGACCTTGATGTTGCGCGTGCCGAGCTCGACGCTGTCGTCGTAGTCGCGGTAGCCACGCATCTCCCAGACCTTGACCGCCGAGCGATTACCCTTGCTCGGGCCGCCGACGCGGATGCCTTCGGGATGCGCGCCGCCGTGGCCAAACGGCGAGGTTCCACCGGAGCCGATCCAGCGGTTGCCGCCGTGGTGGGCGCCGTCCTGTTCCTCGAGGCGCTTCCTGAACTCCTCCATCAGCCTGTCCCAGCCGAGCTTCTCGAGCTTCGCGATCTCTTCTGGTGTGAACGCGCGCTCGAGCACCTTCTTGAACCACTCGTCGGGAATCTCCTTCGAGAAATCCAGAGTCGTCGACACGCCCTTGAAGTACTCGCCGAAGGCGCGGTCGAACTTGTCGAACTGGGTCTCGTCCTTGATCAGCGCGGTCCGTGACAGGAAGTAGAAGTCGTCGATGGACGGCCCGATGACGCCGCGCTTCAGCGCCTCGAGCAGTGTCAGCAGCTCGTTGATCGAGACCTTGAGCTTCGCCGCACGCAGGTGAAAGAAGAAGTCGATCAGCATCGCGTTAACGGTGGTGCGTCAACGGTGGCGCGCCAGGCGAAGTTCGAGATGGCGCTTCACGTCCGGCCACTCGGCCGCCAGGATGCTGAACATCACGGTGTCCCGCACGCTGCCATCACGCCGCGGCTGGTGATGGCGGATGACGCCGTCTTGCTTCGCTCCGAGCGCGGCGATTGCCTTTTGCGAGGCGAAGTTGAAGTTGTCGGTGCGAAAGCCGACCACCTCGCACTTCAGCACATCGAAGGCGTGGCCGAGCAGCAGCAGCTTGCAGGCGGTGTTCACGTGCGACTTCTGGCAGCGGCGCGCGTACCACGTGTAGCCGATCTCGACGCGGTCGACCACGGCGACGATGTCGTGGTAGCGCGTGGTGCCGACGATCGTGTCGTTGGCAAGGTCGCGCACGGCCCAGGGCAGCATGTGGCCGGCCTCCGTGCCCGCCAGGGCGGCCGAGATGTAGGCGTGGGTCTGTTCGGGCTCGGGGACCGACGTGTACCAGAGCTTCCACAGCTCGCCGTCGTTGGCAGCGGCAATCAGCCCATCGTGGTGCGCGCGCGCCAGCGGCTCGAGCCGCACGCCGTGGCCTTCGAGCGTCACCGGCTGCGGGGCGAGCATGGCTCAGCGGTTGCTGCGCGCCATGAAGACGAGCCGCTCGAACAGATGCATGTCCTGCTCGTTCTTCAGCAGCGCACCGGCGAGCGGCGGCACGGCGATCTTGTCGTCCTTCGAGCGCAGCGCCTCAGGCGGAATCTGCTCGGCCACCAGCAGCTTCAGCCAGTCGAGCAGTTCCGACGTGGACGGCTTCTTCTTCAGGCCCGGCAGATCGCGCACGCCGAAGAACACCGCGAGCGCATTGGCGAGAAGCTCCTTGCGCAGTCTCGGGAAGTGGACATCGACGATCGCCTGCATCGTGTCCTTGTCCGGAAACTTGATGTAGTGGAAGAAACAGCGGCGCAGGAACGCGTCCGGCAGTTCCTTCTCGTTGTTCGAGGTGATGACGACCAGCGGCCGGTGGCGCGCCTGGACGGTCTGGCGCGTCTCGTAGACGTAGAACTCCATGCGGTCGAGTTCGCGCAGCAGGTCGTTGGGAAACTCGATGTCGGCCTTGTCGATCTCGTCGATCAGCAGCACCGACGGCTGCTCCGATGTGAAGGCCTGCCACAGCACGCCGCGGATGATGTAGTTCTCGATCGCCTGGACGCGGGCATCGCCGAGCTGCGAGTCGCGCAGCCGGCTGACCGCGTCGTACTCGTACAGCCCCTGCTGCGCCTTGGTCGTCGACTTGATGTGCCAGGCGAGCAGCGGCATGTTCAGTGCACGCGCGACCTCCTCGGCCAGCATCGTCTTGCCGGTGCCGGGCTCGCCTTTGATCAGAAGCGGGCGCTGCAGCGTGAGCGCCGCGTTGACGGCGAGCTTCAGGTCGTCGGTGGCGACGTAGGTGGACGAGCCTTCGAAGCGCGACATGGACTGGGCGGGGCGAAGAAAAGGTCGGTCGAGTATACGCAGGGGTAGGAGCCGGAAACGGCCCCTGACGACCGTCCGGAGCGGGGCGCCGAGTCGATTACAATCGCGCCCGGCCTGGAAAGCGAATGAACCGGCCGCGCTGCAGGTCTCGGCCTTGTGTTGCGCCTCGTAACGAACACCATACGGATGCCGCGGATGAAGACTTACCGTTTGCTGCTCACCGCTGTTGCGGCGACTCTGCCGCTGCTGGCGGCGGCGCAGGACAAGAAGGCGAGTGCGCCTGCCCCGGCCGGCGATGCGCCCGTGTCGAACTGCATCGGCTGTCACTCGATTCCTGGCTACCAGGCCTCGTTCCCGCAGGTCTATCGCGTCCCCAAGATCGGTGGACAGTCGCAGCAGTATCTGGAGGCGGCGCTGAAGGAATATCGGCAGGGCACCCGTTCCCATCCGACGATGACCGGCATCGCCAAGGGCCTGACGGATCAGCAAATCTCCGCCGTCGCCGCCTATTACGCGGCACGTGGCAAGTAAGCGAGTGGCGATGATGAAAATGAAATGTCTTGTTGCCGCGGTCGCGGCGTCCGCGGCGCTCTCCGCGCAGGCGGCTGATGTTGCAAAGGGTCAGGAGCTTGCGCAGGCCCAGTGCGCCGCGTGCCACGGCAAGGACTTCGCGAGCCCGGTCGATCCGAGCTATCCGAAGCTCGCTGGGCAGTATCCGGACTATCTGGAGAAGGCTCTGCGCGATTACCAGACCGGCGCGCGCAAGAACGCGATCATGGCGGGACTGGCCAAGCCGCTGTCGCGGACCGACATCAAGAACCTCGCCGCCTATCTGGGCGGCCTGCCCGGTCCGCTGGAAAACTCCAAGCGCTGAGCGCCGGCGGCGCTTTTTCCAGTCACACGCCGCGGCAATGTGACAGTTCAGTTCTGTCCGGCCTGGCGCGCGAGGCAGTCCAGGTAGCGCGCGCTCATCTCGTCCGGCGGCAACGCCTGGCCGGCCCTCTGCGCGGCCCAGACGACTTCACCCAGGCACTCCATCACGTCATGCGCGGCCCGGTGCGCGTCCCCACGGCGCTGCGCGAGCCGCTCGTACGCCGCCCGTATGCCAGGCGGCTGATCGATCGACAACTGTTCGGCAATCGCCAGATGCATCGACAGGTGCAGGAACGGATTCGTGCGGCCGTCCTCGACGCGATACTCGGCCTCGTCACCCGAGCGCGCCAGTTCATCGTGATACTCGGGATGCTCGATGATCCAGTCGAGCGCAAGCGCTTCGATCGGCGTTAGCAGCTCGGCGGCCCGGTGCTTGCGCCAGGTTTCGCGGAAGAAGCGCCGGACGTCGTCCTTCGTCGGCGTGAACATGCCTACGGGCCCGTGCGCGGCGGAAAGCCGGAACGGGCGGCGCCGCGGTGCCTCTGTCTTGGGCCGGTACTCGCACCATTCGCTGATCGGACAGCGCCAGCACTCCGGCGTAGCGCGCCTTGCAGACGTAGCGGCCGTGCAGGATCAGCCAGTGGTGCGCGTCCTTGCGAAACTCGTCCGGCGTGAACTTCTCCAGCCGTCGCTCGACCTCGTCGACATTGGCGCCCGGCGCCATGCCGGTGCGGTTGGCGACGCGGAAGATGTGCGTATCGACGGCGATCGTCGGTTCGCCGAACGCCGTGTTGAGCACGACGTTGGCGGTCTTGCGGCCCACTCCCGGCAGGGCTTCGAGCGCTGCGCGGTCGCGCGGCACTGCACCGCCATGGCGTTCGAGCAGTTGCTGCGCCAGTCCGACGACGTTCTTCGCCTTCGTGCGATACAGGCCAATCGTCCTGATGTACTCGGCCAGCCGTTCCTCCCCGAGGCCTGCGATGGCCGCCGGAGTGGCTGCCGCCTTGAAGAGCTTGCGCGTGGCCAGGTTGACGCTCTTGTCGGTGGCCTGTGCGGAAAGGACGACGGCCACCAGCAGCTGGAACGGCGTTTCGTACTCGAGCTCGGTCCGGGGGTGCGGATTCAGGCTGCGCAGCCGTTCGTAGATGGCCCGGCGCTTGGTGGGGTTCATGGCTTCGGTGCCTGGCGCCGTGCACGTGCCCGTTCGATCGCAGCGCGCACGACGGCCTGTTTGCGGGAGAGATCCGCTGGCGCGAGATCGTGGCGTTCCTGCAGTTCGTCGAGCCTGGCGTGAGCCTTGCTGAGTAGTTGCTGCTCGCGCGCATCGCGTTCGTCCGCTAGCCGGCGCCGACGAGTCTCATGGCGGGCGCGTGAGTCGCTGGCATCGGCTTCGGTCCAGACGCGCGGTGGCTGCACTGGCACCATCGCAATGCAGTCCATCGGGCAGGGCGCGACGCACAGGTCGCAGCCATTGCACCACGCGGCGATGACGCTGTGCATGCGCCGTGGCGCGCCTACGATCGCATCGACCGGGCACGCCTGGATGCACAGCGTGCAGCCGATGCAGAGGGATTCGTCGATGACCGCGGTGCGCAGCGGCTGCTCCGAGCCATTGGCCGGATTCAGTGGCAGCGGCGGGTGCCCGGTCAATGCGGCGAGCTTGGCAATCCCGGCCGCGCCACCGGGCGGGCACTGGTTGATCTCGGCCCTGCCGGCAGCGATGGCTTCCGCGTAGGGCTGACAGCCATCGAACCCGCACTTCGTGCACTGCGTCTGGGGCAGCAGCGCGTCGATTCTCTCGACGAGCGTAAGGGCGGTAAGGCTGGACATGGGCGACGTCACAGCGGCTCTGCAGTTCACAACGGAAACTCGCACGGCGCGCGCCGCGCGACTCAGGCGCTCGCGCGGATGAAACTCTTGATCTGGGGCGAGATCTCGTCGCGCCAGCGGCGTCCACTGAAGATGCCGTAGTGCCCGGCTCCCTTGGCGGTCAGGTGCTTCTTCTGGCCCTTGGGTATGCCCTTGCACAGGTCATGTGCCGCCTGCGTCTGCCCGCTGCCCGAGATGTCGTCCAGTTCGCCTTCGATGGTGAACAGCGCCACCGTCTTGATGTCTTCGGGCTTCACGAGTTCGCCGCGGACCTTCCATGTGCCGTTGGGCAGCCGGTGCTCCTGGAACACGATCTTGATGGTGTCGAGGTAGTACTCGGCCGGCAGGTCGAGCACGGCGTTGTACTCGTCATAGAAGGCGCGGTGGCCTTCGACGTCATCGAGGTCGCCCTTGACGAGGTCGAGGTAGTAGTCCCAATGGGAATTGAGATGCCGGTCGGGGTTCATCGCGACGAATCCGGCGTGCTGCAGGAAGCCCGGGTAGACCTTGCGCAGATAGCCCGGGTAGGCCGACGGCACCTTGAAGATGACGTTGTTCTCGAACCACTCGAAGTTCTTGCGCTTGGCCAGCGCGTTGACCTGCGTGGGGCTCTTCCGAGAGTCGATCGGTCCACCCATCATCGTCATCGACTTCGGCAGCTTCGGATCATTGCGGCTCGCCATCAGTGAGACCGCCGCCAGCACCGGCACCGTGGGCTGGCACACCGAGATCAGGTGCACGTCCGGCCCGAGGGCGCGGACGAACTCGATGACGTAGTCGACGTAGTCGTCGAGGTGAAACGGCCCGGCGGTAATCGGCACGAGACGGGCGTCGATCCAGTCGGTGATCCAGACGTCCTGGTCGGGCAGCAGGGCGCGTACCGTGTCGCGCAGCAAGGTCGAGTGGTGGCCCGAAAGCGGAGCGATGATCAGCACCTTCGGATCGGCCGGACGCTTGGACTTTGCGGGAAAGACACGCTTGAAGTGCAGCAGCCGGCAGAACGGCTTCTCGATCTGCACTTCCTCGACCACCGGCACGTCGGCATCGCCGATGCGGGTCGACTTCAGGCCGAACTCGGGCTTTTCATAGTGCTTGCCGACCCGGTGCAGCAGGTCGTAACCGGCGGAAAGCCGGCGCGAAAGCGGCGTATAGGAAAGCGGGCTGTAGGGGCTGGAAAAGAGTTCCGATGTGGCCTGGGCCCACACCGACAGGGGATTCAGGAAACGGCGCTGCAACTCATGCAGGTGATATAGCACGCCACTCTCCGTTCAACGCACCGGTGTCCAACAGGCATTCCCTCCCAACGAGCGAGGGCATAGTAAACCAAATTGGTCAGGCCGCTTTCGCTGTCGGTCGTCGATCCGGATGACCGGGCAACGTACCGTCCGGCGGATCCGGCCGCCGGTTCGCGTGGGATGGCCGGCCGGGTGAGGCAACCGGGTCAGCGCTCCAGCAGGTGACGCTTGTCCCGAACGTCCTTCCACTCGTCGGCATCGGCGGGGTGGGGCTTCATGCGCGTGATCGACGGCCACTGCTTGGACAGATCGACATTCAGCTTGATGAAGTCGCGCTGGTCTTCGGGTACGTCTTCCTCGGCGTAGATCGCGTTCACCGGGCACTCCGGGATGCACACCGCGCAATCGATGCACTCGTCGGGGTCGATCGATAGGAAGTTCGGGCCTTCGCGAAAGCAGTCGACCGGACAGACGTCGACGCAGTCGGTGTACTTGCACTTGATGCACGATTCGGTGACGACGTGCGTCATCGAGCAGCTCCTGTACGTTCGGCTCGGGCGCGAGTGGCCGGCACGGGAATATTGGCGATCGCCAAAGCCGGTATTCTAGCCGACGGGCGCTGGCGTCCCGCTTCCATTTCCCTCTGCACGCAAGGGCGAGTTGCATGACCACACGACGCGAAGTGCTGTTGCTTCCGGCCGCTGCCTTGATGGCTCCCGCGGGTGCTCAGGCGGCGCCGCTGCGCATCGGCGAGATCAACAGCTACTCCACGATTCCGCAGTTCACGATCCCGTACCGCATGGGCTGGCAACTGGCGGTGGAGGAGGTCAACGCGGCCGGTGGCTTGCTCGGCCGCAAGGTCGAGGTGATTTCGCGCGACGACGCCGGAAAGCCCGATGATGCGATCCGGCTGGCCACCGAACTGGTCTCCAACGAGAAGGTCGCGCTGCTGGCCGGCACGTTCCTGTCCAACGTCGGGCTGGCGGTGGCGGAGTTTGCGTTGCGTAACAAGGTGCTGTTCGTCGCGGCCGAGCCGCTGACCGACGCCATGGTGTGGGAAAAGGGCAACCGCTACACGTTCCGGCTGCGGCCCAGCACCTTCATGCAGTCGGCGATGCTGGTGGAGGAGGCGGCACGCCTGCCAGGCAAGCGCTGGGCGATCGTCGCTCCGAACTACGAGTACGGGCAGTCAGCGGTGGCGAGCTTCAAGGCCCTGCTGAAGGCGCGGCGGCCCGACGTCGAGTTCGTGGCCGAGCAATGGCCGGCGCTGGGCAAGCTCGAAGCGGCCGGCACCGTGCAGGCGCTGATCGCGGCGCGTCCGGATGCGATCTTCAACGTCACCTTCGGGGCCGACCTTCCGCGCCTGGTGCGCGAGGGCAATCTGCGCGGGCTGTTCCCGCGGGTTCCGGTCGTCAGCCTGCTTTCGGGCGAGCCGGAGTACCTGGACGTCCTGAAGGACGAGACACCAAAGGGCTGGATCGTCACCGGTTATCCGTGGGACCAGATCGCCACCCCCGAGCATTCGAAGTTCTTCAATGCCTATTACAAGCGCTACAACGACACGCCGAGGCTGGGTTCCGTCGTCGGCTACGCGACCTTTACTGCGATCTTCGACGCGATCCGCAAGGCGAAGTCCACCGACACCGAGAAGCTGATCGCCGCGCTGCGCGGCTTGACGTTCAGCACGCCGTTCGGGCCAGCCACATTCCGCGCGCTCGATCATCAGTCGACGATGGGCGCCTACGTCGGCAGGCTCGACCAGCGTGCCGGCAAGGGCACGATGGTCGACTGGCGCTACGCCGACGGTCGCAACTACCTGCCCACCGATGCGGAAGTCAAGAGCCGCCGTCCCTCTGAGGCAATGAAGTAGGTTCTTCTGCCGGCGAGTTCGTGGACCTCATCCTCGGTCAGTTCCTCGCCGGGCTCTCCTTCGGATCGACGCTGTTTCTGGTCAGCGCCGGCCTGACGCTGATCTTCGGCGTCACGCGGGTCGTCAACTTCGCGCATGGCGCGCTCTACATGCTGGGCGCCTACCTCGCATTCACGTTCACGACCGCGCTGCCCGCCACCCCGTTCGGTTTCTTTGGCGGGGTGCTGCTCGCGGCCCTGGTCGTCGGCGCCGCCGGAGTGGTTGTCGAGTTCATCGTGTTGCGCCGGATCTACGCGGCTCCGGAGATCTTCCAGTTGCTGGCGACGTTCGGCGTTGCGCTGATCATCCAGGACCTCGTGCTCGCGATCTGGGGACCGGAAGAGCAGTTTGCGCCGCGCGCCCCCGGCTTGAAGGGCGCGATCCAAATCGGGTCCGCGTTCGTTCCCGAGTACAACCTTCTGATGACCCTGGTCGGGCCGCTGATGTTCGGCGTGCTGTGGTGGCTGTTCCATCGCACGCGCTGGGGCACGATTGTTCGTGCCGCCACCCAGGACCGCGAGATGGCGAGCGCGCTCGGCGTCAACGAGCGGTTGCTGTTCACCGCGGTGTTTGCGCTGGGTGCCGCGCTTGCGGGCCTGGCGGGCGCCCTGCAGATCCCGCGCGAGACCGTCAACCTGCAGATGGACCTGACCATTTTGGTCGAGGCGTTCGTGGTCGTCGTGGTCGGGGGTCTCGGTTCGATCGCGGGTGCGTTCTGGGCTTCGCTTGTCATCGGCGTGCTGCACGCATTCGGCATCTGGCTGCTGCCCCAGTCCACGCTGGTGCTGGTGTTCGTCGTCATGGCCGCGGTGCTCATCGTGCGCCCGTACGGACTGCTCGGACGGCCCGAGCTCGCGACACACGGCGCCAGCGTCATGACGCACCCGCCGTTTCACGCGGAGTCGGGCCGCGTGCGGATCCTGGCCGGGGTACTGGTTGCTGCGTTCGCCGTGCTGCCGTTGTGGCTGGGCGACTATGCGCTGGTGATCGCCACCGAGATGGCCATCCTGGCTCTCTTCGCGGCGAGCCTGCAGTTCTTCATGGGCCACGGCGGCCTGGTGTCCTTTGGCCATGCCGCCTACTTCGGCCTCGGCGCGTACGCGGCCGCGTTGCTCGTCCAGTCGATCGGAGCACCGTTTGCGCTGGCGCTGAGCGCGGCGCCCCTGGTGGCGGGGCTGGCGGCTCTGGTCGCCAGCTTCTTCGTGCTGCGTGCGCAGGGCGTCTATGCATCGATGCTGACGCTTGCCTTCGCGCAGATCCTGTGGTCGATCGCGGTGCAATGGGTCGACGTCACCGGAGGTGACAACGGCATCCTGGGGGTGTGGCCGCCCAGTGCCTCACGGCTCACCTATTACCTGCTGACGCTCGGCATCGTCGTGGCGTCGCTGCTCGCCCTGCGCCGCGCGGCGCTCGCGCCGTTCGGTTATGCGCTGCGGGCGTCGCGTGATGCTCCTGAGCGCGCGGAAGCGCTCGGCATCGACGTGCGACGGGTGCGCTGGGCGGCGTTCGTCACCGGTGCCGCGTTCGCCGGACTGGCAGGAGGGCTCCAGGCGTTCCAGAAGGGTGCCGTGTTTCCGAACGCGCTTTCGATCCCGATCTCGGTCGACGGTCTGGTGATGGTGCTGCTGGGCGGATTGCAGACGCTGACCGGTCCGATCGTCGGTGCAGTTTTCTACCACGGACTGGCGACCGAACTCATTCGACATGCCGAGTACTGGCGCGCGCTGCTTGGCCTCGTCATCGTCGTGCTCGTCATCGCCTTTCCGCAGGGCATCGTCGGATTCGCGCGGGAACGGGCGGCGCGATCGCGATGACTGCGCTGCGCCTGAGTGGAGTGTCGCGCTCCTTCGGCGGCGTGCGGGCCGTGAGCGATGTTAGCTTCGCACTCGAATCCGGAACGGTGACAGCGCTCATCGGACCCAACGGTGCCGGCAAGTCGACGCTGTTCAATCTGATCGATGGGCAGCTCGCGCCCGACGCGGGCAGCATCGAGTTCGAAGGGCGATCGCTGGTCGGCATGCCGATCGCGGCCCGGACGCGTGCAGGCATCGGCCGGACGTTCCAGGTGGCGCGAACGTTCGCCTCGATGACGGTGCGGCAAAACGCGCAGCTCGCGCTGACCGCCGCGGCGGGGCATGCTTTTTCGGTGGGAGCGCCGTTGGCAGGGCGCGCGACGGAGGCAGCCGATCGCCTGCTGCAGCAGGTCGGTCTTGGCGATCGTGGGGACGCACCGGCTGCGGCGCTGGCCTACGGTGACCTGAAGCGCCTCGAGTTTGCGCTCGCCCTGGCGGCCGGTCCGCGCCTGCTGCTGATGGACGAGCCGACCGCGGGTATGGCGCCCGGCGAGCGCACCGCATTGATGGCGCTGGTCGTCGCGCAGGTGCGCGAGCGCCGCATGACGGTGCTTTTCACCGAGCACAGCATGGACGTCGTTTTCGGCTTCGCCGAGCGCGTGCTGGTGCTGTCACGCGGCCGGCTGATCGCCGACGGTGACGCAGCGCAGGTGCGTGCCAACCGTGAAGTGCAGGCGATCTACCTCGGGAGCGAGGCGTGACGGCGGGCGTCTTGAGTATTGATGCCGGCACGATGAGCGGCGCGCAGGTGTGCCCATGAGCCTGCTCGCGCTGCGGTCGGTGGATGCCTGGTACGGCGCCGCCCAGGTCGTCTACGGCGTCACGTTCGACGTGGACGCGGGCGAGGTCGTGGCGCTGGTGGGCCGCAACGGCGCCGGGAAGACTTCGCTGTTGCGCGCGACGATGGGATTGATGCCGCGTGCCGCAGGCGAAATCGAGCTGGCAGGCGAGGCGGTCGGGCGGCTGCCGCCGTACCAGCGCGCGCGGCGCGGGCTCGGCTACGTGCCGGAGGACCGTCGCATCTTCACGGACCTGACGGTGCGCGAGAACCTGCTGATCGCGGCACGACCGCAGGCCGGAGGGTTCGGCGAGCGCGAGCTGCTCGAGATCTTCCCGAACCTCGCCGAAATGCTGGACCGACCCGCGAGCCAGATGAGCGGGGGGGAGCAGCAGATGCTGGCCGTCGCGCGCACGCTGGCCGCCAATCCGCGCGTCGTGCTGCTCGACGAGCCTTCCGAGGGCATCGCGCCGCTGGTGATCGCGCGCATGAAGGAGGCCGTGCAGGCGATGCGGAAGCGGGGTGTCGCGATCCTGCTTTCGGAGCAGAACCTGGCGTTCGTCGCGCGGCTCGCTGACCGCGCAGTGCTGATCGAGCAGGGGCACATTGTCGGTACCGCGACCCGCGATGAGATCGAGGAGCCGAGCGCGGCGATACGGCGCGTGCTCGGCATCGAGCGATAGCCGGCGGGCGCGGGCCGACCCTACAATCGACGCATGATCATCCAGTCGCTGCTCGACACCGACCTCTACAAGTTCACGATGATGCAGGTCGTCCTGCATCACTTCCCCGGTGCGCATGTCGAGTACCGCTTCAACTGCCGCACCCGTGGCGTGGACCTCGCGCCATACGTGGACGAGATCCGCGAGGAGATCGCCTACCTGTGCCTGCTCCGGTTCCGCGAGTCCGAACTCGAGTACCTGCGTGGCATGCGCTTCATCAAGAGCGACTTCGTGGACTTCCTGGGGCTGTTCCAGCTGCACATGAAGTCGATCCGGGTCGAGCGCAGCGCGGACACCAGCGGGGGCATCAGCATCGTGATCAAGGGCCCGTGGCTGCACACGATCCTGTTCGAGATCCCGGTGCTGGCCATCGTCAACGAGGTGTACTTCCGCAACACGCAGCCCAAAGCCGACTTCGCCGAGGGCCGGCGCCGCCTGCGGGCCAAGGTCGCTCTGGTGCGCGACAACCCGGCGCTCGCCGGCTGCCGCATCGCCGACTACGGCACGCGCAGGCGCTTCTCGCGCCTGTGGCACGACGAAGTGCTGATGACGCTGAAGAAGGAGCTCGGCGAGAACCTCGCCGGGACCAGCAACGTCATGTATGCGGCCAAGCACGGCCTGACACCGCTGGGCACGATGGCGCACGAGTACCTCCAGGCCTGCCAGGCGCTGGGACCGCGGCTGCGGGACTCGCAGACCTTTGGCTTCGAGATGTGGGCACGCGAATATCGCGGCGACCTCGGGATCGCGTTGTCGGACGTCTACGGCATGGATGCGTTCCTGCGCGACTTCGACATGTACTTCTGCAAGCTGTTCGATGGCGCACGCCACGACTCGGGTGATCCGATCCTCTGGGGCGAACGGCTGCTCGAGCATTACGAGCGAAACCGTGTCGACCCGCGCACCAAGACGCTGGTCTTCTCCGATTCGCTCGACTTTCCGCGCGTCATCGAGCTTTACACGCGCTTCAAGGACCGCGCGCGCATCGCGTTCGGCGTCGGGACCAACCTCACCAACGATCTCGGTTACACGCCGCTGCAGATCGTCATCAAGATGGTTCGCTGCAATGGCCAGCCGGTGGCCAAGCTGTCGGACTCGCCGGAGAAGAACATGTGTGACGATCCGGCCTACCTCGCCTACTTGCGGCAGGTGTTCGAGATCAAGCCGCCGGCGCCGCAACCGGCAGCCGGCTAAGGGAGCACGATGAAACTGGCACGCTTTCCGCGCGTCCGTCTGACGAACGCGCCGACGCCGCTGGAGCCGATGCCCAACCTGACCCGAGCCCTCGGCGGGCCGCGGCTGTGGATCAAGCGCGACGACTGCACGGGGCTGGCGACCGGCGGCAACAAGACGCGCAAGCTGGAATACCTGATGGGCGAGGCGCTGGCGCAGAAGGCCGACGTCGTCATCACGCAAGGCGCGACGCAGTCGAATCACGCACGTCAGACCGCTGCCGCGGCCGCGAAACTCGGACTGGCCTGTGAAATCCTGCTCGAGGATCGCACCGGCTCGACGCAGCCAGACTATCGACTTTCGGGCAACGTACTGCTCGATCGGTTGCTCGGCGGTGCGCTTCACCACGTGCCTGGCGGCACCGACATGGACGCCGCGATGGCCCGCCACGCCGACGAGCTGCGTGCGCTCGGCAAGCGTCCGTATGTGATTCCGGGTGGCGGTTCGAATCCGGTGGGTGCACTCGGTTATGTCACTTCGGCACTCGAACTCGTCGACCAGGCCAACGGCTGCGGTCTCGACATCGACCTATTGGTGACCGCCACGGGGAGCACCGGCACGCAGGCCGGGCTGCTGGCGGGGCTCGAAGGGTGCCGCAGCGGCATCCCGGTGCTGGGCATCTGCGTGCGCGCGCCGAAGCCGGTGCAGGAGGAGAAAGTGTTTGCGCTCGCCGAACGCGCGGCGGACCTGCTCGGCGTGCCGGGTGCGGTGGCTCGTGAGCGCGTCCTGGCCAATTCGGACTACGTGGGAGGCGGCTACGGCGTGCCCACCGAGGGCATGTTCGAAGCGCTCGAACTGGTCGCGCGCACCGAAGGCATCCTGCTCGATCCGGTCTACTCGGGCAAAGCGATGGCCGGCCTGATCGACCTGATCCGCAAGGGCCAGTTCGCACGGACGCAGAACATCGTGTTCCTGCATACGGGCGGTGCCGTGGGCCTGTTCGGCTACGTGCACGCCTTCGCGCCGCGGCTCGGGCTCGCCTGATGCTCGGTGTCATCGGCGGCATGGGCCCGCTGGCGACGGCGGACTTCTTCGGCAAGCTGATCGTCGCCACGGGCGCCGAACGGGATGAGGAGAACATCCCCACGCTGATCCATTCCGTCCCGCAGCTGCCGTCGCGACCGGCCGCCATCCTGCGCGGCGGCGAATCGCCGCTGCCGGCGCTGATCGCGGCGCGCGACCGCCTGCTCGCGGCCGGCGCAACGATGCTGGCCATGCCGTGCAATACCGCGCATCACTGGTACGGCGAACTCGCCGCCGACGCGCCGGTGCCCTTCCCGCACATCGCAGATGCGGTCAGCGCCGAGTTGCCCCTGGAGGCGCAACGCATCGGCATCATCGCGACCGCGGCCACGCTGGCAGCAAGGATCTACGAAGAGAGGTTGGACAGCGGCATCGAGTGGCTCAGGCCGGACGCAGATCAGTTCGAGCGCGCCGTCCAGCCCGCGATCGATGCCGTCAAACGCAATGCGGCATCCGACGCTGGCCGACTGCTCGCGCCGGTCATCGTCGCGCTGCGCGAGCAGGGCGCGTCCTGCGTGATACTGGCCTGCACCGAGTTGCCGGTGGCGCTCGACGCCATTGCATCCCCGCTGCGCGCGCACTGCATCGATTCGACGGCGGCCCTGGCGCGCGCCTGCGTCCGGACGTGGCGTGAAAGTGTCGCCGCGGGCGCCATCGCGAACCTATAATCGCCCGCCATGCCCAAGCTCAGTCGTCGCGCCGAAGCACTCGGCACCGAGAACGCCTTCGTCGTGCTGGCCGAAGTGAACCGGCTGATCCGCGACGGCGCCGACATCGTTTCGTTCTGCATCGGCCAGCCGGACTTCCCGACACCGTTGCATGTGCAGGACGCCGCGGTCGAGGCCGTGCGCGGTGGCCGGCATGGCTACACGCCGTCGGCCGGTATCGATGAACTGCGCGCCGCGGCCGCCCGGTCGATGGGTGACCTGCGCGGGCTCGCGATCGAACCTGACGAGGTTGTCGTCGGTGCGGGGGCGAAGCCCTTCATCGGCTACACGATCGCGTCCGTGACGGACTACGGCGCCGGCGACGAGGTCATCTACCCGGTGCCCGGGTTTCCGATCTACGAGTCCCAGATCGTCGCCAACGGCGCGGTCCCGGTCGCGTTGCCGCTCGCCGAGGCGCGCGGCTTCGCGTTCGATCCAGCGGCGCTGGAGGCGCGTATCGGTCCGAAGACGCGGCTGCTGATCCTCAACACTCCGCACAACCCGACGGGGGGGCTCCTGACGCGCGCGGATCTCGAGGCCATCGCCGCGGTGCTGCGGCGGCATCCCGACGTCTGGGTCTATGCCGACGAGATCTACAGCAAGCTGGTCTACGACGGCGAATTCGTCTCGATCGCCGCCTTGCCCGGCATGCGGGAGCGAACGATCATCTCCGACGGTGCGAGCAAGACCTACGCCATGACCGGCTGGCGCATCGGCTTCACGGCGAACAAGCTGCTGGCGCCGGTCTTCACGCGCTGGATCACCAACACCGAGTCGTGTGCCTCGCAGATCAGCCAGTGGGCCGCGCTGCAGGCCCTGACCGGTCCACAGGCCGACGCCGAGGTGATGAAAGAGCGCTTTCACGCTCGTCGCGACCTGATCGTGCGCCTGCTCAATGCCGTGCCGGGGTTTCGCTGTGCGACGCCGGGAGGTGCGTTCTACGCCTGGCCCAACGTCACGCAGGCCTGCGCGCTGATCGGCGCGCGTGATTCCGAGGAACTGCGTCGCCGGCTGCTGCTCGAAGCCGGGGTTGCCGTGCTGGCTGACATTCACTTTGGCCCACGCATCGAGGGCGAAGGCCAGCACATCCGCTTCTCCTACGCGACCAGCGAGTCCGCAATCGAGCAGGGCGTGGCGCGCATCGACGCGTTCATGCGAAAGGCAACCCGATGAGCTTCGACACGTCGAAGGCGCGCGCCGAGATCCTGCGGCGGATCCGTACCGCGCAGAAGCGCGAGGCGCCCTCCGCCAACGATCTCACGGCCGCGGAAGACTACCTCGCGGCCCATCCCGCCGGACCGCGTCCTGCGCCCTATGCCGACCGGCTCGCGCACTTCACCGCGATGGCCGAACGCATGTCGAGCACGGTGGAGACGGTCGACGCGTTGCCCGATGCGCCAGCGGCGGTGGCGCGGTACCTGGCTGCACAGGGCATCGCGGCGCAGGCAGCTGTGTGGCCCATGCTGCGGGAGCTGCCCTGGGAGGCGGCGAACCTCGCCGTGGAGTTCCGGCCGCCGCGGCGCGACGAATCGCAGGGCGCCGACCTCGTCGGCATCACCGGCTGTTACTGCGCGATCGCCGAAACCGGGACGCTGGTGCTGCTTTCGGGTGCCGACTCGCCGGCATCGACGCATCTGCTGCCCGAGACCCATGTCGCGCTGGTCGCGGCGAGCCGAGTTGTCGCTACGATGGAAGACGCGTTTGAGCTGATGCGCCGCGAACACGGCGGGGCGCAGCAGATGATGCCGCGGGCCGTGAACATGGTGTCGGGGCCGTCGCGCACTGGCGACATCGAGCAGACGATCGTGCTCGGAGCGCATGGGCCGTATCGCGTCCACATCATTGTCGTAGCGTCCGCCTAAGAACTAGAACAGATTCAGGGAGACTGTCATGCAGCATGCGGCGCGCGCCGTGGCTGCCGTCATGCTGCTGATTGCGCCTTCGCTGGCGCTCGCGGCGGGCGGCGGGTTTGCTGGCCCCACGGTGGCCGGCATCCCTGTGGAGTTCCTATTCTTCGCCGCCACGCTCCTGTCCGTGGCGCTGTTTCACCACCACACGATGCCGATCGCCATCACCGGCGCCACGGTGATCGCGCTCTACAAGATCGTGTTCTCGCCGTTCAGGACCGGAGCCGGCCTTTCGGGTTTCTTCGCGCATCTCGGGCACGAGTGGGTCATCCTGGCGAACCTCGCCATGCTGCTGCTGGGGTTCGGCCTGTTGGCCCGCTACTTCGAGGAAAGCCGGTTACCGGCCATACTGCCGAAGTACCTTCCGAACGACTGGAAGGGTGGCTTCGTCCTGCTCGTACTGGTGTTCGTGCTGTCGGGCTTTCTCGACAACATCGCCGCTGCGATGATCGGCGGTGCGGTCGCCGCCACGGTGTTCCGCGGCAAGGTGCATATCGGCTATCTCGCCGCGATCGTGGCGGCGTCCAATGCCGGCGGGGCCGGCAGCGTGGTCGGAGATACGACGACGACGATGCTGTGGATCTCCGGCATTTCGCCGCAGGAAGTCGTCGAGGCTTATATCGCCTCCGCCGTGGCCCTGCTCATTTTCGGCGTCATCGCGGCACGGCAGCAGCATGCGTTCCATCCGATCGCACGTGAAGCAGAGGTCAACGTCCGCATCGATGGCTGGTCGTTGGGAGTTGTCGGCTTCATCCTCGCCGTGGCGGTCAGCGTCAATGTCTTCGTCAACCTGCGGTGGAACGAGATCGCTGACAGCTTTCCGTTCATCGGGGTTGCCGTCTGGATGGCGATATTCATCGGCGGCCACGTACGCCGGCCCGACTGGAGGTTGATCCCGCTGTCGCTGCGGGGAACGATCTTCCTGCTTTCGCTGGTGCTCGCCGCCTCGATGATGCCGGTGGAGGAGCTTCCGGCCGCATCCTGGCAGACCGCCCTCGGCCTGGGCTTCGTCTCGGCAGTGTTCGACAACATTCCGCTGACGGAGCTCGCAATCAAGCAGGGTGGCTATGACTGGGGCTTTCTCGCCTACGCGGTCGGCTTCGGTGGGTCGATGATCTGGTTCGGCTCATCGGCCGGTGTCGCCATTTCCAATATGTTTGCCCAGGCACGCTCGGTCGGGCAGTGGCTGCGGCACGGATGGCATGTCGCGCTCGCCTACGTCATCGGCTACTTCGTCATGCTGGCGCTGATCGGTTTTCATCCCGGCTCCGCGCCGCGTGGCAGCGTTGCGGTGCCGCCGGCGGCCCAGCAAACAAAGTAGGAGGGATCGATCCCGTGCAACGTGTCGTCGTCTCCCGCCGCATCTTTCCCGCGCTGGTCGCAGATCTGCAGCGGGAATTCGACGTGCACGCCAACCAGGACGACGTGGGGTGGAATGCCTCCGAGCTGGCTGCCGCGCTGAGCGATGCGGACGGCGCGCTGCTGACGGCGGGCGATCGCATCGACGAGTCGCTGCTGGCGCAGTGCCCACGCCTGAAGGTGGTCGCGAACATTGCCGTCGGCATCAACAACCTCGACCTGGCGGCATGCACCCGGCATGGAGTGCTCGCGACGAACACGCCCGACGTCCTGAACGAGGCGACGGCCGATCACGCCTGGGCCTTGCTGCTCGCGGCCGCCCGGCGCGTTGGCGAGTCCGAGCGCTGGCTGCGCGCCGGCCTGTGGAAGCGCTGGACCTTCGAGATGTTCACGGGTGCCGAGGTCGGCGGCACGACACTCGGCATCCTTGGCATGGGACGCATCGGTCGTGCAATTGCGCGCCGCGCGGCCGGCTTCTCGATGCCGGTGATCTATCACAACCGGACGCGGCTGCCGGCGGAACTGGAGGGTGGCGCGCGCCACGTCGATCTGCCGGAACTGCTGCGCGCGAGCGATCACCTGGTGCTTGTCGTGCCGTACTCGCCCGAGGTGCACCACATCATTGACGCGGCCGCACTGGCGCAGATGAAGCCCTCGGCGGTGCTGATCAACATCGCGCGCGGTGGTGTCGTGGACGACCGGGCGCTGGTGGCTGCACTGCGGAACGGTCAAATCGCGGCCGCGGGACTCGATGTCTTCGAGAACGAGCCTGCGCTTCATCCCGGCCTGCTGGAACTCGAGAACGTCGTTCTGACGCCGCACATTGCGTCCAGTACCCGTGCAACGCGAACGGCGATGGCGCAACTCGCAATGACCAACCTGCGCGCTGCCCTGGCGGGGCAGGTGCCGCCGTCTCTCGTCAACCCCGAAGTGCTGCAGAATCGGCGCCGCTGACGTCAGGAGGCAAGATGGCAGACATCAAGATGATCAAGTATCACTCGCTGCCGATGGCGCAGGCGCGGGCTCTGGTCCAGCAAGCGGCGGACGATCTGGCGAGCGAGTACGACCTCGTCAGCCACTGGGCCGGCAACGCGCTGCACTTCCGTCGCAGCGGTGTGCAGGGCGAGATGAATGTCACGTCGTCCGAGATTCACCTCGAAGTCACGCTGGGATTCCTGCTGAAGGCCTTCAAGGCGAAGTTCGTCGAGCACATCGAGCACAACTTCGACACGCTGCTCGCCAAGGCGCACGCCGAACACCGCCCGGCCAAGCCGCACGCTCCGGCGAAGGACCGGGTCGGGACGGACGCAGGGGCCAGGAAGGGCGCGCCCAAGCCCGCCAGGAAGGCCGCTCGCAAACGGTCGACTTGAGGCGGACGGGCGAGTGCCGCGCGGCGTTGCGCCGCGGCGGCGTCCCGGCCCCCGGGGTTCAGCCCTTGAGGTCTTCGATCAGCGCGATGTACTGCTTCATCGCGTCCTCGGTGCCGGTGCCCTTGATCTCGTTCCACGCATCCCACTTGGCCCGCCCGACCATGTCGGTGAACCCGGGCCGCTTGCCTTCGACATCGCCGCTCGACGCCTGCTTGAACAGGGCATAGAGCTTCAGCAGCGTCTGGTTGTCAGGACGCTCGGGAAGGCTTTTCGAATCGGCCACAGCCTTCTCGAATTTCGCTTTCAGGTCGCTCACGATGTCTCCTGTCTTCTGATGTTGTGACTACGGACTTCACTGCGGTACTGGCCGGAACCAACTCGCGCCTGTCAGGATAGCGCGTCGTATCATTGCCAGCGACCCTAGGGGGCGAGCGGCATCCACCGCGCCGCACGGGTGCGTACGGGAGACAGCATGGGCAAGCGCGAGCGGATGTCGTCCGTGGACACGGCGTGGCTGCGGATGGACTCGCAGGCGAATCTGATGTTGATCGTCGGCGTCTACGAATTCGAAGGCAAGGTCGATTACGACCGTCTGCGGCGCCTGGTCGAGGAAAAGCTGCTGCAGCACGACCGCTTCCGCAGTTGCGTCGATGCAGGACGCGACGGGCTATTCCTGGGAAGTCGACGACAACTTCGACCTCGACCTGCACCTCGCCCGTACGGCGTTGCCGGGAGCAGGCAGTTCCGCGGATCTCAAGCGGCTGGTCGGTCGCCTGGCTTCCACCGCGCTGGATGCGAGCAGGCCGCTGTGGCAAATGCACCTCGTCGACAATTACAACGGCGGCCAGGCGCTGATCATCCGTATCCACCACTGCATTGCCGACGGCATCGCCCTCATCGGGGTGCTGCTGGCGCTGACGTCGGACGATCCGGCCGAGGGCGGCACCGAAACGGCCGTCCGTGCGCATCAAGGCAACCCGCTCGGCGGGAGCCTGGGACGCGCTGCTGCGCCCCTTTACGAGGCGACCGTGAAGGCGATCGACTCGACCAGCGACGCCGCGGTCCGGGCATTGCATGCCTCGGCCGCGCTGCTCGAGCACCCGGACTCGGTCGGCGAAGCCGCCGGTGATGCGGCACGGCTTGCGGCGCAGGTCGCGAAGGATCTGGCGAGCATCGCCCTGATGGAAAACGACGCGGTCACCAGCCTCAAGGGCGTGCCGTCCGGGTCGAAGGTCGTGGCCTGGAACGAGCCGCTCGCGCTCGCTGACGTCAAAGCGGTCTGCAAGGCGCTCGGCTGCTCTGTCAACGACGTGCTGCTCGCCTCGGTTGCCGGAGCCATACGCTCGTACCTCGAGCAGCAGGGCGAGGAGGTCGACGGCATCGAGCTGCGGGCGATGGTTCCGGTCAACCTGCGCGACCCCCGCAAGTGGAAGGAACTGGGCAACAAGTTCGGCCTCGTGCCGCTGCTGCTGCCGGTCGGAATGGCCAACCCGATCGCGCGCGTCTATGAAGTGCGGCGCCGCATGGACCAACTGAAGCAGAGCTACACGGCAGTGCTCACGATGGGCATCCTCGGCGCGGCGGGGCTGGTGCCGCGTGCGCTGCAGAAGCAGGCGCTCGATTTCCTGGCGAAAAAGGCCACCGCGGTGATGACCAACGTCCCCGGCCCGGAGCAGCCGCTGTACATGGCCGGCGCGCACGTCCGGCGCATGATGTTCTGGGTGCCGCAGTCGGGCAACATCGGCATTGGTGTCTCGATCCTGTCCTATGCGGGCGGAGTGCAGTTCGGCCTGATTGCCGACAAGCGCCTGTGCGACGACCCGCAGCGCATCATCGATCGCTTCGAGCCCGAGTTCGAGAAGCTTGTCCTGACGCTTTGCATGCTGCCGTGGGAAGGTGCCGTCGATGCCGACGGTGCCGAGAGCTGGCTCTTTCCGTCAGTCGCGGCGCCGAAGCGCGCGCCGCGCAAAGGCCGGATGAGGCGCAAGGCGGCGGCTTCCCACACGACATTGCCGAGGCGATGCCGGAGCGACGCCGCCCAGCACGGCGGCGGCCGCCGAAGGCGATGCCCCGTCGGCGGGAGAGCCGGCGGCACGCCCGGCGGGCGTGCGCCGGCGCAAGTCGGCGTTCGCCGCGGCCCGCGGCACGGGCTGAAATGTCAACTGAAGCGTTGTTTCGCACTGACGCTTACCTGCGCTCCTGTGACGCGACAGTCACCGTGGTGACCGACGACGGTGTGGAACTCGATCGCACGGTGTTCTATCCGCTGGGCGGCGGCCAGGCGGGCGACACCGGCTGGCTCGTCACGGCCGAAGGGGCGCGCCTGCGGGTCACCGATACGCGCAAGAGCAGGCGTCCTGACGCCACTCCCGCTGACGCCGTTCATCTTCTCGATCCGGCGAGCGGCTGGCGAAGCCAGCTTCATGTCGGCACTGCGGTCCATGCGGAAATCGACTGGGAGCGACGCTACCGCCACATGCGCTTTCATACCGCCACGCATCTGCTGTGCGCGGTGGTGAAACAGCTGGTCGATGGGTGCAGTATCACCAGCGACTATGCGCGACTCGACTTCGCGATGACGGACCTGCTCGACAAGGCCGACGTGCAGGCCGGACTCGATCGGCTGATCGCGGCAGGGCATGAGGTGAGCTGCGAGTGGATCACCGACGACGAGATGCTCGCTAACCCGCAGCTCGTGAAGTCGATGAGCGTCAGTCCTCCACTCGGTTTCGGGCGCGTGCGCCTGCTGCGCGTGCGCGACGTCGACCTGCAGCCATGCGGAGGCACGCACGTGAGGAACACCGCGGAAATCGGCGACGTGCGGGTTGCCAAGATCGAGAAAAAGAGTGCCCGTACCCGGCGCGTGGTCCTTGAACTGGGGGCCTGACATCCCCCTGCCAGTGAGGGGGGCGAAGGGGCGTCAGGGTGCCGCCGCGGAAACCCGCCCGGGCGGAGGCGCATGACGCGTGTCCGCGCGATTCAAAAGTCGGGCCGTTTCGGGGCACATTTCGAACCGCAGCCAGGGTCCCTTTGACGGGACACTTGACTCCCCCGCGAGTGGCCTGAATGGCACGTGGGAAGGTCGGCCAGGGAGGATGGACATGAACGTTCGCTTGAATCGTCATCTGTCGGGAGTCGCGCTTGCCTGCGCGATGATTGTTCCGGCGTTCGCCCAGGCGCCCGCGCCGGCGGCGGCCACGGGTACCTTGCGTGCCGTGGTCGTGCTGGATTCGTCGGACCTGTCGAGCGACTTCCTGACGATGGCCGTGGCGAACACCGGCCTGGGCAAGCTGGCGGGTGCGCGCGCCGTCATCCTGCCGCAGCGTGATCTCACCGACGCAATGCGCTCCACCCGGACCGGCGAGAACGACATCATCATCGCGCCACCGCACGTGGCCGCGTCGGCACTGATTCACGGCTATGAGCTCGTCGCATCGACCGGTACGGTCTCGAAGTACGTGCTGGTCGGCCGCGGTGACATGAAGTCACTGGCCGACCTCAAGGGCCGCCGCGCCTACTTTCCGCAGCAGGACTCGCTGCGCAGCTACGTGGCGCGCGGCCTGCTCGCGCAGGAGGGCCTGACGACCCGTTCACTGAAGGCCGTGACCTACGGCCAGACCAGCGGCGCCGGCCTGCTCACGGTGGCGGGCGGCGGTGCCGAGGCCACGGTCGCTCTCGAAAGCGAGTGGCTGGAATGGAGCAAGGCACAGAAGACACCCGGCCAGGTGCTGGCGGTATCCCAGGCGATGCCGGGCGGGCTCTCGGTCGTCGTCAAGAAGTCGCTCCCGGCCAACGTCAAGACGGCGGTGGTGCAGTGGGTAACCTCGCCGGACTTCGTCATCCCCGGCGTACCGCGCATGCGGCCGACGAGCGATGCAACGCCTTACGAATATGTGGCGAGCCTGGGGATCTTCACGCCGGCAGAGCTCACCGGCGTGCAGCGGGTCGGCGCCCGCGAAGCCTACGAACTCTCCGAAAAGGGCGCCAAGCTGATCGATGTCCGCACCGAGAAGGAATACGCGACGCGACATGCCCGCGGCGCGGTGAACCTGCCCTACGTCGAGAAGAGCCTGAAGGAAATCGACTACGACGTGAAGAAGGACCAGTTCCCCGGCCTCACCGGCCTGAACAAGAGCGACGCTCTGGTCTTTTTCTGCAACGGCGCGGAGTGCTGGAAGTCGTTCAAGGCCTCCAAGGCCGCCCGCGATGCCGGCTATACGCGCGTGTACTGGCTGCGCGGGGGCATGCCCGAATGGATCGCGCAAGGGTTGCCGACGCAGCCCTGAAATAGCGCCGAGGCCGTGGCCGCGAGCGGCCGCGGCCTACCTGCCGGCGAACCTCCGTTTACCTCCCGTGCGCGGCTGCGCGTGCAGCCTGCCGCCTGCCTATCCGTGCGAGACTATTCATCGGCCCGGATGCCGATGTGATTCCGGATCGACGGCGAAGGAGGGGATAGCAATGAATGCTCCGTCTGAACAGTCACGGCTGGCTGCCGATCCGCGCTACGACGAACGCCGTGAAATCCGCGCGCCGCGTGGTTCGGCGCTCTCGTGCAAGAGCTGGCTCACCGAGGCCGCTTTCCGCATGCTGCAGAACAACCTCGATCCGGAGGTTGCGGAGGATCCGAAGCGTCTCGTCGTGTATGGCGGCATCGGCCGTGCGGCGCGCGACTGGGCCTGCTTCGACACCATCCTGGCGACGCTGCGCGAACTCGACGACGACGAGTCGCTGCTGGTGCAGTCGGGCAAGCCGGTCGGCGTCTTCAAGACGCATCCCGATGCGCCGCGCGTACTGATCGCCAACTCGAACCTCGTGCCGAAGTGGGCAACGTGGGAACACTTCAACGAACTCGACCGCAAGGGCCTGATGATGTACGGCCAGATGACGGCCGGATCGTGGATCTACATCGGCAGCCAGGGCATCGTGCAGGGCACCTATGAGACCTTTGGCGAAGCCGGCCGGCAGCACTTCGGCGGCGCTGAGGGTGGAGGGTGGGGCGGGCGCTGGATCCTGACGGCAGGCCTCGGCGGCATGGGCGGCGCGCAGCCGCTGGCCGCGACACTCGCCGGGGCCGTCTCGCTGAACATCGAGTGCCAGCAATCGCGTCTCGACTTTCGCCTGCGCACGCGCTACCTCGACAAGCAGGCGCGCGATCTCGACGACGCGCTCGCCCTCGTGCAGCAGCACTGCGCGCGCAAGGAGGCGGTCTCGATCGGCCTGCTCGGCAACGCGGCAGACGTGCTGCCCGAGCTCGTGCGGCGTGCGCGCGCCGGCGGCGTAATGCCCGACCTCGTTACCGACCAGACCTCGGCGCACGATCTCGTGCACGGCTACCTGCCCGAAGGCTGGAGTGTGGAGCGCTGGCAGGCGGCGCAAGCCGATCCGTCGCAGCACGCCGAACTGACCGCCGCGGCGGCCGCGTCGTGTGCGGTGCACGTGCAAGCAATGCTCGATTTCCAGGCGATGGGCGCCAAGGTCGTCGACTACGGCAACAACATCCGCCAGGTCGCACTCGACCAGGGTGTGAAGAATGCATTCGACTTCCCGGGCTTCGTCCCGGCGTACATCCGGCCACTGTTCTGCGAGGGCAAGGGTCCGTTCCGCTGGGTCGCGCTGTCCGGCGATCCTGAAGACATCTACAAGACGGACGCAAAGATCAAGCAGCTTTTTCCGGCCAACGCTCATGTGCACCGCTGGCTCGACATGGCGCGCGAACGCATCGCGTTCCAGGGGCTCCCGGCGCGCATCTGCTGGCTCGGACTCGGCGAACGTCACGTCGCCGGGCTGGCGTTCAACGAGATGGTGCGCACCGGCGAGCTGAAGGCGCCGATCGTCATCGGCCGCGACCACCTCGACACCGGTTCGGTCGCGAGCCCGAACCGCGAAACCGAAGCGATGCGCGATGGTACCGATGCGGTGTCCGACTGGCCGCTGCTGAACGCGCTGCTGAATACGGCCGGTGGCGCGACGTGGGTGTCATTGCATCATGGCGGCGGCGTCGGCATGGGCTACTCGCAGCACTCCGGTGTCGTCATCGTCGCCGATGGCACGGAAGCCGCCGCGCGGCGGCTGGCGCGGGTGCTGGTCAATGACGCGGGCTCGGGTGTGATGCGGCACGCCGACGCCGGCTATCCGGTCGCGATCGCCTGCGCGCAGCGCAACGGACTGAAGCTGCCGATGGTGAAAGGATGAAAGCGTGACGTCTGCGCTGATAATTGAACCTGCGCGCCTGCGGCTCGCGGATCTGCGCAGCCTGTGGCAGGCGCCGCTCACGGTGTCACTCACGGCAGATGCCTGGCCCGCGGTCGACGCTTCGTCGCAGGCCGTGCGGCGCATCGTCGCCAAGGGCGACGCGGCTTACGGCGTCAACACCGGTTTCGGTCTGCTGGCAAAGAAGCGCATCCCGGACGCGGAACTGCAGCAGCTGCAGCGCAACCTGATCCTGTCGCATTCCGTCGGTACAGGTGAGCTGCTCAGCGATGACGTTGTGCGGCTGGCGCTGGTGATGAAGATCGCCAGCCTTGCGCGCGGTCACTCGGGTGTGCGCCGACAGGTCGTCGAGGCGCTGATCGCACTCGTCAACGCCGGCATCGTCCCGTGCATTCCCTCCAAAGGCTCGGTCGGGGCATCCGGCGACCTCGCGCCGCTGTCGCACCTGACGCTGGCGCTGCTGGGGGAGGGTGATGTTCGAGTCAATGGCGTGCGCCAGTCGGCCCGTGCGGCGCTGGCCGCGGCCGGCATCGCGCCGGTCGTGCTCGGCGCGAAGGAAGGGCTCGCACTGATCAACGGCACGCAGATTTCCACCGCGCTGGCCTTGCACGGGCTCTTCATGGCCGAGCGCGTGTTCGAAGCCGCGGTGGTGGTCGGCGCGATGGCGATCGACGCCGCCAAGGGCAGCGACGCGCCATTCGACCCGCGACTGCATGAGCTGCGTGGGCATGCGGGCCAGATCGCGACAGCACACGCTTACCGCGAACTGCTGGCCGGCAGCGCGATCCGCGCCTCGCATCTGGTCAACGATGATCGTGTGCAGGACCCGTACAGCCTGCGCTGCCAGCCGCAGGTGATGGGAGCCTGTCGCGACCTCATCGCGCAGGCTGCGCGCACCTTGCTGACCGAAGCCAACGCGGTCACCGACAACCCGCTGGTGTTCGCGCGGCGTGACGCAAACACGGCCGACGAGGTCCTGTCGGGCGGCAACTTCCACGCAGAACCGGTCGCCTTCGCGGCCGACACGCTGGCGCTCGCGATCGCCGAGATCGGCGCGCTGTCGGAGCGTCGCATCGCGCTGCTGATCGACGCGACGCTGTCGGGCCTGCCGCCATTCCTGGTACGTGATCCCGGAGTGAACTCGGGCTTCATGATTGCGCACGTGACTGCTGCAGCGCTGGCGTCCGAAAACAAGTCGCTCGCGCATCCGGCGAGTGTGGACAGCCTGCCGACGTCCGCCAACCAGGAAGATCACGTCAGCATGGCGACCTTTGCTGCGCGCCGACTGCACGAAATGGCGACCAACACGGCGACCATTGTCGGGATCGAGCTGCTGGCCGCGGCCCAGGGTATCGACTTTCACCAGCCGCTTTCAACTTCACCGCGACTGGCCGCCGTGCATCGTGCTTTGCGTGCGCGGGTGCCGTTCTACGAGGTCGACCGCATCCTGGCACCTGACATCGCGGCCGCGTCCGATCTGGTGTCCTCCGGCGCTCTCAGCGCCGGCTGCCACGACCTGTTCGCCTCCGTCGCGTGACGACGATCGACATGTCCGTGTGGCAGGGCCGCGTCGACGACGCGGAAGGTGCGCTCGCGCGCCGCTGGCATCAGGTCATGCAACCGCAAGCAGCGCGCGCCGCACCCGGCACAACCGTGCTGCTCGGCTTCGCGTGCGACGCAGGGGTCGCGCGCAATCACGGACGCGTGGGCGCCGCCGAGGGCCCACTCGCGATCCGGCGTGCGCTACGCAACATGCCGATCCACGAGTGCACACAAATTGCAGACGGCGGTGATATCCGCTGCGCGGGTGACGAGCTTGAGTCGGCTCAGCAGGCGCTCGCCACGGCAGTCGCGCAGCAGCTCGATGCCGGACGCTTCCCGCTGGTACTCGGAGGCGGTCACGAAATGGCCTGGGGATCGTTCAAGGGTCTGGCCACGCACCTTGCCATGAGCGAAGGGGCGCCGCGGATCGGCATCGTCAACTTCGACGCCCACTTCGACCTGCGCCGCGACACGCGCGCAACGTCGGGAACGCCGTTCCTGCAGATCGCTCAGGACTGCGGTGCGCGTGGTTGGGAGTTTCGCTACGCCTGTCTCGGCGTCAGCCGTTATGCCAACACCGAGGCGCTGTTTGCGCGCGCCCGGGAACTCGGAGTGCTGGCGCAGCTCGACGAGTCGCTCGACGCGGCGCACTTCATGCCGTCACTGCAGGCATTCGTTACCGATGTCGACGATGTCTACCTGACGGTCTGCCTCGACGTGCTGCCTGCGGCCGTGGCGCCGGGCGTCAGTTCACCCGCGGCGCGCGGTGTCGGGCTCGACGTGATCGAACCTCTGATCGATGCTGTCTGCGCGAGTGGCAAGGTGCGGTTGGCCGACATCGCCGAGATGAATCCGCGCTTCGACGTCGATGGCCGGACCGCCGCGGTGGCCGCGCGGATCGCGGCGCGTATCGCCAATGGAGTCGCGCGTGCAGGTGGATAGCGTGTGGACCGGAGTCCATCTGGCGACGATGGCGGAGTCGGGACCGACGTCCGGGTACGGCGAGATCCGTGATGCGGCGCTGGCTGTACGCGACGGTCTTATTGTCTGGATGGGGCGGCGTGCAGATCTGCCCGCCGGGTTGCGTGCGGAGCAGACGATCGAGGGGGGCGGGGCATGGGTTACTCCCGGCCTGATCGATTGCCACACACACGTCGTTTACGCCGGTAACCGCAGCGATGAGTTCGAGGCGCGCCTGAACGGTGCCACCTACGCCGAGATCGCGCAGCGCGGCGGCGGCATCGCCTCGACGGTGCGTGCGACGCGCGAGGCATCCGAGGACGAACTCTTCGAGGTCAGCCTGCCGCGCGTGCGCGCGCTGCTGGCCGAGGGGGTGACGACGATTGAGATCAAGTCCGGCTACGGGCTCGAGCTCGCGGCCGAGCGCAGCATGCTGCGCGTGGCCCGCCGCATCGGCCGCGAATTGCCAGTCACTGTGAGCACCACGTTTCTCGGCGCGCACGCCGTTCCGCCGGAGTTCGCCGGACGTGCCGACGCCTACATCGACGATGTCTGCGAGCGCGTGCTGCCCGCGTTGGTAAACGATGGCCTGGTCGATGCCGCGGACGCGTTCTGCGAAACGATCGGCTTTTCGCCGGCGCAGACCGAGCGCGTCTTTCGCGCGGCACAAGCGATGGGCGTGCCGGTCAAGCTGCATGCGGAGCAGCTGTCGGACCAGGGCGGGGCAGCGCTTGCCGCACGCTACGGCGGGCTCTCGGCGGACCATCTTGAATACCTCTCGGTCGAAGGCATTGCCGCGATGGCACAGGCCGGTACGGTCGCGGTGCTGCTGCCCGGTGCGTTCTACTGCCTGCGCGAGACGCAGTTGCCGCCGGTCGACGCGCTGCGCGCGGCGGGGGTGCCGATGGCGGTCGCCACCGACTGCAATCCGGGCACGTCGCCTCTGACCTCGCTGCTGCTGGCGATGAACATGGGTTGCACGCTCTTCCGGCTGACGTCGGCCGAGGCGCTGGCCGGAGCGACGGTGCATGCCGCGCGCGCGCTGGGCCTGAAGGATGTCGGCACGCTTGAGGTCGGTCAGCGGGCGGATTTCGTGTTGTGGGACATCGCGCGGCCGGCGGACCTCGCGTATGCGATTGGCTTCAATCCATGTCGCCAGGTGGTCCGTGGAGGGAACGCGCGTCCGGGCGGCCGATGAGCGACGACGTACCGCACTTGCGCCTCGCGCGCCCGGTGAGCGATCTTGCGCGGTCGACCGAGTACTACTGCCGCGGCCTCGGTCTGCGCGTGCTCGGTCAATTCGAGAATCACGCGGGGTTCGACGGCGTGATGCTCGGCGTGCCGGGTGCGGGTTACCACTTCGAGTTCACACGCTGCACTGGGCATCCGGTTGCGCCGTCGCCTACAGCCGAGGATCTGGCGGTGTTCTACATCCCGACGTCCGATGCGTGGCAGGCCGCGTGCGCGCGCATGGAGTTGGCAGGATTCCAGCGTGTTGTGTCGTTCAATCCGTACTGGGATGTGCTGGGTCGCACGTTCGTGGACCCGGACGGCTATCGCATTGTGTTGCAGCAGGGGGAGTGGAGCCTGGGCGATTCGACCCGGGGCGACGGCCAGATCAGTGAAAGTCCCGGCTCGGCAGCGTGAGCGCGCCCAGCAGTGGCGAGTGATCTTCCAGCCGTGACGCGATCAGGTGCACGATCGGGGCGACCCCGCTCGTGACGCGCTCGACGTGACCGTAGACCGTCATCAGTGTCGAATGGAGCAGCGCGCGTCGGTATTTCTCGCCGGTGGTGTTCCAGACGACGACGTTCACGGTGCCGGTCTCGTCCTCGATCGTGACGAAGGTGACGCCGCTCGCGGTGGAGGGGCGCTGGCGGCAGGTGACGATGCCGGTGGTGCGCACGCGCTGCTGGTCGCGTGCGGCGCCGATGCCGGCCGCGGTCAGATAGCCCTTCGCGTTGAAGCGCTCGCGCAGCAGTGCCAGCGGATGGCGGCGCAGCGTCAGCGCCGTGTGGTGATAGTCGGCGACGATGTCCTGGCCTTCGGTCGGCGGCAGCAGGTCGACCGGCGCTTCGCGGCGCGAACGCGAAGCGAGCGGTGCTGTGCGCGGCGCGTCGGCATCGACGCCGAGCGTGGTCCACAGCGCCCGGCGGCGATGGCCGGTCAGCGTGGCGAGCGCATCGGCTTTGGCCAGCGCGCTGATCTCGCCGCGATTGAGCTGCGCGCGGCGTGCGAGGTCCTCGGCATCGGTGAAGGTCGCGTCGCGTCGTGCGGCCATGATGCGTTCGCCGGCGTTCTCGTTGAAGCCGGCGACGAGTTCGAGCCCCAGTCGTACGGCAGGCACCGCCGGCTGTGAGGGATCGGTGCTCGACGGCTCGAGCGTGCAGTGCCAGTCGCTGACGGTGACGTCGATCGGCCGCACTTCGACGCCATGGTTCATCGCGTCGCGCACGATCTGCGCCGGCGCGTAAAAGCCCAGCGGCTGCGAGTCGAGCAGCGCAGCACAGAACGCAGCCGGCTCGTGGCACTTGAGCCACGACGACACGTACACCAGCAGTGCAAAGCTCGCCGCGTGGCTTTCCGGAAAGCCGTACTCGCCGAAGCCCTGGATCTGCCGGTAGATCTGCTCCGCGTACTCGCTGGTGTAGCCGCGCGCCAGCATGCCGCTGATGAGCTTGTCGCGGAACGGTCCGATGCCGCCCTTGCGTTTCCACGCCGCCATCGCGCGCCGCAGCTTGTCGGCCTCGCCCGGCGTGAAGCCTGCGGCGACGACCGCGAGCTGCATCACCTGCTCCTGGAAGATCGAGACGCCCATCGTGCGTTCGAGCACCGAACGCACCGCCTCCGACGGGTAAGTCACGTCTTCGAGCTTCTGCCGCCGTCGCAGGTACGGATGCACCATGCCGCCCTGGATCGGCCCGGGACGCACGATCGCGGTCTCGATGACGAGGTCGTAGAAGCAGCGCGGCGCCAGCCGAGGCAGCATGTTCATCTGCGCGCGCGATTCCACCTGGAACACGCCGAGCGAATCGCCCTGGCACAGCATGTCGTAGACGGCCGGATCTTCCGACGGAATGTCCTGCAGCCGCCAGCGAGGACCGGACGACGGGCTCCCATAGAAGCGCTGCAGGTGATCGAGCGCGCGCCGCACGCAGCTCAGCATGCCGAGCGCGAGCACGTCGATCTTCAGCAGGCCGAGCGCGTCGAGGTCGTCCTTGTCCCACTGGATCACCGTGCGCTCGTCCATCGCGGCGTTCTCGATCGGCACCAGCCGGTCGAGTCGGTCGCGTGCGATGACGAAGCCGCCCGAGTGCTGCGACAGATGCCGCGGAAAGCCGATCACCTCGACCGCGAGCTCGGCGAGTTGCGCGATGACCGGGTTGGCCGGATCGAAGCCGGCTTCCTCGAGCCGCTGCGGAATGATCTTCCGGCCGTCCCACCACGCCATCGTCTTCGCCAGCCGATCGACCTGGTCGAGCGACAGGCCGAGCGCCTTGCCGACGTCTCGCAGCGCGCCCTTGGGCCGGTAGGTATGCAGTGCCGCGGTCAGCGCCGCGCGATGGCGCCCGTACTTGGCGTAGATGTACTGCATCACCTCTTCGCGGCGCTGGTGCTCGAAGTCGACGTCGATGTCCGGCGGCTCGTTGCGCTCCTTGCTGATGAAGCGCTCGAACAGCACCGACATGCGCGCGGGATCGACCTCGGTGATGCCGAGGCAGTAGCACACCGCCGAGTTGGCCGCCGAGCCACGCCCCTGGCACAGAATGCCCTGCGAGCGCGCATAGCGGACGATGTCGTAGACGGTGAGAAAGTAGGGCTCGTAGCGCAGCTCGGTGATCAGCCGCAACTCGTGCTCGACGATGGCCTGCACTTTGTCCGGCATGCCGTCGGGGTAGCGCGTCTTCGCTTCCTCGTAGGTCGCTCGCCGCAGCCAGGTGGCCGGCGTCTCGCCCGGCGGCACGATCTCCTCCGGGTACTCGTAGCGCAGCTCGTCGAGCGAGAAGGTGCAGCGCTCCGCGATCGCCTGCGTCTGCAGCAGCAATTCGGTCGGATAAATGCGGGCGAGCCGGTACAGCGGCCGCAGGTAGCGCTCGGCGTTCGGCGCGAGTTCGCGCCCGCACTGCGCCAGCGGCGTCTTCACGCGCACGGCGGTCAGCACGTCGTGCAGGCGCTTGCGGCGACGTGCGTGCATCTGCACGTCGCCGGCGGCCACCAGTGGCAGGCCGGTGGCGTCGCTCACCGCCTGCAGCGCTTCCAGTTGCGCTGTGTCGTCGATGCCGCGCGTCAGCTCGCAGGCGATCCAGCTCGCGCCGGGATGCAGTTCTGCCAGCCAGCGCGCTTCCAGCTCGACGCGCACGGTATCGAGCGGCTCGCGCCAGTGGCGCAGCGGCAGCAGTAGCGCGAGCACGTCGTCGAGCCAGTGCGCGTGGGCTTCGAGGTCGTCTGCACTGAGCTGATAGCTGCCCTTGGTCGCCTGCCGCCGTGCCAGCGTCACGAGCTGGCTCAGGTTGCCGTAGCCGGCGCGCGTCTGTGCGAGCAGCACGAGTTTCGCGCCGGGCGCAGCCTGCCTGCCCTCACCCTCGGTGAGTTGAATCTCGGTGCCGTGGATCAGCCGGAACGCCCGTGCCGGTTCGTCCTGCTCACGTGCCTCGGCGAGCGCCAGGTGTGTGCGCACCGAGCCCGCGAACGAACACTCGTCGGTGACCGCGAGCCCCGCGTATTCGAGCGCGAGTGCGCGCTCGACCAGCTCCTCCGGGTGCGACGCGCCGCGCAGGAACGAGAAGTTCGACAGGCAGTGCAGTTCGGTATAGGAGGGCGTGAGCATTGGCAACCGACAACAGTCCTCGCGTGCTGCGCTGACGAAGTCAGCCGTGAGTCCAGTTCTCAAGACGCAAGCCGGGCACGCGCTTGAACTCACGCTCGTTGTTGGTCACGAGCACCAGATCGAGCGCGAGCGCCTGCGCGGAGATCAGCAAATCCATCGGACCGATCGGTCGGCCGCGCCGCTCGAGTTCCGCCCGCAAGCCACCGTAGGCGGCAGCAGCCTCGGCATCGAACGGGACGATCGTCAGCATCGACAGGAACGTCGCCAGTCGCTCGTGGTTGCGCGGCGAAGCGCTCTTGGCAGCGCCGAACGCGAGTTCGGCCATAACGACGGCCGAGATGCCGATGGCATCGGTGCGCAGGCGCTTGAACCGTGCCAGGACGCCCGGCGGTTGCTCGCGCAGGATGTAGATGCAGGTATCGGTGTCGAGCAGGTACTTCATTGGTTGCCGAACAACGCATCGAGGCTCGGCCGCTGCTGCTGCTCGGGCTGCTCCCGGTCGGGCCACGGCTCGCTGCTGAACTCTGCCAACGCCGCGAACCAGTCGGCCCACGACGGCTTCTTCGGCAGCAGCATCACGGCATTGCCGACGCGCCGGATATAGACCTCGTCGCCCTCGAAGCGGTACTCCTTCGGCAGGCGAACGGCCTGGCTGCGGCCGGTCTTGAAGAGCTTTGCGGTGTCCATGGTGGTTCCTTGATATGTCTCAATGGTATATATCATACGCCACACCTGATTGGTGATGCATCACGCAAACAGCCCGTGCAGGAACCAGCCGCGCGGGGCAGCGAGTTCGCGGTAGATCCACAGCCACTGGCCGCGCGCGTTGCGGGCGACGAAATAGTCGCGGTGCACGGCGCGTGCGGGTGAGCCGGCGGCGGGGCCGGCGAGATCCCACCAGCCGCACTCGATGCGCTCGGGGCCGGTGACCAGCGTCAGCGGCTCGCGCTGGGGCGGCAACAGTGGCTGCTCGCCGTGCACCGGCAGTGGCTGCGGGGTCGGAAGCAGCATCAGCGGACGCGGCGCCGAGGTGATCGACGCCGGCGCGGTGCGCGGCTCGTTACCGACGGCGACGGGCAGCGCACACCAGGCCAGCTCCGGCCGGTGATCGTCGATCGCCTGCAGCTGGAACACGCGTTCGGAGCCGAGCCGCGCATGCAGCGTTTCTGCCAGTTGAAGCCAGTCCACGCCGACATCACCGTCGTGCGCGGACGGCGGCAGCAGGCTGGCGTTGAGCGCCGCGAAAGCATGCAGCCGCTCGACCGTGAGCGCGAGCGTCAGCGCCGGGGCCGGTAGCTGCACGCGCGCCAGCCGTTCGCCGAACAGCGCCGCCAGCCGCTGCGCATCGCGCTCCGGTGCGGCGAGTGCGAGCGTGATGGCAGTTGGTGCAAGCGCTGTGCCGCGGCGCGCGCTGTGCGTGGCCGAAAACACGAGTTCGGTCGCGCCCGCATTGCGCCCGCGCAGGAAGCCTTCGAGCGAGGCGAGCAGCCGCCGCGCCGGGAACATCAGTTGCGCGGTCTCGCTGACATCGGCCGGCAGCTCGATGCGCGCCGAGAAATGCGCGGGAGGTTCATACAGGGGCTGCGGGTCGCTGCGTGTTCCGAGCGTGCGGTCGAGGTCGTCGAGCCGCCCCGTACCGAAACGCCGTGCGAACGCGTCACGCGGCAGCCGCAGCAGGTCGCCGATTGCCGACAGCCCGAGTGCGCGCAGTGTCTCGTTCGTCACTGCGTCCCATTCGAGCAACTCGATCGGCAGGCGCCGCAGGTCGTCCGCCTGCGCGAGCAGGGGAAGGTCCGGCGAGGCGGCGTGCCGGCCCTGGTGCGCCTCTGCCAGCGCGAACACGCGCGCGCAGCGCGGGGCGTCGGCGTAGCCGAATGCGGCGCGGTAGCCGAGCGTGCCGAGGCCGGTGGTGATCGCGCGATGCAGCTGGGCGCGATTGCCGAACAGCCGCTCGCTGCCGCCGGTTTCGAGCAGCAGTCCATCGGGCTGCAGCACCACGTGCGATGAGAACTGGTAGGCCCAGCCGGCGAGTTCGGCGAGCGCGGCCTGTTCGCGTTCGATATTGCGTTCGAGCGCGATCAGCTCGCGTGCCAGCGCCTGTGCCGCGGCGACCTTCATGCCCGGCGCCACGCCGGCCGCCTGCGCCGATGCATTGCAGTGGAGCACGGCCAGACGCTGCGGCGGTCCTTCGACGATCGCGAGCGGCCACATGCCGGGCAGTGCGCGCTCGGCCAGTTGCAGCGGCAGCGCAGGCAGGACGAGGGCGAGCCACAGGGCCATGGTGCGGCGCGGGCGGGTGCCCGCCGAAGCTCAGCTGAGTGGCATCAGGCCAGTGATATCGGGCCAATGCGGTCAGGCCAGCACGATCAGGCCAACAGCGCTTCCATCGGCCGCTGCGTGTCGAGCAGTGCGGACGATGCCGGCAGCACGCGCGGTGCGGTGTCGGCGTCGACGCGCGCGCTTTCCCAGTGGGCGGGACGCAGGGCGAGCGTGACCGGTTCGAGCAGCGGGCGGCCGCGCCGCTTCAGCAGCGTCACCTGCAGTTGCAGGCTGGCGCTCGCCAGCAGCAGGCGCAGCACTGCGGGCGAGGGTGCCTGTGCGTGGCGCGCCGGGCGCAGCACGAAGGCCAGCGCCCGGTGGCGCTGCGCCAGCAGGTGCAGACGACGCAGTGCGCGGAAGTCACCGTCGCCGGTCCCGCTGGCCGACGGCAGCCAGCCGACCACTGCGCCGAGATGGCGCGCGCGCAGCGACTGCTCGACCGCCCACAGTCCCTCGCGCGGCGTGGCCGGCTTGACGAAGATCGTGCGCGCCAGATCCAGGCCTGCGGTGGCGAGTGCCGGCGCATAGGGGATCGTCTGCACCTCGGGCGCATGCGACACGGTGCGCGAGGCGTCCACCGGCAGCACCCACACCGAGCAGCGGCGCGCCTGCGCCAGTTGCGCCAATGCCGGCGCCAGCAGCGACAGTTCGCCGATGCCGGCGTCGTCGGTCAGCAGTTCGATCAACTGCCCCTGCGGCCAGCCACCGCCCGGCAGTTCTCGGTCGAGTTCGGCAAAGCCGCTGGCGAGCGTCGGGCCGCAGGCTTCGTCGGCGGGGCGCTCGTCGCCGCGCCACAGGGACGCACCGCCGGCGGTGTGCAACAGGGAAAGCAACTCCGTGGCCGCACGCATGTGCGTCCTCCTGAAAAAGTGGAACGGGTGGGTGTTAGGGGATCGAGATCGCGCCCGATGCAGGGATAAGAACCTGCCTCTAGAGCGCCGGCCGGATCACTCCGACGGCTATGCCCTCGATCGCGAATGGCTCGCGCCGCAGGTCGACGATGATGGGTTCGAAATCCGGGTTCTCGGCGATCAGTTCCGCGCGCGCGCCTTTCAGCTTCAGGCGCTTGACCGTGACGTCGTCACCGAGGCGCGCGACGACGATCTGCCCCGATTGCGCCTGCGCGCGCTTGTGTACGGCGAGCCAGTCACCGTCGAGGATGCCGGCGTCGCGCATGCTCATGCCGCGCACTTCGAGCAGGTAATCGGCGCGCGGCTTGAAGGTCTCCGGATCCACCGCCGGGTGCGCCAGCACGTTTTCCTGCGCCAGCAGCGGGCTGCCTGCGGCGACTTTGCCGATCAGCGGCAGGCCGACTTCCTGCGCCGCGGCCATCAACTCGCGCACGCTGTCCTTCAGGCGGATGCCGCGCGAGGTGCCGGCGACGAGTTCGATCAGCCCTTTCTTGGCGAGCGCCTGCAGATGCTGCTCGGCGGCGTTGAGCGAGCGGAAGCCGAAGGCGCGCGCGATCTCGTCACGCGTGGGCGGGGCGCCGCTCTCGGTGAGCGCCTGGCGGATGAACTCGAGGATCTCCGACTGGCGCGGGGTGATCGGCGGTGAAGAAGAGGATGTGACCATCGGCAAGCTCCCCAGCGAAGTGTTACTGGAAATGTATACAGTACTGAAAGGAATAGCAAGGGGTAGCCCGAGGTCGGCAGAAGCTCCGCGCACCGGGGCTTGGCCGTGCCGTGGATGCTGGACAAGGCTTTCCGGCCGGGCGCAAGATTTGATGAGCATGACCGGGTGGTCGGTGCGAAGGGGTGGCGAGTGTTGTTGTGCGCCGCCTGCCGTGAGAAACACCTCGGTACGCAGGACGCAAGCCCGCTTGTTGCGAGTGCCGACGCCTTGCGGGCACGGAGTTGTGTTGCGTCAGGTCAGGCAAGGAGACGGCATCGGCCCACGCGCAAGCCCGGGAGGCAGGCATGAAGCGAGTCACTGGCATTGGCGGAATCTTCTTCAAGTCCCACGACCCGAAGCGACTCGGCGAGTGGTACCGAACGCACCTCGGCCTAGATGTACAGGAATGGGGAGGGGCCGCCTTCCGCTGGGCATCTCCGGAAAATCCGTCCGGGGTCGGCACAACGATCTGGAGTCCGTTCGATGCGAAGTCGGACTACTTCGCTCCGAGCCAGGCAAGCTTCATGATCAACTACCGGGTCGAAGATCTGCACGCGCTGCTGGCTCAACTCCGGAGCGAAGGCTGCGACGTCGATGCGAAGGTTGAAGAGTCCGAATATGGCAAGTTCGGGTGGGTCATGGACCCGGACGGGAATCGGATCGAACTGTGGCAACCCCCGGAGGGCCAATGATGGAGCCCGCCGTTTCTTCGCCGGGAGTCGAGTGGAAGTGCAAATGTGCGGTCAAGCCCTTGCTGCCTCCCGGCTGCCTGCGCAGGCAGCCTGAATTTGCAATCGGTCGAGCGCGTTCCGGGCGGCGTTCACCGCAGTGCATCGGTGCCGCGCGCCGAGTTTCATAGGCGGGAGCGGGTATGGTCATCCGTGTCGTGAGGCTGGGGAGTGACCGACGCAAGAACGAAGGTACCCGCGTCGGAACCGTGCGTCGTCCGCCGCGTGGCGTTCCGAGGGCGGAGTTCGCATCCAGGAACTGGTACGACGTGTGGTTTCCGAATCTCGCGCCCAGCGTCGAAACGATGAAGCTCGGGCAGCAGGCCAGGACCGAGAGCGAATGGGCCGTGTTCCGGAAGAAGTATCGAGCCGAGATGGAAACACCCGAGAACAGCCACTCGCTCAGCCTGCTTGCCGCACTGTCGCACCAGACCAACTTTTCGGTCGGCTGCTACTGCGAGGATGAGTCGCACTGCCATCGTGCGGTGTTGCGCGCACTCCTGCTCGATAAGGGCGCCGCAGTCGAGTAGCGCATCTCCAGGCTCAGACACAGGCGTCGCGAAAGATGCGGTTTGCAGCCTTGCTGCGCGGAGTCAACGTTGGCAAGGCCAGGCGTCTTCCGATGGCCGAGCTGCGCGCCCTGCTCTCCAGAATGGGATACACGGACGTAGCGACGCTGCTGAACAGCGGCAACGTAGTCTTCAGCGCGGCGAAGGTGCGCACCGGCACTGCACGCCGGCGCGATCGCCGCCGCCGTCGCGCGCGAGTTGGGCGTGGACGTCCCTGTCGTCGTCAAGTCGGCGAGCGAACTGGCTGACATCGTGGCCGGGAACCCGTTTGCCGTGGGAGCGATCGACGCTTCGCGCCTGTTGGTCGCTTACGTGCAGGACGAGACGTCACTTTCGGATCTTGCGGCTGTGACGCGGCTCGTCGAGCCGCCCGAGCGGTTCGTGATCGGCAAGAAGGCGGCTTACCTGCACTGCGCGAACGGCATCCTGGGCAGCAAGGCTGGCGAGGCCCTGCTCGGCAAAGCGGGAACGACGGCCACGACACGGAACTGGTCAACAACCCTCAAGTTGCATGCCCTGGCAAGTCGTGACGCCTGACGCGTTCGTCGCGACGGCTTGTCATGGCCCCTGCGCTGCGGCGCCTGCCTTCGTCGATGTCGAGGCACGCATCGACACGTGGGCGAGGCGTGTGCCTGGCCGCGTAGTCGGCGTTCACGCCATGGGGCCGTCGCAGAGTCGAGGCGTGATGGGACCTCATGCCCACCGGGTCTCTGTGCGTCCGGTTTCTCCTGCTTTGCCACTGACCATTGGAGCTCGCGATGAGGCCCGGCACGGTATTTCCGCTTGAAGGCGGCTGCGACTGCCGTTACGTGCGCTTCTGCATGGAAACGGCGCCCATGATCGTTCACTGCTGCCATTGCCGTTGGTGCCAGCGGGAGAGCGGATCGTCGTTCGCGCTGAACGCAGTGATCGAGGCTAGTCGTGTGTCGATCCTTGCGGCCGAGCCGGAACTTGTGCAGACGCCGTCGGAAAGTGGCCGGGGCCAGCAGATTGCAAGGTGCCCGAGGTGCCGCATCGCCGTATGGAGTCACTATGCGGGTGCTGGTCACCTCGTCAGCTTTGTGCGAGTTGGCACGCTGGATGAACCCGACCACCTGCCGCCGGACATTCACATCTTCACCGCGTCCAGGCAGCCCTGGGTGGTCATACCGCCTGGCACGCCTGCGGTGCGCGAGTACTACGAGCTCGAAACGTATTGGCCCGCCGACAGTCTTGATCGCCGCAAGGCCATGCGGCCGCATATCGAGGCTTACCAGGAGGCTCTTCGCCGAGGGCAGTCCTGACGCCATCCCCGCGTCCGCAAGGCCGGTGGTGTCTTGCCGTTGCGCCGTGCCGGGCGCAAGCTCGCGGCTGACAGATTTCCAGCATCGATCCGATGACACCTGACCAGTCCATCGCGCTTGCATGTTTTGCACTGGCGCTTCTTACGTCGCTTGTGGCGGTCCGCATGCTCGCCGTCCGTGTGCGCGAAATGCGCGAAAGGCGGATCCATCCCCAGCAGATCGCGACCTCCGCACAGGCCGCCACGAAGCTGCAGTCGATCCAGGTATCCGACAACTACCGCAATCTCTTTGAGATGCCGGTCATGTTCTATGCGCTGTGCGCGCTGCTGCTTGCGACGGGCAGCGCATCGGCCTTCTTCGCCGCCGGCGCGTGGCTCTATGTGCTGCTGCGCTGTGTACACAGCGTCATCCAATGCACCTACAACCGGGTCATGCATCGATTCGCGGTGTTCGCTTCCAGCTTCGTCGTGTTGCTGGTCCTCTGGCTACGCTTTGGTCTGCACCTGGCCCAGTAGGAAGAGGCGGAGTCAATCGTGCTCACCGATGCGGAGCGAGCGGGCGAATGAAGATCACTGTCAAACCGCTGACCCCGGAACGATGGCCCGATTTCGAGACCGTCTTCAATGCGAAGGGGTGCTCGATCGCGCGCGGCTGCTGGTGCATGTTCTACCGGGAGAGCGGCAAGCCGATGCCAGCCGCCGGCGCCAGTCTGCGGGATACGCGCCGACGCCGCATGAAGGCGCTGACGGCGGCCGGTCCGCCGCCGGGTCTCATCGGTTACCACGGGAAAGTGCCTGTCGGCTGGATCTGCCTCGGGCAGCGCGCCGCGTTCGCGCGACTGCGGCGCTCGCCGGTAATGAAGCCGGTCGACGGCCAGCCCGTGTGGTCGATCGTGTGTTTCGTTGTTCCGTCGGAGTACCGGCGCCAGGGTGTGGCCAGCGCGTTGCTCGCGGGCGCGGTTCGCTATGCGCGGCAGTGCGGCGCCACGCTGCTGGAGGCCTATCCGGTGGACAAGGCCGAGCCTGTGCGCGATGAGTTTCTCTGGTTCGGAACGAAGTCGATGTTCGACGTGGCCGGGTTCAAGGAAGTGGCGCGGCGCAAGCTGCAGCGGCCGATCGTGAGGCTGCACATCGGCTAGCGCCAACTGTGCGGTAAGCGTGCTCGCGACTCCTCGCTCGAGCGCGTGACTCGGACGACGCTCGCAGCGAGCTTCGAGCGCTCCCGCGCGAACTGAAAGGACGGCGCTACCGTGGAATTCGGCGATCTCCTTGGCATCTTCATTCAATGGCCCTGGCTCGCGCTGGTGCCGATTGCGGCATTCGGAGTGCTCTACGCGCATTCGCGTGCCGGCAGTGCGCTGGCCGCCGCCTTGGCATGGCTGGGCTACCTGCCTTACGAATACGCAATGAAGCTGCGCTGGCTGTGCTCGGGGGAATGCAATATCCGCGTGGATCTGCTTGTGCTGTACCCGCTTCTGCTGCTCGTTTCGCTGATCGCGCTCTGGCGCGGCCTACGGAGCCGCAGGTGACTCGACGGGCGGTGGCGCGGAACTCAACATGACGATTCGCTGCGCATGGTGTGGCGTCGATCCGCTCTACGTCGCCTATCACGACGAGGAGTGGGGCGTTGCGGTTCACGATGATCGAGCGCTCTTTGAGATGCTGTGTCTCGAGGGCGCTCAGGCAGGGCTCAGCTGGATCACGATCCTGCGCAAACGAGCCAGCTACCGGCGCGCGTTCAGGGACTTCGATCCGCACGCCGTCGCCAGGTTCAGGGAGCGCGACATCGAACGCCTGCTCGGCGATCCGGGGATCGTGCGCAACCGCCTGAAGGTCGAGTCGGTCGTACGCAATGCCAAGGGAGTGATCGCAATCCAGGAGCAGCATGGCACGCTCGACCACTTCCTGTGGCGCTATGTCGACCATCGACCGCGGCAAAACGCCAGGCATTCGATGCGGGACGTTCCGGCCCGAACAGAAGTGTCTGACAGCATGAGTCGCGATCTCAAAAAGCTGGGATTCAATTTCGTCGGCTCGACGATCTGCTATGCGTTCATGCAGGCGGTCGGCATGGTCAACGACCACACGGTCGATTGCTTCCGGCACGCAGAACTCGCGGCCGGACAATAGGCGTTACGGGCGACGTGTCCTGGAAACTGCCTTCGGACCTGAACGGTGCAGCGCAATGCTCCAAAAGGATGTCTTGTGCGCTGAAACCCCTGTGATAGACTGCCCAGCCAACTAGATAGATGCAGCCGGTGCTTGCTGACGCGCCCGGGCTGCCAGGGTTGCCGGAAGGTTCGATTCCGCGCACAGCCGGCTCCAAGAACGACAAGATCGCCGACTTCCGCGGACTGCGCGCTCCGAAGTTTTTTCAGGCCATTGATCGCGTTTCCGCGTCTGCGCACAGCGTTTCTGCGCCGGTTGCGATATCCGCGGTCACTGGTACTCCACATTGGAGATCATGAATACTCAAGAGGCCAAGGTCGTCCTCGAGGCCGCACTGCTCACTGCCGAGCAGCCGCTCGCCATCGGGGATATGCGACGTCTGTTCAACGACGAAATCAACGCTGACACTCTGCGTGCATTGCTCGATGAGCTGCGCACGGACTGGGACGGTCGTGGCGTGGAACTGGTTGCCCTCGCGTCCGGATGGCGCTTCCAGAGCGCTTCATCGATGCGCTCCTACCTGGAGCGCATGCACCCCGAAAAGGCGCCCAAGTATTCGCGTGCTGTCCTGGAGACACTGGCAATCATTGCCTACCGGCAGCCGGTGACGCGTGGCGACATCGAGGAAATCCGCGGTGTCACCGTGTCGAGCCCTGTCATCAAGACACTCGAGGAGCGAGGCTGGGTTGAAGTCATCGGCCACCGCGAAGCCCCGGGTCGTCCGGCGCTCTTTGCGACGACCAAGGCGTTCCTCGATGACCTGGGCTTGCGTTCGCTGGAGGAACTGCCGGCCCTCGAGGACGGTACGACCGTGGCGCCTGAGTTCGAGCTTCAGTTCTCCGAGTTGACGCGCAGCGATCCGCTGGCCGTCGACTCTCCTGTGCAGGACGGCGTGTTGCCGGAGCCTGCGACCTTTGCGGCGGCGGACGCCGAGCTCTCCGCTGATCCCGCACCTTCCCCGACCGACTCGGCGCCGACCCCCGCCTAGCCTCAACCCCGATGAACTCCATACCCAACCCCGAAGACGACCAGAACCGACCCGGTTCGCTGGCAACTGATCCTGAGTCACGGGGTGCAAGCCCTCGCCCGGGTGACCATGGCGACGAGGGCGAGGACGTGATGCCAGGCGACGTGAACGGCAACGTCATGTCACCTCAGGAACGCACCGAACGCGAGCGGGGGGACGAGACGCCGCGCCAGCGCGGTCCGGGCGGGCGCCGCCGCCGTGGCCGTGGCGGTCGTGGCGACGGCGACGCGAGCGCCCGCGCAGACCAACACCACACCGAACTTGGCAAACTCCGCGCAGAGCTTGGCCAATGACGCTCCGGGCACGGTCACTACAGCGCCGGAGGCAGCGGCGCTGCCGTTGGTGGGCGAAGGCGACGAAATCAACCCGGCCGCGATGGCGGACGCAGCACTGCCGCGCGAATTGCTCGAGCGCGGTCGTCGTGCCGCAAAGCAGGCGCTCAATGCGCAGTCGGAGAAGCTGCACAAGGTTCTGGCCGATGCCGGCATCGGCTCCCGGCGTGACATGGAAGAACTGATCATCGCCGGGCGTGTGTCGGTCAATGGCGAGCCGGCGCACATCGGCCAACGCGTGATGCCGAACGACCAGGTGAAGGTCAACGGCAGGCCGTTGCAGCGGCGCGTAGCCGGCGGACGGCCTCCGCGCGTGCTGCTGTATCACAAGCCGGTCGGCGAAATCGTCACGCAGGACGATCCGGGCGAGCGCCCCACCGTTTTCGAGAAGTTGCCCAAGGTCTCCGGGGGTCGCTGGGTGGCAGTGGGCCGGCTGGACCTGAACACCGAGGGCCTAATCCTTTTCACGACGTCGGGTGAGCTTGGCCAACCGGCTGATGCACCCGCGCTACGAGGTCGACCGCGAGTACGCGGTGCGTGTGCTGGGCGAACTGACCGAGCAGCAGCGCCAGCAGCTGCTCGACGGCGTGCAGCTCGAGGACGGCCCGGCCAAGTTCAGCAAGGTCGAGGACGCCGGCGGCCAGGGCGTCAATCACTGGTACCGGGTGGCGCTCGCCGAAGGGCGCAATCGCGAAGTGCGCCGCATTTTCGATGCGATCGGACTGACGGTCAGCCGCCTGATCCGCATCCGTTTCGGCGCGATCCAGCTGCCGCGCACGCTGGCCCGTGGCCGGTTCTACGAGCTGGCGCCCGAATGGGTACAGGCCTGGGTGCACGACCTGGGCATGTCGATCGACGAGGTGCGTAGCCGCGGCCCCGGCCAGCAGCACGCTGGCAAGGGCGGGCGTGGCAAGGGCGGACCGAAAAACCGCGGACGCCCCCAAGGGCCGGGGCAGGGCTTCGGCCAGGGCCAGCCCTTCAACCAGAGCCAGAGCTACAGCCCGATCAGCGGCTACGGCCAGAGCCAGGGCTATGGTCAGGGTCAGGGCCAGGGCCAGCGCCCGGGTCAGGGCTACGGACAGGGCCCAGGGCAGGGTCGCGGCAGGGGCAAGCCGCAAGCCAATCGCCCGCCGAAGCAGCCGGATCCCATGACGAGCAGCGTCAATTACATCGCGGCGGGCCACGGGCTGCCCAACAACGGGCGGCCGGCACGGTTCAAACGCGGCAAGCCGCAGCGCGGCTACTAGGCTAGCCCGAGCCGGACGGCCCCGACCGCGCTTGTTGCAGCGCGGTTCCACCCCTATAATGCGCGGTTGCCGAAGTGCGCGCCGATCGAGATTCGATCAGGCGGGCGTCGGTTGCGCGGTCCAGCAGTTTCCGCGCAAGCCTGTTGAATTCAACGGATGGGCTCTTGAGCCCATTTTTTATTTCCGGGCTGGTTTTGATCAAGGCCCGGCAGGCGATACGCCGCGCCGGACTGGGGTGAGCGGGCGATGGCAGGTGTGGCAGCGGGCGTGGCAGGGACGATCGAGCGAACGGTCGAAGGGCTCGGATACGAGTTCGTCGATGTCGAGCGACTGGCCGGCGGGTTGCTCAGAGTCACGATCGATCGCGAAGGTGGCATAGGACTCACGGACTGTGAGCGCGTGAGCCGGCAGCTCACGCACCTGTTCGCAGTCGAGGATGTCGACTACGCGCGCCTCGAGGTGTCGTCGCCCGGGCTTGACCGGCCATTGAAGCGGGCACGGGACTACGAGCGGTTCGCCGGGTCGGAAATCCAGGTGCAGCTGTATGCACCGCTGGCAACGGCGGGAGGCCGCAAGCGATTGCAGGGTCGGCTGCTCGAAGTGGGTGGCGCGGCTGGAAACGAACGGGTGCGCCTGGAACTGGTGCCCGAAGTCGCAGCGAAGAGCCCGGCCCGGAACGCGGCCGGACGCAGACGAAGAAGGCTGGCGCAAAGCGCAAGGCCAGCGAGGTTAATGCGGCAGGCGTGGTGGTGGAGTTTTCGCTGGCCGATGTGGACAAAGCGAAGTTAGTGCCTGAGTTGAACTTCAGGGGCGGGAGCAAGGAGTAGACCGCGATGAGCCGAGAAATTCTGCTGCTGGTGGATGCGCTGGCGCGCGAGAAGAACGTGCCGAAGGAGACTGTCTTCGGCGCGCTCGAGGCCGCGCTGGCGATGGCCTCGAAGAAGCTGTTCGCCGAGGAAGACGTCGACATCCGCGTTGCGGTCGACCGCGAATCGGGCGAATACGATGCCTATCGCCGCTGGCTGGTCGTGCCCGACGAGGCAGGCCTGCAGGAGCCTGGTCACCAGGTCATCCTCTCCGATGCGCGCGAGGACGATCCTGAAATCGAGGTCGGCGACAGCATCGAGGAACTGATCGAGAACGTCGACAAGGAAAAGACGCTGGGCCGGCGCTTCGCTCAGGACACCAAGCAGGTCATCCTGCAGAAGATCCGCGACGCCGAGCGCGAACAGCTGCTGTCGGACTTCCTGGCGCGCGGCGATCAGATCGTCAGCGGCACGATCAAGCGCATGGACAAGGGCGACGCGATCGTCGAGATCGGCAAGGTCGAGGCCCGGCTGCCGCGCGGCGACATGATCCCGAAGGAGAACCTTCGCATCGGCGACCGCGTGCGAGCCTTCGTGCAGAAGATCGACCGGCTGGCGCGCGGTCCGCAGGTGATCCTGTCGCGCACCTCGCCCGAGTTTCTGATGAAGCTCTTTGAATTCGAAGTGCCTGAGATCGAGCAGGGGCTGCTGGTCATCAAGTCCGCGGCGCGCGACCCGGGCGTGCGGGCCAAGATCGCGGTATGGACCAACGACCGCCGTATCGACCCGATCGGCACCTGCGTCGGCATGCGCGGCTCGCGAGTCCAGGCGGTGACGAACGAACTCGCGGGCGAGCGCGTCGACATCGTGCTGTGGTCGGACGACCCGGCGCAATTCGTCATCGGCGCGCTGGCGCCGGCGAATGTCAGCTCGATCGTCGTCGACGAGGACAAGCACGCGATGGACGTCGTGGTCGACGAGGACAACCTCGCGATCGCGATCGGCCGCAGCGGCCAGAACGTGCGGCTGGCCTCGGAACTCACCGGCTGGCAGATCAACATCATGACGGCCGATGAATCCGCGCAGAAGCAGGAAAGCGAGCAGGTCGGCGTGCGCCAGACCTTCATCGAGAAGCTGGATGTCGACGAGGAGATCGCCAACATCCTGATCCAGGAAGGCTTCTCGACGCTCGAGGAAATCGCGTACGTGCCGGTCAACGAACTGATGGAGATCGAGGCGTTCGACGAAGAGACGGTCGAGGAACTCCGCAGCCGCGCCCGCAATGCGCTGCTGACCGAGGCGATCAAGCGCGAAGAGAACCTTGAGCAGGCCGAGAAGGACCTGCTCGACCTCGAGGACATGGATGCTGATCTGGCGGCCAAGCTGGCGGAGAACTCGATCCGTACGCGCGATGACCTTGGCGAACTCGCAGTCGACGAGTTGACCGAGTTGACCGGCATCGACGATGAGCGTGCCAGGCGCCTGATCATGGCGGCGCGCGCCCATTGGTTCGAGTCGGCGGAGCAGTAATGGGCCGCTGAACGGCCTGGATTGAGCGGGAGCAAGGAGCGTTATGGCAAGCATTACCGTGGCCCAGTTTGCGACGGAACTCAAGGTTCCGCCGCAGTTGCTGCTCGAGCAGCTGCGCGCGGCCGGTGTCGTCAAGAAGGCGGAAGAAGACGCCCTCTCGGACGAGGACAAGGCACGCCTGCTGGAATCGCTGCGCAAGGCTCACGGCGCCGAGGCTCCCGAGAAGAAGAAGATCACGCTGACCCGCAAGCAGACGACCGAGATCAAGCAGGCCGATGCATCGGGCAAGGCACGCACGATCCAGGTCGAAGTTCGCAAGAAGCGCGTCTTCGTCAAGCGTGACGAGTCCGCGGTGGAAGCGGAAGTGCCAGCGCCGGTTGCCGCGCCGGTCATCGATGAGGCCGAGCTTGCCAAGCGCGAGGAAGAAGCGCGGCGTCAGGCCGAGTTCACGGCGCGCCAGATGCAGGAAGCGCGCGAACGTGCCGAGCACGCACAGCGCGAGCTGGCCGCGGCGCACCAGAAGGAACAGCAGGACGTCGACGCGGCCCGCGAGCTCGAGGCCGCGGCAGCGGCGGAGCTCCTGCGCGCGGAACAGGCGCAACGCGACGCCGATCGCGCTGCCAAGGAAGCGGCCGACGCGCAGCAACGCGCGCGTCGCGCGGTCGAGGAAGAAGTCGCAGCTATCAAGTCCATGATGGCGGCGCCGAAGAAGGTCGCCAAGCCGGCCGAGCCGGCCACCGCGGGCACGCTGCACAAGCCGACCACAAAGCCTGAGGCCAAGCCAGGCGAGAAGAAGGACGAGAAGAAGCCGGGCGTCAAGGAAGTCAAGAGCGGCAAGCTCGCTTCCAGCTGGTCCGAGGAGCAGCAGAAGAAGCGTCAGCTGAAGACGCGAGGCGATACATCCGGCGGGACCGGCGCGTGGCGCGGGCCAAAGGGCCATCGCAAGCACGGCCGTGACGAGTCCGAAGGTGCGCAGGCCGCGATGCCCGCCGAAGCGACGGTGCGCGATGTCTCCGTGCCCGAAACGATCACGGTGGCGGACCTGGCGCACAAGATGTCTGTCAAGGCGGCCGAGGTCATCAAGGTGCTGATGAAGCTGGGCCAGATGGTGACGATCAACCAGGTGCTCGACCAGGACACGGCGATGATCGTCGTTGGCGAACTGGGCCACAACGCGATCGCTGCCAAGCTCGACGACCCGGAGGCGATGCTCGCGGAAAGCGAAGCGACCGCAGCGACGTCTGCAGGTCCTGAGGCCGTTGCCGAGCCGCGCCCGCCGGTGGTCACGATCATGGGCCACGTCGACCATGGCAAGACTTCGCTGCTCGACTACATCCGTCGCACCAAGGTGGCAGCGGGCGAAGCGGGCGGGATCACGCAGCACATCGGCGCCTATCACGTCGAAACGCCGCGCGGGATCATCACCTTCCTCGACACGCCGGGCCACGAAGCGTTCACCGCGATGCGGGCACGCGGTGCGAAGGCGACCGACATCGTCATCCTGGTCGTCGCGGCCGATGACGGCGTGATGCCGCAGACCAAGGAGGCCATCGCTCATGCGAAGGCCGCCGGCGTGCCGCTGGTCGTCGCGCTGAACAAGATCGACAAGCCGGAAGCGAATCTGGACCGCGTCAAGCAGGAACTGGTCGCCAACGGGGTCGTCCCCGAGGATTACGGCGGCGAGTCGCCATTCATCCCGGTCTCGGCCAAGACGGGCAAGGGCGTCGACGAACTTCTCGAGAACGTGCTGTTGCAGGCCGAGGTGCGCGAATTCAAGGCGGTTAAGGACGGGCCGGCCAAGGGACTCGTTATCGAATCGCAACTCGACAAGGGCCGCGGTCCTGTCGCGACCGTGCTCGTTCAGAGCGGCACGCTGAAGCGCGGCGACGTCGTGCTCGCGGGCTCGAGCTTCGGCCGCGTGCGCGCGATGCTCGACGAGGCCGGCAAGCCGATCCAGGAGGCTGGTCCTTCGATCCCGGTCGAGATCCAGGGCCTGTCGGATGTGCCGGCCGCTGGCGACGAACTGATCGTGCTGGGTGACGAACGCAAGGCACGCGAGATCGCGCTGTACCGCCAGGGCAAGTTCCGCGACACCAAGCTCGCGAAGCAGCAGGCCGCCAAGCTCGAGAACATGTTCGAGAACATGGGTGAGGGCGCCGCGCGGACGTTGCCGCTGATCATCAAGGCCGACGTGCAGGGTTCGCAGGAGGCGCTGACCCACGCGCTGACGAAGCTTTCGACCGACGAGGTCAAGGTGCAGGTGGTGCACGCGCAGGTTGGCGGCATTACCGAAAGCGACGTCAACCTTGCGCTCGCATCCAAGGCCGTCATCATTGGCTTCAACGTGCGTGCCGACGTCTCGGCGCGGAAGCTCGCCGAAGGCAATGGCATCGACATTCGCTACTACAACATCATCTACGACGCAGTTGATGAGGTGAAGGCCGCGCTGTCGGGCCTGCTGGCGCCAGAGCAGCGCGAGCAGGTGCTGGGCCTGGTCCAGATCCGTCAGATCTTCCGCGTGCCGAAGATCGGTGCAGTGGCCGGGTGCATGGTGGTGGACGGGGTCGTCAAGCGCACTGCCAGCGCGCGCCTGCTGCGCGACAACGTCGTCATCTGGACCGGCGAACTCGACTCGCTGAAACGCTTCAAGGATGACGTCAAGGAAGTCAAGGCCGGCTTCGAGTGCGGCCTTAGCCTGAAGGGCTACGACGACATCAAGGAAGGCGATCAACTGGAAATCTTCGAGGTCCAGGAAGTGGCTCGGACGCTTTGACGGGGCGGGCAAAAGTACAAACCTACTTTTGCCCGATCCAGTTTGAAAAGTTCACTGGCGAAGCCAGATGAACTTTTTCAGTGCAACGGCACGGACATGAAACCAACCAGGAAGCCGGGGCGCGGACTGCGCGTGGCGGATCAGATCCAGCGCGATCTCGCAGAGATGATCCAGCGCGAAGTATCGACCGAGCGGGCGGGCCTGGTGACATTGACCGGGGTTGAAGTGACGCCGGACTACGCGCATGCAAAGGTCTACTTCACCACGATCGGTGCGCCGGTCGATGCGGCGCAGCGCGTGCTCAATGAAAAGGCGGGGTACTTCCACTCGCTGCTGTTCAAGCGGCTTTCGATCCATACGATCCCGAAGCTGACATTCGTGCACGATGCCTCGGTCGAGCACGGCATCGAGATCGACCGCCTGATCGCCGAGGCCAACCGGGGCAAGACCGACTGAGGGGCAAGAGTGGGCAAGCCGCGCGGTGAGCGCGTGGATGGTGTACTGCTGCTGGACAAATCCGGCGGCATGACGTCCAACCTCGCGCTGCAGAAGGCGCGGCGGCTGCTGAACGCAGTCAAGGCCGGGCATACCGGGACGCTCGACCCGATGGCGACGGGACTGCTGCCCTTGACCTTCGGCGAAGCGACGAAGTTCTCGGCCGACCTGCTCGATGCCGACAAGGCTTATCGGGCCACGCTCAGGCTTGGCGTGACGACGACGACCGGGGACGCGGAAGGTGAAGTGACCGGAAGGGCCGCGGTCGAGGCAACGGACGAAGCGATCGACGTCGCGTTGTCACAGTTCCTGGGCACGATCGAGCAGGTGCCGCCGATGCACTCGGCACTGAAGCGGGAAGGGCGCCCGCTGTATGAACTGGCGCGGGCGGGAATCGTAGTCGAGCGCGCACCACGGCCGGTGCTGATCCGCAGCCTGCGGTGGGTGGAGCGGGTAGGCGACTCGCTGACGCTCGACGTGGAGTGCAGCAAGGGCACGTATGTGCGCGTGCTGGCCGAGGACATCGGTCGAGCGCTCGGGTGCGGAGCGCACCTGACCGGCCTGTGCCGCACGCGGGTTGGGCCGCTCGCTCTCGACGATGCGGTGACGCTGGCGGGGCTCGAGGCGATGTCGCCGGCGGAGCGACGCGCGTGTCTGCGACCGGTGGACTCGCTGCTCGGGTCGCTGCCGAGGATCGAACTGGACGAGGACCTGGCCGGGCGCTTCCGGCAAGGTCAGCGGCTGGCGCTGGATGCGCAGCCCAAGGGTGCGCGCGTGCGGGTGTACGCGCTGGATGAAGAACTGCTGGGCACGGCGAACGTCACCGAATGGGGCGTCGTCGCACCCGAACGATTGATATCGAACGAAAGAGCACAGTCATGAAACGCCAATTGCGCAACGTCGCGATCATCGCGCACGTCGACCACGGCAAGACCACGCTGGTGGACAAGCTGCTGCAACAGTCCGGCACCTTCCGTGCGAACCAGCACGTGGCGGAGCGGGTGATGGACTCGAACGACCTCGAACGCGAGCGCGGCATCACGATCCTCGCGAAGAACTGCGCGGTCGACTACGAGGGCACGCACATCAACATCGTCGATACCCCGGGCCACGCGGACTTCGGCGGCGAAGTGGAGCGTGTGCTGTCGATGGTGGACGGCGTGCTGCTGCTGGTCGATGCCGTCGAGGGGCCGATGCCGCAGACGCGCTTCGTCACCCGCAAGGCGCTGGCGCAGGGCCTGAAGCCGATCGTCGTCGTCAACAAGATCGACCGGCCGGGCGCGCGCCCGGAGTGGGTCGTGAACCACACCTTCGATCTGTTCGACAAGCTCGGCGCGACCGAGGAGCAGCTCGACTTCCCCGTCATCTATGCCTCGGCGCTGAACGGCTACGCCGGCACGAGCCCCGACGTGCGCAGCGGCGACCTGCGGCCGTTGTTCGACGCGATCCTCGCGCATGTGCGCGTGCGCGACGACGACGCCGACGGCACGCTGCAGCTGCAGATCTGCTCGCTCGACTATTCGAGCTACGTCGGCAAGATCGGCATCGGCCGCATCACCCGCGGGCGGCTGCGCGCCGGCCAGGAAGTGCTGGTCATGCACGGACCGGAGGGTGAGCAGAACGCCCCGACGACGAAGGGCCGGATCAACCAGGTGCTGACCTTCGAAGGCCTCGACCGGAAGCTGGTCGACGAGGCCATTGCCGGCGACATCGTGCTGATCAATGGCATCGACGACATCGGCATCGGCTGCACGCTGACGCCGGTCGACGCCCCCGATGCGCTGCCGCTGCTGAAGGTCGACGAGCCCACGCTGGTGATGAACTTCCAGGTCAACACCTCGCCGCTGGCCGGACGAGAGGGCAAGTACGTGACCAGCCGCCAGCTGCGCGAGCGGCTCGAACGCGAACTGAAGTCGAACGTTGCGATGCGCATGAAGGAGACCGACGACGAGCAGATATTTGAAGTGGCCGGACGTGGCGAGCTGCACCTGACCATCCTGCTCGAGAACATGCGGCGCGAGGGCTACGAGATGGCGGTGTCGCGGCCGCGCGTGCTCTACAAGGAAGTCGACGGCGAGAAACTCGAGCCCTTCGAGATGCTGACGGTCGATGTCGAGGAGCAGAACCAGGGCGCGATCATGGAAGAGCTCGGTCGGCGCAAGGGCGATCTTCAGGACATGCAGCCCGACGGCAAGGGGCGCGTGCGGCTCGAATACCGGATTCCCGCTCGCGGTCTGATCGGCTTCCAGGGCGAGTTCATGACGCTGACGCGCGGCACCGGCCTGATGAGCCATGTCTTCGACGACTACGGTCCGGTCCGCGCCGGCGAGATCGGCGAGCGTCGCAACGGCGTGCTGATCAGCCAGGACGACGGCGAGGCCGTGGCCTACGCGCTGTGGAAGCTGCAGGAGCGTGGCCGCATGTTCGTCAGCCCCGGCGACAAGCTCTACGAAGGCATGATCATCGGCATCCACTCGCGTGACAACGACCTCGTCGTCAACCCGGTGCGCGAGAAGAAGCTGACCAACGTGCGCGCCTCGGGCAAGGACGAGCACATCGACCTGGTGCCGCCAATCCAGCTGACGCTCGAGTCGGCCGTCGAGTTCATCGCCGACGACGAGCTGGTGGAGATCACGCCGCAGAGCATCCGGCTGCGCAAGCGGTACCTGAAGGAGCACGAACGAAAGCGTGCCCAGCGGGAAGCCGCGTAGCGGCTCCCCGCTGTGCGCGCTTTGCGCGCTTTCAACGGCTCCCTCCCTAGCCCTCCCTCCGCGAGGGAGGGAACAAGACCCGACGCACTGTGGCTCACGATCCTGCTCATCGCCGCGCGCTGATCCTGATGATCATTGCTCCCATGCTGTGGAGCATCGCCGGCGTGGTCACGCGCAATCTCTCGCCGGAGCTGCAGGCGAACGGGCGGTTCGAGATCACGTTCTGGCGCAGCGTGTTCGCGGCGCTTTTCGTCGGTGGATATCTGCTGCTGGTCCGGCGGGACTTCGTCGGGGCGCTGCGACGCGCCGGCAAGCCAGGGCTGTTGTCAGGCTGCATGTGGGCGACGATGTTCGTCTGCTTCATGCTGGCGCTGACGCTGACTTCAACGGCCAATACGCTAATCGTGCTTGCGGTCGCGCCGCTGCTGACGGCCGTGCTCGCATGGGCGGTGCTGAAGGCACCCATTCCGCTGCGAACCTGGCTCGCCGTGGCCATTGCGACGGCGGGCATCCTCTGGATGTTCGCCGGGGGACTCAGCATCGAGTCGCCGACGAGCGTCCTCGGCATGTTGATCGCATTCGGTGCGCCGCTGGCCTCGGCCATCAACTTCGTCATACTGAAGAAGCGAGGCCAGTCGGTCGATCTCGTCCCGGCGGTCTTCCTCGGCGGACTGATCTCGGCTGCCATCATGCTGCCGTTCGCCACGCCTTTCATCGGACAGCCGCGGGATATCCTGCTGCTCGCTCTTCTGGGCTTCTTCCAGCTCGGGCTGCCTTGCATGCTGCTCGTCATCGCCGCGCGCCATCTCTCGGCGACCGAACTGGCGCTGCTGGCCTTGCTCGAAGTTCTGCTTGGCCCGCTGTGGGCCTGGCTCGGTGCCGGCGAAGTGCCGGCCAGCACGACGATCATGGGCGGCGCCCTCGTGCTCGGCGCGCTTGTACTGAACGAACTCACGTCGGGACGCGGGCGCAATGCTGCGGGTGCGCGGTCCGCGTGAGCCGGCGAGCGATAATCCCGCGGCGATGGTTATGACAGCTTCCTCCAGCGATGCGCCCTTGCCCGTGCGGCATGTCGCGCCGTCACGGCCGATGACCTGGCTCGCGCTCGGCTGGCGGGATTTCCTGCGTAGCCCCATGGCCGGGCTGGTGCACGGAGCCTTCGTTGCGCTCGGCGGCTGGGTGGTGCTGGGGGTGTCGCTGCGCTATGGCTGGGTGGCGCCGGGCGCCTTTTCCGGCTTCGTCATCCTGGGTCCGATCCTCGTGACCGGCCTGTATGAGATCAGCCGGCTGCTCGCGCGCGGGGAGCAACCGGGTCTACGCGAGGCTGTCATTGCCTGGCAGCGTGGCACTCGCCCGCTGGTCCAGCTTGGCGTCCTGCTGGCCGTGCTCGGCACCCTGTGGGTCGCGGCCTCGGCGCTGCTCTTCACGCTGTTTGCGAAGTCCCCGCTGCGCGGGCCGATCGAGTTCGTGCGCTACGCCATACTCGAGCAGGGCGACCTGCTGTTCACGTTGTGGGCCATCCTCGGTGGGCTCGGTGTCGCGATCGTCTTTGCGCTGACGGCCGTGTCGCCGCCGCTGCTGCTCGGCCGGCGTGTCGGCTTCCGGCAGGCGCTGCTGACCAGCGCCCGCGCGGTCGGCGAGAACCCCGTCGCGATGCTGCTATGGGCGCTCGTGATCCTCATTGCCACGTCGCTCTCGCTGGCGACCGCCATGCTGGGATTCCTCGTCACGGTGCCGGTGCTCGGACATGCGAGCTGGCACGCCTATCGCGACCTGGTGGACGCCGAAGGCGTGCCACTGCGCCATCCGTGATGGAAGGCACGCTCTTCGGCCTCACTGAAGAACGCATCGCCGAACTGGGGATGACATGGGGCGTGGGCGGCTTCATCGCGCTGATGCTCTTCATCATCTGGAAGCTGGCGATCGAGTCGAAGGCTGGCCGCTTCGGAACCTTCGTGCTGTTCTTCGTGCTGGCGTTCGGCATCCTCGGTTTTGTTGCGAAATCGGTCATCCAGTGGCTGCTGAAGCTCTAGCCGTGGGACCGACTTCCGGCGACGACACGCGCTGGCGTTTCTGCGTGGCGCCGATGATGGAGTGGACGGACCGTCATTGCCGCTACTTCCATCGGCAGCTGTCGCGGCACGCGCGGCTTTATACCGAGATGGTCACGACCGGGGCCTTGCTGCAGGGCGATCCGGCGCGCCACCTGCGTTTCGATGCGGCCGAGCACCCGGTGGCACTGCAGATCGGCGGCAGCGAGCCCGCCGAACTTGCGCGCGCGGCGCGACTCGGTGAGGCAGCGGGCTACGACGAGATCAACCTGAACTGCGGCTGTCCGTCCGAGCGCGTCCAGCGCGGTTCCTTCGGCGCCTGCCTGATGGCCGAGCCCGGTCTCGTGGCCGACTGTGTGCGGGCGATGCGCGACGCCGTGTCGATTCCGATCACCGTGAAGCACCGGATCGGGATCGACCGCAACGAAGACTACGACCTCGTGCGCGACTTTGTCGGTGCAGTGCATGCTGCAGGATGCGAGGTCTTCATCGTGCATGCGCGCAATGCCTGGCTCAAGGGGCTCAGCCCGCGCGAGAATCGCGAAGTGCCGCCGTTGCGCTACGACATCGTTCGCCGGCTGAAGCACGACTTCCCGCACGCCCGCTTTGTGCTCAACGGTGGGCTGACCTCGCTCGAGGGCGCTCGCCGCTGCAGCGAGGGACTCGACGGTGTCATGCTGGGCCGCGCGGCCTACCACGATCCCTATCTGCTGGCGGCCGTGGACATGGAGTTCTTTGGCGAACGATCCGCAGCCGTGCCGACGCGGCACGACGTGATCGACCGGATGTCCGCCTATCTGTTCCGCGAGACGCGCGCCGGCGAATCGCCACGGCACGTCGTGCGCCACATGCTGGGGCTCTACCAGGGCGTCCGCGGCGCGCGGCAATGGCGCCGCATGCTGAGCGATGCTGCATTGCTCAACTCGTACGGAGCGGGGATCCTCGAGCGCGCCATGCTGGCGGTGGAGCCTCCAAGGGCAAAGGCAGCTTGACTCGCAGCGCGGTCGGGCCCTAACCGGGACAGGCGCGCGCAACCTCGGCTTCGCGCTTGGCGATTTCGCCGTCGGATTTCTGAATCTGCTGGATCGTCGCAGGTTGCCGGTGCAGTTCAGCGCGGGCGTCCTTCGCCTGCGCCAGCGCATCCTTGGCCTTGTCGCAGCGCTCCCGCTCCTTGGCCTGGGCCTTCTTCTGCTCGGCAGCCGCGCGCTGATCCTGGGCCTCTTCCTTGGCGCGAGCCTTGTCGATGGCTTTGGCCTCGGCCGCATCACGCCTGGCGCGCTCCTTGGCCGCCTTCTGCTCGTCCACGGCGACCGGCGGCGAGGTGTTGACGCTGCGCACGGGGGACGTTCCGTCGGGGCATTTCGTGTTCGAGTAGGTGACCTTGCCGTCCTGGCTCTCGCAGCGCTGAACCTGCTGCGCAGCACAGGCGCTGCAGGCCGCAAGCAGGGCCAGCGGCACGAACGTCGCCCAGGCGCGATGCAGCGGACGGTTGTACAGGTTCATGGGAATCAGTGCCCGCAGACGCGCCGGTATTGCTCCTGCAGGCCAGCGACATGGCGGTCCATCTGGTCGAGGTCGTCGAGGGAGTAGAGGGGACGATTGACCAGCGCGTTGCGAAGGCGGCGTATCGAGTCGATCTCGCCCCGCAGGTAAGCACAGTCAGCGTCACGTTGCGACTGTTGCTGCGCTGTCTCGATGGACTGTTGCTGCTGGCGCTGCTGCCCCAGTTGCTGCGCCGCCTGCGCGTCGCGCGCAGAGTTCTCGCGTGCCGCCTGCTGGGCTTCAGGTGTCGGCGCCGGAGCCGCCTGCAGCGCCTTGACCGGACTGGTTCCCGGGGGGCACTCGGTGTTCGAATAGGTGATCTTGCCGCCCGGTCCCTCGCAGCGCTGGATCTGCTGCGCCCAAAGCGCGCCTGGAATGGCGAGCGCCAGGAGCCACGCGACATTGGCAGATTGCATCATCGATGCAGTCTAGCGAACGCGCCATCCACCGTCATCGCGCCTGGCGGGCGCGATGACTTGCTCCGGATGCGGGTTGGGCTATTGAACGCCGATCGCCTGGCGCACGGCGTCAGCGGCGACCTTGTTGAAGCGATACTGATAGTCGTACACGCTGGCGCCGGCCTGGTACAGCTTGCCGGGCCTCACGCCGGGCAGACCCTTGGTCGGCTCGATGAACGCAATCCGCGCCGACTCGCGCTCGACATTGGATACGCCGGTATCCAGCGGATCCACCTGTGCCGGAAACGACAGCACGATTGCGCGCGTCCCGCCCACTGTCCGCTCTTCCCACTCGCCCTGGGCCAGCACCTTGTCGGCCGACTTGTCGCAGAAAAGCGTTCCGGTCTTGGCCGGATAGAGCGCAACCTGCCCCTTCTTTCCCGTGCCCGCCGCCTGGAACAGCATGGCGTAGGGATTGGCGCCCTGTCGATCTTCGTACGCGAGACAGTAGGGGATCTGCTTCGAGAAATTGCCGACGAACTGCGTCGTGTTGGTGGCGCCGGTAAACGATTCGCGGCGCGGAAGCATCAGGACATCGTCAAAGAAGCGCGCCGTCGTCAGATACGCCACGGCGCCCTTCGGAAACTTGGCGCCGTTGGTCCGGGTCGACTCAGGCTTCGGGTAGTTGTCCGGAGTGCGCAGGAACAGCGAAATCGGCATCTCGGAGACGTCGTAAGCCTGCAGCGTTACGGCCATGCGCAACGGGGCCTGGCCGGCGTAGACGATGTAAAAGGTGCCATCGGGCGCTGGAATCGCAAAGTTGGGACGGCCGAGCGCGCGGCGCTCGCCGTTGAGCACGGCGTGCGCCACGTCGATGCCGCCGTTCAGGGTCGTCATGCCATCGTCGGCCGTCGTCTCCGTCAGCGCATAGCGATTTCCGTCTCCCGGCGTCGCCGCGGCCCGCATGTTCGAGACGCGGCTGCCCTGGAAGTGGTAGAGACCGTCGCCTTTCAACGCATCGAACGACGGGGCCGCGATCGGCTTGGCTCCCGGCACCGGAACCGGCTTCGGTGCCGGACCGTACACGACGACTTCGGCTGGCGTCTGCGCAAGCGCGAAAGGCGCCGCCAGCGCGGTGAATGCCAGCGCGAGCAATTTCAATTTCTGTGTTGCCATCAAGGCCTCCCTGAATGCCTGCATCGGTCACCATGCCGAGCTTGGCGCGAATGGTACTGGCTGCGGACCGGCCGCAGTCTCCGGAGTAAGGGCTGAAATATCTCCCATGAAAGTGGGACTCAAGCTCCGCCGGTTCGGCGCCCCTTCATGGCGCGACCATCTTGCCGGGGTTCATGATTCCGAGCGGATCGAGCGCCTGCTTCAGTGTTTTCATCAGCCGCAGTTCAATCTCTGACTTGTAGCGCGCGTTCTCACCGCGCTTGAGCTGCCCGATGCCGTGCTCGGCCGAGATCGATCCGCTGAAGGCATGAACCTGGTCATGGACAGTTTCGTAGATTGCCGGCTGCAGGGCGAGGAAGCGGGCTTCATCCATGCCAAGCGGAGGGCTGACGTTGTAGTGCAGGTTGCCGTCACCCAGATGGCCAAAGGTGACCATGCGCACGCCTGGAAACCGCTGCTGCAGCAACGCATCGGTCTCGTCGACGAAGCGGGCGATCGACGAGATCGGCACCGCGATGTCGTGCTTGATGTTCTTCCCTTCCTGAGTCTGGGCCTCGGAAATCGACTCCCGCAGCAACCACAGCGCGCGCGTCTGTGCGATCGATTGCGCGATGGCTGCATCCAGGACCAGGCCGGATTCGATGGCAGCGGCGATCAGGCTCTCCGCCAGTGTCGTGGCGTGCTGCTGATCTTCGTGGTCGCTCAGCTCCATCAGTACGTAATGCGGGTGCCGTTCGGCAAACGGCGAGCGCTGGCCCTCGAAATGCCGTTCCACCAGTGACAGGCAGAAGTCGCTGAAGCACTCGAAGCCCGTCAGCGTCGGGCCGCAGCGGCCCTGGGCGTCCTCGAGCAACTGCAGCGCGGCGTGCAACGAGGGCACTGCCAGCAGCGTCGTGACCTGGGCGCGCGGCAGTGGAAAGGTCTTCAGGCAGGCGGCGGTAATGATGCCGAGTGTGCCTTCCGCGCCGATGAAGAGATCGCGCAGGTCGTAGCCGGTGTTGTCCTTGCGCAGTCCGCGCAGGCCATTCCACACCTCGCCCGACGGCAACACCACCTCCAGTCCTAGGCACAGTTCACGCGCGTTGCCATAGCGCAGCACCTGGATGCCGCCGGCGTTGGTGCTCAGGTTGCCGCCGATCGTGGCGCTGCCTTCGGCGGCGAGCGAAAGCGGGAACAGCCGGTCGTGCCCGCGCGCGGCAGCCTGCACGTCGAGCAGAATGCAGCCCGCTTCGGCGGTCAGCGTGTTGTTGGCTGGATCGACCGCGCGGATGCGTGTCATGCGCCTGAGTGACACGAGGATCGCGCGGCCCGTGTCGTCCGGTGTGGCGCCGCCGACGAGTCCGGTGTTGCCTCCCTGTGGTACGACCGGTGTGCAGGTACGCGAGCACCAGGCGACGATCCGCGCAACTTCGTCCGTCGTCGCGGGCAAGACCACCGCCTGCGCGCGCCCTACGTAGCGCCGGCGCCAGTCGACCAGGAACGGCGCGACCGCATCGGCTTCGGTGAGTACATGGGCGGCACCGACGATGCCGTGCAGCTCTTCGATGCTGCTCATGATGAGTGGGTCCGGCGCTTGGCGGCGATCTTCATCGGCCGCAGGTAAACGATTGCAGCGACGAAGAAGCCTATCGCCAGCGCGCACTGCATTGCGGCGAGCCACGCGACCGGTGCCGGTTCGAACAGGCGCGCCGAGCCCTCCAGCACGCTCAGCAGCACGATGAAGAGCGCCACCTGCATCGCATACGCACTGCCGCGCAGCATCGCCGGCAGCGGCAGCAGCAGCGGCACCACCTTCAGGGCGAGCCACGAGCCTCCGGGCCGCAGCGGTGCCAGCATCAGTTCCCAGGACAGTCCGAGAGCGATCAGTGCGAGCCAGGCCGCGATCGACCAGCGCCACGCGCTGGCCTGTCGTGCCGTCGTGCCCGGCAGTGGTCCGAAGGTCACGGCTCAGGTCGCCAGTTGCAGCGCCGTGCGGGCAAGGCGCGCGCCGAGCGCGTGCGCCAGGCGCCGCTCTTCGTCGGTCAGGACCGGGGGCGCACCGTGGCGGGCCGTGTGACTCGCGCCGTAGGGTGTGCCGCCGCTGCGCGTGGTCATCAGATCAGGTTCCGTGTAGGGAATCCCGAGCAGCAGCATCCCATGGTGCAGCAATGGCAGCATCATCGACAGCAGCGTTGTCTCCTGGCCTCCGTGCAGGCTGCTGGTGGTGCAGAACACCGCCGCGGGCTTCCCCGCCAGCACTCCGGACAACCATAGTCCGGAAGTTCCGTCGAAGAAATGCTTCAGTGGCGCCGCCATGTTGCCGAACCGCGTCGGCGAGCCGACTGCGAGGCCGCCGCAGGCTTCGAGGTCGGCCAACTCCACGTACGGCGCACCCTCGGCTGGGACTGGCGGCGCGGCGGTCTGCGTGTAGGGCGCCACCGGTGGCACGGTCCGCAGCCTTGCCTGCGCGCCGTCGACACTGTCGACGCCGGCCGCGATGGCTTCTGCCAGGCGGCGTGTGGCGCCGTGGCGCGAGTAGAAAAGTACGAGTATGTCCACGTGGGCGGGGCCGCACTGCTGCGGCGGTCGGCTCGGGAGGGCGCCGCATGAAGAGGAGCGCGGCGAACGTGGCCGTATTATAGAAAGCGTTGCCGGATGCCCGGCCTCGCGGGCCGCCGCAGCGTGCCTGGTTCCATGTCCCGCCTGACCGCCGCCCTCGACAGGTTTCCCTGGCTGAAGACCGCACGCGAAGCAGCGCTGTTCGCGCATCGGCGTGGGCGCGAAGTGCGCCTGCAGCAGGTCGCCGGAAGCCTGACCTTCACCACCGTGCTTTCGATCGTGCCGCTGTTTGCGGTCGCGCTCGCCCTGTTTTCCGTGTTCCCGTACTTCGCGGACTTTCGCGAGGCGTTTCAGTCGCTGGTGCAAAGGACGCTGCCGGCGCAGATCTCCTCGCACGGTCCTGCGCTACCTCAGCGAGTTCGCGCAGCAGGCGACGCGCCTGACAGCGGCCGGACTGATCTTCCTCGGCCTGACAGCGCTCGCGATGATCATGACCGTCGATCGCGTGCTCAACGACATCTGGCAGGTGCACGAGCGCCGGCCACTCAGCCAGCGCGTGCTGATCTACTGGGCGATCATCACGCTGGGGCCGATCGTGATCGGAGCCAGCCTGACCGCGAGTTCGTACCTCTGGTCGCTGTCCGAGGACGCGATCATGCGCACCCCGGGTTGGCTGCGCCGCCTCATCGACTACGCGCCGGTGGTGCTGAGCGGATTCGCCTACGCCGCGCTGTACGTGTTCGTGCCGAATCGCACCGTGCGCTGGCGCGATGCACTGATCGGCGGGTTCGTGGCCGCCTTGCTCGCTGAAGTGCTCAAGTCCGCCTTTGGCTACTTCATCGGGAGAGGGGCGGTGCGTTCGATCTACGGCGCCTTCGCCGCGTTGCCGCTGTTCCTCCTGTGGATGTACCTGTCTTGGTACGCGCTGCTGTTCGGGGCGGCAATCGCAGCGACGCTGCCGCGAATGCGGGCGACGCGGTTTTCGGACGAGCTGCGGGCGGGCAACGCCTTCGTCACCGCGCTTGCGCTGATCCGCCAGTCACTCAACGCGCGGCGCAGCGGCAACGCTGCCGTCGGCGGGCAGGAACTGGCACGAGGCGCGCGCACCGACCTTGCCGAGGCCGAGCGGCTGCTCGAAAGTCTCGAGCGCCTCGGTTACGTACGCCGGCTCTCGGCTCCTCGCAGGCGTGGCGAATCGTCCGAATGGATCCTGACCTGCGACCCGCAGACGACGTCGCTGCGTCGTGCCTACGAGCGCTTTGCGATCGACCCGGCCAACACGCTGCTTGCGATGGATCGCGAGGGCGTCGGAGCGGTGATGACAGGCTGGATCGCGCGCGACGAGTGGATCAATGCGCCGCTCGACCAGAGCCTGCCCGCGGCGGCCGCGAGCGTCACCCACTAGGGCCTGTCCACCGGGTCCGCAGACGGACCGACGAGGTTCAGTCGCCGCCGAGCATCTGTTCAGTCAACGTGTCGGGGCGGCTGCCGAAGCAGCGGTCCAGGGCTTGCCGGAACAGCGGCTCCTCCGGTGCGACCGTGGCGAACAACGTCATCGACGAGCGGAACTTCAGGTCGTCGGGCGATCCGAAAATCTCGTGCACTGTCCTGTTGCGGACGTCCAGCACTAGGCGCGTGCACTCGCGCAGCCGCGCTCCGAGCACAGGATGCGCGAGATACGCCTCGGCCTCGGCACGGCCCACGAGGCCGAAGTGCTCGGCCATCGCGCTGCGACCGAGTCCCCGCAACTGCGGAAATATGAACCACATCCAGTGGCTCGCCTTGGCGCCGGCGGCAAGCTCAGCGCGCACACGCTCGTAGACCGGAGCCTGTGCGACGACGAAGCGCTCGAGGTCGAACGGCATTTTCACGGCGCCGACGGTCCGCTGTGGCTAGAACGGGATCTTCCCGGTCAGGATGTCCTTGTACATCACCCAGTCGCCGACGAGGCTGAAGAGCGGCTGCCGGAATGTCGCGGGCCGATTCTTCTCGAACCCGAAGTGACCGATCCAGGCGAAGCCATAGCCGCTCACCAGCGCGACGAGCAGCCACCGCGGATCGCTGACGATGGCGAGCGCGAGGAACACCAGTGCGAGGGTCGAGCCGACGAAGTGCAGGCGGCGGCAGGTGCGGTTGCTGTGCTCCGAGAGATAGAACGGGTAGAAGTCCGCGAACCGCTCGTAGCGGCGGGCAGGGGCGTTGGAACTCGTGTTCATCGTGGGTCGAGGGCCGATCGAGGGGAAAGCGAACTCTAGCGCCTTCAGCGCGTAACGCTCATGACCAGCGCCGCCGCGCCGAGCACGAGCGTACCGGCGATGCGATCGGTCCAGCGCGCGTAGCGCTCGTCGGTGGCAATGCGCCGCGCGCGCGAGGCGAGCCAGCCGTAGCCGGCGAGGATGAAGAACTCCGGGATGATCGAACCGGCCGCGAGCCACATCATCTGCGGGCCGATCGACAACCGCGCGTCGACGAACTGCGGCAGGATGGCGACGAAGAAGATCAGCGTCTTCGGGTTCGCCAGCTGCAATGTGAGTCCAGCGAAGTAGAGGTCACGCGGCGCGTTGCCGCGCGCGCCGGCTGTCGACACGGTGATCGGCGACGACCGGCCGAAGATCGCCGACAGCCCGACATACACCAGGTAGGCGGCGCCGACCCACTTCACTGCCGTGAAGAACTCGCGCGAGGCAGCGAGGACAGCACCTAGTGCGGTGGCGGAGATCGCGAAGTAGATGGCGTTGGCGCTGAGGATGCCGAGGCTCGCCCAGGTCGAGCGCCGCGCGCCGTGCGCGAGGCCGCAGGCGATGACCAGCATGACCGCCGGCCCCGGCGACAGGGACAGCGCCATTTCCGTGAGCACGTACAGCCAGTACGTGTCCCAGTTGACGGCATTCAGCAATGCGCGCGTCCCTGCCTCAGCCGGCGTGAGCGGCCGCAGGTGCGAACACGCGGGCGGCGAAGTCCTTGAGCGCCTTGAGGACCTGGTCCGGCCGCTCGGCCATCAGCGAGTGCCCGCCGCCATCGATCGGCACGACGGTCGCGTCGGGACAGGCTTCGATCAGCGCCTGCGCGGCACGCGGCGGCGTCATCACGTCCTGGCTGCCCAGGACGAACAGTGCCGGGCAGGGGAGCGACCGGGCAGCGTCGAGTCCGCCGGCGTAGGCGTTGCACGCCGCAAAGTCGAGCGGCAGCACGTCGGGCCCGTCGCGGCGCGCGATGCGCTGCATCAGCCGCAGGTTCTGCCAGGCATTCGAGAAGCCCGGTCCCGGACTGCAGGGCTTGCGCTCGAAGGCAGCGAGCGCGGCGCTGTGCGACCAGACATTGATCATGTCCAGTGCCTGCGGCACGTCGCTGCGCGTGGCCACGAGCAGCGCGTCGGACACGCGCATCGGGAACGCGGCCGCGACCAGCGCCACTCCCCGGGCGCGTTCGGGCATGCGGCGCGCCAGCTCGAGCGCGATCAGCGATCCCATGCTGTGGCCGACCAGCAGCAGCTGCGTGGCACCGGCAGCCAGCACGCCGTCGCGCAGGCCATCGGCCATCGCTTCGACGGTGGCGAGCGCCGGACCTTCGCTGCGCATGTGTCCCGGCAGATCGAACGCCAGGACACTATGGCCATGATGGGCGAGGTAGCGGCTCTGCAGGATCCAGACGCTGTGATCGTGCTGGGCGCCATGAATGAAGACGACGGTCGGCCGCGCCGGGTCAAATGGGCGGCCGCCGGTGTAGGCATACAGGCGCGGCGAGGTGTCGAGGAACATCGTCAGCCCACCTTCTGCGCACGCTTCAGCGCCTGGGCAAGATCCTCGAGCAGGTCGGCCGGATCCTCGAGGCCCACCGATAGGCGGATCGTGCCCTGCGTGATGCCGGCCGCCGCGAGTTCGTCGTCCGGCACGCGGAAGTGCGTCGTCGACGCGGGATGGATCACCAGCGACTTCGCATCGCCGACGTTGGCCAGGTGCGAGAAGACACGCAATGCTTCGACAAAGGCGCGCCCGGCGGCGCGCGTGCCCTTGAGGTTGAAACTGAACACGGCGCCACAGCCGCGCGGCAGCAGGCGCTGCGCCAGCGCCCGGTCGGGGTGCGACTCCAGCTCCGGGTAGGCGACTGACTCGACGGCCGCGTGCGCAGCGAGGAACTGCACGACCGCGCGCGCATTCTCGACATGCCGCGCCATGCGCAGCGGCAGCGTCTCGATCCCCTGCAGCAGCAGGAAAGCCGTATGCGCGCTCATGCAGGCGCCGAAGTCGCGCAGGCCCTCGCGCCGCGCGCGCAGCAGGAACGGCGCGACCGTGCTTTCCTCGGCGAAGTTCATGCCGTGGAAGCCGGCGTAGGGCTCGGTGATCGTCGGAAATTTCCCGCTCGCCAGCCAGTCGAAGGTGCCGCCGTCGACCAGCACGCCGCCGATCGCCACGCCATGACCACCGAGAAATTTCGTGGCGGAGTGATAGACGAGATCGGCGCCGTGATCGAACGGGGTCATCAGCCAGGGCGTCGTGAACGTCGAGTCCACCAGCAGCGGCACGCCGTGTTCGTGCGCGATGCTGCTGACGGCCGGGATGTCCAGCACGTCGAGCCCCGGGTTGCCAAGCGTCTCGCCGAACAGCAGCCGCGTGTTCGGGCGGACGGCCGCGCGCCAGGCGCCGAGGTCGCGCGGATTGACGAAGGATGTCTCGATGCCGAAGCGCGCCAGCGTGTAGGCGAGCAGATTATGCGAGCCGCCGTAGAGCGCGCGGCTGGCGACAATGTGCCCGCCGGCGCCCATCAGGGTAACGATCGCCAGGTGCAGCGCCGCCTGGCCGCTCGCGGTGGCGATCGCGCCGACGCCTTGCTCGAGCGCCGCCATGCGCTCTTCGAACACCGCCACGGTCGGATTGGAAATGCGCGAGTAGACATGTCCGGCGCGCTCCATGTTGAAGAGCGCCGCCGCGTGGTCGGAGTCCTCGAACACGAACGAGGTGGTGGCGTAGATCGGTACGGCGCGTGCTCCGGTCGTCGGGTCCGGCGGCTGGCCGGCATGCAGCGCGAGGGTGTCGAAACCTGGGTAGCGGACGGTCATGGGAGTCGCGGTAAGCGCATCGAGGAAGTGATGATGCCAGTCTCTCGCCGCGCGCCCCCTCGGTGATCAGGCCCCGCGTTCGCGCCGCTACACTTGCGCGCCAACGATGGACACACGCGCCGCGCTATATCCGACGATCGAGCCGCACGACAGCGGCATGCTGGCGCTCGACGACATCCACACGATGTACTGGGAGTCGGTCGGTAATCCGGCCGGGGTGCCGGTGCTGTTCCTTCACGGCGGACCGGGCGGTGGCTGCTCGCCCGAACACCGACGCTTCTTCGATCCGGATTTTTTTCGTGTGGTGCTGTTCGACCAGCGCGGCGCCGGCGCCTCCACGCCGCTGGGCGAAGTGCAGTCGAACACGACGCAGCAGCTGGTCGCTGACATCGAGCTGCTGCGCGAGTACCTCGGCATCGATCGCTGGCTGGTGTTCGGCGGCTCCTGGGGCAGCACGCTCGGGCTCGCGTACGGGCAGGCGCATCCGCAGCGGTGCCGCGGCTTCCTGTTGCGCGGGATCTTTCTCGGGCGGCCGCAGGAGATCGAGTGGTTCATGGTCGGGCTGCGGCAGATTTTCCCCGAGGTCTGGCAGAAGTTCGCCAGCATGCTGCCGGAAGAAGAGCGCGGCGACCTGCTGCGTGGCTACCTCAAGCGACTGTTCGACCCTGACCCCCGCGTGCACGTTGCCTATGCGCGTGCGTGGAGCGAATACGAAGGTGCGTGCTCGACGCTGCTGCCGAATCCGGAACTGGTGCGGCACTTCGCCAACGAAGCGCTCGGGCTGGCGCGGCTGGAAGCGCATTACTTCGCGCATCGCTGCTTCCTCGCGCCGGACCAGTTGCTGCGCAACATGGACCGTCTGCAGCGGCATCCGGCCTCGATCGTGCACTCGCGTTACGACATGGTGTGCCCGATTTTGAGCGCGGATGAACTGGCGCGCGCCTGGCCGACGGCGCGCTACACGATCGTGCCCGACGCCGGGCACTCGGTGTGGGAACCGGCGGTTCGCGCGACGGTGGTCGCCGAACTCGAGCGCTTCAAGTCCCTGTTGGGCTGACCGGCCGCATGCCCCGCTTCGCCGCCAACATCAGCCTGCTGTATCCCGAACACGCGCTTCTGGACCGCATCGGCGCGGCGGCGCATGACGGCTTTGCGGCGGTGGAAGTGCAGGGCCCTTATTCCGCGGAGGCCGGCGAGTTCCGTCGTGCGCTGCAGGACTCCCGGACCCGGCTGGTGCTGATGAATGCGCCTGTCGGCGACTTTGCCGGCGGCGAAAGAGGGCTCGCGGCGCTGCCGGGCCGCGAACGGGAGTTCGACGCTTCGATCGAGCGGGCGCTGGACTACGCCAGGGTCGTGGGTGCCCCGCGCGTTCATGTGATGGCCGGGGCGCCGCCGGCCGAGGCCGTGCCGGCGGACGCGCTCGCCACCTACGCGCGCAATATCGCGCGGGCCTGCAACCGGCTCGGTGAGCACGGAATCGACGTCATGATCGAGCCGATCAACCCGCGCGACATGCCAGGTTACTTTCTCGACCGGCTGCCGCTGGCTCTGGAAGTGATCGACCGCTTGCCTGCGCCCAAGCCGCAACTGCAGTTCGACTTCTATCACCTGCAGATCATCGGCGGCGACGTCACGCAGCACTTTGCCCGGCAGCGGTCACGGGTTGGCCACGTCCAGATCGCGGGCGTCCCGGAACGGCACGAGCCCGACACCGGCGAAGTGAACTACGGGTTCGTCTTCCGCGAGCTGGACCGGCTGGGCTACGAGGGCTGGGTCGGCTGCGAATACCGGCCGCGCAGGCCCGGGCCGGGTGGCACATCCGCGGGATTGGGCTGGCTGCGCCGGCTCTGAATTTTCCTTGTTCGGTCGCAGGTGTCCGTCTAGGATCGCTCAGAAGCAAGGCCGCGGAACGGCAACCCGGAGAAGACCATGAAAGTCAGCGACATCCTGCGCGTCAAGGGCACGGCGCTCTACACCGTCACTCCGGATACGCCACTTGCCAAGGCGGTTGCACTCATGGCCGAGCAGGACATCGGGTCGTCCGTCGTCATGGAGTACGGCGAACTGGTGGGCATGCTCACCTTTCGTGAGGTCATCAACCGCATCCATGCCAATGGGGGCAGCGTGGGTGAGGTCAGCGTGCGCAAGGTCATGGACGATGCACCGCTGACCGTCACACCGGAGACCGAGGTCATGGAGGTGCGCCGGCTGATGCTCGAGCGGCACGCGCGCTACCTCCCCGTGCTCGACGGCCGCACGCTGGTCGGCGTCATTTCCTTCTACGACGTGGCGCGCGCGGTGCTCGAGGAGCAGAGCTTCGAGAACCGCATGCTCAAGGCCTACATCCGCGACTGGCCTGAACCCGAGGACGTCCGCACGAACTGATCCTCGGGCGCTTGCCGCCTGACGGCATCGCTTGCTGCGCGCCGTGCGGCCGCTGCGGCGCCGTTCAGTCAGAAAGCACCCATGAGTGGGACGAGTGCGCTTACCGAACGCGTCTGGTCAGCGCACGGCGACGCCTGGCAGGCCGAGGGGCGGCTGCGGCAGTCACTCGGTGGCGGAGCTGCTGAGTTGCCGGGCATCCGCTTGATGGCATCCGGCCTGCCGCATGCGCAATGGAACAACGGTGATGTCACCGATCCTGCGCGCCTCGACGTCGAAGCCGTACGTGCGTGGTATGCGGCACGGGCTGGCGGTAACGGCGTGCCCTGGGGCATATGCGTCCCCGCGGGCAGCCCGTTCGCGCGCGGGCGACATGTGTTCCGCAAGCGCTGCATGGCTCTGCTGCCGGAACGATTCCGGGCGGTCCGCGCATCCTCTGGAGTCGCGGTCGGCGAGGCGCTGCCCGCGGACCTCGCCACCTTCGCGCGGATCGACGCCGCCGCTTTCGCGGGCACAGTCGAGCAGACCCTTCCCTGGGTCGCGCCCCACTTTGGGGCTACGGGCTTCACCGTGGCTTTGGCGAGGCTCGACGGCGAACCGGTGGGTGTCGCCACGGCGATTCACACCGACGATCGTGCGGGACCGAGTGTTGGCATCTTCGGTGTAGGAGTGCTCGAACACGCGCGGCGGCGTGGGATCGGCGGTGCAATGACTTCATGGCTGCTTGAGATGGTTCTTGCCCAGGGCGCCACGCTCGCGCATCTCAATCCCGACAGTGAACCGGCGGCACGCCTGTATGCGCGGCTCGGATTCGTCGAAACCGAAGGGCTCGACGTCTACTGCGACCTTTAGCGCGCGGCTAACCGGCGCCGCGGATGCCACGGCGATCGAACCTGTTGTCAGCGACCTGTCGGCCAACGCCAGGATAGACAGCCGGCCGATCGGCAAAACGCGGGACGAACCGCGGCCATGTGCGACGAACTGCGCCTGCGGCGGATGAAGCGCGAAGCGGCGCCTGGACGCGATGAAACCGGCCCTGCAGTTCGCGCCGCGATTTCTGCACCCCGTCGCAAGTCGCTCGCAGCCGAGCGGTGCTCTGCCTACAGTGCGTTCATCGACACCGAACAACGCCGCACGAAAGGACCGAACGATGAACGCCAACTACTCCACTCCCGCCCGCGTCAAGCTCAGCGCCTTCATCGGCGCCGTGGTCGCCAGCGTCGTCATCCTGGGCAGCACCGTGGCCGGCATGCAGCCGACCGACGAGTTCAACGGCCACCTGGTGGCGATGGAGCGTGTCGTCATCACGGCCGCCTCGAGCGCGACGGCGACCCGCTGAGCGCGGCGCGCTGATACGCGCGGCGACCGGTCCCGCCGCGCGCACTACGCACCTCGCGCAATACTGAAGAAAGCCCGGCTTCGGCCGGGCTTTCTGCTTTGTGGGTCCGCGGTTCATTCCTGATACACCCCAATTGCCGTCGGCGGACCGGGGCGAGCGGCTGACATAATCTCGCGCGCCGCCACGGGCCGCTCCGGGGCGCGACTGCCGACGCCGGTGGGAGAGCGAGTGAGTTCCAAGAGCCAGTTTGCCCTGCTGCGGGAGCGCCGCTTCGCACCGCTGTTCTGGGTCCAGTTCCTCGGCGCGGCCAATGACAACATCTTCAAGTTCGCCTTCACGCTGCTTGCGACCTACGCCGCGCACAAGTGGGGCAATGTCGAGCCCCACTTCGCGGGCTTCCTGATCGGGGCGTTGTTCATTGCGCCCTTCATGTTGTTCTCGGCCACCAGCGGGCAGCTGGCAGACAAGCTGGAAAAGTCGTGGTTCATCCGCCGCGTGAAGGATGCCGAGATCGTCGTCATGGTCATCGGCGCAGCCGGGCTGGCCCTGCAATCGGCTCCTCTCCTCTACGTCGCGATCTTCCTTCTCGGACTGCAGTCGACCGTGTTCGGCCCGGTCAAGTACTCCTACCTGCCGCAGCACCTCGACGCTCACGAAGTGACGGGCGGCAACGGTATGGTGGAAATGGGCACCTTTGTCGCCATACTGATCGGCACGATCGCTGGCGGCATGCTGATCGGGGAGTTTGGAGATCGTGGCGCGCTCGTGACGGCGGCAGTCGTATTGCTGGTCGCCGTGCTCGGACGGATCGCAGCGCAGTACGTGCCGCACTCGCCGGCGGCCGATCCCGGACTCACGATCAACTGGAACCCGTTCACCGAAACCTGGGCCAACCTGAAGATCGCGCATGGCGACGTCGCCGTGTTCAACTCGATCATCGGCATATCCTGGATGTGGTTCTTCGGCTCGATTTTCCTGACGAGCTTCACGCCGTATGCGCGCACGAACCTGGGCGGTAACGAGGCCGTCGTCACGTTCCTGCTCGCCATTTTCTCCATCGGAATCGGCGTGGGATCACTGGCGTGCGAGAGGCTTTCGGGGCGGCGCGTGGAGATCGGGCTCGTCCCGTTCGGTTCGATCGGCATGACGGTCTTCGCAATCGACCTGTACTTCGCGTCGGTGGCGTTTACGCCGATGTCGAGTGGCACGCTGCGGCAGTTCCTGTCGTCGCCCGGCGCGTGGCGGATCGTGATGGATCTGGGGTTGCTCGCGCTCTTCGCAGGACTGTATTCGGTGCCACTGTATGCGCTGGTCCAGACGCGCGCGGACCGGTCGCGTGTCGCACGCATCGTGGCGGCGAACAACATCCTGAATGCGGTTTTCATGGTCGTAGCTGCGCTGGCGGCCACGGCGCTCCTTGGTGCCGGGCTCAACATCCCGCAGCTCTTCCTGGTCACGGCCCTGATGAATGCCGCGGTGGCCCTCTACATCTACCGCCTGGTGCCGGAGTTTCTGCTGCGCTTCCTCGCCTGGGTCCTGTCGCACTCGCTGTATCGCGTGCGTTCGATCAATACGGAGAGCATCCCGGCCGAGGGCGCGGCGGTGCTGGCCTGTAATCACGTCAGCTTCGTCGATGCAGTACTGATCATGGGCGCGAGTCCACGCCCGATCCGCTTCGTGATGGACCATCGCATCTTCAAGATCCCGCTGATGAACTGGTTCTTCAAGAACGCCAAGGCGATTGCGATCGCACCGGCGCGCGAGGACCCAAAGATGCTCGAACGCGCCAACCAGCGCATCGACGTTGCGCTGGCCGAGGGTGATCTTGTTTGCATCTTCCCCGAGGGCAAGATCACCTTCGATGGCGAGCTCAGTCCCTTCAAGCAGGGCGTGCAGAGGATCGTCGAGCGCGTGCCGGTGCCGGTGTATCCGATGGCGCTGCGCGGACTGTGGGGCTCGTTCTTTTCACGCTACGGTGGCGCGGCGTTCTCGCGCCCCGTGGAGGCACGCCTGCGGCGCGGACTGCGCTCGAAGATCGAGCTGGTCGTCGGCGATCCGCTGCCGCCGGACCAGGTGACGCCGGAGCTGCTGATGGAGCGCGTCGCCGCACTGCGCGGCGACGGACTCTGAGCAGCCGGCCCGCGCACTTACAATCCGCAGAGAAGCAACGACGGACTGATCGCTGATCCCATGGCCGGCTCCACCTTCGGACACTTGCTGCAGGTCACCAACTTCGGTGAATCGCACGGGCCGGCGATCGGTTGCGTGGTCGACGGCTGCCCGCCCGGGATGGCGCTCGCCGAGGCGGACCTGCAGCCGGACCTCGATCGCCGCAAGCCGGGCACGTCGCGGCATGTGACGCAGCGGCGCGAGTCCGACCGCGTCGAGATCCTGTCCGGGGTTCACGAGGGCCGCACGACCGGCACTCCGATCGCGCTGCTGATCCGCAACGAGGACGCGAAGAGCAAGGACTACGCGGACATTGCGGACACCTTCCGCCCGGGTCACGCCGACTACACCTACTGGCGCAAGTACGGTGTGCGCGATCCGCGCGGTGGCGGACGCTCGTCGGCCCGGTTGACGGCGCCCATGGTGGCAGCCGGCGCACTGGCCAAGAAGTGGCTGCGCGAGAAGTACGGCACGCAGGTGCGCGGCTGCATGCAGCAGATCGGTGAAATCGTCATTCCGTTCGAGTCGTGGGACGAGGCCGAGCGCAATCCATTTTTCGCACCGAATGCCGGCATCGTTGCGGAGCTCGAAGCAGCGCTGGACCAGCTCCGCAAGTCGGGCGACTCGGTCGGCGCGCGCCTGCGCGTCGTCGCCAGCAGCGTGCCGGTGGGTCTGGGGGCACCGCTCTTTGACAAGCTCGACGCCGACATCGCCTACGCGATGATGGGGATCAACGCCGTCAAGGGCGTCGAGATCGGTGCCGGATTTGGTTGCGTTGCGCAGCTGGGTTCACAGCACGGCGACGAGTTGCTGCCGGACGGATTCGTCACCAACAACGCCGGCGGCATGCTGGGTGGCATCTCGAGCGGACAGGACATCGAAGTCTCGATCGCGATCAAGCCGACGTCGAGCATCCGGTTGCCGCGGCGCTCGATCAACCGCGCCGGCGCTGCGACGATCGTCGAGACGCACGGCCGACACGACCCCTGCGTGGGGATACGCGCCACGCCGATCGCCGAAGCGATGCTGGCGCTCGTGCTGATGGACCACGCGCTGCTGCATCGGGCGCAGAACGCCGACGTTCACCACGCGGTCGCGCCAATCAAGGCTCGCTCCACTTCCGGCTGATGTCCGTCCGCGCTGCCGCCGACCGAGACTCCTGGCGGCTCGGGGCGCTGTACGGCGCGTACTTCGGGTTTGCCGGCATCATCGGGCCGTACCTGCCGCTGTACTTCCAGTGGCGGGGCCTCACGGTTTTCGAGGTCGGCGTGCTGATCGCGCTCGGCCAGGCGATGCGGGTCGTCGGTCCGAACCTCTGGGGCTACCTCGCCGACCACGCCGCGCGGCGTACGCCGATCCTGCGGACGACCGCCATTGCCCTGCTGCTGACCTTTGCCTTGCTGCTGGTGCCGGGCGGGTTCACGTACGTCTTCGTCGTGATGCTGCTGGTCAATCTGTTCCAGACCGCACAGATGCCGATCGCCGAGGCGCTGGCGTCGGCCTCGATGCGCGGGCGCACCGACGCCGCGACGCGCTACGGTCGGCTGCGCGTCTGGGGTTCAACGGCCTTCGTCGTCGTCGTGCTGATCGCAGGGCCGCTCTTCGATCGCTACGGCATTGGCATTTCGCTTTGGCTCGCGCTCGCGCTGGCGGCGATCCTGGTGGGCGTGAGCTGGCAGGTGCCGGAGGGGCGGCCGGTCGAGCATCCACTCGATGACGTGTCGGTACGCCAGCGCCTGCGCGAGCCGCGCGTGCGCTGGTTCCTGCTGTCCGCGAGCCTGATGATCTTCGCCCACGGTGCGCTCTATGCGTACCTGTCGATCTATCTGGCGCAACTGGGTTACAGCAAGACGGCGATCGGCGTGTTCTGGGTGCTCAGCGTGCTGCTCGAGATCGCGTTCTTCGCGACCCAGGGGCGCTGGTTCCGGCGCTTCGGGCTGTATCCACTGCTCGTTGCGAGCTTCCTGGTGGCGGCCGTGCGCTTCATGCTGATCGCCCAGTTCGCATCGGTCTGGTGGGTGCTCGCCTTTGCGCAGATCCTGCATGCGATGACCTTTGCCGTGCACCACTCGGCCAGCGTGCTGACGATCCAGCGCTGGTTCCCCGGACACGCCGCGGCACGCGGCCAGGCGGTCTACATCAGTGCAGCCTGGGGCATCGGCGGCACCCTGGGCAGCCTCATGGCGGCATACTTGTGGACGCTCGCCGGCCCACGCTGGGCATTCAGCGCCGGCGGCATCGCCGCGCTCCTGGGCGCCTGGGCGATCCGCGAGGCGCGCCGGCACGATCCGGAACTCGCCGCCGCGCATCGGCTCAAAACTGCATAAAAACGGGGTCTTGAATGATGAACAGGTCCGCATTCAGCCTGCTGCGCGTCGCGCTCGCCGCCACGGTGCTGCTGGCGGCTTGCCAGAGCGAGCAGACGACGCGCAGCGGAGAAATTGGCGTCGACCGCAAACAGTCGATGACCACGCTCGTCAGCAGCAAGGAAGTCGAGCAGCAGGCGAGCCAGGAGTATGCGCAGGTACTCGCGGGAGCCCGGAAGAAGGGTCTGCTCAATCAGGATCCGCAACAGGTTCAGCGCGTCCGAGCCATTGCCGCCAGGCTGACTCCGCAGGTGGCGGTCTTTCGCGACGATGCGCCAAATTGGAAGTGGGAAGTCAACGTGCTCACCTCCAAGGACATCAACGCCTGGTGCATGCCCGGCGGCAAGATCGCTGTCTACACGGGACTGATCGAACGGCTGAAGCTCACCGATGACGAACTGGCCGCCGTCATGGGACACGAGATCGCCCATGCGCTGCGGGAGCACGCGCGCGAACGCATGGGGCGGCAGATGGCGACGCAGACCGCGACCGCGGTCGGTGCGATTGCACTGCAGATCTTCACCGGTGTGTATATCGATCCGCAGATCGCCGGAACCTTCACCCAGGCGATGTTCGTGCTGCCCAACAGCCGCGAGAACGAACAGGAGGCTGATCTGATCGGCATCGAACTCGCCGCGCGCGCGGGCTACGACCCACGTGCGGCGATCACGCTGTGGCAGAAGATGGCGCAGGCCGGTGGCGGCGGACCGCCCGAGTGGCTGTCGACGCACCCGAGCCACGACACGCGTCAGCGAGAACTGCAGAACGATGTGCAGAAGGTGATGCCGCTGTACGAGAAGGCGAAAGCGGCGAAGCCGTCCGGCTGAGCCCGGCGCATGCGCGCGCCAGGCGTTAGCAGGCTCTAGGACAGCACGAGCTCGGTCCGCGCGGTCAACCGCGTCGCGCGTGCGAGGGGGTGCGAATCGCCCCGCGTCGGCTCGAATGCAAGCAGGAGCGCGCGCTGCTCGTCGCTGTCGAGCCGGCTGAACAGGAAGTCCCGCGCATTGCCGGGGTCATCGGGCAGATACAGCTGCGTGGCGAACGCGCGGCCGCTCGCGGGCTGCACCCGGACATGGATGTGCGGCGTCCGTCCCGGGTACGCGACCGGCCGGATCGTGCGGAAGCGGAAGTCGCCCTTCGCATCGGTGCGATCGACGCCATAGCCCTGAAAGTACGGATCACGCTCTGACTCCGCGCCGCCGCCCGGGTGGTGGTAGACCGCATGGGCGTCGCACTGCCAGATCTCGACGACCGCGTCAGCGACCGGGTTGCCACGCCGATCAACGACGCGTCCGACCAGAAAGATCGGCACGCCTTTGCTCAGGACGCGCTCACCCTCGACCGTAAGCAGGTCGGCATCGGTCGCGCGCGGTCGCTCCGCGGCGTTGCGTGGGTAAAACGGTCCCAGCGTCTGCGCCGGGGACGGTGCCCGCCCGGTCGACTGGGCCGCGGCGACGCGCGCGAGCGGTGCGATGCCAGCACCGGCCAGGCCGCCAATGAAATGGCGGCGCGCAAGCGTGTTTCGATTGTTCGGACGACTCATCGGAACTCCGGTGGCAGGGAATGTACGTCTAGGACTCGCTCGGTGGGCTTTCCGTTCCCACGGCCGGCGAAGGTCCTGGCGAATGGTCCATTGTGAAAGGGAAGCACGTCTCCGGGTGGCATAATTCACAGCCCTGCGCATAGCAGCAGGCATCTCCAGGCGCCCACTCCAGGGCGCGACCCGCCGATGGCCGCACGTACTGTTTACGACAAGCTGTGGGACGACCACGTGGTTCACGTCGAGGACGACGGCACCACTGTGCTCTACATCGACCGGCACCTGGTCCATGAAGTGACGAGTCCGCAGGCATTCGAGGGACTGCGGGTCGCCGGCCGCACGCCGTGGCGCATCAGCTCGATCGTGGCAACGGCCGATCACAACACACCGACCACGGGCTGGGACCGCGGCTACGACGGCATCACCGATCCGATCTCAAAGGAACAGATTGTCACGCTGGACAGCAACATCCGCGAATACGGTGCTGCCGCGTATTTTCCGTTCCTGGACAAGCGCCAGGGCATCGTGCACGTCATGGGTCCGGAGCAGGGTGCGACGCTTCCTGGCATGACGGTGGTCTGCGGCGATTCGCACACCAGCACGCACGGCGCCTTCGGAGCGCTCGCCTTCGGCATCGGCACCAGCGAGGTCGAGCATGTGCTCGCCACCCAGACGCTGCTGATGAAGAAGGCGAAGAACATGCGGGTCGCCGTCGAAGGCAGGCTGCCGGCGGGCTGCACCGCCAAGGACATCGTGCTGGCGATCATCGGCCGCATCGGCACGGCAGGCGGCACCGGCTACGCGATTGAGTTTGCCGGCTCAGCGATTGAGGCGCTGTCCATCGAAGGCCGCATGACGATCTGCAACATGGCGATCGAGGCCGGTGCGCGCTCCGGCCTGGTCGCTGTCGACGAGAAGACGATCGATTACGTCCGTGGCCGTCCGTTTTCCCCGCAGGGCGCCATGTTCGAGCAGGCAGCGGCACAGTGGCGCACGCTGCGGTCCGACCCCGGTGCGCACTTCGACAGCGTCGTGGAACTGCGTGCCGAGGAGATCAGGCCGCAGGTGACCTGGGGCACGTCTCCCGAGATGGTGACGACGATCGACGGAGCGGTGCCGGACCCGGATGCCGAAAAGGATCCCGTGAAGCGTGAAGGCATCGAGCGGGCCCTGCGCTACATGGGCCTCGCACCCCGTACGCGCATCACCGACATTCACATCGACAAGGTCTTCATCGGATCGTGCACGAACTCGCGCATTGAAGACCTGCGCGAGGCGGCCTGGGTCGTGAAGCGGCTCGGCAAGCGCGTGGCCGCCAGCGTCAAGCTGGCGATGGTGGTTCCCGGCTCCGGGCTGGTGAAGGCGCAGGCCGAACGCGAGGGCCTGCACGAGATCTTTCGCGCGGCCGGCTTCGACTGGCGAGAGCCCGGCTGTTCGATGTGCCTGGCGATGAACGCCGATCGGCTCGAGCCGGGCGAGCGCTGCGCCTCGACCAGCAACCGCAACTTCGAGGGCCGGCAGGGCGCCGGTGGCCGCACCCACCTGGTTTCGCCGGCGATGGCGGCGGCCGCTGCCATCGAAGGACACTTTGCCGACGTCAGGAGGCTCCAGTGAAGCGGCTTTTCATTCTGATGGCGACCATCGTCGTGCTCGCCGGCTGCAATACGATCGCCGGGTTCGGCAAGGATGTCGAGGCTGCCGGTAGCGCCATGGAGACGCGCTGGCAGCAAGGGCGAAGAAGAACTAGTGGAAGCCTTCACCGTTCACGCCGGGCTGGTGGCGCCACTCGACCGCGCCAATGTCGATACCGACGCCATCATCCCGAAGCAGTTCCTGAAGTCGATCCGGCGCACGGGCTTCGGTCCGAACCTGTTCGATGAATGGCGCTACCTTGACCACGGCGAGCCGGGCATGGACCACGCGCGGCGCCCGTTGAATCCGGATTTCGTGCTCAACCAGAGGCGCTACCAGGGCGCATCGATCCTGCTGGCGCGGAAAAACTTCGGCTGCGGCTCGTCGCGCGAGCATGCGCCGTGGGCCTTGCAGCAGTCGGGCTTCCGGGCCGTCATCGCGCCCAGCTTTGCCGACATCTTCTACAACAACAGCCTGAAGAACGGACTGTTGCCGCTGGTGTTGCCGGAGCTGGTCATCGACCGGCTCTTTCATGAAGTGGCGGCGCATGTGGGCTACCGGCTGACCGTGGACCTGCCACGTCAGCTGGTCATCGAGGCGGACGGTCGCGAGCACGGGTTCGACATGGCACCGTTCCGCAAGTATTGCCTGGTCAATGGTCTGGACGACATCGGCTTGACCTTGCGCCACAAGGACAAGATCGAGGCCTTCGAAAAGCAGCGTCTCGCCAGGCAGCCGTGGCTCGTCAAGACGAGCTGACGGCACACTTCGTTCCTGTCGGCGGGGAGGAGCGGGGTGAACCAGACAGTCCCCGCGCGAGGGTCACATGAAGATCGCTGTACTGCCGGGTGACGGCATCGGCAAGGAGATCGTTGCCGAGGCTGTCAAGGTCATGCGCGTGCTCGGCGAAGCTTTCGAGTTCGAGTTTGCCGAGGTCGGCGGCGCCGCGTTCGACGCGCTCGGCCATCCGTTGCCGGAGGCCACACTCAGGCTGGCACAGGCGGCCGACGCCGTGCTCTTCGGCGCCGTGGGCGACTGGAAATACGACAAGCTCGAGCGTGCGCTTCGGCCGGAGCAGGCGATCCTTGGCCTGCGCAGGCATCTGGGCCTGTTCGCGAACTTCCGTCCCGCCATCTGCTATGAGGAGCTGACGCAGGCCTCGAGCCTGAAGCCGGAACTGGTGGCGGGCCTCGATATCCTGATCGTGCGCGAACTGACCGGCGACATCTATTTCGGCCAGCCGCGCGGGCGCCGCATCTCCCCGGACGGACCCTTCGCCGGAGCGCCCGAAGCATTCGACACGATGCGCTACAGCCGGCCCGAGATCGAGCGCATTGCGCACGTCGCCTTCAAGGCGGCGCGCAGGCGCGGCCGGAAAGTGACCAGTGTCGACAAGGCCAACGTGCTCGAGACCTTCCAGTTCTGGAAGGACGTCGTCACCGAAGTCCATGCCGGCTACGCAGACGTCGAACTCGAGCACATGTATGTCGACAACGCGGCCATGCAACTGGTCAAGGCGCCGAAGAAATTTGACGTGATCGTGACCGGCAACATGTTCGGCGACATACTCTCGGACGAAGCGGCGATGCTGACCGGTTCGATCGGCATGCTGCCCTCCGCTTCGCTCAATGAGCGCGGACAGGGGCTGTACGAGCCGTCGCACGGAAGTGCGCCGGACATTGCCGGCAAAGGCATCGCCAATCCGCTGGCGACGATCCTGTCGGCGGCGATGATGCTGCGCTACTCGCTCGACCGGGCGCAGCAGGCGGACCGCATCGAGGCCGCGGTGCGCAAGGTCCTGGCGCAGGGGCTGCGGACCGCGGACATCGCGGCGCCTGGCGCCGCCGCCGTCGGCACGGCGGCAATGGGCGACGCGGTCGTCGCGGCATTGGGTTGATGGATAGCGTTGGACAACAGACGGGCAAGAGGCTGATATGAAGTTAGGCATCGTCGGGTGGCGCGGCATGGTGGGATCGGTCCTGATGGATCGCATGAGCGCCGAGAAGGACTTCGAACTGGTCGACACCACCTTTTTCAGCACGTCGAATGCCGGTGGCGCGGCGCCCGCGGTGCCGCGCGCGCAGCAGACGCTCAAGAACGCCGATGACATCGCCGCGCTGACTGCTCAGGACGTCGTCATCACCTGCCAGGGCAGCGACTACACAAAGGAGGTCTATCCGAAGCTGCGTGCGACCGGCTGGAACGGCTACTGGATCGACGCCGCCAAGACGCTGCGCATGGCCGACGATGCGGTGATCATCCTCGACCCGGTCAACCGGCCGGTCATCGATGCGGCGCTGAAGCGCGGCGTCAGGAACTACATCGGCGGCAATTGCACCGTGAGCTGCATGCTGATGGGCGTCGGCGCGCTGTTCAAGCAGGACCTGGTCGAGTGGATGACCTGCACGACCTACCAGGCGGCCTCCGGCGGTGGCGCGCAGCACATGCGGGAACTGCTGACGCAGTTTGGCACGCTGAACCTCGAGGTACGCGACCTGCTGGCCGACCCTGCCAGTGCGATTCTCGAGATCGACCGCCGCATCAGCGGCAAACAGCGCGCGCTCGGCGACGATGAGACGCAGCACTTCATCGTGCCGCTGGCCGGCAACCTGATCCCGTGGATCGACGCGGACCGCGGCGACGGCACCAGCCTCGAGGAGTGGAAGGGCGGCGCCGAGACGAACAAGATCCTCGGCCGCGGTCCGGGTTTCGGTTCAACCGCGACGCCAATCGACTCCATCTGCGTGCGCATCGGCGCGATGCGCTGCCATTCGCAGTCGCTGACGATCAAGCTCAGGCGCGATGTCCCGCTCAAGGACATCGAGCAGATGATCCGCACGGACAACGCCTGGGTAAAGCTGATCGCGAACACCAAGGACGCCAGCATTCGCGAACTGACGCCTGCCGCCGTCACGGGCACGATGTCAATCCCCGTCGGGCGGCTGCGCAAGCTGGCGATGGGTGCCGATTACCTTGGTGCGTTCACGGTCGGTGATCAGCTGCTGTGGGGAGCGGCCGAGCCGTTGAGGCGAATGCTGCGCATCCTGCTGGGCAAGCTCTGACGTCAGGGCGGCGGGTGTTGCGGGCCACACGACGGCCCGATTCCATTTCTCACATAAAGGCGTGAGTTACGGCTATTTCTAAGCTTGCCGCCCTAAGTCCATGATGTTATGTTCGAAAAACGATTCTGATAAGGCAGGGGGCGGAATGCCATCCGACAAATTCACGCGCGCGCCCATGTGGTGCGCGCTTTCGCTTGCGTTCGGTATCGGGCTGGCGTCGCCCGCTGTGGACGCGGCGGGGCTTGGCCGCCTTTCCGTCCAATCCGGCCTTGGGCAGCCGCTGCGCGCCGAACTCGAGGTCACCTCGGTTGGTCGCGATGAGGCGCCCACCCTGGCGGTGCGGCTGGCGCCGCCGGCAGCGTTCCGGGCCGCCAACCTCGAATACAACGCCGCGCTGACGAACCTGCGCTTTGCGCTCGATCGGCGCACGGATGGCAACTACGTCGTGCGCATCAGCTCGGCGCAGCCGGTCAACGAGCCGTATCTGGACGTGATGATCGAACTCACGTGGGCCACCGGACGCGTGATCCGCGAGTACACCGTCCTGCTGGACCCGCCGGCCCTCAAGTCGCAGCCCGACATCGTGGCGCCTGCCGCGCCACCGGCGCCGGTCGCCGCCGCACCCGTGCCGGCCATGCCCGCCCCGCGCGCTACCGCGCCGGCTCCGGCGCCTACCGCGCCGATGGCGGCTGCTCCGGCCCCTGCCCCGGCCCCGAGCCCCGCGCCTGCGCCCAAGGCCGCACCGGCACCGTCGACCGCTTCGGGCGGCAGCTACACCGTCAAGTCGGGCGATACGCTCGGCAAGATCGCCAATCAGAACCGCAGCGCGGCATCGCTGGACCAGATGCTGGTCGCACTCTTCCGCGCCAACCCCGAAGCATTCATCAATAACAATATGAACCTGCTGCGTGCCGGCGCGCAGCTCTCGATTCCCAGCGACGCCGAAGCGGCCGGAGTATCGGCGCCCGATGCGCGCAAGGAAGTCGTCGCCCAGAGCGCCGACTTCGCCGCCTATCGCAGCCGGCTTGCGCAGGCAGCCGGCGGAGCAGCTCCGGTGGCCAAGGCCCCGGCGGCCGCGGCGGGTGGAGGGCAGGTCACGACCAAGGTCGAAGACCGCAGCGCCACCGCCAAGCCCGGTGGCGACCAGCTGAAGATCGCCAAGGCGGATGACAAGGCCACGGCCGCGGCTGCGGCCGCCGCGAAGGCCGACGAGGCCGCGGCGAAGCAGCGGGCGTTGAAGGAAGAGCAGGAGCGCGCCGCCCAGCTGAAGAAGACGAACGAAGCGATCCAGAAGGCGCTCGAAGTACAGAGCAAGGCGGGTGCACAGGCCCAGAAGCAGGCCGAACAGGCCAAGGCAGCCCCGGCTGCCGCACCGCCGCCGCCCGCGCCAGCCGTGGCTCCGCCAGCTCCGGCCCCCGCGCCGGTTGCGGCCGCGCCGGCTCCGACGCCGCCAACCCCCGCTCCGGCGCCTGCACCAGAGCCCATGAAGGCCGAGGCAGCGAAGGCCGAGGCGCCGGTGGCCGCCGCTCCGGCGCCTGCGCCAGCACCCGCACCCGTCAAGAAGGCCGCGCCGCCGCCACCACCGCCGGCCGAAGAGCCGGGCTTCATGGATGACCTGCTCGGCAACACGACGACGCAGCTTGGCCTTGCGGGCATCGTCGCGCTGCTGGCCGGACTATTTGGCTGGAGCTGGTATCGCAAGCGCAAGGCTGAAGGCGGCAGCAAGTTCAAGGACACCGAGGAAGGGCTTGCAGGCCAACTCGCTCTTTGGCGCCACCGGCGGCCAGAGCGTCGACACGGGCACCAGCACTTTCAACTCGAGCTTCATCCCGGCCGCTTCGCAACTCGACTCGAACGAGGTCGATCCCGTCGCCGAGGCCGACGTCTATATCGCCTACGGTCGCGAAGAGCAGGCCGAGGACATCCTCAAGGAAGCGCTGCGCATGCAGCCCGACCGTCATGCGGTCCGCGTCAAGCTGCTCGAGATCTTCTCGCGGCGCGGCGACAAGGCTTCGTTCATGGCGATGATCGAAGACCTGCGCGACCGCACCGGTGGAGCCGGCGAGGACTGGGAAAAGGCCATCAAGCTCGGCCACGCGGTCGATCCGAACCATCCGATGTTTGCCGGTGCGGCGCCCGATACGGTGGGCCGCGGGCCGACCACGGGCTTCCGGCTCGATCCGAACACCAAGGGACGTGGTCCCTCGACGCTGGGCGGCGGCCCGACGTCGGGTCTCGATCTCGGTGGCCTGCGTGGCGCCGACTCCGTCATGGACGCCGGAGGCAATGCTCCTCCGCTGACCAAGATGGTCGTCGACACCCGCATGACCGGCGCCGACACGACGATGTCCGTCGGCGATACGAAGATGCCGGCCGACACCAAGATGTCGGGACCGATGACGACGTCAGCACCGACGACGCAGTTCCGCGCGACCCTGCCGGGCGGACAGCCGACCACGGGCCTGACTCCGCCGGCTCCGGCTGCCGCAGCGGCGCCCGATTTCGCGTCGCTCGATTTCGATCTTGGTCCTACCAAGATGAACCTCGATCCGCCGACGAAGATGCCGACGCTCGATGCGCCGACGCGGCCGACGGAAATGGACTTCGGATTCAAGCCGACCAGCCCGGTGGGCCGCACCGAGCCGCCGGCTCTCGCCGACCTGAATATCGCCCTGCCACCGACGTCGCCGGTGCTGCAGCCGACCGCAACCGGTGCCGGCCTGATTCCCGACCTCGACCTGAACATTCCGTCGACCAAGATGCCGACGCCGGTGACCGCAGAAGCACTGTCGCGGCCGACCGTCATCGGCAAGAAGCAGCCCGTGACCGCCGAGGTCGGGTCGTTGCCCGACGAACAGGCCCAGCGCCTGACGGCCAACACGGACCAGGCGACGGTGCCGCTGATCGACTTCGACCTGTCCGCGGTCAGCCTCAACCCGACGACGAAGCGGGGCGAGACCGAACCCGGCAGCGCGCTGGCACAGCAGATGGCGACCAAGCTCGACCTCGCCCGCGGATATATCGACCTCGGTGTGAAGGACGGCGCGCGTGAACTGCTGGACGAAGTGATGCGCGACGGCACCCGCGAACAGCGCCAGGCGGCCGTTGAACTGATCAAGCAGATCGAAGGCTGAACTCGGCGGGCCTGCGCCCGCCGGGCCGCTTCGGCGCGCATCCCGTGCGCATCGCGCTCGGCATCGAGTATGACGGCGCCGGCTTCAACGGCTGGCAGACCCAGGCTGACGGCTGTTCGGTGCAGGACGCCGTCGAGCGCGCCCTGGCGGAAATTGCGGGTGGCACCGTCGCGACAATCTGCGCCGGGCGCACGGACGCCGGCGTCCATGCCCTCGATCAGGTCGTCCACTTCGACACGAGTACCGAGCGACCCCTTACTGCGTGGGTGCGCGGCGCCAATCGCTTTCTTCCTCCCGCCGTGGCCGTGCGCTGGGCACGCGTGATGCCGGAGGACTTCAACGCGCGCTTTGCGGCGCGGCGTCGACGGTACGACTACTGGATCCTGAACGACGCCGTCCGATCCCCTCTTGCCCATGGGCGCGCGACGTGGTTCTTCCGGCCGCTCGACGAAGCCGCGATGCAACGAGCCGCCGACCATCTGGTCGGCACCCACGACTTCAGTTCGTTCCGCGCGGCCGAGTGCCAGGCCGCTTCGCCAGTGCGCGAACTGCACGAACTCTCGGTGCGGAGGTTCGGACGCTGGATCCGTGTCAGCACGACTGCCAATGCGTTCCTGCACCACATGGTGCGGAACATCGTGGGAGCCCTGGTCTATGTCGGAACCGGGCGCCACGCGCCTGAGTGGATCGTCGAGCTGCTGGCGGCGCGCGATCGCACGCGCGCGGCGCCAACGCTCGGGGCGGAAGGCCTTTACCTCGCCCGGGTCGAGTACGATGACCGATTCGACTTGCCGTTGCCCGGGGCCATCTTCCCGCACTGGTTGAATGCGAACACGGATCAAGATCTGCGGCCTGACGCGTGAGGCCGATGTCGAGGCGGCGGTTGCCGCCGGTGCCGATGCGCTGGGCTTCAACTGCTACGCCAAGAGCCCGCGCCATGTCGCGCCGGCTCGCCTGCGTCCCCTGACGCGGGGCCTGCCGCCCTTTGTCACTCCGGTGCTGCTGTTCGTCAACGCGCCGTCCGATCTCATCGAGGATGCATTGGCCGCCGTCCCCAACGCCCTGCTGCAGTTCCACGGCGATGAGCACGAGGCGGCCTGCAGCCGCTACGGGCACCCCTATGTGCGCGCGCTGCGGATGGAAGAAGGGGTCGATTTGTTAGACTCCGAACGCCATTTCCCTTCGGCGGCGGCGATGCTGCTGGATGCACCGTCGGCCGGTTATGGTGGCAGCGGCAGCACGTTCGACTGGAACCGCATCCCTTTGCGGCGTTCGAAGCCGCTGGTGCTGGCCGGAGGCCTCGTGCCGGGCAATGTCGGCGATGCGATCCGGCGCGTTCGGCCCTATGCCGTCGATGTCAGCAGCGGCGTCGAAGATGCTCCAGGACTCAAGAACTCAGTGCGCATGAACCAATTCATCGCGGCCATCCGCGCCGCCGACCAGGCCCTGTCTGCATGAAGCCCTACGACCTGCCAGACCAACGCGGCCACTTCGGGCCGTACGGCGGCGTGTTCGTTGCCGAAACGCTGATGCACGCGCTCGGCCGAACTGCGCGACGCGTACGCGAAGTATCAGAACGATCCGGAGTTCGTCGCCGAGTTTCGCAATGAACTGAAGCACTATGTCGGCCGCCCGAGCCCGATCTACCATGCCCGGCGCTGGAGTGAAGAACTGGGTGGTGCGCAGATCTATCTGAAGCGCGAGGACCTGAATCACACCGGCGCGCACAAGGTGAACAACACGATCGGCCAGGCGCTGCTCGCCCGGCGCATGGGCAAGCCGCGTGTGATCGCGGAAACCGGCGCCGGACAGCACGGCGTGGCCACGGCGACCGTGGCGGCGCGCTACGGCATGAAGTGCGTCGTGTACATGGGGAGTGAAGACGTCGGTCGCCAGGCCGCCAACGTGTACCGCATGAAGCTGCTGGGCGCCGAGGTCGTGCCCGTCGAAAGCGGTTCGCGCACGCTGAAGGATGCGCTGAACGAGGCGATGCGCGACTGGGTGACCAACGTCGAGAACACGTTTTACATCATCGGCACCGTCGCCGGACCGCATCCGTACCCGATGATGGTGCGCGACTTCAACTCGGTCGTCGGCAAGGAGTGCCTGTGGCAGATGCCCGAGATGGTCGGGCGCCAGCCTGACTATGTGATCGCCTGCGTGGGCGGCGGCAGCAACGCGATGGGCATTTTCTACGACTACATCCCGCACGAGCAGGTGAAGCTGGTCGGCGTCGAGGCCGCCGGCGAGGGGCTGACGACGATGCGCCACGCCGCCAGCCTGCAGCGCGGCACGCCGGGCGTGCTGCACGGGAACCGCACCTACCTGCTGCAGGACGAGAACGGCCAGATCACCGAGACGCACTCGGTGAGCGCAGGACTCGACTATCCGGGCGTTGGGCCCGAGCACGCATGGCTGAAGGACAGCGGCCGGGCCGAGTATGTCGGTGCGACCGACGATGAAGCGCTGAAGGCGTTCCACGACTGCTGCCGGATCGAGGGGATCATCCCCGCGCTGGAGTCGAGCCATGCGCTGGCGTACGCCGCGAAGCTCGCGCCGACGCTGCCGCGGGACAAGGTGCTGCTGGTGAATCTCTCGGGCCGGGGCGACAAGGACCTGCACATCGTCGCCGAGGCGAGCGGCCTGGAATTTTTCTGCCGCGCGTCGTGCCGCGAGGCGACTCTTGCCTATCGGAAGAAGGCCTGATGTCACGCATCGCGAGGCGCTTTGCGGATCTGAAGGCCGCGGGACGGAAGGGCCTGATCCCGTACATCGCGGCCGGTGATCCATCGCCCGAACTCACGGTGCCGCTGATGCTGGCGCTGGCGCGCGCCGGAGCCGATGTCATCGAACTCGGTGTTCCATTTTCCGATCCGATGGCCGATGGTCCGGTGATCCAGCGAGCGACCGAGCGCGCGATCAAAAATGGCGTCGGGCTGCGGCAGACGATCGAGTTCGTGCGGCAGTTCCGGCAGACCGACACCACCACGCCGGTCGTGCTGATGGGCTATGCCAATCCGATCGAGCGCATGGGCCGCAACGAGTTCGCCGACGCGGCGCGTGCGGCCGGCGTCGACGGTGCGCTCGTCGTCGACTACCCGCCGGAGGAGTGCGCCGAGTTCGCCGCAACCATGCGCGCGGCGGGAATCGATCCGATCTTCCTGCTGGCACCGACCTCGACCGACGCACGCATCGAGGAGGTCGCGCGCCATGCGGCCGGCTACCTCTACTACGTCAGCCTGAAGGGAATTACCGGTGCCGGTCACCTCGACGTTGCCAGCGTGGCGGCCAAGCTGCCACTCATACGCCGGCACACCGAGGTTCCGGTCGGCGTCGGTTTCGGCATCCGCGATGCGGCGAGTGCCGTCGCAGTGGCGCAGGTTGCCGATGCGGTCGTCGTCGGTTCGCGGTTGATCCAGGAAATGGAAGCGGTGCCGCGCGAGCGTGCTGTCGAAGCTGTGGAGGCGCTGGTCGCGGGGTTTCGCCAGGCGCTCGATGCGATGAAGATCCCGAAAGCCGCATGAAAGTGCGCAGCTTTCCCCGCAGGTTGATCCGCAGGACATCGTCCGGAGGTTGCCGATGAGCTGGATCGACAAGATCCTTCCGCCGCGCATCAAGCGCGAAGAAGGCTCGACACGCAAGGTCGTCCCCGAGGGCTTGTGGACCAAGTGTCCCGGCTGCGAGGCGGTGCTTTACAGCGCCGAACTCGAGAAGACGCTGATGGTGTGCCCGAAGTGCGCCCATCACCTGCGCATCGGTGCGCGGCCGCGGCTCGATGCCTTGATGGATGCCGAAGGTCGTTACGAGATCGGGCAGGAAGTCGTGCCGGTCGATGCGCTCAAGTTCAAGGACAGCCGCAAGTACACCGACCGCCTGCGTGAGGCCATGGAGGAAACCGGAGAGACCGACGCGCTCGTCGTCATGGGCGGCGCGATCCGCGCGGTGCCGGTGGTGGTCGCCTGCTTCGAGTTCCAGTTCATGGGCGGTTCGATGGGCTCGGTCGTGGGCGAGCGCTTCGTGCGCGGCGTCGATACGGCGATCGAGCAGAAGGTGCCGTTCATCTGCATCACGTCCACGGGCGGTGCACGCATGCAGGAGGGGTTGCTGTCGCTGTTCCAGATGGCAAAGACCACGGCGATGATCGCGCGCCTGGCCGAAGCGAAGCTGCCGTTCGTTTCGGTGCTGGCCGATCCGACCATGGGCGGAGTCTCGGCGAGCTTCGCGTTCATGGGAGATGTCGTCATTGCCGAGCCGAAGGCCCTGATCGGATTCGCCGGGCCACGCGTGATCGAGCAGACGGTGCGTGAGAAACTGCCGGAAGGGTTCCAGCGCGCCGAGTTCCTGCTGACCAAGGGCGCGATCGACATGATCATCGATCGCCGCGAGATGCGTGACGAGATCGCCCGCCTGCTGGCGCTGCTGCTGAGGCAGCCGGCCGACGCGATTAGCTGACGTTCAGGGGAGCCGGCCGCTGCGCGTCCGGCGACGGATTCACTTGGAACCTCCTACGCTGGCCGACTGGCTGGCACGCCTCGAGCGCCTGCACCCGAAGGGCATCGACCTCGGCCTGGATCGCGTCCGGGTGGTCGCGGACCGGCTGGCGTTGCGGCTCGGCGCTCCGACGATCGTCGTCGGCGGAACCAACGGCAAGGGGTCGACCTGCGCGATGCTGGACAGCATCCTGCGCGCCGGCGGATATCGCACGGCGCTTTACACCTCGCCGCATCTGCTCGACTTCAACGAACGTGCGTGCATTGACGGCGCGAATGTCTCCGATGCGATGCTGGTCGAGCAGTTCGAGGCGGTCGAGGCCGCGCGCGGCGAGGTGTCACTGACCTACTTCGAGTTCACGACGCTCGCGATCCTGCGCCTGTTCGCGGCGTCACGGCTCGACGCCGCCGTGCTGGAGATCGGGCTCGGAGGACGGCTCGATGCCGTCAACCTGATCGATGCTGACGTATCGATCGTCACCTCGGTCGACCTGGACCACATGGACTACCTCGGCGAGACGCGTGAGGAGATCGGTTTCGAGAAGGCCCATATCTACCGTTCCGGCCGGCCGGCGATCTGCAGTGATCCACAACCACCGCAGTCACTGCTCGACCATGCGCGGGCGATCGGGGCGGATCTCTGGCGCTTTGGCAGCGACTTCAACTACCAGGGTGACCGCCAGCAGTGGGCCTACGGCGGACGCCAGCGGCGACGCAGCGGCCTGCCGTATCCGGCGCTGCGCGGCGCGAACCAGTTGCTGAATGCGTCCGGCGCGCTGGCGGCGCTGGAGGCGCTCGAGGACCGGCTGCCGGTGTCGCAGCAGGCCGTTCGACAGGGCCTCCTGACCGTTGAACTCCCGGCGCGATTCCAGGTTTTGCCGGGTCGGCCGGCGACGATCCTCGACGTGGCGCACAACCCGCATGCGGCCGCGGTACTGGCCGACAACCTCGACAACATGGGCTTCTACCCCGCCACGCATGCGGTGTTCGGCATGCTGCGCGACAAGGACATCGGCGCGGTGGTCGCCAGGCTGGGCGCACGTGTCGACCACTGGCACATCGGTTCCACATTCGGGCCGCGCGGCTCATCCGCGGCCGAAACCGCGGCGATCGTTCGTCGCGTGGCCGGCGGACGGACGCCGCCTTCGATTACCGAGCACGATTCCGTCGCCCAGGCCTATGCTTACGCGCGGGAACACGCAGGTGCCGATGATAGAATTCTTGCCTTCGGTTCCTTCCTCACCGTGGCGGATGTGATGCGTGTGATTCGCGCGGAGCGTCAGTCGGGAGCGTGAGGACCACAACTGGAGCGCGGATGTCTTTGGCTTTTTGGCGTCGTAAACCCAAGGCTGATGACGCCGCTCCGCCCCGCACCTCCCGTTCTGCCACCGGCGATGACGACCCTGGCACGCGCGCCGATCCCGCCGCGACGTTGCGCGCACGGGCGCGACGCCGCCTGATTGGCGCGGCCGCACTGCTGCTGCTGGTGATCATCGTCGTGCCAATGGTGCTCGATCCCGAGCCCAAGCCAGTGCCGGACAACATCCCGATCGACATCCCCAGCGAGAAATCCAGGTTTTCGCCGCGACTGACCCTGCCGCCGGTGCCGGCACCGGAGAACGTCCCACTGCCGCCGCCCGATGCGGCGCCTGCAGCCTCGGGGCCTGCCGCCGATGCTGCAGCGGCCGCAGCCGTGAAGAAAGAGCCGGTGGAGGCCGCAAAGAAAGAGTCGACGGATTCGGCCAAGAAGGACGCGGCACGCCCGGCGACAGCTGCAAAGTCCGAGGAGCAGCAAGCCCGCGCTGCGCTTGAAGGCAAGGCCGCGGACGCCGTTCCTGCCCCGACCAAGGGCGGGAAGTTCGCCGTTCAGGCGGCGGCGACGTCGAGCGAAGCCGCGGCCCGGGAACTGTCGGAGCGGCTGAAGAAGGCGGGGCTGTCGCCGTACACGGAAGGCGTGCAGACGGCCGAGGGGATGCGCTACCGGGTGCGGGTCGGGCCCTACGCGACGCGTGAAGAGGCCGAGCGGGTGCGTACCCGGCTCAAGTCTCTCGGCATCAGTGCCAACATCGTGACACCCTAGACCGATGACTCCGATCGACTGGGCCATCGTTGCAACGCTTGCCCTGTCGGTATTGCTTGGGGTCGTGCGTGGTGTCGTGCGCGAGATGTTCGCGCTCGCCGGCTGGATCGTCGGCGTGCTGCTGGCACTCCAGTTCGCGGCGCCGATCGGGAACTGGCTTCCATTGGAGTTGCCCCTCGGCGCCCGGACGGCGCTCGCCGGCCTCGTGATCGTGGTCGGCACGTTGCTCGCCGCGGCGCTGGTGGCCGCGCTGCTGCGTGCGGCGCTCAGCGCTGCGAAGCTCTCGATCGAGGATCGAATGCTGGGCGGCCTGTTCGGTGTGCTGCGCGGAGCGATTGTCATCGGACTTGTCGTGCTGGTCGCCGTCGCCGCCGGTGGCCCGCGCCAGACGTGGTGGCAGGCGTCTTCGTTGTTGCCGTGGGCGCAGGCAAGCGTACGATTCGCTTCGCCGTTGCTGCCGGAATCCCTGGCGCGTTACGTGCCGCACGCGGCAAAAAGGGAGAACTGAGATGTGCGGGATCGTCGGAGTCGTCGCGACCGGCCCGGTGAATCAATTGCTGTATGACTCCCTGCAACTGCTGCAGCACCGAGGCCAGGATGCAGCGGGCATTGCCACCGGTGCCGGCAACACGTTCTCAATGTGGAAGGGCAACGGAATGGTGCGGGAAATCTTCCGCACCCGGAACATGCGCAACCTTGCTGGCAACGCCGGCATCGCGCACGTTCGTTACCCGACCGCCGGATCTGCCACCAACCCGGAGGAAGCGCAGCCGTTCTATGTGAACGCGCCCTTCGGCATCACGCTCGGCCACAACGGCAACCTGACCAACGCGGAACAGCTCAAGAGTGAGATGTTCCGCATCGACCGGCGTCACATCAACACGACGTCGGATTCTGAAGTGCTGCTCAACGTGCTGGCGCACGAGCTGCAGGAACAGAGTTCGAGCTACACGCTGGATCCGGCCACGATCTTCCGCGCAGTTTCCGGCCTGCACCGCCGGGTCCGTGGGGCCTATGCGTGCGTCGCCCACATCGCCGGCCACGGCATCGTCGCATTCCGTGATCCGTACGGGATCCGGCCGCTCTGCTACGGCGTCAACGAGACCGACAGCGGCACCGAGTACCTGGTCGCGAGCGAATCGGTCGCGGTCGAGGGCCTCGGATTCAAGTTCGTGCGCGACGTCGGACCTGGCGAAGCGGTGTTCATCGACCTCGAGGGCAACTTTCACGCCCAGCAGTGCGCCGAGCGCCACTCGCTGAATCCATGCATCTTCGAGTATGTCTACTTCGCCCGGCCGGACTCGGTCATCGATGGCGTCAGTGTGTATGCGTCTCGCCTGAAAATGGGCGAGCACCTGGCGGAGAAGATCCGGCGCCAGTTTGGCACCGGCGACATCGATGTCGTCATGCCGATTCCGGACACTTCGCGGCCGGCGGCGATGCAGCTGGCGATGAAGCTCGGCCTGGAGTTCCGGGAGGGGTTCTTCAAGAACCGGTATGTGGGCCGCACCTTCATCATGCCGGGCCAGGCCGTGCGGCGTAAGAGTGTGCGGCAGAAGCTGAATGCACTGCCGACCGAGTTCAAGGGCAAAAATGTACTGCTGGTGGACGATTCGATCGTGCGGGGCACGACATCGCGCGAGATCGTGCACATGGCGCGCGAGTCAGGAGCGAACAAGGTGATCTTCGCCTCTGCGGCGCCACCGGTGCGCTTTCCCAATGTCTACGGCATCGACATGCCGACGCGCAACGAGTTGATCGCGCACGACCGCACGGACGAAGAGATCCGCCGCATGATCGAGGCCGATGGGCTCGTCTACCAGGACATCGATGCGATGAAGCGGTCGGTCGCGGAACTGGGGCCCCATCTGAACAGCTTCGAGGCAAGTTGCTTCGATGGGGTCTACATCACCGGTGACGTCACGCCCGAATACCTCGACCGCCTGGAGGCGACGCGCCAGGCAGCCGATGCCGCCGACATCGAATTGCGGACGCAGCTGAACCTCAACCTGGCATCGGCGGACTGAGCAACCGGGTTCTCGTATACAATTCGCCGATCGCGCCGATTTGAAGTCTCAGCTTGCGGGCGCTTAACAAATGCGGCTAAAGCGAGGGGCTCTAAAGAACCCGCTGCGCTGACGCCGGCGGGTTTTTTTATGGCCGATCACATCACTCCTCCCGACTTCGATTTCGACACCCGCGCCGTGCGCGCCGGGACGCTGCGCACGCCGTTCAACGAGCACAGCGAAGCGGTCTTCCTGACTTCCAGCTTCGTCTTCGACAGCGCGGCGCAGGCGGCGGCGCGGTTCTCGGGCGCCGAAGAGGGCTACGTCTACTCGCGCTTCTCGAATCCGACGGTGCGCATGTTCGAGCAGCGGCTTGCTTCGCTCGAAGGCGCGGAGGAGTGCATCGCCACGGCGTCTGGGATGGCCGCGATCATGGCGACCTGCCTGGCCACGCTGAAGACCGGGGACCACGTCGTGTGCGCCGCCAACGTCTTCGGTGCGTCGGTGCAGCTTTTCTCGACGGTGCTGGCGCGCTTCGGCGTCGACGTCAGCTACGTCGACGCCACGGACCCCGCTGCGTGGCGTGCCGCTGTGACGTCGCGGACGCGGCTGCTTTACTGTGAAACGCCATCGAATCCGCTGATGGAAATCGTCGATCTCACCGCGTTCGCAGCACTGGGGCGCGAGATCGGCGCGCTCACCGTCGTCGACAACTGCTTCTGCACTCCGGTCCTGCAGCGGCCGCTCGAGTTCGGGGTGGACGCGGTGATCCATTCCGCCACGAAGTACCTCGACGGACAGGGCAGGGTGCTCGGCGGCGCGGTGTTGGGCTCGCAGAAGTTCATCCGTGAGCAGGTGCTGCCTGTGCTGCGCACGACCGGGCCTAGCCTGTCGCCATTCAACGCCTGGGTGCTGCTGAAGGGCCTCGAAACGCTGGGGCTGCGCCTGCGCGCGCAAAGCGCCGCCGCGCTGGAACTCGCACAGTGGCTGACCGCGCAGCCGCAGGTTGCGCGGGTGCACTACCCCGGCCTGCCATCGCATCGCCAGGCGGAACTTTGCGCGCGGCAGCAGGCGAGTGGCGGCGCTGTCGTGGCCTTCGAGATCCACGGCGATACGCCGGCGGCGGCTCGCGCTCGCGCCTGGGCCTCCATTGACCGGGTCCGGCTGATGTCGATCACGGCCAATCTCGGAGACACGCGCACGACGATCACCCACCCCGCGAGCACGACGCACGGGCGTATCAGTCCCGAGGCACGCGAACGCGCCGGCATCCGCGAGGGCCTGATCCGCATCGCCGTCGGGCTCGAGTCGGTCGGCGACATCCGGCGCGACCTCGCGCAGGCACTCGCGACCTGATCCGCGCGTTAGTGCGTTCGGATGATCCGCCAGCGTCGAAACGCTGGCGCTAAGACGTAAGGCGGATCGAAAGTCCATTCCCGCTCAATGACAATTCGCGCACGGCGACGCGTGCCGTGCGCGTCGCGTTCGTACGCGCCACCTGCGGGCAAAGAGCGAATCGGGAATGAGCCAGAAGTTTCGAATCTTGAGAGAACTTGTGCTGATCTTGCCCGTTGCCTTGGCGGGCTCGATTGCTTCGGCGCAGACGACGGGCGACTCGAATGCAGGCCAGCAACTGTTCACGACAACGCTTTCGCCGCAGTGCTCGGGCTGTCACTCGACGACCAACGCCGCGGCTGCGAACTCGCTCACGACGATACGCAACAACATCACGAATCGCGCGACGGCGGCGGGCGCAGCCGGCACGTTGAGCTTTGCCAAGGCCCTGGAGGCACTGGATCGTGCGCTGACCGGAACGACACTGGGTGGCGCGGTCACCGGCATGAATGGCTTTTACACGCTCTCATCGACGCAGCGCGGCGACCTCGCCGCCTACATAGCAGGGCTGGCCGGCCTGGCGCCGATTCTGAGCTACTCGCCCAACCCGGGTGGCGCAACCTTCAGTGCCACGGCCATCGGTGCTTCGTCCAACGCGACGGTCACCCTTCGCAACACCGGCACCGCGCCGCTGACGTTTGCCACCAACAACGCCATCACGGTCGCGACGGGCGGAGACAGCGCCGACTTCAGCATCGCTTCCACGACCTGCACGCCGGGAAGCTCCCTCGCCCCCAACGGCACGTGCACGATTACCGCCAGGTTCGCGCCGACTGCAGGGACAGCCTTGCAGCGGTCGGCGTCCATCGGTGTCGAAACAACGACCAGCAGGTCGCTGGTGCCGATGCTTGGCAACGTTGCCGTGCCGGCAGCGGCGACTCCACCCACTGGCTCAGCCAACGCGCCGTCATCCGGCGGCGGCGGGAGTCTCCAATGGATTGCGCTCCTGCTGCTGGCAGGACTCGTACCCCTGCGCCGCGCCGAAAGGGACTGACATGTGGCAGGCAATGAAGGCAGTGAAGGCAGCGACACTCGGACTGGCTCTCGGCCTGGGACTCGTCGTCTTGCACGCGGACAGCTACGCACAAGCCACGCGCGGCCGCGACCTCTGGTGGAACGCCGCTGCGGTCAAGGCCCGTCCGAGCCTGCCGGCCTGCGCGTCGTGCCACACCGACCCGGCGACGGGACTGCCGCTCAAGATCGGCCGTACCGCTACGAACATCCAGAACGCCATTGACGCCAACCTTGGCGGCATGAGAGACATCTTTGGTACAGGCGGCAATGCCATCCTGAACGGAACCGACCTCAACGACCTGCAGCTCTATCTCGCCGCCGTCGGTGCCACGCCGGCGGCGCGCGCCAAGATCAGTTCCCAGGCGCTTGGGTTCCCAAGCACGGCGGTCGGCGTCGACAGTGCCCCGTTGACGGTGACCGTATCGCACGACGTTGGCAGCGCCGCCACGTTCACGCTCGCCGCGGCCAATGCGCTGACCATCACCGGTGCGAATGCCGCCGACTTCCGGATCTCGGGCGGCACCTGCGCCAACGGCCTGGCGGTTCCCGCGGCGGCGTCGACGTGCACGATCCAGGTCATCTTCAAGCCGACGGCGGTGGGTAGCGCGCGGGCCGCGACACTGAACATCGCGTTCGCCGAAACGCACGTGCCCGCGATCGCAATGCCCCTGGTCGGCGCCGCCGTCGCATCGCCGGTGCCGACAATCTCGCTGACGCGTACATCGGTCGTGTTCCCGAACACGCTGGTGGCTGCCACCAGCGCGGCTGAAACGATCACGCTGACCAACGCCGGCACGCTCGCGCTCGACATCACCTCGATTACCACTTCCGGCGCCAACGCGACGGAATTCACGCGGGGCGGGACTTGCCCGAACGCCGGCGCGGTGGCACCGGCGGCCAGTTGCACGATTACCTACACGTTCACGCCCGGCGACCTCGGGGCGCGCGTCGGCTCGCTCGTGATTGCCTCCAACAACGCGACGGGCACCGTGACGGTGCCGTTGAGCGGAAACGGGGCGGGCAACACACCGGTGTTCTTCTCGACACCGGCCTCGCTGACGTTCACGGCGGCGACCGGCACGACCAGCGCGGCGCAGAACGTCACGGTGCGCAACGACGCCGGCGGCACGCTGACCGTCATGAGTGTGGCGGCCACGGGTCCGTATGCCGCGACAGCCAACAACTGCGCGGCGCTGTCGATCAATCAGACCTGCACGATCGCGGTCACGTTCACACCGACCGCGCTGGGCGCAGCGAACGGAACGTTGACGATCAATCACAACGCAGGAACGGCTGGTACGGTGGCGCTAAACGGCACCGGAGTCGCCGCGATACCGCTGGTGGTGGCATCGACCGCGAGCTACACGTTCCAGAACCTCGTGCTGGTGAACCAGGTGTCGCAGACGGTCCAGCGCATCCGCTTTACCAACAACGGGCCGGGTCCGGCAATCCTCGCCTCTGCAACGTCGGGCGCCGAGTTCCCGCTCAGCACAACGGGCATCACGACCCCGTGCACCGCGAACCGAACGATTGCCCAGGGAACGTTCTGCGAAGTGGACGTGCGCTTCCAGCCCTCGGCGGCGGGAGCGCGCACGGGCACGCTCGCGTTTGTCAGCAATGGCAGCCCGAACACGCTGTCGGTTGCGCTGGCGGGCACGGGATCAGGCACGGCCGCACCGATCCTGCGCTACACGACCGGTGGAGCGGCGATGGTCGGGCCTGTCTTCCCGGTCACCAAGGCGGGCGAAACGGCGCAGGCGATCCGCGTCACGTTGACCAATACGGGGACCACGGCGATGACCTTCCCGTCGAGCAACGTCGCTGCGGTCACGGCCGGATTCAACCCAGGCGATTTCAAGGTGGCGACCACGACCTGCGCCGCCAGCGCGCCGCTGCAGCCCAACACCGGCAATTGCGTCGTCGATGTGACGTTCGCGCCCGTCGCGGCGGGCGCAAATACGCGCAGCGCGATCATGACGATCACGCACGCGGGTGGGAGCGAGCAGATACCGCTTTACGGCGTCGTGGAAGGCGCGACGGGTGCGGCTGCGCCGCCGCCGCCCCCCAGTTCGGCGAGCCCGGCTCCCTCGACGCCCGCAACGCCCGCGCCCACCACGACGACCGCCGCTAGCGGAGACGGTGGCGGCGGAAGCCTCGGATGGGCCTGGGCAGTCCTGCTGCTGTCGGCTGCCGCGGTGCGCCCGAGAGGGTTGGCTAAGCGGTGAACAGCACCCTCGCAAAGCCCCTTTTCAGATCAGAACCCAGGCCTAGGTATCGCCAAGCTCTTATGAAATCGACCGCTGTTACAGGAAAGCTCCCCATGATGCGCGCACTGCTCGGATTGTTGTTTGGACTCTTGGCCACGTCGGCGTGGTCACAGAACGCCGTTGTCGGGAAGCAGCTCTACCTCAACACCAATGGCTCGCCGCTGAGCTGTGGCGCCGGCACGTGTCATGGACCGGATCCGTCCACCAACACAAAGAACGTGAAGAAGGGGATCACCGCGACCGCGATCCTCAACGCCATCGCCACCCAGCAGGACATGAAGTTCCTGGCGAATGCGCCCTTCACGGTGTCGGCGCAACAGGCGGCGGACATCGCAGCCTTCATCATCAATCCGGCGGCCGGCAATGGTGCTCCTGCCATCAGTCTGTCGGGCACGTCACTGGCATTCGGGTCGACGCAGATCGCGGCCACCAATGCAACCACGACGCCGGCGACCATCACGCTGACGAACAGCGGCGCCGCGGCACTGACGATCACCGGAATTGCCAAGGCCGGAACGAACGCTGCGGAGTTCACCGCAACCGGAACCTGTGTTGGAGCTTCGGTCAACGTAGCTGCGGGAGGCACATGCACGATCGGCGCGACATTTACGCCGACCGCCGCCGGCAACCGTACGGCGACGTTCACGTTGCAGTCGAACGCCGCGTCCAATCCGAGCATCAACCTGACCGGAACGGCCGCCGCCGCCGCCACACCCGGCATTTCGCGCAGCGTGACGTCGATCACGTTCAATACGCAGACGGTCGGCATGACGAGTGCCGCACGCCCGGTGACCATCACCAACACCAGCACTGTGACTGTGTCGATCACTGCCGCGGCCGCGACGCCTACACCCGAGTTCGCCGCCACTGGCAATTGCGTGGGCAACCTTGCCGCTGGCGCCAGCTGCACGATGAACGTCACGTTCACGCCATCGGCCGCCGGTAACCGCACGGGCAACCTGACTTTCACCTCGAATGCGCCCGGCTCGCCGCACGTGGTCACGCTTGCGGGTCCCGGAGTGACCGCCCCAACGGGCGCCGCAACGCTCGACACGACGGCGCTCAGCTTCCCCTCGACCGGCACGGGTGCGGCTGCGGCTCCGCTCAAGTCGACACTGACGAACACCGGCAACGCCGCGCTGACGATCTTCGCGGTGGCGATCGGTGGCACCAATGCGCAGGACTTCAAGCTCGGTGCCGGCACGACCTGCGCCGCGGGGTCCTTGGCTGTGAATGCGACCTGCCAGGTCGAGGCCGAGTTCAAGCCGCAGTCCGATGGCAGTAAGACTGCGGACGTCGTCGTTGCCCACAGTGCAGGTACGACGCGAATTGCCGTCGGCGGAATGGCCATGGCCGCCACGACGTCGACCGGCACGCCAGCGGCTCCGGCGGCCAGTCCCCCGGCACCCACGTCCTCGGCCCTGTCGCCTTCGAACGTCGGCGGTGGCGGCGCGACCTCGTGGTATGCGGTCCTCGCATTGCTGCCGCTGCTGCTCCTGCGTCGGCGCCTGGCTGCGGTCAGCCGCTAGACCTCTGTCTTGGTCCAGACAAACGGCGCCCGCGGGCGCCGTTTTCGTTTTGGCGGATCTCCCGAGTGCCTCTGAGGCAATGGTTGACCGCAACAGTCGGGATTAGTACAATTCCCGACGAAATCTATCGGGAATCTTTGCATGGGCGCCGGGTCAGACCTGACGTCTACCCCTCTGGAAGGCTAACGATGAGACTGACGACCAAAGGCCGCTTCGCCGTCACGGCCATGATCGATCTCGCGCTGCGCGAGCACAACGGCCCGGTAACGCTGGCGGGAATCAGTCAGCGACAGAAGATTTCCCTTTCATACCTCGAGCAGCTGTTTGGCAAGCTCCGCCGCCACGAGCTGGTCGAAAGCACGCGCGGGCCGGGCGGCGGCTACACGCTGGGTCGGGTCGCCAAGGACATCACGGTCGCGGACATCATCTTCGCCGTCGACGAGCCGCTCGACGCCACCCAGTGCGGCGGCAAGGAGAACTGTCTCGATGACCAGCGTTGCATGACCCATGACCTGTGGGCCAACCTGAACGCGAAAATGGTCGAGTATCTGGACTCCGTCAGCCTGGCCGACCTGGTCGAGCAACAGAAGCTGCGCGCGGACAAGCCTGCGATGCCCTCCGTGTTGCACGATAATCGCCTCCGGACCCGCGCCGAGACCGACGTCAAGAACGAGACCGCGCTTACGTAACCAGGCCAGGACGATGCAGCTTCCGATTTACCTCGACTATTCCGCGACGACGCCGGTCGACCCGCGTGTCGTCGACGCCATGATCCCGTGGCTGCGTGACCATTTCGGCAACCCGGCTTCGCGCAGCCATGCCTTTGGCTGGGAAGCGGAGAAGGCGGTCGAACAGGCCCGGGCAAACGTGGCGGCGCTCGTCAACTGCGACCCGCGCGAACTCGTCTGGACATCCGGCGCGACCGAGTCGATCAACCTCGCACTGAAGGGCGCCGCGCACTTCTACAAGGACAAGGGCAAGCACCTCGTCACCGTCAAGACCGAGCACAAGGCGACGCTCGACACGATGCGTGAACTGGAGCGCGAGGGCTTCGAAGTCACGTACCTCGATGTGCAGCCCAACGGTCTGCTCGATCGCGCCCAGTTCGAAGCGGCGCTGCGGCCCGACACGGCGGTTGTCTCGGTGATGTACGTGAACAACGAGATCGGCGTGATCCAGGACATCCCGGCGATCGGCGAACTGTGCCGTTCGCGCGGCATCATCTTCCACGTCGATGCGGCGCAGGCGACCGGCAAGGTGCAGATCGACCTCGCACAGCTGAAGGTCGACCTGATGTCCTTCTCGGCGCACAAGACCTATGGCCCGAAGGGCGTCGGGGCGCTCTACGTCCGGCGCAAGCCGCGCGTGCGGCTCGAGGCGCAGATGCACGGCGGCGGCCACGAGCGTGGGCTGAGGTCCGGCACGTTGCCGACGCACCAGATCGTTGGCATGGGTGAAGCCTTCCGCATCGCGCGCGAGGAAATGGCCACCGAGAACGAACGCATCCGCATGCTGCGCGACCGGCTCTGGAAGGGCCTCTCGCAGATCGAACAGGTGTTCCTCAATGGCGACTGGGAACACCGCGTGCCGCACAACCTCAACGTGAGCTTCAACTTCGTCGAGGGCGAGAGCCTGATCATGGCGATCAAGGATGTCGCGGTGTCGTCGGGTTCCGCCTGCACCTCGGCCAGTCTTGAGCCCTCCTACGTGTTGCGTGCCCTGGGCCGCAGCGACGAACTGGCCCACAGTTCGATCCGCTTCACGGTTGGCCGCTTCACGACCGAGGAAGAGATCGACTACACGGTGAGCCTGCTGACCCGCCAGGTGGCGCGGCTGCGGGAGATGTCGCCGCTATGGGAGATGTACAAGGACGGCGTCGACCTGAGCACGGTGCAGTGGGCGGCGCACTAACGAAGGCGCACGAAAGTGCAAACCTACTTTCGTGCGATTGGATTGAAAAATTCACTGGCGGAGCCAGATGAATTTTTGAGGACAAAGGCAGGGAACACACATGGCATACAGCAGCAAGGTCATTGATCACTACGAAAACCCGCGCAACGTCGGTTCGTTCGACAAGGGCGACGGCAGCGTCGGGACCGGCATGGTGGGCGCTCCGGCCTGCGGCGACGTGATGAAGCTGCAGATCAGGGTCAACGAGCAGGGCATCATCGAGGACGCCCGCTTCAAGACCTACGGCTGCGGCTCGGCGATTGCGTCGTCGTCGCTGGTGACCGAGTGGGTCAAGGGCAAGACACTTGACCAGGCCGCGACGATCCGCAACACGCAGATCGCCGAGGAACTCGCGCTGCCCCCGGTGAAGATCCACTGTTCGATCCTGGCCGAGGATGCGATCAAGGCTGCGATCGACGACTATCGCAAGAAGCACGGCGCGGTCGAGGCGCCGGCGGAACAGAAGGCGGCCTGACGCGATTCAGGGAGAGAGGCAATGGCAGTCACGATGACGGAACGCGCGGCGCAACACGTCGCGAACTTTATCGAGAAGCGGGGCAAGGGTGTCGGGCTGCGGCTGGGAGTGCGCACGACCGGTTGCTCGGGCATGGCCTACAAGCTCGAGTATGCCGACGCGGTGCAGCCTGAGGACCAGTCTTTCGAATGTCATGGCGTGAAGATCCTGGTCGACCCCAAGAGCCTCGCGTATATCGACGGCACCGAGCTTGACTTCGTGCGCGAGGGCCTGAACGAAGGGTTTCGCTTCAACAATCCGAACGAAAAGAACCGCTGCGGCTGCGGCGAGTCCTTCAATATCTAGTCGAGGCCCCCGGGCCCGTGGAGCGCCCGGCCGGCCAGTCTTCCGATGTCGCACCCCGATCATTTCGCGTTGTTCGCAATGCCGGCGCGCTTCGCGCTGGACGAGGCGGAGCTCGAACGCGCGCACAAGGACGTGCAGTCCAAGGTGCATCCGGACCGCTTCGCTTCCGGCAGCGCGGCCGAGCGGCGTGTCGCCATGCAGTGGGCCGCACGGGCCAACGAGGCCTATCGCACGCTGAAGTCTCCGCTGTCGCGGGCGGCATTTCTCTGTGAACGAGCTGGCGTGCCGATCGACGCCAACGTCAATACGTCCATGCCAGTGGAATTCCTGGCGCAGCAGATGGAGTGGCGCGAGGCGCTGGACGATGCCCGGGCGGACGGGGATGCGTCGCGCTTCTCCGCGCTCACCGGCGAAATCGACGAGGTGCATGGGCGGCTGATCGCGGAACTCGCGTCGGCACTCGACGTGCGCGGCGACTACGCGGGTGCCGCCGGCCTGGTGCGACGGCTGATGTTCGTCGACAAGTTCCGCGACGAGCTGCGTTCCGCGATCGAGGCGCAGATTGCGCCGAAGGCGTCCGCATAATGGCCTTGCTTCAGATCGCCGAGCCGGGGGAGTCAGCCGCCCCGCACCAGCACCGGCTTGCGGTCGGAATTGATCTCGGCACGACGAACTCGTTGGTCGCCACGGTCCGCAACAGCATCCCGGTCGTCATCGACGATGCCGAGGGCCGCTCGTTGCTGCCTTCGATCGTCCGCTACCGGGCGGACGGCGCGGCCGAGGTCGGTTACAGCGCACAGAAGCACCAGTCGCTCGATCCACGCAACACGATCATGTCGGTCAAGCGCTTCATGGGTCGCGCGCACGCCGACGTCCTGCATGTCGAAAGCATGCCCTACGACTTCGTCGATCGTGGCGACGATGCGCCCGGAATGCTGCAGCTTCGTACGGCGGCGGGCGTAAAGAGCCCGGTCGAGGTGTCGGCGGAGATCCTGAAGGTCCTGCGCGAGCGCGCCGAGCAGTATCTCGGCGGCGACCTCGTCGGCGCGGTCATCACCGTCCCGGCCTATTTCGACGATGCGCAGCGCCAGGCCACGAAGGATGCAGCGCGGCTTGCCGGACTCAACGTGCTGCGCCTGCTGAACGAGCCGACGGCGGCCGCCATCGCTTACGGGCTCGACCACGCGGCCGAAGGCACCTACGCGGTGTACGACCTCGGCGGTGGAACGTTCGACATCTCGATCTTGAAGCTGAGCCAAGGGCGTCTTCGAGGTGCTCGCGACCGGCGGCGACTCGGCGCTCGGCGGCGATGACTTCGACCATCGGCTGTTCTGCTGGATCATCGAACAGGCGAAACTGCTGCCGCTGTCGGCGCACGACTCCCGCACGCTGATGGTCAAGGCCCGCGAGGTGAAGGAGCGGCTGTCGGTGGAAACCGAAGTCCGCGCCAATGCGCTGCTGTCGACCGGCGAGGTCGTCGACGTGCCGGCCGACAGCCAGGCCTTCGCGCGCATGACGCAGCCGCTGATCGACAAGACACTGGCGGCATGTCGCAAGGCAGTGCAGGATGCCGGGCTCAAGGTGACGGACATCGACGGCGTCGTCATGGTCGGCGGCGCGACGCGGATGCCGCATGTGCGCAAGGCCGTCGGCGCCTTCTTCGGCCAGACGCCGCTGACGAACATCGATCCGGACAAGGTCGTGGCTCTCGGGGCGGCGATGCAGGCGAACCTGCTCGCCGGGAATCATGCTGCGGGCGACGACTGGCTGCTGCTCGACGTGATTCCGTTGTCGCTCGGGCTCGAGACGATGGGCGGACTGGTCGAGAAGGTCATTCCGCGCAACGCGACGATTCCGGTGGCGCGGGCGCAGGAGTTCACGACGTTCCGCGATGGCCAGACGGCGATGGCCATCCACGTCGTGCAGGGCGAGCGCGAACTGGTCAGCGACTGCCGGTCGCTGGCGCGCTTTGAACTGCGCGGCATTCCGCCGATGGTGGCCGGCGCGGCACGGATCCGGGTCACGTTCACGGTCGACGCCGACGGGCTGCTGTCCGTCGCGGCGCGCGAGATGGGCAGCGGTGTCGAGGCGGCGATCTCCGTGAAGCCGTCGTACGGCCTGTCGGACGATGAAGTGGCGAAGATGCTGCAGGATTCATTCGGCACGGCCGACGACGACATGCGCGCTCGCGCGCTGCGCGAGCAGCAGGTGGAGGCGCAGCGGCTCGTCGAAGCGACGCGGGCCGCGCTTGCGAGCGATGGCGACCTGCTGGAGGCAGACGAGCGCGAGTCGATCGAACGCCTGCTGGCCGATGTTTCGCTCACCATGGCCACAGACGAACTGGAGTCCATCCGCCGGGCGACCGAGGCCCTGGTCGCCGGCACGGACGACTTCGCGGCGCGCCGCATGGACCGTTCGATCCGCGCCGCGCTCGCGGGACGCTCCGTCGCGGAACTCGCCAGGTAGCCACGGTCGGTCGCTCCTATGCCCAAGATCACCGTGCTTCCCCATGAGGAGCTGTGTCCGACCGGCAAGGAGTTCGAGGTCGCGCCCGGAGTGTCACTGACGGATGCACTGCTCGACCACGGCGTCGACATCGAGCACGCCTGCGGCAAGGTCGCCGCCTGCACGACCTGCCACTGCATCGTGCGCAAGGGCTTCGATTCGCTGCCTCCGGCCGAAGACAAGGAGGAGGACCTGCTCGATCGCGCCTGGGGCCTGACCCCGGTTTCGCGCCTGTCGTGCCAGGCCATCGTGCAGAACACGGATCTGACGATCGAGATTCCCAAGTACAGCATCAATTACGCCAAGGAATTGCACTAGCTGCTGTCTCGTGCGCACATACGCCGGGGCAGGAACGAGGCCGACATGAAGTGGACCGAGACACTTGAAATCGCGATCGCGCTCGCAGAAGCGCATCCGGACGTCGATCCGCGCACCATTCGCTTCACGGACCTGCATCGCTGGGTGTGCGAACTGCCCGGTTTCTCGGACGACCCTGCGCGGTCTGGCGAGAAGATCCTGGAAGCGATCCAGATGTCGTGGATTGAAGAGGTCGCGTAGCGACTTCCTCAATCCACGCCGTTGGTGCTGTCGGGAGTCAGGAGGGGCTGGGCCCCTCCTGGAGCTCCCCCATCTGCTCTGCGTTTGCCTAGAACTTCTCGGCGCGGAACACGCCGACGTCACTGGTGAAGAGCGTCACGGCATAGTGCGGTGCATACGCGTCGAGCACGTGCCGTGCCAGCTTTTCAGCCACGGCGGCATCGACGATGACCTTCATCTCGATTGATCGGTCTGCTTCCCACTGGGCTTCACGTTCGCCGCGTTCGCCGCCGCCGCGCACGTCGGTGATCGTGTAGCCGTGGGCGCCGAACTGCCGGGCATCGCGGATCAGAGGTTTCTCGAGCGCCGCTTCCGCGATGATGACGAGCAGTTTCTTGGCGTGCGTTTGCATCTTCAGGACCTATGTCGGAATCGCCACCGCCGGTGACGGTCAGCTCCCCAGCCAGCGCGCGTACTGCAGGTAAAGCGGGATGCCGAACGTGATGTTGAACGGGAACGTCACACCCAGCACGACGCCGATCGAGAGCGCAGGATTGGCCTCGGGCACGGCGATCCGCATCGCCGTCGGTGCCGCGATATACGACGCGCTCGCCGCCAGCGTCGCCATCAAAGCGGTGCCGCCGAGCGAAAGGCCCGTCAGATGTCCCGCGATGGCGCCGAGAAAACCCAGCACCAGCGGCGCGCCGAGTCCAAAAGCGACGAGGAATGCGCCGGCGCGGCGGATGTCACCCAGCCGGGCGCCGACGACCAGCCCCATTTCGAGCAGGAAAAGTGCCAGCACGCCCTTGAACAGGCCAAAGAACAGCGGCTCGATGGGCGCCAGTGCCTGCGGACCGGCGAACGCGCCGATGATCAGGCCGCCCAGCAGCAGCAGCACGCTCTTGCCGAACAGCACCTCATGCACGAGGGCGCCCCAGCGCAGCGGTGTGCGCGTCCCGCTCGCGGAGCGCCCCAGCACGCGTGCAAGCACGATGCCCACGACGATGCCAGGCGCCTCCATCAGCGCTACCAGCAGCGGCATGTGGGGCTCGCTGGCGATGCCGCGTTGCGCGAGCAGGCTGACTGCGACGGCAAAGGTGACAACGGAAACCGAGCCATAGTGGGCGGCGATCGATGCCGCGTCGACGACGGCAAGCCGGCCCACGCCGCGCAAAACGGGGTAGAGCAGCAGCGGAATGGCGGCGCCCAGCAGGATCGCCGCGACCGCGGGCGGCAGCACGCTCGCGATCGGTTGCTTCGCGAGTTCGACCCCGCCCTTCAATCCAATGGCGAGCAGCAGGAAGATCGAAAGCGTCTCGTACAACGCTTCCGGCAGCCGCAGGTCGCTCTTGGCGAGCCGTGCGACGACGCCGAGCACAAAGAACAGGACGACGGCGTCGGTCACTCGAACAGTCCGTTGGGCGTGGCGTAGGCGCCGCGCCGCGTCAGGCTCTCCAGCGTCGCGAGTGCCGCTTCGAGCGTGAATTCGTCGTCCTCGATCGCGGCAACGACGTCAGCCATCGATCGGTGCGCGATCGACGGCGACTTCACCGTCCTGGTTGGCGCACGACGCATCGGGGCCGAGAGTGGCGTCATACACATGGATGCGCTCGGACTGGTACCCCTCGGGCACAGGGCGTCGCACGTGAAACGAGCGGCCGTGATGGACTTCGATGCGGTCGAGTTCGAGGCCGGCTTCCTCCCAGGCTTCGCGCTCGAGCGCCTGTTCCAGCGTCTCGCCGGCCGGCACCATGCCGCCGACGAGATTGTCCCAGCGGTCCGGATCGATCGGCTTGTGCGGCGCGCGCCGTGCGACCACCAGCGTGCCGTCGTCCGCATAGGCATTCAGGTGCACAGCCTCGGTCGTGATGCCGAGTGCCCGGCACGCCGCGCGCTCGACTGTCGCGAGGACCTCGCTGGAAGGCGGCACCCGGATCGCGAGCTGCTCGTCGCGCCAGCCGCGGATCAGGCCGGCGTCGCGCAGCCGCAGTGCCGCCTCGAACAGCAGCGCGCTGCGGGCCGCCGTGTCGAGGCCGTCGTCGTTCAGGCGCAGGGTGCCGTCGGCTTCGATGAAGCCTGCGGCGTGCTGCGCGAGGAAGAGCGCAACCTTGGGCTGAGTCCACCCGGCCGTGTGCCCGGCGACGACGAACGGGCGCAGGCCCGCGGGACGCGCCGGCTGCGCGCGGGACTGCAGCCGCTCGCAGATCGACCACAGTCGCGCCGCAGACGGCATCAGCTCTCCGGACGCATGTGCGGGAACAGGATCACGTCGCGAATGCTCGGCGCATTGGTCACCAGCATGATGAAGCGATCGACCCCGACGCCGCAGCCCGCGGCGGGTGGCATGCCGTACTCGAGTGCGCGCACGTAGTCGGCGTCGTAGTACATCGCTTCTTCGTCGCCCGCGGCCTTTGCCTTGGACTGCTCGTTGAAGCGCGCCGCCTGGTCTTCCGGATCGTTCAGTTCCGAAAAGCCGTTCGCAAGCTCGCGTCCGGCGATGAACAATTCGAAACGCTCCGTGATCTCCGGGCGTGAGTCCGAGGCGCGCGCCAGCGGAGAGACCTCGACCGGATAGTCGACGATGTAGGTCGGCTGGATCAGCTTCGACTCGGCCACTTCCTCGAAGAGCGCCAGCTGCAGCGCGCCGAGACCGGCTTCCTCCGAATGCGTACTTCCCATGGACCGCAGCTCGCGATGCAAGGTGTCGCGATCGGCCAGCTGCGTGTCGCTGTACTGCGGCGCATGTGTCCGGATCGCCTGCGCGGTGGTCATGCGCGCGAACGGTTGCGACAGGTCGATCGTCTGGCCCTGGTACTGCAGGACGGCCGAACCGGTGGCGGTGATGGCTGTATGGCGCAACAGGCGCTCGGTGAAGTCCATCAGCCACGTGTACTCCTGGTACGCGGCGTAGAACTCCATCATCGTGAACTCGGGGTTGTGGCGCGGGCTCACGCCTTCGTTGCGGAAATTGCGGTTGATCTCGAACACCCGCTCGAAGCCGCCGACCACCAGCCGCTTCAGGTACAGCTCCGGCGCGATGCGCAGGAACATGTCGATGTCGAGCGCGTTGTGATGGGTGACGAAAGGCTTGGCCGCCGCGCCGCCGGGGATCACCTGCAGCATCGGCGTTTCGACTTCGAGAAAGCCTTCGGCCACCATGAACTCGCGCATCGCGGCGATCGCCTTGCTGCGGGTGAGGAACGCTGCCCGTGCCTCATCGTTCATGATGAGGTCGACATAGCGCTGGCGGTAGCGCTGCTCGCGGTCTTCCAGGCCGTGGAACTTGTCGGGCAGCGGCCGCAGCGCCTTGGCCATCAGCCGCAGATTTCTTACACGAACCGACAGCTCGCCCTTCTGCGTCTTGAAGACGGTTCCCTGCGCCGCGATGAGGTCACCGATGTCCCAGCGCTTGAACTCCTCGAGCGCTGGCTTCGCCGGCGTCATCCTTCGCGATGAAGAACTGGATGCGGCCGCTGACGTCCTGCACCGTGGCAAAGGCGACCTTGCCCATCACCCGCTTGAGCATCATGCGGCCGGCGACCGCGACCTCCGCGTGGGTCTGCTCGAGCGCCTCGCGTTCCAGCGGGCCGTACTTTGCATGCAGGTCGCCCGCCAGGTGAGTGCGGCGAAAGTCGTTCGGGAACGCCGGTCCGCGGGTGCGCAGCTCAGCCAGCTTGGCGCGTCGCTCCGCGATGATCTGGTTCTCGTCGGGGGGCGGAGTGTTGGTTTCAGTCATGGTTCAGGCGTCGCGTACGTCGGCGACCGGTTGGATTCCGAAGTCGGGCCGCGCGAGATAAGCCAGCACGCGCGCGGCGGCGGCCTCCGGCGTCGGCAACTGGCCGCTGGCTTTCAGCTGGATGAAGTTCGCCTGATCCGGGAAGCCCGCCGCCTCGGCGGCGCGCAGCTCGCCCTGCATGTCGGTGTCGATGACGCCCGGCGCCAGCGACACGATGCGCGCAGGATGGGGCCGCAGCGCCTCGTCGAGGGCGACGACGCGCGAGTAGTGATCGAGCCCCGCCTTCGCAGCGCAGTAGCTGGCCCAGCCGGCGATCGGGCGCCTGCCGGCACCCGATGAAATGTTGAGCACGCGCTTGTCGATCGCCCAGTCGCGCGTCGCGCGCAGGAATGCCGCCGTCAGCAGCAACGGCGCCTCGAGGCCGACCCTCAGCACCGCGGTGAGTTGCTCCGCCTCGCTGCGATCGATCGGACCCACCGGCCCGAGGAGCCCGGCATTGTTGATCAGCGCCGCGGCAGTGAAACCGGCGGTGGCATGCTGGTGAAGCCAGGTCTCGAGTCGCGCGGCGGCACCGACATCGTGCCCGACGTCGATCGCCCATTGCTCGAGCATCGCGCCGGCCGCGCGGGCCTTGTCCTGCAACGCCGGCGAAGGATGGCGCGACAGCGTCAGCAGCCGGGTGCCTGACGTGAGCAGGTGTTCTGCCATGGCGGCTCCGAGCCCGCGGGAGGCACCGGTCAATATCACCAACTGTTTTGTCGTCATGATGGGACGGGAAGGTACCGGAGATCGGCCATGCCGTGGCTGGCGGTCCAGGCGGGGAAGTCGTCGAGGGTCAGGCCGAACATGCGGGTGTCGCGCACGTTGCCGTGGTGGTCGCGCGTCTCGGCCCGCAACAGGCCTTCCTCCTTCATTCCGGCGCGTCGCATCACGCCCGCACTGGCGTCGTTGGCCGCGTCGCAGGAGCCCCAGATGCGGTTCATCTGCATCTGGTCGAAGGCATAGTGAATCTGCAGACGCACGACTTCGCTGGCGATGCCGGTGCCGCGTGCCGGCGGGACCAGGAAATAGCCGATCTCGACCTTCGGCGTGTTCCAGTCCGGCACATGGAAGCCGGCGCCGCCCAGATAATGTTGGCTGCCGGCGTCGAAGATCGCCATCGGCATCGATCGCCTCAGCATGAACTCGGCGTGCATGCGCCGCGCGTAGGACTCGGAGTCCTCGACGCGCTGATGGCGTCGCGGCCACTCCATCCACTGCATCAGTTCTTCGCGGTGCGGGGCCAGCGCATCGAAGAGCGCCGCACCGTCGCCGAAGCGATAGCGGCGCAGCACGATGCGGTCGCTCGCCACGCCTTCGGCGAGTGGCAGCAGCTCCGGCTTGTCGATGGCAGGTCGCAGCATCAGACGCCTTGCTTCAGGCTCGCTTCGATGAAGTCGTCGAGATCGCCGTCGAGCACGGCCTGCGTGTTGCCGATCTCGACGTTGGTGCGCAGGTCCTTGATGCGCGACTGGTCGAGCACGTAGGAGCGGATCTGGTGGCCCCAGCCGATGTCGGTCTTGGCCTCCTCCAGCTTGTTCTGCTCCGCCATGCGCTTGCGCAGCTCGAGCTCGTACAGGCGCGACTTCAGCATCGCCATGCACTCGGCGCGATTGCGGTGCTGCGAGCGGTCGTTCTGGCTCTGCACGACGATGCCCGACGGCGCGTGCGTGATGCGAACGGCGGATTCGGTCTTGTTGACGTGCTGGCCGCCGGCGCCGGAGGCGCGATAGACGTCGATGCGCAGGTCGGCCGGGTTGATCTCGATGTCGACGGTTTCATCGACCTCGGGATAGACGAACACGCTGGCAAACGAGGTGTGGCGGCGCGCATTCGAATCGAACGGCGACTTGCGCACCAGCCGGTGGATGCCGGTCTCGGTGCGCAGCATGCCGTAGGCGTAGTCGCCGCTGATCTTGATCGTCGCGCCCTTGATGCCGGCAACTTCGCCCTCGGACTCGTCGAGCAGTTCGGGCTTGAAACCGCGCCGCTCGGCGTAGCGCAGGTACATGCGCTCGAGCATGCCGGCCCAGTCCTGTGCCTCGGTGCCGCCCGCGCCGGCCTGGATCTCGATGAAGCAATTGTTGGGGTCGAGCGGATTGTTGAACATCCGCTGGAACTCGAGGTCGGCGACCTGCTTGGCAAGCCCTGCCACGTCCGCCTCGACTGACAGCAGCGTGGCGTCGTCGTCATCCGTACGCGCCATTTCGAACAGTTCCCCGGCGTCGCGCAGGCCATCGGTCAGCGCGTGCATCTTCTGCACGACGAGATCGAGCGTCTTCTTTTCCCTGCCGAGCTCCTGGGCGCGCTTGGGATCGTCCCAGACCTTGGGATCTTCGAGGAATCGGTTGATTTCCTCTAGGCGTGTTTCCTTTACATCGACGTCAAAGATACCTCCGCAGCTCGGCCAGGCGCCCGCGCAAGTCCGCGACGGTGCCTTCGATCTGGTTGAGGCGTTCGGCTTCCATGGAGAGTCTCGAGGTCGAAAGACCGCGATTATAGGAACTCGCTCCGTCATCGGTCGGATGCTGAGCACGGCCGGGGCGGCGCGACGTAAACTGCGCGCGCCTGCGGCCTCCTGACATGCGTGGCCGGGACACGGATGATCGAGTCGACTGCCACTGCTGTCACGTACCTGTTCTCGGATATCGAGGGCAGCACGCGGCTTTGGGAATCCGAGCCGGCGCGCGCCGCGCGCACGCTGGCATGGCACGACGAACTTTCGCGCACGGTCGTCCAGAGACATCACGGGACGGTTGTCAAGATGACCGGCGACGGCCTCCACGCCGCCTTCGATGACCCGGTGGAGGCCGTCGCTGCGGTGCTGGAACTGCAGATTGGCCTGGCTTCGACCGGCGTCGACCTGGCGCCGCTGAGTGTGCGATGTGGCCTGCACATGGGTGCCGATCAGCGGCGCGACAACGACTACTTCGGTCCCGCGGTCAACCGCGCGGCACGCATCATGAGTGCGGCGCACGGCGGGCAAGTCCTGCTGTCCGCGGCCGTTGCCGGGTGCGTGGCCGGTCGGTTGCCGGCCAGCGCCATGCTGCGTGACCTCGGGCTGGTGCGCCTGCGCGACCTGTCGAGCCCGGAACAGCTTTTCCAACTCGTCCACCCGTCGCTGCGCGCGGAGTTCCCGGCGCTGCGCTCGCTGGCGAGCACGCCAAACAACCTGCCGCAGCAGATCAGCAGCTTTGTCGGGCGCGAGCACGACATGGAGCAGGTCCACAGCCTGCTGCGCAAGCACCGTCTCGTGACACTGCTTGCGATGGGCGGCATCGGGAAATCGCGGCTGTCGGTGCAGCTCGGGGCCGACGTTCTCGACGAATTTGCCGACGGGGTGTGGCTGGTGGAGCTTGCGCCCCTGGTCGACGGCCGCGAGCTTCCCCAGGCCGTCGCGACCGTGCTTGGCGTCAAGGTGGAGACCGGTTCAAGCCTGCTGGATGCGCTCGTCCGCCATGTTCAGGTGCGCCAACTGCTCCTGCTGCTGGACAACTGCGAGCACGTCATCCAGGCGGCGGCGGACCTGGCCAAGGCCCTGCTGCAGGCAGGCCCGGGAGTAAAAATCCTGGCGACTACACGCGACGCATTGCAGCTTGCCGGCGAAGCCGTCTACCACCTGCAGCCGCTGCCCGTGCCGACGGCCCAGGACGTGGCGCCAGCGCAGCTTGCGCAGCACGCCTCCGTGCAACTGTTCCTTGACCGTGCGACGTCCGTTCAGCCGTCGTTCAAGTTGACCGATCGGCTCGCGGGACCGGTGGCGGAAATTTGCCGGCGGCTCGACGGTATCCCTCTCGCGCTCGAGCTGGCGGCGGCGCGCGCGCGTTCGCTCCCGGTGGAGGCAATTGCGGCCCGGCTCGATCAGCGCTTCCGAGTGCTGATTGCCGGCGACCGCACCGTGCTGCCGCGGCAGCGCACCCTGCGCGCGTTGATCGACTGGAGCCACGATCTTCTTACCGCCGAAGAGCGGGCGGTGTTCCGGCGGCTGTCCGTGTTTGCCGGCGGCTGGACCGTCGCGGCCGCCGAGGCGGTTGCCGCAGGGAGTCCCGTTGCGATGGAAGAGAGTGCTGGACACTCTGTCCAGTCTGGTGGAAAAGTCGCTGGTCGTGATGGACATCGAAAGTGGCCGCTACCGGATGCTCGACACGGTGCGCCACTACGCGCGGGAGCAGCTGGAACAGTCGGGCGAGGGGACCCTGGTTCGCGACCGCCATCTTGACTACTTCGTTGCATTGACCGAGGAAGCACGGCCCGCTCTGACCGGCCCGGACCAGACCATGTGGCTGGGCCGGCTCGACAAGGAAGGTGATGACATTCTCAGCGCGCATCAGCATGCGCGCGTGTCGCCGACGGGTGGGCCGAGCGACTTGCGACTCGCGTTCGCCATGCGCCCGTACTTCATACATCGGGGCCTGGTGGTGCTTGGCTATCAGTTTGCGGTGGAAGCACTGGCGCATTCCGGCGCGCAGAGCCGTGATCTGCTGCGGTGTCAGGCGCTGCACGTTGCGGGACAGCTGTGCTGCTTTCTCGGGCGCTATCCGGAGGCGATCAATCACCTGACCGAAAGCGCGGCGATTGCCGACGAGATCGGTGACGCGACCCGCCGGATGGCGGTCGAGATCCCCCTCGGCATGGCCTACCACGGACTGGGCGACCTGCCCGCGGCGCGCGGACACTTCGAGCGAAGCGTGCAACTGGCAGAAGCGCTGGGCAATGCGCATCAGATCCTCGCTGCGTTGAATGGACTGGCACAGGTGCTTCGTGCCAGCGGCGACAACGCGCAGGCAAGGTCGCTCTACGAGCGGGTTCTGGCTGCCGCACGTGCAGTCGGTGACTCGTCCAGCACGGCCATTGCGCTGCTCAACCTGTGCATGGTCGCCATCGACGCAGGCCATGGCTCGGAAGCGCGAGGGCGGTTGCTGGAGGTGATGACCATGGCGGCTGGCGGGCAGGTCGCGCAAAGTGCACTCGAAGTTTCGGTGGGACTCGCGGCCCGCCGGCAAGAGTGGGCGTTGGCGGCCGAACTGTTTGGCACCGCGGAGGCGCTCACCCTGCGCACCGGTCTGCGTCGCGATGGTGCAGACGAAGCTTTTCTTGGGCCGCTCATGGAGCAGACGCGAGCGGCGCTGGGCCCCGAGCGGTACGCGAAAATTGAGGAGAGTGGTCGCTGCCTGCCCTTGCCGGACGCGCTGTCGCGCGCCCGTACCTGGCTTGAAACCTGGAACTAGCGGCCCTCGCCTGCGCGACGACCACCCTCTGTCATTCGTTGAAGATGTACGGATCGAACGGCGCGACCGCCGCGCCCCGCTCGTCGACCAGCCGCACCGTGTACTTGAAGACGCCGCGCCGCGTGTTGCGGTTCAGACAGGTGAACTGCATGCCGTTCGCAGTGCGCCGGCAGTCGACCACCTCAGCCTGTCCCCTCGGTGTGCCGCCGCGTTTCGGGTCCTGGAGGGCAGCTTCGTTGACCTCGCCGTCGATCGTGATGCCGTTGTCGGCGAAACGATACTTCGCGTCCCGCGGCAGGCGCCAGTTGATGACAACGTCGCGCTTGCCGCGAGCGAAGTGCGCCGGATCGGGCTGGACGGCGACGACACCGTTGGTCAGCGTGACGACTGGCCGATCGTTCGCCGGCGTGTCGGATTGCGCCATGACGGCACACCCGGCACCGACCAGCGCGACCAGCGAAACCGCGTAGACAAGACGTTTCATGCTCTCCGCTCCTTCGAGTTGCTCGTTCCCCGTTGAATAGCTCTCCCGCTTTTCACGAAACGGGATGGCATCCGCCTCCGGCGGGGCCTGACTTTCACCGCTTCAGGGTCTCTCGTCAACCCGAAGATTCACAAAGTTCGACGACCAGCGTCAAGCGCCGCTGCCCCAGATAGTCGTCGACAGCTGGCCGGAATGCCAGGCGCGCGCGGCGTGGCAGTTGCTCTATGCGGCGGAAGTAAATGCCACTGAACCGCCGGCCATTGAACTCCAGGCTCAGCTTCAGGTGCCGGTCCTTGACCAGGCGCTGCTCGACGACGTCGAACTCCTGGTCGAAGAGTGGTGCCGGAAAGCCCTGCCCCCAGACATGCTGGTCGCACGCCTCGACCAGGGCGAACGTGAAGTCGCCGGGTTCGAGCGGACCGTCGGTAGCGACGGTTCGCTCGAAGATCGAGCGGTCGCAGGAGGCGCGCGTTGCCTCCTCGAAAGCGGCAGCAAAGCCCTCGTAGTGCTCCGCTGCAAGCGTCAGGCCGGCCGCCATTGCGTGGCCGCCGAAGCGTTTGACGAGTGTCGGATCGAATTTCGTGACGAGATCGAGTGTGTCGCGCAGGTGGATGCCCTCGATCGATCGGCCCGAGCCGCGCAGTTCCGCGTCGCCGGCGCGGGCGAACGCGATCGTGGGGCGATGAAATCTTTCCTTGATGCGGGAGGCGACCAGCCCGACTACGCCCTGGTGCCAGGACTCGTCGAACAGGCAAATGGTGCTGCGCCGTTGCACATCGGCGGCATCGAGCGCCGCAAGGGCGTCGAGCTGCATGTCGCCTTCGATCGCGCGCCGCTCGCGGTTCAGTTCGTCGAGCTGGCGCGCCAGCTCCATGGCCCGTTCGAAGCTGTCGGTCGTGAGGCACTCGATGCCGACAGTCATGTCGGTCAGGCGTCCCGCGGCGTTGATGCGTGGTCCGATCGCGAAGCCGAGATCCGCGGCGCGCGCGCTGCGTGCCTCGCGGCCAGCCACCTGGAACAGGGCAGCGATGCCAGGGTGCAGGCGTCCAGTGCGGATGCGCTGCAGTCCCTGCGATACCAGCACACGATTGTTGTGGTCGAGCCGCACGACGTCGGCAACGGTGCCGAGCGAGACGAGGTCCAGCAGGGTATCGAGCCGTGGCTGCGACGCCGCGTCGAAGCGGCCACGCGCGCGAAGTTCGGCCCGCAGCGCCAACAGAACGTAGAACATGACTCCGACGCCGGCCAGGTGCTTGCTCGGGAAGCCGCACCCTGGCTGGTTCGGATTGACGATGCAGGCCGCGGCCGGCAGCACCGCGCCCGGCAGGTGGTGATCGGTGATCAGCACCTCGATGCCGAGGTCGTTTGCGCGGGCCACGCCCTCCACACTCGCGATGCCGTTGTCCACCGTGATCAGCAGGTCGGGCGATCGCTGCGCGGCGAGTTCGACGATCTCCGGCGTCAGGCCGTAGCCATACTCGAAACGGTTGGGCACCAGGTAGTCGATCGTGGCCTGGGTCCCGGCCGCAAGCATGCGCAGGCCGCGCAGGCCGACCGCACAGGCGGTGGCGCCATCGCAGTCGTAGTCCGCCACGATCAGCAGGTTCGCATCGGCCTCGATGGCGTCGGCGAGCAAGGTGGCGGCTTCGTTCACATGCGCCAGCGCGGCAGGGGCGGTCAGTCCTTCGAGTGAAAGCCGCAGGTCGGCCTCAGAGGTGACACCGCGCGCGGCGAGTGCCCGCGCCAGCGGACCGGGCAGGCCGCCGGCAGCGAGCCGGCGGGCGACCGCGGGATCGAAGTCCCGACGGACGAAAGACGTCATTCGGCCAGTACCTCGGCAAGGGAGTGATGGCGCCACAGCTTCAAGCGATCGACCGGTCGCGTATGCCAATGCCGAAGCCGGTGGCGACCGGACAGCACAAGTTCAAATTCGGCCTTCGGGAGCGCGGCAAGGCGGCGGTCGATGCTCGCCATCGCCGCGAGCCACGCTGGCCAGTCGGCGTTCAGGCTGGCCCGCAGCGCATCGTCCCACACCAGCAGCGCATCGCCGTCGGGCGTGGTGTCACTCGTGCCGGCATGGGCGCCCGCCGCGTGCGCCGCTCCACGCAATTCAGGCCGGTTGCTATGAACTCGCGGCCAGGGCATGTGAGTCAACGGCTTCCAGGTGCCTCCGCCGTGCAACCAGAGACCATTGACGATCGGGAGGCCACGCGTCTCGCGCGCTTCGTTGACGGGATGTGCATGCCAGCGCATCTGGATGGCGTTGTGCAGCCGGCTCCAGCGCAGGGTGTCGGCGGAGCTCATGGCCGGAAGCGGCAAGGGTGCGCCGGCCATCGCCGTGAGTGGTGGCGGCCGCAGGGACCAGGGCTGCGCGCTCCGCATGAACCACTCGTCGCCGACACGCTGCAACTCGCACTGCGCATCCGCACAGAGTTCATTGGCCGCTGCGAGGAGGTCCTCGGCTTCGGCTTCGCTCAGCGGTGCGTCGTGGAGCGAGCTGCACGATGAGCGAATCACGACCCAGCGCGATGTGGATCGGGTCAGCGCGCCAGATCATCTGCGAGGTCTCACGGCGACCGGTCAAGGCGGCCCAGGCGTACGGAGCCGTCGGCGCGCGACCGTGGGTGCCGAAGACCTCGCGCGCGAGCCAGTGATCGTCCGGAGCAGGATCCTCGTCTGACGCGGACCACTCGCCCGCAGGCGTCGCGCGTGCGACGATCCGGCCGAGTGTCGGTGCCTGCAGCGCCGCGCCGAGCTCGGCGGCGAGGGGAGTTGGAGTCAGCGCACCGGGAAGCATCAGTGTCAAGCGCATTTGCGCCATTCTAGGGTCGGGGCGCTACCGCCCCATGCTCAGTGCGCCGGCGCAGTGTTCCTCTTGGATACAATCGTTCGGCTTTCGGCGGCACACTGACTTGAATCTTCCCTACGAACTTCGCATCGGGCTGCGCTACACGCGCGCCGGACGGCGCGCGCGTCGTCGCAACGGGTTCATCTCGTTCATCTCGGGCATATCGATGCTGGGCATTGCGCTTGGCGTGATGGCCCTGATCGTCGTGCTTTCGGTGATGAATGGCTTCGTGTCGCAGGTGCGTGACCGCATGCTGTCGGTGGTCTCGCACGTCGAGGTGTTTGCCCTCGGTGACCCGATCGACTGGCGTCTGGTCGAGCGCGAGGCGCGCCGGAACCCGGAGGTCCTCGGCGCCGCGCCCTACGTCAACGCGCAGGCCCTGCTGACGCGTGGCGATGCGGTGCGCGGTGTCTTGGTCCGCGGTGTCGACCCCGCCGCGGAGCCGGCGGTGTCGGACATCGCCTCGCTGGTCCGGGGGCAGCCGCTAGCCGCACTGAAGGATGGCGAGTTCGGCATCGTGCTGGGCGGCGAGCTCGCGCGGGCGCTGGGTGTGAGTCTGGGCGAGAAGATCACGCTGATCGCGCCACAGGGCCAGGTCACTCCGGCGGGCGTGGTGCCGCGACTCAAGCAGTTCACGCTGACCGGGACGTTCGACTCGGGACACTACGAATACGACAGCGCGCTGGCGCTGATACACATCGGTGACGCCCAGCGGCTGTTCCGGATCGAAGGTCCGACCGGTGTGCGGCTCAAGCTGACCGACATGCACCGCGCCCCGGAAGTTGCCGCGCAGCTCGCCAAGACGCTGCCGCCCAATCTCCTGGTGCGCGACTGGACCCGGCAGAACCGCAGCTGGTTCGCCGCCGTGCAGGTCGAAAAACGCATGATGTTCATCATCCTGGCGCTGATCGTCGCGGTGGCCGCCTTCAACCTCGTCTCGACGCTGGTGATGACCGTCACCGAGAAGCAGGCCGACATCGCGATCCTGCGCACGTTGGGCGCGACGCCGTCGAGCATCATGGCCGTGTTTATCGTGCAGGGTGCGCTGATCGGCGTGCTCGGTACGCTGCTGGGCGTCGCCGGGGGGCTCTTCATTGCGAACAATCTCGACCGGATATTCCCGACGATCGAGCGCATTGCCGGCTTTCCGCTGATTCCCAAGGACATCTACTTCATCAGCTCGCTGCCGTCCGACCCGCGGGCGAGCGACATCGTGCCGATCGCGGTGATCTCGATCGTGCTGTCGCTGGTGGCGACCCTATACCCGAGCTGGCGGGCGTCGCGCGTGCGGCCGGCCGAGGCGCTGCGCTATGACTGAACAGGCCATCCTGTCGGCGCGCGCGGTCCGCAAGTCGTATCGCGAAGGACCGCTCGCGGTGGACGTGCTGCGCGGTGCATCGCTCGATGTCGCGCCGGCGGAGATCGTCGCGATCGTCGGCGCCTCGGGGTCGGGCAAGAGCACGCTGCTGCACGTGCTGGGTGGACTCGACGCGCCCGACGACGGTGTCGTGATGATCGGTGGGGGAGACCTCGCGCGGCTGAGCGACGCCGAGCGCGGCCGGGTGCGCAACGAGCGCCTGGGCTTCGTCTACCAGTTCCACCACCTGCTGCCCGAGTTCACTGCCATCGACAATGTCGCGATGCCGCTCGCGATCCGCCGCATGCCGCTCGCCGAGGCGCGCCGCGTCGCGCAGGAGGCGCTGGCGTCGGTCGGCCTCGCGGAGCGGGTGCAGCATCATCCGACCGAACTGTCGGGCGGTGAGCGCCAGCGGACGGCGATTGCGCGCGCCATCGTGACGCGGCCTGCCTGCGTACTGGCCGACGAACCGACCGGCAACCTCGACCGGGACACGGCGCGCGCGGTCTTCGACGTGTTCGTCGAGCTCGCCCAGCGCAGCCGCACCGCGGTGGTCATCGTCACCCACGATCCTGAAATGGCCGCACGCTGCGATCGCGTGCTGCGCCTGGCGCACGGTCAGCTGAGCCCGGCCTGATTCGAACGGACGCTGGCCGCGCGGCGCCGCCGATGCCAGGCGCGCCGCAGGTGCGCGCTCCAGAGCGTGCGGACCACGACGTATCCGAGCGCGGCCAGCAGGCAGGCGAGCAGCAGCACGCCAAATGCCAGCGGCGGCCCGAGCCCGATCGCCCACTCACCCATGGCCCGCACCCACTGGCCGGCGTGGGCCCAGTCCATCTCCGGCGGAGTGGTCACCGGATGCGTGGCCGACGAACGCAGGACAAAGGAGCCGAGTTCGTACGCGATGAGGTAAAGCGGCACGATCGTCAGCGGATTCGTATAGAGCGTCGTGACCAGGGCGAGCGGCAGGTTGACGCGGAAGAAAAGGCAAGCGATGCCGGCACCGATCATCTGCAGCGGGCCGGGAATCAGGCCGCAGAAGAGTCCGACCGCCACCCCGCCGGCAGCTGAGCGACGGTTGAGATGCCAGAGCGATGGGTGGAACAGGCTGTCGCCGAACATCGCAAAGACGCGAACCTCGCGCACCTTGTCGACGTTCGGCATCACCTTGCGAAAGAACTTGCGGGGCATGTCGGGAGTCTAGACGCCGGTCGGCCGGCCCAGAGGTCGGGCGCCCGCCCATGGCATCCGTGCTTACACTCGGTTCAATGTGGATCGACACGCACTGCCACCTGGACGCGGATGAGTTCGATGCGGACCGCGAGGACGTCGTGGCGCGCGCGCGTGCTGCGGGCGTCGCGATGCTGGTGATGCCGACCGGACACATCGACGAGGAACCGAAGGTGCGCGCGCTTGCCGAGCGCCACGGTTTCGCCTACGCGCTCGGGCTGCATCCGCTCTGGCTCGAGGGCGCCGGAGACAATGATCTGGCGCGCCTGCGCTCCGCGGTACTTGCGGCGCGCGCCGACCCGCGCTTCGTCGCTGTGGGGGAGATCGGCATCGACACGGTCGACGCGCGCACCGACGTGGCCCGGCAGGAGTTCTTTTTCCGCGAACAGCTGCGGATCGCGCGCGACGCCGCGGTTCCTGTCATCGTCCATGTGCGGCGCTCGGCGGACCTGCTGCTCAAGCATCTGCGCCGCATCGAAGTGCCCGGAGGAATCATCCACGCCTTCAACGGCAGCGCGCAGCAGGCGCAGCAGTTCATCGCGCTGCAGTTCAGGCTTGGCTTTGGCGGCGCGGCGACGTACTCCGGCTCACTGCGGATCCGGCGCCATGCGGCCGTGCTGCCCGGCGAGGCGGTCGTGCTGGAAACCGATGCGCCGTACATTCCGCCCGTCTGGCGGCGCAGCGACGGACAGGTCGGCAGGACCGAGCCGGCCGACGTGGCGCGCATCGCGATCGAAGTGGCTTCGCTGCGCGGCATCGATCTCGAAACGCTGGCGAGGATCAATCGTGCCAATGCGATCGCCGCCCTGCCGCGGCTCGAACCGCTACTGAGCATGGAGGCGTAACCCGTGCCGGGCCTCCTCGCGGCCTTCGTGGCGGGGGTCTGCGCGCTGCAGTGGCAAGCCGAGCTTCCCGGGTTGGGGTACCTGATGCTGATCGGGCTGACGGGCTCCGCTGCAATCGCATTCGCGCTGCGCACCGCGCGGCTCGCGCCGTCATCGTTGTGGCTGCTCGCTTGCGTCGGCGCGATGCTGGCCGGATTTTCCTATGCCGGGATGCGGGCACAGCTTCGCATGGCCGACACGCTGCCGTTCGCGCACGAAGGCCGCGACGTCGCAGTGACCGGCGTCGTTGCGAGCCTGCCGGTCCGCCTCGACCGAGGCGTGCGCTTCGAATTCGATGTCGAAGCACACGATGCCGATGTCGCCGTTCCGCGCCGGATCCTGCTGGGCTGGTATGCGGCGGGCGATCCGGTGCAGCCCGGAGAGCGCTGGCGCTTCGTCGCGCGGCTGCGCCGTCCGCATGGCGCGCTGAATCCGGGTGGCTTCGATTTCGAGGCCTGGATGCTGGAGCGCGGCCTGCGCGCCAGCGGCTACGTCCGTATCGCGCCGCAATCCCCGCCGCGGCGGCTCGAGTCGATGGTGTGGGCTCCGGGCTATGGCATCGAACGAGCACGCGCCTGGCTGCGGGATCGCCTGCTCCAGCAGGTCGGGGCCGATCGCTACGGGGGCGTGCTGGTGGCTCTGGTGCTTGGCGACCAGCGCGCGATATCGGACGCCGACTGGACTCTCTTCAACCGCACCGGCATTTCGCACCTGGTCAGCATTTCCGGGCTGCACATCACGATGATCGCAGCGCTCGTCGGCGGCGTCGTGGGCGCCTGCTGGCGTCGCATCGCCCGGCCTGTTGCGGCGCGCTCCGGCGCAACTGGCGGCGATCTGCGCCGGCATGGTGGCGGCGCTGCTCTATGCGCTGCTGGCCGGCTGGGGCATACCGGCGCAACGCACCGTGCTGATGCTGGCGACGGTCGCCGCCGCCTGGATCGTGCGCGCGCAGGTGACGCCCGGCACGTCGTTGCTGCTGGCCGCGTTCGTCGTCTGCCTGTTCGATCCCTGGGCCGTTACGTCGGCGGGCTTCTGGCTTTCCTTCGGCGCGGTGGCGGCCATCGTGTGGGTCGTCCAGGGGCGCCCAAACCGCGGCGCGTCCGGCCGAGGTTCCATGCTCGCCACGGCGGTGCGGGTCCAGCTTGCGGTCTCGCTGGCACTGATACCGGCGACTGCCGTGCTGTTCCAGCAGATTTCGCTGGTCTCGCCGCTCGCCAACGCGGCTCGCGATCCCGGTGGTCAGCTGGATCGTCACGCCGCTCGCACTCGTCGGCGCCGCGTTTGCCGCGCTCCCGGCGCCTTTGCAGGCCCTCGCGGCGCCGTTGCTTGCGACTGCCAACACGGTGTTTTCCGGCCTGGCTCTGCTGCTGCAGGCGCTGTCGCTGCCCTCGTGGAGCACGGTGGTGGTGCCGGCACCGCCCATCGTCCTGGGCCTGCTCGCTACCGCCGGGGTCGCCTGGATGCTCGGGCCGCCCGGGTGGCCGGCGCGCGGTCTCGGGGCCGTTGCGTTGCTGCCGCTGCTGGTGTGGCCGGGCGAGCGCCCGTCCGAGGGCGAACTGTGGGTCACAGCGCTCGATGTCGGGCAGGGCTCGGCGGTCGTCCTCGAGACGCGGGATCACGCGTGGCTCTACGACGCCGGGCCGCGCTACTCGACGGACGCCGACGCGGGCGAGCGCGTTGTCCTGCCGTACCTGCGGAGTCGCGGCATCGCGGCGCTGGACGGTATGGTCGTTTCGCACCTGGACCAGGACCATTCCGGGGGCGCCGCAGCGGTCCTGCGGGGGATCGAGGTCCGGCAGGTGCTCAGTTCGATTCCGACACGTCACGCGGCTCTTGGCGGACGAGAGGCGGTCGAGCGCTGCGAAGCCGGGGACACGCGCCAGTCAGGAACGATGTCGCTGCAGTTCCTCCATCCCCCGGCGCAGGACTACGAGCGAAGGGCATCGACCAATGCGATGAGTTGTGTCGTGCGCGTGCAGGCGGGATCCGTTGCCTTGCTGTTGACCGGCGATATCCCGGCCGACCGAGAAGCGGCACTCGCCGCCCGCGTGCCGGCGCTGAAGGCGCAGTTGCTGATGGCGCCGCATCACGGCAGTCGTTTTTCATCGAGTCCTGCGCTGCTTGATGCGGTGGCACCGTCGATGGTCTTCGCCCAGTCCGGCTACCGCAACCGCTACGGGCACCCGGATCCCGGGGTTGTCGACCGCTATGCCACCCGGAGCCTGTCCCTGGCTCGCACCGACATCGGCGGTGCGCTCCAGTGGCGCATGGCCGCCGACGGGAGCGTCAAGCACACTGCGGCGCGCGCCACGGCGGTGCGTTACTGGCACAACCGCCCCTTCGCGGGGCAGGAGCGCCCGCTCACCGACACCCTGGACGACGACGGGTCCGACGAGGCGCCGCGTGAGCCGCTATCCGGGATGCCGTAGGAGGCTGGACTGGTGTACATCTTGCTAGACTGGTTTGGCTCCTCGTCGGAGGGCGCCGGGACCACCACCAGGAAATTACAGGCCGCGGGATGAGCAAGCCGTACGACGAGATGTACTGCGCCGATGGCAGCGTGCGCGAGCACTACCGCGAATTCGAGCGCTGGCTGGAAGAGCAGAGCCAGGACTCGATGCGCAACAAGCGCGCGGAAGCCGACCTGGTCTTCCGTCGCGTGGGCATCACGTTCGCTGTCTACGGCGAAAAGGACGAAGAGGGCAGCGGCACCGAGCGCCTGATCCCGTTCGACGTCGTGCCGCGCGTCATCCCGGCCGCGGAGTGGCGGCAGCTCGAGGCCGGCCTGCGTCAGCGGGTGCAGGCGCTCAACCTCTACATCCACGACGTCTATCACGATCAGCAGATCGTGAAGGCGGGACGCATCCCGGCCGACGAGATCTTCCGCAACTCGCAGTACCGGCCCGAGATGCACGGAGTCGATGTCGCGAGCAACATCTACGCGCACATCGCCGGCATCGATGTCGTCCGGGCAGGTGCCGGCGAGTACTACGTGCTGGAGGACAACCTCCGGGTCCCGAGCGGTGTTTCGTACATGCTCGAGAACCGCAAGATGATGATGCGGTTGTTTCCCGATCTTTTCGGGCGCAATCGCGTGGCTCCGGTCGAGCATTATCCCGACCTGCTGCTGGAAAATCTGCGCTCGGTCGCGCCGCAAGGCGTCGACGACCCCGTCGTGGTGCTGCTGACGCCTGGCATGCACAACTCGGCGTACTTCGAGCATGCGTTCCTGTCACAGCAGATGGGAATCGAACTGGTGGAGGGCCAGGACCTGTTCGTGCAGGAAAACAATGTCTACATGAGAACGACCCGCGGTCCGAAGCGCGTCGACGTGATCTATCGCCGCATCGACGACGATTTCATCGACCCGCTCGCGTTCCGGCCCGATTCGCAGCTCGGTGTGCCCGGACTGCTCTCGGTCTATCGCGCCGGACGGGTCACGCTGGCCAATGCGGTCGGCACCGGCATCGCCGACGACAAGTCGATCTACGCCTACGTGCCGGACATGATCGACTTCTACCTCGGCGAGAAGCCCATCCTCAGCAATGTCCCGACCCACCGTTGCCGCCAGGCGGACGATCTCGCCTACGTGCTGGCGCATCTGCCCGAGCTCGTCGTGAAGGAAGTGCACGGCGCCGGGGGCTACGGCATGCTGGTGGGACCGGCCGCCAGCCGGCGCGAGATCGATGCCTTCGCCGAGCAGGTCCGCGCCAACCCGGCCAACTACATTGCGCAGCCGACGCTCGCGCTCTCGACCTGTCCGACCTACGTCGAAAGCGGGATCGCGCCGCGTCACATCGACCTGCGGCCCTTCGTGCTCTCCGGCAAGCATGTGACGATGGTGCCCGGCGGTCTTTGCCGCGTCGCGCTGCGCGAAGGCTCGCTCGTGGTGAATTCGTCCCAGGGCGGCGGGACCAAGGACACCTGGGTGCTCGAGCGATGAAGCGGACACCGGACCCGACGTCGGGCAGTGACCCGGGCAGCGGTGAGGAGCCGATCGCCCGCCGGGTGACGGACCAGATCGACCCGTACGCGCTGATCGATCGTGCTGAGCGCCTGCTCAGCACGGATCCGCACGACGCGGTGATGTTCGCTCTGCGGGCGCAGAGCGTGGCGCGGGCGCGCGGTGCGGAAACGCTGATCGCGCGCGCGCACTACGTCGCCGGCGCGGCGCTGACGCAGACCGGCGACTGGTCCGGAGCGATCCGACAGCTTTCGCACGCCGAGCACATCTACCGCGCGCAGAACGATGCCGCGGCCCAGTGCCAGGTCATCATGCAACTGGCGGCGGCCTGCACGGAGCTCGGCGAGTATCCCGAGGCGCTCGACGGGTTTGCCCAGGCGGAGCGCCTGGCGCGGCAGCATCGCGATCACGCCGCGGTCCGCAAGGCGCTGGTCCAGACCTCGGGCCTGCACACGGTGCTTGGCGACTTCGCCGCCGCGCGCGAGTGCCTGCGCTCGGCCCTCGAACTGCCGTCCGGCACGGCGGCCGACGAGGCCATGGTCGTGCTGCAGTTCGGCCTCGTCGATGTCAACGAAGGGCTGAAGGCGGCGCTGGCCGGCGACGCAGCGACGGTGTCGCGGCGCATGGCCGAGGGCGAGGAGCACTTCGACGTCGCGCTGGAGCTGCTGTCCGGCACCACCGATCGCTCCACGACGATCGCCGCGCGCACGCAGCGCGGCGCCGCCCGCTGCTGGCTCGGACAGTTCAACGAGGGACTGGCCGACCTCGAGGAGGCTGCAGTCGAGGCCGCGCGCGGCGGTTTCCGGCTGCGCGAGGTGCAGGCGCGCATGGAACAGGGCTACCACCTGGTCGCGGCCGGGCGCGAAACCGACGGCTTGTCGCTGCTGCGACCGGCGTTCCTGCAGGCCGAGGAGCTGGGCGATCTGCGGCGACCAACCGACATGCATGAGCGTCTGTCGGCCCTGTACGAGGCGCGGGGGGACTACCAGCGGGCGCTCGCGCACCACAAGCGCTTTGTCGAGGTGAAGACCCGGCTCGACGGCAAGCTGTCGACCCAGCGCGCGCGGCTGCACGAAGCTCGCGCCGAGCTGGTGAAGCTGCGCACGCAGACGGCCGCGCTGCATGCCCGTGCGCAGGACCTCGAGAAGTCGCGTTCGCGGCTCGAGCGGCTGGCGCTCGAGGACGAACTGACGGGGCTGGCGAACCGGCGCGCGTTCACCAAGGAACTGGAAAACTGGTGCACCCGCGCGCGCGCGGGGCAGTTGCGTTTCGGCCTGGTCGTGGCCGACATCGACGGGTTCAAGCAGATCAACGACACCTATTCGCACGTGACCGGCGACGTCGTGCTGCGCCAGCTCGGCAACGTGATCAAGGCGAGCCTGCGCGATATCGACTTTGCATCCCGGCTGGGTGGCGACGAGTTCGCGCTGCTGCTGGCCGACAGCGAAGGCGGGGCGGCCCGCAAGGTGGTCGAGCGCATCGTGCAGGCCGTGCGCGCCATGCCGTGGGGCCAGCTGGGCGAGGGTATGGCGGTGACGCTCAGCGTGGGGCTGTGCGAATCGGCGGACTTCAACGACTCCAGTGAACTGGTGCGCCGTGCCGACGAAGCGCTCTATGGCGCCAAGGATGCCGGCCGCGACCGGATCCACGTGTGGAGCAGCGATCGTGCTTAGCCGGACCGCCGACCACCTGTTCTGGATGGCCCGCTACATCGAGCGGGCCGAAAACACCGCTCGCATGCTTGATGTCAATCTGGCGACGAGCCTGCTGCCGCAATCGGCGCAGGCGGCCGAGCGCGGCTGGCGCGCCATGCTCAGCATTTCCGAGCTGATGCCGGCCTTCGACGCCAAGTATCCGTTGCTGTCGCCGCGCGAAGTGATCGACTTCATGGTGCGCGACCCGGACAACGATTCCTCGATCTACTGCTGCCTGCAGGCGGCGCGCGAGAACGCGCGGGCGGTGCGGGGCTCGCTGACGACCGAGGTCTGGGAAACACACAACGACACCTGGCTTGGCCTGCAGAAGCTGCTGCTCGAGCGTCCGCTCGAGCGCGACCCGCGGCAGTTCTTCGAATGGGTCAAGTTCCGCTCGCATCTGTCGCGCGGCGTGACGATCGGAACCATGCTCAAGGACGAGGCGTTCTACTTCATCCGGCTGGGCACGTTCCTCGAGCGCGCAGATAACACGGCGCGCCTGCTGGACGTCAAGTACCACGGAGCGGCCCAGTCGGGAACCCTGTTCGCCAATGCGCGCGGCGAGGATGCCGGCGAGCATCACCTCGACTTCTACCACTGGGCCGCCGTGCTGCGGTCGGTGTCGGCCTTCGAGATCTACCGCAAGGTCTATCGGGATGTGATCACGCCGTCGCGCGTGGCTGCGCTGCTGATCCTGCGCGGCGACATGCCGCGCTCGCTGCTGTCGTGCCTGAACGAGGTCTGCCTCAACCTCGAGATGGTCCGCAACAGCCAGTCGGGCGAGACCGAGCGGCGTGCCGGGCTGCTTCGTGCGGAGCTGCGCTACGGCGTCATCGAGGACATCCTGGCGCGCGGCATGCATGTGTTCCTGACTTCGTTCCTCGAGCGCATCAACGACCTGGGTGGCCGCATCAGCCAGGACTTCCTCGTGCCCCCGGTGGCGCACTGAGGCTGCGGCCGTCGTCGGAGCCAGCCATGCGGTATCGAATCGAGCACCGGACAACATACCGCTACGCGCGCACGGCGGTATCGACGCAGCAGCTGCTGCGCCTGACGCCGCGGAGCGACGTTCACCAGCGGGTTGCCAAGTGGACGGTACGCGCGCCAGGATCGCTCAGCGTGACGACCGATGCCTACTGCAACCTGACCCATATGCACACGTTGAATCAGTCGCACGGCAGCCTCCGCATCGAGGCCTGCGGTGAACTCGAGGTCGACGCGTTGCGCGACGGCCGGCTCGACGAAGCGGGCGGTCTGCCGCCGGCGGTATTCCTGGCATCGACGCCACTGACCGAGCCCGATGCGCGCCTGCTGGACTTCGCGGGCACACGGCTGCGGAGGCGCTCTGCGGCCGGTCTGCTCGAGTTTGCGCAGGCTGTCACCGCCGCGGTCGCCTATCGGCCCGGCGCCACGCACGTGCAGACGACGGCGGCGGCAGCCCTGGCCCTCGGGCAGGGCGTATGCCAGGACCATGGGCACGTGTTCATCGCCGGCTGTCGCGCCGCCGGCATCCCGGCGCGCTACGTCTCCGGCTATTACCATCGTCCGGGTCTCGGCGCCGACACGGCCAGCCATGCGTGGGCCGACGCCTGGGTTGACGACGGCTGGGTGTCGATCGACATCACGCACAGTTGCTTTGCCTCCGATGCACTGGTCCGGCTGGCAATCGGGCGTGACTACGACACGGCGTGCCCGGTGCGCGGCGTTCGCGTCGGAGGCGGGGCCGAAGAGATGGAAGTCACGGTCGTGATGCAAGGCGTGGATGATCCCGCCGTGCGCCGTGACGTCGCACACGATGAAGAGGTAGTCGCATGACGTACTGCGTCGGCATGCAGCTCGATACCGGGCTGGTGTTCCTGTCGGACTCGCGCACCAACGCGGGCGTGGACCACATTTCGACCTTCCGCAAGATGACCGTCTTCGAGCATCCGGGCGAGCGGCTCATGGTGCTGCTGAGCGCAGGCAACCTCGCAGTGACCCAGGCGGTGCGGCAGATCGTCTGCGAGAACGTCGGCCCCCACGTCGACAGCGTCTGGAATTCGAAGACGCTGTTCGAGGCCGTGCGCGTAGTTGGAGAGGCTGTGCGCGAAGTGCAGCGACGCGACGGCCAGGCCCTGAAGGAGGCCGGCATCGAGTTCAACTGCAGCTTCATCTTCGGCGGCCAGATCCGCGGTGAACGGATGCGGCTCTTTCACGTCTATTCCGCCGGGAATTTCATCGAATCCACGCCGGAGAACCCGTACTTCCAGATCGGCGAGGCCAAGTACGGCAAGCCCATCGTCGACCGCGTGATCACGCCTTCCACGTCGCTGGAAGAAGCAGCCAAGTGCGCGCTGATCTCCATGGACTCGACGCTGCGGTCCAACATCTCGGTCGGGCTGCCACTCGATCTGCTCGTCTACGAGGAAGGCGCGTTGCGCGTGACGAAGTTCGTGGAGATCGATCAGCACAACCAGTACATGCAGATGATCCGGAACACTTGGGGAGCACGACTGAAGCAGGTGTTCCAGGAAATTCCGGATCCCACCTGGCGTGACTCCCAGCGCGACAACGCGACGCCGAAACTCGAAACCGAGGCCACCCAGCCGCCGCGCGCACCGCTGCCGCCCAGCCTCGAGAGCGACACAGTGGCCAGCGTCGGGATACAGCTGGTGGCCCAGGCGGCGCCACGCGCGGCGCCGCGCTGAAACGCGTGACACACGCCGGCAGTTCGCCTGCTGTAATGCGCGGCAGGGCACTTTCGCCGTCAGCGCGACAGACGGCCGCTTGAATCACCCAACGGGGCTCCCGTGTCCATCAACGTCGCACTGAACCACGTCACGCACTATCGCTACGACCGCCGTGTCGGCCTCGCGCCGCAGATCGTGCGGCTACGGCCGGCGCCGCATTGCCGAACGCCGGTCCTCTCCTATTCGCTGCGCATCGAGCCCGAGCTGCATTTCATCAACTGGCAGCAGGATCCGTTTGCGAACTACCTTGCGCGCCTGGTCTTCCCGGAAAAGACGACCGAGTTCCGGGTGACGGTCGATCTGGTGGCGCAAATGGCCGTGTACAACCCGTTCGACTTCTTCCTCGAGCCGAGCGCGGAGGCCTTCCCGTTCGTCTATGAGCCCAGCCTGCGTCATGACCTGCTGCCCTACCTCGCGCGCGAGCCGGTCACGCCGCGACTGCGCGACTTCCTGGCCAGTGTCGACACGCGCGAGCAGCGCACGATCGACTTCCTCGTCGAACTGAATCGCCGTCTGCAGCACGAGGTCCGGTACCTGATCCGGCTCGAGCCCGGCGTGCAGACGCCCGAGGAAACGCTGCAGCTCGCGGCCGGTTCATGCCGCGACTCCGGCTGGTTGCTCGTGCATATCCTGCGACATCTCGGGCTGGCGGCGCGTTTCGTGTCGGGCTACCTGATCCAGCTGAAGCCCGACGTGCAGGCGTTGGACGGTCCTTCCGGGACCGACCACGACTTCACCGACCTGCACGCCTGGTGCGAGGTCTTTCTGCCGGGGGCAGGGTGGGTCGGATTTGATCCGACGTCCGGCCTGATGGCTGGCGAGGGGCATCTGCCGGTGGCCTGCACGCCGGAGCCGACCACGGCAGCCCCGATCAGCGGACTGGTGGACGACTGCAAGGTCGAGTTCGAGCACACGATGAAGGTGACGCGCATCTACGAAGCGCCGCGCGTCACCAAGCCGTATACGGACGCGCAATGGCAGGCGCTCGATGCACTCGGCCGCCGTGTCGACTCGGACCTCAAGGCCATGGACGTCCGGCTGACGCAGGGCGGCGAGCCGACCTTCGTCTCGATCGACGACCGGGATGGAGCCGAATGGAACACGGCCGCTCTGGGCCCGACCAAGCGCCGCTATGCCATGGACCTGCTGCTGCGCCTGAAGGAGTGTTACGGGGCGCAGGGGTTCCTGCACCTGGGCCAGGGCAAGTGGTATCCCGGCGAGCAGTTGCCGCGCTGGGCCCTGTCGATTGGCTGGCGCACGGACGGCGAGCCCTGCTGGCACGATGCGGGCCTGTTTGCCGACGAGCGCGAGCCCGCGTCCTACTCACCGGCCGACGCCGAGCGCTTCATGCAGCGCCTGGCGCAGCGGCTCGGCATTGATGGCAGCTTCGTCCTGCCCGGATACGAGGACACCTGGTACTACCTGTGGCGCGAGCGACGTCTGCCTTCCAACGTCGATCCTTTCGACGCGCGGCTGGACGACGAACTCGAGCGTGCGCGCCTGAGCCGTGTCTTCGGCCAGGGGCTCGCCAGTCCGGTGGGCTACGCGCTGCCGATCCGCCGCGACGGGTCGGCGGCAGGCTCTCCGCGCTGGGTCAGCAGCCGCTGGTTCCTGCGCGGCGAGCGACTCTATCTGGTACCGGGTGACTCGCCGATGGGATATCGGTTGCCGCTGGATTCACTGCCGTGGACGGCCGCGGAAGACGAGTCGCTGCCGGTCGAACGCGATCCTTTCGCGCCGCTTGAACCGCTGCCGCTGCACGCCGACATTCGTGCCCAGTACTTGCCGCATGCCGTCGGTGGCGGCTTCGCGGAAGGCGGCGCCGTCGCCTTGCAGGCAGGGTTCGAGTCGCCCGGTGGGACCGCCGGCGCGCGAGCGACCGAAAGGAAGGCCGCACCGACTGCATCCGAGGCAGTGCCACGCCGCTTCGAGTCGGCGGCCGCGATCATACGAACGACGCTCTGTGTGGAGGTGCGCGATCCACGCCGGGCCAGTGGTCCAGTTGCCGAAGGCGAGGCAAACGCGAGCCGGCTGCTGTACGTGTTCATGCCGCCGCTGCCGGCACTCGAGGACTACCTGCAGTTACTGGCTGCGGTCGAGGCGACGGCGGCCGAGCTGAAGCTGCGCATCGTGCTCGAAGGGTATCCACCGCCGCGCGATGCGCGCCTGAAGCTGCTGCAGATCACGCCTGATCCGGGTGTCATCGAGGTCAACATCCATCCGGCCTCCGACTGGGAACAACTGGCCGATCACACGGAGACGCTGTACGAAGCGGCGCGGCTGTCGCGCCTGTCCACCGAGAAGTTCATGCTCGACGGGCGTCACACCGGCACGGGTGGCGGCAACCACATCGTGCTCGGCGGCGCCACGGCGGAGGACTCGCCGTTCCTCAGGCGGCCGGACCTGCTCGGCAGCCTCATCGCGTACTGGCACAACCATCCGTCGCTTTCGTACCTGTTCTCGGGCCTGTTCATCGGACCGACCAGCCAGGCACCACGCGTCGACGAGGCACGCAATGACCAGGTCTACGAACTGGAGATCGCGCTCGCCGAACTCCGCCGTCGCAGCGAGGGCGGGACGGCGGCGCCGCCGTGGCTGGTGGATCGTGCCCTGCGCAATATCCTGATCGACGTCACCGGCAATACGCATCGCTCCGAGTTCTGCATTGACAAGCTCTACTCGCCGGACGGACCCACCGGCCGGCTCGGGCTGCTCGAGATGCGTGCGTTCGAAATGCCGCCGCACTGGCAGATGAGCCTTGCGCAGCAGCTGCTGTTGCGCGCTCTGCTGGCGCGTTTCTGGAAGACGCCCTACACGCAGCGGCTCACGCGCTGGGGCACGGAGCTGCACGACCGCTTCCTGCTGCCGACCTTCGTCGAACTCGACTTCGAGGATGTACTCAGCGAACTCGGACAGGCGGGCTACCCGATGGATCCGAAGTGGTTCGCGCCGCACTTCGAGTTTCGCTTCCCGCTGTTCGGCGAGGTCGCAGTGCACGGCATTCGGCTGGCACTGCGCGGAGCGCTCGAACCCTGGCACGTCATGGGGGAAGAGGGCGCCGGCGGCAGCACGGTGCGCTACGTCGATTCGTCGCTGGAACGGGTCGAGGTGAAGGTGACGGGATTGAACGACAACCGGCACCTGGTCTGCGTCAACGGGCGGGCGCTGGCACTGCAGCCGACGGGGCGTACAGCCGAGTCGGTCGGCGGCGTCCGCTATCGCGCCTGGCAGGCGGCGTCGTCACTGCATCCGACGATCGGCGTGCACGCACCACTGACCTTCGATATCGTCGACGCCTGGATGGAACGATCGCTCGGTGGCTGCCAATACCATGTGGCGCATCCGGGCGGTCGCAACTACGTAACCTTTCCTGTCAACGCCTACGAAGCGGAAAGCCGGCGCCTCGCGCGATTCTTCACGATGGGACACACGCCCGGCCGCATGGTTGTCGAGGCGCCGCAGCGCAGCCTTGAATTCCCGTTCACGCTCGACCTGCGCCGCAGCTAGATGCCGCCGACCGGGAATGGAGACTGGCGTGGTTGGCGCGGGCAGCCGCCGGCGAAGATGACACAGTCGCTGTTCGAATTCGATCCGGAACACGATGCGGCGACGCTGGTGACGCGGCTGGCCGCGCCCGCGCCGGCGGGCCACCACGACGAGTTGCGGGCACCGGACGGCACGCTGCGGCGGCCGTGGCGCGAGTTCTTTGCGCACCTCGGTCCAGGCGGGTTCGCCGATCTTGCGCGCCGCCGCGGCACCATCGAGCGTCAGGTGCGCGACGACGGCATCACCTACAACGTCTACAGCGACGACGGGCGCGGCGAACGGCCATGGTCGCTGGACATCTTTCCCTACCTGATCGAAGCCGATGAGTGGGCCCGCATCGAGGCCGGCGTTGCGCAGCGCGCGAAGCTGCTCGCCGCGATCATGGCCGACGCCTACGGGCCGCAGAAGTTGCTGGCGGCCAACCTGCTGCCGCCGGCGCTGGTGCTGGGGCATCCGGGCTACCTGCGCCCGCTGGTCGGACAACGGCCTCCGGGCGGCACGTTCCTGCACATCGTCGCCTTCGACATCGCGCGGGCGGCCGACGGGCAGTGGTGGGTCGTCGGTCACCGGACGCAGGCGCCTTCGGGTCTCGGCTATGCGCTGCAAAACCGGCTGATCGTCTCGCGCCTTTTCCCCGAGGCGTTCCGGCAGATGAAGGTACAGCGGCTGGCCGCCAGCTACCGCCGCCTGCTCGACATGCTGCAGCGCCTGAGCCCGCGCGCCGACGGCGAGGCGGCCCGCCTGGTGCTGCTGACGCCGGGTCCGTACACGGAAACGTATTTCGAACATGCCTATCTGGCGCGCTACCTGGGCATCCCGCTGGCCGAAGGCAGCGACCTGACCGTGCGCGACGAGCGCGTCTTCCTGAAGACACTGCACGGCCTGCAACCGGTGCACGGCATCCTGCGGCGGCTCGACGACGACTTCTGCGATCCGCTCGAGTTGCGCCAGGACTCCACGCTCGGGGTGCCGGGGCTGCTGCGCGCGGTGCGCGCCGGGCGCGTGCTCCTTGCCAACGCACTGGGCTCCGGCTTCCTGGAGTCGCCGGCGATCAATGGTTTCCTGCCCGCGATTGCACGGCGCGAACTCGGCACTGAGCTGCTGTTGCCGTCGCTTGCGAGCTGGTGGTGCGGTGAACGTGCGGCCTACTCACGAGTCGTGGACACCCTGTCCGACAAGGTCGTGAAGGCTACCTATCCGTCGAGTGCGCAGCGCCCCGGTTTCGAGGCCGCGATCGGTGCCGCGCTGCTGCCGTCGCAGATAACCGCGCTGCGTCGTCGCATCGAGGCCGATCCCGATGCGCACACGGTGCAGGCCTACCTGCCGTTGCCGATGGCTCCTACCTTGCACGACGGCACCGTGCTGCCGCGCGCTGCCATGCTGCGTGTGTACGCCATCAGCGATGGCGCAGGTCAATGGCATGTGATGCCCGGCGGCCTGACCCGGATCGCGATGCGCGAGCAGCGTGTGGTGTCGATGCAGCGCGGTGGCGCCAGCCAGGACACGTGGGTACGCACCGTCGAACCGGTGGATTCGTTCTCGATGCTGCCGACGCCCCTGCGGGCGGAGGAGCTCCCGGGGCCGCGGCGCATCGTGTCGAGTCGTGCCGCCGAGAACCTGTTCTGGATGGGACGTTACGCCGAGCGCGCCGATCAGGCGGTTCGTCTGGCTCGCGCCGCGCTGACACTGATCGGCGACGATGCTCGCGCGCCATCGCCCGTACTCGACGCGCTGGCCACGCTGTGCGAGGAGCAGGGCGTCGTACCGGCCGACGTTCCGTCGCCAGCCAAGTCGGTCGCTGTCTTCGAGCGCACGCTGATTTCGGCACTGGCCGACCGCAGTGGCAGCAGCGTCGCGTTCAACCTGGCGGCGCTCGTCCGGTCGGCCGGACACCTTCGTGACCGGCTGTCGGCCGATCACTGGCGGCTGGTCGCCGCCACCGCGGATCGCTTTGCAGCCGACTGCGCCAGCGCTGTCGCCGATGAAGTGTTCTCGGCCGACGAGGCCGTGGCTGCGCTCGGGCGCCTGGCGGTGCAGCTGTCTGCCATCACCGGCGCGCAGATCGACCACATGACGCGCGATGACGGCTGGCGCCTGATGACGATCGGCAGGCAGCTCGAGCGGCTGGGCACGCTCGCGCGGGCGCTGCACCTGCTGTTCGAAACCGATGCCATCGCGCGCGAGGACGGCTACGACCTCGCGCTGCAGCTGTTCGACAGCACGATCACCTACCGTGCTCTCTACCAGCGCCGCTTTGAGGTGCCGCCGCTGATCGACCTGCTGGTGCAGGAGTCCGCCAACCCTCGCTCATTGCGCGGAGTCGCGCGGCGCCTGACGGAGCAGATCGAACGCCTCGGTGCACCGGGCGCTGCGAATCTGCTGCCGCATCTGCCGGCGCAGGCAGCCTGGCCGGAGCTGAAGCAGTTGAGTGCGCTGGGTCCGGACGGGCGGCACGCCGCGCTGCTGGAACTGACGGACCGCCTCGTGCACGGCACGCGCTCGCTTTCGGATGCGATCGGCGCCAGCTACTTCAGCCATGCCTCGGACGAGTTCCGGACGGTGAACGCGTGACGGACGGGTCGGAACTCGTTGTCACGCACCGGACCGTGACGCACTATGCGGCGCGCGTCGAAGTTGCCTACCACTGCGCACACCTGATCCCGCGCCAGGACGGGCGGCAGCGTGTCGTGGACGCGCAGCTGACGATCGACCCGACGCCGTCGCACTGTGCGAACACGCGGGACTCGTTCGGCAATGTGCGGACCGAGTTCGCGCTCTATGTGCCGCACGAGGCGCTGGTGGTGGGCATACAAAGCCGGGTCTGGATCGCTCCACGGCCCGGGTCGCTGGATCCGGCCGCGAGCGCACCCTGGGAAGCGGTGGCGTCGGGCCTGCGCTATACGCTCGACGCGTCGTTCCGTCCGGCCAGCGAGTTCGTCTTCGCATCGCCCTACGTGCCCCTGCTCGCCGCACTGCACGACTACGCGCAGCCGAGTTTCGCGCCGGGCCGGAGCTATCTGGCGGCGGCGATGGCGCTGATGGAAAGGGTCCACCGCGATTTCACCTACGAGCCTGGCGTGACGGAGATCGACACTCCGTTGATCGACGCGTTCCGCCTGCGGCGCGGTGTATGCCAGGACTTCGCGCACCTGATGCTCGGCATGCTGCGTTCGCTCGGCCTGCCGGCGCGTTACGTCAGCGGCTACCTGCAGACGCAGCCGCCGCCCGGACAGGCCCGGCTGCTGGGCGCCGATGCGTCGCACGCCTGGATCTCGATCTGGTGCCCCGTGCTCGGCTGGGTGGATCTCGATCCGACCAACGCCGTCGTGCCCGATACCAGCCACGTGACGGTTGCGGTGGGTCGCGACTACGGCGATGTGGTGCCGCTGCGCGGTGTCATCCAGGGCGGTGCCAGCCACACGCTGGATGTCGCGGTGGACGTTGCGCCGGCCGTCGAGCGCGCGGCGTAGTTCCCGCGCCCGACGGAGCCGCCTGCCGGCTACTGCGCGTACCAGCCGCCGTCGACGTTGTAGGCCACGCCGCGAATCTGGTCGGCAGCCGGCGAACAGAGGAACACCGCAAGCCCGGCCAGTTGCTCGGGCGTGACGAATTCCATGGACGGCTGCTTCTCGCCGAGCAGGGACTGCTTGGCATCTTCCTGGCTGAGTTTGTCGCGCTCCGCCCGGGCGTCGACCTGCTTCTGCACCAGCGGGGTCAGCACCCAGCCGGGGCAGATCGCGTTGACGGTCACTCCGGTCCGCGCCGTTTCGAGCGCGACCGACTTGGTGAAGCCGACGATGCCATGCTTGGCGGCGACGTAGGCCGACTTCTCGGCCGAGGCAACCAGCCCGTGGACCGAGGCGATGTTGATGATGCGGCCCCACCCGGACGCCTTCATCCGGGGCAGCGCGAGCCGCGTCGTGTGGAATGCGGAGCTGAGGTTGATCGCGATGATCGCGTCCCAGCGCTCGACCGGGAAGCTCTCGACCGGCGACACGTGCTGGATGCCCGCGTTGTTCACGAGGATGTCGATCCGGCTGAAGGCGGCCTCGGCAGCGCGCACCATCGCTTCGATCTGGTCGGGCTTGCTCATGTCGGCGCCGTGATACAGCGTCTTCACTCCCGCGGCCTGGATTTCCTTCTCGATCGCCGCAATCGCCGCGGGTTCGCCGAATCCGTTCAGGACGATGTTCGCGCCCTGGCCGGCAAGCGCCTTTGCCATACCCAGCCCGATGCCGCTCGTCGAGCCCGTGACCAGCGCCGTCTTTCCTTTCAGCATGGAGTGCCTCCTTCAGTCTGCGTCGAGTATGCCACCGGGCCGACTACAATTTTCCGAGGAGGTGTCCAGTGGGAATCGAACCAAAAGGGATCGCAGTGGCATCCGCGCGTGAAGAGCCGCGCCTGCATCGTGTGCAGTGCCTGAGTCCGGCGGGGTTGCATGCGATGGCTTACGCGGAGTGGGGTGATCCGCACAACCCGAACGTCCTGGTGTGCGTGCATGGGCTGACGCGCCTCGGACGCGACTTCGATCGCCTGGCACGCGCGATGACGGACCGCTACCGGGTCGTCTGCCCGGACGTCGTCGGGCGCGGCCTCAGCGACCGGCTGCGCAATCCCGCCTTTTACGCCGTGCCCCAGTACGTCGCGGACATGGTGACGCTCATTGCGCGTCTCGATGTGGAGCGCGTCGACTGGGTCGGAACCTCGATGGGCGGCCTGATCGGCATCGCGCTGGCGGGCCAGCCGGAGTCGCCGATCCGCCAGCTGGTCATCAACGATGTCGGCCCCGCGCTGGGCGCGGCGGCGATCGCGCGCATCGGCTCGTACGTGGGACAGCCGGTCTCGTTCGCCAATCTCGAGGAGGCCGTGGACTACGTGTCCGTGGCCGCGGCGCCGTTCGGGTTGAAGACGCGCGAAGACTGGCGCGAACTGATCGCGCCGACGCTGCGGCGCGAGGGCGACCGCTACGTCTTTCACTACGACCCGGCGATCGCAGTGCCGTTCAAGTCCGTGACGCCCGAGGCGGCCGCGGCGGGAGAAGCCGCCATGTGGGCGCTGTATGACCGCATCGCGGCGCGGACCCTGCTGGTGCGTGGCGCCCAGTCCGACCTGCTGACGGCCGAAACTGCTGCCGCGATGGTGACGCGGGGGCCGCGACCGGCGCTGGTGGAGATCGACGGGGTCGGCCATGCCCCGACCTTCATGCCCGCCGACCAGATTGCCGTGGTGCGCGACTTCCTGGTGGCGGGACTGACTTAGTGGCCTGAACCTGGCGAGCGCTAGAAGACGCCGCTGGCGAGGCCGGCGGCGAGCGCCGCGCCAAGTTCAAGCGCCGGCGCCAGGTCGTGAGCTGCAACCTGCTTTGGAGCGAGGATGGCCTCCGGGGTCTGCGCACCGTTGCGCACGATCAGCGGCGGCGCAATCTCGCGCAGGCGCAGTCCGGTGGCGATGCGCTGAACCTGTCGCGCCGCGCCGGCGCCGTCGGTGCCGGCCGCGATGATCGCGGCGTAGGGCCGGCCGTTCACCTGGTCCAGCACGGCGTAGTACACGCGGTCAAAGAAAGTCCTTCATGAGTCCCGCCATCGTCGCGAGATTCTCCGGCATCACGAAGAGATACCCATCGGCCGCCAGCACGTCGTGCGGCTGTGCCTGCGGGGCGTGCATCAGCCTCGTCTGCAGATTGACTTCGCTGCGCGCGCCTTCGGCCGCAGCCCGCGCGAGCTGCTCGGCCGCGCCGGTCATCGAGTGATAGACGATCAGCAGCGATTTCATGCGGCAACCCGCGGATCCTGCCGGAAGAATGCGGCCAGCAGCGCGTACCAGTGCGGAAACGCCCGCTCCAGTCGCGCCGGATCGACGAAGAATGCCTCCGACGAGACAGCAAAGAACTCGCCTTCGTCCTGCGCGGCATAGGCATCGAGCGGCAGGTGCGCGTAATAAGGGTCGGCGGCGCTGGACTCCGGGTCGACGTCCGGCGGCAACTCGCCTTCGATGATTTCGAGTTCCGCGATGAAGCGCGCATAGGCGTCGGCCAGTGTGTCACGCCAGAGGCGCGCATCGAGCCCGGGATGCAGGGCTGCAGAAAAGGGCGGCACGCCATCGGCATCGCCGTTCAGCAGGTCGATCTTGTGCGCGAACTCGTGGATGACCACCGAATACGCTTCACCATCGCCCGTGCCGGCCGCCTGGCTGTCCTCCCACGACAACAGCAGCGGGCCGCCGTCCCAGGCTTCGCCGGCGATCGGCTCCGTGTATTCGTGCACGACACCGTCGTCGTCGGTGAGGCTGCGCGGCACGAGGAACTCGCCCGGATAAACGACGATGCTGGTCCAGCCGCGGTACCAGTCGAGTCCCAGGTTCAGGACGGGAAGGCAGGCCTGGACGGCGATGTTGAGCTGGATCTCGGCGGTCAGTTCGAGCCCGGCAGCACCCGCCATCTCCTTGGTTGCCAGCAACTGTCCTGCGAGCTTCCGCAGCCGGTCGCGATCCTCGGCGCTCACCCGGGCCACGAACGGCAATGAAGCCACCGCTGCATCCCAGAGGTCGTCCGGCAGCGCAACGGTTCCGCCGCCCGCGAAACGGCTCCACAGCGTCTTGAGCATCGGACCATTGTGCCGCAACGTGTTCGGCGCGCGGGCGGGATAATCGCGCCATGGTCGGTCCTTCTGTCCTGGAAACGAAGAGCGCGGACTCGGGTGCCCCGCTCGATGCCGCCGCAACGCGCGCGCTGGTGGAGCCGCTGTACGCGGGCAAGTCGCTGCGCACGGGCGAGCCGTTCATCGCGCATGCCGATGGCATCGCCACGATCGTGGCAACGCTGCGCCCGGATGCCGATCTGCTCGCCGCAGCTCACCTGTTCGGCGTGTACGACGTCCTGCGCGATCCCGACGACTGGCTGCGCAGCCGCTTCGGCGCCAATGTGGCGCAACTGGTCGCCGACCTGCGGCAGCTGATGCGGCTGTCGGAACTGACGCGGTCGCGAGAAGAGGCGCGGGGCCGCAGCAACCCGAATGACCAGGCCGAGGCACTGCGACGGATGCTGCTGGCGATGGCCAATGACCTGCGCGTCGTGCTGCTGCGCCTCGCGTCACGCCTGCAGACCTTGCGCTACTACGCCCTGAGCAAGGCGGGCGGTGCGGAGCCCATCGCGCGCGAGACGCTGGACCTTTATGCGCCACTCGCCAACCGTCTCGGGATCTGGCAACTGAAGTGGGAGCTCGAGGACCTGTCGTTCCGCTTTCTCGAGCCTGACACGTACAAGGCGGTTGCGCGCATGCTCGACGAGAAGCGCGTCGAGCGCGAGACCTTCATCGACGCTGCGCTGGCCCGTCTGCGGGGGATGCTCGCCGAGACGGGCATTCGCGCCGAGGTGACCGGCCGGCCCAAGCACATCTACAGCATCTACAGCAAGATGCGCAGCAAGGGGCTGGCATTCGAGCAGGTGTACGACGTGCGCGGGATGCGCGTGATCGTCGACGAGATCGCGCAGTGCTACCAGGTGCTGGCGCTGGTGCATTCCGCCTGGACGCCGGTCGAAAGCGAATACGACGACTACATCGCCCGCCCCAAGTCCAACGGCTACCAGTCACTGCATACGGTGGTCGGAGATGACGCCGGGCGGACCCTCGAAGTCCAGATCCGGACGCGCCGCATGCACGAACACGCCGAGCTCGGTGTTGCCGCGCACTGGCGCTACAAGGAGGGCGGCAAGGGGCGGGATGACGACGAGGGCCGGGTCGCCTGGCTGCGGCAGCTGCTCGCGTGGCGTGCGGAAGTGGATGCGCCTCCGGCCGGCGTGCCGGTGCCGGAAGAGCGCATCTATGTGCTGACGCCGCAGGCGCGGGTCGTCGAGTTGCCCTCCGGCGGCACGCCGCTCGACTTCGCCTATCACATCCACTCCGAGCTGGGACACCGCTGCCGCGGGGCGCGTGTCAACGGCGCGATGGTTCCGCTCAACACGCCGCTCGCGACCGGGCAAACCGTGGAAATCGTGTCGGCCAAGAGCGGCGGTCCGAGCCGCGACTGGCTCAACCCGGAACTCGGCTACCTGCGCAGCGCGCGTTCACGCGCCAAGGTCAGGCAGTGGTTCAACGCTCTCGAGTTCGAGCAGTCGGTCGCCGCCGGACGCGACATCGTCGAAAAGGAACTGCAGCGCTTGGGCAAGACGGCCGTGAAGCTCGACGACCTGGCGAAGCGGCTCGGGTTCGACAACGTCGACGAACTGTGCGCGGCGGCGACCAAGGAAGAGTTCAGCGTGCGCTCAATCGAGCATGCGCTCGCACCGGCCCCGGTCGAGCCCGAACCGGCGCCACACATGCTGGCCGGCAAGCCACGCGATGCGACGCACGGGCGGGGCAAGGTGCTGGTGGTCGGCGTCGACTCGTTGCTGACGCAGTTGGCGCGGTGCTGCCGACCGGCGCCGCCCGACGAGATCGGTGGCTACGTGACCCGTGGCCGCGGAGTCTCGATCCATCGCGCCGGTTGCTCGAATCTGCAGGCGCTGATCAGGCGCCAGCCGGAGCGGGTCGTCGAGGTGGCGTGGGGACACCAGGCTGACGCGGTTTACCCGGTCGAGCTGCTGGTCATTGCGCAGGACCGGCAGGGCCTGCTGCGGGATATCTCCGAGGTCTTCGTGCGAGAGAAGCTCAATGTGATCGGCGTCAGCACGCAGAGCCAGCGCGGCGAGGCGCGCATGGAGTTCACGGCCGAAGTTGGCAGCGCCGGCGAGATCGCGCGCGTGGCGGCCCAGATCAGGGAAGTGGCGGGCGTGATCGCCGTTCGGCGGCGCTGACCGCCGCCATTCAGAACAGGTCGATACCGTCGCGCTCGGCCGCCTCACCCTGGGCGGCCAGGAGTTCGAAGTGGCGGGCGTAGCGCGGGTGCAGATTGGCGAGCGAGAGCCACACCAGGAAGTCGGCGCTGTTGAAGTCGGGGTCCCAGGCGGGCTCGCCGCAGATGCGCGAACCGATCCGCAGGTAGCCCTTGAGCAGGGGCGGCATTTCGCGCGTCGCCGCCGGCTGGATCCGGTCGAATGGAAACGGATGGTGCGGGAACACGCGGTACTCGGGGTCCGTCAGGTAGTTCTGGACATCGAGGCGCACGCGCGCCGCGGTCTGGCCGCCGTCGTTGAGCGGGACGCTCGCGCAACCGATCAGGTGGCTGTAGCCGCCCGCCTTCATGTAGTGGGCCATGCCCGCCCAAAGCAGAAGGATCGTGCTGCCCGAGCGATAGTCCCAGTGCACGCAGGAGCGCCCGACTTCCACCATCGACGGCAGGATGTGGTGCAGCCGCGAAATGTCGAACTCGCCCTCCGAATACAGCCGTCCGAGCTCGCGCGCACGATGCGGCGCGAGGATCCGGTAGGTGCCGACGATGCGCAGACTGTCGAGGTCACGGACGATCAGGTGGTCACAGTAAGGATCAAATTCATCGGCATCGATCCCGGTGGCAGGATCACCGATCTTCGCGCCCATTTCCTCGGCGAACACCTTGTAGCGCAGTCGCTGGGCGTCTTCGATGTCGGCGGGCGAGTGCGCGAGAGCAACCGCCAGGCGAGGCTCCGATGCACTGCCTGCCTGTGTGCCGATGCGTGATGAGCTGTCTGATGTCGCCATGAAAGTCCAGGGTCCCAGCGAGAACGGCCAGGCTAGCGGCGGGCCATGTCGGCACCGTGACACCGCGGAGCCGACGCTCTCGACGATGGAATGTTGGCGGCCGCATCGACCGCTGTCAACGCGCCTGGCCGCACAGCCGCCGACGTGATCAAAGTGCGCTGATATACTTGCGCTCCTTTAGGCGCGTAGCTCAGCTGGTTAGAGCACCACCTTGACATGGTGGGGGTCGTTGGTTCGAGTCCAATCGCGCCTACCAAGAACTCCAGACAGGCCAGGGACGCGGAGAGATGCTTCGAACTCGATTCACGGACGGTTGAACCTTCGGGGGACGAGTGCGCCTTGGATGAAGAAAGTGCGGCTCGCCCGCACTTTTTTTTCGAGTGGAGATTTCGATGATTTCAGTTCGACTGCCAGATGGCTCGCAGCGGGACTTCGAAGCCCCGGTGCGCGTGGCGGACGTCGCCGCATCGATCGGCCCGGGGCTCGCCAAGGCCGCCCTGGCAGGCCGTGTCGACGGCAAGCTGGTCGACGTGTCGCACGTGATCGAGCGCAACGCCGACGTCGCGATCGTCACCGAGCGCGACGCCGACGGACTCGAAGTTCTGCGGCACTCGACCGCACACCTGCTGGCCTACGCGGTCAAGGAGCTCTTCCCGCAGGCGCAGGTCACGATCGGCCCGGTCATCGACAACGGCTTCTTCTACGATTTCTCGTTCCCGCGCGGCTTCACGCCCGAAGACCTCGAGGCCATCGAGAAGAAGATGGCCGAACTCGCGAAGAAGGACGAGCCGGTCGTGCGCGAGGTCTGGAAGCGCGACGACGCGGTGAAGTTCTTCGAGTCGATCGGCGAGAAGTACAAGGCGGAGATCATCGCGTCGATCCCCGCCAACGAGGACATCTCGCTCTACCGCGAAGGGAAATTCATCGACCTGTGCCGCGGCCCGCACGTTCCGTCGACGGGCAAGCTCAAGGTCTTCAAGCTGATGAAGGTTGCCGGCGCCTACTGGCGCGGCGACAGCGCCAACGAGCAGCTGCAGCGCATCTACGGCACGGCCTGGGCGAAGAAGGAAGACCAGGATGCGTACCTCAAGATGCTCGAGGAGGCCGAGCGCCGCGACCACCGCAAGCTGGGACGCGAACTCGATCTCTTTCACTTCCAGGAAGAGGCGCCGGGACTCATCTTCTGGCACCCGAAGGGCTGGGCGATCTGGCAGGCCGTGGAGCAGTACATGCGTGGGGTCTACCGCGACAACGGCTACCAGGAAGTGAAGGCGCCGCAGATCCTCGACCGTTCACTGTGGGAGAAGTCGGGGCACTGGGAGAAGTACCGCGAGAACATGTTCACGACCGAGTCGGAGAACCGGTACTACGCGCTGAAGCCGATGAACTGCCCGGGCCACATCCAGATCTACAACGCCAATCTGCACAGCTACCGCGAACTGCCGCTGCGCTACGGCGAGTTCGGCGCCTGCCATCGCAACGAGCCGTCGGGTTCACTGCACGGGTTGATGCGGGTGCGCGGCTTCACGCAGGACGACGGCCACATCTTCTGCACCGAGGAGCAGATCCTCGATGAGTGCGTCGCCTACACGGCGCTGCTGCAGAAGGTCTACCGTGACTTCGGATTCGAGCACATCCTCTACAAGGTGGCGACGCGACCGGCGCAGCGCATCGGCTCGGACGAGAGCTGGGACAAGGCTGAGCAGTCCCTGATGGAGTCAATGCGAAAGTCCGGGGTGGAGTTCACGACATTGCCCGGCGAGGGGGCGTTTTACGGTCCCAAGATCGAATACCACCTGACTGACTCGATCGGCCGCCCATGGCAGTGCGGCACGATGCAGGTGGACTTCCAGATGCCGGGGCGGCTGGGCGCCGAGTATGTGGCCGAGGACAACAGCCGGAAGACGCCGGTCATGCTGCACCGGGCCATCGTCGGCTCGCTTGAGCGGTTCATCGGCATGCTGATCGAAAACTTCGCCGGGGCGATGCCGCCGTGGCTGGCGCCGGTGCAGGTGGCTGTGGCCAATATCTCGGAAGGGCAGGCGGATTACGCCGATGCTGTTGTGCAAACGCTGAAAAAACAAGGCTTTAGAGTTGACAGCGATTTGCGCAACGAAAAGATCACCTATAAAATCCGCCAGCTTAGCCTCCAGAAGATTCCGTATGTCCTCGTCGTCGGGGACAAGGAAAAAGCGGCGGGGCTAGTGGAAATGCGGGTGGCCGTGCGTGCCCGCGGCGGGGCCGACCTCGGCGTGATGCCGTTGTCGGCTTTTGCGCAACGTCTGCAGGAAGACGTCGCGCAGCGTCGCAACGTGGGCAGCACGGCTTGATTATTGAAACCAGGAGAAGCCAACCATCGCTCAGGAACGTGCGCACCGGATCAACGGTGAAATCAGCGCCCCGGAAGTCCGCCTAACGGGTATTGAAGGCGAAGCTCTCGGAGTCGTGAAGCTGGCCGATGCGTTTCGCATGGCCGAGGAAGCCCAGGTCGATCTGGTTGAAATAGCTCCAACGGCTGTGCCGCCGGTCTGTCGCCTGATGGACTACGGCAAGTTCAAGTACCAGGAGCAGAAGAAGGCCCACGAGGCCAGGCTCAAGCAGAAGCAGGTGGTGGTCAAGGAAGTGAAGTTCCGGCCGCAGACGGACGAGAACGACTACCTGACCAAGCTACGCAACCTGACGCGCTTCCTCGAGGAAGGTGACAAGGCCAAGATCACGCTGCGTTTCCGTGGTCGCGAAATGGCCCACCAGGAGTTCGGTTACAAGCTGCTCGAGCGGGTGCGCGATGACCTGACGGAACTCTCGCAGGTTGAGTCGATGCCGCGGCTCGAGGGGCGTCAGATGGTGATGATCCTGTCGCCGAAGAAGAAGAAGTAGTCTGGATCCCGTGCCGCCAGGGACGGGGAGTTGAAGTAAAAGCCGCGTAGCGGCTCCACAAGTGGCAACAGGCTCAAAGTCTCGCAAGAGCGCCCGACGCCATCAAAGAAAGGACGGCCAAGATGCCGAAGATGAAGACGAAAAAGAGCGCGTCAAAGCGCTTCGAGATCCGCGCGAGCGGCTCGATCAAGCGGGGACAGGCGTTCAAGCGCCACATCCTCACCAAGAAGACCACCAAGTCGAAGCGCCACCTGCGTGGCGCGGTGCAGATCAGCGATGCCGACGTCAAGTCCGTGCGTCGCATGATGCCGTACGCGTAAGGGAGACTGACATGCCTCGAGTTAAACGTGGTGTGACCGCCCGCGCGCGGCACAAGAAAGTCCTGGCCCAGGCCGCGGGGTTCACGCGTCGCCGCAAGAACGTCTTCCGCGTCGCCAAGCAGGCGGTGATGAAGGCGGGGCAGTACGCCTACCGCGATCGCCGTACCAAGAAGCGCGTCTTCCGTTCGCTGTGGATTGCGCGTATCAACGCCGCGGTGCGCGAGCACGGCATCACCTACAGCGCGTTCATCAACGGGCTCGGCAAGGCCGAGATCGGAATTGACCGCAAGGTGCTCGCAGACATGGCGGTGCTCGACAAGCCGGGTTTTGCGGCTGTCGTCGAGAAGGTCAAGGCCTCGCTCGCCGCCTAAGCACATCACCGGTCGTGGTCGACCGGCCGATCGGGAACGGGGCCTAAAAACTGGGCCCCGTTTTTTTTACTGCGCCAAAATGGAACTCGAACAACTCGTAGACGAGGCGCGCGCCGCCTTCGCGGCAGCCACGAATTCTGCTGCCCTGGAGAACGAAAAAGCGCGCTTCCTGGGCAAGACCGGCGCAATCACCGAGCGCCTGAAGGCGCTGGCGAAGCTCGCCCCGGAGGAAAAGCGCGAGCACGGCGCTCGCATCAATCGTGCGAAAGAGTCGATCGAGCGGCTGCTCGAAGAGCGGCGGCAGGCGCTGGCGGATGCGCAACTGAACGCCCGGCTGGCGCAGGAGGCCATCGACGTCACGCTGCCGGGACGTGCGCGCAGCGCAGGAGGCATCCATCCGGTCATGCGGACGTGGATGCGAATCGAGGAAATCTTCGCCTCGATCGGATTCGATGTGGCCGACGGACCGGAAATCGAGACCGACTGGTACAACTTCACGGCGCTGAACAGCCCGGAAAACCATCCCGCGCGATCGATGCAGGACACGTTTTACGTCGACGCGAACGACAGCCGCGGCAAGCCGCTGGTGCTGCGCACGCACACCAGCCCGATGCAGGTGCGCTATGCGCGCATGCATACCCCGCCGATCAAGGTCATCGCGCTTGGCCGTACCTACCGCGTCGACAGCGATGCCACCCACTCGCCGATGTTCCACCAGGTCGAGGGGCTGTGGATCGGCGAGAACGTCAGCTTCGCCGACCTGAAGGCGGTCTACACCGACTTCCTGCGCTGCTTCTTTGAAACTGACGAACTGGTCGTGCGCTTCAGGCCCTCGTACTTTCCGTTCACCGAGCCCTCAGCCGAGATCGACATGATGTTCACCAGCGGCTCGCGCAAAGGGCGCTGGCTGGAGATCTCCGGATCGGGCCAGGTGCATCCGACGGTGGTGCGCAACTTCGGCCTCGATCCCGAAAAGTACATCGGCTTCGCATTCGGGTCGGGCCTGGATCGGCTGACGATGCTGCGCTATGGCGTCGACGATCTGCGTGCGTTCTTCGAGGGCGACCTCCGCTTCCTGCGTCAATTCAACTGAGTCGCGATGGACATTTCAGAAAGCTGGCTGCGGCACTACTGCAACCCGCCGATCGACGGCGAGTCGCTGGCGGAGGCCCTCACGATGGCGGGGCTCGAAGTGGAAGACCGCCGCCCCGTTGCGCCCCCGTTCAGCGGCGTTGTCGTTGCCCGGGTACGTGACGTCCGCAAGCATCCCAACGCGGACAAGCTCACGGTGTGCGAGGTCGACGCTGGTCAGCCTGCCCCATTGCTGATCGTCTGCGGCGCGCCGAATGTCGCGCCCGGAATCGTCGTGCCCTGCGCGCTGCCGGGTGCGCAACTGCCCGGAGACCTGCGGATCAAGGCCACGACGATGCGTGGCGTCGAGTCGAACGGCATGCTCTGCTCGGCGCGTGAGCTGGGCCTGTCCGACGATCACACGGGGTTGATGCTGCTCGACGCGGATGCACCGATCGGCGCGGACGTGCGCACGTGGCTCGAACTCGACGACAGCATCCTGACGATCAAGCTGACACCCAACCGCGCGGATTGCCTGAGCGTGGTCGGGGTCGCGCGCGAGGTGGCCGCGATCTCGGGTGCTCCGCTGCAGATGCCGGAGACTGCGGCGGTCGCGGCCGGCAATGAACACCGCCTTCCGGTGATCGTGCAGGCGCCTGACCTCTGCGGGCGCTTCTCGGGCCGCGTGATCCGCAACGTCGATGCCCATGCCGCGACGCCGATGTGGATGCAGCAACGACTGCTGCGCAGCGGGCAACGCCCCATCTCGGCGCTGGTCGACATCTCCAACTACGTGATGCTCGAGCTGGGTCGTCCGTCGCATGTCTTCGACCTCGACAAGGTGCGCGGCGACCTGCAGGTTCGCTGGGGACGCAGCGGCGAATCGGTGCAGCTGCTCAATGGCCAGACAGTGCAGGTCGATGAACAGGTGGGCGTGATCGCCGACGACGCCGGGGTCGAAGCGCTGGCCGGTGTCATGGGCGGCGAGGCGACGGCGGTTTCGCTCGAGACGCGCAACATCTATGTCGAGGCCGCATTCTGGTGGCCCGACGCCATCCGTGGCAGGGCGAGGCGCTACAACTTCGCGACGGATGCCGCGCATCGGTTCGAGCGTGGCGTGGACTTCGCCACCACGGCGGAGCATGTCGATTACATCACTCGCCTGATTCTCGACATCTGTGGCGGCGAACCCGGTCCCGTCGACGACACGATCGTCAACCTGCCGTCGCGCGCACCGGTCGCGATGCGCATCGAGCGCTGCCGCAAAGTGCTGGGCGTGGACGTCAGTGCCGACGACATGGCCGCTGCGTTTTCGCGGCTGGGCCTCGGGTTCGAGCGCTCCCATGATGCGTTCGTCGTCACGCCGCCGAGCTTTCGCTTCGACCTCGAGACCGAGGAGGACCTGATCGAAGAGGTCGCTCGGCTTTTTGGATACGCGCGCATTCCCGCAGACCCGCCGCTGGCGCCGGCGCGCATGCAGCCGAGGGACGAAGCGCGTCGCTCGCCGCACGATGTCCGTCGGTTGCTGGCGACACTGGGTTACCAGGAACTCGTCAACTATTCGTTCATCGACGCCGAAATCGAGAAGGACTTCGCGGAGCGATGCGAAGGCGATTGGCGTCGTCAACCCGATCTCGGCGCAGATGTCTGTCATGCGCAGTTCCTTGCTCGGTGGCCTCGTGTCGGTGCTGGGGTACAACCTCAATCGCAAGGCGAGCCGGGCCAGGTTGTTCGAGATCGGACGCGTCTTTCGGCGGGATCCTGCCGTGGCCGACGGACCGCTGTCGGTACAGGGAGTCGCGCAGCCGATGTGCGTCGCGGGGCTGGCCTACGGCCCGGCCGATGACGAGCAGTGGTCAGAGCCCGGTCGCGACGTCGACTTCTTCGATGTCAAGGGTGATGTCGAACGGCTGTTCGCTCCCGTGCCCGTCACGTTCGGCGTGGCCGCGCATCCGGCACTGCATCCGGGCCGCAGTGCGCGCATTTGTCTTGCCGGCCGCGACGTCGGCGTGATCGGCGAACTGCATCCGCGCCTGCAGCAGAAGCACGATCTGCCAAAGGGCGCGGTGCTGTTTCAACTCGAACTCGAGCCATTGCTTGAACGCCCGTTGCCGGCGGCACGCGAGCTGTCCAAGTTCCAGCCGCTGCAGCGCGACATTGCGGTTTGGGTCGATGAGTCGGTCACCTATCAGCAGATCGTCACGGCAATCGACGTTCGGTCGCGCGCGGATGACCGATTGTCGGCGCTGCAGGAGGTGCGGCTGTTCGACGTGTATCGTCCTCCCGCCGCCGCATCCACACGAGAAGTGCCCGCTAACACATTGTTAAATAAAGAAAAAAGCCTTGCCTTCCGCATTGTTCTGCAAGATACTGCAAGGCCGCTCAGCGATACTGATGCCGATGCCGCGGTCGCTGCGGTGGTAGAGGAACTGACGCGGAGTTGCGGTGCCCGCCTGCGGCAATGACCATGATGCGAGACGATCCCCAGATGACAACGGGATTCAAGTTCCCCGAGCTCCCGCCGGCGTCGGCGGGCAGTCGACCGAGCGAGCGCGGAACAAAGACGATGACCAAGGCCGAACTGGCGGAGGTGCTGTTTGATCGTCTGGGCCTGAACAAGCGCGAGGCCAAGGACATGGTCGACGGTTTCTTCGATGAGATTCGCCAGGCACTCGAACGCGGAGAGTCAGTGAAGCTATCGGGTTTCGGAAATTTCCAGCTGCGTGACAAGCCCACGCGGCCGGGCCGCAACCCGAAGACCGGCGAAGAGATCGCCATCACGGCGCGCCGCGTCGTCACGTTCCACGCGAGCCAGAAGCTGAAGGCCGCCGTGGCGCGCGTCGCCGGGCTTTGAACGCATCTCGGCGCTGAATCCTGCCGGCCCGCCCCTGGACGAGCGCGATGCAACGTCAAGATACATCGCAGCTGCTGCCACCGATTCCAGCCAAGCGCTACTTCACGATCGGCGAGGTCAGCGAGCTCTGCGGCGTCAAGCCGCACGTGCTGCGTTACTGGGAACAGGAGTTCACCCAGCTGCGTCCGGTCAAGCGACGCGGGAACCGCCGCTACTACCAGCACCACGAAGTCCTGCTGATACGCCGCATCCGTGAGCTCTTGTACGAACAGGGTTTCACGATCAGCGGGGCGCGCAACCGGCTCGAAGAAGGAGGGCGTCCTGCGCGGCACGAAGCGAAGTCAGGCAACGGCGCGCAGGCGCAGCCAGACGTGCTGGACCTGCGCGAAGAACTGGCTTCGATCCGTCGCCTGCTCTCCGGAAACTGAGTGCGGTGTCGCCGCATGCCCCGCGGCGTGCGGCTATACTCCGAGCCTTCGGGGCGTAGCGCAGCCTGGTAGCGCACTTGCATGGGGTGCAAGGGGTCGCGAGTTCGAATCCCGCCGCCCCGACCATTGCCAGCCGAGGTAGCCGGCGCGTCACCGCGACCGGCTATTTCTTTTTGGCTCTATGCGAATCCTGGTTTCCAACGACGACGGTTATCTTGCCCCGGGGCTCGCCGCGCTTGCCGAAGCGGTCAAGCCGTTCGGCACGGTCACCGTTGTCGCGCCCGAACAGAACAGCAGCGGTGCCAGCAACTCGTTGACGCTGTCACGCCCTTTGACGGTCAGCACGGCGCCCAACGGATTCATCTACATCAACGGCACCCCGAGCGACTGCGTGCACATTGCACTGACCGGGCTCCTGGATGAACGCCCCGACCTCATCGTGTCCGGCATCAACAACGGGCAGAACATGGGCGATGACACCATTTACTCGGGTACCGTCGCGGCTGCGATGGAAGGCTATCTGTTCGGTGTTCCGGCGATGGCGTTTTCCCTCGTGGACAAGGGCTATGCGCATCTGGACGCCGCGGCGGCGATGGCAGCGGAAGTGGTCCGTCGCTATGTGGAGCAGCCGTTGCCTGCTCCCTTCCTGCTGAATGTGAACATTCCGAACCGGCCGGCCGCCGAGGTGAAGGGCATCGTTGCGACGCGCCTGGGCAAGCGCCATCCTTCGGAGCCGGTCGTGCGAGCGAACAATCCGCGGGGCGAGCCGATCTACTGGATCGGCGCCGTTGGCGCCGCTCGCGAAGGGGGTCCCGGCACTGACTTTCACGCGACGGCCGAAGGTTACGTGTCGGTCACGCCACTGCAGATCGATCTTACCCACACCGGACAGCTCGACGGTGTCCGCGGCTGGCTCGCGCGTCATTGAGATGCAGCGCAATCCCGCTTCGAAGACAACAAGTGCCGCATCGCATGGTGGCCTTGCATCCGAGCGCGTGCGCGATCGAATGGTCGACCGTGTGCGGGAACTCGGGGTGCGTGACAGCCGTGTGCTCGATGCGATGCGCAACGTACCCCGACACCTGTTCGTCGACGAGGCGCTTGCCAGTCGCGCCTATGAGGACACGGCGTTGCCCATCGGCCACGGCCAGACGATCTCGCAGCCTTATATCGTCGCGCGAACGGCCGAATTGGCGCTCGAGGCCATCGCGGATCCGCGCCAGGCGCGACTGCTCGAAGTCGGAACCGGATGTGGGTACGCGGCCGCTGTTCTCGCGCAGGTCTTCGGTGAAGTCATTTCGATCGAGCGTGTGCGTGCCCTGCACGAGCGGGCACGTGACAATCTCCGCGGGTTGCGCCTGCCGAATCTCCGCCTGGTCTTTGGCGACGGCTCGCGCGGAGTCGAGCAGGCAGCGCCCTTCGATGTGATCGTCGCAGCGGCGGCGGGCGATGAGATTCCCCCGGCCTGGGTCCAGCAGTTGAAGGTCGGAGGACGTATCGTGGCACCGCTGGGCAGCGATGAGCAGAAGCTGGTCGTCGCGATGAAGGACGACAATGGACAACTCGTGCGGCGGGGAACGGAAGCGGTGCGCTTCGTTCCGCTGCGCGGCGGTGTTGCCTAGGAGGTCAGGAATGCAGGGCAGGCTTGGGACCATGGCGTTGGCGAGCGCGGTGCTAGTGATCGCGGCTTGCGGCACGCAGCGCCCGGCACCGGTGGTGGAGCGCTCTGGCGCGCCATCGACGCGTCCGGATGCTCCAGTCACTGCTCCTGCGTCACCGAAGGCCGCGGAAGGTACTTACACGGTCCAACGCGGAGACACGCTGTACAGCATCGCGCAGCGCCATGGCGTGGATGCGCGCGAACTCGCACGCTGGAACGGAATCAGCGACACGCCGGTCCTGGCGATTGGTCAGACATTGCGCCTGACACCTCCGGCGGGTGTGGCGACAGTGACTCCGGTTGCGCCGGCCGGCTCGACCGAAGTCCGGCCGTTGCCGGCGCCTGGTGCCGCTGCTGCGCCCCCGCCGCCTGCGATAGCGGCAGTTCCGCCCTCCGCCGCGACGCCGACCGTGCCCCCGGCCGCGACCCCCGAACCGGCGAAGCCCACGCCAATGGAAAACGCGGTGCAATGGCAGTGGCCGGCGCCGGGCAAGGTCATCGAAACCTTCGAGGAAACGCGCAACAAGGGCATCGACATCGCCGGCAATGAAGGCGATCCGGTGCTGGCCGCGGCCGACGGCGAGGTGGTCTATGTGGGCAGCGCCTTGCGCGGATACGGCAATCTCGTCATCGTCAAGCACAGCGAGGAATTCATCTCGGCCTATGCGCACAACCGCCAGGTACTGGTGAAGCAGGGCCAGGGGGTGAAGCGTGGACAGCGCATCGCCGAGATCGGGCGCACCGATGCCGACCGTACCAAGCTTCACTTCGAGGTTCGACGCCAGGGCAAGCCGGTGGACCCGCTGCGTTACCTGCCGGCGCGCTGATGGACGACGCCAGCCACATGAACCGCGAGCCTGGCGCGCCTGCCGACGAGCAGGATGAAGGGGCGCAGCTGGCCGGGCGCGACGACGAGGCCGAACGGTCGCTCGACCCATCGGAGGCTGCCGCAGCCACCGAAGGCGCGATCGACGCCACCGAGGACGCCGGAGACTACGAACCGGACAACGTGCAGCGTTACCTGACTGACGTCGGTTCCTTCTCGTTGATGACGGCAGAGGAAGAGCGTGCGACGGCGACTCGGATGCGCGCCGGCGACTTCGCCGCGCGGCAGGAAATGATCGAGCGCAATCTGCGCCTCGTCGTGTCGATCGCCAAGCGCTACGCCAAGCGCGGCCTTCCGCTGCTGGACCTCATCGAGGAAGGAAACCTCGGGCTGATGCATGCGCTTGAGAAGTACGAACCCGAACGCGGCTTCCGCTTCTCGACCTATGCGACATGGTGGATCCGGCAGGCGGTCGAGCGCGCGGTCATGAACCAGGCACGCACGATCCGGCTACCGGTCCATGTGCTCCGCGAACTGAGGCACGTCACGGCGGCCAAGCGTCACCTCGAGGCCGAGGCGGATTCAGGGGCCGAGGTACGCATGGAGGATATTGCGCACCTCACCGGTCGGCCGGTCGAGGAGATCCACGATGTGCTGCAACTTGGCGCGCTGCCGGCCTCGCTCGATGCCCCGCTGGACGTGGATCCATCCTCGACACTGGCCGATCTTCTGACGGACAGCGCCTCCGAAGTGCCCGAGGCGACGGCGTCGCGCCATGAACTCGAAGGCCGAGTTCACGGCTGGCTTGAGCGGCTCGATGAGCGGCACCGGCAGGTCATCGAGCGTCGCTTCGCGCTCGACGGGCGGGCGAGTGCAACGCTCGACGAACTCGCGGTCGAACTCGGCCTGACGCGCGAGCGCGTCCGCCAGATGCAGCTCGAGGCGCTGAAGCAACTGCGCCAGGCACTCGCGTCCGAGCACGTCGGACGCGATGCGGTGCTGTAGCCGGGCGCGCCGCCGACCGCGCGGGCCATGACGCCGATCCTCGTCTTCGACATCGAGACCGTGCCCGATGTGGCCGGCGCCCGGCGGCTACGTCCGGCGTGGTCGAGCCTTTCCGATGCCGAGCTTGCGCAGCGTCTGTTCGAGGAACGGCGTGAAAAGACGGGCAGCGACTTCCTGCCGCTGCACCTGCACCGGGTCGTCGCCATCTCGTGTGTGTTCCGCGACGACTCGGGATTCCGCGTGCGGTCGATCGGGACTCCGGAGGACGACGAGGGGCGGCTGATACAGGCGTTCTTCGCGACCGTGGATCGCTATACCCCGCAACTGGTGAGCTGGAATGGCGGCGGGTTCGATCTGCCGGTGCTGCACTACCGTGGCCTGATCCATGGCGTGCACGCGGCCCGCTACTGGGACCTCGGCGAAGACGACCGCGACTTTCGCTACAACAACTACATCAGCCGCTATCACACACGGCACATCGATCTGATGGATCTGCTGGCCATGTACCAGCCACGGGCCAGTGCGCCGCTCGACGACCTGGCCAAGCTCTGCGGATTCGCGGGCAAGCTGGGCATGGACGGCAGCCGCGTGTGGGACGCGTTCCAGGCGGGCGGCATCGAGCAGATCCGCAACTACTGCGAGACCGACGTCGTCAACACCTATCTCCTCTACACGCGTTTCCGGCGATTGCGCGGGGTTCTCGACGAGACGGAAAGTGCCGCCGAAGAGCGGCTCGTACAGGAAACGCTCGCCGCCCTGCCTCAGCCGCACTGGCATGAGTACCTGAACGCCTGGGGTCGCGCCTGAGATGGCCGCGGGCGAAGTCTTCACGGTCGAGATCGATTCCCTCGACCAGGAGGGGCGTGGCGTCGGCCGGCGCGACGGCAAGGCGGTGTTCGTCGAGGGCGCGCTGCCCGGCGAGTCGGTCCGTTACGAACGGCGGCGCAACAAGGCCAGTTACGAAGTCGGGCGCGTCATTGCGATCGACCGGGCATCGGTGCTGCGAACGGAGCCGCGCTGTCCGCACTTCGGCCTGGGCGCAGGGGCCTGCGGCGGCTGCTCGCTGCAGCATCTCGACACGCGGGCACAGGTCGCGATCAAGCAGCGCGTCCTCGAGGACAGTCTCTGGCACATCGGGCGCGTTCGTCCCGAACGCATGCTGCGGCCGATATCGGGGCCGGCCTGGCGGTACCGCCATCGTGCACGGCTGACCGTGCGCCATGTCGTGAAGAAGGGCGGGGTGCTGGTCGGTTTCCACGAGCGCGCGAGCAGTTTCGTGGCAGACATGGCCCGCTGCGAAGTGCTGCCGGAGCGGGTCAGCGCATTGCTGGTTCCGTTGCGCCGACTCGTCGAGTCGCTCTCGATCCGCGACAGGCTGCCGCAGATCGAGGTCGCCGTGGCCGACCGCGCGGACGGGGCGCAGATTGTCCTGGTGTTGCGGGTCCTGAATCCGCCGGATGACGCGGATCGCGATCGGCTTTTGGAGTTTGCCCGGCACCATGAAGTGGAACTCTGGCTGCAGCCAGGCGGACCTCAGACCGCCGCGCCCCTGAGCCCGCAACAGCCCACCGAACTGCAGCTCAGCCTGCCGGAATTCGGTGTGACGGTTCCGTTCGGGCCGACGGACTTCACGCAGGTCAACCACGGCATCAACCGGGCGCTCGTGGCGCGCGCGCTGCGCCTGCTGGATCCGCAACCGCATGAAAAGGTCATCGACTTCTTCTGCGGCCTCGGCAACTTCACTCTGCCATTGGCAACGCGCGCCGCGCACGTCTGGGGCATCGAAGGCAGCGCAACGCTGGTCGAACGTGCTCGTGTCGCCGCACAGGCCAACGGGTTGGCAGATCGCACCTCGTTTGCTGCCGGAAACCTCTTCGACTGGACGGGCGAGGACTGGAGCCGCGCACTGCTGGCTGCCGGCGGCGTGGACAAGGTGCTGATCGACCCGCCGCGCGAAGGTGCGCTGGCCGTTGTTCGCGCCCTTGCGGCCTCGTCGACGCCACCGACACGGGCGGTTTACGTCTCGTGCAATCCGGCCACGCTGGCGCGCGACTGCGCGGTCCTGGTGCACGAGGCGGGTTGGGTCGTGCGCGCAGCCGGCATCGTCAACATGTTCCCGCATACGTCGCACGTGGAATCGCTGGCGGTGCTCGAACCGCCGTCCGGCGATCGCGTAGCGGCGGCGTCAGACCCCGGCCCAAAGGGCGAACATGTTAAAATTTCAAGCTAACTTCGACGCTGCAAGTTCTTAATTTGTCGAGGTTTTCGGTTTGGCAGTCCGCGGCATGCGCAAGCGTCCGGACCGCCCACATGTTCCGTTCAAACAAAGGTTCAAGCCATGGCGGTGGAACGCACTCTGTCGATCATCAAGCCCGATGCTGTCGCGAAGAATGTCGTCGGGAAAATCTATTCACGGTTCGAAACGAATGGCCTCAAGGTCATCGCGGCCCGCATGATGTGGTTGTCGCGTACCGAGGCCGAAGGGTTCTATGCCGTGCACCGGGAGCGTCCGTTCTTCAAGGACCTGGTCGACTTCATGATCTCGGGCCCGATCATGGTCCAGGTGCTGGAAGGCGAGGGCGCGATCGCGAAGAACCGGGAACTGATGGGCGCGACCGATCCGCGCAAGGCGGCGGCCGGGACCATCCGCGCGGACTTCGCGCAGAGCATCGATGCCAACGCGGTGCACGGTTCCGACGGTCCGGATACTGCCCAGGTCGAGATCGCGTACTTCTTCCCGCAAATGGCGGTGTACTCGCGCTGAGCGAGCCGGCGGGATGGATCGCGTCAACCTCCTGGCTTTCGATGTCGCGGGACTGACGGCCTACGTCGAGTCGCTCGGCGAGAAGCCGTTCCGCGCGCAGCAGCTCGCCCACTGGATCCACCAGCGCGGGCGCGGAAGCTTCGATGCGATGACGGATCTCGCCAAGTCGCTGCGCGGCAAGCTCGAGCAGCAGGCTCAGATCGTGGCGCCGGCTGTCGTGCGCGATTCCACGTCCACAGACGGGACGCGCAAGTGGCTGCTGGATGTTGGCGCCGGCAATGCGATCGAGACCGTGTTCATCCCGGAAGAAGACCGCGGGACGCTGTGCGTGTCTTCGCAGGCCGGATGCGCGGTCAACTGCGTGTTCTGTTCGACCGGGCGCCAGGGCTTCAGCAGGAATCTCACAACCGCCGAGATCGTCGGCCAGCTGTGGCTGGCGGAGCATGCGTTGCGGCGCGCCCAGGGCCACGAGGGCGACGGTGAGCGGGTCATCAGCAACGTCGTGATGATGGGCATGGGCGAGCCGCTGCAGAACTACGAGGCGGTGCTGCCGGCACTGCGCCTGATGCTCGACGACCACGCCTATGGCCTCTCGCGACGTCGAGTGACGGTGTCGACCTCGGGCATGGTGCCCCAGATCGATCGCCTGGCGCAGGACTGTCCGGTCGCGCTCGCCGTGTCTCTGCATGCCCCGACCGATGCGCTGCGCGACCGGCTCGTTCCGCTGAACCGGAAGTACCCGCTGCGTGAACTGATGGCGGCCTGCCAGCGTTACCTGCGGGTGGCGCCGCGCGACTTCATCACGTTCGAGTACGTCATGCTCGACGGCGTCAACGACGCCGACCAGCACGCGGACGAACTGCTGGCGCTCGTGCAGGATGTACCCTGCAAGTTCAACCTGATCCCGTTCAATCCATTTCCCGATTCCGGGCTCGCGCGCTCCTCTCCAGCGCGGATTCGTTCTTTCGCGCAGCGACTGTCCGATGCCGGCATCGTCACAACCGTGCGCAAGACCCGCGGTGACGACATCGACGCCGCCTGCGGGCAGCTCGCGGGGGAAGTCAACGACCGCACGCGCCGCAGTGAGCGTGTCGTCCCGATCGCAGTGGCAGGCGCGCGCTAGTCGGCCGACCCTTGGGAGCATGTTCATGTCACGCACGTTGAAGTCGGTTCTGGTCGCGCTCGCAGTATCCGGCGGCCTCGCCGCGTGCACGACGACCACCGTCACCCGGACCGGCGGCGGCGATGTTGTCTCTTCGCCGCAGGAGTCCAGCGCGCCAAGGCAGGAGGTGAACGCACGAACCCGAGCCCAGGCACGGGTGGATCTTGCCGCCGGCTACTTCAGCAACGGGCAGATGTCGGTTGCGCTCGAGGAAGCCCGCCGGGCGGTGCAGATGGACCCCACGTTCGCGGACGCCTACGGCTTGCTCGGCCTCATCTACATGCAGCTCGACGACCGCCGCGAGGCCGAGGCCAATTTTTCGCGCGCGCTGCAGCTCGCTCCTGCCAATCCGGACATCAACAACAACTATGGGTGGTTCCTTTGCCAGCAGCCCGGGCGCGAGCGCGACGCGATCGCCTATTTCCAGCGTGCGCTGCGTGATCCGCTGTATTCCACTCCGGCGCGCGCCAACCTCAGCGCCGGCGTGTGCCTGATGCGCGTCAAGGATTACAGCGGGGCCGAACCCTATCTGCGGCGGTCACTGGAGCTCGATGCGGCGAATGCGACCACCAAGTACGAACTGGCTCGCATGTACCTCGCAACCGGCAAGATCGAGCGGGCGTCGTTCTACTACGGACTGCTTTCCAAGTCGTCCGAGGCAACGCCGGCGACGCTGTGGCTCGGACTGAAGATCGCGCGCGCGCAGGGCGATCTGCGTACCGAAACGGCGCTCGGCAACGCTCTGCGAAATCTGTATCCGGCGTCGGCCGAGACCGGGTGGCTGGCAAGGGGTGCCTACGATGAGTAACGACCCGTCCGTGGGCATGGATCCGGACGCCCACGTGGACGCGCCGGCCGAGGCGCCACCACCGGCCTCGTTCGGCGCGCGCCTGCAGTGGCAGCGCGAACGTCTGGGGCTTTCCGTCACCGACGTCGCGGCGCGACTGCGCCTGCATCCCAACCAGGTGCGGGCACTCGAGCAGGAAGCACTCTCGGCGTTGCCGGAAGCCGCGTATGTGCGCGGCTTCGTGCGCGGCTACGCCCGAGTGCTGGACCTCGATCCCGCTCCGTTGCTGGCGGATCTGGGTCTGAAACTGGCTCCGGCGGCAGCTTCGGTGGTCGATGGCATGACGCAGGCACGCGACTATTCGCCAGTGCGCGCGGCGGCGCGCGAGCATGCCTCGCGCAAGATCGTCATGGCCGGTGCCGTCCTGTTGCTGATCGCGCTTGGGGCGCTGGGCTGGTATGCAACGCATCAGCCACGTCCGGCGCCATCACCCGCAGTGCTGCCATCACCGACTCAGCCGGTGCCGGCTTCACCCAGCGCGCCGGCGCCAGGCACCTCGAGCGAGGCGAGTCCCTGCCCCGTTGGCCGGCACGGCACCTTCGGCGCCTGCGGCCGCCACCCCGGACACCACCGCGGCGACGGCCGAGTCGGCGGCATTGACGACGCCGGTTCCGCCATCGCCGTTCCTGAAGGTCCGGTTCACAGGGCCGTCGTGGGTCGAAGTCAAGGACGCCGAAGGCAAGGTCCTGCTGTCACAGCACAGCGCGGCCGGTGCGGAACACGTGATCGAAGGCACGCCGCCGTTCTACGTCGTCATCGGCGACACCACCAAGGCGACGGTGGAGGTGCGCGGCGAAAGTTACGACCTTGCACCGCATACGCGCCAGAACGTCGCCCGCTTCACGGTCAACTGACGACGCGATGAATCAGCCGACGGAACCGATCGACTGCCTGGCGCCACCCGCGCGTCCGGCCGCCAGGCGGCCTACGCGCCAGGTCGAGCTGCGCTGGGGCAATCGGGTGGTCCCGATCGGGGGCGGCGCGCCGATCATGGTGCAGTCGATGACCAATACCGACACCGCCGATGCGATCGCCACGGCGATCCAGGTCAAGGAACTCGCGCAGGCAGGATCGGAGTCCGTACGCATCACGGTCAATTCGCCGGAAGCCGCCGCCGAGGTTGCCGCGATCCGCGAGCAGCTCGATCGCATGGGCGTCGATGTTCCGCTCATCGGTGACTTTCACTACAACGGACACAAGCTGCTGACGCAGTATCCAGGCTGCGCCCAGGCGCTGTCCAAGTACCGCATCAACCCCGGCAACGTGGGCAAGGGCGCCCGCGGCGAAGACAACTTCGCCCAGATGATCGAAGTGGCCTGCCGCTACGGAAAACCGGTGCGGATCGGTGTCAACTGGGGTTCGCTCGACCAGGAGCTGCTCGCGCGGATGATGGACGAGAACGCCACGCGATCGGAACCGTGGGAAGCCGGCGCCGTGCTGCGCGAGGCGCTCGTGCGGTCCGCCGTCGGGAGTGCGCGACGTGCCGAGCAGCTCGGTCTGCCGGGCGACCGCATCTGCCTGTCGGCGAAGGTGAGCGGCGTGCAGGATCTGATCGCCGTCTACCGCGCGCTCTCGCATCGGTGCGACTTTCCGCTGCATCTCGGGCTGACCGAGGCTGGCATGGGCAGCAAGGGCATCGTCGCCTCGACGGCCGCACTGGCGGTGCTGCTGCAGGAAGGCATCGGCGACACGATCCGTGTGTCGTTGACACCGGCGCCGGGCGAATCACGCACGCGGGAGGTCCAGGTGGCGCAGGAAATACTGCAGACGCTGGGCCTGCGTGCGTTCACGCCGATGGTGGTGGCGTGCCCGGGGTGCGGCCGCACGACAAGTACGTTCTTCCAGGAACTGGCCGACAGTATCCAGTCGTGGCTGCGCGAACAGATGCCGGTCTGGCGCCAGCATTACCCAGGGGTCGAGTCGATGAGCGTCGCCGTCATGGGCTGTGTCGTGAACGGCCCGGGTGAGAGCAAGCACGCGAATATCGGCATCAGCCTGCCGGGTTCCGGCGAGGCTCCGGTCGCCCCGGTGTTCGTCGATGGCGCCCGCACGGTCACACTCAAGGGCGAGCGCATCGCCGAGGAGTTCCAGGCCATCGTCGACGACTACGTGCGGCGCCGCTACGCGCGCGCCACGACCGAGCACTGAGCGATGGCGACCGATCGCAAGCTTGCCGCCGTCCGCGGCATGAACGACCTGCTGCCGGCCGATGCCGCGCTGTGGGAATGGTTCGAGGCACGCGTCGCCGACTGGCTGCGCAGCTACGGCTACCAGCAGATCCGTACGCCGATCGTCGAATACACGGAACTCTTCGTGCGCGGAATCGGCGAGGTCACCGATATCGTCGAGAAGGAGATGTACTCCTTCGAGGACAAGCTCAATGGCGAGAAGCTGACCCTGCGCCCCGAGTTCACCGCCGGCGTGATCCGCGCCGTGGTCGAGCACAACCTGACCTACGAGGCGCCGCGGCGAGTTTGGTCGATCGGGCCGTTGTTCCGCCACGAGCGGCCGCAGCGGGGACGCTACCGTCAGTTCCACCAGGTCAATGTGGAGGCCGTCGGTTTCGCCGGTCCGGATATCGATGCCGAACTGATCGTCATGCTGGCGCGGCTGTGGAAGATCCTCGGGCTCGACCGCGTCGGCCGGGTGCGGCTCGAACTCAACTGCCTCGGGCAGGCCGATGAGCGGGCGCGGCACCGCACGGACCTGATTGCGCACCTGTCGCGCCACGAATCCCGGCTCGACGCCGACGCCCGGCGCCGGCTTCACACCAATCCGCTGCGGATCCTGGACACCAAGAATCCTGACCTGGCAGAAGTCGTCGCCGGTGCACCTCGCATCATCGACTACCTGGGTGATGCGTCTCGCGCGCACTTCGAAGGCCTGCAGTCGCTGCTGCAGGCGGCCGGCATCGAGTTCACCGTCAATCCGCGCATGGTGCGGGGGCTCGACTACTACAACCTCACGGTGTTCGAGTGGATCACCGATGCACTGGGTGCGCAGGGGACCCTCTGCGGCGGCGGTCGCTACGACCCGCTGATAGAGCGCCTGGGAGGCAAGGCAACGCCGGGTATCGGTTTCGGCATGGGCATCGAGCGCGTCATAGAACTGCTGCGCGAAAGCGGCACCGTGACGGGTGGCACCGGCACCGACGTCTATGTCCTGCACCAGGGCGGGGCGACGCAGAAGGGCGCGTTTCTTCTTGCCGAGAGACTGCGGGATGCCGGGCTCGACGTGATCCTGCACGCAGGTGACGCCAGCCTGAAATCCCAGATGAAGAAGGCCGACGCGAGCGGTGCCGAGTATGCCGTGATCGTCGGGCAGGCCGAGGCCGAAGCAGGTGCTGCAGCCATCAAGGCGCTGCGCGCGACGGCCCCCTCGGCGCCCTTTGCCGAGCAGCGTATCGTGCCGCTCGCTGACGTCCCGGACGCGCTGGTGGACGCCCTGACAGTGACTGAAACGGAATAGGGAAACAATGGCTTACGACCTCGAAGAACAGGAACAGCTCGCGCAACTGAGGGCGTGGTGGCAGAAGTACGGCAACCTCATCACGACGGTCATCACCATCGTCCTGCTCGGGTTCGCCGCGTACAACGGCTGGCGCTGGTACGAGCGCGACCAGGCCAAGACCGCGGCCGGCGCGTATGGTCAGCTCGAGCAGGCCGTACAGGCGCGCGATGCGGCGAAGGTGCAGACGCTGGCGAACTCGATCATCGAGCATTACGGGCGGACGACTTACGCGGTGATGGCGGCGCTGCAGGCGGCCAAGGTGAATGCCGACCTCGGTGAACTGGGCAAGGCCGCGGAGCAACTCCAGTGGGTGATCGACAAATCGGGCCATGAGGAGCTGAGGGCGATCGCGCGTGTTCGCCTCGCCGGCGTTCTGCTGGACGAGAAGAAATTCGACGCGGCTTTGCAGGCGCTGGCCTTCGATGCGCCGGCTGGGTACCTGCCGACCGTGCTCGACCGGCGTGGCGATGTACTGCTCGCGCAGAACAAGACCGACGAGGCGCGGGCGGCCTACAGGGATGCGCTGGCGAAGGCCGACGCCCAGCATCCGTTGCGCGCGATCATCCAGCTCAAGCTGGATGCCCTGCCGGCGGCAGCCGCGTCATGATCTTTGTGCCGCCCACGGACCGCACTCCACGCCGGCGGGGCAGTGTGGTTCGAGCGTTGACGGCATTGGCGGCTTCGGCTGCGCTCGCCGGATGCTCGAGCATGCCGTCGTGGATGCCGTCCTGGCTGGGCGGCGCATCGAGCGGAGCGGTCGAGCCGGCGCCGCTGGTCGAGTTCTCCCCGACGCTGACTCCTCGGGTTGCCTGGCGCACGAGCGTTGGTTCGGCGCGCGGGGCCATGCTGCAGCCCGCGGTGCTGGAAAACGCGGTCTACGTTGCCAGTGCTGACGGCACTGTCGTCCGGATCGCACCGAGTGGCGAAACGGTCTGGCGTGTCGACACGAATATTTCTCTGACCGGCGGCGTGGGCAGCGATGGCTTCGTGATTGCCGTCGGCAGCTCGCGTGGGGACGTCATCGCACTCGGGGCGGATGGCAAGGAGCAGTGGCGGGCGCAGGTGACTGGAAGCGTGCTGTCGCCACCGCTGGTCGGCCGGGGGCTGGTGGTGGTGCGCGCTTCGGATCATCGCATCACGGCGTTCGACGCCGCGACGGGTCGGCGCCGCTGGACCTACCAGCGAACGATTCCGCCGCTGACCCTGACGGCGGCAACGCAAATGGCGTTTGCGGGCGATCTGGTGGCGGCCGGGTATCCCAGCGGCCGGCTGGTCATGCTGGCATCGGCCAACGGCGCGGTGCGGTGGGACGTGCCCGTGACCGAGCCGCGCGGCGCCACCGAGGTCGAGCGACTTGCCGATGTCATTGGAGCCCCGCTGGTCATTGGCGCGGACATCTGTGCGGCCGCATTCCAGGGGCGCGTGGCGTGCTTCGAAACGAGCAATGGCAATCTGCGCTGGGCGCGCGACCTGTCCGCAGGTAACGGACTCGGCGGTGACACGCGGCGTATCTTCGCCGTCGACGCCAAGTCGAATGTGGTCGCCTTCGCCGCGACATCGGGTGCCAGTGCATGGCGGCAGGAGCTTCTACTCAATCGCTCGCTGACCACTCCGCTTGCACTGCGTCGAGCCGTGCTCGTCGGTGATTACGCGGGTTATGTGCACTTTCTGTCGCCCGAGGACGGTGCATTCCTCGCTCGGGTGGCACTCGGCAGCCGCATCACGGCCACACCGCGCGAGTTCGGCGGAGGCTCGATCGTCCAGACTCAGGACGGCACCGTCGCGCTGCTGACGCTCGAATAGGGTGCCGTGAAGCCCGTCATTGCGATCGTCGGCCGACCGAATGTCGGCAAGTCGACCCTGTTCAACCGCCTGACGCGATCGCGGGCCGCGCTGGTGGCGGACTTCCCGGGGCTCACGCGCGATCGTCACTATGGCGTGGGTCGCGTTGGCCCGCGCGACTACATCGTCATCGATACCGGCGGGTTCGAACCACTGCATGCCGAGGGCATCGCGCGGGAAATGGCCGCGCAGGCCGAGCAGGCGATCGCGGAGAGTGACGCCGTCGTGTTCGTGCTCGACGTGAGGGAGGGCGTCACGGCGCAGGACCGCCGCATCGGCGAACGTCTGCGCGTGGCCGGTCGTCCGGTCTGGCTGGCCGTGAACAAGGCGGAAGGTCTGCCGCCGGAAGCCATCGCCGAGTTCCATGAGCTGGGCCTCGGCGATCCGCTGGCGATATCCGCTGCCCACGGCGAGGGTGTGCGGGACCTCATGGACGTGGCGCTCGAGCCCTTTGCAGAACCCGAGGCAGACGTCGACGCGGTTGAGGCTCCGGATGCTGCAAGGCGGGTCCGTGTTGCCGTCGTCGGGCGCCCCAACGTCGGCAAGTCGACGCTGATCAATGCGTTGCTGGGCGAAGAGCGCCTGATCGCCTTCGACCAGCCCGGCACGACGCGCGACGCGATCGAGGTGGAGTTCGACTACGGTGGCCGGCCGTACACACTGATCGACACGGCCGGCCTGCGTCGACGCGGCAAGGTGTTTGAAGCCGTCGAGAAGTTTTCGGTCGTCAAGACGTTGCAGGCCATTTCCGATGCCAACGTCGTCATCCTGCTGCTCGACGCCGCGGCCGAGATCTCGGACCAGGACGCTCACATCGCCGGCTACATCCTCGAAAGCGGCCGTGCGCTCGTCATCGCGGTCAACAAGTGGGACGGTCTCGACGAGTACCAGCGCGATCGCATCCGGCGCGAGATCGAGCGCAAGCTCCATTTCCTGAGCTGGGCAAAGGTGCATACGATTTCCGCGCTGAAGCGCAGCGGGCTGGGCGCGGTCATGCGTTCCGTGTCGGAGGCCCACGCGGCGGCGTTCGCGAAATTGCCGACGCCACGCCTGACGCGCGCGTTGATCGCAGCGGTGGCGCGCCAGATGCCACCGCGCGCCGGACAGCAGCGCCCGAAGATGCGTTATGCCCACCAGGGCGGGATGAACCCGCCGATCATCGTCATCCACGGCAACTCGCTGGGTCATGTGTCCGAAAGTTACCGGCGCTACCTGGAAGGCTACTTTCGCTCGGAGTTCGAGCTGGCGGGCACGCCGCTGCGGGTCGAGTTCCGGACCAGCAGAAACCCTTACGCCACCTGAGCGGTCGGTGGCGGGGGCGAGCCTTTTCCGTTACATTGAATCGCGTGGGTCCGTCCCCATTTTGATCAAACGTGACGGTCGGTTCGCTCCCCCCGTGAACCGAACACAAAAAGCGGCGTCAAAGCGCTGGAGCAAACAAAATGAGTAACAAAGGGCAACTTCTACAAGACCCGTTTCTGAACGCGCTGCGCAAGGAACACATCCCGGTCTCCATTTACCTGGTCAATGGCATCAAGCTGCAGGGCCAGATCGAGTCGTTCGACCAGTACGTCGTCCTGTTGCGCAACACGGTGACGCAGATGGTCTACAAGCACGCGATATCGACTGTCGTGCCGGCGCGTCCCGTCAATCTGACCGCGGAGTCCGACTCCTGACCGTCTTCCAGGTAGAGAGCCAGCGGGCGGAACGCTCCGAGCGGGCTTTCCTGGTGAGCGTCGCGCGGGGTCGGCGCGATGACCGGGAAGCCGTCGAAGAACTGACGCAACTGGCCGTTTCGGCCGGCCTGACCCCGGCCGGTCACATCGCCGTGCGACGCGATCGTCCGGACCCCACGCACTTTGTAGGCAGTGGCAAGGTCGAGGAGATCAAGGCGCAAGCCGAGGCGGGTGACGCCGGCCTCGTCATCTTCGATGTTGCCCTGTCGCCGGCCCAGCAGCGCAATCTCGAGCGTGCCCTTGGCCTGTGGGTGCTCGACCGGACGGCGCTGATCCTGGACATCTTCTCGCAGCGAGCGCGCAGTCGCGAAGGCAAGTTGCAGGTGGAACTCGCCCAGCTCGAACACCTTTCGACACGGCTGGTCCGTGGCTGGTCCCACCTCGAGCGTCAGCGTGGAGGCCTAGGCAAGACCGGCGGCCCGGGCGAGAAGCAGATCGAACTCGACCGACGCATGATCGGCGTGCGGGTGAAGCAGTTGCGCGAGCGGCTCAAGCAGCTTGAACGCCAGCGACGCACACGGCGTCGTGCCCGTGCCCGCCGCGATGTCCTGTCGGTGTCCCTGGTGGGTTACACCAATGCCGGCAAGTCGACGCTGTTCAACGCGTTGACGCGGGCCGGAGCCTTCGCCGCCGACCAGTTGTTCGCGACACTCGATACGACGTCGCGTCGGCTCTATCTCGGGGAGGGCGAATCCGCCGTCATTTCCGACACGGTCGGCTTCATCCGGGGTCTGCCACACCAGTTGGTCGAGGCGTTCAAGTCGACACTCGACGAGACGGCCGAGGCCGACCTGTTGCTGCACGTGGTGGACAGCGCCTCGCCGGCGCGTGACGAGCAGATGGTCGAGGTCGACCGGGTGCTCGACGAGATCGGCGCCGCCGAGGTTCCGCGGCTTGTCGTCTTCAACAAGATCGACGCCAGCGGGCGTGAACCGGCAATCGAGCGGGACCCCTGTGGTAGCATCGCCGCCGTTTCGGTCAGCGCGAAGACCGGCCAAGGTCTCGACCTGCTGCGCGATGCGATCATCGAGTTTGCGCACCGGTCTCGCGAGGCCGCTCATCCCGAAAGCATCACTGCCTGGTCCAGTGCCGCCGCGGCGTAGCAGCGCCGGCTTGCACTGATCCCTCGTATGCTTCAACCCACTTTTAGCTAGGACACGCATGTCACTCAACGACCCCCAATGGGGCCGCGGGGGCGGTTCGGGCGGCTCCAACAATGACGGCAATCGGGAAGAGCCGCGTCGTCCGCAGCGCCCGAACGGCGAAGGACCGCCGGACCTCGAAGAACTCTGGCGCGACTTCAACCGCCGCCTGAACAGCCTGTTCGGAAAGAAGCCGTCCGGGCCGCGCGGCGGTGGCGGGCCGGGCAATTTCAGCGTCAGCCCGCGGGGAACCGGCATCGGCCTCGCCGCGCTCCTCGGCATTGCCGGGGTCCTGTGGCTGGCAAGCGGCTTCTACATCGTCCCGGAAGGGCAGGTTGGCGTGGTGACGACCTTTGGACGCTACACCGAGACCACCCCGCCGGGCTTCCGGTGGCGCATGCCGTGGCCGGTGCAGTCCAACGAACTGGTCGACATACTGTCACTGCGCAAGGTCGAAGTCGGAACGCGTGGCCGGGCCGAGCGACTGAAGGAATCCCTGATGCTGACGGATGACGAGAACATCGTCGACATCCAGTTCGAGGTCCAGTACCGCATCAAGGACGAGGGCGCGCGGGATTACCTGTTCAACAGCCGCAACCCCACCGCCGCCGTCATCCAGACGGCGGAGTCGGCCATGCGCGAGGTGCTCGGCCGCAAGAAGATGGACTCGGTGCTCTACGAGTCGCGCTCGGAGATCGCGACCGAGGTCCGCGATCGCATGCAGGAAATGCTCGACCGCTACGGCACCGGTATCCAGGTGTCGGCCGTCGCCATCCAGAATGCCCAGCCGCCGGAGCAGGTGCAGGCGGCATTCGATGATGCGGTGAAGGCGGGTCAGGACCGCGAACGCCAGATCAATGAAGGCCAGGCGTATGCCAACGACGTCGTGCCGAAGGCGCGCGGCGCAGCCTCCCGCCTGATGCAGGAGGCGGAGGGCTATCGCACGCGCATCGTGCAGACCGCCGAGGGCGATGCCTCGCGCTTCCGCCAGGTACTGAGCCGAGTACCAGAAGGCTCCCGCCGTGACGCGCGACCGCATGTACCTCGACACGATGCAGCAGGTTTTCTCGAACACGACCAAGGTACTGGTCGATTCCCGCAGCAGCAACCAGCTGCTCTATCTGCCGTTCGACAAGCTGATGCAGCAGGTGACGCAGGAAGGGATGGCGGCGCGCACGCCGCCCACTGTCGTCACTCCGGCCGAGCCAGCGCCGGTCACCACCGATGGACGCACTCGCGATTCACTGCGCAGCCGTGATCGCGAAGCGCGCTGAGGTTATGCCATGAATCGGATACTTGCCCTTGTTATTGGACTGGTCGTCGCGGCGTTCATCGTCCGGGCCGGCACCTTCATCGTGGACCAGCGCCAGTCGGCGATCGTCTTCCAGCTTGGCCAGATCACGCGCGTCGTGACGGAGCCCGGCCTTTACTTCCGTATCCCGCTGCTGCAGAACGTCGAGTACCAGGACAAGCGCATCCTCACGATCGACACGCCGGTCACCGACCGCGTGCAGACGTCGGAGAAGAAAAACCTGTTGGTCGATTCGTTCGTCAAGTTCCGCATCGTCGACCCGCGCCTGTTCCGGGTGAGCTTTCCGGCCGGCGAACGCTCCGCCGAAGATCGCGTCGGGACGCTGGTGCGTGACGCGCTGAACCAGGCGGTCAACAAGCGCACCGTCAACGAGATCACGTCCCGCGAGCGCGACAAGGCGATGGAGGAGATACGCGCGGCCGTGCAGGAGCGGACGAAGAATTTCGGCATCGAGATCGTCGACGTTCGCCTGAAGCGCGTCGACTTCGTTCCCGAAATCAGCGAGTCGGTCTACCGCCGCATGGAGGCTGAACGCAAGCGCGTCGCGAACGAACAGCGCTCGATCGGGGCAGCCGAGAGCGAGAAGATCCGCGCCGATGCCGACCGCCAGAAGGAGGTCCTGTTGTCCGAGGCCTACCGCGATGCGCAGAAGCTCCGCGGTGACGGCGATGCGAAGGCGTCAGCGCTCTATGCGCAGTCCTTTGGCCAGAATCCGGAGTTCGCGCGCTTCTATCGCAGCCTCGAGGCCTACCGGTCGAGCTTCCGGAACCGGAACGATGTCATGGTCGTCGACCCGTCGTCGGAGTTCTTCAAGTACATGAAGTCGCCGGACGCGGCGTCGGCACCGAAGCGCTGATGCTCGAAACGCTCGCGCTGGCCTTCGGGCTGATGCTGGTGCTCGAGGGCCTGCTGCCCCTGCTGGCGCCGGCCGCGTGGCGGCAGATGTTCCAGCGCGTGACCGAGCTCAATGACGGCCAGATCCGCTTCTTCGGCCTGCTCGCCGTCGCGGGCGGCGCGCTATTGTTCTGGTTTCTGAGCTGATCCGGATCGACTGAACTGCGGCCTGGCCGCAGTGGCGCCACGATCTCGCCTTTCCGCTGCTGCCATGCCACGCTGGCTCCTGCCCGAGAACATCTCCGACGTGCTTCCGCGCGAGGCTCGCCGCGTCGAAGAAGTGCGGCGGGCGTTGCTCGACCTGTATGCCGGATACGGCTATGAGCTGGTCATCCCTCCGCTGATCGAATACATCGACTCACTGCTGACGGGGACGGGCAGCGATCTCGACCTGCGGACCTTCAAGCTCGTCGATCAGGCCAGTGGACGGCTGCTCGGGTTGCGGGCCGACATGACGCCGCAGGCCGCGCGCATCGATGCTCACATCCTCAATCGCTCGGGCGTGGTGCGGCTGTGCTACGCCGGAAGCGTTCTGCATGCCAGGCCGCTGCATCCACTCGCCGCGCGGGAGGCGATGCAGGTGGGCGCAGAACTTTACGGCGCCGCTGGCGTGCCGGCCGATCTGGAAATGCTGGAACTCGCGGTCCAGTCGCTGCGACTGGCCGGGCTCGGTCGCGTGAGCCTCGATCTGGGCCACACGGGTGTCGTCGGCGGCCTGCTCGACCTCGCCCGGATGTCCGACGTCGTCGAGGACGAGATCCTGTCTGCGCTGAGCACGAAAGACATTCCGGCGCTGCATGCAACCGTCAAGGGGCTGCCGCCGGCGGTACGCGACGGTCTGATGGCCCTGGGCCGGTTGAGCGGCGGCCCGGATGTCATCGAAGCGGCGCGTCGGGTCCTGCCGCCCGAGCCGGGAATTCGCGCCGCATTGTCGGAACTCGAATTGCTGGCGGCGCGCTGCGGAGCGGATGCCGTGTCGGTCGATCTCGCGGACCTGCACGGGTATCGCTACCACACCGGCATCACGTTCGCGGTCCATGCGCCCGAACTTCCGAGCGCCGTGCTGCGCGGCGGTCGCTACGACAACATCGGCAAGGCGTTCGGCCGCGCGCGGCCGGCAGTCGGTTTTTCGATCTACCTGCGCGAGCTCGTCCGGCTGCTGGGCACTCGCGCCGCGCGCGCGATCCTGGCGCCTGCCGACGACGATGCAGCGCTGCGCGAGGCGATTAGCCGGCTGCGTGCAAATGGCGAGATCGTGGTCCAGCGCCTGCCCGAAGAAAGCGGCGGGCCAGACTCCGGCGATTTCAACTTCGATCGTGAACTGCGTCGTGTCGGCAACGCGTGGCAGGTTGCCGCGCGCGAAGGCGCGGAACTCGTGAAATAGGAATCACAATGGCAGAGAACGTAGTCGTCGTCGGAACCCAGTGGGGCGACGAGGGCAAGGGGAAGATCGTCGACTGGCTGACCGAGGATGTCGACGGTGTCGTGCGTTTTCAGGGCGGACACAACGCCGGACACACGCTGGTCATCGGCGGCAAGAAGACCATCCTGCGCCTGATTCCTTCCGGCATCCTCCGGCCCAAGACGGCGTGCTACATCGGCAACGGGGTCGTGCTGTCGCCGACCGCGCTGCTGGCGGAAGTGGATGAACTCGAGTCCGCGGGTGTCGACGTCGCCTCCCGCCTGTTGATCAGCGGCAACTGCCCGTTGATCCTCGACTACCACGTGGCTCTCGACAAGGCGCGCGAGGTCAGGCGTGGCGACGCCAAGATCGGCACGACCGGACGCGGCATCGGCCCGGCGTACGAGGACAAGGTGGCGCGTCGGGCAGTGCGGGCGCAGGACCTGTTCGATGCCGACCGCTTCGGCTCCGGTGTACGCGAGGCGCTCGACTTCCACAATTTCGTGCTCGAACGGTATTTCGGCGCGCCGCGCGTCGAAGCTTCGAAGGTGATCGATGACACCCTGGCGCTGGCGGATCGCATCCGGCCCATGGTCACCGACGTCTCGTATCGCCTCAACGCCGTGATGGCGAGCGGTCACCGTCTACTGTTCGAAGGCGCACAGGGGACGCTGCTCGATGTCGATCACGGCACCTATCCGTACGTGACGTCGAGCAACACGGTCGCCGGCGCCGCAGCGGCGGGAGCGGGCGTCGCACCACAGCGGCTCGACTACGTGCTGGGCATCACGAAAGCGTACTCGACGCGGGTGGGCTCGGGGCCGTTTCCGACCGAACTGCTGGAGGCAACCGGCGAGCACCTGCGGCAGCGCGGGCAGGAGTTCGGTTCCGTCACGGGACGTCCACGCCGCTGCGGTTGGTTCGATGCCGCAGGGCTCAAGCGGGCGGTGCAGTTGAACGGCACCACGGGTCTCTGTATCACGAAGCTCGACGTCCTGGACGGGCTGGCGAACGTGAGGCTCGGCGTCGGTTACCGGTTTGACGGTCGCATGGTCGACATCCTGCCTTACGGTGCCGATGCGGTCGGGCGCTGTGAACCGGTCTACGAGGAGTTCAAGGGCTGGTCGGAGTCGACCTTCGGAATCCGGGAGTGGAGCGAGCTGCCGGAAAACGCGCGGCGCTATCTCGAGCGGCTTGCCGACGTGCTCGGCGTTCCGATCGACCTCGTCTCGACCGGGCCGGACCGCGAGCAGACGATCGTCCTGCGGCATCCGTTCCGCAACTGAACCGGTACGCAGGTGAAGGATCTCTACATCAACTGGGACGAGTACCACCGGCTCATCGAGCGGCTCGGCCTGGCGGTCCATGAATCGGGCTGGCGCTTCGATTCGCTGCTTTGCCTTGCGCGTGGCGGCCTGCGGGTTGGCGACATCATTTCTCGGGTCTACGACATGCCGCTCGCGATCCTGGCGGCGAGCTCGTATCGCGAGGCCGCGGGACGGTCACAGGGTGATCTCGACATCGGTGAGTACATCACGATGACGCACGGCTCGCTGCATGGCACGCTGCTGCTGGTCGATGACCTCGTCGATTCCGGAATCACGCTGAGCCGCGTCATCGAACACCTGAAGCAGCGCTATCCGGCGATCACCGAAGTGCGCACTGCCGTCATCTGGTACAAGGCGTGCTCGTCGTTCAAGCCCGACTACTACGTCGAATATCTGCCGACGAACCCTTGGATCCACCAGCCCTTCGAGGTCTACGACGCGATGGGTCCCGAGAGCCTTGCGGCGCGGGTTCGCAGCGGCGTGACGAACTGAGTCTGTTGCCGAACGAGCTCGGGAACGGGTGTGCGGCAGGATGCCAGGCGGCGCCTCGTTTCCTGGGCCGAGAAATGCAAGAGGCCCGCGATGCCGTTCGCTTGAGCATGGTGCCCAGGAGAGGACTCGGTCACGTGCCGCGACCCCGGCGCCGGTCTGCAGGCGGCGCCATGCTCGACCTCATGCGAAGCACGCAAGTGCATCGCTTCCTGTGCCCCAAAACAAAAGGCCGGCATTGCCGGCCATTCGTCTTGGTGCCCAGGAGAGGACTCGAACCTCCACACCTTGCGGCGCTAGTACCTGAAACTAGTGCGTCTACCAATTCCGCCACCTGGGCACAGGTGAGCGCGAGATTTTAGCGGCGAAGCTGGTGCTGTCAAATGCGCTACTCTGCCGCGATGACCTGCCCGAGGCAGGCAAAACACACAATGAGAAAGCATTCACGGATTGAGTCCTAAGTCTTCAACCATTATCGATGGCGATGCGATCCTGCAGGCGCTGACCAGCGCCCGCGCTCCGCTGACCCCGAACGAACTGTCCGACCGGCTGCATGTTGCCGACGAGACCCGTTCCCTTTTCAACGAACAGCTCGAGGAACTCGAGCGTGCGGGCCGCGTGGTCCGCAATCGCGCCGGGCTGCTCCTTGTCGCCGCCCGTGCCAACCTCATCTCGGGCCAGGTGCAGGGCCACCGCGACGGCTTCGGATTCCTGATCCGCGACGATGCCGGCCAGGATCTCGTGCTCTCCGAGCACGAGATGAGCAAGGTGCTGCATGGCGACCGCATCCTGGCGCGCGTCACCGGCACCGACCGCCGCGGCCGCCCCGAGGGCGAGATCGTCGAGGTTATCGAGAGCCGCACCAACAAGCTCGTCGGCCGTCTGCTCAACGAACGCGGCGTCACCATCGTCGTGCCCGAAGACCAGCGCATCCAGCACGACATCCTTGTTCCGCCCGGAGCGACCCTCTCGGCAGAGCCCGGCCAGGTCGTCGTCGTCGAGATCCTTCAGCAACCGCAGCGCTACGTGCAGCCGGTGGGGCGGGTCATCGAAGTGCTCGGCGCGATCGACGACCCGGGCATGGAGATCGAGATCGCGGTCCGCAAGTTCGCGGTACCGCACGAGTTCCCGGCCGCGGCGATTGAACTGGCGGAGGGCCTGCCGGATGCGGTGCTGCCACGCGATCTGCGTAGCCGCGTCGACTTGCGTGACGTGCCGCTGGTGACGATCGACGGACCGGACGCGCGTGACTTCGACGACGCAGTCTACTGCGAACCGGTGACCGGCCGGCGCAAGGGCTGGCGCCTGATCGTGGCCGTTGCCGACGTCAGCCATTACGTCACGCCGGGTGACGCCCTTGATGCCGAGGCACAGAACCGCTCGACCTCGGTGTACTTTCCCCGCCGGGTCATTCCCATGCTGCCGGAGAAACTGTCCAACGGGCTCTGTTCGCTGAACCCTGCGGTCGACCGACTCGTCATGGTGTGCGACTGCGTGATCAGCGCGCGCGGCGCGCTCGACGCCTACCAGTTCTACCCGGCGGTGATGCACTCGCACGGACGCCTGACCTACGACGAAGTCTGGGAGGCGATTTCCGTTCCGGGCAGCCGCGCGGCACATCGGCTGGTCGATGTCCTCCCGCATCTGCAGAATCTGCACTCGCTCTACGAAACGCTGGCCTCCGCCCGCGATGCGCGCGGCGCGATCGACCTCGAGACCACGGAAACCTACATCGTCTGCGACCCGAACGGGCGCATCGAGAAGATCGTCCCCCGCGTCCGCAACGACGCGCACAAGCTCATCGAGGAATGCATGCTGGCCGCGAACGTCTGCGCCGCCGACTTCCTGACGCGCAGCAAGCATGCGGCGCTGTTCCGCGTGCACGAAGGGCCGACGCCCGATCGCCTGGCCAACCTGCGCGCGATGCTCAAGACGCTCGGTCTGCACTTGGAAGGCGGCGACGACCCTCAGCCGGCCGACTATGCCCAATTGCTGAAGAAGATTCGTCCGCGCCCCGACGGACAGTTGCTGCAGACGGTGCTGCTGCGTTCGATGCAGCAGGCCATCTACAGCCCGCACAATTCCGGTCACTTCGGACTGGCCTACGAGGCCTATGCGCATTTCACGTCACCGATCCGGCGCTATCCGGATCTGCTGGTGCACCGGGCCATCAAGGCCTGTCTCGGGCGCAGGACCTACGTGCCGGTTGCGAGCGGGGTGCAGGATGCGGCCGTCGCACCGCTGGCGGCGCGTAACGCTCTGCGCCAGTCGCGCGAGCGCGCGCCCGCAGCCGTCGGCGACCTCGCTGCGTGGGAAAAGCTCGGACTGATCTGCTCGGCCAACGAGCGCCGTGCCGACGACGCATCACGGGACGTGGAAGCCTGGCTGAAGAGCTACTACATGCGGGAGCGCGTCGGCGAGATCTACAGCGGCACCGTCAGCTCGGTCGTGCCGTTCGGTGTCTTCGTCGTGCTCGACGATCTCTACGTCGAAGGGCTCGTGCACGTGTCGGAGCTCGGCTCCGAATACTTCCTGTTCAATGAGGCACTGCACGAGCTGCGCGGGGAGCGCACCGGGCTGCGCTACCGGCTGGGCGATCGCGTCAACGTCCAGGTGGCGCGAGTCGATCTCGAAGCGCGGCGGATCGAGTTCCGGCTCGTGCGCGGCGAGACCCGCAAGGCGATCCTCGCCGCTGGTGCGGCTGAGCCCAAGGAGCGCGAACGACCGCGCGGTGAAAGTGTCGAGGAACGGCGCGCGCGCCGCGCCGTGGTTGCTGCGCGCAAGCCGCGTGACATCGACAAGCGCGAGAAGGCGCGTACTGGCGTGCGATCGGGCAAGACCGGTACCGGCCTGCGCGGCGCGAAGAGCCGGGCCCGCCGTCGCGGTCGATGAGCGGCAAGCGCGCACTCGCCGGCTTTCACGCGGTTGCGGCTCGCCTGCGCGTGGCGCCGGACTCGATCGAAGCTGTCTATTTCGACCCGCGGCGCCGCGACGGGCGGATGCAACAGTTGCAGCAACTGGCGAAGGCGGCCGGCGTGCGGCTGATTCCGGTCGATAGTGAACGACTTCGCAGCCTGAGCGAAGGGGCTCCGCACCAGGGTGTCGTGGCGCTCGCGGGGCAGATCGAGCAACTGCTGACGCTGGACGACGTGCTCGCCGAACCGGGACCCGGCACGCTGCTGCTCGCGCTCGACGGCGTGACCGATCCGCGCAATCTCGGCGCCTGCCTGCGCGTCGCCGACGCGGCCGGGGTGAGCGCCGTCATCGTGCCGCGCGACCGCTCGGCAGGGATGACTCCGGCTGCGATCAAGGCCGCGGCAGGAGCGGCGGAATCAGTGCCTTTGATCGAAGTGACCAACCTCGCGCGCGCTCTCGAGTCGATGAGCGAAGCGGGAGTGCGCACGGTCGGTGCGGCGGGAGAGGCCGAGCAGTCGCTGTACGAGCTCGACCTGCGAGGGCCCACGGCGTGGGTGCTCGGCGCCGAAGGCAGTGGGCTGCGGCGCCTGACCCGCGAACGGTGCGACCTGCTGGCGCGCATTCCGCTGCGGGGGCAGGTCGAGAGCCTCAATGTTTCGGTGGCGGCAGGAATCTGCCTGTTCGAGACAGTGCGCCAGCGCATGCGCGCGCCAGATTGCTTCGACGCCGCTTGAAATCCGAACGACCCAGGCGCAGCATGCGGCCATGACCGCAGCGCTGTTCGGCACCGTCTTCCTCGTCTTCTTCATGCTCAGTCCGCTGCACTGGGTAGCGCTGGGCATGCCCTGGATCACGCTCGTGATCACCTTCCTGCTGATCCCGCTGCTGGATGCCGCCGTGGGTGCGCCCGGCCCCGGACCGCGGTCGGCGCCGGCATTTGCGCGCTGGATTCCGCGCCTGCAGCTGCCGCTGCAGATCGTGCTGCTGGTGCAGGCTGTCAGGATTGCACCGCAGCTCGAATGGAGCCAGCTGGTCGTCTTTGCACTCGCCGTCGGGACGGTGACCGGCAGCCTCGGCATCACGATCGCGCACGAACTGGGCCATCGCGCGTCACGTCTCGACCGCTTCATTGCCAAGGCGCTGCTGGTGACTGTCTGCTACGGCCATTTCTTCGTCGAACACGTGCGCGGCCACCATGTACGCGTGGCCACGCCGGATGATCCGGCCACGGCGCCGCGCGGCATGTCGGTCTACCGGTTCATCGTCCGCTCGGTCATCGGCAGCTTCACGCACGCCTGGAAGCTCGAGGCGATGCGGCTCGAACGCAAGGGCCGCGGAGCCTGGCAGTGGACAACTGGGTGCTTGCCGGCACGCTGCTGTCCGTGGCGCTTGCCGTGGTGGCCGGCTGGGCGGCCGGCGCCCAGGGCGTGGCGCTTTTCCTTGTGCAGGCGGCCTGGGCGTTCGTGCTGCTCGAGATCGTCAACTACATCGAGCACTACGGCCTGCAGCGGCACCGTGCCGAAGGAAAGTACGAACCGGTGCGTGAACAGCACTCCTGGAACGCGGACTTCACGGTCAGCAACTGGATTCTCTTCAACCTGCAGCTGCACTCGGACCATCACGCCCACATGGAGCGGCCGTACGAGGAGTTACGCACGGTTCCCGGGGCGCCACAGATGCCGGCGGGCTATCCGGCGATGGTCCTGCTGGCGCTGGTGCCGCCCCTCTGGTTCGCAACGATGGATCCGCGCGTGCCAGTGACCGCGTAGCTCTCGCCGCTAGGATCGCCGGTGTCGGACGTTCTTGACGAAGTGCGGGAGCGGCTCGCTGCCACGCGGCGAATTGCCGTGTTGACCGGCGCTGGCATGTCGGCGGAAAGCGGCGTGCCCACGTTTCGCGATGCGCAGACCGGCCTCTGGTCGCGCTTCGATCCGATGCAGCTGGCGTCCGAGCAGGGGTTTCGCGCCGATCCTTCACTCGTGTGGCGCTGGTATGCGGGGCGCCGGGACGCCGTCGCCAGGGCGGAACCGAACCCCGGTCACGTCGCGCTGGCCAGGGAAGCGCGACGCGGCCGGCACCTCGTCGTGATCACCCAGAACGTCGATGACCTGCATCGTCGCGCCGGTTCGACCGAGGTTGTGGAACTGCACGGCGCCATCGCCCGCACGATCTGTCTCTCGAAGTGTGGCTTCCGCGAAGACGACCCGGCCCGGCTGCCACCGGGCGAACCGCCGCGCTGCCCGAACTGCGGCGACTGGCTGCGACCCGGCGTCGTTTGGTTTGGCGAGATGCTCGACCCGGAACAGCTTGATGCGGCTGAAGCGGCGGCGTCCGCGTGTGACGTCATGCTGGTCGTGGGCACCTCGGGCATGGTCTACCCGGCCGCTGGCCTGCCGCTGGCGGCGCGGCAGGCCGGAGCGACCGTGGTCATCGTCAACCCGGCGCCGAGCGAGATCGACGACTGTGCACACCGGGTTCTGCGCGGGACGGCGGCGGCGACGTTGCCACGGCTCTTCCCCGCTTGAGCCCGGCTTGTGCGGCGCGGCGCAATTCGGCTAGAATCGCAGGCTTTTCAAGCCCTTGCAGGCTTCCTTGCCGCACCGGAATGACGCTTCCGGGCGGCTCACCCACTGGCGTGGAGTTGTCCTTTGACTCGTGCGCCGGACCATCCACAAGGAGTAACGATGCGTCACTATGAAGTCTGTTTCATTGTTCATCCGGACCAGAGCGAGCAGGTCCCGGCGATGATCGATCGCTACAAGGCGATGATCACCGCGGGCAGCGGCGTGCTGCACCGGATCGAGGACTGGGGTCGCCGCCAGCTCGCCTATCCGATCGAGAAACTCGTCAAGGCGCATTACGTGCTGATGAACATCGAGTGCGACGGCAAGACGCTGGACGAACTCGAGCACGCGTTCCGCTACAACGACGCCGTCCTGCGCCATCTGACGATCAAGATGAAGAAAGCCGAGACGGCCGCATCGCCGATGATGAAGATCGTCGAGCGCGAAGAGGCACGCAAGGCAGCCGCGGAGCCGACGGTCACCGCGGCGGCCTGACGCAGGCTGTGCGCGGGAGCCCGGCGGGCGAGTGAACGAACTGCGAATCTCCGCGACCCCGGTGGCGCGCAATGCACTGCGCTACACACCGGCTGGAATCGCGGTAGCGGAAGCAAGCTTTCGCTTCGACGGGCCGGTGCTGGAAGCAGGCTCGGAAAGAAAGCTCGATTTCGAGTTTGCAACCGTCGCGGTCGGACCGATCGCCGTGGCACTCGAGCGTGAACCGCTCGGACAGCCGCTGGTGATCTCCGGCTTCATCGCTCCGCGCACCCGACGCTCGGCACGCTTGATCGTGCATATCACCGAATACACCAGACATTAGGAAACAGGAGCATCAGATGGCAACGTTTTCAAGAGGCAAGGGCAAGGGCAAAGGCAAGGGCACCCGCCGGCCGGATCAGAAGAACGCGCTGTTCAAGCGCAAGAAGTTCTGCCGCTTCACGGTCGAGAAGGTCGACCAGATCGACTACAAGGACGTCGACACGCTGCGCGACTTCATCGGCGAAAACGGCAAGATCACGCCGGCGCGGCTCACGGGCACCAAGGCGCACTACCAGCGCCAGCTCGACACGGCGATCAAGCGTGCGCGTTTCCTTGCGCTGCTGCCGTACACCGATACCCACTAAACGAGGACGACGGACATGCAAGTCATACTGCTCGAAAAGGTCGTGAACCTCGGCCAGCTGGGCGACGTGGTCAAGGTGAAACAGGGCTACGCACGCAATTTCCTGATCCCGCAGGGCAAGGCACGCCGCGCGACGGAAAAGGCCATCCAGGAATTCGAGGCGCGTCGCGCCGATCTCGAGAAGGCTCAGGCCGACAAGCTCGCGGCCGCGCAGGCGGTACAGGCCAGGCTGAACAGCGTCACGGTCAAGGTCGCCGCCAAGGCGGGTGTGGACGGGCGGCTCTTCGGCTCGGTCACCAATTACGACATCGCCGAAGCGCTCGCCAAGCAGGGTTTCGAGGTCAACAAGGCGCAGATCCGCATGCCGCAAGGCCCGCTGAAACTGGTGGGCGAGTATCCGCTGGCCGTGGCGCTGCACTCGGACGTCGTCGCTGACATTACCGTTACGGTGGTCGGCGAGCAGGCCTGAGCGGCGCTTCGACGCGCTCCATGAAAGGCGGCCCGTGGGCCGCCTTTTTCTTTTCCCGTGCTGCCGGATCGTTCGCTCCCGCGTTGCTATAGTGCACTTGCTCACGGGCGGCCGTCCGTGACTCTCCCCTCCCGCACGAACGTGGTTCCGTGAACCAACCGGTATCTGACCCTCAGCTGGCGGCGGTACGCACGCCCCCGCACTCCATCGAGGCCGAACAGTCGGTGCTCGGAGGATTGCTGCTCGACAACGCGGCGTGGGATCGCATTGCCGACCTCGTCGGAACGGATGACTTCTATCGCAACGATCACCGGCTGATCTTCGCCGCCATCAGCCGCCTGATCGACGCCAGCAAGCCGGCGGACGCCGTCACGGTGTACGAGGCGCTGCGCTCCACCAACAAGGCGGACGATGCCGGTGGCCTCGGCTACCTGAACACGCTGGCGCAGAACACGCCGTCGGCGGCGAACATCCGCCGATACGCGGAAATCGTGCGCGAGCGTTCTGTTCTGCGGCGCCTGGTGACCGCAGGCGACGAGATCGCGACCAGCGCCCTCAACCCAGCCGGCCGTGACACCAAGCAGATCCTCGACGAAGCCGAGACCAAGGTCTTCCGCATCGCCGAGGAGGGCGCGCGCGGCCGCCAGGGCTTCATCGAGATCCAGCCACTGCTGACCAAGGTGGTCGAACGGATACAGGAACTCTTCGAGCGAGCGAATCCCTCGGACGTTACCGGTGTGCCGACCGGATTCGCGGACCTCGATTCCAAGACTTCCGGCTTCCAGCCCGGTGACCTGATCATCGTGGCCGGGCGTCCCTCGATGGGCAAGACTTCGCTCGCCCTCAACATCGGTGAATACGTCGCCATCGACCAGGGCATGCCGGTGGCGGTCTTCTCGATGGAAATGGGCGCAGCCCAGCTCGCGCTGCGCATGCTGTCGTCGGTAGGGCGGCTCGATCAGCAACGGCTGCGCACGGGTCGTCTGCAGGACGATGACTGGCCGCGACTGACGACCGCGATCCAGAAGATGCACGAGGCGCCGCTGTATATCGACGAGACGCCGGCGCTGACGTCCATCGACCTGCGCGCGCGTGCGCGGCGGCTGTCGCGCACCTGCGGCAAGCTTGGGCTCATCATCGTCGACTACCTGCAGCTGATGAGCGCCAGCGGGCAGGGCGAGAACCGTGCGACCGAGATCTCGGAGATTTCGCGCGGCCTGAAGGCGCTGGCCAAGGAACTGGCCGTGCCGGTCGTGGCTTTGTCGCAGCTCAACCGCACGGTAGAGCAGCGCACCGACAAACGCCCGGTGATGTCAGACCTGCGTGAATCCGGTGCGATCGAGCAGGATGCCGATGTGATCCTGTTCATCTATCGTGACGAGGTCTACAACCCGGACACGAACGACAAGAACGTCGCCGAAATCATCATCGGCAAGCAGCGCAATGGCCCGATCGGGCGTGTGAACCTGCGCTTCGACGGGCAGTTCACCAAGTTCGAAAACCTGGCGCGAACCGCACAGTTCGGATGACCTCGCACTTCGTCCAGGAGCGGCCCGAACGGCGCGGCACGCTGCGCTCGATTCTGCGGCGCATCCTGCGGCGCGATAGGCGCTTCTATCCGCTCTTCAACCGGCATGCGCAGTTGTGCGTCGAGGGACTCACCGCGTTGGCGCAGCTGCTGGCCGATGTGCGCGATCCGCAAGGCCGGGTCCGCGAGATCGAGGCAATCGAAAAGCGCGCCGACGGCGTGGTCGGAGAAACGCTGGCACTGCTCCGGCGCTCGTGGCTGCCGCCCTTTCCGCGTTCGTCAATCCACGCCTTGATCAACCGGCTGGACGACATCCTGGATCTTGCCGAAGACGTGGCGCAGTCGCTGCACCTTTACTACGTGACCGCGATGACGCCAGAGGCGCGTCGGCTGGCCGATCTGGCTGTGGAGAGTGCAGACGCGCTGAAGCGGGCGGTGGGCGGTCTGGAGTCCGCCGGCGATATGCGCGCCGTACTCGCGCTGTGCGAGGAAGTCGATCGCCACGAGGCACAGGCCGATCATGTCTATCGGTCCGCGATGTCGAAGCTGTTCCGCGAAGAGCCTGACACACGCCAGCTGGTTAAGCTCAAGGCGATCTACGAACTGCTCGAGGAACTGACCGACAAGTGCAAGGATGCCGCCGCGGAAGTGCAGTCACTTGCGCTGCGCTGAGTTGAGCTGAGGGGTGCGTTGACCACTGTCTTGTGGATCGTAGTGGTGGTCCTGATCCTGGCGGGCCTCGCCGGCACCGTGCTGCCTGCCTTGCCCGGAATTCCCCTGATCTTCGGCGGCGTGCTGCTGGCGGCGTGGATCGAGGACTTTCAGCGCATTCCCGGCTGGCTCATCGGCGTGCTCGCGGCGCTGGCGGTGATCGGCATTGCCGTCGACTACGTTGCGGCAGCGCTGTCGGCGCGGCGCGTCGGCGCGAGCCGGCAGGGTATCGTCGGCGCGGCGCTCGGCACCGTGGCCGGTGTCGTGACGGGACTCTGGGGACTCATCTTCATGCCGCTGGTGGGCGCCGCCATCGGCGAGTTCATCGCCCATCGCGACGCGCTGCGCGCTGGCAAGGTCGGACTGGCGACGTGGTTCGGACTTCTCGTCGGCACGGCCATCAAGCTCGCGATCGCGTTCACGATGATCGGCGTGTTCGTGGCGGCGCTAATATTTTGACGTCACTCGTGTACGCGATTGCCCGACACAGTCGGGCCATCGCACGTGCACTCGCTCCGATTAGTGTGTCGGCTGCGCTCCGGAGCGGCCGCGCGCTCCGCCGAAGTACAAACCCGCGCACTCCACCCCGCGACGCACCTCGCAGTGCCCGAGTTTCCTTTCCCTCCTCGCCAGGCGAGGAGGGTGCTGGGAGGAGTGCCTACTTCCCTCTCGCTTGGCGAGAGGGCCAGGGAGAGTGCCGAGCCCTTAGTGGTCGGCGGAGCGCGCGGCCGCTCCGGAGCGCAGCCGACAAATCAGTGTTGAGCGCGCACGCAGTGCGCGTGACCGGAGCGAGTGCACGTGCAAGTCCCGGCACTGCCGGGACTTGCGTACACGAGCGACGCTTAGAGTACTTCCGCCGCGTGATCCGCCAGCCGCGAACGTTCGCCGCGCTGGAGCGTCACGTGGCCGGAATGCAGCCAGCCCTTGAAGCGGTCGACGACGTAGGTCAGACCCGACGAGCCCTCGGTCAGGTAGGGCGTGTCGATCTGCGCGATGTTGCCGAGGCAGACGACTTTCGTCCCGGGACCTGCGCGGGTGACCAGCGTCTTCATCTGTTTCGGCGTCAGGTTCTGCGCCTCGTCGATGATGAGGTACTTGTTGATGAACGTGCGACCGCGCATGAAGTTCATCGACTTGATGCGGATGCGCGTGCGGATCAGGTCATTGGTCGCCGCGCGGCCCCATTCGCCCGCCGCGTCGTCGGTCTTGTTCAGCACTTCGAGATTGTCTTCAAGTGCGCCCATCCACGGCGCCATCTTCTCTTCCTCGGTGCCCGGGAGGAAGCCGATGTCCTCGCCGACCGGGACGGTGGCGCGCGTCACGATGATCTCGGAAAAGCGCTTGGTCTCGAGCGTCTGCGACAGTCCGGCCGCCAGCGCAAGCAGCGTCTTGCCGGTGCCGGCCTGACCGATCAGCGTGACGAAGTCGCACTCCGGGTCCATCAGGAGATTGAGCGCAAAGCTCTGCTCACGGTTGCGTGCCGTTACGCCCCACACGGCGTTCTTCGCATGCGTGTAGTCGCGCAGCACGCGCAGCACGGCTGACTTGCCGCGGATCTCGCGGACCTGTGCGTAGAAGTTGGTGCCGTTCTCCAGGAAGACGAACTGGTTGACCAGCAGATCGGCGACGATCGGGCCGGTGATCCGGTAGTAGGTGAAGCCGCCGGTCTGCCAGGACTCCATCCCCTTGCCGTTCTTGTCCCAGAAGCTGGCCGGCAGCTGGAACACTCCCGTATAGAGGATGTCGGTGTCCTCCAGCACCTTGTCGTTGTAGTAGTCCTCTGCCGGCAGCCCGAGCGCGCGGGCTTTCACGCGCATGTTGATGTCTTTCGACACCAGCACGACATCGCGCTCGGCGTGGCGGTCCTTGAGCGCGCGCACGACGCCGAGGATCTGGTTGTCGGCCTTGCCCGACGGCAGGCTGGGCGGCAGCACGGCGTTCACCGCCTGCGTCTGGAAGAAGAGCCGCCCGGCGGCGTCCTTGTTGCCGAGCGCGCTGAGCGGAATGCCGTCCTCGATCGGCGTCTTGCAGGCCGCCACCAGCGAATCGAGCGTGCGCGAAACCTGGCGGGCACTGCGCGCGACTTCCGACATGCCTTTCTTGTGCGAGTCGAGTTCCTCCAGCGTCATCATCGGCAGGAAGACGTCGTGCTCTTCAAAGCGGAACAGGCTGGTGGAGTCGTGCATCAGCACGTTGGTGTCCAGCACGAACAGCTTGGGCCGCTCGTCAGCACGCGCCTTGCGGCCGCTGGCGCGCGGTTTCGATTCGACGACGGCGAGGCGCGTTGCCGGCGACGGCCGCGCCGCGGGCGTGGGTGCGGGGCCGCGGGCTACGGGAGTGGGTTCAACAACCGCGGGGACTTTCACGACCCGCTCAGGGCGGACCGGTTCGGAGGGGACGGCGACGAGGATGGTGGCGGGCTTGCTCGGTGCTTTCGGTAGCGGCATCAGAGGGGCGACGGGTCCGTGGGAGGGGAAAGGCGTGGGAACTGGATTCGGTCTTCAGGCGATCGTTTCAGGCGATCTGCTGCACAAACTTCAATACGTCGTCGACGTGCTTGGGCACCTTCACGCCGCGCCACTCCCGGCGCAGCACTCCCGCGCCGTCGATGACAAAGGTACTGCGCTCGATGCCGCGCACCTGCTTGCCGTACATGTTCTTCATCTTGATGACGCCGAAGAGCTGGCAAAGCGCTTCGTCCGGATCGGAGATGAGTTCGAACGGGAACCCCATCTTGGCCTTGAAGCCTTCGTGTGACTTCATGCTGTCGCGCGATACGCCGAGCACGATGGCGCCAGCCTTTCGGAACTTCGCGTGGCTCGCTGCGAAGTCCGAGCCCTCGGTGGTGCATCCGGGCGTGTTGTCCTTGGGATAGAAGTACAGCACCACGATGCTGCCCTTGAGTCCGGACAGGCGGATCTCCCCGGCGGTGGAAGCAGCCTTGAAGTCGGGCACTTTCTTGTCGAGGGTGACGTCCATGGCGTGCTCAGGAGTCCAGGAGAATCGCGGCGAGCACCTTGCGGCCCTCACCCATCAGGATGTTGTAGGTGCGGCAGGCCGCGCGCGAGTCCATCGCTTCGCAACCGATCCGGGATTCGGTCAGCGCGCGGGTCAGTTCAGGACGGGGAAAGCGCTGGCGCTCGCCGGTGCCGAGCAGCACGAGTTCCGGCGCGTGCGCACGAAGGCGGGCAAAGTCCTCGGGTGTCAACGCATCGAAGCCAGCGACATTCCATGCCTCGACCGGCTGCTCAGGCATCAGCAGCACCGACCGGGTATGGCGTACCTTGTTGATCTCAATGAAGCCGGAGCCGTAGGCAGTGACCGTGTTGAACGCTGTCGGCGAGTCCGCGTGCAGTTTCAATTCGCTCCGGGCTTCCCTGCGATCGTCCGAATCAGACAGGAACGATGCATGAACGATTCGGGTACATTATAGGCACACGTTGCGCCGCACAAGCGAGTGCCGCGAGTCGATAAATCGCAACAGCGACCGCAGTTTGCGGCGACTTTGCAACACATTTTCTGAGGTCCGGGGAGATGGTCGAGTTTCCGCGCATCAAGCGCCTGCCCCCATATGTCTTCAACATCACCGGTGAGTTGAAGATGGCCGCGCGTCGTCGCGGCGAAGACATCATTGATATGAGCATGGGCAATCCAGACGGGCCCACGCCGAAGCACATCGTCGACAAGCTGGTCGAGGCGGCGCAGCGTCAGGACACCCACGGCTATTCGGTCTCGAAGGGCATTCCCCGCCTGCGCCGCGCGATCACGAACTGGTACCAGACCCGCTACGGCGTCGAGTTCGATCCCGACTCCGAGGCGATCGTCACGATCGGCTCCAAGGAGGGGCTGGCGCACCTGATGCTCGCCACGCTCGATCGCGGCGATACGGTGCTGGTGCCGAACCCGAGCTACCCGATCCACATCTACGGCGCGATCATCGCCGGTGCCGACATTCGATCGGTACGGATGGACGGCGGCGTCGACTTCTTCGCCGAACTCGAGCGCGCAATCCGCGAGACTCTGCCGAAGCCGAAGATGATGATCCTCGGCTTCCCGAGCAACCCGACGGCGCAGTGCGTCGACCTCGAGTTTTTCCACCGGGTGATCGACCTCGCGCGCCAGCACGGCATCTACGTCGTGCACGACCTCGCCTACGCGGATATCACCTTCGACGCACACTTTCCGAACCACAGGGCGCCTTCGATCATGCAGGTCCCGGGCGCGCGCGATGTCGCGGTCGAGTTCTTCACGATGAGCAAGAGCTACAACATGGCCGGCTGGCGCATCGGCTACATGGTCGGCAACAAGGACCTGGTGTCGGCGCTCGCGCGCATCAAGAGCTACCACGACTACGGCACCTTTACGCCGATCCAGGTCGCATCGATTGCGGCGCTCGAAGGCCCGCAGGAGTGCGTGGAGGAGATCCGGGCGGAGTACCAGCGTCGGCGCGACGTGCTGGTGCGTGGACTGCACGAGGCCGGCTGGATGGTCGATATTCCCAAGGCGTCCATGTACATCTGGGCGGCGATTCCCGAACCGTATCGCGCCATGGGTTCGCTCGAATTCGCCAAGAAAGTGCTGGCCGATGCCAAGGTCGCGGTCTCGCCCGGCATCGGTTTCGGTGACTACGGCGACTCACATGTTCGATTCGCGCTGATCGAAAACGAGCATCGCATCCGGCAGGCGCTGCGCGGCATCAAGGACATGTTCCGCAAGGACGGACTGCTCGCTCCGCGTTCTCCCGAGAAGGCCGCGGCCTGATCAACCCTTGACACGGCGGCCGCGACGGGCGCCGGGACCTGATGACGATGAACCCGATCAGAGTCGGCTTGCTCGGGCTGGGCACCGTGGGACGCGGCACCTTCAACGTGCTGCGCCGTAATCAGCACGAGATCATGCGGCGCGCCGGCCGCGGAATCGAGATCGCGACGGTGGCGGTACGCGACGCGGCCAAGGCGCGCGCCGTCGTCGGCAAGGACCTGCCGGTGACGACCGAACCGCTCGACGTCGTGCGGCATCCGGATATCGATATCGTCGTCGAGCTGATCGGTGGCTACGAACCGGCGCGGTCGCTGGTGCTGGAGGCCATTGCACGCGGCAAGCATGTCGTGACTGCAAACAAGGCGATGCTGGCGCGTCATGGCAACGAGATCTTCGAAGCCGCGAGCGCGCAAGGGGTCATGGTGGCGTTCGAGGGCGCGGTGGCCGGTGGCGTGCCGATCATCAAGGCACTGCGCGAAGGCCTGACTGCCAACCGCATCGAATGGCTGGCGGGCATCATCAACGGGACCAGCAACTTCATCCTGTCGGAGATGCGGTCGAAGGGACTGTCCTTCGCCGCGGTGCTCGCCGAGGCGCAGCGGCTGGGCTACGCGGAGGCCGATCCCACGTTCGACATCGAGGGCATCGATGCCGCGCACAAGCTCACGATTTTGGCGGCGATCGCCTTCGGCGTGCCGATCAACGTCGAGGCCGCCTACACCGAGGGCATCGCCCAGCTCTCGGCAACGGACATCAAGTACGCCGAGCAGCTTGGCTATCGGATCAAGCTGCTGGGCATTGCCAAGCGCACCTCCAAAGGCATCGAACTGCGCGTGCATCCGACGCTGGTACCGATGCAGCGCCTCATTGCGAGTGTCGAAGGGGCGATGAACGCCGTGCTGGTCAAGGGTGATGCCGTCGGCACGACGATGTACTACGGCCCTGGAGCGGGCGCCGAACCGACCGCCTCGGCGGTCATCGCCGATCTCGTCGACGTCACGCGCATGCACACCGCCGACCCGGAGAACCACGTGCCGCACCTGGCGTTCCAGCCCGACGCGATGGCCGCGGTGCCGTGGCTGACGATCGAGGAGTGCGTCACGTCGTACTACTTCCGCATGCGTGTGGCGGACCAGCCCGGCGTGCTGGCCGACATCACGCGCATCCTGGCCGACGGTCGCATCTCGATCGACGCGCTGTTCCAGCGCGAGCCATCGGAAGGGGAGAACCAGACCGACATCATCATGCTGACGCACGACGCGGTCGAGCGCGAAGTCAATGCCGCGATTCGTCGCATCGAGGCGTTGTCGACGGTGCTGGCACCCGTGATCCGGATTCGTCAGGAAGAGCTGCTGTAGTGCCAGCGGAAATGCGCTACGTGTCGACGCGTGGGCGCGCCCCGGAGCGGGGCTTTGCCGACATCCTGCTGTCGGGCCTGGCGGACGATGGCGGGCTGTATGTGCCGGCCTACTATCCCCAGGTAGCGCGCGCGGAACTGGAGTCCTGGCGTGCGCTGTCGTACGCGGAACTCGCGACCGAGATCATCGCCAAGTTCGCGACCGACCTTCCGCGCGAGGTGCTGGCGCGGCTTTGCCATGCGACCTACAGCGCCAGTGTCTACGGGAACGGGCGCGCGGACAGCCGTATCGAGGACATCGCGCCGCTGCGCTGGCTCGAGCCGGGACTCGGGCTGCTCGAGCTGTCGAACGGTCCGACGCTGGCCTTCAAGGATATGGCGATGCAGCTGCTCGGCGGACTGTTCGAGCATGTGCTCGGCGAGCGGGGCGGTGAACTCAATATCCTCGGGGCCACGTCAGGCGATACCGGATCTGCCGCCGAGTACGCCATGCGCGGACGGCCCGGCATCCGCGTCTTCATGCTGTCACCCCAGGGCAGGATGAGCGCCTTCCAGCGGGCGCAGATGTATTCCCTGCAGGACGTGAACGTCTTCAATCTCGCCGTCGCTGGCACTTTCGACGACTGCCAGGACGTGGTCAAGGCAGTCTCGGGCGATCTCGCCTTCAAGTCCAGGTGGCATATCGGCAGCGTCAACTCGATCAACTGGGGCCGCATCGTTGCGCAGATCGTCTATTACTTCCGCGGGTATCTGGCGGCCACGCACGGTGCTGGCGAGCGCGTTTCGTTTGCCGTGCCTTCGGGCAACTTCGGCAACATCCTCTCCGGCTGGATCGCGCGCAAAATGGGACTTCCGATCGACAAGCTGGTGCTGGCAACCAACGAGAACGACGTACTGGACGAGTTCTTCCGCACCGGCCGCTACCGTGTGCGCAGCGGTTCCGAGACGCACGCGACCAGCAGCCCATCGATGGACATCAGCAAGGCATCCAATTTCGAACGATTCATGTTCGATATGGTCGGGCGCGATCCGGAAGCCATACGCGAACTGTGGTGGGAGGTCGATACGCGGGGCCAGTTCCACCTCGTCGGCACGCCGTTTTTAGCGGCAGTCCATGCCAGCGGTATGGTGTCCGGCCGCAGCAACCACATCGATCGCCTGCGCACGATCCGCAGCGTCGAGCAGCGCTACGGGATCTTGATCGATCCGCACACCGCCGATGGCCTGAAGGTGGCGCTCGAACAGCACGATGCCGCGGTGCCGATGGTCTGTCTGGAGACTGCGCTGCCTGCCAAGTTCGCAGAGACGATCGTCGAAGCGACCGGGCGCGCGCCGGATCGACCGCCGGCGTACGCCGACCTCGAGTCGCGGCGGCAACGTTTCGACTCGATCGGTGCCGATGCACAGCAGGTCAAGGACTACATCGCGGCGCACGCGACGTGAGCCGCGGCCGGTGCGCCATGCACGCGGCTGCCAGCGTGGCCAAGGCCCTGCAATAGACTGCTCCGGATGAAGGCGATCGGCTTTATCGGCTATTCCAACAGCGGCAAGACGACGCTGATCGAGCGCGTGATTCCACTGTTCCGCGAACGGGGACTCGCCGTATCGGCGATCAAGAACGCCCACCACGGTTTCGACATGGATCGTCCGGGCAAGGACTCCTTCCGCTATCGGCAGGCCGGTGCGGGGCAGGTGCTGATCGCGACCGGATTGCGCTGGGCTCTGCTGACCGAGACGGCGCAGCGCCCATCGACGCTCGATGAACTGCTGGCGCAGCTTGCGCCGTGTGACCTCGTCATCGTCGAGGGGTTCAAGAGTGAAGGGCACATGCCGCGCATCGAAGTCCGGCGCCAGGGGATCCAGGAGCCACCGCTGTACCCGCACGACAGCAACGTCATCGCGATCGCCACCGATCACGGGATCAATGCCCCGCTGCCCATACTCGACATCAATGCGCCGGCTAAGATCGCAGACTTCATAGCGGCTCATCTGGGGCTTGCCCGATGCTGACGGTCGAAGAAGCGCTGGCGCGCGTCCTGGAACGGGCCGATCCGGTCGACGTCGAGGTCGTGCCGACGCTTGAAGCGGACGGTCGCGTACTGGCAACGGACGTCGTATCCACACTCGATGTTCCGCCGCTCGACAACTCGCAGATGGATGGCTACGCGGTTCGCAGCGTGGACGTTCCCGCTGGCGGGACGACGCTGCGTGTCAGCCAGCGCATCGCCGCCGGACATGTCGGCGCAGCGCTCGAGCCGGGCACCGCGGCGCGGATCTTCACGGGCGCTCCGGTCCCGGCCGGTGCGGACGCCATCGTCATGCAGGAAGCGTGCGTGGCTGAAGGCGGCCGCGTGACTTTCAATGAGGTCCCGCAGCGCGGGGCCTGGATCCGAAAGGCCGGCCTCGACATCGCGGCCGGCGACACCGTGGTCGCTGCGGGATGGCGCCTGCGTCCGCAGGATCTCGGTCTCATCGCCTCGATCGGGCTGGCTCGGGTCACGGTCTTCCGCCGACTCCGGGTCGCCGTGTTCTTCACGGGCGATGAGCTGGCCATGCCAGGCGACCCGTTGCCGCCCGGACGCATCTACAACTCAAACCGGTTCGTCCTGCGTGCGCTGCTGCAGCGCCTGGGGTGCGAGGTCGTGGATCTCGGCATCGTCCCGGATGACCGCAGCAGCACGCGGGCTGCGTTCGTCGAGGCCGCCCGGCGCGCCGACCTCATCGTGACCTCGGGCGGTGTTTCGGTCGGTGAGGAAGACCACGTGAAGCCGGCGGTCGAGGCCGAGGGCGCGCTGGATCTCTGGCAGATTGCAATGAAGCCCGGCAAGCCGCTCGCGTTCGGTCACGTGCACAGCGTTCCGTTCATCGGACTGCCGGGCAACCCGGTGTCCAGTTTCGTGACCTTCCTGCTGTTCGTACGTCCGTTCGTCCTGCGCCGACAAGGTGTCCGCGCGTTGCCCTCCCCGGGGATCGAGTTGCGCGCCGACTTCGACTGGCCGCGGCCGGACAAGCGTCGCGAGTTCCTGCGCGTGCGTCGTAACGCACACAACGGCGTCGAGCTCTTCCCGACTCAGAACTCCGCCGTTCTCACTTCCGCGGCATGGGCGGACGGACTGGTCGATCATCCGGCCGGAGCGACGATCGCGCGCGGCGACCCGGTGCGCTATCTGCCGTTCGCGGAGTTGATCACATGAGGCCCAGGCCGCGATGAAGGTGACCGTTCTCTACTTTGCAGCGCTGCGCGAGCGCGTCGGCCGGGCGCGCGAAGAGTGTGAACTGCCCTCCGGCGTCGAGACGGTCGACGCATTGCGCGCATGGCTCGTCACGCGTGGTGAACCCTGGGCCGGTGCCTTCGCGGCGACGCGGCACGTGCGTGCGGCGGTCGACCAGGCGATGGCGCGCGGCGATGTCCGGCTGCGCGACGAGGCCGAGGTTGCGTTCTTTCCTCCGGTCACGGGAGGCTGAGATGGGTTGCGCCGCCGCCGGCTCTCCTCGTTGCATCTTCAAAGGACGCGCCGCCGCTCCGGGGCGCTCCGGCGGTGCCCGATGATCCGCGTCCAGACCGACGCCTTCGACGTCAACGCCGAGATCGAGCGCCTGCGCGCGGCCAATCCGCGCATCGGGGCCATCGCCTGCTTCATCGGCGTCGTGCGCGACCTGAATGAAGGCGTCGCGGTCGGATCGATGACGCTCGAGCACTATCCCGGCATGACCGAGAAGGCGCTCGAAGGCATCGTCGAGCAGGCGCGCCGGCGGTGGGATCTCTACGATGTGCTGGTGATCCATCGGGTCGGGGAACTGCATCCGACGGATCCCATCGTCTTGGTGATCGCCACCAGCGCCCACCGCGGCGAGGCGTTCGCGGCCTGCGAGTTCGTCATGGACTACCTCAAGACCGACGCGCCGTTCTGGAAGAAAGAGGCGACGCCCGAGGGCGTGCGCTGGGTCGACGCCCGCGAAAGTGACGGTGCGGCACGTGCGCGCTGGGACATGGCGGAAGGGCAATCATGACGCGTGACGGTCCGCTGGTCACGGTCCTCGCAGCCATCGCGGTCGGGGCGGTGCTGGGGGCCTGGCTGCGCTGGGCGCTCGCTTACTGGCTCAATCCGCGCCTGGTGCACCTGCCGTTGGGAACGCTGGTCGCAAATCTCGTGGGCGGCTACCTGATCGGTGTCGCGGTGGCGGTGTTCGCCGCCCACCCGGCGATTACGCCGGCCTGGCGCCTGGTGATCGTCACCGGCTTCCTCGGAGGATTGACCACCTTTTCCACCTTCTCGGCGGAAAGTGTCGCTTTGCTGCAGGGTGAGCAATGGCAGGCGGCAGCGGTCCATACGGTGTTGCACGTAGCGGGCTCGGTCCTGGCAACTCTGGCTGGAATCGCCACGGTGCGGTCTTTCGCCTGATCCAGGCGCCGTACACGACGCAAAGGAGTTGACCGAGGGCTTTGGCGCTGGCTATATTACTGACCGGTTAGTTATTTACTGGTTCTGCCATGCGTTCGATCCTGTTTGCGGCGCTCTTCTTTGGGCTTGTGGCCTGCGGACGCCAGGTCACCCCCACCGAAGATATCCGTCCCGTCCGGACGCTGACGGTCGGCGTGCGTTCAACCAGTGCGATCGCCGAATTTTCCGGTGACGTGCGTCCGCGCGTCGAGACACGCGCCGGATTCCAGGTGCCTGGGCGGGTGACGCAGCGCCTCGTCGACGTCGGCCAGTCGGTGCGCGCGGGACAGCCGCTTGCGAGCCTCGACCCGCAGGACTATCGGCTGGCCGTGCAGGCGGCCGATGCGGGATTGAGTGCGGCTCAGGTCGATCGTGACCAACAGCGCGCCGACTACCGTCGTTTCGAGGAACTGCAGCGCAAAGGCTTCATCAGCCAGGCGGATCTCGACCGTCGCAAGGCGGCGCTCGACGCTGCCGAAGCCAGGTACCTGCAAGCCGAGGCCAACGCACGCACGAGCGGCAACCAGGCGGGATACGCGGTGCTGCGTGCACCGCACGACGCAATCGTCGTGGGTGTTGATGCGGAAGTCGGGCAGGTCGTCTCCGCCGGCCAGTCGGTGATCCGGCTGGCGCGCACCGGCGAGATGGAGGTCGCCATCGGCATTCCTGAACAACAGCTGACGATGCTGAAGAGTGCGCGCGACGTCAGCGTGCGCCTGTGGGCGGGAGGCGACGCTATCGAGGGTCGTGTGCGCGAAATCTCGCCGGCGGCCGATCCGGCGACGCGCACGTTCCCCGCACGGATCGCGCTGATCAATCCGCCCACGACCGTGGCCCTGGGCATGACGGCGACCGTGTCGTTTGCGACACCGATCGCCCAGCCGGTCATCGCGGTGCCGTTGCAGGCGCTGCTGGCCGAAGGCGGTGCAACGCACGCGTGGGTGGTCGACCCCGCGAGCCACACGGTGCGTCGCACGCCGGTGCAGGTTGCCAATGTGGCAGGCAACGAGATCGTTGTCAGCCAGGGTCTCAAGGCGGGCGACATGATCGTGACGGCCGGCGTGCACCAGCTCAAGGACGGGCAGAAGGTGCGCCTGCTGAGCGAGGCGATGGAACTCTCGCCCGCGGGCCCGGCGACGCTGAGGCCCGACCTGCGCAAGAAGAGCTGATCCGATGGCGCGCGGCGGCGGCTTCAACCTTTCGACCTGGGCGATCGAGCACCAGCCTCTGGTGCGCTACCTGATGGTCGTCCTGCTGCTGGGAGGACTGTTCGCCTTCGATCGTCTCGGCCAGGACGAGGACCCCCCGTTCACGTTCCGCACGATGGTCGTGCGCGCCTACTGGCCAGGGGCCACCGCGACCCAGATGGCCGAACAGGTCACTGACAAGCTCGAGAAGAAGCTGCAGGAGGTGCCCGGCCTCGAGAAGCTGCGCTCGTACAGCAAGCCCGGCGAGACATTGATCTTCGTGCAGCTCAAGGAGTCGATGCGTGGCCATGACGTGGTCGACGCCTGGTACCAGGTCCGCAAGAAGGTCAGTGACATACGAGGCACGCTGCCGTCGAACGTGCAGGGACCGTTTTTCAACGACGAGTTCGGCGACGTCTATGGCGTGATATATGCGTTCTCGTCCGACGGCTTCACCTACCGTGAGCTGAAGGACCACGTCGAGGCGGTGCGCCAGCAACTGCTGCGTGTGCCGAACGTGGCCAAGGTGGATCTCTTCGGCGTGCAGGACGAGAAGATCTACATCGAGATTTCCGACAAGAAGCTGGCGCAGGTCGGACTCGACATTGCCCAGCTGGCCGCGCAAATCGGCGCGCAGAACGCGGTCGAAGGGGCCGGCGTGCTCGTGCTGCCGACCGACAACCTGCAGGTGCGCGTCAGTGGCGAGTTCCGTTCGCTGGATGACCTGCGCCAGCTTCCGATCCGGAGCAATGGCCTCACCTACAAGCTCGCCGACATCGCCACGGTGAACCGCGCCTACACCGATCCGCCGCGCGATCGGTTGCGGGCCGGACGGGCCGGCGTTCCGGGGCGCGAGGTGATCGGGCTCGGCGTCTCGATGGTCAAGGGCGGCGACATCATCCAGCTCGGCAAGGACCTCGAAGTGACCGGGCAACGCCTGGCGCGCTCGCTGCCGGTCGGCATCGACATGGTCAAGGTGGCCGACCAGCCGCGCGCGGTTGCCACGTTCGGTCAACGACTTCCTGCGCGTCCTCGTCGAAGCACTGGTCGTGGTGCTTGGCGTGTCGTTCCTCAGCCTCGGCCTGCACACGCGGCCACTGCGGGTCGATCCCGGGCCGGGCCTGGTCGTGCTGGCAACGATCCCGCTGGTGCTGGCGCTGACGTTCCTCGGCATGTGGCTGTTCGGGATCAACCTGCACAAGATCTCGCTCGGCGCGCTGATCGTCGCCCTCGGCCTGCTGGTGGACGACGCCATCATCGCGGTGGAAATGATGGTGCGCAAACTCGAGGAGGGCGCCAGCAAGACGGTCGCGGTCACGTCGATGTACGAGACCACCGCCATGCCGATGCTGACCGGAACCCTGATCACCGCCGCCGGCTTCCTGCCGATTGCGATCGCAAAGTCGTCGGCAGGCGAGTACACGATGTCGATCTTTCAGGTCACCGCGCTGGCGCTGGTGATCTCCTGGTTTGTTGCCGTGCTCTTCGTTCCGCTGCTCGGCGTGTGGCTCCTCAAGGTGAAGCCACAGTCGCACGCGCACGACGCGGCCGAACTCTTTGCGACCCCGTTTTATTCCCGCTTCCGCGCGCTCGTGGACTGGTGCGTCGAGTGGCGCAAGACCGTCATCGCGATCACGCTCGCGACGCTCGCGCTCGGCATTGGCGGCTTCCGCTTCATCGAGCAGCAGTTCTTCCCCGATTCGAGCCGGCTGGAGCTGGTGGTCGATCTGTGGCTGCCGGAGGGTTCGAGCCTCGAAGCGACCGAGGTGGAAACGCGCGTGTTCGAGCGCTGGCTGGCGCAACAGCCGGAACTCGACTGGTATGTCAGCTACGTGGGAACGGGTGCGCCGCGCTTCTATCTGCCGCAGGACCAGCAGTTCAGCAACAGCAACCTCGCGGAGGTCGTCGTGACGCCGAAGGATCTGGCGAGCCGTGACCGGCTGCGGGTGAAGATGATCGAGCTGTTCCGCAATGACCTGCCCAACCTGCGCGGCCGGGTGAAGCTGCTGCCCAACGGGCCTCCGGTGTCCTATCCGGTGCAGTTCCGTGTCCAGGGACCGGATGCGCGCACCGTGCGGCAGGTCGCCGATCAGGTCAAGGAGATCATGCGCGCGAACCCGAACACGCGCGGAGTGAACGACAACTGGAACGAGAGCGTCAAGCGCCTGAGCCTGACGCTCGACCAGGACCGCGCCCGCGCGCTCGGCATGTCGACCCAGACCCTGGCGCGTGCGGCCCAGACCCTGCTTTCCGGCACGACGATCGGGCAGTTCCGCGAAGGCGATCAACTGATCGACATCGTGCTGCGGCAGCCGCTGGACGAACGGGCAGTGATGTCGCGCCTGGCCGAGGCCAATATCGCGACGGCCAGCGGCAAGGCCGTGCCGCTGTCGCAGCTCGTCAGGATCGAGTTCGGCTGGGAACCCGGCATCATCTGGCGGCAGGACCGTGACTACGCGATCACGGTGCAGAGCGATGTGCGCGAAGGCATCCAGGGTCAGACGGTCTCGACACAGATCGCGTCAGACCCGCAGCTTGCCGCACTTCAGGAGCGACTGCCGGAGGGCTACCAGATCGCGATCGCCGGCGCGGCCGAGGAGTCGTCCAAGGCCGGCGCGGCGATCATGGCCAACGTGCCGTTGATGCTGTTCATCGTGTTCACGCTGCTGATGCTTCAGCTCCGCACGTTTTCGCGTTCGATGCTGGTGTTCCTCACGGGTCCTCTTGGACTGATCGGTGCATCGCTGGGCCTGCTGCTGTTCCGTGCGCCGTTCGGATTCGTCGCACAGCTGGGCGTCATCGCAATGTTCGGCATGATCATCCGCAACTCGGTGATCCTGGTCGACCAGATCGAACGCAACTCCGAGGCAGGCATGCCGACGTGGGACGCCATCATCGAGGCCGCCGTGCGGCGCCTGCGGCCGATCGTGCTGACCGCCGCCGCCGCCGTGCTGGCGATGATCCCGCTGTCGCGCAGCACCTTCTGGGGTCCGATGGCGATCGCGATCATGGGCGGCCTGATCGTCGCGACCGCGCTGACGCTGCTGTTCCTGCCCGCGCTGTACGCGGCGTGGTTCCGGGTCACGCGCCCTGAGCGCAGCGCGATGCCTGCAGACGCCCTGGCCAATCCGGCCTGAGGCGTCTGGGTCTCAGTCGAAGGCGATTGAGTAGACCAGGTCGAGTGCGTTGGTGCTGCCGGCGCGGGCGATCAGCGAGAGCTGGCGCGTCAGCCGGTAGTTGAGCGCGACGAAGTACTCGGCACCGCTCAGCGCCTGCTCGAAGGACAGGAAAAGGTCATCATTGATCCGTTTGCCGACGGCGAGGAAGTCGGATGCCGCCGAACTCGTGGTCGTCATGCCGCTGCTGCGCAGGCGCCCGGCGACGGTTTCCCTCGGCAGCAGCGACGCGTTGCTCTGACCCGACTGCAGCGTGATCTGGTCGATGCCGAACGTGCGCATGATGCCGGCACTGGCGCTGTCGGCCTGGCCGGCGAACAGCGCACTGGCCGCGGCCGAGAGCATCGCCCGATCGTTGCCGTCGCTCGCCCCCGGCGGCCGGCCGAGCACCAGCCAGTTGAGCTTTTCAGTGTCCGACATCGAGGGATCGGAGTGCAGGCGCACGTAGGGTCGCTGCGCGGTTCCGCTGATGGCCACACCCACTTCAACCGGCAGTCCGGCACGCACGGCGAGCACATTGAGCGCCGGGTTGTCGATCGGACCCTGGAAGGTGACGATGCCGCGTTCGATGCGCAGTCGCTGGCCATAGCCGGCAAACACGCCGTCTACCGCCTGCACGGTGCCTTCTGCCCGCAGTTGCGAAGGGCGCCCGCTGAGGTTCACGGCCCCGGCCAACCGTGCTTCGAGGCCGGCTCCCTCGATGTAGAAACGGCGACCGAGTGAGCCTTGCACGTCGAGCGTCACGTCGACCGGTGCCGCCGCGCTCGCCTTGCGCTGTGCTCCGGCGCGCGTCACCACGACGTCATTCGGCAGGCTGCGCCCACCACGCAGTCCGTCGAAATCGATGTACGCACCGTCGACGGTCAGCTTGGCGTAGAGCTCTGCCCGCTGCGGCGACAGCGTGATGCCGCCGGTGCCGGACACCACCATCCAGCGGTCGGCCCGTTGCAGCACCGGCAGTTGCGTGGCCTGCACGCCGATACTGCCGGCCAGCGAGCGCAGTGCGATGCGGCCCACCGCGCGCACTTCGAACGGCTGGTTGGAGTCCAACCCTTCGAGGGCGCGCTTTTCGAGCGGCGCCACGCGTGGATTGCCCGAAAACAGCAGTTCGTTGATGACCAGGACGCCGTCGTCGAGCACGGCATCGAGCCGGCCGTTTTCCATGCGCACGGCCTGGTCGACCCACGCTAGGCGCAGCGCCTCGCCGCGCATCGTGCCGGTGGACGTCGGATCCGACGGCGTACCACCAATCGTGGCGTTGATCGACCCGGAACCCCCGAACTGTATGTTGTCACCGATCAGAGGGCCGATCCAGCTCAGATCGGGCAAGCTTGCATCGACGACGACGCGGAACGGACGCTCCTGCGCCAGCAGGCGGCCGCCCGGTGCGGCAGGATCGACGTAAGCGTCGATCGCCGCGTCGATCTTGCCCAGCGCCCGACCGCGCATGTAGACATTGCCGGTGACGCGGTTGTCGATCACGTTGAGAGCGGCCCCGACGTCGCTCACGCCGATCGGACTGAGCGCATCGATGCCGCTGTAGATGTCGCCGCCGCTGCGTTCGATGACGGCGATGCCGTTCACCGCGTCGGCATATTCAAGGTCCCAGCGCCCGGCGAGCGTGAGCGGAACGCGGTCGCCGGTGCCGCTGCGCACGACGCGTCGCGGCGCGCGTGCCTGGGCGTCGAGCGCCTGCGGCTGCAGGTCCTCGAACCGGCCGGATGTGCGCCAGCGGCCGTCCTTGCGCTGTACCTCGAAGTTCGTGAAGCGCGTGCCGTGCAGCAGGAACTCGGCCGGGCCGAAGGCCACCGCGTTCAGCGAGACCGTCAGGGGCGTTGGCGAGCGCATCAGCAGATCGACGGGCGCACCGACCTCGGCGGCCACGAGTGAGCCACGCCACGCTCCGTCGCTGACGCCACCGCTGGCGATGATGCGTACCGGCTGCTGCGATCCCGTGGCGCCGTTGAGCTCGAGTGTCGCGCTGGCGGTCGTGCCGCGTCCGATCAATGTGGCCCCGGCGAGCGACTGCGCTGGTCCGCGGGGAGCCGTGTGCTGCGCGAGTTCGACGGTCAGCGCAAAGGGCTCGGCGGTCGCCACGCCGCCACGGAACGACGCCACGACGCTGCCGATGCGGTGCCCGCCCGGCAGCAGCAGGTTCTTGCCGGCTGCCGTCGCATCGATGCGCGCGCTGTCTAGCTCCCCGGCGAGGGTGGCGCGCGCATCGATCCGGCCGCCGTAACCCGGCAGCAGCGTATCGAGTTCGGGTGCGATGAGATCCAGCTTGAGTTCGCGTCCGGCCCCGATGCCACCCAGGGCCGACAGGCGCGCTGTCCCGGAGCGCAGTTCGACATCGGCATCGAGCCGCGCACCGGCCGCCTCGATGCGGCCCCGGCCGGAGATCGGTCGTCCGGCGATACGGCTTTCCGCCAGCGCAAAGGTCGCACGGCCGCTGAGCGGTGTCTGCAGTCGCCCGTCGACGTCGATCGTGCCGTTCAGGCGGGTGTCGATTCCGCGCACGAGTCGCGCAAGGTCGAGGTCCTTGAAGCTTCCGCTGAAACGCGCGCTGCGGGTGCCCCCCAGCTCGAGCCGACCGCGCAGGTCAGCGCGACCCTCGCCGAGGCTGAGTCGCGCTCGCGCCACATCGAGCACCTGCGCACGCACCGAGGCATCGATGTCGGCGCTCAGCGGCAAGGCCCCGGAGTTGCGTGCGCTGCCGACAAATCGCTGTACGCCGTTGATGAGGCTGTAGTCGATCTGTCCGCTGGCATTCGTCACGACCATCTGGCTGTGCAACGTGGACGCATCGATGCCGCTGAAGCGCGCCGCCGCCTGCACGCCTTCCGCCCTGGACCAGATCAGAGCACCGTTGGCGGAGCCGCGCACTCCCTCGGCCCGCTCGACGTCGAGCCGAAGCTTCTGCGCGCCCCACACCAGCGTGCCGCGCAGTGAACGGACCGGAAGCCGGTCGCGGTCGAGCGGCCCGGCGGCGGAGTTCTCGGCCGAAAACGGGCCGCCGACCGACCAGGTGCCGTCGGCCAGCGTCGTCGGCGCCAGATCGGCCCGCGCACGCAGTTGCATCGAGGGCACCCCGCTCAGCCAGAGTGCGGGGTCGAACGTTTCGATGTCGACGGCAAGGCGCTCGAATGGCACGTCGGCGAAGGCCAGGAGGACAGCATCGACGCGTGCGCGTGCGGCAGTGTCGTCGGCGCTCATTTGAAGCCGAAGCTGCTGCAGTGAACCGGTCGCCGAGGCGGTCGCCATGACGGACCGGCCCTGCAGCGAGCTGCTCAGTTGCGCGCGTGCCTCCGTGACGAAGGGCGCGGAGGCACCGATGCGCCCCTGTGCCTGGATGCGGGTACGCTCGAACTCGCCCGCGAGGTCAGACACTTCAATGCCCTGCAGATTCATCCGGCCACTGAGCTCGACGCGCTGGAACACGGTCGGCGAGGCCCCACGCGCACCCATGGCCAACTCCTGGATGCTGCCGCGACGTACACCGAGATCGAAGGGCAGGCCCAGCGAAGCGGGTGGGGTGCCGGGACTGTCGCTCGCGACCCAGTCGATCTGAAAGCGTTTGGCCGTGACACGTTCCACCTCGAGCGAGCGCTGCCGCAGCGACCACTCGCGCAGATCCAACGTGACGGTGTCGGCGGCGACCGCCCAGCCCGTGCGCTTCAATTCAAATCTTTCGATGCGTACCCCGGTGCCAAGCGAGCCTTCGACACCGCTCAGCGTCAGTCCGGGAACGAAGGTGCTGGCCAGTGCGGCGGCGGTGCGCAGCCCGGCGGAGGTTGTCACGAGCCAGGCCGTCGTGGCGGCGAGCGCGAGCAAGCGCCAGCAGCGCGGGGCCGAGCACAAGCGCGACCGAGCTCATCCACCGTGGGCGTAGCTTCTTCGGTGCGGCAGCAGGTGGGGGCGCGGGCGGCATGGACATCAGAATGCGATCGCCACCGAAAAGTGCACACGGACTTGCTGGAAACGTTCTCCGTAGGCGACATCGACGGCAAGCGGTCCCGCCGGCGTGCGCCAGCGCACGCCCAGGCCGTAGCCGAGCGCCGGATCGAGGTCCTTGAAGCGCGCCGCCGCGTCACCCGCGTCGACGAAGACCGCCCAGCCCCAGTTGCCGCCCCAGCGCTCCAGCCAGTTCACGTACTCGATCGAAGCGACGGCCAGCGCGCGGCCACCGACGATGGCGCCGCCCTGTTCGACGCCCAGGCTCTCATAGTCGTAGCCGCGCACGGTCAGTGCGCCGCCGGTACGGAACAGGAACTTGTTGGGGACGTTGTTGGTGCTTTCGGCCTGGACGCCACCGACCTGGCCACGCAGGATCAGCGCGTCACGCGTGCCGACCGGCACATACTGGACGATGCTGCCGAACGCCCGCAGGAACGCATCATCGATCGAGAAACCCCCGAGGCCGACCGAGCCCTGCAACTGGATCAGGTTGCCGCGGCGCGGGCTCGTGATGTCGTCGACGTCGCGTCGGGTCCAGGTATAGGTGCTGGACAGCACGTCGAGCGTGATCGGCGGATCGAGCGGCGTTTCACGCCGCTCGTGCTCGAAGTTGAACGCCAGTTGTGTTTCGATGTTGCGTCCGTCGCGCGGCCCGGTGAGTTTCGAGCGGGCTGCACCAAGGCCCCAGCGGTTGATCTGCAGGTTTTCGATGTCGGAGTTCTCGACCAGGGCGCCGATGCTGTCGCGCGCGCCGCCCCGCTGCGGCGGGAAGATCATGTCGACGTAGGCAAACTCGCCAGTCTGATCGACGCGGAAGCCGGACTGCAGTAGGTATGGCCGCCCAAAGGTGATGGCCTGGCGATACAACGCTTCGATGTGGGCGCCCGTGTTGGTCGCAAAGCCGACTCCGGCCGAGAATCGGCGGAGCAGCGCTTCGCGCAACTGCACCCTCAGAGGCACTACGTCCGCCGAGGCCGACTCCAGGTCGAGCGTCACGACGACGCTGTTGAAGAAAGCGGTTTCCTGCAGTGCCTGCTGGAACTGCAGCATCAGGGCCCGATCGAAGGGAGCGCCCGGCTTGAACGGGTTGAAGCGCTCGACCAGCGCCGCATCGTGGCGCTGCAGGCCTTCGATCCTCGGCGGTCCGACGCGATAAGCGGGTCCGCTGTCGACTTCGACAGTCAGCACCGCCGTGGCGCGCTCGGCGTCGACTTCGGCGCTTGACTCTGCCAACGTCGCTGCCGCGAAGTCGCGCGCCGTCACCGCCAGCATCAGCCGGTTCTTGGCCGCCTCCCACTCGGCGCTGCGAAACGGGGCCCCAGCCGGGAGGCTCCACTCGCTCTTCAGGCTAGCGGCGCGCTCCGCGAATGCCGGTTCCGCGAGTGGTCCTCGAAAGCGGATGTCGACGCTACCCACGGTCGTCTGGCGCCCGGTCTCGACGAGCAACCGATAGCGCGGGACCTGTGCCGTATTGGGCTCGAAGCGCAGCGCAGGGCTGAAGTAACCCTCGGTGGCGAGTACTTCCGTGGCGGCGCGTTCGGCGCGCCGCAATTCGCGCTCCTCGTCGGCCTCGTCCGCCTCGGGCGGGAGCCGGAAACGCCGGAGAGCTTCGTCGAGCGCGGTGGCGACGCGGCCGCTGACCCCGGCTGCGCCCACCAGTTGCACGCCCTCGTCCGTGCCATCCGCGGGCTGCGCCGATGCACCCAGGGGCAGGCCGAGCAGGAGTAGTAGCGTGACCAGCAGTCCGGGGCGCACAGTGCAGACCTGAATGTCGAGGCGGCTTCCGACGCGCTCGGTCAACCCGGAGCCAGCGCACCGCAACCCTCTGCGTTCGATCCTAGCAAAGCGAGGGCAGCGTCGAATCCGCTTGAAAACGCGCGACTTTGCCCTACCTTCGAGGTGGAAACCGATTCTGGGGGCAGGGCGAGACCATGCGCATCGACAAACTGACGACCAAGTTCCAGGAAGCACTCGGCGACGCCCAATCGATCGCCGCCGGACACGACAATTCCTACATCGAGCCGGTGCACGTGCTGCTCGCCATGCTGCGGCAGAGTGACGCCGGCGCGCGCTCGCTGCTGCAGCGGGCCGGCGCCAATGTCAACGCACTGACTTCGGCGCTCGAAGGGGCGGTCAAGCGGCTGCCGCAGGTCAAGGGCGGCGACGGCCAGATTCAGGTCGGCCGCGACCTCAACAGCCTGCTGAACGCCACCGACAAGGAAGCCCAGCGTCGCGGCGACAGCTACATCGCGAGCGAAATGTTCCTGCTGGCAGTGGCCGATGACAAAGGCGAGGTGGGGCGTCTTGCGCGCGAGCACGGAGTGAGCCGTAAGGCCCTCGAGGCCGCGGTGGATGCCGTGCGCGGCGGCGCCCCGGTCGAAAGCGCCGAGGCCGAGGGCCAGCGCGAGGCACTGAAGAAGTACACGATCGACCTCACCGAGCGCGCCCAGCAGGGCAAGCTCGACCCGGTGATCGGGCGCGATGACGAGATCCGTCGCACGATCCAGATCCTGCAGCGCCGGACCAAGAACAACCCGGTACTGATCGGCGAGCCCGGCGTCGGCAAGACGGCGATCGTCGAGGGCCTCGCGCAGCGCATCGTCAACGACGAGGTGCCGGAGACGCTGAAGGGCAAGCGCGTGCTTGTGCTCGACATGGCGGGAATGCTGGCTGGGGCCAAGTACCGTGGCGAGTTCGAGGAAAGGCTCAAGGCCGTGCTGAAAGAGGTCTCCGCGGAATCGGGCCGCATCATTCTCTTCATCGACGAGATGCACACGATGGTCGGCGCCGGCAAGGCCGAAGGCGCGATCGACGCCGGCAACATGCTCAAGCCCGCGCTCGCGCGCGGCGAGCTGCACTGCATCGGTGCCACCACGCTCAACGAATACCGCAAGTACATCGAGAAAGACGCTGCTCTCGAGCGCCGCTTCCAGAAGGTGCTGGTCGACGAGCCGAGCGTCGAGGCGACCATCGCGATCCTGCGCGGACTGCAGGAGCGCTACGAACTGCACCACGGTGTCGAGATCACGGACCCGGCGATCGTGGCGGCCGCGGAACTCTCGCACCGCTACATCACCGACCGCTTCCTGCCCGACAAGGCGATCGACCTGATCGACGAGGCGGCGGCGCGCATCAAGATGGAGATCGATTCGAAGCCGGAGTCGATGGACAAGCTCGACCGGCGCCTGATCCAGCTGAAGATCGAGCGCGAAGCCGTGAAGAAGGAACACGACGAAGCGTCGAAGAAGCGGCTGACACTCATCGAAGAGGAGATCAAGCGGCTCGGGAAGGAGTACGCGGATCTCGACGAACTGTTGCGAGCGGAGAAGGCGGCCGTGCAGGGCGCCGCCTCGATCAAGGCCGAGATCGACAAGCTCAAGGCGCAGCTGCCGGCCTTGCAGCGCAGCGGCAAGTACGAGGAAGCAGCGCGCATCCAGCATGAGCAGCTCCCCAAACTCGAGCAGCAGTTGAAGGTTGCCGAGAAGGCCGAAGCGCCGAAAGGCAAGCCGCGCCTTCTGCGCACGCAGGTCGGCGCCGAAGAGATCGCCGAAGTCGTGTCGCGCGCGACCGGCATTCCGGTCAGCAAGATGATGCAGGGCGAGCGCGAGAAGCTGCTGAAAATGGAAGAGCACCTGCACCGGCGCGTCGTCGGCCAGGACGAGGCCGTGAGTCTCGTGGCCGACGCGATCCGGCGTTCACGCGCTGGCCTCGCGGACCCGAACCGCCCGTACGGCTCGTTCCTGTTCCTTGGTCCCACCGGTGTCGGCAAGACCGAACTGACGAAGGCATTGGCGGAGTTCCTGTTCGACACCGAAGACGCCCTGATACGCATCGACATGAGCGAGTACATGGAGAAGCACTCCGTGGCCCGCATGATCGGTGCGCCTCCCGGCTACGTCGGCTACGACGAGGGCGGTGCGCTGACCGAAGCCGTGCGGCGCAAGCCGTATGCGGTGATCCTGTTCGACGAGGTCGAGAAGGCGCACCCGGATGTCTTCAACGTGCTGCTGCAGGTGCTCGACGATGGCCGCATGACGGACGGGCAGGGGCGCACTGTCGACTTCAAGAACACGGTCATCGTGATGACCTCGAACCTCGGTTCGCATGACATCCAGCGCATGGCCGGGCAGGACCCGGAGTTGATCAAGGACACCGTGATGGGCGAGGTGCGCAAGCACTTCCGGCCCGAGTTCGTCAACCGGATCGACGAGATCGTCGTGTTCCAGGCGCTCGACGCGCGCCAGATCAAGTCGATTGCGAAGATCCAGCTCAAGCGACTTGAACTGCGACTGGCGGCGCAGGACATGAAGCTCGAGGTCAGCGACTCGGCGCTCGCAGAGATCGCGAAGGTGGGCTTCGATCCGCTTTACGGTGCGCGTCCGCTGAAGCGCGCGATCCAGCAGGAGATCGAGAACCCGGTGGCCCGGCTGGTGCTCGAGGGCCGCTTCGGACCGAAGGACGTGATTCCGGTCGACGTCAAGAACGGCAAGTTCGTGTTCGACCGCATCGTGCACTGAGAGCCTGGCCCCCGCGACCCAGCGCGAGGGCCAGCGCGGCTACTCGGAACGGCTGCGCAGATGCTGGACTTCACCCGGGAGGCGCATGTTCCAGTCGCCGCCAGCAAGGCCGCGCTTGAAGCCGAGTTCGTAAAGTGATGTCATCAACACGGGGTCGAAGAACTCATCGCCCCGCAGGCTGACATCGTCCGGAATCGTGACCCAGCGGTACTCGGCCCCTTCCCGCTGCGCAATCGTGTAGATGCGGAACAGGTCGCCGATTACGGCGGAACGGCCGGCCGCTTCGAGCACGCGGCTCGAGATCCCGCGGACGGTGCGCGGTGTCGGTGTTGGCGTCGGTGGGGCCAGCTGGCCGTTGTGGATCACGAAGATCCGGTCGTAGCCTGGCGCGGCGCCCACGGTATTCCGCGCGGCCAGAGGACTGAACAGGCCAGCATTGAAGAACACCATGGCTGCCACGCCGCCATCGACGTGCATCTCGTCAAAGAGGCTGCCCCCGGCCTCCACGTCGAAGAACACCGGCGGGAAGACCACCGGGATCGATGCCGAGGCCAGCATCACTTTGCGAAACAGCCTCACCTTGTCCGGATACTCCGCCTGGGCGATCAGGCCCATGTTCCACACGACGAAGCGCTGGGCGTCAAGCTCGACCGTGCCGATATAGAGTCGACGGCCCTGCGAGTGCGCCGCAGCCACCTCGCGCACGAACTGCTCGTCGATATGCTGCGCGATCATCGATGCGAGCGGGCCGGTGTCGGTCAGGGCTTCGCCGAAGAACAGTTGCGAGACCATGCCGAAGAGCGAACCGCTGACAAAGATGTTCTGCGACCGCGTCGTGGTGTAGAGATCGCGGAGGGCATCGTCGTACTTGGGTCCGAGGAACGCGTAGGGCGCCATCAGCGCCCCGGTGGAAACGCCGGTGACGATCTTGAACACGGGGCGGGTACCGGCCTTGGTCCAGCCGTTCAGCAGGCCGGAACCGAAGGCTCCATTGGCGCCGCCACCGGAAAGCAGCAGATTCGAGTACTGGACGCGCCCGTCGGCGCCGACCGGAAAGTCGGCGCGCGACTCCTGCTTGTATGACAGCACGATGTCGTCCTGCATTGCCGGGCTCGCGTGACCCGCCCACGCGCGCACATCCGGCATGCCGGGCACGATGGCCGCGGTCGTCAGATCGGCAGGGACCGGATTGCGGATCAGCGTGCCACAGCCCGTGGTGACCGTAAGCGTCAGGGCGACCCATGCGCCGGCCATGGGCCGCAGCCAGTGCGCCGTGGTGGTCGCGCCCGCGCTGTGTTCGATGTTGCTCATGATGAAAGTGTGGATCCCGGTCAAGTGCGCCGTCATTGACGGCCAGACGTGTCGCGCGTGCAGCACACTCGCATATGCAGGCACGAGCCGGTTCGATTGACTTCCGAATGCTCAAAGCTAGAATCCGTCGCGATTCCAATGAAGTCAAGCCTTGGGGAAGATGACAGCCTGTCATCAAGGTCGTCGCCCTGAGCTGGAGTGATCACCCCGGACCGATCACGCCGCTGCGCCGGCCCTGCCGCTGCAGTGCGGCTCTGTTGCGGTTTGATCATCCTGATTTTCTGACCGGCAGCCTGAGGCATCGAACATGCGTACCGAGTTTCCGTCCCTGCTGCGCCGGTTCGTGCCGCCGCATGCAATTCGTCCGGCTGCAATTCCTGTCGCCCTGACGGTCGCCGTCCTTGCGCTTGCAGGCTGCCGCAAGGCCGAGGAAGCGCCGAAAGAAGAAATCAGGCCGGTGCGCGTCGTGACGATCGACCGCATCGCCAGCGGAGACTCGGTCAGCCTGACCGGCACGGTGCAGGCCGAAACCGAGGTCAACCTGTCATTCCGCATCGACGGTCGCATGATCGAGCGAACAGTCAATGTCGGTGACGCGGTCACTGCCGGAAAGGTGATCGCGCGGCTCGATCCTTCCAACGAGCAGACCGCAGTCCAGTCAGCGCGATCGACGCTGGCCGGCACTCGTGCGCAGCTGGTCGAGCAGCGCAACAACTTCCAGCGGCAGAAAGACCTGCTGGCGCAGAATTTCATCTCGAAGGCTGCGTTCGACCTGGCCGCGGCCAACCTGCAGAGCGCCGAGTCGGCGACCCAGTCCGCTCAGGCTCAGGTCGACCTCGCGCAGAACCGGCTGAGCTACACCCAGTTGGTCGCCGATGCGCCTGGCGTCGTGACGGCCGTGGGCGCGGAGGCGGGTGAAGTGGTGCCGGCCGGGCGCATGGTGATCCAGGTTGCGCGCAAGGGCGGCCGCGATGCGGTGTTCGACGTGCCGGCTCAGATCAAGGACAGTGCACCGGCCAACCCCGAGATCACGGTCGTGCTGAACACCGACCCGCGCGTGACTGCCAAAGGTCGTGTGCGGGAAGTTTCGCCGCGTGCCGACCCGCGCACCGGCACGTTCCAGGTGCGTGTCGGCCTGATTGATCCACCGGACTCGATGCGGCTTGGAGCCATCGTCGGCGGTCGCATGCGGCTCGACGCCCGCGCCGCGATGCAGGTGCCGGCAGCGTCGATCGTCCGCTCGCAGAAGCAGCCGGCGGTTTGGATCGTCGACCCGAAGACCCAGACCGTCGCGCTGCGCAACGTCGATGTTGAACGCTTCGATGCCGACCGCGTCGTCATCAAGAGCGGGTTGGTCGCCGGCGACATCGTCGTGGCGGCCGGCGCCCAGGCGCTGCGGCCCGGCCAGCGCGTCCGGCTGCTCGAGGCCGGCAAGTGATCGGCCCCAACCTGTCCGAGTGGGCGATTAAGCGTCGCTCGCTCGTCATCTTCCTGATGCTGGCGGCGGTCATCGCCGGCACCCTGTCGTTCCTGCGCCTGGGTCGCGCCGAGGACCCGGTGTTCACCTTTCGCACGATGGTCGTGTTCGCGGCCTGGCCCGGCGCTTCGCAGGAGGAAACGCAGCTGCAGGTCACCGAGCGGATCGAGCGCAAGCTGCAGGAGACGCGGCACCTCAGGCATGTGCGCAGCTATACGGTGCCGGGCTTTACGACGATCTTCGTCGACCTGCTGGGATCGACGCCGCCTGAAGTGGTACCGGATGTCTGGTATGAGGTGCGCAAGAACATCGGTGACATCCGCCTGACGCTGCCGCAGGGCGTGATCGGACCCGGCTTCAACGACGACTTCGGCGACACTTTCGGCATCATCTACGGCTTCACGGCAGACGGATTCACCGAACGCGAACTGCGCGACTACGTCGAAGCAGCACGCTCGCGGCTGCTGCTGGTGCCCGACGTGTCGAAGGTCGAGGTGCTGGGTGCGCAGGACGAGCGCATCTTTATCGAGTTCTCGACCGAGCGTCTGGCCGGGCTGGGGCTCGACTTTCCGACACTGCTCGCCACCCTCCAGCAGCAGAACATCGTCCGGCCCGCCGGTGTCATCGAGACGGCCACCGAGCGGATCACGCTGCGGGTGTCGGGTTCCTTCGGCAACGAAGCTGACATCGAGGGCGTCAACTTCAGCGTCGACGGCCGCATGGTGCGCCTCGGCGACATCGCCAAGATACGGCGCGCCTTCGTTGATCCGCCGCAGCCGAAGTTCCGCGTCAACGGCACCTCGGCGATCGGGCTGGCAATCGCGATGCGGGACGGCGGCGACATCCTCGCGCTCGGCAAGAACATCACGGCGGCGATGGCAGAGATCCGCTCCGAATTGCCGCACGGCATCGAGGCGACACTGGTCGCCGACCAGGCCGTGACCGTCGACACCGCGATCGGCGAGTTCATGGAGTCGCTGTGGCAGGCGATCGTCATCATCCTGGTCTGCAGCTTCATCGCGCTCGGCGTGCGGCCCGGGGCGGTGGTCGCGCTGGCGATTCCGCTGACGCTGGCGATCGTGTTCTCCGTCATGGAGATCACCGGCATCGACCTGCAGCGCATCTCGCTCGGCGCGCTGATCATCGCGCTGACATTGCTGGTCGACGATGCGATGACCACCGTCGACGCGATGCTGCGCCGGCTCGCGGCGGGCGACAGCAAGGCCAAGGCCGCCACCTTCGCCTACAGCACGCTCGCTGCACCGATGCTGGCCGGCACGCTGATCACGATCGCCGGCTTCGTGCCGATCGGCTTCGCCAAGAGCTCTGCTGGCGAGTACACGTTCTCGATCTTCGCCGTGGTCGGCATCGCGCTGGTCGTGTCCTGGTTCGTGGCGGTCATTTTCGCGCCGGTGATCGGCATGGCGATCCTGAAGCCGCCCAAGGCCGGTGCCGGCGAGGCCAAACCGAGCAGGCTGCTCGCCGGCTACAGCCGCTTCCTCCAGTTCGCAATGAAGGCCAACTGGCTGACGATCGCGGTGACGGTCGGAATCTTCGTCGCGTCGATCTATCTGCTGCGCCACGTGCCGAGCCAGTTCTTCCCGGCCTCGGACCGGCCCGAGCTCGTCGTCGACCTGACGCTGCGGCAGAACGCGTCGATCTTCGCCACCGAGGCCCAGGTCACGCGGCTGGAGGAGGTGCTGAAGGCCGACCCCGACGTCGACCATTTCAGCAGCTACGTCGGCCGCGGTGCGATCCGCTTCATCCTGACGCTGAACGTGCAGCTGCAGAACCCGTTCTTCGGGCAGCTGGTGATCGTGGCCAAGGACATCGAAGCGCGTGACCGCCTCCACGCCAAGCTCGAGAAGCTGCTCGCCGAAGAGTTTCCGGAGCTCGTGTCTCGGGTGGCGCCGCTGGAGCTCGGTCCGCCGGTCGGCTGGCCGGTCCAGTACCGCGTGACCGGCCCAGACAAGGACGAGGTGACGCGGATCGCCAAGGATCTGGCGCAGGTCGTCGCGTCGGACGCCGGCGCCCGCCACGTCAATTTCGACTGGATCGAGCCGTCGCGCAAGCTGAGGATCATCATCGATCAGGACCAGGCGCGCCAGCTCGGCGTCAGTTCGCGTTCGATCGCCTCGGTCATGAACGCCACCGTGGCGGGATCGACGGTGACACAGGTGCGCGACAGCATCTACCTGATCGACGTGGTTGCGCGCGCCGACGACCAGGAGCGCGCATCGATTGCGACGCTGCGCTCGCTGCAGGTGCCGATTCCCGGCGGCCGCACCGTGCCCCTGACGCAGTTTGCGACCTTCGAGTACGACCAGGAGTATCCGATGGTGTGGCGGCGCAACCGCGTGCCGACGCTGACGGTGCTGGCCGACGTCGTGCCGGGTGCACTGCCGGACGACGTCGTCGCAAGGCTTGCTCCGAAGATCACCGAGTTCGACTCGAAGCTCCCTCGGTCCTACAAGGTCGAGACTGGTGGCGCCGCCGAGGAGAGCGCTATTTCAAGCGAATCGGTGTTCGCCGTTGTGCCGCTGATGCTGATGCTGATGCTGACGGTGCTGATGTTCATCCTGCAAAGCTTCCGGCGGCTGGCCGCGGTGCTGGTGCTGCTGCCGATGGCTCTGATCGGCGTCGTCCTTGCGCTGCTGCTGTTCGATCGGCCGCTTGGCTTCGTCGCCATCCTTGGCGTGCTGTCGCTGCTCGGCATGGTCGCGAAGAATGCGGTCATTCTCATCGTGCAGATCGAGACTGACCGCGCGGAAGGACGCAACATCTGGGACGCGGTGGTCGCGGCCGCCACGTCGCGACTGCGGCCAATGTCGCTGACGGCGCTGTCCACCATTCTCGGCATGGTTCCGATCGCACCGACCGTGTTCTGGGGCCCGATGGCCTTCGCGATCATGGGTGGCCTGCTGATTGCGACGCTGCTGACGCTGGTGTTCCTGCCGACCGTGTACGTGACGATCTTCCGCGCGAAGCCCGGCGACCCGGTGACGCCGGCGGCGCAACCGGCGACGGGCTGACAACGCAGGCAGCCCGCGATGTCTTCCGCCGACGTGCCAGCGGGCGCACGGGCGCGCGAGCTGCCGCGCGACGAGGCCGTCGTGCGTCTTGACCTGCACCTCGCGGAACTGCGCCAGCTCTTCAATTCGATGGACGCGGCGCCCTTTCGCGAGCGCGACCTCGATCCGGCTGCCGAGCAGTTCATTGTCGAGTGGGCGCGGGAGGCGCGCCCGGACGCTGCGCTCGCGCTCACGGTGCATCTGTCGCGGGTGGCCGCGGCGGACGGCGAGCTCTCTATCTTGCGCGACGCGGTCCGTGACTACTTTGCCCACGCCGCCGCGGCGGCGCGGAGTCGGCTGAAACAGCTGTTCCGGACCGGTCGCTGGAACCTCGTGGTCGGCATCGCCTTCGTGGCGCTTGCCATTTTCGTCGGCGACCTGGTCGGCGGACTGGTCGGGCGCTATCAGTACGGGCGCCTGATCGAGGACAGCATCTCGATTGGCGCATGGGTGGCACTGTGGCGACCGATCGAGATCTTCCTCTATGACTGGTGGCCGATCCGTGCCGAGGCGCGACTCTACGACCGACTGAGTGCGATGCAGGTCGACGTCGTGGATGGCACGCACACGCGGGCGGTCGCATGACACCCCCCGATCTGTTCGAAGACGAGAGCTCAGGCGCCTGATGGCAACGCACGTGACACCGGTTCCCGCAGGTCGGCCACGGCTGGGTGCATGGCTGGCACGCGGCTTCGGTTATTTCGTTTTGTGGGTCGTGCTGATGGGGTGGGCACCCGACCAGCTGCTGTTCGGTGCGGTGACGGCCGTCGTGGCCGCCTGGGTCAGCTTGAAGCTGCTGCCGGCCGGGACGCTGCGTATACGGCCCGGGCACCTGCTTGCGCTGGTGCCGCGCTTTCTGTGGCAATCGGTCGTCGCGGGCATCGATGTCGCTCGGCGGGCCTTCGACCCGCGACTGCCCGTGGCGCCCGGCTTCATCGTCTATCGCCCGCGGGTTGCTCCCGGGATGGCGCGTACTGCTTTCACGTCCTATTCCAGTCTGCTGCCCGGCACCGTGCCGTGCGGCGAAGTCGAAGGCGGAGTCATGTACCACTGCCTCGATGTTGGCCAGCCGATCGTCGAACAACTTGGCATCGAGGAGGCCAGGCTGCTGGCGGCGATTGCGCCGGGTGATTCCGAGATTGCGGGTGTAGCCGCGCGCGACACCATGGAGGCCGACGATGTCTGAATTCCTGCTCGCCAGTGCCTTGATCGTCCTTGTGACGGTCGCAGCGGGGCTCGCGCGCGTGCTGCACGGGCCGGGCGATGCCGAGCGCATCATGGCCGCGCAGCTGCTCGGCACCGGTGGCGTCGCGGCCTTGCTGCTGTTCGGTGCAGCATCGGGAAGTGGAAGCGCGGTGGATCTCGCCCTTACGCTGGCGCTGCTGGCGGCGTTCGCGGCGATCGCCTTCTTCAAGAAGGGCAGCACGCGCGAGTTGCCCGACGACGACTCTTCCGGCGGGACCGCAGTCGAACGTGGAGCGCGGGACGGAGAGCGCTCGTGAGCGCTCTCACCGGGTACCTCTCCATGGCGTTGATCGGCGCCGGCGTCTTCTTCTTCGTTGCCGGAACGGTCGGGCTGCTGCGCTTCCCCGATACGCTGACGCGCCTGCACGCGCTCACCAAGGCCGACAACCTCGGCATCGGGCTCATCGTGCTCGGACTGCTGCCCCGCGCGACCGATGGACTGGCCGCACTGAAGCTGGTGGTCGTCTGGGGCCTGATCCTGCTGGCGAGCGCGACTGTCTCGCAACTCGCGGGGGCGGCAGCACGACGCGAGGGCCGGCCGCGGTGAATCTCTTCCGGCTCGGACTGGTGCTCGACGTAGGCCTGGGCCTGCTCGCGCTGGCGATTGCCCTGTTTGCACTTCGCACACGGACGACCTACGCCGCGGCGGTCGGCTTTGTCGCCTTCGGACTGCTGGTGGCGCTGGCCTGGTTTCGGCTTGGCGCGCCGGACGTTGCGCTGACCGAGGCCGCGATCGGCGGCGGGCTGACCGGCCTGCTGATGCTCAATGCCTCGGCGCGGCTGCGCGCGACGGAGGCGGCCGCTGCACGCGAGCGGCCGGGAGCGCCGCTGCGTCTGATCGCGCTGCTGGCGGCCGGCGCCGTGGCGGGCGGGCTGGCGATTGCCGTGCTGGCGTTGCCGACGCCTGCGCCGACGCTGGCGCCGCTGGCGGTGGCCAATGCACCCGCGACCGGGCTCGGCAATCCGGTCGCTGCAACGCTGATGGCGTTTCGCGCGACCGACACGCTGCTGGAGAAGGTCGTGCTGGTACTGGCGATCGTCGGCGTCTGGTCGCTCGCGCGCGACGACCGCTGGGGCGGTCGGCCGGGCCGGCGCCATGCGGCCGATCCGAACGGCGTACTGGTGTTCTTCGCGCGCCTGCTGCCGCCGATCGGTATCGTGTTCGGCGTCTACCTGCTGTTCGTCAGTGCCGATCTTCCGGGTGGTGCGTTCCAGGGCGGCACGATCCTCGCGGCGATGTGGCTGCTCGCGATCATGGCGCGTCTGGCCGATACGCCGACGATCGACCAACGCTGGTTGCGCTTCTGGCTCGTCGCCGGGCCGGCGGCATTCCTGCTGGTCGGGCTGGCGGGTCTCGCGTTTGGCAGCGGTTTTCTCGCGTATCCGGAGCCGCTCGCGAAGCCGATCATCCTGTTCGTCGAGGTCGTCAAGATCATCACGGTGGGTGTGACGCTGGCGCTGATTGTGGCCGGCCCGCCAGAGCGGCATGGGGAAGGTCGATGAACTCGGCGACCTGGTTCGGCCTCGTGGGAGCGACGCTCGCCGGCATCGGCCTGTACGGGCTGATCGTGCATCCGCACGTGCTGCGCAAGATCCTGTCGTTCAACCTGCTGGGGTCGGGCGTGTTCCTGATTGCCGGCGTCGTCGCGCGGCGTGGCGCTGACGCGGGTCTGCCAGGCGATCCGGTCCTGCAGGGACTTGTGATCACCGGCATCATCGTTGCTTTCTCGGCGACCGCGCTGGCGGTCGCGCTGCTGCTGCGGCTGGCGGAAACCGCACACACGGCCAGCCTGTCGCCCGACGCGCTCGCAGGGCGGGCCGCCGATGCATCCGAGCCGGCGAACGGGTCCGATTCAGGCGCCGCCCGGCGGGCACAAGGCGCCTGAGGCCGATGCAGGACGTGACCACACCCGGCGGGCACTGGCTGGTGCTCGCGCTGATGGTTCCGGTAGCCGGACTGTTGCTCGCCGTGCTCTTCGGTGGGCGCCACGTCGAGCGGATCGCGCTCGCGGCCCTGCCGCTCGGTGCGATCGCGGCGCTTGCTATCGTCGTGGAGATGCTCGCCTCCGGCGCGGCGCTGGTCTACCGGCTCGGCAACTGGGCACCGCCGCTCGGCATCGTGCTGCGTGCCGATGGCCTGTCGGTGGCCATGATGGTCACGACGGTGGTGGTGCTGACGGCCATCGCACTCTTCGCCCGTGTCGATTTCGCGACTCCGCGGGGGCAACGCGAGGCGCGGGCACCGTTCGTGTTCTGGGTCATGCTGCTCGGCGTGTGGGCCGCGCTGCTGGTGGTGTTCCTCGCCGGTGATTTCTTCACCCTTTATGTCGCGCTCGAACTGGTGGCTTTCGCGGCCGTGCCGCTGGTGAGCCTCGACGGTCGCGCCGAAACCCTGCAGGCGGCGCTGCGCTACCTGCTGTACGCGCTGGCCGGTTCGGTGCTCTATCTGGTCGGCACGGTGCTGATCTACGGCGGCTATGGCACGCTCGACATTGCCCTGCTGGCGGATCGTTTGCGTGCCGAGCCGGTGGCGATCGTCGCGGTTTCGCTGATGACGGTGGGCCTGCTGGCGAAGACGGCACTGTTCCCTTTGCACCTGTGGCTACCGCCAGCGCACGCTGGAGCGCCGGCCGCCGCGAGCGCGCTGCTTTCGGGCCTGGTGATAAAAGGCTCCTTCTTCCTGGTGATCCGGTTGTGGCTCGACGCCTTTGCCGACGTGATGACGCCGGCCGCCGCGCAGCTGCTGGCCGCGCTTGGCGCCGGCGCGATCGTGGTCGGCAGCGTTGTGGCGCTCCAGCAGGCTCGCCTCAAGTTGATGATCGCGTATTCGACCGTCGCGCAGATCGGTTACCTGTTCCTGATGTTTCCGCTGGTCCTGGGTGCTGTCTCCGCCGCCGCCGCGGCGTCGGCGCTGGCCGGCGGCCTGCTGCAGGCGATCTCGCATGCGACCGCCAAGGCCGCGATGTTCATGGCCGCCGGCCTCGTGTATGCGGCCCTCGGCCATGATCGCGTCGCGGATCTTCGCGGCGTGGCGCGCGCACTGCCGCTGACCATTGCCGCCTTCGCGCTGAGCGGGATCGCGCTGATCGGCCTGCCGCCCGCCGGCGGATTTCTTGCGAAATGGCTGCTGCTTTCTGCCGCGCTGGATTCGGCGCAGTGGTGGTGGGTGGTGGTCATCGCGCTCGGTGGACTGCTCACCGCCGCCTATGTGTTCCTGGTGCTGTCGAAAGCGCTGACGACGACCGCCGAACCGGTGGCGATTACGCCGGTACCGCGTGCGAGCGAAGCGATCGTGCTGGCGCTGGCGATCCTTTCGGCACTGTTGGGCGTGGCGGCCCTTGCGCCACTCGACCTGGTGCTCATCGGCCGCGGTGAATTCATGGGTGGCGCGCGATGACGATGTCGAACGCGCTGCTCACGGGAACACTGGCGCTGCCGCTCCTGCTGCTTGCGGCGTGCCTGTGGTCTTCGGCGCGCAACCGCATGCTGCCGTGGCTGGTCGTTGCGCCGCTGCCTGCGCTGCTCGCTGCCCTCGGTGTCGATCGTGGTACGACCGTCACGCTGATTGCGGCCGGGTCGTACGAGGGCGTGCTGGCCCTCGATGCGCCCGGCGCACTGCTGCTCGGCGTGGCGGCACTGCTGTGGAGTGCGGCCGGTGCCTACGCCGCGACGTACCAGCGCGACCTGCCGAACCGCGGTCGCTTCGCCGCCGCCTGGCTGCTGTGCCTCACCGGCTGCCTCGGCGTGTTCGTCGCCGCCGACATGCCGCTGCTGTACCTGATGCTGGCGACGATGACGCTCGGCGCGACCGCGCTGGTGTTCCAGGATGAAAGCGCAGGTGCGCGTCGCGCAGCCGCCATCTACCTCGGACTGGCACTCGTGGGCGAGACACTGGTGCTGGTCGCGATGATCCTGCTGGCGCAGGCGACGGCCGACGGCAGCCTCCTGATCCGCGATGCCGCGGCCGTGCTGCCGACGGCGACGCACCGCGATCTGATCGTCGCGCTGCTGATCATCGGCTTCGGCCTGAAGGCCGGACTGGTGCCCCTGCATGTGTGGATGCCGCTCGCGCATGCCGCAGCGCCGATGCCGGCCTCGGCCGTCCTGAGCGGCGTCGTCGTCAAGGCCGGCATCATCGGCTTGATCCGCTTCCTGCCGGTCGACGCGGGGCTTACCGACTGGGGCAACGCGCTAGCGGTCGCCGGCATGTTCACGGCGCTGTATGCGGTGGCGATCGGCATCACGCAGCCGCATCCGAAGGTCGTGCTGGCGTACTCGAGCGTCAGCCAGATGGGATTCACCGCGGCCGTGATCGGCATGGGCATTGCCAGCCTGGACGCCGCGACGCCCGTGCTGGCGGCGTTCTACGCAACGCATCACATCCTGGTGAAGGGCGCGATGTTCCTGCTGGTGGGCGTCGTGGCCGCGACTGCCGGGACACGGCTGCGCGGCACGCTGTTGCTCGCTGCGGTGCTGGCGGTCGGACTCGGCGGATTGCCGCTGACCGGCGGCGCCGTGGCCAAGCTCGCAGTCAAGGGTCCGCTCGGCTCGGGTTGGGCCGCAACGGTGGCGTATGCATCTGCCGTCGGCACGACACTTCTGATGCTGCATTTCCTGCGACGCGTGGCGGCGAACAGTGCTGCTGAGCCTGCCGCGCGCGCAGCGGCAGGGCTGCGCTGGCCCTGGCTCGTGACCGCGATAGCGGCGCTTGTCGTGCCGTGGGCGATCTACCTGGGACTTTCAATCGGCACCGTGGCCGAGGCCGTCGCGCCGAAGGCGCTGTGGGCGTCGCTATGGCCGGTTGGCGTCGGCGCCGCGCTCTCCTGGTGGCTGGCACGCGCAGGCGACCGCCTGCCACGCATTCCGCCCGGAGACGTAGCCGTCGTCATCGACCGCGGAGTGGGCGCGGGTGCGCGCGCCGGTGCGGCGCTGCTTCGCGCCGACCGTGTGCTGCAACAATGGACGATCGCCGGTGTTTCGCTGCTGGTGCTGGCGGCGCTGTTCGGGCTGGCATTGGTGGCCGGGCGATGAGCCAGGCCCGTTGATGCCGTCAGTCGCGCTTGCGCGCAAGAGCCCTGCGCCGAACACCACCGAGCGGGTCCGATGCGCCGGACCCGCCAGGATCAACTCGACTGCAGTCGGTCAGGACCGGAGCGAAATCTGCATGCCGGACAGATCGATCGACACCATCAGTCCGATCTGCCGACCCGACACTCGCAGGCGCACACCGCGTGAGTTCTGCAACTCGACGACAGCCGCCGCCGCCGGCCAGTGCGGCGCTGGCTCCGACAGCGGTGTAGGTGCCTTCGACGTCCTTGGCCTGCTTCAGGTTGTAGACCTCACCGACAAAGTCCGTGCGCGCTACGCCGATGGTTGCGCCCAGGCTGACGCCGCCGATGTTTAGGTGGTAACCATTGTCCTTGAACACCATCGTGCCGCTGCCGCCGCTTCCGCCGATGATGAACCCGGCGCGCCACAGCGAAAACTCGATCGTGGCGTCGGGCTTGCCTTGCGCCAGCGCAGGGGCGCTGGCCGTCGCGGCCAGCGCTGCGGCCGATGCGACAAAGAAGTTTCTTCGAGTGGTATCCGTGTTCGACATAGCTAAAGTCCCCGTGGTTGAGAAGGCCGGCGCTCGAGCGGCCAGCCGTGGCAGCCGTGCCGGTGCGGCACGGTTGGGTGAAACTCGGAGGCGCCACGAACCGGCGGCGCGGTAAAGGGTCGTTTCGCAGCGTCCATCAGAAGCGCCAGATCATCGGCACGAAGAAGACCGCCATGACGAAGAACCAGGCCATGCAGACGATGCCGATCTTCCAGTAGTCGCCGAACTTGTAGCCGCCCGGCCCCATGATCATCAGGTTGACCGGTGTGGCCACCGGCGTCAGGAACGACGCCGCCGCGGCGACGCAGACGCTCATCATGACCGGGCGTGGCGAGATGCCGAGTTCGATTGCGGCTGCCACCGCGATCGGGATGATGATCAGTGCCGTCGCGGTGTTGCTGATGAGCTGGCCAAGCACTGCGGTCAGGATGAAGAGTCCCGCCAGCAGCGCGTAAGGTCCGGCTTCTCCGACGATGGCGACCAGCCTGTCTGCGAGCAGCTGCGCCGCACCTGTCTCGGACATTGCGGCGGACAGCGGGGTCATCGCACCGACCAGTATCACCGTGGTCCAGTTGACCGAGCGGTAGGCCTGGTCGACCGTGAGCACGCCGACGACCACCATCGCGACCGCTGCGACCAGCCCCGCAACCGCGGACGGCACGAGGTTCAGTGCGAGCGCCGCCACCATCGCCACGAGAATTCCGATCGCTGCCTTGGCGCCCGTGCCCATCGGCACCGCCTGGCGACGCACGAGGTCGGGGGAATCGACGACGAGTACTTCCGGGTCGGCGAGGCGTTTATCGAGCGCACTCCACGTGCCCTGCAGCAGCATCGTGTCGCCGACTTCGAGCGCGGTCTTGCCTGGCCCGACGTCTTCACCGCGGCGCTGCACGGCGAGGATCAGCAGGTCGCCGCTTTCCGTCACCATGCCGGGAAACACTTCGCGCCCGATCATTCCCGACCGCGGCGGAATCACGACTTCGGCCAGTCCCGAGGACCGGTTGAACAGCGTGTCGGCGACTCCCGCCTCGGCTTCGCCTGCGCCGAAGGACAGGTGCATGTCATTGGCGAAACTCGCGGCCGCGTCGGCTTCGCCGCGCAGGATCAGCGTGTCGCCTTCTTCAATCGCCGCACGGGTCAGCGGCCGACCGGTGGCGCCCGCCTGCGATCCGATCAGGCTCAGCCCCGGGTAGGCGGCGAGATCGATCGCCGTCGGCGCGGTTCCGATCAGTGGGGAACTTGGCCGCACGCGCAGCTGGAATGCATTGCCCTCGAGCCGGTACTGCTCCACGAGCGTGCGTGCGTGCTTGGACAGGTCGGTCGGCATCGACGCGCCACTCTTGTGGGGCAGTAGGCGATGTCCGAGGAACACCAGGATCGCCATCGTCCCGGCGAGCAGCGGAACGCCGACGATCGCGAACTCGAAGAAACCGAAGTAACCGGTGCCCGCTTCTTCGGACGCCTGTGACACGAGCACGTTCACCGGTGAGCCGGTCAGCGCCAGGATCGAGCCCGCATGGGAGGCAAAAACCATTGGCATCAGCAGCTGCGACGGTGGACGGTTCAGGCGAACCGCCATCACGACCACCACCGGCAGCAGTGCGGCCACCGCACCATTCAGGCTGATCAATCCCGTCAGCGCGGCACAGGCCAGCATGATCAGCACTAGCTGCCGCACCCGGCTTTCGCCCGCCTTATCGATCAGGAACTGGCCCGCCCACGCCGTGACGCCGGTCACCTCGAGGCCCGCGCTGACGACGAACAGCGACGCGATGAAGATCGTCGTCGGATCGCCGAGCCCGCCGAGCGCCTGCCGGAAGTCGAGGATGCCGGTGAAGTACAGCGCCAGCGCGGTGCCAAGCGCGACGATCACCACCGGCACCTTCTCGGTGATGAACAGCACGATGACGACCGCGATGATCAGGAAAAGTACGTAGACGTCGTTCAAAGCTTCACCTGTCGTTGTTATTCCCGCCGGACCGCGGCCGCAGGGTGTTCAGGAGGGGGAGCCCGCCGCGGAATGCTGAAGTCGCGCGCGGCGGAGCACATCGTACTCGCCGCACGCGGAGCGTCAGCGCTTCGGCGGCGTGAAGTTCACCGCAAGGTCGGCAAAGAGTCGCGCGCAGACGCCGGTGGCACCCTTGGAGCGCCATGCATCGTCGACATCGAGCTTCATCGTCCCGCAGATGTCGAAGTGGGTCCACGGAATGCCGTCGACGAATTCCTCCAGGTACAGCGCCGCCGTGATCGAGCCCGGCTGTGCATCGCCCATGTTCTTCAGGTCGGCGATCGCCGAGTCGATCTGCTTGCGGTAGCGGCGGTCGAGCGGCATGCGCCAGATGGTCTCGTCGGTGCGATCGGCCGAGGCTTGTACCTGCCGGGCAAAGCCATCGTGGTTCGAGAACACGCCAGTGAGGTGCTCGCCGAGCGCGGCGAAGATCGCTCCCGTGAGCGTGCCGACGTTGATGATCGCATCGGGCTTCAACTCGGCTGCGAGCGCGAGGCCGTCGGCGAGTATCAGGCGACCCTCGGCGTCGGTGTTGTGGATCTCCACGGTCTTGCCATTGCGGTGTGTGAGCACGTCGCCCATCTTGGTCGCCGAACCCGACGGCATGTTGTCCGTGCACATCAGGAAAGCGGTCACGGTGTTCGGGCAGTCGAGGTCGCGCAGGACCGACATCGTGCCGAGCACCGCGGCGGCACCGGCCATGTCCATCTTCATGAAGAGCTGCATGCCCTGCGCCGGCTTCAGGTTGATACCGCCGGAGTCATACATGATGCCCTTGCCGACCATGACGAGGTGCCCACCCTTGCCCTTGGTGCTTTTCGGCTTGTAGGTGAGCTTGATCATGCGCGGGGGTTCCGTGCTGCCGGCGTTCACGCCGAGAATGCCACCGCAGCCCAGTTTCTCGAGATCACCCTTGTCGAAGACCTCGACCGTGAGCCCGCGCGTGCGCGCCACTTCTTCGGCGATTTCGGCCATGCGCTTGGCCGGCAGCTCCATGGCCGGCGCATTGGCGAGGTCGCGCGCAAGCATCGCCGCCGCGGCCATCGTCTGACCGAGCTTCGCGCCGGCCGCCTCGGCCTTCTGCCGTTCGGCCGTCGTCACCAGCGTGAGCGCTTCAAGAGGCGCATCGCTCTTCTTGCTCTTGCGCTGCTCGTAGCGGTAACGCGCCAGCAGCACGCCTTCGGTGACGGCCTGCGCCGCAGCCGCCGGCGCGACGCCACTGGCGACGTCTGCGAGCCCGGTGGCCAGATGCGACTGCCGGGACGCGGCCCGGGCGAATGCCGCGGCCGCGTCACGCAATCTGGCGACATCGAGGCCGGCATCTCCGACGCCTACCGCAATGACAACGGACTTTCCGTCCTTTGGAATGACCAGGGTCTGGCCCTGCTTGCCCTCGAAGCCCGCGGCCGCGAGCGCGTCGCGATCCAGCCCGATCTGTCGCGGTACTGCTCCTTTCGATCCGACGGCGATTCCTACAGCCGTGGCGCTCGACGGCACTGAGCGTGCAACGCTGACCGTGGCCTTTGAAGACTCCGTGAGCGAGGGCACCGGGTTAATACCAGCACGGTGATGGGATTTCTTTGCCATTGTTCTTTCTCCTTGTCGTATCCGGGTCTCGCTCGAAGAGTGCTCGATCGCGGTGCATGCAACGGATTTGGCTCAGCATGGACGCGACTTGTGACTGAATTCTTACACGTCTGCACGTTCGGTCCGTCAGCGGCTGTCGACAAGATGATCGCGTCCCGGCCGCGCGGTGCGACAGGATATCTGAGCATTCGGCGTCTCGCCGAATTGCCTTGCCGAATTGAGAAACATCGACTTTAATTGCCGGCCCGCTCGCTGCAGCCGGGCTCCCGAACTGTCGGGAGAACAACAGCGACGTGCCTGACTCAAGGCAGTTGTGCTTACAAGAAAAAACCAAAGAAAAGCAGAGTGAAAGGAAATCGTCCATGAGTCAGACCGCGCAGGCAGAGAAGGGGGGAATGCAGAAGATCCTCGACATCGTCGAGCGGGTCGGCAACAAGGTGCCGCACCCGGTCGTGATCTTCCTGATCCTCATCGCCTTCGTCATTGTCCTGTCACACATCTTCTACGCGATGGGCGTAGCGATCACCTACCAGGTGATCAATCCCGAGACGCACAAGCTCGAGACGCAGACGACAGCGGCGCGCAGTCTGCTGACCGCCGACGGCATCCGCTTCATGTTCACCGGGGTCGTCACGAACTTCATGAACTTCCATGCGGTCGGCGTCATCATCGTCGCGATGGTCGGCGTCGGTGTCGCAGAGGCCTCCGGCCTGGTGAAGGCGTTGATCCGCAAGCTGGTCATCATCTCGCCGGCGTGGGCGCTGACATGGATCCTGGTTTTCGTTGGCATCATTTCCAGTATTGCGGCCGACGCGGGCTATCTCGTGCTGATCCCGCTGGCCGGCGCCGCGTTCATCAGTGTCGGCCGCCATCCGCTGGCGGGACTCGCGCTCGCCTTTGCGTCTGTGGCGAGCGTGTTCCTCGTCAATATCCTGATCGTGCCGGTCGACGGCATCTTGGTCGGCATCACCAATGACGCGATCCACCTGCTCGACGCCAACAAGTCGATCGACCTGGCGTCGAACCTCTGGTTCTCGATCGCATCGGTGATCGCGATGATGGTCGTCGTGGTGTTCGTCAACAACCGCATCGTCGAGCCGCGGCTGGGCAAGTACACGGGCGACTACGTCGTCGAGGGCGAAAACGTGCTGTCGCCCGACGAGTACCGCGGACTGAAGTACGCCGGCATCGGGCTGGCGCTTGCACTCGGCTTCGTCATGCTGCTGCTGCTGCCGCCGGGGGCTCCGCTGCGCAATCCCGAGACCGGTTCGATCATCGGCAACTCGCCGTTCATGAACAGCCTGATCGTGACGATCGCGCTGGTGTTTCTGTCGGCTGGTATCGGCTACGGCATCGGTGCCAAGACGATGAATTCGTCGGTCGATGTCATCAATGCGGTGCAGAAATCGATCGCCAGCCTGAGCGGCCTCATCTTTCTGCTGTTGATCATCAGCCAGTTCCTGGCCTACTTCAACTACACCAACATGGCACCGCTGGCGGCGATCTCGCTGGCCAACATCCTGCAGCAGGCCAACCTTGATGCAGTCTGGCTGATGATCGGTTTCGTCATTGTCGTGCTGATCCTCGACCTGATCATCACGGGCGCGATCCCGAAATGGGCGATCTTCGCGCCGATCTTCGTGCCGCTGCTGATGAAGCTCGGCGTGCAGCCCGATGCGGTCCTCGCGGCCTACCGGGTCGGCGATTCGCCGATGAACTCGATCACGCCGCTGAATGCGTACTTCGCGATGATTGTCGTGTTCTGCCAGAAGTACGTGAAGGACGCTGGCGTGGGCACGGTCATCGCGCTGATGCTGCCGTACGTGCTGGCCATCGCGGCCGTCTGGCTGGTCCTGCTCGTGGCCTGGCAACTGGTCGGCCTGCCCTGGGGCATCTAGTCGCGCGCCCTCCCGCCGGTGGGTGCCCCCGCGTTCACCGGCTCACTCCCTCTTTGATTGATCTGCGGAGCTTTCGATGGAAATTTCACTTGCGAAGGTCGCGCCGGCGACCCTGAAGACCGGCACGCTGGTGGTGGGTGCCTATGCTGACGGATCGCTGCTGCCGGCCGCACAGGCGGTCGACCAGGCGGCCGGTGGCGCCCTCTCCGCCGCGCTGAAGCGCGGAGACCTCGATGAGAAAGCCGGCGCGACGCTGGTGTTTCCGGCCCTGGGCGGAGTCGGTGCCGAGCGCGTGCTGCTCGTGAGCCTCGGTCAGCGCGCGGCGCTCGGCGACAGGCCGTTCCGTGACGCGGTCGCCGCGGTCGCGAAGGTGCTGGCCGGTGGCGTGGCGAAGGACGCCGCGGTTGCGCTGGTTGACGTCGATCTGCCGAACCGCACGCCGGCCTGGCGCGTGCGAACTGCTGCACGGCTGCTCGCCGACGGTGCGTACAAGTTCGACGCACCTCGGGCCAAGCCCGCGCCGGCGCGCGGCGCGAGCCGGGTCACGTTGATCGTGGAGTCCGAGCCGAACGCCGAGCTCTCGACTGCGGTGAAGACCGGAGTCGCCACGGCCGAGGGCATGGCGCTGACCAAGGACCTCGGCAACCTCGGCGGCAATGTCTGCACGCCCGGCTACATGGCCGAAACCGCGCAGAGGCTCGGCAAGGAGTTCGGCTTCGAGGTCGAGGTGCTCGAGCGCGCCGACATGGAAAAGCTCGGCATGCACTCGGCGCTGTCAGTGGGTCGGGCTTCGTATTCGCCGTGCAAGTTCATCGTCATGAAGTACAGCAAGGGCGGGACTGCCAAGCCGATCGTGCTGATCGGCAAGGGCATGACGTTCGACACCGGCGGCGTGTCGCTGAAGCCCGGCGCCAACCTCGACGAGATGAAGTACGACATGTGCGGCGGCGGCAGCGTGATCGGCGCCTTCCGAACCGTTGCAAAGCTCGGACTTGCCGATCAATCTGGTCGGCCTTGTGATGGCGGTCGAGAACATGCCGGGCGGCAATGCCAGCCGACCGGGCGACGTCGTCAAGTCGATGGCGGGCATCACGATCGAGATCCTCAACACCGACGCCGAAGGGCGCCTCGTGCTGTGCGATGCGATGACCTACGCCGAGCGCTTCGAGCCGGCGTGCGTGATCGACCTCGCCACGCTGACCGGCGCCTGCGTGATCGCACTCGGCGCGCATGCGAGCGGACTGTTCGCGAACGACGACGCGCTGGCGGCGGAACTGCTGGCCGCCGGCATGACCGCCGGCGACCGTGCCTGGCAGATTGCCGGTGTGGGACGACTACCAGGGCCAGCTCAAGAGCAACTTCGCCGACATGAGCAACCTCGGCGGACCGGCGGCCGGATCGATCACGGCGGCACTGTTCCTGTCGCACTTTGCGAAGAAGTACAAGTGGGCACACCTCGACATCGCCGGCACGGCATCGGTCTCCGGCGACGCGAAGGGCGCCACCGGGCGCCCGGTACCTCTGTTGACGGAGTTCCTGCTGTCGCGCGCTGAAGTCAAGGCCCACTGAGCGCGGGTCGATTGACGCGAAGCGTGATTCGCCGGGACCGGGCGCGCCGGTACGCTGCCGCGCGTGCCGGGCGCGGCGGCGGGATTGCGGCTCAGGACCGCGAGTCGGTCCGCGTGGCGGGACCGTCCTTGCAGCACCGACCAGGGCGATAGAGCGATGAGCACTTCCGAACCGACCGATACCGGCGTTCTGCTCGAGTTCATGTTCCGGCTCGGGCAGGCTTACCTCGCCTGCGGCGAGCAGACGGCGGAGGTCGAGCTTCTGCTGCGGCGTGTGGCGCTGGCCTATGGCATGGGCCGCACGCGCGCGGTTGTGCTGCCCACGGCACTCTTCATCACCCTGCACGACGGGTCGACCGAGCGCGTGACGCTGGCCGAGGGCCCTGCGCAGTCGCTGCGGCTCGACCAGATCGCGGAGGTCTACCGCCTCGGCGACGCGGCCCAGCGCGCGACGGTGACGCCGCGCGAGGGGCTGGACCGGCTGATCGAGATTCTGCGCACCAGCGCGCGCTTCGGCCGCGTCGGCAGCCTTTTCGGCCACACGATCCTGGCGAGTCGGCGTCGCCATGGTGCTGATGCCGACACTGGCCAATATCGCGGCGGCCGCGATCCTTGGCTTCATCGTCGGCGTTCTCAAACTGCTGGTGCAGGAGCGCACGCTGTTCGCGGTGCCGATGCCGGTGGTTGCAGCCACTGTCGTTTCTGCGGCGGTGTTCTACGCCGCGAATTACGGCCTGCCGGTGGATCCGCTGCACATGCTGGTGCCACCGCTGGTCACGTTCCTGCCCGGCGGCATGCTGACATTGGGCATGGTCGAGCTGGCCTACGGCGACATGGTGAGCGGTTCCAGCCGGCTCATCACCGGCTTCGTCCAGCTGGTGCTGCTGACCTTCGGGCTGGCGGCGGGCGCCGCGCTGATGGGGGCTCATCCGGAGAATCTTGTCTACGCCAGCTCGCAGTTCGTGAAGGTGCCGTGGGCGGCCTGGGCCGGCGTGCCGGTGTTCTGCCTCGGTGTGTTCCTGCACTTTTCGGCGCCGCGCAATTCGCTACCGTGGATCCTGCTGGTGGCGCTGGCGGCGATCACGGCGCAGCGCGCGGCGGCGGCGCTGTTCGGCGCGGAGATCAGCGGCTTCTTCGGCATGATCGTGGCGATGCCGGCGAGCTACCTGATCCACCTGCGCTTCAACGGGCCGCCGTCGTCGGTGACGTCGCTGCCGAGCTTCTGGCTCGTCGTGCCGGGGTCGCTCGGCTTGCTGTCCGTGACACGCATGCTCAGTGATCGCGCCGCCGGCGTCGAAGGACTGATCACGGTCGTCTTCGTCATCACCTCGGTCGCCCTGGGTACGCTGGTGGGCGCGTCGATTTACCGCTTCCTGTCTGAGCGGTTCAACTGGTTCGGAGCACGCATGCGCCGGGTGCACTCGTACCTGCGCGGGCGGCGCGAACCTTGACGATCGCGCCGTCTCGCACTGATTTCGTCACCTCTTCCACTCCTGTTCGCAGCCATGTACGAGTTTCCTACCGACATCTTCACCGAGCCCGACGACGTCGACATCGACACGCTGAAGAACCTCGGGCCACTGGCGCCGCTGGCCGGCATCTGGGAAGGACAGCGCGGCCTCGACGTGCACCTGGTCGAGGAGGGCTCGAAGAAGGAGGCCTTCTACGAGCGCTATGAACTGCAACCGATCGACCCGCAGCTCAACGGGCCGCAGCTGCTGTACGGGCTTCGCTACTGGACCCACGTGCTGCGGCCGAACCGGCCGGCCACGTTTCACGACCAGGTCGGCTACTGGCTGTGGGAGCCCGCCACCGGCATGATCATCCAGACGCACACGATCCCGCGCGGCCAGGTGGCGATGGCGATCGGGCATGCGGCGGCCGATGCCCGCAGCTTCGAGCTGGAGTGCGTGTTCGGCTCGCCCACGAACGGGACCTGCTCGAACCCGTTCCTTGATCACGCCAAGAAGACGATCGAGTTCCGCATCAAGGTCGACATCCACGAGGACGGCAGCTGGTCGTACGAGCAGGACACCGTGCTGCGCATCCGTGGCCGCGATGAACTGTTCCACCACACCGACCGCAATCGCCTGCACAAGGTGGCCGAGCCGACGCCGAACTGGCTGATGCGCAATCCGACCTGAACCAGCCTCGGAACGACCCGAGCTACACATCCCGACTACTCTGACGAAAGGAACAGCTCGATGACCTATTCACTCGCCACCGCGCGCAAATGGTGCAACGACTCCGAATTCGCGCTGGTGACGGCAAGCTACGCCGGCAAGGAGGTGACCTGGACGCCGGCGCTACTCAGGGCAAAGATCGAGCGCACGCGCAAGTTGCGCGACAAGAATCGGGACCTGCATCGGAAAATGCGGCGTGCCAACCGCGCGGCCACCGGGACCAAGAGCGGGACCCAGGTGACTGCCATGGCGGTCGCGGAAAAGCGTGCCCGGCTGTTCGAGGAGACGCTTGCGCGCTTCGTCGCGAAGCTGGAGAAGTTGCAGGCGAGGCGAAAGCTTGGCGCGCTCAAGAGTGCCGTGGCGGATGCGGTGGCGCGCAAGCGCAATGCGCAGGCCGCCGCTGTTTCCGGCGCAAAGCGCTCGGCCACCAAGACGGCAAGCGCAGCCGGGCGGCCGCGGGCACGGGGCGCAGCGGCGGTGCCGGCGTCCTTACGTGTCAAGCAGACAAGGCAGGCCTCTCGGGTGCGCGCCCGCAATGCACGCAACCAGGCCAAGCGCGATTCGCGCAGCCGCTGACCGGTCGCTGCGCCGACTGAGTCAAGCGTTGCCGCGGCGGTCGCCGCGGACAATTACGGCCGATGCTCTGCGGTTGCGTCGGGCCGGCCCGAGCCGTTACCAGCGGCTGCTGCTTCCGGGTGCTCGGCCAGGTAGGCGCTGGTCGCCTGTTCCAGTGAGGAGAAGAAGCGTGTCAGCGCGAGCCGCTCCTCGAGGCCGCGCGCGGCCGCCCAGTCGGCCCATTCGGACTCGCGCCCGACGGCACAGGTGGCGATGCCGCGCTTGCGCAGTTCCTCGAACAGCTCCTTGATGGTGAAGACGCCCGTGGCATCGATCATCGTGACGGGGAGGAGGTCGAGCACGAACCAGCGCACATCACCGGCAGCATCGACGGCCTTGAGCACCTCGCGCTTGAAGTAGGCGGTACTGAAAAAGATAAGCGCACCGTTGAAGCGGAACAGCAGCAGACCCGTGGGTGCGGTGGCCTCCGGGTGGCGTTGAAGTCCGTGAAACCCAGGCTGGCCCGCGATACGGCCGAGCCGTTCAACCGTAGGCCGCGCGGCGAGCTGTACGAAACTGAGCAGTGCAAGCACGACCGCGAGCAGGATTGCGTTCATCACGCCGAACGCGATGACGCCAACGGTGGCTGTCATCGCGATCCAGTACTCGCGGCGGTCGATGCGCCCGATCGCCGCGACGTTTTGCCAGCTGAACAGCGACGCACCTGCCACCACCAGCACCGCCGCCAGCGACACGGTCGGGATGAACTGCAGCGGCCAGGTGAAGAGCGCCACCACGGCCGCAATGACGATGGCGGTCACGATGCCCGTGACCTGGGTGCGGCCTCCGGCCACTTCGCCGACCGCGGTGCGCGAGTTGGTGCCGTTGACCGCGAATCCCTGCGCAAACGCGGCCGCGATGTTGACGGCGCCCAGTGCCGCAACTTCGCGATCGGCGTCGATTTCATAGCGGTTGCGGTCGGCGAAGCTGCGCGCCGCCACCATCGTCGTGGAGAACAGCACGAGCGCGAGGCCGGCTGCCTCGGCCAACAGGACCGGAAGGTGCTCGAGCGGAATGTACGGTACGCGCGGCACCGGAAAGCCGGACGGCACCGGCCCGACGGTGCGCACGCCGAGCGCATCGAGGTTGAAGAACTGCACGGCGAAGCCAGCCGCCACCATCGCGAACAGTGCCGCGGGCAGGCGCCGGGTGATTCGTGGCAGTGCCAGCAGCATGGCGACCGTGGCCACACCCACCGAAAGCGTGGGCCAGTGTGTCGACGGGAGCCTGTTCAGGAACTCCCACGCACGCGGCAGGATGCCACTGGCCTCGACGCGGATGCCGAACAGGACACCGATCTGGCTCAGTACGACGTTCAGCGCCACCCCGTTCATGAATCCCACGAGAATCGGTTTGGACAGGAAGTCGGCCAGCGCTCCGAGCCGGAGAAAGCTCGCGCCGACGCACAGCACTCCGGTGATGAACGTCAGCGCTATCGCCAGCGCCCAGGCCTGGTCTGCATCGCCGCCCGCCAGTGGCGCGACAGCGGCGGCGACGATGGCTCCGGTCGCCGCGCTCGGACCCACCATCAGCTGGCGCGAAGTGCCGAAGAAGGCGTAGACCAGCATCGGCAAAGCGCTGGCGTACAGCCCCACGACCGGCGAGAAGCCCACGAGCTGCGCCGTTGCAACACTGCCGGGGATGGCAATCGCCGCAACAGCCAGCCCCGCCGCGATGTCGTGCGAGAGGTTGTCGCGCCGGTAGCCGGCAAGCGCAGGTAGCCCGGGAGCAAACCGGGCGAGTCGCTTCAACGACGGGTTCACGAAACGACGGTGTCCGTTCCCTGAGTGTCTCGTGGGGTGAACGTCAGGCCAGTGCCTTGGCCTTGAGCTTGGCGAACTCGTCCGCGCTGATCGTGCCCGCGTCGAGCATCGCCTTGGCGTCGGCGATCTGCTCGACGGGCGACTTGCCTGCGATCGCGCGAAGCTGTGTCTCCGCTTCCGACCGTACTTGCTGCAGCGCGGCCCGCTGGCGCCTCGCCATGCCCTGGCCGCGCACGATCACGTAGAGCAGTGCCGTCAGGACGGGCAGTACCAGCAGCCCGACAATCCACGCGGCCTTCGCCACGCCGCCCAGTTCGGAGTCGCGGAAGAGATCGACCACGATCTGGAACAGCACGACCAGATACGCGACAAAGACGAAGGCAGAAAAGATCAGCCACATCAGATCCCAGAAGTTGCTCATTCAGGTGTTTCCCCGTTTGTTCTTGTTTCGTTGGTAAGTCGGCTTCGGCGTGACGGAGCGTCGGCACCGTTTCCCCTGGGTTGCGCGTCCGATCGCATGTCGTTCCTTGGCGCCTGGCGCCAACGGCAGGTCCGAGCCCCCGCAACGTCTGGGCAGCGCCGTCCACGCTCGTCGGGATGTTGCTTCGGCCCGCGCGGGGCATCCTACCCGACTGCCTGGGCGCAATCGTCGCGCGCACTTTTCCGAGACTCTCTAAGGAGGCCCGCGCTGTGGTTCGTTGCGCCCCGTGAAGTCCGATCGCGCTCAGTGTGACTGGGTCGCGGCCCTGCCACTGCGCGTTTGAGTAATTGCGATGGAGGACGCCAAGACATTGATCCGTGTCGACTTTCCTTACAAACTCTCATGCGCCGAACGGATTACCGCGTTGCAACATCCCGTCACTAATGGGATTTTTTCCCATGGCACGGGACGTGCATAAGTGTGGGCAGGGGACAGCTTTACTTGATTGTGCAGGAGCGAGCATTCGGCGACTCCGGCACGGCACCAAGGAAGGAAGATGAAAACCGTACTTAAGTTCAAGGCGATGGCTGCGGCCGCAGTGATGGCTGGAGGAGTCGCGATGGCGCCGGCGCAAGCCACGCTCATCATTGACCCTGCAGATGCCCTCGGTACGATCAACCAGAACAGCAATTGCGACGCCGCGTGCCTGTCTGCGATTCTCGGCTACTCGGTCACGGAGTACTACAAGGCGAACTCGCCGGGCGAAAACCCCCAGACGGAAGAGAAGCCGTTTGCTGGCTCGTACACGACAGTCTTCGGCGGTGGCAATGAAACCGCCACGATCAGTTGGGACGGCCCGTTCGCGTTTGTCTGCGGGACCTGCATCCTGCTGGTCAAGGACGGCAACAACACGCCGAACCAGATTTACTTTGACCTCGGGCCGAGCGGATACAACTGGAACGGCGTGGAGGACATTTTTGTGTCGAACCCGCTGATCTGGCCGCAGAACGGCAGCATCTCTCACGTGTCGCTGTTCAGCGCTGATCGGCCGCAGGAGATTCCGGTTCCCGAGCCCGGCTCGCTTGCGCTGCTGGGCCTGGGCCTGGTCGGCCTCGCCGCGGCCCGTCGCCGGCGCGCGCAAGATCAGTAACGCGTCAGTCGAAAGCCTGAGGGGCCCGCCAAGCGGGCCCTTCTCATTTCTGGAGGTCGGGCAAGGCCCGCGGTACCGCGGCATTCACTCCGCGGCCAAGCTCGTCTCAGGAGCGCGGGCAAGCTCAGGTAGCACTTTAGGAGGGCCGGATAAGCGTTAATGCAGAAAGAAGGTTCCGGACTGTTCCGCGCTTGCCGTGCCCGTATACAATCCGGCGCAAAAGAGGGGACAAGCCAGTGTCGAGCCTTGCGGCCGAAGCGGTTGTCGCGAAGAGCGCCGATTTGGCGGCTATCGCGGCCGGTTAGAAAGCGATCAGGCGGCCGCCTGGCACGGTTCAATGCTTCCGGAGTAGTTTTTCAAACCGCTTCGGCGGAGGCTAGGGGAGGGAGTCGGCATGGAAGTGGAGCGCTTGATCGTGTTGATGATCGCCGCGGGCGTGGCCGTGGCGACGCTTCCCGCCAGTGCTGCTGCTCCTGCTCAGACTCCGACCACGTCGTCGGCGACCAAGTCCTCGGCCAAGCCCCGGGTGCAAGGCACCGTGCCGGCCGGCAAGGCCGCCATCGTTTCCAGTCGCGCGACAGGCAAAGTGCGCACGGCAGAGCGCAGGCCGCTGCGGCCTTCCGAAGGGCAACTCGCCGGACTGCATCGTGCCGATGATCCGCTCGACCTGAAGTCATCGGTCGCGCTGGTCGTCAATCAGGATACCGACGAAGTGCTGTTCGAGAAGAACACGCATGCTGTCCTGCCCATCGCTTCGATTACCAAGTTGATGACCGCCCTGGTGACCGTCGAAGCGAATCTGCCGCTCGATGAGGAACTGGTTGTCTCGCAGGCGGAACTGGTGCGGGCCGGCATTCGTTCAAATCTGCGGCCAGGGATGAAGCTGACGCGCGACACTGCGCTGCACTTGGCACTGATGTCGTCGGAAAACCGGGCGGCGCAGCTGCTGGGTCGCACCTATCCCGGCGGGCTCGACGCCTTCGTCGAGGCCATGAATGCCAAGGCGCGGATGCTCGACATGAGCGATTCCCACTTCGCCGATCCCACCGGACTTTCACCGGAGAATCGATCGAGCGCCAATGATCTCGTGAAGCTGGTGAAGGCCGCGTATGACCACGAAGTTATCCGGTCACACTCCGTGAGTGGCGAACTGGCACTGCCGGTCGGCAAGCGCATGGTCCGTTACGGCAACACGAATCGCCTGACGGCGAACCCGGACTGGGACATCGGTCTGCAGAAGACCGGCTACATCTCCGCGGCGGGTCGTTGCCTCGTGATGCAGGCTGTTGTCGAGGGCCAGCGTGTCGTGATGGTGCTGCTGGACTCCGTGGGCAAGTACTCCCGGATCGGCGACGCGCAGCGCATTAGGGACTGGCTCGAGGCGAAGCGTTTCCGCGCCGACAAGGCTGCCACCGTCAGCAAGCCGCTCGCCAACGTCGCTGGGTCAGAAAAACCGATTTGAGTGACGGCTCAGTGGGTCGCGGGCACGTGCCCGAGGCCCGCCGAGATGCGGCCGGCAGTTCCCAGCAGGTCTTCCAACCACTCGTCCTGCATTCTCTCGGCGGGTGCCGACACCGATAGCCCCGCCACCAGTCGGCCCGAATCGTCGCGGATGCCGGCGGCGATGCAGCGCACGCCCAGTTCCAGTTCCTCGTTGTCGCGCGCGTAGCCACGCGAGCGCACCTGCGAGAGTTCCTTTTCGAGCTTCGTGAGTTCCGTGATGCTGTTGCGCGTATGTCCGGCGAGTCCTGTACGAGTGGCGTACGCACGCACGACACGCGCGTCGTCAAACGCGAGGAACAACTTGCCGCTTGAGGTCAGGTGCAGTGGTGCGCGTCCGCCGATCGCCCGCACGACCTGCATGCCCGATCGTTCGCTGTAAGCGCGATCGATGTAGACGATCTCATCGCCCTGCCGCACGGAAAGGTTGACGGTCTGCCCGGTCTTGCGATGCAGATCGCGCATGGGCTCCAGCGCCGCTTCGCGCACCGACAGGCGCGCCTTCACCAGGTTGCCCAGTTCGAGCAGGCGCATGCCCAACCGATACGATCCCGGTGTTTCGGCGCGGTCGACGAACCGACCGACGACCATGTCATTTAGAATCCGGTGCGCAGTCGATGGGTGCAATCCGGTGGCCTGCGCCAGGTCTTTCAGGCTGACCGGATCCGATCGGGCAGCAAGCGTATCGAGCAGTTTCATCATCCGCTCGATCACCTGGATGGCAGTCTTTTCGCGCGTGGTCGGGGGCATGGTGCAGAGCAATATTGCTACTGTACGCGTTATACCACCATACGAAACGATGGCAAACATCGTTATGCCGTGCGGCTTCGCAAAGGCTGATCGTCGTCATTTGCGATGCTTGGCCGATACTGCGTCGCAGCGCGGAAAGTCGCGTACCGGAGCACAAGCATGCGCGTAGCGCTCTTCGTCACCTGCCTGGTCGACGCCGTCCGTCCCGAGATCGGCTTCTCGACACTCAAACTGCTGGAGTCTGCAGGCTGCGAAGTTGTCGTGCCTGAAATGCAGACCTGCTGCGGCCAGCCCGCCTACAACTCGGGCGACAGCGCCACAGCGCGCGCTCTTGCCGAAAAGGTGCTGCGCGAGTTCGACGGGTTCGAGTACGTCGTGATTCCGAGCGGCTCCTGCGGCGGGCAGATCAAGCACCAGTACATTGAACTGTTCCGAGATCACCCGGACCTGAAGTCACGGGCCGAGAACCTCGCCAGCCGCATCTATGAACTGACCGACTTCCTGACCAATATTCTGAAGGTCGAGAAGCTGCCGTCGACATTTTCCGGGCACATCACTTACCACGATTCGTGCGCCGGCCTGCGTGAGATGGGAGTGAAGTCGCAGCCGCGCGCCCTGCTGGCCAAGCTGCCTGGAGTCCGCCTGACCGAGATGAAGGACTGCGAGCAGTGCTGCGGTTTTGGCGGCACGTTCTCGATCAAGTACGGCGACATTTCCGGTGCGATCGTCGATGAAAAGTGCCGCAACGTGCGCGCGAGCGGCGCCGATGCGGTGGTCCTGGGAGACCTGGGCTGCATCCTCAACATCGAAGGCCGGCTGCGGCGCACCGGCGACACGACGACACGCGTGCTGCATGTTGCGCAGGTTCTTGCAGGGGATGCCTGATGCAGACGCAGTCGATGCACTTCAAGTCGCGCGCTGGCCAGAAGCTCGCGGACGCACGTTTGCAGAAGAACCTGAAGAAACTGTCGGAAAAGTTCGTGACGGCGCGCGCTTCGGCCATCACCGAACTCGACGACTTCGAGGGCACGCGCAGTGCGGCGGTGGAGCGCCGCAATCGTGCGCTCGAGCGCCTCGACCTCTGGCTGGAGACTTTCGAGCGCAACGCGACCGCGCGCGGCGCGGTCGTGCTTTATGCGCAGACTCCGGAAGAAGCGACGCGCCTGATCGTCGATATCGCCAGGAAGCATGGCGTGCGGAAGGTCACGAAGTCGAAATCCATGGTGTCGGAGGAGGTTCAGCTCAACGCGGCGTTCAGCGCGGCCGGCGTGCAGCCGGTCGAGACGGATCTCGGTGAGTACATCCTGCAGATCAATGACAACGAGGCCCCATCACACATCATTGCTCCGGTCATCCACAAGGACAAAGAGGAAATCTCGGCGCTCTTCGCAAAGACTCACGGCACCGAGCGCAAGGAGGAGATCACGCAGCTGACGCGCGAGGCGCGCGAGGTGCTGCGCGGGCACTTCCTGTCGGCCGACATGGGCGTGACCGGCGCCAACTTCCTCATTGCCGAGACGGGGACGGTTGCCCTCGTGACCAACGAAGGCAACGAAGGCATGTGCACGATCCTGCCGCCCAAGGTGCACGTCGTGCTGACCGGCATCGAGAAGGTGCTGCCGACCCTGGAAGATGTGGCGACCATCATGCGCCTGCTGCCGCGTTCTGCCACCGGGCAGCCGATTTCGAACTACTTTTCGCTACTCACCGGGCCGCGCCGGCCCGGGGAAACGGATGGCCCCGAGCACATGTACTACGTGCTGGTCGATGCGGGGCGGACGGGACTGCTCGGCAGCGACTTCCAGGAGATGCTGCGTTGTATCCGCTGCGGTGCCTGCATGAACCATTGCCCCGTGTATCAGAAGATCGGGGGCCACGCGTATGGCTGGGTCTACCCGGGGCCCATGGGGTCCGTGCTGACGCCGAGCTATGTCGGTATCGAGAACGCTCTCGACCTTCCCCATGCCGCCACGCTGTGCGGCCAGTGCAGCGTCGTCTGCCCGGTCAAGATTCCGCTACCCGACCTGCTGCGGAAGTTGCGTGAAAAGCAATGGGAGCGTGGGCTGAGGCCGTGGTACGAGCACGTGGCGATCGGCGGCTGGGCGTTTGTCGCCACGCGCCCGGCGCTCTACGCGCTTGGTTCACGCATTGCCGTGCGGCTGCTCAACTTCCTGGGTGGGCGCGACCGGCTGATCCGCCAGTTGCCGATCGGTGCGGCGGGCTGGACCAGGACGCGCGATTTCCCCGCGCCGAGCGGCCGCACCTTCCGCGACATGTACCGGGAGCGCCGCGCCAGCGGCGGCCGCACTCCCTAGCTTCAATCTGCCGGCGCGTCCGCTGCGCCAGTCTCTGAGACGCGTCGATAGATGGGACCACTCGCATCGCGCGCCGCGGCGTAAAGCGCCACGTGGGCGGAGCGCCATGGAACCGGCTCGGCCAGGGGCCCCGCGCAGTCGAAACGGCGCACGTCCCGAAACAGCGTCACATGAGGCACAAAGGCCTTGCGGTCGAACGGGATGCCGCGCTGATCGAGACGCGTGCGTGCGCGCGCCGCACAGGCCGCAAGCTCTTGGTTGAGGGGGCCTCCGGCCCAGGCGACACGTGCGCGTGGAAAGCTGCCGAGGGTGTCGATCGTCCAGTCGCAGGGATCGGCCGCCAGGTCGTTGCAGTCGTGCGCCAGCGTCGCGGCACGAGCCGGCTCCAGTTCACCGATGAAAGCGAGGGTCAGATGCAGGTTGCGCGCCTGCATCGCGCGACCGTCTGACACACGGGTCTTCAGCCCGGCAATCAGCCGCTCCAGCGCCAGTCGGGTCTCGTCGGTGGGCCAGGCGGCAATGAAGCACCGCATCGCGTCACGTGGCGCGCGGGGCACGCCGTTTGCGCGCGGCGACGGGCTGCGCGTTCGCCGCGCGAATAGCCTCGACACACTGCCCGACGAGCTCCGGTCCGGAGTAGATGAAGCCGGTGTAGATCTGAACCAGCGAGGCCCCGGCGCGGATCTTCTCGACGGCGTCGCGGCCTTCCATGATCCCGCCGACTCCAATGATCGGAAGCCGGCCCTGCAGGTGCCCGGCGAGCTGCGCGATGACTTCTGTCGCACGCTCCTTCAGCGGCCGTCCGGACAGACCGCCCGCTTCCTCTGCATGCGCCAGGCCGCGCACCCGGTCGCGCGCAATCGTCGTGTTGGTGGCGATCACGCCGTCGACATCGTGCGCGACGAGCGCATCGGCCAGCGGAGGGATCGCCTCGTCCTCGAGATCGGGGGCAATCTTCACTGCCAGCGGAACGCGACGTCCATGCTGGTCCTCGAGCCTGCGGCGCTCGTCGCGCAGGCCGCGCAGCAGGCCGCCGAGCTCGCGTTCGCCCTGCAATGCGCGCAGGTCCTTCGTATTGGGCGACGAGATGTTGACCGCGATGTAGTCGGCATCAAGATAGACGGCACGCAGGCCGGCGACGTAGTCGTCGAGTGCACGCTCGATGGGCGTCGTGGCGTTCTTGCCGATGTTGAGGCCGAGGATGCCGCCCTCCGCGCGGAACTGCTTCTGGGCTTGCACGTTGGCGACGAAGCGTTCGACGCCGTCGTTGTTGAAGCCCATGCGGTTGATCAGGCCCTGCGCGGGCACGAGACGGAACAGGCGCGGCTTCGGGTTGCCAGGTTGCGGACGCGGTGTGACGGTGCCGGCCTCGATGTGCCCGAATCCAAAGGTCCCGAGGGCGTCGATATGCGCGGCGTTCTTGTCCATGCCTGCAGCGAGCCCCACCGGATTGCGGAAGGTTAGGCCCATGACCTGCACGGGAAGGTCGGGAACACGCCCAGCGATGACGCGGGTCAGGCCGCAACCGGCGGCGAGGTCGAGCTTGGACAGTGTCAGCTCGTGCGCGACCTCGGGGTCGAGCCGGAACAGGATGGAACGGGCCAGTGGATACAGCACGCTGCCATCTTAGCGGCGCGCCGGCCGGACTAGGTTCGGGAGGGCGGCTCGCGCAGGCGGTCCCAGCGGCCGCCGCGTAATATCTCGACCGGCCGGAAGCGCGCCTTGTAGGCCATCTTCGGGCTCTCGGCGATCCAGTAGCCGAGGTAGAGATACGGCAGCTTCAGCGCACGGCATTGCTCGATCTGCCACAGGATGTTGTAGGTGCCGAAGCTCGCAGCCTCGATGTCGGGATCGAAGAACGTGTAGACGGACGAGAGGCCGTCGTTGAGCATGTCGATGATCGACACCATGCGCAACAAGCCGACGCCCTTGCCGTCGGCGACCGGGTCGCGGAACTCGACCAGCCGCGTGTTGACCTTGCTCTGGAGCAGGAACTGCGAGTACTGCTCCTTGCTGTCGTTGTCCATGCCGCCGCCGGCGTGGCGCGTCGCCTGGTACCGCAGGTATAGGTCGTAGTGCTCGGGATCGAACGCCAGCGTGGCCACGCGCGAGACCAGGTCCGCGTGGTGCTGCCAGGCCCGCCGCTGGGCCCGGTTCGAGTGGTACTCGGCGACCGGCACACGCACGGGCACGCAGGCACGGCAGCCGTCGCAATACGGGCGGTAAGTGAAGATTCCGCTGCGGCGAAAGCCCATTTTGACCAGCTCGCTGTACACGTCCGCATTGATCAGATGTGCGGGTGTGGCGACCTGCGAGCGGGCCTGGCGGTCGTCGAGATAACTGCAGGGGTAGGGCGCCGTCGCATAGAACTGCAGCGCCGAAAAGGGGAGTTCCTTGAGATTCGCCACGTCAGTTCACCGCAGAGGGTTGCGGCGCCAGCAGCGCGTTCAGCCGCGCGTGCCGGTACTTGGCCCAGGCGATGGGCGCCTGGGTCACCGCGCTCGCCACATGGGCGCAGAACATGTCTCGTGCAATCTCGCGTCCTCCGAGAGAGGCCAGGTGCCTCGTGTTCTGCTGGCAGTCTATCACCGGCACCCCTTCGGACTGCAGTATTCGCACCAGGGCCGCCAGCGCGATCTTGGAGGCATCGGCCACGTGCGCGAACATCGATTCGCCAAAGAACATGCGGCCGATGCTGACGCCGTAAAGGCCTCCGACCAGGCGACCGTCGACGCGCGTCTCCACCGAGTGAGCGAGCCCGCGCAGATGCAGGGCTCCGTAGGCGTCCTTGACCTGCTGCGTGATCCAGGTGCCGACCTCGGCCGAGCGCGGCGCGGCACAGGCCTGCATGACGCCCGCGAAGTCCCGATCAGCCGTCACTTCGATGTCAGTACCGGTGGCCGCACGTCGCAGTGCCTTTCCCAGTGAACGCGAAACGCGGAATTCGTCGCAGTACAGGACCATGCGGGGATCAGGCGACCACCAGAGCACCGGCTCGCCCTCCGCGTACCAGGGAAATATCCCTTGCCGATAGGCCGCGACCAGGTGCTCGACCGTGAGTTCCGAGCTTGCGGCCAGCAGTCCGTTCGGTGACCGCAGTGCGGTGTCCACGCCCGGAAACGGCTGCCCGGCGGACAGCCAGGGAATCATGTTCCCGACACGCCGTGCCGCAGCGCGGGCGGTTCGATCGCCTCGGTGTGGACCCCAAAGCTGCCGCGCGCACGGTCGCTGAAGTAGTGGCGCAGCGTGCTCGCAACGGTACGGAACGCGATCTCGCTCCAGGGGATGGCTTGCTCGCGGAACAGCTGCACCTCGAGGCTTTCTTCGCCTGGCGCGAAACTCAGGTCGAGCAATTGCGCCTGGAAGAAGATGTGCACCTGCTCGACGTGAGGAACGTCGATCACCGAGAAGATCGGTCCGAGTTCAATACGGGCACCAGCCTCTTCCAGCGTTTCACGCATAGCGCCGCCGGCCGTTGTTTCTCCAACCTCCATGAAGCCCGCCGGCAGCGTCCACTTGCCGTGACGCGGCTCGATCGCGCGACGGCACAGCAGGATCTCGTCGCCCCAGACCGGAATCGTGCCGACCACCGGGCGCGGGTTGACGTAGTGGATCGTGCCGCACTGGTCGCAGCAGGCGCGCAGTCGATTGTCGCCGCCGGGCACGCGCAGCGTGATCGCACTTCCGCACATCGAGCAGTAACGCATCTCCGGCGAATCCCCTGCGGGGAAGTCTAGCCCACGGTGCCGGCTATCGGACGTGCTCGGGGGCGTTGGCGGCGTCATAATCGGGGGGCAGCAGGCCTGATGGCGCCGGGCAATACCAATTCAATGCGTCAAGGGGAGGGGGTATGAAGACGGTGCTCGTTCCGATCGATGGATCGGAGTGTTCGCTGCGTGCCATTCATTACCTCATCGGCGCGCGTCGGGGTGAGCGCGATCCGACACTGCACCTGCTCAACGTACAGCCGGCGATGACGGGCGACGTGCGCCAGTTCGTCGCCCGTTCCGACATCAGTGAATACCACCGCGCGCAGAGCGACGACGCACTGCGTCCCGCGCGCGACCTGCTCGAAGGGGCCGGCATCGCCTACGAGTCTCACCTGTCGCTCGGCCACGCAGCGGAGTGCATCATCCGCCGCGCCGATGAGCTGGGCTGTGATCACATCGTGATGGGGACGCACGGACGCACGGCGCTTGCGGATCTGCTGGTCGGCTCGACCACTCTGAGAGTTCTCCATGGGACGCTGCTTCCCGTGGTACTCGTCAAGTGACTCGCGCCCGTACTTGACGATGTCCGGCATCGACTCCCAGCGAAAGAGACAATGAGCCCCCTGGCCTGGTTTGCGTTGATCATCTTTGCGATCACCATCGTCGTGGTCATCGCCAATGTGGTGGACGGCACGATTGCCGCCCTGCTGGGCGTCACCGTGATGATCTGGTTCGGTGTCGTCACCGATGTCGACGCGTTCGGGCTGGTCGATTGGAACGTGATGGCCATTTTGGTCAGCATCTGGATCATCGCAGGCTACTTTGGCAGGACCGGCGTGCCGAGCTGGCTGTCCGTGCAGGCGCTGAAGCTGTCGGGCGGGCGTCCCGGCGTGCTGGTGATGATCCTCTCGGTGCTCTCCGGCGTGATTTCGATGTTCGTCGACAACGTCGTCGTCATCCTGATGATGGCGCCGGTGGCACTGCCGCTCGCGCGTGCCTTGCGACTGCCCATCACGCCCGTCGTGCTGATGATCGGGTTCAGCGCCAACTTCATGGGAACGGCGCTGCTGCTGGGCGATCTTCCACCGCAGATGATGCACAGCGTATCCGGCGCGGAGTTCATGGACTTCATCTGGCAGCAGGGCCGACCGTCGTCTTTCCCGATCCTGATACTGACCTTTGCGATCACGCTGGCGGCAATGTATGCCTACGGCTTTCGCTCGCATCGGCGGCAAGCGGTCGATCCGAGCTCGCTCGGGATCGAAACCCACATTCCGAACAAGCTGTTTGCCGGCATCGTGGTCGGCTGGTTTCTGTTGACCGTCATCGGGATGGCATTCCGCCAGGTTCTGGGCGTGAAGCTCGGCTTCATCGCGATGACTGGCGCGGTAACCCTGGTGCTGGTGCTCGAACTGCTCGGCGATCGAGTGAAGGCGCCGGACTTCGAGGAAATGCTGGGGGAGCTCGACTGGCGCGCGATCTTCTTTTACATCGCGCTTTTTGCGCTGGTCGGTGCGCTCGAGAAGATGCACATCCTGGACCTGTTGGCGACGGCCCTGCGACCGCTGTTCCTCGAAAACCTCGCCCTCGGTGCAACGTTGCTGTATTGGATCACGGTGCCCATCGTCGGCATTGTCGAGCACGACGCTTACATCCTGACCTTTCTCTACACGATCAAGGAACTGCAGGCCGATGGAGTGGCGGCCTGGCCGCTGTGGTGGATGCTGCTGTGGGCTGGGACGCTGGGCAGCAACCTGACGGTCGCCGGTGCGCCTGCCCTGTTCGCGGCACTGAACATCTGCGAGCGTGAAGAGAAGCGCAAGGTGTCGCTGCGCGAGTTTCTTTCTTGGAGCGTGCCCTTCACGCTGGTGGCAGCCTTTGTTTGCTACGTGCTGGGTATGCTCATCTGGGTGCTGCCGTACGTAAAGTAGCTGGCAACGGGAGGGAGCATGTTCAAGCACATCCTGATTCCGACCGACGGGTCCAAGCTGTCCGAGCGAGCGATTCATGCCGGCGTCGAGATGGCTCGTGTACACGGGGCCAAGGTCACAGGCTTTTTCGCGGCGCCGGCACCGACGCCGCTGATTTACGGAGACTTCATGCCGGTGGGCTACCTGCCGCCGGACCAGCACGAGGCGCTGATTGCCAAGGCCAGCAAGCATCACCTGGCCGTCATCGAGAGGGCGGCACGGGACGTTGGAGTCGAGTTCAACGGCCTGTCGGTCACCAGCGAGTTTCCAGCCGATGCCATCGTCGAGGCTGCTCGCCAGCAGCACTGCGATCTGATCTTCATGGCATCACACGGGCGGCGCGGACTGTCGGGAATCCTGTTGGGCAGTGAAACCCACAAGGTTCTCACGCACACCAAGATTCCTGTGCTCGTTTTCCGTTGAACTTCACTGACCGGGAGCCTGCGATGAGGTCGCCGCTCGATTCACGTAGATCCGGGCGAGCGTCGCTGCTGGCACGCTCGCTGGCCGGCCTTGGGCTGTGCTGTGCCCTGGTGGCGGGCAGTCCCGCGGCACACGCGATCGACCTTCAGGGCCACCGCGGCGCACGCGGCCTTGCGCCGGAGAACACGTTGACGGGCTTCAAGGCCGCACTCGACATTGGCGTCACCACGCTGGAAACCGATCTTGCGCTGACACGCGACCACGTTCTTGTGCTGTCGCACGAGCCGCGGCTGACGCCGGCCCTGGTGCGAGGGCCGGACGGGTTGTGGTTGGCTACCGAAGGCGCGCCGTTCATCGATCTCGACTACGCTGACCTGGCGCGTTACGACGTCGGGCGCCTCAATCCGGCGCACAAGTACGCCACGCAATGGCCGATGCAGAAGCCCGCGGACGGGGAGCGCATACCGACCCTTGCCGCGCTCTTCGCGCTGGCGCGCAACGCGCGTTCGCCGGGCGGTGCCCCCGTACGCTTCAACATTGAAACCAAGATCACGCCGGGCGCCGAAGTCCCGACGGCCGATGCCGCGACGTTTGCGCGGGCGGTCGTTACGGCCGTGCTCTCGGCCGGAATGGGCGACCGGGTGACCGTCCAATCGTTCGACTGGCGCACGTTGGTTGAAGTCAAAAGGCTCGCCCCGCAGATCGCGACGGTCTGCCTGACGATCGAGTCGAGCGGCATGAATACCGTGCGCCTCGGCGCCGATGGTGCCTCGCCGTGGCATGCGGGCCTCAAGGCTGCCGAGTATGGAAATTCGCTGGTGAGACTTGCCAAGGCAGCCGGGTGCTCGGCGTGGTCGCCATTCTGGCGCAATGTCACGGCAGAACTGGTTGCCGAAGCGCATGCGTTGGGACTGAAGGTCGTTCCCTGGACCGTCAACGAACCGGATGAGATCGCACGTCTGGCCGCGCTCGGGGTCGATGGCCTGATAACCGACTATCCGGACCGCGCGAAGCTTGTGCTGACCTCGCGCGGGTTCACCATCAACTGACAGGCGCGCGGTTGTCTCGCGGCCCGGGTCGGTATACTGCCGCTTTACCGGTAACGCCTGAACCCTGACGCTAGCAGGGCAGCGCGCAGACGATGACGAAATACGTGTTCGTTACCGGTGGCGTGGTCTCCTCCCTCGGCAAGGGGATCGCCGCCGCCTCGCTCGCCGCGATCCTCGAATCGCGCGGCCTCAAAGTCACCCTCATCAAGCTGGACCCCTACATCAATGTCGATCCCGGCACGATGTCGCCGTTCCAGCACGGCGAAGTGTTCGTGACCGAGGACGGCGCCGAGACCGATCTCGACCTCGGACATTACGAGCGCTTCATCTCCGCCAAGATGCGGAAGGTGAACAACTTCACGACCGGCCAGATCTACGAATCGGTCATCAAGAAGGAACGGCGCGGCGAGTATCTCGGCAAGACGGTGCAGGTGATCCCGCACGTCACCAACGAGATCCAGGAATTCATCGAGCGCGGTGCGACGGCGGCCTGGGCCGGCAAGACCGATGTGGCGATCGTCGAGATCGGCGGCACGGTGGGCGACATCGAGTCGCTGCCGTTCGTCGAGGCGGCGCGCCAGATGAGCCTGCGGCTGGGCCGCGGCTCGTGCTGCTTCGTACACCTGACGCTGGTCCCGTTCATTCCGATGGCGGGCGAACTCAAGACCAAGCCGACCCAGCACAGCGTGCAGAAGCTGCGCGAGATCGGCATCTCGCCGGACGTGCTGCTGTGTCGCGCCGACCGGCCGATCCCTGACGAGGAGCGCGCCAAGATCTCGCTGTTTTCCAACGTGCCGAACAACGCCGTCATCTCCGTGTGGGACGCCGATTCGATCTACAAGGTCCCCTCGATGCTGCACAAGCAGGGCCTCGACGAGATCGTCTGCTTCACGCTCGGCATGCCGTCGCGGCCGGCCGACCTCACGGCCTGGGACAAGCTGGTCTATGCGCTGGAGCATCCGGAGCACGAGGTGAAGATCGGCATGGTCGGCAAATACGTCGATCTGTCGGATTCCTACAAGTCGCTGAACGAGGCGCTGCGCCACGCCGGGATCCATACGCGCACGAAGGTCGAAATCGAGTACGTCGATTCGGAAGCGCTCGAATCCGGCGCGAAGATCGACTTCTCGCGGCTCGATGCGATTCTGGTGCCGGGCGGCTTCGGCAAGCGCGGCACGGAAGGCAAGATGAAGGCGATCCAGTACGCGCGCGAGCACGGCGTGCCGTACCTGGGCATCTGCCTTGGCATGCAACTGGCGACGATCGAATTTGCGCGCAATGTCTGCGGGCTGGCCGGTGCCAACTCGACCGAGTTCGATCCCGACACGCCGCATCCGGTCGTCGCGCTGATCACCGAGTGGATGGACCGCACCGGCCGCATCGAGCGGCGCGACGCATCGTCCGATCTGGGTGGCACGATGCGCCTCGGTGCGCAGAAGTGCCCGGTCGAGGCCGGCACGCTGGCGCACAACATCTACGGCGCCGAGGTCAACGAGCGCCATCGACACCGCTACGAAGTGAACAACATCTACGTGCCGCAGCTCGAGGCCAAGGGGTACAAAGTCTCGGCGCGCACGCCGACCGAGAACCTGCCGGAGATCATGGAGTTGCCGTCCCATCCGTTCTTCATCGGCGTGCAGTTCCACCCCGAGTTCACCTCGACGCCACGCGGCGGGCATCCGCTGTTCAAGGCGTTCGTCGAAGCAGCGCTTGCACGCCGCGAACGCGCCGCCGCCGGGCCGGCGCTGGCGAAAGCGGCGGCATGAGCGCAGCGCCGGGCCGCCGCCGGCAAGTTCGCACCGCACCACGCGCCGCAGATGCCGTTGATCCCGCGCACGGCCCGTGCACGGCGCGCGTGGCAGGCTGCGCAGGCACAGCAGCACGCAGGAGCTGCTGTGAAATCCCTGCCGCGCCAAGGCGCTTGTCGCGCATCGCGCAGCGCGAAGGGCAGTCCGATGAAGCTGGCCGGCTTCGACGTCGGGCTCGATCGGCCGTTGTTCCTGATCGCCGGGCCCTGCGTCATCGAGTCCGAGGCGATGGCGCTCGATACCGCCGGGCGCCTGCGGGATCTCACACGCGAACTGGGCGTTCCGTTCATCTACAAGTCGAGCTTCGACAAGGCCAATCGCAGTTCTGGCAAGAGCTTTCGCGGCCTCGGCATCGACGAGGGGCTGCGCATCCTCGCGGAAGTGAAGAAGGCGGTCGGCGTGCCGGTGCTGACCGATGTGCACGACGATGACGAAATTGCGCCCGCGGCCGCCGTCGTCGACGTGCTGCAGACCCCGGCCTTCCTGTGCCGCCAGACCGATTTCATCCGCGCGTGTGCGGTGAGCGGCAAGCCGGTGAACATCAAGAAGGGGCAGTTCCTCGCGCCCGGGGACATGAAGAACGTCATCGACAAGGCGCGCGACGCGGCGCGCGAGGCGGGGCTGTCGGAGGACCGTTTCCTCGCGTGCGAACGCGGTGTCTCGTTCGGCTACAACAACCTGGTTTCCGACATGCGTTCGCTTGCGATCATGCGGGACACGGGCGCGCCCGTCGTCTTCGACGCCACGCACTCGGTGCAGCTGCCGGGCGGGCAGGGCACGTCGAGTGGCGGGCAGCGCGAGTTCGTGCCGGTCCTGGCGCGCGCAGCGGTCGCTGTCGGAGTCGCGGGTCTGTTCATGGAGACGCACCCGAACCCGGCCGAGGCGAAGAGCGACGGCCCCAATGCGGTGCCGCTCGACCGGATGCGCGAGCTGCTGGAAACGCTGCTCGAGCTTGACCGCGTCGTCAAGAAGCGCCGCTTCCTCGAGGCCGACTTTCACTGAGCCGGGAGCACGACATGCCTGCTGCCTACGTCATTGTCGAAATGAAGATTTCCGATCCCGAGCGGTACAAGCAGTACATGGCTTCGGCGCCGGCGACCATTGCGGCAGCCGGCGGCGAGTACCTGGTGCGCGGAGGGCGGCACGAGGCGCTGGAAGGCGACTGGCAGCCGGCCCGCGTGGCAATACTGAAGTTTCCGAGCTACGAAAAGGCCAAGGCCTGGTACGACGCAGGCGGCTACCCCACCGTGCGCACGAAGCGCGCCGGAGCGACCGAGTACTTCAACATGATCCTGGTTGAAGGCGTCGACGCGCCGGTCGGCTGAACCACTGCAGATTTTTCATCGAAGAACAGACCATGTCCTCCATCGTTGACATCATCGGCCGCGAGATACTCGATTCGCGCGGCAACCCCACCGTCGAGTGCGACGTCCTGCTGGAGTCCGGCGTCATGGGTCGTGCGGCGGTTCCGTCCGGCGCCTCGACAGGCTCGCGCGAGGCCGTGGAGCTGCGCGATGGCGACAAGGGCCGCTATCTGGGCAGAGGTGTGCTCAAGGCCGTCGAGAACATCAACACCGAGATCTCCGAAGCCGTGATGGGGCTCGAGGCGAGCGAACAGGCATTCCTTGATCGGGCACTGATCGACCTCGACGGCACCGACAACAAGATGCGGCTCGGTGCGAACGCCACGCTGGCGGTCTCGATGGCTGTCGCGAAAGCGGCAGCGGAGGAGGCCGGCCTGCCGCTCTACCGCTACTTCGGCGGCAGCGGCGCGATGTCGATGCCGGTGCCGATGATGAACGTCATCAACGGTGGAGCGCACGCCAACAACAATCTCGACTTGCAGGAATTCATGATCGTCCCCGTAGGCGCGCCGAGCTTCAGCGAGGCGGTCCGCTACGGCGCCGAGGTCTTCCATGCATTGAAGAAGCTGATCCACGACCAGGGCATGAGCACCGCGGTCGGCGACGAGGGCGGCTTCGCGCCCAACGTGAAGAACCACGAGGCGGCGATCCAGTTGATCCTGGCGGCGATCGACAAGGCCGGCTACGAGGCCGGCTCGCAGGTGGCGCTCGCGCTTGATTGCGCCGCCAGCGAGTTCTACAAGGACGGCAAGTACCGCCTCGCGGGCGAAGATCTCACACTCGATGCCGAGGGCTTCACCAACCTGCTGGCGACCTGGTGTGACAAATACCCGATCGTGTCGATCGAGGACGGCATGCACGAGGGAGACTGGGCGGGGTGGGCACATCTCACGGGCATGCTGGGCAAGAAGGTGCAACTGGTTGGCGACGATCTCTTTGTCACCAACACGCGCATCCTGCGCGAGGGCATTGCCAAGGGCATCGCCAACTCGATCCTCATCAAGATCAACCAGATCGGCACGTTGACCGAGACCTTCGCGGCGATCGAGATGGCCAAGCGTGCGGGTTACACGGCGGTTGTCAGCCACCGCTCGGGCGAGACCGAGGACGCGACGATCGCCGACATCGCGGTCGCTACCAACGCGCTGCAGATCAAGACCGGTTCTTTGAGCCGGTCGGACCGCATCGCGAAATACAACCAGCTGCTGCGCATCGAGGAGGACCTGGGCGATGTCGCCAGCTACCCGGGTCGCGGCGCCTTTTACAACCTGCGCTGAGCGATGCGGATCCTGGCCGTGGTCATCGGCGTGCTGCTGCTGGCGATCCAGTATCCACTGTGGTTTGGCAAGGGCGGGTGGCTCCACGTCCATGAACTCGAGCGCCAGCTCGCCGCGCAGCGTGCGACCAACGCGGTGCTGGCCGCCCGCAATGCGGACGCGGCTGCAGAAGCGGCCAGCCTGCGCGAGGGCAATGAAGCCATCGCCGAGCGCGCGCGGCTTAAGCTGAACATGGTGCGCGACGGTGAGGTGCTCTTCCAGTTCGTCGGCACGCGTTCCGACCCTCCGGGCGCGCCGCCACGCTGAGAGCTCGCGCGGCGGAATTTCCGGCGTGATGAGGGCGACGGCCGGCGAAATCGGAGCCGGCCCTTAGCGATGCACAATTGAGGCGGTACGGAGGCCCAAGCTGAACTTACATCGATTGCTGAAGCAGCGCGAGGAGCGCGGCGAGCCGCTTCGAATCGGGCTGATCGGTGCCGGCAAGTTCGGCTCGATGTTCCTGTCCCAGGTTCGCCATACGCCGGGCATGCGCATGGTTGCGATCGCGGACCTCAGCCCGGAGCGGGCGCGCGACGCCTTGCGCCGGGTCGGCTGGGCCGACACGGCCATCGCGTCCTTGCGGTTCTTCGAAGATGCGCGCCGCATGATCGAGGAGCCCGACGTCGACGTGCTCATCGATGCCACCGGCTCGCCGGGTGCAGGCATCGCGCACGTCCTGGCCTGCTGCGAGCATGGCAAGAACATCGTCATGGTCAATGTCGAGGCCGATGCGCTCGCGGGTCCATTGCTGGCGCGGCGGGCGCAGGAGGCGGGGATCGTCTATTCGCTTGCCTACGGGGACCAGCCCGCTCTGATCTGCGAGATGGTCGACTGGGCGCGTGCCTGCGGCTTCGAGGTTATCGCGGCGGGCAAGGGCACGAAATATCTTCCGGAGTATCACGCCTCCACGCCGGCGACGGTGTGGCAGTACTACGGGCTGACCGAGGACGACGCGCACCGCGGCGGACTCAATGCCCAGATGTTCAACTCCTTCCTCGACGGAACGAAGAGCGCCATCGAAATGTGCGCGGTGGCGAATGCAACGGGGCTGAACGCGCCGGAAGGCCTGTCCTTCCCGCCGTGCGGCGTGGACGAGCTGCCCACGGTATTGCGACCGGTGAGTGAAGGCGGAGTCCTGCATCAGCGAGGTCAGGTGGAGGTGATCTCCAGCCTCAAGCGCGATGGAAGTCCGGTGTTTCGTGATCTGCGCTGGGGCGTTTATGTCGTCTTCGCTGGAGGCAGCGAGTATGTGGAACGCTGCTTCAAGGAGTACGGGCTGGTGACTGATCCGAGCGGGCAGTACTCGGCACTCTACAAGCCGTTCCACCTGATCGGCCTCGAACTCGGCATCAGTGTCGCGAGCGTTGGGTTGCGTGGCGAACCTACTGGAGCGCCGATCGGCTTCAACGCCGATGTCGTTGCCACAGCGAAACGGGATCTTGCCGCGGGTGAGACGCTCGACGGTGAGGGCGGTGCAACGGTCTACGGCCGGGTGATGCCTGCCGCCGAGTCTCTGCGGCTTGGAGGGCTGCCTTTGGGTCTGGCCCACCATGTCCGACTTCGCCAAGCGGTGGGCGCCGGACAGACCGTACGTTGGAGCGACGTCGACATCGATCCCGACGAACCGGCCGCGGCGTTCCGTCGCGAAATGGAGCACGCCGAGTTCGGCGGTGAGGCCTAAGCGCCGAACCATAGTCAATATCGGCTTGCGCGCGAACAGTGGCGACAGGGATGATCGATCGGCCCGTCGCATGAAGTGGCTCGAGCTGCGCATTCCGCCGCTGGCACTGACCGTGGCTGTCGTCGCCGCCATGGTCGGCACGGCGCATTGGCTGCCGGGTTTGCGGTTCGCATGGTCCGGCTCCACGGCGGTGGCCAGCGTTGTTGCCGTCGTCGGGGCCTTGCTGGTGATCCTCGGCGTGTATGAATTCCGGCACGCCAGGACCACCGTCAACCCGCTCACGCCGGACAACGCCAGTCGCGTCGTGACGAGCGGCGTCTATCGCTTGAGCCGCAACCCGATGTACCTGGGAATGGCACTCCTGCTGCTGGCGTTGGCCCTGCATCAGTCGGACGCATTCTCGTTCGCATGGGTCGCCGGCTACGTCGCCTACCTGAACCGTTTCCAGATTCGACCGGAGGAGCGTGAGCTCAAGACCCTGTTCGGTGACGAATACCGGGCGTACACGAGGGCGGTGCGTCGATGGCTTTGATGTCGCGGACGCCTCCCCGAGGCAGAGCGTCGGCGGCGCGGAGCCGTTTTTGGATCCCGGATCGCCGACTCTCCTTGGTGGGCATCTCCCGCAGAATTGATGAAAGCCATGCCCGGATGCCGCCCGACGGACATGCTCCGTACTCGGTACCATTCTGACTAAAGCGCTGCGCCGACCCGCCGGCGCGGACACTCAACCGTCATCAAGCCAAGCGACAACGTGCTCGACAAGATCTTTGGAACTCCGCTGCATGAGAACGCCGACCCGGCGCAACGCGTCGTCGGAGTCGCGACGCTGCCGCGGGATTCGAAGGCGGTCGTGCAGTTGCTGAGCGCCGATCCTTCGCCCGACGTGCGCGCCGCAGCGGCCTTGCACTGCAATGATCCCGCTGCACTCGCCCAAGCATTGCGGACCGAAACGGAGCAAAGCGTGCGCGGCGCCATCGCGGCCTCCTTGGGCAAGGTGGCCGCGACAACGTCGGATGCGGTGCTCGCGCGAAGCATCCTCGCTGCGCCGGAGTGCAGCGACGACGTTCGCGCGCAGGTCGCGTTGCACGCCGAAGAAGAGGAACGTCGCCGCGCCGCGCTCGATGGCATCGCCGACGAGGACGTACTGGTGAACGTGGCGCTGGCCGCCGAGCACGCGTCCGTGCGGAGCGCAGCGGCCGAGCGCGTCCGGACGACCGAACCGCTGCGGCGGCTTCTCAAGGGCGCGCGGGACAAGGATCGCGGCGTTGCCCGCCTGGCGCGCGAGCGGCTCGATACCATCAACCAGCGCATCGAGCATGCCGAGGCGGCCGATGCCATCCTTGTGGAAGCAGAGGCCCTGGTCACACGACCCGGGCCGATCGTGATGGCCGCCGTCGAACTCGATCGGCGCTGGAAGGCGCTTGGCTCTGGGCGAGGATCCCGATCGACGCGCCCGCTGGGAGGCGATCGGCCAGCGCATGCAGGAGCGTTTCGACCGCGAACTGGAGGAGCAACGCGCGCACGGACGGTTCGAGGAGCGCATGAAGGCATGGCTTGCCTCGCTGCAACCTGCGCCGGCGACCACGGCGCTGCCGGCGTTGCGCGAAGAACTGATCGCACTGCGTGCGGCGGCGGCCCATGACGATGATGCGCATGCCATCGCACAGCTGGACCAGGCCGAGCGGCAGATCGCGCAGTGGGAGCAAGCCGCTCCGGCGTTGGCGGCTGCGGAGGCACTGGTGGCCGAAGCTGAACAGCTGGCGACCGGCACGCCGATCGACGACGCGCAGTTGCCAGCGCGCTGGCAGGCGCTGGACCTTGCGGCCCGCACGCCAACGCTGACGCGGCGCTTCGAGGCGGCGCTGCTCGTCATCGAGCAACGCCGCCTGGCGTATGTGCGCGCGACACAGCAGGAGCAGGGCACGGCGCGGCAACAACTGCACGCGGCGCTGCACGAGGCCGAGCAGGCATTGGCCGCGGGACACTTGCTGGAGGCGCGCGGCGCCGCCGACCGGACGCGCGCGCTGAAGCCGCTCGCGGGTCTGCTGCCGAAGCCCAGCGTGCAGCGGCTGAGCCGGGTGGTGCAGCAACTTGTCGAGCTCGAGCGATGGCAGGCGTTCGGGCAGCAGACGGCGCGGGTCCAGTTGTGTGAACGCGCCGAAGCCCTCCTGCCGCAGGCGCTCGCGCCCGTTGCGCTGGCGCGCGAAGTCCAGCAGCTGCGCGCGGAATGGAAGAAGCTCGACGAGCAGCATGCCGGCGTACCGAAACCATTGTGGGAGCGTTTCGATGGCGCCTGCGAAAGGGCCTATGCGCCTGCCGCGCGACACTTTGCGGATCAGGCCGCGCAGCATAAGCAGGCGCGCAAGCAGCGCGAAGAGTTCATTGCCGCCGCGGCCGCGCATGCTCCTTCGTTGCTGGGCGAAACGCCTGACTGGCGTGCGATCGAGCGTTGGCTGCGCGAAACCGACGCGGCCTGGCGCGGTACGAGCCTGGGCAGCGTTGAACCGGGCGCCTGGAAGCGACTCGACGCGCGCCTGAAGGCCGCGCTGGCGCCGCTGCACGATGCCTTGTCGGCGGCGCGCCAACGGGCCCGGCAGGAGCGCGAGGCCTTGATCACTGAAGCCGAGGCGCTGGCCGCCCGGGCGGCGGAGCGCGAGACACCCGCGCGCGTGAAGGAGCTGCAGGGCCGCTGGCAGTCGCACGCCAAGGCCATCGTGCTCGCGCAGCGCGACGAACGATCGCTGTGGGAACGGTTCCGCACCGCATGCAATGCGGTCTTCGATGCGCGCACGGGCTCACGAAAGGAAGGGGAGGAGCGCCGGCAGACCCAACGCCGGACGCTCGAGGCGCTGTGCACGCAACTGGAGCAGCTCGCGCAGTCGTCCGTTGCCGACGAGGCGCAGGTCCGCAGTGCCCAGCGCGATCTGCAGGAGCAATGGAGGCAGGCGATCTCGGAGAGCGGGCCGGTGCCGGCTGGAATCGAAGCCCGCTTCAAGGCGGCGCGCGCCAGTGTTGACGAGCTGCTGCGCGGACGTGCGCGAGCCAGCGAAGTGGCGGTGTGGCAGGCATTGCTCGCCAAGGTCCGGCTGTGTGAGGAACTGGATGTTCTGGCGAGCGCGGAAACGGAGCCGGACCCGGCGGCCGTGGAGTCGGTGCAGCAGCGCTGGGCTGCGCTGGCGCCGCTTTCTGCTGATTGGGAGCGGAAAGTGCTCGAGCGACGCGACGCGGCTTTGCAGGCCATGGCGGACGCCTATGACCGTGAGGATCACTGCGCGAAGATAGACGATCGCGCCGCGACGAGGCGCGACGCATTGCTCGAACTCGAGCTGATGCTGGGCATCGACAGCCCGGCGGACCTGCAGCCCCAGCGCCTCGCCGTCCAGGTCAAGCACCTGCGCGACCGATTCAAGCGCACGGCGTCAGGCGCCGAGGGCAGCGCCGAGCAGGTCCTGCTCACGTGGTGCGCCTTGCCTGGCGTGGCAGAGGCGCGCGACTATGCGCGCTGCGAACGCATCATTGGGAGTCTTGGTCGTCGACGCTGACAGCGACGTATTCTCAACCGACGACGAGTTGAATTAGCCCATATCGAATCGATCGCACCATCGTAGGTTCAGCGAACAAGCGATCATAAGCCACGACGTGTCATCGGCTGGATGCTGATCGCCGCGGTGCCGATCCTCGGCGCCCGCGCTACGAAGGCCGGCTATGGTGAGCTCGCCAACGAGCAGGACTGTTGCGCCGGTGTCTGGAGGAGCGCGGGTGATGCCGACCGCGCATCCGAGATGAACCGGCGCGCCACGGAGTCGCGACGCGCCAGTGGAAATGTCGGTCTCTGGGATGACTTCCTCGGCGAAACCTTCATCGCGCTGTTGGCGGGGAGCCGGCCGGCCGAGTCCACAAGGCAGCCGATCCACCCCAGCGACTCCCGCGGTTGCTAGCAGGCAGTTTCCGGCCAACGGGTGGCGCGGCGACGAGCCTGTGAACCGGCACGGTCCTCAAGAGCTCGACAGCTGCGATTGCAGCGACACCCGCTGGAAGCTATGTCAGCAAGAGCGCCACTCAAATCGTTTCAAAGCCGCCAGTGGTGCGTTCAACCTTGGCGGCGGGACAACGACCCAAAGCGGAAATGCGAGCCGCCGAAAAGCGGACGTGACTTTCACCCCGATACCGGACTCAACGGCAAGGTTCACGCGGGCGTGCGCGCGCAGCGCGATCGCCTTGCGTGCAACCGCAAGGTAGGCGCGTTGGCGCCTGCCTGGGCGGCCAAAAAGATGCAAGAGCACCCGCTCGAAGACGTCCGGCAGGCTCCCAGTGAAGAGCAGATCGCCTGGCTCGCGCAGGTCAGTCCCGCGCACTTATCCGACACAACTTTCGGGGAATCTTCAACTTCCCCGTGGAATCGTTCGCGCAGTGTGGCTCTACGCGGCACAAGGCAGCGCAGCAATCTGAACCACGGACGCGAGGGAGAAAGGAAAACGGGCGGTAATTGCTGGCCCGCCCGTCATGGACACCTTCGAACGTCTTGCTGGCTACTTGCCCATTCCTGCTCGGGCTGCCTCGATCTTCGCTTTTACCGCATCCAGATTGAAACTCGCGCCCTTCTGCATCGGCGGAAACTCGATGGCCGTCATGGCGAGCTTCGCGACCTGCTCTTGGACAAACACGAAGCGCCAGAACTCGTACTTGAACCAGTCGAAGTACTGAAGCGACCCTTCTTTCGTCAGATCCTTCGGCCAGCCCGCGCGCTCGAACGGATCGAGTCGGAGGTTCGTCAGAAACGGTACGTCGGGCTTGGTCTTGTCGCCGAGCCAGCCACCGGGCTGTTCGATGAATCGATACTTGTAGTCGTCGATGCGAACAGCGCCGAGTTCACTTTCTCCGAAGTAGAAGATTTCGTGACGATTCGATGGTCCCTTGCCAGTGATCAGGTCCATCTGGTTGTAGCCGTCGAGATGGACCTTGTAGTTCGTGCCACCGATCGCCTTGCCTTTCTTCAGCTCCTCGGCGATGTTGGGATTGCCTGCCGCCGCAACGAAAGTCGGGAACCAGTCGAGGCCGGAGATGAGGCCGTTTTCGACCTTGCCCGCCGGCACCTTGCCCGGCCAGCGAATGATGGCCGGCACGCGGAAGCCGCCTTCCAGGACGGTTCCCTTGCTCTGCGCGAACGGAGTCATGCCACCGTCGGGCCAGGTGAAGAGTTCGGTGCCGTTGTCGGTGGTGAAGACGACGATCGTGTTGTCGTCCACGCCCATGTCCTTCAGCTTCTTCATCACGATGCCGATGTCGTCGTCCATCTGGGCCATGCCGGCTTCGTGGATCGACCAGCCGTTCTTCGAATTACGCAGCTTCTGGTACTTGTCCGACAGGTGCGTGACGATGTGCATGCGGGTCGGGTTGAGCCAAAGAAAGAATGGTTTGCCGTCGGCTTTGGCCTTGTCCAGGAATGCCAGGGCCTTGTCGCGGATTTCGTCATCGACGGTTTCCATGCGCTTCGGACACAGCTCTCCGGCGTCCTGAATCCGTTGCTTGCCGACCTTGCCCCAGCGAGGATCGACCGTCGCGTCGTCCGTGTTGCTGGCAAACGAGTGAACCATGTTGCGTGGACCGACTTTCGGCCGCAGGTCCTGCGGATAGTTCGGGTGGCACGGATCCTCCATCGCATCCAGGTGATAGAGGTATCCATAGAACTCGTCAAAGCCGTGGACCGTAGGCAGGAACTGATTCAGGTCGCCCAGGTGATTCTTGCCGAACTGTCCGGTGGCATAGCCCATCGACTTCAACACTGCTGCGATCGTCACCGCCTGCGCGGGTATGCCGATCGGCGAACCGGCCTGACCGACCGTCGTCATGCCGGTGCGGATCGGGAGCTCGCCAGTGATGAAGTTGGCGCGACCCGCCGTGCAGCTCGCCTCGGCGTAGTAGTCGGTGAAGATCATGCCCTCGGCCGCAATCTTGTCGAGGTTCGGCGTCCGACCCGCCATCATGCCGCGGTGGTAGGCGCCGATGTTCCACATGCCGATGTCATCGCCCATGATGACGACGATGTTCGGCTTCTGCGCGGGTGTCTGTGCCAGCGAAGGCGTAGTCGCGCAGAGCACGGTGGCACAACTAGCAACGAGCGTGATCAACACACGCTTCAGATTCATGTCTACCTTCCCTTCGAGCAGATTAGGACTGCTTTGAAATTTTTGGCTTGCAGGTGCGACGATGAGTTGCTGCTAACACCTGTAACCCGCCGGGTTACAGGAAGCGGGGCACAGACGATACCAGCACTCACGTTGCAAGTAGGGGAAAGCCGCTGCCCGCAATCATGATCCGAGCGAGCAAAGCTTCCTTGACCTCGCGTGAACTGAAAATTCTCGCGGCCCCAGTCCCGACGATCCCATGTGACCCGGTACGTGAAACTGGCGGCTTTGCGGCGAATCGCGTGCGCCGCGCCGCACTGGCGGTTCATGGCCGCACACGGACGGATAGCCAAGAGACCGTGCCCAGGTGCAACGACGCGGGAGATGTCTGAAAGTCTTGGCAAGGCCTTCATACTTACTCCGTCTTCGCAAGCAAAGCGGGCGCCCCTTCCGGAGCGCCCGCTCAGTCAAATCGGAATTGCCTCTCTAAGCGCATTCGTTACGACCTAGTCTCCACGGGCGCGAGTCCTCGCCATCTGTTGCTTAACTTCCACGAGAACCTGTGCGAGGCTGTAGGACGCCGGGGACTGCAGCGCCGGGTACGGCCCGTAGGACTCAAGTTCCTGCAGCCACAGGGCCTGGCCGATGGGAATGATGTTCCAGTCGTAGATGTAGGCGGTCATCGGTCCGGCCAGTGCACCGCCCTGGCCAAGGAGGGTTTTGGGTTCGAAACCGACGGACCCCTCGAACGGATCCCGCTTGATGTTGTTGACCAAAGGCCAATGGAAGGTATGGACCCCCATCAGGCCACCGGTCGCCGCCTCGGATGCCATTGCGAAGTAGATCTTCCAGTTCTTGTAGCGCACGGCCGATGGAACCGGGCCTCCGTAGTAGAAAAACGTATCGCGTGCCGACGTTGCCGACTTGCCCGTCAGATAGTCGAGCTGGTTCACTCCGTTGAGCTTGGTCTTGACGATGCCGGGATACTTGCCCGCCATGATCTGCTCGTTGAGTGCATTGCCCTTGGGGCCGCCCGCAATCTCGACGAAGGTCGGCATCCAGTCATACGACGCGAACATGTCGTTCAGGATCGTGCCCGGCTTGATTTGCCCCGGCCAGCGGATCACCGCCGGCGCACGCATGCCGCCTTCCCAGGTGGTCAGCTTCCCGCCCTTGAACGGCGTGTTGCCGCCGTCCGGATAGGTGATCACCTCGGCACCGTTGTCGGTGGTGAAGACGATGATGGTGTTGTCGAGCTGGCCCATATCCTCCAGCTTCTTCATCACATAGCCGATGTTGTCGTCCATCTGCTTCATGGCGGCTTCATTGGCGCCCCAGTCCTTGCCACCTTTGGTGCCCACCATGGCCATGTACTTGTCCGACAGTTGCGTGGTGATGTGCATGCGCGCCGGGTTGTACCAGACGAAGAATGGCTTGTTGGTCTTCTTCGGGTCGTTGCGGTCGAGGAAGTCGATGACCTTGGCCGAGATCTCTTCATCGACGGTTTCAGAACGCTTAAGCGTCAACGGGCCCTGATCGCTGCAACTCTGGTTCTTCTGCGTGCCGTCGGAGGACTTGCAGGCGATCACCGGCCGCGGCGGCATCATGCACAACGCGGTCTTCGCATCGACTGCGCCCGGGGGGTCGCTGAGGCCGGGCACAGGTGTGTTCTTGCATGGCGGGACGATGGCCTGCTCGGTCGGAGACCTGTTGATGTCGGGGAAGCTCACCTGCTGCATCGCGTCCAGGTGATACAGGTAGCCCCAGAATTCCTGGAAGCCGTGCGCCGTCGGCAGCGCGGCCGAATGGTCACCCAGGTGGTTCTTGCCGAACTCTCCGGTGGTATAGCCGAGGTCGAGCAGGAACCTGGCCAGTGACGGTGTGCCTGGCTGCAGGAAGGACGGGCTGCCCGGCAGTTGCGGCGGAATCATGCCGGCGCGCAGCGGCGTCATGCCGGTGAGGAATGCAGTGCGCCCCGCCGTGCAGCTTTGCTCGGCGTAGTAAGTCATGAACTTCGCACCCTCTTTCGCGATGCGATCGATGTTGGGTGTCTCGCCAACCATCAGTCCCTGGTGGTAGATGCTCGGCTGCATCCAGCCGATGTCATCGCCCATGATGAAGAGGATGTTGGGCTTCTTGGCTGGCGCCTGGGCAACTGCTGGCGCCGCCGCGCCCAGCACGATGCCGAGCATTACGAACGTCGTGATGAGAATTCGTTTCGGGTTCACTTCAATCCTCCGTGGTCCAGCGGAATTGGAAGCTGACGCAACACTGCCGCACTCGAACGCGAGATCTTCCAGGCCGGCAGCGGGTAGATCTGCGCGCACCCGGACAAACGAAGTCGGAACAACTACCCTCTTGTGCCACGCTGCAGCGCCTCCGTCAGCCGATGCGCTTCGAACGGCTTGTGCAGACAGTCGGCGCAGCCGACGGCAAGCGCCTCGGCATGTGTTGCCTCGTCGTCGAAGGCGGTGATGAAAACGACCGGCAGCTTCGACCCGGCAGCCAACAGTCGGCGGCGCAACTCGATTCCCGACATGCCTCCCAGGTGGATATCCAGGACGAGGCCCAGCGCGTGGTCCGCAACCCCGCTTTCCAGAAACTCTTCCGCACTCGCGAAAGCGGCGGTTGAATAGCTGTTCGCACGCAAGAGACGCTCGATGGATTTGCGCATGGGCGCGTCGTCCTCAACGATGGCAACCAATCCGTGGGTTGTCTGCATGAGCAGTCGTCACCCGGGTCTGAGCGGAAAGCCGCATAAGATCTCGTTTGGCGATCGATTACCGCGACGGTAGGCAATCTGTCCGCGAACGGAAACTGTCCTTTGGTGCGGCCCCGCACCAAAGAACAGTGGTCGCGAAAGTCCAGGCGTGTGCGCCCAGAGGCAAGCCGGCTTACCGGGGGTCGCCGGGTGCGCTGTCGTCGGTGCCGACCAGGCCGAGTCGCTCAGCGATAGAAACCAGCTCGGCCAGCGACTGAACCTGCAGTCTTTGCATGAGGTTGTGGCGGTGCCACTTGACAGTCCGCTCAGCGGTGCCGAGCTCGCCGGCGATCTGCTTGTTCAGCTTGCCCCGAACGACGAGGTCAAAGACTTTGCGTTCGGCCGGCGTCAGGGTGTCGACGCGGGAACGCAGGACGTCGAGTTGCCCGCGCTTGTCACGATCCTCGAGATTACGCGCGAGCGCCTGCTCGACGGCACGCAGCAGCACATCGGTGTCCACGGGCTTGGAAAGAAAGTCCTCGGCCCCGGACTTCATGGCCAGAACGGTCATCGGAATGTCACCATGCCCGGAAACGAATATGACGGACATCCTGCGCCGCATGCTCGCCAAGTGCTGCTGCAGTTCCAGTCCCGTCAGCCCAGGCATACGCACGTCGAGCAGAACGCAGCTCGGACAGTTCAGATCGGCGGTCTCGAGAAACTTCTCCGCTGACTCGTAGAGCGCGACTCTGTATCCGGCGGCAGACATCAGCCGCCGAACCGAGGTGCGCCAGGACGCATCGTCGTCGACGACGTGGACCGTTGAACTGTCCGCGTTCACGCGCGGTGCGCCTTGCCAAACGGCAACGTGAAACGAAAAGTTGCGCCGCCCTCCGGGAGGTTGGTCGCACTAAGCTGGCCGCCCAGCGCTTCGACGATCGTGCGCGATATCGAGAGACCCAGGCCCATGCCGCTTGGCTTGGACGTGACAAACGCGTCAAAGATGCGAGGGAGCATCGCCGCGTCGATGCCGGCACCGGAATCGGTCACGGAAACCTCGGCCTGCTTGTCGTTGATGCGTCGGCTGCGTATCACTACCTGCCGCTTCTCCGCGGGCTGGTCGTGCATAGCCTCCATGGCGTTGAGCATCAGATTCAGGATGACCTGCTGCACTTGCACGCGGTCGGCGATGATATTCGGCAGTCCTGGTTCGAACTCGGTGCTGAGTGAAACGCCCTTGGCCGACGCTTCGGCGGCCAGCAATTTCATCGTCTCGACGATGGCCTCGTTCAAGTCAAGTTCCTCAACGTTGGCGGCGGTCTTGCGCAGCATATTGCGAATCCGCTCAAGTACTTCACTTGCACGCTTGTCGTCCAGCTTGATGTCACTCAGGATCTCGGCCACTTCGTTCATATTGGGTGGAACAGCCTTGATCAGAATCTGCGCGGCACTTGCATTGTTGTAGATCGCGCCAAGGGGCTGATTGAGCTCGTGGGCAATCGACACGGCCAGTCCGCCCATGGCCACGCTACGATTCATGTGCGCCATCGCCGAGAGGCGCGCCTGCGACTCGGCCTCGGCAAGGCGGCGGCGGCGACGCTGGACCAAAAGTGAAGTGATCAAGACAGCCTGGCCGGCGACCACTGCTAGCGCGGCAAGGCTCTCCCAGAAATGGTCGCGCCAGAAAGAGGGGGCGGCAAACTCAACTTCGCATTCACTTGGCAGCCGTCGCCTGTCCAGCGACCAGCGTTCCAACGCACGAGCGTCCGCAACGCAGCTGGTCGGCCCATAGAGCAGGCCACGACCATGATCATGGGGGCCGCCTGCCAACGCCGCGCGCACCTGCTCGCCCACGAGCCGCCCTCTGCCGGCGAGTGATTCCCCGCTGATAGCCGCTGCGCCAAAGCCGATGAAGGTTTCAGCATTACCGTAGACGGGCGCGGGGGACACCTGGCTAACCGCGTGCAGCACATCGCGGGGCGTGTACGGTCGCCCTTCGCGGTCCCGAAACTGCGTGAGGTAGATGATGATCGAATCCGCCGGCGTCGCCGCCACTTGGGCGACAAGGTCTGGCAATGGCAAGCCAGTGAGGAACTCCACGGACACCGGTTCCGTGCGGATCGACAGTGCCTTACGCGCTAGCTGCTCGTACCTTCGGTCCAAATCCGAAACGCCCGTGATCACGACGACCCGTTGCGCATCGGGTTGCATGCGCCAGGCGAGATCGAGGGTCTCATTCACTCCGTCGGGGGGAATGATGGCGGTTGCGTTGAGGGGAAGTGCCGTGCCTCCGGGTGAACCCTGGTGTACGAGCCGTGCACCGGGCCAAAGCTGCTGGCCGTGTCGAGTAAAGAACTCGAGAGCGGGTAACTGAACCGTGACGACCACGTCGAAACGCAGCTTGCTGTATTTCTCGGTGAACAGAGCCACGTACTCGGACTCCAGAGCTTCGACTGGAAAGCGCTGTGCGTCGAGCGTCTCCGAGAAGAGGACAACCCTTTTGGCGGTTTCCGACGCAAGGGCCGCGCGCATTGCGCTGTCGATGACCAGATAGGCCGGAAGATAGGGATCCGA
>CAWADK010000016.1:0-354897 GCA_963780715.1 uncultured beta proteobacterium
AGCTGGCGCGCAGCAGGGCTTCGGCCGGAGTGTTCGTAACGTGGGACATGCGGCAATTTACCGCGCAGCGGGCGGCCCGACACGCACTAGAACGCGCCCCGGAACGACATTGGCGGGACGGCCGGCAACGAAGTTCTCGATGTTGTCCATCAGCTGGTCCGCCAGCGCCTGCTGCGCCTCGTCAGACGCCCAGGCCGACGTGCGGCGTCAGGATCACGTCGGGCGCTTCGCGATCCGCATCAACGGGCTGTCGACAGGAGGCGGTTCGCCGATCGTCACGTCGAAGCCGACGCCGCCGATCAGCACCATCGAGCGCACGAACGAGGTCGTCGTCGACAAGGCCACCGCGTGCGGTATTGACGATGATCGGGCGCCGCTGCATCACGCGGAACTCCGGCATCGCGATCATGTTGCGTGTCTGGGTAGTCAACGGCGAGTGCAGTGTGATGATATCGCTCGTTTCCAGCACCTCCTGCCAGGGCGTATACAGCGGACCCAGCCCACTCACGCCCTTGTGCGCGGCAAACGGCACCATGCCAGGTCGCGCTGATCCGGCGACACGCTGCCCGAGCACGCCTTCGCCGATGATACCGAGCCGCGCACCCGCGAGATCGCGGATCGGGTGGTCGAAAGCAGAACTGGCCGGATTCCTGCCAGTGACCGGCACTAACTTCGCGATAGGCGACGATGTTCCTGCGCAGCGCGAAGTATCAGCCCGTAACGCGTGCTCCGGCACGGTGTTGACCGCGTAGCCTCGGATGTTCGACACCGCGATGCCATGCGCCTCGCAGTACGCTCAGCGGTGCCGGTCGCGGCCACCGCAATCAGCCGCAGATCGGGCAGCTGTTCGAGGACACTTGCAGGCATCGGCACTTTGTTGAGAATCGCGACCGACGCGCCCTTCAACCGCGCGACGACCTCTTCAGGCCGCGTGTTCGCGTGCTCGACGAGCTGGCGTTCGAAGGCCGGCCGGCGCAGGCGGGTCTGCGGAGCGATCGTGGAACGGTCGAGGAAGACGATCCTGTACATGACGGACCTCGCTGTCAGCGGCCAAGGCAGCGCTTAGCTGGCCACGATCGCTGCCGGCGTGATGCCGAAGAGTTCGTAGAGCGCGTCCGTGCACCGTAGCCCGTCATGCCGACGAAGCCGCCGCGCTCGCCCAGATAGCGGTCCCAGCCGAAGCGCAGCGCGGCCTCTACCGCGACGCGCGCTTCACCGGGCGGCAGGACGGTCGCCCGGTACGCGTCATCCTGCGCTTCGAAGAGTTCCCAGCACGGCATCGAGATAACCGCGGTCGGAATGCTGTCGGCATGCAGTCGGGGGCGCGCGCCTCGAGCGCGAGTGCGACTTCGGACCCGGTCGCAAGAGCAGCGTCACCGCACGCGCGCCGCCTTGGCTTCGGCCAGCACGTAGGCGCCGCGTCGCGACAGGTTCGGCCACGTGCTGGCGCCGCACAGTCGGCAGCGCCTGGCGTGCGAACACCATCGTCACCGGCCCATCGCGGTGCTCGAGCGCGGCTTCCCAGCACTCGGCGGCTTCGACGGCGTCGGCCGGACGCATCACGAGCATGTTCGGCATCGCGCGCAGCGACGGTGCGAGGATCTCGACCGGCTGGTGCGTCGGCCCGTTCTTGCCGACGCCGATCGAGTCATGGCTGAAGACGAACTTGACCGGCAGGCCATCAGGGCGGCCATGGCATCGCCGGCCGCTCGTAGTCGGAGAAGGCGGGTAGGCCGGCGCGCCGCGGCGGTCGTCGGCGGTAAACGCCTGCAGGCGCCGCTTGTGGCTGGTCGGCGCTTCGAGGTCAGCGCAGCCGACCATGCGTTCGGGTAGAACGTCGACCAGCAGATCGTTGATTTCACCCGAGATATTGATGCCACCCGGCGCCGGGTTGTCGCGCGCCGCTTGTAGCCGTGCAGCACGTCGCGCCAGCCGGCGGGCAGTTCGCCGCGCAACACGCGCTCGAACTCGGCGCGTTCGGCGGCGGGCAGCGCGTCCACGCGCTTGCGCCAAGCCCGGTGCTCGGCGTCGCAGCGATGGCCAGCGGCGCGCCACGCGCTGAGGATCGACTCCGGCACTTCGAACGGCGGATACGGCCAATCGAGTTCCTGCCGCGCTGCCTGGGCGTCTTCCGGGTGCAGTTCGGGAGCGCCCGCCGCGCAGTTCCTGCAAGCGCGCGATGCCCTTCGCAATCACGGTGCGGCAGGCGATCATCGACGGCCGCGGATCCTTCTTCGCCGAGGCGATCGCGTCTGACACGGCTTCGAGATCGTGTCCGTCGACTTCGATCACGTGCCAGCCGCCAACACGGAACCGCTCGGTCTTCGCTCATCGAAAGCGTCGTACTGCCGTCGTCGGTGATGCGGTTGTCGTCCCAGAACAGGACCAGCTTGCCGAGCCGCAGGTGTCCGGCAAGCGAGATCATTTCCTGGCCGATGCCCTCCTGCAGGCAGCCGTCGCCGACAAACGCGTAGGTGTAGTGATCGACCAGCCCGGCCCCGAAGCGTGCGTTCAGGTAGGCCTCGGCGACCGCCATGCCGAAGGCGTTGGCGATGCCCTGGCCGAGAGGCCCGGTCGTCACCTCGATGCCACTCGCCGGATCGAACTCCGGATGACCTTCGCAGTGCGAGCCGAGCTCGCGGAAGGTCTTGATCTGGTCGAGCGAGATCTGCTCGTAGCCGGTCAGGTAAAGCAGCGCGTAGAGCAGCATCGAGCCGTGGCCATTGGACAGCACGAAGCGATCGCGGTCAGGCCAGGTCGGGTCGGCCGGGTTGAACTTCAGGTGCCGCGTGAAGAGCGCGGTGGCGATCTCGGCCATGCCGAGCGGAACACCTTGATGCCCCTCGGTGGCGCGCACGATGGCGTCGATCGAGACGAAGCGGATCGCATGGGCGAGGCGCTGCAGCTCGGCGTCGACCCGCGCAGGTGTCTTGATGGCTTCGATGGTGCTCATGGGACCAGTGCTATCCGTTTGAGAGTTCAACCTAGCGCAGCGTCAGCGCGGGCACGTAGCTCATCAGCCCCAGCACAAGCAGCGCGACCAGGTAGAAAGGCAGCATTGCCCGCACGGTTTCGCCGATCTTGACCTTGGCGATCGAGCTGGTGATGAAGAGCGTCGTGCCGACCGGCGGCGTGTAAAGGCCGATCGCCAGATTGACGACCATCATCACGCCCAGCTGCACGGTGTCCATGCCCGCTATCTGCCGCCAGCGGCACGAAGATCGGCGTCAGCAGCAGCACTGCAGCGGGCAGGTCGATGAACATGCCGGCGACCAGCATGATCAGGTTCATCGCCAGGATGATGAGCCACGGATCCTGCAGCGTGTTCTTCGCGAACTCGGCGAACGCCACCGGCAGTTGCTCGAAGGTGATGATCCAGCCCATCGCGCTCGACGCCATGATGACGAGCAGCACGACACCGGTCGCGAGTCCCGACTCCAGCACGGCTGCCTTGACCCGCTGCACGGTCAGGTCGCGATAGACCAGCATTGAGACCACGGCCGCGTAGAGCGTGCTGATGACGCTAACCTCCGTCGGCGTCGCGATGCCGAAGCGCAGGAAGATGACGATGATGACCGGCAGCAGCAGTGCCGGCGACGCGTAGGCGACTTCACGCAGGACGACACCGACGCTGATCGGCCGCGTTTCCCGCGGGAAGTTCTTGGCCCGCCCCACGAAGTAGCAGACCGCCATGAAGCCGACGCAGAGCATCAGGCCCGGCAGGATGCCGGCCAGAAACAGCGACCCGATCGATGCGCCGGAGGCCAGCGCGAAGATGATCAGGGGTATCGATGGCGGAATCAGGATGTCGATCGTCGCCGCGGAGGCCAGCGTGGCGGCCGAGAACCGGCCGGGTAGCCGAGCTTCTTCTGCCAGGGAATCAGCATCGAGCCGATCGCGGACGCGTCGGCGACGGCCGACCCCGAGACGCCGCCAAAAAGTGTCGATGACAGCACGCCCACCTGCGCCGGGCCGCCGTGAAAGCGGCCGATCAGCGTCGTCAGCAGATCGATCAGCGTCTTGCCCAGGCGCCCGCCCATCATCAGCGCGCCCGTCAGGATGAAGAACGGAATCGCGATCAGCGGAAAGCTCTGCACCTGCGACACCATTTGCTCGACAACCAGGCTCAGTGGCACGCGCTCCGAGGTCAGGATGGCGCCGATCGAGGCGAGCACCAGCGCGTGGGCGATCGGAATCGCCGCGATTGCGGCAATCGCGAAGATCAGGAAGGCGACGGCGCTCATCAGAAGGCTCCCGTGGCTTGCTCGTGACGCTCGACGCTCCAGTGCAGCAGTTCGCCGAGGTGGACCAGTGAAATCAGCACGAAGCCCGAAAACAGGCAGATGTAGGTAACGGATCCGGGGACACCCAGGATCGGGGATCGTTCGTCGGCGACGATCGGGATCGCCTTTGCAGCAACCACCGCCAGCAGTCCGTAGGCAGCGATGATCGCGACATGGCCGACAGCCGCGATGACACGCCGGGCCGTTCCGTGCACTGCGTCTGCGAGAAACGTGGTCGCGATGTGCGCACCATGCTGCGCGGCGAGGACGACACCGGCCATCACGAGCCACGGGAAGAGCAACTCCGGGATCTCGGAGGCCCAGCGCAGGCTCGATCCGGCGAAGTACCGCAGGAACACGTCGGAGCAGAGGATGAAGAAGATGGCGCCGAACGTGATGTAGAGGATGGCGGCGCACACCCACGCGATGCCGCGGCTGAGCCGCCCCGCAAGAACGGATGCCATGCTTGTCTCCTTGGGAAGTTGCGGACCGGCCGGCAGCCGGTCCGCCATTCACGCGGGTGTTCCGCTTGTCGTTATTTGGCGCGCGCCGCGGCGACGACCTTCTTGACGTAGTCGCCGATCGGTCCGCCGGTCCACTTCGCCGTCACCGACTCGGTGGCCTTGGCAAACTGCGACTGGTCGACCTTGTCGATCTTGACGCCCTTCTTCGGCAGTTCGACGACAAGGCGCTCGTCCGCTTCCCGCGACAACTTGCGCTGCACGGCCGTCGCTTCGTTGGCGGCTTCCATGACGATCTTGCGCTCCGCTTCGGTCAGGCGATCCCAGGTGCGCTTGCTCATCAGCAGCGGCGTCATCTCGAACTTGTGGCCCGTCAGCGAGATGAACTTCTGCACTTCGTAGAGTTTCGACGCATCGACGTTGGCGAGCGGGTTCTCCTGGCCGTCGACCACGCCCTGCTGCAGGGCGACGTAGAGTTCGGCGAACTTGATCTGCTGCGTCTCGGCGCCAAGCGCCGTCATGATGTCGATCGTCACGGCATCGGGCGGCGTGCGGATCTTCAGCCCCTTCATGTCGGCGGGCGTGAGGACCGGGCGCTTGTTGTTCGAGACATGGCGGATGCCGTTGTCCCAGTAGCCAAGCACGACCAGATTCTTGGCCGCCGACTTCTCGGCGAGTTCCTTGCCGACCGGACCGTCGAGCAGCTTGAACGCGGCCGCCGGATCGGCGAACAGGAACGGCATGCCGAATGCGGCGTACTCGGGCACGACGACCGACGCCGCGCCCTGGCTGTTGGCCGACATGTCCAGCGTGCCGGAACGCAGCGCCGTGATCATCGCGGCGTCATCGCCCAGCTGCGCCGACGGCGCGACCTGGACTTCGATCTTGCCGCCGCTCTTCTGCTTGACGGCGTTGGCGAACGCCACCGCCGCTTCATGGCGTGGGTTGCCGGGGGCGGCGCCGTGGCCCAGCGTGAGCTTGGTCTGGGCGTACGAACTGCCGGCCGCCAGCGCAAGCGTGGCGACGGCGAGGAGGGAAGTGAGCTTCATGGTGAGTCTCCGTGGGTGAGGGTAGAGTCGGGCGACTGCGCCGCGCGGCGATGTCGCCTCTTGAACTCAGTTCAGCCAGCCCTTGATGGACTGGGTCATGGCTACGGTGGAAATGCCGTACTTGTCATGCAGCGTCGGCAGTGCACCAGCGTCGAGGAAGGCGTCCGGCAGAGCGATCTGGCGGAACGGCGGCGTGACACCGGCGCGCAGCAGCACGCCGGCGACGGCTTCGCCCAGCCCGCCTATGACCGAATGGTTCTCGGCAACGATGACGAGACGCCCGCTGCGGCCGGCCTCGCGCACGATCGTCTCTTCGTCGAGCGGCTTGATCGTCGGCACGTGCAGCACGGCGACGTCGACGTTGTCGGCGCGCAGTTTTTCCACCGTCTCCAGCGCGCGCATCGTCATGAAGCCACTGGAAATGATCAGCGCATCCTTGCCGTCGCGCAGCAGCTTGGCCTTGCCGAGCTCGAACGTGTAGTTGTATTCGTCGAGCACGACCGGCACCTGGCCGCGGGGCAGGCGCATGTAGACCGGCCCGTTGTGCGCGGCCATCGCCGGCACCGCCTGCTCGACGTCGACCGCGTCGCAGGGATCGATGATCGTCAGGTTCGGCATGCCGCGGAAAATCGCAAGGTCCTCGGTCGCCTGGTGGCTCGGGCCATAACCCGTGGTCAGTCCCGGCAGTGCGCAGGCGATCTTGACGTTGAGGTTCTCCTCGGCGATCACCTGGTGGATGAAGTCATAGGCGCGGCGCGACGCGAACACCGCGTAGGTCGTCGCGAACGGGATGAACCCCTCCTTCGCCATGCCACCGGCGGCGCCCATCAGCAGCTGCTCGGCCATGCCCATCTGGAAGAAGCGCTCGGGAAATGCCTGCGCAAAGACGTGCAGGTCGGTGTACTTGGCCAGGTCGGCGCTCATGCCGACGATTTCGGGCCGACGCTGGGCCAGTTCCACCAGCGCGTTGCCAAATGGAGCCAGGCGCGTGCGCTGTCCCTCGCCGGCGATCGAGGCGATCATCGCCGAGGTCTTCAGGCGAGGCTTGCTCGCTACGGTGCTCATGGTTCAGCTCCTCGCCGCATGCGCGGCATCCAGCAGTTCGATTGCGTGCTGCCATTCACCGGCATCGACGCGCATGAAGTGGTTCTTCTCCCTTTGTTCGAGGAAGGGCACGCCCTTGCCCATCTTGGTGTCGAACAGGATCACGCGTGGCCGCGGCTGCGCCAGGTTGCGGGCCTTGTCGAAGGCAGCGAGCACCGCCGGCAGGTCGTTGCCGACGACACGCTGCACGTGCCAGCCGAACGCGGCCCACTTGTCCACCAGCGGCTCGAAGCCCAGCACCTTGGTCGACTGGCCGTCGGCCTGCTGGTTGTTGACGTCGACCAGCGTGATCAGGTTGGCGAGTTGAAAATGGCTGGCCGACATCGCGGCTTCCCACGTCGAGCCTTCGTCGAGTTCGCCGTCGGACATGCAGTTGTAGACGAAGGCCGGGTTGCCCTTCTGGCGCAGTCCGAGCGCCATGCCGACAGCGATCGGCAGTCCCTGACCCAGCGATCCGCCGGAGATCTCCATGCCCGGCGTGTAGGTCGCCATGCCGGACATCGGCAGGCGGCTGTCGTCACCGCCGTAGGTCTCCAGCTCTGCCTCGGGAACGATGCCGGCTTCGATCAGCGCCGCGTAGAACGCGATCGCGTAATGGCCGTGCGAGAGCAGGAAGCGGTCGCGCCCTTCCCACTCGGGCTCGTCGGGCCGGAAATGCAGTGCATGACCGTAGGCGACCGCCAGGACCTCGGCCATGCCGAGCGCCTGGCCGATGTAACCCTGTCCCTGCACTTCGCCCATCCGCAGCGCGTACCGGCGGATGCGGTAGGCGCAGTCGGCGAGCGCGGAAAGCTTGTCGGTCATCTGAGATCCTTCGACAGTGAGTGTCATGGGGCGCGCGCCGGTCAGTGGATCAGCATGCCGCCGTTCACATCGAGCGTGACGCCGGTGAGGTAGCTGGAGAGGTCGCTCGCGAGGAACAGGCAGCAGTTGGCGACATCGATCGCGTCGCCCAGCCGGTTCAGCGGGATGCCCTTGAGAATTTCCAGCTTCAGCTCTGGCGTCAGCTTGCCGCCGGTGATGTCGGTCTGGATCAGGCCCGGCGTCACCGAGTTCACACGGACGTTGTCCGGTCCCAGTTCGCGCGCCATCGCCTTGCCGAGGCCGAGCACGCCGGCCTTGGCCGCCGAGTAGTGCGGGCCGCCGAAGATGCCGCCGCCGCGCTGCGCCGACACCGACGACAGGCAGACGATCGAGCCGGTCTTGCGCCCGCGCATGTGCGGGATGACGGCCTGGCTCATGTAGAGGGTGCCGCGCAGCGAGACGTCGGTGACGGCCTCGTAGTTCTCGGGCTTGATGTCCATCAGCTTCAGCGGCTGCGTGATGCCGGCGTTGTTGACGAGAATGTCGATGCGACCGAGCCTGGCGATGACGGCGGCGGCAGCGCGCTCGCAGTCCGGCTTGCTGGTGACGTTGCATTGGATGCCGATGTGGCCGGGACCGATGTCGGCGGCGGACTGTTCGGCCGCCTCGGCGCTCAGGTCGAGGATGGCGATCCGTGCACCGTGCTCGGCGAAGAGCCGCGCGGTGGCCTTGCCGATGCCGCGTGCGGAGGCAGCCCCGGTGATGATTGCAACTTTGTCGTTCAGCAACATGGCGTGCTCCAGCGCGTTTGAAAGTGGCGCCATGTTGCGTTTGCACCGAATTGCCAGCAAGCTAGCCGGCCTCAGAGTGCATTGAATTTATTTCATGTTGCGATGCAACTGCCGCCCCTCAAAGGAATCATCGCGTTCGAAGTCGTAGCTCGCCTCGGCAGCATCAACAAGGCGGCCGACGAACTCAATGTGACTGCGTCGGCGGTCAGTCACCAGATCACCAATCTGGAAGGCTATGTCGGCCGCAAGCTCTTCGAGCGCACCTCGCGCGGACTGGTGCTCACGCCGGTGGGCGAGCGCTACCAGAGCGACCTGACGGGCGCGCTGGCTCTGATCGCAAGTGCGGCGCATAACGCGCGCAGTTCCGAGGGCATCGAGGTCCTGCGCATCCACGTCTCACCGAGCTTCGCCAGTCTCTGGCTGATGCCGCGCCTGCCGGCGTTCCTGTCCGAGCACCCGGACCTGCGCATCCAGCTGTCGGCCTCGCACACGCATTCCGATTTCTCGCGGGGGGAAGTCGACCTCGACATTCGCTACGGCGCGGTTCGGTGGGGCGAACTGCATGTGGAAACCATCTTCGACGAGGAGATGCTGCCGCTCGCCAGCCCGGCCCTGATGGGCCGCGCCGTCATGCGCAGCCCCGAGCAGTTGCTCGCCCAGCCGCTGATCTTCTCCGACGTCAATGTCGTACAGTGGCCGCGCTGGTTCGCGGCCCACGGCGTGCCGCTCAGCCCCGCGACCTACGCACTGCGATTTGATCGCGCCTACCTGGTGATCGAAGCGGCGGTGCAGGGATTGGGCATCGCGCTCGAGAGTGCGCGCCTTGCCGAAACGGCCCTGCGCAAGGGCGAGCTGGTGCCGGTCTTCCCCGACCGTAAGGCGATCCAGGTGCACGCGCACCACCTTGTGTACCCGGAGTCGCACGCCAAGTGGAGCAAGGTCGTGCGCTTCGTCACCTGGCTCCGCCGGGAAGCCGCGGCGCCTGCACCTGCTCGAACGAGAAAATCCGGCAGCCGCTGAACTTCCGTCGCGCCTCGCTTCCGGCCTACTTGAGGATCCGGAACAGATTGTGGTGTGCGTCGGTGAATCGGTGAACGTGGCCAGATCAGGGCGATCCGCAATCGGCGTGGCGACGTAGCGCAGCGCATCCGACTCGAGCAGCCGGCGATTCCGTGTCACGAGAACCTGGTCGGTCGCTGACAGCCAGAACTCCGGCCCCGTGTCCGAGCCGGCCGGTGCATCGGAGACCAGCACCGCTTCCATGCCGAACTCGCTCGCCAGTCGCTTCACCACCGGCAGCAGGTCGATGTAGCGGTTGGTGGCCTGGAAGACGATGACGCCCTCGGGCGATAGATGGCGTACGTACAGCGCCATCGCTTCACGCGTTACCAGGTGCATCGGTATCGAGTCGCCGGCGAAGGCGTCGATGCCGAGCACGTCATAGCCGCGCGGCGGCTCGCGCTCGAGAGAGAGCCGGCCGTCGCCGAGCACGACTTCGGTCTTCGCGGCGGTATCGCGCAGGAAGGTGAACTCGGTCCGCGCGACATCCACGACACGCGGCGAAATCTCGTAGAACGTGAAGGTGTCGCCCGGCCGCCCGTACGAGGCGACGACACCGGCCCCGAGGCCGATGATGCCCACCCTGCGCGGCCCGGGATGGATCTCTTCCAGCGCCGCGAAGAGCCGCCCGTAGCCGGAGCCCGGCCCGAAGTAGTCACTCGGCGTGTTGCGGTACTGCTCGCCCAGCAGTTGCCCGCCATGGATGATGCCGCCGTGAAGCATGGCGCGGTAAGGCACGGGATCGGTGCGGTCGCGCGTGCGCACGACACCGTAGAAATCGCGCTCCATCACGCGGAGGTCCTGCGCGTACTCCTGCGCGCCGCGAATCGCGAAAAGTGCCGTCGCCGCCACCACCGCCACACCGATCAGCCGCTTCCAGCCCGAAAGCTGCAGCAGCACCAGCAGCGCGAGCAACACGAGCGCGATGTTGACCTCGAAGTAGCCGCGCAGGACCAGCGGCGCCACGATCGCGACCAGCACGGCCCCCAGGGCGCCGCCGAGAGAAAGCATCAGGTAAAAGCGCGTCAGGTAGCGCGGATCGGGCCGCATGCGCGCCAGTTCACCGTGGCAGAACATGCAGGCGACGAAGAGACCGGCAAAGAACACCGCGGCGGCAAGCTTGAGGTCCAGGGACGGAATCAGCCACGCCATCGCCGGCACCGCCAGCGCGACCAGCACCACGAACACCGGCCGTTGATACCAGCGCGGATGGTCGAAGGCGAGCACGAAGCTCAGCAGGTAGAGCGAGAGCGGAAGCACCCACAGAAACGGCACGCTCGCCACGTTCTGCGTCACGTGATTGGTGACCGCCAGCAGCATCACCGAGCCCATCGCCGCGAGCGCAAGCCAGCGCAGCTGGTCGGAGGTCGTCGGGGCCGCCGCGGTCGTCTGTTCGAAAGCGTCGGGCGTGACTTCAGCGCCATTGGTGCCGCGCAGCGAGGCCCACGCGGTGGCGGAGCAGATCAGCACGAACGCGAGGTACAGGAGTGACCAGCCCCATCCCAGCTGCGGCAGCGAGAACCACGGTTCGAACAGCACCGGAAAGCCCAGCAGCGCGAGCAGCGACGCGAAGTTCGACAGCGCAAAAAGTCGATAAGGCACCGCTTCCCTGAACCGGCGCCAGTACCACGCCTGCAGCAGTGGCGTCGTGGTCGACAGCAGGAAGTACGGCAGCCCGATCGTCGCCGTGAGCAGCAGCAGGATCCGCAGGATCGGCGCCTCGTGACCCTGCGGCTTCCAGTCGGTCGAAGCCAGGATCGGGAGCGACAGCAGCGACACGATCAACAGGCCGACATGCAGGAAGGTCTGCCGGCGCGGACCCAGCCTATGCGTCAGGTCGGCATACGCATAACCCGCGAGCAGCGTCGACTGGAAGAAGACGAGCGCGGTCGTCCACACCGCGGACGAGCCGCCGAACCAGGGCAGGATCTGCTTCGCGATGATCGGCTGCACCAGGAACAGCAGGAACGCCGACAGGAAGATCGTGGCGGCGTACGGCAGAACGGCGATCCGCGCGTTGGGCTGCGCGGTCGACTCGATGGCAGACATGAATGTGGTGGGCGTGAGCGGGCAAAGGCGCGATTATCAATGATCGCGTGCGCCCCTGCGATCGCGGGCGCGCCTGGCCCGCCGCGGCAGTGCGCCGATGTCCGATTGTCAGCATTGCGCAGGGGGCGCATTCGGCTGCGTTTCCCTCTCTACACCCCTACTGTCCACTCACGCCGCAATCAACCGATGCGGTGATGAATCGATGATCAACCATTCCCTCGCGGGACTCAGAGAGGTGCACCATGAATCGCAACGAAAGCAAGGAAGGCCGTTCGATCAAGACTTCGGCGCTCGCCGCCATCGCTGCGGCACTGCTCGCCTCAGCGCTCGCCGGCTGCGCCACGACCGGCGATTTCGGCGGTTCGGCGAATGCCGAAATGCCAATCGATCACGGCACGGGCGGTGGCGACCAGTAAGTTGCGCCATCCCTGCCGGGCGTACTCCTTCACTGGGGTGCGCCCGGCACACTTCGCTCAGAGCAGCGGACTGACCAGTCGCATGAGGTTCTGCACGAGCTGAACGTGAAACGGGCGCTCGCGCCAATCCGCGAGATTGACTTCCTCCGAGCCGTGGATGTAGCCCGTCTCGATGGCCTCGAGCTGCCGCGCGATGCTGCCGCTGTAGAACAGTGCAACGACCTCTTCGTTCAACTCGAACGAACGCAGGTCCATGTTGCATGAACCGACCCAGGCGACCTCGCCGTCGATCGAAACCGACTTCGTGTGCAGAAAGGCCTCGCGGTAGGCATGAATGCGCACACCCGACGCCAGCAATGATTCGTAGTACGAGCGCTGCGCGTTCGACACCATGAACTGATCCTGGCGATAGTCGACGATGAGGTGCACCTCGACACCGCGTTGCGCGGCCGTCTCAAGCGCCTCCTGCAGCGCCTGGCTCGGGATGAAGTACGGCGTGGTGATGACGGCGCGATGGCGTGCGGCGTAGACGAGGTTGACGACCATACGCTGGGCGCGCTGCGTCGGCGAGGCAGGGCCGTTGGGCAGGATCTGCGCCGGACAGTCGCCGACGATGTGCGGCTCCGGAAACGCGGTCTCGCCGAGGAACTCGGCGGTTTCCTCGTACCAGTCGGCGCCGAAAACCATCTGCAGCTGTATGGCGGTCGGCCCTTCGATGCGCGCGACCAGTTCGCTGTATGTGAGGCCCGGCTTGAAATCGGGCCCGACCATGTTCTGCGATCCGGTATAGCCGATGCGTCCATCGATGACGACGATCTTGCGGTGATTGCGCAAGTCGAGCCGTTCGGGCTTGCGCCACCGGAACGGCAGTGCGACGCGCGCGTCGATGCCGAGGCTTTGCAGCCTTGGAATCACGCTCGGGATCATCGGCCGCGAGCCAAAGGCATCGACCAGCACGCGGCAGCGCACGCCCCGCTCCGCCGCGCGGGCCAGCGCGGCGATGACCGGCTCGGTGTGCGGATCGGCCTGGAAGATGTAGTAGCACAGGTGCACTGTGTCGCGCGCGGCATCGATGTCGGCAGCGATGCGCGCCAGGGTCGTGGAGTAGTCGGTCAGCAGTTCGACCGCGTTGCCGCCGAAATTGGGCAGGCGGGCCAGGTCGGTCGACAGGCGCACGCTTGCTTCGTAGGCGGCCGGAACGGCGGGCGGCTGCGTGCCCGGCAGCGCCATGTACCGGGGCCGCATCGGCTCGACGAGTTCGAAGTACTTCTGCAGCCGCTCCAGCCGCCAGCGCGGCAGACGCGGACGCCCGATCAGCAGGTAGGCGACGAGTCCGACCCAGGGCAGGAAGAAAATCAGCAGTAACCAGCCCTTGGCGGCCTCCGGCGAGCGCCGCGTCGGCACGATCGGCAGCATGACCAGCCGGATCGCCCAGTCGGCGATGACGGCCAGCGTGCCCCAGTGCAGCCACGTCAGCTCAGGCATCGCGCTCCGCCGCGGCGCCTGCTTACCCGGCGCCGGGCCGCTCCCGAGCCGGCTGTGCTCCCCCGCGTGGGGCGGTGAACGCAGCGCGCGTGCGAGGCATCACTCAGTGGCCGAGGATCTTCGACAGGAAGTCCTTGGTGCGCTCGCTCTTGGGGTGGTCGAAGAATTCGTGCGGGTTGTTCTGCTCGACGATCTGGCCCTGGTCCATGAAGATCACGCGGTCGGCCACCGCCTTGGCGAAGCCCATCTCGTGCGTGACGCAGAGCATCGTGATGCCCTGGCCGGCCAGCTCGATCATCACGTCGAGCACTTCCTTGATCATCTCCGGATCGAGCGCCGAGGTCGGCTCGTCGAACAGCATCACTTTCGGCGTCAGGCACAGCGCCCGCGCGATCGCCACCCGCTGCTGCTGGCCGCCGGACAGCTGCAACGGATACTTCTGCGCCTGCTCGGCGATGCGCACCCGCTTCAGTTGCGTCATCGCACGCTCTTCGGCTTCGGCCTTGGGCATGCCTGCGACCCACATCGGCGCCAGCGTGAGGTTCTCCACCACAGTCAGGTGCGGGAACAGGTTGAACTGCTGGAACACCATGCCGACTTCGCGCCGGATCTTCTCGATCGCCTTGATGTCGTCCGTGAGCTCGATCCCGTCGACCTTGAGAACCCCCTCCTGATACTCCTCGAGCCGGTTGATGCAGCGGATCAGGGTCGACTTCCCGGAACCCGAAGGGCCGCAGATGACGATGCGTTCGCCCTTCTTGACGTGCAGGTCGATGTCGCGCAACACGTGGAAATTGTTGCCGTACCACTTGTTGACCTTGTCGAAGGTGATGATGTGTTGCGTCATGGCAGCGCCCGTTGGCTATCGCGTCTTGCTGCGGTTGAGCTGCTTCTCCACCCACAGGCTGTAGCGCGACATCGCGAAACAGAAGATGAAGTAGATCAGCGTTATGAAAAGGTAACCCTCAATCTTGAACGGACGCCAGTCGGCGTCGGAATTGAGCGCGAGACCGAGCGCGCCGGTCAGCTCGTAGAGCGACACGATCGTGACCAGCGACGTGTCCTTGAAGATCGAAATGAAGTTGTTCATGATGCCCGGGATCACCATGGCAAGCGCCTGCGGCAGCACGATCTTGCGTTGCGTCTGCCAGTAGGTGAGGCCAAGCGAGTCGGCCGCCTCGACCTGGCCCTTGGGGATCGCCTGCAGGCCGCCACGCACGATCTCCGCCATGTACGCCGCGGCGAACAGTGTGATGCCGACCAGCACCCGGACCAGCACGTCGATCGTCAGCCCCTGCGGCATGAACAGCGGGAACATGAACGACGCCATGAACAGCACCGAGATCAGCGGCACGCCGCGGATCAGCTCGACATAGATGATGCAGAACGTGCGGATCGCGGGCAGCTTCGAGCGGCGGCCGAGCGCCACCAGTACCGAGATCGGGAATGCCAGCACGATCGACAGCGTAGCCAGCATGATGGTCAGCGGCAGCCCGCCCCAGCGATCCGTCGTCACCACGGAGAGCCCCGCAACGCCGCCATACATCAGGGTGAAGAACGCCGCGAGCACGGCGACCCAGACCAGCGGTAGCCAGGGTTTCCAGAACCTGCGTATGCAACTCAGCATCAGCAGCCCGACCAAGAGCCCGGTCGCGATTTCCGGGCGCCACTGATCGGCGTAGGGATAGCGGCCGAAGATGATCAGCCGATATTTTTCGACGATGACACCCCAGCAGGCGCCGGTTCCGCGCGCCTGCTGGCAGACCTCCGCATTGGGCTGGAAGACGGCCTGAAAGATCGCCCAGTCCGCGAGCCGCGGCAGAAAGTACAGCGCGAGCGCGATCATGACGACCGTCGTCAGCGCACTCTGCCAGTCGGCAAACAGGTTCGTGCGCACCCAGTGCACGATGCCGGCCTGCTTGATCGGCGGCGTGCGCGGCGGAATGGGCTGGAAGACGGCGCTCATGGTGCTTCCGTCCTCGTGTACCCGCCGCTACGCGGCGCACGTGCACTCGGACGGCTCAAGTTAGTGCGCCGGGCTTCGGGCGGCCGGGCGCCCGGCGCAAGTACAACGGCACGCAGAGAGACTGTGTGCATCATCTCTCCTTGATCGCGGCGCGCTTGTTGTACCAGTTCATGATGAACGACGTGGTCAGCGACGTTGTCAGGTACACGGCCATGATGATCGCGATGCACTCGACGGCACGACCGGTCTGGTTGAGCGCGGTGTTGGCAATCGACACCACGTCCGGATAGCCGATGGCGACCGCGAGCGACGAGTTCTTGGTCAGGTTGAGGTACTGGTTGGTCATCGGCGGGATGATCACGCGCAGCGCCTGCGGCAGGATGACCAGTCGCATCGACTGCCCCTTGGACAGCCCGAGGCTCGAGGCCGCTTCCACCTGGCCGTGTGAAACGGACTGGATGCCGGCGCGCACCACCTCCGCCACGAACGACGCGGTGTAAAAGACCAGACCGAGCAGAACGGCCATGAATTCGGGCGTCACGGCCGCTCCGCCCTCGACCATGCCGTCACCCCGACTCGGCAGATTCCAGGCCGTCGGCGCTCCGCCCGCCAGCCAGCCGAGCACGGCGCAGGCAAGCACGATGCCGACCGGTACCCAGAACATGCTGCGCACGCGGCCAGTCTCTTCGAACTTGCGTCGCGCCCAGCGCCGATAGACCCAGGCGAGGCCAAGCCCAATGACTGCACCGACGGCCGCCAGGCCCTGGCCCAGTCCCAGCACGGGAATCGGATACTGAAACCCGCCCTTGCTAAGGTAGAACAGGCCGAATGCAGACACCGGATCGAACGGATCGGGCAGCACCTCGGTGAACACCAGGTACCACATCAGAAGCTGCAGCAGCACCGGGATGTTGCGGAACAGTTCCACGTAGCCGTAGCAGAGCCCGCGCACCAGGGCGTTGTGCGAGAAGCGGCCGATGCCCAGCAGGGTCCCCAGCACCGTTGTCAGGATGACGCCGATGATCGCGACGCGCAACGTGTTGCCGATGCCGACGAGGAAGGCTTTCCAGTAGGGATCGAGCGCGTCGTAGTTGAACAGCGGCTCGCCGATGTCGAAACCGGCAGGCTGCAGCAGGAATCCGAAGCCGCTCTGGATACCGCGCGCCCGCATGTTCTCGAGCGTGTTGTTGGCGAGGAACCAGGCCGCCAGCGCGACCAGCAGGATCGCGATGATCTGGTAGACGAGTCCGCGAAAGGCCTGGCTGCGCCAGGACCAGTCACGACGCTTCGGCGGAGCCCGCTCCGGCATTGCCTGTGCCATACGTTTGCTCAGCGCAGCCCGGGCGGGCTGCCCAAATCGCCAGCCCTCTCTCCGATGGGAGAGAGGGGCTGGGGGTGGGAGGGAAGGCTAAACATGCGCGTTCGCGCAAGGCGCGAACCGCGCCTCCGATTCGCCTAGCGAACGGGAGGCGCGTACATGATGCCTCCCTTGTTCCACAGGTTGTTCAGGCCGCGCGGCAACTTGAGGCCGGAGTTGGGGCCGACATTGCGATCGAAGATCTCGCCATAGTTGCCGGTCGCCTTCAGCGCATTGACCATCCACGTCTTGTCGAGTCCCATCAGCTTGCCGGTGTCCTCCGACGTGCCGACGATCCGCATGACGACCGGGTCCTGGCTGGTCTTGGCCATCTCGTCCACGTTCTTTTGCGTCAGCCCGTACTCTTCGGCCTCGACCAGGCCGAACACGACCCACTTGACGATCGTGTACCACTCGTCGTCACCGCGCCGTACGACCGGGCCGAGCGGCTCCTTCGAGATCAGCGTCGGCAGGATCAGGTGCTCGTTCGGATCCTTGGCTTCCTTGTTACGCACCGAGGCAAGGCCCGAGGCGTCTGTCGTGTAGGCCTGGCAGCGTCCCGTGAAGTAGGCGCCGGTCGCAGCCTCGACCTTTTCGAACACGACCGGCTTGATGCCGAGGTTGTTCGCCCGCGAGAAATCCGTCAGGTTCTTCTCGGTCGTCGTGCCGGACTGCACGCAGACGGTCGCGCCCTTCAGGTCCTTCGCGTTCTTGATCTTGCCCTTGACCGGCACCATGAAACCCTGCCCGTCGTAGTAGGTCGTCCCGGTGAAGAACAGGCCCAGCGAGGCATCGCGCGTCAGGGTCCACGTCGTGTTGCGCGAGAGGATGTCGACCTCACCGGATTGCAGCGCCGTGAAACGCTGCTGGGCATTCAGCGGTACGAACTTCACCTTGTTGCCGTCGCCCAGCACCGCCGCGGCCACCGCACGGCAGATGTCGACGTCGAGGCCCGTCCAGTTGCCCTGGCTGTCGGCGGCGGAGAAGCCCGCCAGGCCGGTGTTGACGCCGCACACGACACTGCCTCGCGCCTTGATCGCGTCGAGCGTCTTGCCCGCATGGGCGGGTGCCGACGCCAATGCCACGGCGGCCACCAGTCCCCCGGCGAGGATCCTGCCTGCATACTTGATCATCCTGCTGCTCCTTTTTCGAGAACCCGCCGCGCGGGTGTGTGCATGTTGCACGATCTTCGTGCGCTGGGACGCGCCCGAACGACAAATCTAACGTACTCGACGGCTGCACGCATCATTCATGCCACCCAAGGGTTGTTCCGGATCGGGCAACCATGGTGCGGCGCAAGACACCCCGCCTTTACGGAGACAAACCGGGTCGTTCAACCGCCGACTTCGTCGCCGACCTTGTCCGTCGGGAACGTGAACTGCTCGCGCAGCAGCGGGCTGACGGGGATGCCGAGCGTGATGCCGCGCGGCGGGATGGGGTTCAGAAACCAGCGGCGGTAGGCGGTGTTCACTTCGCCGTCCACCATCGCGCGCGACAGCACAAGGTCGACGAACTTCTTGAAATCGGGATCGTTGCGCCGGAGCATGATGGCCAGCGGCTCCACGGTCGTGAACTCGCCGACGACTTCCCACTGCTGCGGCTCCTTGGTGTTGGCCCGCAACGCGAACAGCACGATGTCGTCGTGCAGGTAGGCCGCGGCCCGGCCCGCGTCGAGTTCGGCGAAAGCGGCATCGGAATCCTTGACCTCGACCTTGCGGCCCTTGAACAACCCCTTCGCCAGGGCGGTGTCGAGGTACTGCGCGTGCGTCGATCCGGCATTCACGACCACCGTCCGGCTGCCGATGTCGGACAGTCGCTTGATCTTCGAGTCACTGCGCACCAGCAGTCGCCCGCCGGCGAAGTAATGCGTCACGGTGAAGGCCACCTGCTTGCGGCGGGCCGCGGTATTGGTCGTATTGCCGCACTCGAGATCGGCCTTGCCGTCGACGATCGACGGGATCCGCTGCGCGGCGGAGACGGCGAGGTACTCGACCCGCAGCACGGGCAACTTGAGTTCACGGCGCAGTGCCTCCACCACTTTCATGCAGAGGTCGAGCGCGTACCCGACCGGGCGCTTGTTCTGGTCGAAGAACGAAAACGGGCTCGAGGATTCGCGGTGCGCCAGCGTGATGACACCGGTGTCGCGCACCTTCTGCAGCGTTGGCGGTTGCGACGGAGGTGTCGGCGCCGGCGGACTCTGAGCGCCCCCCGGGATCGGTGCCAGTGCCAGCAACCCCGATGTCAGCAACGCCACCACGGTCCGGCTCATGGTCATGCACCCACCCCCTCTCCGTGAGACGGCGCGAGTGTAGCCGCCGCACGCGGTGGCGGTAACCTACTCGGCCGCCGCCGCAGCGGCGGGCATCAGCGCCTCGGCCTTGGCGCGCTCGCGGATCTGGATCTCCCACATGGCCGCATAGACGCCACCCCGCGCCAGCAGCTCCGCATGCGAACCGCGCTCGACGATGCTGCCGTGGTCCATCACCAGGATCTGATCCGCGTGGACGACTGTCGACAGCCGGTGCGCGATGACGAGCGTCGTCCGGCTGCGCGCTATGCCTTCGAGTTCGTCCTGGATCACGCGCTCGGTGCGCGAGTCCAGCGCCGAAGTCGCTTCGTCGAAGACCAGGATCGCGGGGTCCTTGAGCAGCGTGCGCGCAATCGCCACCCGCTGCTTCTCGCCCCCGGAAAGCTTGAGTCCCCGCTCGCCCACCAGCGTGGCGTAGCCGTCGGGCAGCGACTCGATGAAGTCGTGGATGTGCGCGGCGCGCGCGGCGGACTCGACCTCCTTGCGGCCGGCGCCCGGGCGCCCGTAAGCGATGTTGTACTCGATCGTGTCGTTGAAGAGCACGGTGTCCTGCGGAACGATGCCGATCGCGGCGCGCAGGCTCTCCTGGGTGACGGCGCGCACGTCCTGGCCGTCGATCACCACGGCGCCCGAGCCGACCTCGTAGAAGCGAAACAGCAGCCGTGCGAGCGTGGACTTGCCGGAGCCGGTGGCGCCGACCACGGCGGTCGTCGTGCCGCCGGGAATCGTGAAGTCGACATTGCGCAGCACCTGGCGCCGCGCGTCGTAGGCGAAGTCGACGTTCTCGAACCGCACTTCCGCCCCGCGCACGACGAGCGGCCGTGCGTCGGGCGCATCGGCAATTTCGCGGTTGTGCTCCAGCAGCGCGAACATGCGGTCCATGTCTGTCAGTGCCTGCTTGATCTCACGGTAGATGACGCCGAGGAAGTTGAGCGGGATATAAAGCTGGATCATGAATGCATTGACCAGCACCAGATCGCCGATCGTCATCCTCCCGTCGACGACACCGACGGCGGCACGCCACAGGATCAGCGTCAGCGCGATCGCAATGATCACTTGCTGCCCTGCGTTCAGCACGTTCAGCGACTGCTGCGACATCACCGCCGTGCGCTGGCTCGCAGCCAGCGTCTCGTCGTAGCGCCTGGCCTCGTAGTCCTCGTTGCCGAAGTACTTCACCGTCTCGAAGTTCAGCAGCGAATCGACCGCGCGCGAATGCGCCTTGGTTTCGAGTTCGTTCCAGCGGCGCCGCACGACCGTGCGCCAGTTCGTCACCAGCACGGTGAACACGATATAGACGGTAAGACTCACGCCGACGATGGCGGCAAACCACACCTCATAGTTCCATACCAGGTAGGCCACGACGAGCCCGATCTCGATCAGCGTCGGCAGGATCGAATACAGCGTGAAGCTGATCAGCGACGAAATGCCGCGGATGCCCTGGTCGATCTCGCGCGTGACCGCGCCGGTGCGACGCTCCAGGTGATAGCGCAGCGAGAGCGAATGCAGGTGGCGGAAAGTCTTCAGCGCCAGCGTGCGCATCGCCGCCTGCGTCACGTTGACGAAGAAGAACTCGCGCAGCTCGGTGAAGAGCGATGTCGACAGCCGCAGCAGGCCGTAGGCGACGACCAGCACCACCGGGACGACCAGCATGCCGGCGGCAGATTGCGCCGCCGGCGCGAGCCGGTCGACGATCTCCTTCAGCAGGATCGGCACGCTGACCGTTGCCAGCTTTGCCGCCACCAGGCACGCCAGCGCGAACAGCACGCGGCCCTTGTAGGCCCACAGGTACGGCAGGAGCGTGCGCAGCGTCTTCCAGTCGTCGCGCTCGGCGCGCGTCGATGGCAAGGCTTCGCGAGGGGGGGACCACCTCACCCAGTCGCTCCTCGTGTACGCGATCGCTGCGCGATCGCACGTGCACTCGGAGCGGCACGCACGCTGCGCGTGCGCTCAAGCACAGTCAGTCGGCTGCGCTCCGGGCGGCCGCGCGCTCCGTCGAAATACAACTGCACGGCACTCCCCCTGCCCCCTCGCAAAGCGAGGGGGTCTTGTGCAGTTCGCTGAACTTGACTCGTCGGCCGCGACTTGATGGGACCGCGTACGTAACGTCGATGCGTACACTTGCGGCGATTCGCTGTCATTCCGCGATTATCCACGCGCCAACACATGAACTTTGCAGGCAAGGTAGTCCTGATCACCGGCGCCAGCGAGGGCATCGGCGCGGAACTGGCGCGGCAGCTCGCGCGTGAAAAGACTCGCCTGGTGCTGGCTTCACGAACACGGGAAACGCTCGAGCGGGTGGCCGCTGAGTGCCGCGCACTCGGCGCCGAGGCGATCGCGGTCGTCACCGACGTTTCAGTCGATGACGACTGCCGGCGGCTGATCGAACGCGCGGTCGCGACCTTCGGCGGCATCGATGTGCTCGTGGCGAATGCCGGTATCTCGATGCACGCGCGCTTTGCCGAGATCGAGGATTTCTCGACCTTCGAGCGGCTGTTCCGCATCAATGCGATGGGGACGATCTGGTGTGTCCGCTACGCCTATCCGCACCTGAAGGCTTCGCGCGGACTCATCGTCGGCGTCTCGTCGCTGGCAGGCCGGACCGGGGTGCCGGAGCGAACGACGTACTGCACGAGCAAGTACGCGCAGACCGGCTTCCTGGACGCCCTGCGGATCGAGGCGGCCGACGACGGCATCGATGTGATGGTGGCTTTTCCGGGTGTGGTCGCCACCGAGATCCGGCGCCGCGGCTGGAACGCCCGCGGCGAGCCGGCCGGAGTTTCCGGGCTTTCAGAGGACGACGCCATGCCCGTCGATGAATGCGCCCGATTGATCGCCGATGGCATGCGCGCCCGCCGGCGCGAAGTGGTGATGGGCGCGCGCGGTCGCATCGGGCTGTGGCTCAAGCTCGTTGCGCCGGCCGTCGTCGATCGCATGGCACGCGCGGCGCTGGCCACGCGTCCTGAAGCCGCTGCGCCGAACGGCACAAGGAGGCCCTGACGATGACTCCGCTGCAACTTCCCGACGACCAGGTTCCCGTGCTGCGGATGATGCCGATGCCGGCCGACGCCAACATCCACGGCGATGTGTTCGGCGGCTGGATCATGGCGCATGTCGACATTGCAGGCGCGATTCCCGCCGCGCGCCGTGCCAACGGCCGGGTCGCAACCGTCGCGGTGACGTCGTTCCTGTTCAAGCACCCGGTCTTCGTCGGCGACCTGGTGAGCTTCTACGCCAATATCGCGAAGACCGGCCGGACCTCGATCACGGTCGATGTCGAGGTCTACGCCGAGCGCAACCGTCTGCAGAAGGAAGTCGTCAAGGTCACCGAAGCCACGCTCGTGTACGTCGCGACCGACGAGCGCCGCCAGCCGCGCGCCCTGCCGGATCTGTGACACCCCGCTGTCGTCAGGGAAGTCAGTACGCGAGTTCTGCCGCCGTCCTGCCGGCGAGGTATCCGCCGACGACGGCGGCCAGCAGGCCGTTGCCTTCGAGGTAACCGCCCCCCGCGTCGCCCGAGACTCCGCGCGCGGCGCCTCCGGCCGCGAGCAGGTTGGGCAGCACGGACTTATCAGGCCGCAGCACGCGGCCTTGCGCGTCGATCGCAAGCCCGCCTTCGGTGCCGAGCAGCGCGCCGGTGACCTGCACGCCGTAGTACGGACCGAGGATCATCTGCGCCGCGCGGAAAGTGCGGCCGAACTCGTCCATGTCTTCGTCGAGCGCAAGCGCATTGACGAGCGCGATGGTCTGTTCCAGGCCGCCGAGCTCAATACCCAGCGCATCGGCAAGGTCCCGCAGCGTCGTGCCGCGCTTGATCAGCCCCTTGGTGACCGCTTCGGGATAGTTCGGCATCGCCAGGCCGACTTCGTGGATGCGCTCATCGTAGATGTTGAAGGCGATGCCCTCCGGCTGCGCCAGCACGAAAAGCGCGCTCTCAGAATAGCCTTCGTGCTCGTTGCCAAAGCGCTCGCCCTGGCGATTGACCTGTACGGCGCCCTCCGACATCAGCGCCCACGGCAGTTGCAGTCGCTGCGGCATGACGACCGAACTGTGGGCCTGGAAGCCGTCGATGTCCTCGATGGCGGCGCCCAGTTCGCCGCCCCACAGCAGCGCATCGCCCTGGCTGCCGTCGTGGCCGGCAAACGGCAGCGCCCGCACGTCCGGCAGGTGGCGGCTGACGAGTTCGACGTTGCCGGCGAATCCGTTGGTCGCTACGACCAGCGCCGAACAGCCGATGTCGATCGCCTCGCGGCCGCGCTGCACGCGCACCCCGCGCACGCGCTGATCCTCATCGACGTAGAGGTCGGTGACGCGCGAACTCGGCTGCAGGCGCACTCCGCGCGCCGCCAGGGCGCGATACAGCGCCGACAGCAGCGCGGTGCCGCCCCGCTCCGCCAGCGCGTGCATGCGCGGCACGCCATGGCCCGGCGGAACGCCGTCGACCAGTTCGAAGCTCAGGCCGCAGGTCGATTCGAGCCAGTTCAGTGTCTCGGCGGCCGACCGTGTGTAGGCCTCGACCAGGTGCGCGGCCGACCGCCCGTTCGACTTCGACTGGATGTCGGCGGCAAAGCGCTCCGGCGTGTCGTCGATCTCACGCGCCTGCTGTGCGCGCGTGCCCGCTGCCGGGATCATCCCGGACGAGCTTCCCGTCGCGCCGGCCGGCGATGAGTCGCGGTCGAGCACGAGCACCTTCGCACCGAACTCACGCGCCGCCAGCGCTGCCAGTGCACCGGCCGCACCGGCACCGATGACGATGACCGGCACCGACGTGGCGAACGATGGCAGGGAACCGCGGATGACGGCCATGGGCTCAGTAGGCCGCGAGTTGGGATTCGATCCAGCAGGCAGCGGCCAGCGCTCGAGCGTCATCGCCGGGGCGAGCGACGACCTGCAGGCCCAGCGGCAGTCCACTCTCGCCATGCGCCACGGCCTTCGGCAGCGGCACGCTGATCTGCGGGCCTCCCAGCAGATGCCAGGGTCGGTTGAATTGCGGGTCTCCGGTGGTGCCGAGGCCCAGGGGCGCCTCGCCGGGTGCACTCGGCGTCAGCACGATGTCGGCATCGCCGAATAACTGGTCGATCGCCGCCGCACACGCACGCCCGAGCTGCAGCGCATCGACGTAGTCGCCTGCGCCGATGCCGCGCCCTTCATCGATCAGCGCAACCAGGCGCGCCGACAGCGCCTCACGCCGATACTGCGACTCGGGTCCCAGCGCGCGCGCCGTCTCGAACAACTGAACGGTGCGCTGGGCATCGGCGAGGCGACTGAACGCCGGCTGGCCGGCCTTCGCGTCATACGGCCACGCCAGCTCGCGCACGCGCGCACCGCGCGCCGCCAGCAGGCGGGCCACCTTTTCGAGCGCCGCCAGCATCGAAGGTGCCAGCTGGGAGGACCATGGCGTTGCTGTCCACGCGACGGACGGCGCGCGGGCCTGGCCCGGCGCATGCTGCCATTGAGGCTGCAACGCGAGCGCGGCGCCCACCAGTGCGACGTCCTCGACACTGCGCGCAAATGCCCCGACGACATCGAGCGTGTCGGACACGGCCTTGACGCCAGCGCGGGGCACGGAGCCCCGCGTCGGAACGAAACCAACGACGCCGCAGAATGCGGCCGGACGGATCACCGAACCCGCGGTCTGGGTGCCGATCGCAAAGGGCGCCATGTGAGCCGCCACCGCGGCCGCCGAGCCACTCGACGAGCCGCCCGGCGTGTGCTTCGGTCCCGCCGGATTGCGCGTCGGGCCCGGAGTGAAGTTGGCGAGCTCTGCGGTCACCGTCTTTCCGAGCACGAAGGCGCCAGCGGCGCGCAGCGCCGCCACGCTGGCGGCATCGGCCTGCGGTACATGTCCCAGGAAGATCGTCGAGCCGTAGTGGCTGGGGATGTCCGCGGTATCGATGTTGTCCTTGATCGCCGCCGGCAAGCCGTGCAGTGTCCCGCGCCATTCCAGGCGATCGAACTCGCGTGCCGTGGCGATTGCACGGTCCGCGTCGAACCACGCAAAGGCGCGCACTTCCCGTTCGCTGTCGTGGATCGCGTCGATGAACGAATGCGTCACGGCTTCGCACGTGACATCGTGAGCCGCGATCATGCGCGCCAGTTGTGTGGCCGACAGTCGATTGAGTGGTCTTCTCATGGAGTTCCCCGGATCTCGGTCGAATCTACCGCAGGAGTCCTCGGTCGCGACTGCGACCGGTCAAGAAAAAAGGGCGCCACCGGGCGCCCTTTTGAATCCACAGCCGACGCCGATTGAATTGCGGCCAGCAAACCGCGCATATTGCAGCGTCGCGGCCAGGTTCAGAGAAAGAGGTCGGGCAGCAGCTGTCGGCTGCCCGGCACGACGGAGTACTTCGCAAAGTCCGTGACACCTGACTTCGTCAGCACCTCGTCATCGATGAAGAAGTTGCCCGTGGTCGTGGCAGCATCGGACGTCAGCACGGCGTACGCCGCGTCGGCCATGATCTCGGGCGTGCGGCAGTGCTCGGGCTTCACGCCAGGAATCATCTGCAGCGCCGCCGTCTGGATCACCGTCCGCGGCCACAGGGCATTGACCGCGATGCCGTGCTTTCGGAACTCCTCGGCGTGACCCAGCACGCACATGCTCATGCCGTACTTCGCCATCGTGTAGGCGACGTGCGGCGCGAACCAGCGCGGCTCCATGTTCAGCGGGGGCGACAGCGTCAGGATGTGCGGATTGCGCCTGCGCTCGCCCGACTGCTTCAGGTACGGCAGGCAGGCCTGCGTGCACAGGAACGTTCCGCGCACGTTGACGCCGAACATCAGGTCGAACCGCTTCATCGGCGTCGCGTCGGTCGGCGTCAGGTTGATCGCGCTGGCGTTGTTGATCAGGATGTCGATGCCACCGAAGGTCTCGGCCGTACGCTTCGCCGCAGCGACGACCTGATCCTCCTCGCGGATGTCGCACTGGAGGGCGAGCGCCTTGCCGCCGGCGGCCTCGATCTCGGCCGCCGCGCTGTGGATCGTGCCCGGCAGCTTGGGATTTGGCTCGACAGTCTTGGCGGCGATCGCCACATTGGCGCCGTCCGCCGCGGCTCGCCTGACGATCGCGAGCCCGATGCCGCGCGATGCGCCCGAGATGAAGATGGTCTTGCCCTTGAGGTTCATCGTGTCTCCGAAGTGGGTTGGGGCACCGCAGCGGCGGCCGTCAGTGCGGCGATGTGATCGGCCAGCCGGTCAGCCACGCGGGCATACAGGGCCGGAGCCGGGTGAAAACCGTCTTCGCAGAAGAGGCTCGGGTGCGCCACGCCGTCCATGGCAAGGTGCGACACGCCCTGCAGGGGCGCGGCCCAGCGCTGCTGTGCGCGGTTGTTGCGACGCGCGGCCTGCCCGGCGTACCAGGCCAGGGGCCTCGGCAGGGCGGGAAAGAGTTCCATCTCCGGCAGTGCCGGGAAGACGACCTCTTTCACGTCCGCATGAACGTGCAGCCAGTCTGCGAGCTGCTGCCGCTGCCGCAGCGCGAACGCCAGCGGCACCTCCTTGGTAATGTCGTTGACGCCGACGACGATCACCGCGACATCGGCCGGCTGCGGCCGCTCGTGCTTCACCTTCTGCAGCACGCCTTCGGAGGTCAAGCCCGACTGCGCGATCAGTTGCCAGCGCACGGCGCCACCGAGTCGCCGCGCCAGATTCTCCGCGAGCGGACGCGCCAGCGCATCGCGCTGCGTGCGCGCGCCCACGCCCGCCGCACTCGAATCGCCGGCCACGAGAAGGCGCAGCGCTGTACTGCCCAGCCCCACCGTGCCGCGACGCGGCCCACGCGGCTCCGGGAGATCCAGCGCAGCGCGCCGGAGCCGGCGCGCCTGCGCCATCAGCAGTGGGCCGAAGGCAATTCGTGTCGCGATGTCCAGCATCAGCCCTTGGGCCAGAGGATCATCTGCGTGCAGCGAAAGAGCGCGATGGTCTTGGCGCTTTCAATGTGAGTGACGACCGCGTCCCAGACCTGCGTTGTCCTGCCCTGGTGGGCACAGGTCGCGACCGACCGCAGCGTGCCCTCGGTCGCGGTGCCGATGAAGTTCGACTTGAGCTCGATCGTCGTGAAGTTGGTCGCGCCTTCGGGCAGGTGCGCGATCGTCGCGTAGCCGGCCGACGTGTCGGCCAGCGCGATGACCGAGGCCGCGTGCAGGAAGCCGTTGGGCGCCAGGTATTGCGGGCGGATCGCGTACTCCATCGTCAGGCTGCCCTCGCGCACTTCGACGACCTTCATGCTGAACCAGCCGGGCAGGTTGTCGCCCGAGCGGCTGTTGAGCTTCTCGAGCGTCATTTCGTGGCGCAGCGGCACGGCGGGCTCCGTCCCGGCTCAGCTGAAACGCGAGAAGTCGGGCTTGCGCCGCTCGAAGAACGCCGAAAACGCCTCCTTCGCCTCGGCGCTGCGCAGCATCTTCTCGAACGACTTCGCCTCCTCCATGATCAGCTTCTCGGTCATCGATCGCCAGGAGAGCTTCATCAGGCGCTTGGTCTCGCGCACCGATGCCGGCGGGAGCGCGTTGAAACGCTCCGCCTGCCGGATCGCGTAATCCAGCACCTCGCCGGGCGGCAGGATGCGGTTGACGATCTTCATCTCCAGCGCTTCCTCGGCGCTGATCGGCTCCGCGAGCAGCAGCTTCTCGGCCGCCATGTGGTAGCCGGCCGCAAGCGGGATCGTCAGGCTGGACGCGAATTCCGAGCACACGCCGAGCGAGACGAACGGCATCGAGAACATCGCGTTGTCGGCGCAGTAGACGAGGTCGCAGTGCATCAGCATCGTGGTGCCGATGCCGACCGCGGCGCCATTGACCGCGGCGACCACGGGCTTCTCCGACAGCCCGAGCGCCTGCATGAACTGGAACACCGGGGCATCCATGCCCGCCGGCGGGTTCTTCATGAAGTCCTCGAGGTCGTTGCCGGCGGTGAAGATGTCCTTCTCGCCGTGGATCAGTATCGCGCGCACGGTGCCGTCGTCGTGTGCGGCACCGATCGCGTCGGCCATCGCCTGATACATCGCGACGGTGATCGCGTTCTTCTTTTCCGGCCGCGCGATCGCGATGCGCGCGACGCCGTTGATGGTCTGTACTGCAATGCTCACTTGGCCTCCTGGATCACGATACCTGGCGATTCGCCACTGCAACGAACTGCGCGAATTCCTTCAGCGAGCGGGCCGCCTGCCCGCGGACCTTGTCCTGCACGATGGGAGTGAAGCCGAGCAGCCAGCCCTTCCACCCCAGCGCCTGGCCTGACCAGCGCCACAGGCTGAAGCTGTCGACCTGCTGCACGATCTTGCCGGCCGCGATCACCATCTCGGTATGCACCCGGTTGACGACGACGCGCTTGGTCGGCGTGAAGGTGTAGCGCGCGGTCCAGTCGACCTTGGCCCGGTCGGGCGTGTCCTCGAGGATCTTGACATCGATCTCGAGATCTTCCGCCTCGGAAAGCAGCATCTGCCACATCAGCCGCGCGCCCTGCGCCGTCAGCCGCGGGAACACCGGATCGCTGAAGGTGGCGTGGCTCGCATAGAGCAGCCCCATGGTGTAGAAGTCCCGCACCATGAAGGCCTCGTAAAAGCGTTCGGCAACACCCATTTCACCCTCGGCGTATCGATTGGTCGACGAGCCAGTCACGCGCCTGGTGCCAGAGCGATTCGGCGTGGCGCCGCCGGAAGAAGCCGAAGTGGCCGATCCGGTCCGCACCAACGTCACTCGGCGCCAGCCGCCGCATCTCGCGCGCTGCACCCGCATAGAACGCGTGCAGCGACTCGATGTTGCGCTCCGACAGGTACTCGTCGTCCGTGAACGAAAGCGAGAGGATAGGCTGCGTGAGCTGCGCGTAGGTGACACGCCAGGCCCGGTCCTCGACGCCGAACAGGTACTCCGGATCCAGGCACCACGCGCGCCACTGACGCATGACACCGTGCGGAACGTCGCCGATCATTCCGAGCCTGCGGCCCGGGAAGTACCCGAACAGCGGCAGCACCAAAGGAACGATCGCGTACCAGAGTGCCGGCGCGAAACGGCGCAGCGCAGGAACGTAGTCGCGCCAGTAGCCACTGCCCGCCGCCACCGTCATGATCGCCCGGATGCGCTCGGGGCGGTCGAGCAGGCCAAGGATCTGGCCACCGAGGCTGTGACCGACCCAGAGCAGAGGCCGGTCGCCGAGTCGCTCCGCCATGAAGTCGACGATCGCCGCGGCGTCGTGCCGGGCCCAGCTCATGACGCTCGCCTCCAGACCGCGCAGCGAGCGCCGGAGCGAATCCGGACGCGACTGCCCGATACCGCGGTAGTCGAACGTCACGACCCAGAACCCCTGCGCGGCGAGCCAGTGCGCGAAGTCGGCGTAGTACGCCTGCTCCACGCCCATGGCCGAGGCGATCAGCACACCCGCGCGCGCCGTCTTCGAATCGCCAAACAGCGTCGCATGCAGCTCGAAGCCGTCGGCCGCGTTGACCGTGATCCTGTGCAATCGATGCGTCGCCCGGTTGAATGCCGGTGGCCAGCGAAGCAAAGCGCAGTCGGCCACCCGCTTCGACTTCGACGGGCTCCGCCCGCGAAGTCGAACTGTTCATAGCGCCGAGGGTGCACGTGCGACGACGAAGTCGTCGCGTACACCCGAGGCGTCACACCCTTTCGAATATCCCCGCCGCCCCCATGCCGGTGCCGACGCACATCGTCACCATGCCGTACTTCAGGTTGCGCCGGCGCAGCGCATGCACCAGCGTGGCCGAGCGGATCGCACCGGTCGCACCGAGCGGATGACCGAGCGCGATCGCGCCGCCCATCGGGTTGACGCGGCTGGCGTCGAGCCCGAGGTCGTTGATGACGGCGACGGCCTGCGCCGCAAACGCTTCGTTCAGCTCGATCCAGCCCATGTCTTCGGCCTTCAGCCCCGCGCTCGCGAGTGCTGCCGGGATCGCATACTTCGGACCGATGCCCATGATCTCGGGCGGCACGCCCTTGACCGCGAAGCTGACGAAGCGAGCCAGCGGCGTCAGGTTGAACTGCTTGACCGCGCGCTCCGACGCGAGGATCAGCGCACCTGCGCCGTCCGAGGTCTGCGAGCTGTTGCCGGCGGTGACGCTGCCCTTGGCCGCGAACACCGCTCGCAGCTTCGCCAGCGCTTCGATGTTGGTATCGGCACGCGGGCCTTCGTCGAGGCTGACCGTGCGGGTCTTGATGTCCAGTTCGTAGCTGCCGAGGTTGGGGAACTTCTCGACCACTTCGATGGGGGTCATCTCGTCGCTGAACTCGCCCGCCTTCTGGGCCGCGATCGCCTTCTGGTGCGATTCGACCGCGAAGGCATCCTGCATCTCGCGCGTGACCTTCCACTGCGCGGCGACCTTCTCGGCGGTCATGCCCATGCCGTAGGCGATGCCGACGTTCTCGTCCTTCTCGAAGATGTGAGCATTGAACGACGGCTTGTTGCCGGACATCGGCACCATGCTCATCGACTCGGCCCCGCCCGCGAGCATCACGTCGGCCTCGCCAACGCGTATGCGGTCGGCGGCGATCGCGACGGCGTTCAGGCCCGACGAGCAGAAGCGGTTGATCGTGATGCCGCCGGTCGTGTTCGGCAGCCCAGCGAGCAGCACGGCGATGCGCGCCATGTTCAGGCCCTGCTCGGCCTCCGGCATCGCGCAACCGATGATCGCGTCCTCGACCGCGGCCGGGTCAAGGCTCGGCACCTGCTTCATGGCGGACCGGATCGCCGCGACCAGCAGGTCGTCCGGCCGCGTATTGCGGAACACGCCCTTCGGGGCCTTGCCGATCGGCGTGCGCGTCGCGGCGACGATGTAGGCGTCCTGTACTTGTCGGGTCATTTCGAATCGCTCCAACGTTTCATTCTCTTGCCGGGGAGGTCCAGGAGGGGCTGGCAGGCCCCTCTTGCGTCCAATAAGATCAGATGTCGACGGAAAACCCGTCAGTTTCTGACGGGCTTTCCGGTCGACATCATTCCCATCATGCGTTCCTGCGACTTCGGGTGCGCCACCAGCGTCATGAAGAACTTGCGCTCGAGATCGAGCAGCCATTGTTCGTCGGCCAGTGCACCGGCCTCGACGTCGCCGCCGCACATCACGTCGGCGATGCCCGACGAGATGAAGAAGTCGTGCGCGCTGATGAAGCCGCCATCGCGCATGTTGGCGAGCTGCGCCTTGATCGTCGCCACGCCCGTGCGTCCGGCCACCGGGAACCCCAGCGGCTTCAGCGGCGGCCGATGGCCCGTCGCGTGCAGCGCAAACGCTTCGCCGATCGCCGTCCACAGCAGTTCGTGGTTGTTGAAGACGATCGTGTCGGTCGGCCGCAGGTAGCCCATCTGCTTCGCCTCGAGCGCCGACTTCGACACGTTGGCCATCGCAGCATTGAGGAACCAGTTGCGCATGAACGGGAACACGTCAGTGGCGCCCGCCGCCTGCGCGGCCTGCGCGGCGCGCAACGCGCCTTCCTTCAGCCCCCCGGCGCCCGGAATCAGCCCGACGCCGACTTCGACCAGGCCGATGTAGCTCTCGAGTGACGCCACGGCCTTCGAGCAGTGCAGGATCAGCTCGCAGCCGCCGCCCAGCGCCATGCCGCTGACGGCAGCAACGGTCGGCACCTGCGCGTACTTCAGGCGCATGAAGGCGTCCTGCATCTTCTTCTCTTCGGCGCCGATCGCCTTGACTCCGCCCGACATGAACACCGGCATCATGGCCTGCAGGTCGGCACCCACCGAGAACGGATCGTCCGGCGACCAGATGACGAGGCCGCGGTACTGCGATTCGGCGAGATCCACCGCCTTCAGCAGTCCGTTGATGACGCCCGGCCCGATCGCGTGCACCTTGGTCTTGATCGACAGCACGAGCACTTCGGCGGCGAGCCCGGAATCGAGCGTCCACAGGCGCACCGATTCGTCCTCGAACACCGTCTTGCCGCCGGTCGCGCCGGTCGGCGCGCCTTCGCCGAGCAGCGGTGCGCGGAAGATCTGGCGCGCGTAGACGGGCAGCGTCGAGCGCGCGACGAACTTCTTCTTCGCCGGCGACCACGAACCTTCGGCGGAGTGCACGCCATTGGCTTTCGCGACGGGGCCTTCGAACACCCACTTCGGCAGCGGCGCCTTCGAGAGCGCCTCGCCGGCATCGATGTCGGCCTGCACCCACTCGGCAACCTGCTTCCAGCCGGCAGCCTGCCAGGTCTCGAACGGGCCTGTCGCCCAGCCGAAGCCCCAGCGCAGCGCGAAGTCGACGTCGCGCGCGGTGTCGGCGATCGTCTCCAGGTGCACCGCGATGTAGTGGAACGCGTCGCGGAAAATGGCCCACAGGAACTTGGCCTGCGGATGATCGGTCTCGCGCAGCAGCTTCAGGCGCTCGGCCGCATCCTTCTTCTTCAGGATGCGCGCGACCAGTTCGTCGGCCTTGCCACCGCCGTCCACATACTCGCCCTTGCGGGGATCGAGGACCTTGATGGCCTTGCCTTCCTTCCGATAGAAACCCGCACCGGCTTTCTGGCCGAGCGCACCCTTTTCCACCAGCGCCTTCAGCACGGCCGGCGTCGCGAAGTTGGCCGCGAACGGATCGATCGAGGCCGGCAGCGTGTCCTGCATTGTCTTGATGACGTGCGCCATCGTGTCGAGCCCGACGACGTCCGCCGTGCGGAAGGTCGCGCTCTTGGCGCGGCCGAGCTTGCTACCCGGTGAGGTCGTCGACCACGTCGTACGACAGGCCGTACTTCTCGGCCTCCTTGATCGTCGCCAGCATGCCGAAGATGCCGACGCGGTTCGCGACGAAGTTCGGCGTGTCGTTGGCACGCACGACACCCTTGCCCAGCGTGGAGGTCAGGAACGTTTCGAGATCGTCGAGGATCGCGGGCTTCGTCGCCGGCGTCGGGATCAGCTCCACCAGGTGCATGTAGCGCGGCGGATTGAAGAAGTGCACGCCGCAGAAGCGGGCCTTCAGCCCGGCGTCCAGGACCTCGGCGAGCTTGGCGATCGGCAGCCCCGAGGTGTTCGACGCGAAGATCGCATCGTCGCGGACGAAGGGCGTGACCTTCCTGTAGAGATCGTGCTTCCAGTCCATGCGCTCTGCGATCGCCTCGATGATGACGTCGCAGCCCTTGAGCAGCTCGAGGTGTTCCTCGTAGTTGGCGGCCTGGATGTATTGCGCGTCTTCCTTCACGCCGAGCGGTGCCGGGCTGAGCTTCTTCAGGTTCTCGATGGCGCGCAGCACGATGCCGTTCTTGACCGGCCCCTTCGCGTCCGGCAGGTCGAACAGCACGACCGGAACGCGCGCATTGACGCAATGCGCCGCGATCTGCGCACCCATGACGCCGGCGCCGAGCACGGCGACCTTGCGTACGACGAAATTGCTCATCTTCTTCTCCATTGTTCGTGCGGACGCAGGCCCGCCATGATCTCGTGCATTGATCGTCAGAACGCTTCCGCGGGCAGCTCCATCAGGTTCTTTGCGCCGGAGCGCGCCGTGCGGATGTGGAACGCGGTTTCCGGCAGCAGCCGCTGGAAGTAGAAGCGCGCCGTCGTGAGCTTGTGGCGATAGAACGGATCGACGTCGTCACCGTCGGCCTTGATGCGATCGAGCGCCACTTTCGCCATTTTGGCCCAGAAGTAGGCGTAGACCAGGTGCCCGACGATGCGCATGTAGTCCACCGCGGCAGCGCCGGCCTCTTCCTGGTTGGCGAAGGCCTTCATGCCGAGCTCCATCGTCAGCTTCGTGACCTTGTCGCCGATGTCGGCCAGCGGCGTGATGAACTCGTTCATGTCGGTGCGCGTGCCGTACTGCTCGATGAACTCCGTGACCAGCTTGCCGAAGGAGCGCAGCTTGGCGCCGTTGTCCATCAGCACCTTCCGCCCGAGCAGGTCGAGCGACTGGATCGTGTTGGTGCCCTCGTAGATCATGTTGATGCGGGCGTCGCGCACGAACTGCTCCATACCGTTCTGGCGGATGTAGCCGTGGCCACCGTAGACCTGCTGGCACTCGGTCGCGCACTTGTAGCCGTTGTCGGTCATGAACGCCTTCACGATCGGCGTCATCAGCGACATCATGTCCGCGGCGAACTTGCGCTTGTCCTCGTCGGGATGGTGCAGCTGCAGGTCGGCCATCAACGCGACCCAGTAGGCAAACGCGCGGCCGCCCTCGGCGTAGGCACGCGCGGTCAGCAGCATGCGACGCACGTCGGGATGCACGATGATCGGGTCGGCCGAGGTCCCCGGCGACTTGACGCCCGAGAGCGACCGTCCCTGGATGCGGTCCTGCGCATAGGCAGCCGCATTCTGGTACGCCACTTCGGTGAGGCCGAGCCCCTGGACGCCGACACCGAGCCGCGCGCCGTTCATCATGACGAACATCGCATTCAGGCCCTTGTTCGGCTCGCCGATGAGCCAGCCGGTCGCGTCGTCGAGCACGATCTGGCAGGTCGCGTTGCCGTGGATGCCCATCTTTTCCTCGAGACCTGCGCAATACAGGCCATTGCGGGCACCGACCTTCGCGTCAGCGCCGCTGCCGACCGGCACGAACTTCGGCACGACGAACAGCGATATCCCCTTCGTTCCCTGCGGCGCATCCGGCAGGCGCGCCAGCACGAGGTGGACGATGTTCTCGGCCATGTCGTGCTCGCCGGAGGAAATGAAGATCTTCTCGCCGCTGATCTTGTAGCTGCCATCCGGCTGCGGCACGGCCTTGCTGCGCAGCATGCCGAGATCCGTGCCGCATTGCGGCTCGGTCAGGCACATGGTTCCGGTCCACTCGCCCGAGACGAGCTTGGGCAGGTACAGGTCCTTGATGTCCTCCGACGCATGCTTCAGCAGGCACTCGTAGGCACCGATCGTGAGCCCCGGATACATCGCCCAGGCCTGGTTGGTCGAGTACTGCATCTCGTAGAAGATGATCTGCAGCAGGTGCGGCAGACCCTGCCCGCCGTACTTGGTCTCGCCGGCGAGGCCCTGCCACCCGGCCTCGCGAAACTGATCGAAGGCCTCCTTGAAACCACGCGGGGTCTTCACCGAGCGGGTCGCCGGGTCGAACGTGCAGCCCTCCTCGTCGCCGACCATGTTGGTGGGCAGCAGCACGTCCTCGCAGAAGCGGGCTGCTTCCTCGACGATGTGGTTGACGGTGTCCTCGTCGAGGTCCGCGTAGCGCGGCGACTGCTTGAGTTCGTCGACCGCTCCCAGTACCTCGTGAAGAATGAACTGCTGGTCCTTGAGCGGGGCCTTGTAAATGGGCATGGCAACTCCTACGCCGGCTTGCGCGACGAGGTTCGTCGCGATGGGGTTCGAGGTGGATGGTTGGGTGTGACCGCGGCAGCGGCGACGAGGCGCGTGAGTCCGGTGCGCGCGCGCCGGGCGCTGCCAGCAGAGCGGAGCAGGCGTGCGTCCTGGTGCATGGCAAGCATCAGGCCGTAGATCTCGAACACCATCTGCTGCGCGTCGATGTCGGCCTTGAGGTGACCCTCCTGGACGGCCTGGCGGATCGCCTTCAGCAGCTCGGCCTTCCAGCCGGCGATGATGGCGACCATCGCGTCGTGCTGGGGGCCGGGACGGTCGTCGTACTCGACGGCGCCGGCGATCATGATGCAGCCACGCGTCAGTTCACGCGCCAGGAAAGCGACCCAGCGGTCCAGGATCGCCTGCAGCCGCGGCAGGCCGCGCGGCTTCTTCACGGCAGGCCGCAGCACTTCGTCGATGAAGCGCCGCGTGTATTCCCGGAGCACCGCCAGCTGCAGGTCTTCGCGCGAACCGAAATGCGCGAACACGCCGCTCTTGCTCATGTGCATCTGGTCGGCCAGCGTGCCGATCGTCAGGCCCTCGAGCCCGTCACGGCTCGCGGTCTCGAGGGCGGCCTCGACGATGGCGGCGCGCGTCTGGTCGCCCTTGCGCGGGCGCAGCGCGGTAGCGATGGTCGACAGGGCGGCGGCAATGGGCATGCAGGGGGATCCGGAGCGCGGGCTCCGCGCGGGAAAAAACGAACGTTCGTACTATTTCCGAGCCCGACCCCTGCCGTCAACCCGGGTTCTAGAGGGCGAGGCCTATTGCTGCGGCGCGGAAATCGCGGTCCCGGCCACGGCCTCGAACGTCGCGAATGCCTGCGCGACATGCTCGACGAAGAGCCGCACCTTCAGCGACAGATGGCGGCGGCTCGGGTAGACAGCCCAGATATCGCCGGTGGCGCCGGTGTACTCCGGCAGCACGCGAACGAGCTGGCCGCGCCGCAGGGCGTCGGCCAGCAGAAAGTCGGGCTCATAAATGAGCCCCAGGCCGGCCATGGCCGCCGACCGGAGTGCCTCACCGCTGTTGGCGTGGAGCTTGCCTGCCACGCGCACCTCGTGGACCCCGCCGTCGGCTCCGAAGAGGCGCCAAACACGGGGCGTGCTTGAATAGGCGTAGGTCAGCCCGTCGTGATCGGCCAGGTCCTCCACCCGGCCGGGCGTCCCCCGCTGCTCGAGATACGAGGGCGCCGCACACAGCAGGAGCTGCATCGTGCCGAGGCGCCGAGCGACGAGCCGGTCACTCCCGACCGGCCCGACGCGCACGGCCAGGTCAAAGCCCTCTTCGACCAGGTCGACCATCCGGTCCGAAACCACCAGATCGAACTTCACGGCGGGATGCCGCGCCACGAAGCTCGCGATAGCGGGCGCCACGCGCTGCTCGGCCATGCTGTGCGAGCAGGTGATACGGACCGTGCCGCGCGGCTCGGCGGCGGCCTGCCCCGCGATCGCCTCGGCCTCGGACAGGTCCGCCAGCAGCGTCACGCAGCGCTCGTAGTAGGACTGCCCGCTCTCGGTCAGCGACAGGCGCCGCGTCGTGCGATTGAGCAGCCGCGCGCCGAGGTGCTGTTCGAGATCGGCCACCAGCCGCGACAGGGATGACGTCGACATGCCGAGCCGTTCCGCGGCGCCGACAAAGGTGCCGGACTCGACCACCCGAACGAACGCTTCCATGGCCAGCCAGCGATCCATGGACCAATTATCCTGAAATCCGGGCTAATTAATTGCGCAACTACGTATTTATCTTGCTTGGCGGGATCAATAGAGTTCGTCCTGTCCGGCCCATCCCGCCGGCCCCAACTTAGCAATCAGGAGAACTCAAATGATCGACCCCCGCACCGCCCCCTACGCCGCGCTGCTGCTGCGGCTCGCGCTCGGCACGATGTTCGTCGCCCACGCGCTGCTCAAGGTCTTCGTATTCACGCTTCCCGGCACGGTGCAATTCTTCGAGTCGCTCGGGCTGCCCGCCGCGCTCGCCTACGCCACCGTCGCGGCCGAACTGGTCGGCGGCGCCCTGCTCATCCTCGGCATCGGCACCCGCTGGGTCGCCGTCGCGTTGATTCCCTTCCTGCTCGGCGCGACCTGGGTCCATCTGGGCAACGGCTGGCTCTTCAGTGCGCCGAAGGGCGGCTGGGAATACCCCGTGTTCCTGACCATCGCCACCGCGGTCCAGGCACTGCTCGGCGACGGCGCGTTCGCCTTGGGCAATCGCTTTGCCAACCGGCCGGCCGTTCGGCTGCAGGCCGCTTGAGCCGGCACACACACTCACAGGAAACCCACGATGAAACTCTATTTCTCCCCTGGCGCATGCTCGCTTTCCCCGCACATCGTCGCGCGTGAGGCGGGGCTGCCCATCACGCTGGTGCGCGTCGACACCAAGGGCAAGAAGACGATCACCGGCGATGACTACCTGTCGATCAACGGCAAGGGCTATGTGCCCCTGCTCGAACTCGACGACGGCACGCGCCTGACCGAAGGACCGGCCATCGTGCAGTACCTGGCCGACCGCGCGCCGCAGAAGAAGCTCGCGCCCGCCAACGGCACGATCGAGCGCTACAAGCTCCAGGAGTGGCTCAACTTCATCACGTCGGAACTGCACAAGCAGTTCTCGCCGCTGTTCGATCCGTCGATGCCGGAGGACGCCAAGGCCAAGTTCCGCGACAAGATCGCGGCCCGCTTCGACTGGGTCGTGGGGCAACTCGGTGACAAGCCCTACCTCACCGGCGAGGACTTCACCGTCGCGGACGCGTACCTGTTCACGGTGGCCAACTGGACGAAGTACACCGGCATCGACCTCGCCCGCTGGCCCGTTCTTCAGGCTTACATGGCACGCGTGGCGGCACGGCACGACGTGCAGACCGCACTGAAGGAGGAAGGACTGCTGAAGTAAGGAAGGTTCATCATCGGGGCGGCGTGCGCAGGCACGTCGCCGCCTTCCCGCCGGTACCCGCCAAAGCCATGACACCACTGCCCACGCTTTTCATCTCGCACGGTTCGCCGATGCACGCGATCTCCGCCGGTCGCGCTGGCGAGGCGTGGGCGGAGCTCGGCCGGCGCCTGCCGCGACCGCGGTCGATCCTCATCGCTTCGGCGCACTGGGAGACCGAGTTGCCGATGGTGGCCACATCGAAGCAGCCGGAGACCATCCACGACTTCGGCGGATTCCCGCCGGAGCTCTACCGGATCCGCTACCCGGCGCCCGGCGCCTCGGACACAGCGCAGCGTGCACTCCAGTTGCTGCGCGATGCGGGCATCAGCGCGACCGCCAACGGCTGCCGCGGACTCGACCACGGCGCGTGGGTGCCGCTGCTGCGCCTGTACCCGGACGCCGACGTTCCCGCGGCGCAGATTTCGATCCAGCCTTCGCTCGACGCCGAACATCACCTGCGCGTCGGGGCCGCGCTGGCGCCGCTGGTGCGCGATGGCGTGCTGGTCATCGGCTCAGGACACATGACCCACAACCTGGGCGAATGGATCGCGGAGGCCCGGCGCCGCGGCTCGATGTCGATCAACGAAGGCGAGCCCGACCCCTACGTCGTCGAGTTCACCCAGTGGGTCGACAACGCGCTGCGATCGGACGACCGGAAAGCGCTCGCCGCCTGGCTCGAGCAGGCGCCGCATGCGCGGCGCGCGCACCCGACACCCGAGCATTTCCTGCCGCTGATGGTCGCGGTGGGCGCCGCAGGCCCTGGCGCGCTGGTCGAACACATCGACGCCGGGGTGGACAGCCGGGTGCTGGCGATGGATGCGTATCTTTTCTGGCCCGGCGGCGCCGCCGGCAACTCACGCTGAGGCCGCGTCGATTCCCTACGCCGCGCTGCGCAGCGGTGGAATTTCGTACAGGCGGCCTTCGGCCAGCGCGACGACACGGTCGCCCGGTTCGCGATCGAAGCGTGCGCCACCGGTAAACGCACCGAAGGCCGGCAGCACGGCCAGCCCTTCACGCAGCCAGAAGCACGGCAGCCGCACACTGTCGTCGGCGCGCCCGTTCAGCCGTATCGCCGGATGCAGATGCCCCGCAAGCGCCGCTGCGCCCGGGACGAACTGCGGGTGATGGCAAAACGCCAGCGTGTCGACGCACCACGGTTCGGTCACGACTTCGATGTTCAGTTCAAGGGGCGGACGACCGGCGGAGAGGTCGTGATTGCCTTCGACCAGCACGATGTCCAGTGGCGCGTGGCGCCCGCGCCAGGCCGCCAGCGCCGCCAGGGTCGCCGGCGCGTGCGCCTCGCGCGCGTGCAGGAAGTCGCCAAGGATCACCAGGGCGTCCGGTTCCAGTGCATCGATCAGGCGATCGAGCCGGCCGAGCGTTTCCGTCGTGGTTCCCTGTGGCACGGGTACGCCGAGCGCACGAAAGGCAGCGGCCTTGCCGAAGTGCGCATCGGCGATGACCAGCCAGCGACGCTCGGTCCAGAACGCGGCGCCGTCAGCGAGCAACTCCCACGGCGCGCCGCCGAACGCGACGGGCAGCCGCGCGACCGGCATCACAGTGGCGTCACGGTATAGCCGCGCGCACGCAGCAACGCCACCAGGCCGTCAGGCCCGGGAAGATGCAATGAACCGACTGCGAAGACGTAGTTCCGGCCTTCGGCCATCAGCGCTTCGATACGCCGGACCATGGCCGGGTGCCGGCCGATCAGGATCGTGTCGACCGTGAAGCGCGCCCCGACGGAGTTCTGCGCGCGCATCTCGGCCAGCAGCTTCTCGAGCGCCGTGGCTGTCGCCGGTTTCCCACGCCTGCGCGATGCGATTGATCTCGCGCCGCGCCGCGTTGGTCTCGACCGCCTTGACGGCATCCTCGAGGAACGCGACCTGTGTCGAGAACGATGCGCGGTCGAAGAGCTCGAACTGCCCTTCGATGCTTTCCAGTTCCAGGATGGGCTTTCCGCCCTGCTTGGCGATGCGGGTCAGGTAGGCCTCGACCGACAGCGCCGGCATGTAGCCGGCCTGCGCCGCCTCGAAAAGCGCCAGTACGTTGCCGAGCATCCACGGCTTCATGCGCCACAGCGGCGTGACTTCCAGCTGGTTGCGCGCCGCGAGCGCTTCGACGCGGGCCTTCAGCGCCGCAGGAATTCGGGTGTCGAGGCCCGGTTCACCCGCCGCGTAGACCGCGTACTTCTGCGTGGCGGCCAGCGCCCTCGACGAATCGGTGACATCGGCCTCGAGCACGATCGCGTCCATGCGTTCGATGCGGCTCATCTGCGCGGCCGGCAGCGGATAGAACTCCGGTCGGCCCACGTGGATCGTGCCCATCAGCAGAGAAACCTGGCTGCCTTTGCGGATCTCGTAGATGAAGCCTCGGCGTGCGCCCGCGTCGTTGGACTGTGCCCAGGCGGACGACACCACGCAGGACACGATCATCAGCAGCGCCAGGCGCGCGCGGGCAACATTCAGCAACGGCATGGGAACGACGCGGCGGCACGCGCCACGTTCAGTGAGGTTGTCCGGATTGTAAGAGCGCGCCACACTGAGCCATCGGCGGACGGTCACGCCGAACGGATCGACCGCATCGGACACGCGGGCTTGGACCGGGTCTCGGGACTCAGGACTCAGGCCGGCTCGGCCTGCGTGACCGATCCCCCGGTTTGCTCGGTGAGCGGCTTGATATAGCGCAGGATGCCCGGGTCCTCTTCATCACGGTGGGGACCGTAGCCGCGCTTGCGCATCAGGTCGCCCATCTCGTCGTTGTCCTTGAGCACGAGCCCGATGAGTTCGGTCAGCCCGCGCGCGCGCGCCGTTTCCTCGAGCGCCTGCATCAGCACATGGCCGACACCGCGCCCCTGCCAGGCGTCCTCGACGATGACGCCGAACTCGGCCGTCTTGCCGTCCGGATTGCACGTGTAGCGCGAAATGCCGCGGATCTCGTGCTGTTCATCCTGCGGATCGATCGCGACGAAGGCCATTTCGCGGTCGTAGTCGATCTGCGTGTAGCGCACCAGGCGCTCCATCGTCAGCTCCCGGATCGGCGCGTGGAAGCGCAGGTACGAGGTGCGCGGGGAGAGCCGGCTGATGAAGCGCCGCTCGGCCTCGGCGTCTTCCGGCCGGATCGGACGCAGTTGTATGCGCGCGCCGCCCTTGACCGTGACCTCGCGCGCGAGAGCGCGCGGATACGGATGGATCGCGAGGTGCGAGTAGGTCGCATCGGCCGCGAGCGGCTCGTCGGACACCTGCACGCGGGCGTCGAGCGCGATGATGCCCTGGGCATCGGCCAGCAGCGGGTTGATGTCGAGTTCACGCACCGCCGGGATCTCGCACGCCAGTTCGGACACGCGCACGATCACTTCGATGAGCTTCTCCAGGTCGACGGCCGGCGCGCCACGGAACGCGTCGAGCATGCGCGAGACTCGCGTGCGCGAGATCAGGTCGCGCGCCAGGAACGCATTGAGCGGCGGCAGCGCCACGGCCGAATCGCGGAAGATCTCCACGGCGAGCCCGCCCATGCCGAAACTGACCACCGGGCCGAAGTTCGGGTCGCGCGTCAGGCCGACGATCAGCTCGCGCCCCTGCGGGCGCACGACCATCTTCTGCACCAGCACGCCGACGAAGCGCGCGCTCGGCGCCCGCTCGGCCAGCCGCCGCGCGATGTCGTCGAACCCTCGTTCGACCTCGTCGGGGGTCTGCACGCCGAGGATCACGCCGCCGACGTCGCTCTTGTGGGTGATGCCATCGGCGCGCACTTTCAGCACCACCGGGAAGCCGAGCTGCTGCGCCGCCTGGCGCGCTTCCATCGCGCTGCGGGCCATCAGCCCCATCGCGGTCTCGATGCCGAACGACGCCAGCAGCGCCTTCGAGTCCTGCTCGTCGAGCGTGTGGCGGCCGGCGCTGCGCGCGCTGTCGATGATGCGACGCGCCGCCTGCACGTCAAATTTGAGTTCGTCGACGCGCGGCGGCGGCACCTGCAGCCGCAGCTCGCGGTTGCGGATGTACTGCGCGAGGTAACTGAACGCCTCGACTCCGCGCTCCGGGCTCTGCAGCGCCGGCATGGAGGCCGCCTTGAACACCGCGCGCCCGCGGCCCGCGTCTTTCTCTCCCAGCCAGGCGCTGACCACCGGCTTTTCGGCGGCGGCGGCGATCGGCAGCATCGCGCGGGCCGCCTGCTCGGCACCCACCTTCGGCGTGGGCGCAAACAGCACCAGCACGCCGTCGTTGGCGCGATCGTCGATCAGCAGCTTGAGTGCGGTCGCCATCCGCTCCGCGTCGCTGTCGGCCAGGACATCGACCGGATTCGCGTGCGACCAGTTGGGCGGCAACGCGGCGTCGAGCGCTGCTTGCGTCGCGTCCGACAGCTTTGCCAGCTCGACGTGATTCTCTTCGGCCGCATCGGCGGCCAGTGCCCCGGGCCCGGTCCCGTTGCTGACGATCGCCAGCCGGTTGCCGCGCGGCAGCCGCCCGCCGGCCAGCGCTTCCGCGGCGCCGAACAGTTGCCCGATCCTCGGCACACGCACGGCGCCGACACGCCGCAGCGCGGCGTCGAACACCGCATCGTTGCCGACCAGCGCTCCCGTGTGACTCATGACGACGCGCGCACCCGCCGCATGGCGCCCGGCCTTCAATACGATGACCGGCTTCACGCTGGCTGCGACACGGATGCTCGACATCAGCGGCCGCGCGTTCTCGATGCCTTCCAGATAGAGCAGGATCGAGCGCGTCGCGGCGTCGCCGGCCAGGAAGTCGAGGATCTCGGCCACCGAGACGTCAGACTCGGCGCCGGTGGCGACCACCGAAGAGAAGCCGAATCCCGCGGTCCAGGCGTAGTCGAGCAGCGACGTTGTCACCGCGCCCGATTGCGACACCAGTGCGAGTCCGCCCGGCCGCGCCATCGTCTTGGCCCAGCTTGCATTGAGCCCGATGTCCGGCCGCATCAGCCCGAGGCAGTTCGGGCCCATGACGCGCACGCGTGCGGCGCGCGCGCGCTCGACCACGTCACGCTCGAGCCGGCGGCGCTCCGGACCCTCTTCGCACAGCCCCGGCGACAGCACCAGCATCGCCGGAATGCCCTTGCGACCGGCATCGTCGATGATGCCGGGCACGTTCTGCTGGCCGGTGACGACCACCGCCAGGTCCACCTTCGTCGGCAGGGCCGCAATCGACGGCAGGCAGGGATTGCCGTCGATCGTGCGATGCCGCGGATTCACCGCGTAGACATCGCCCTTGAAGCCCGCCGCCATCACGTTCGTGTAGACGAACCGCCCGAGCGAATCGTGGCGCGGACTGGCGCCGATGACCGCGATCGATCGCGGGACCATCGCGGGCCTCAGGTAATGGACCGAATCCATGCTCACGGCGATTTCATCCACTTTCGCGCACCGGCCACCCGGGCCGAGCCGGCGGCAGCCGGAATGTGGCGGTGCAGCAACACGTTCACGTTATCAGATCTGCGCGCGACTTCCACTATGCGGGGCCTCGAATCGGCGTTGATGCGCATCAATCGGGCCCCGGGGCCGGCCCGTAGTCTCGGAGCGGAACCTTTCGGAACGAAGATGCCGTTGACTGCCAGCGATACTTGCGGACCTGCATGCACGGCTGCGGGCGCTGCGCGAGCAGGTCGGCGGCGCCGTGTCGGACCGCCTGCATCGACACGGACTCGACTCGCACGAAGACGCCGCGCTGCCCAATCGCCGGCTCGACACCGACGACGATGCGGCCGCCGAGGCCGCCACGTCGCTCGACATCGTGCACGTGGCGCGCGACGCCGAGGAACTCGAGCTGCTCGATGCCGCCCTGGCGCGCGTCGCAGACGGCGACTACGGCGCCTGTATCGACTGCGGCGAAGACATCGCCCGTGCACGCCTGCTCGCCAATCCGGCGGCAGCCCGCTGCACCGAGTGCCAGGAGCGCAGCGAACGGGCGGCTCTGGTGGCGCGGCGCACGCGCAGCTGAGCGGCCGCACACCGAGGAACACAGGGGAATCGTCATGGAAGCACTGAAGCTGCTTTTCACCAGCGACATCGGCCTGCTGTCGCTCTTCACCATCGTCTTCATCATCGGCATGGGATTCTGGTTCCGCCGCTTCTTCAACAAGCAGATCGAAGCCGAGGAACGCGCGCGGCGCTGACGACCGCGCATCCCCTGGGCCGAAGGAGCGCCGCGCGCGGCTCCATGGGCCTCGCACCGCCGACATCGTCCTGTCGCAGGCCGACCGTAGAATCGGCCGCATGTCTCATCCGCGCCCAACATGAAGGTCAACGGCGAAGCGATGCGCTCGATCTGGCCGATCGGCGAGGCTGCCGTCGGCGTGATCGACCAGCGCGCGCTGCCGCACCGGCTTGAACGGCGTGTCCTCCGCTCCACGGCCGAGGTCGTCGACGCGATCCAGTCCATGGCCGTGCGCGGCGCGCCGCTGATCGGCGTGACCGGCGCCTACGGGCTCGCACTCGCGCTGCGTGCCGACCCTTCGGATGCCCACCTCGCGGAGTCTCACCGCGCGCTGCTGGCGTCGCGGCCGACCGCCGTCAATCTGCGCTGGGCGCTCGAACGAGTTGCTAGCCAAGGTTGCCACGCTTGCGCCGGACCAGCGCGCCGCCGTGGCGTGGGCCGAAGCAGGCCGCATCGCCGAAGAGGACGTCGAGCTGAACCGCGCGATCGGCGCCCACGGCGCCGCGCTGCTGCGGGCGCTGCACACGAAGCTCGGGCGGCCGATCAACGTTCTCACCCACTGCAACACCGGCTGGCTCGCCGCCGTCGACTACGGCACCGCGCTGGCGGCCGTTTATGCGGCGCACGATGACGGCATTCCGCTCCACGTGTGGGTCGACGAAACGCGTCCGCGCAACCAGGGATTGTTGACGGCGTGGGAACTCGCCGCGCACGGCGTGCCGCACAAGCTCATCGTCGACAACGCCGGCGGACACCTGATGCAGCACGGCAAGGTGGACATCGTGCTGGTGGGTGCTGACCGCGTTTCGGCGCGCGGCGACGTCGCCAACAAGATCGGGACCTACCTCAAGGCACTGGCGGCCGGCGACAACGGCGTGCCGTTCTATGCCGCCGTGCCATCGCCGACGATCGACTGGCGCATCGACCAGGGCCTGGAGTCGATCCCGATCGAGGAGCGCTCGGCCGACGAAGTGCTGTGGGTCCAGGGTCTGGACCGCAACGGCGAGCCCTCCGGCGTGCAGCTGATGCCCGCCGGCACGCCAGTGGCCAACCCGGCGTTCGACGTGACGCCCGCCCGGCTGATGACGGGCATCATCACCGAGCGTGGCGTGGCGACCCCCGCGCATCTCGCCGATCTCTTTCCCGACCAGCGCCGGGCCGCCTGATGGAAATCGCCGAAGACGGCCCCGAACTGCGGCAGAGAATCATCGCGACGGCGCTCGCGATGAACGCGGCGGGCATCAACGTCAACAAGTCCGGCAACGTCTCCGCGCGTGCCCGCCGTGGCGCGACGGCAGGCTTCGTCGTCACGCCCACCGCGGTGCCGTACCACGATCTCGCGGCCAGTGACCTGGCATTCGTGACGCCGGGCGGCGCGGCGTATGGCGAACTCGAGCCGTCCTCGGAGTGGCGGTTCCACCACGACATCTACGCCGCGCGCCCCGAGTTCGCGGCGATCGTGCACACGCATTCGGCGCATGCCACCGCGCTCGCCTGTCATGGGCGCGGCATCCCGGCGTTTCATTACATGGTGGCTGTCGCCGGCGGCGCGGACATCCGCTGCGCGCCGTACGCGACCTTCGGCACCCAGGCGCTGTCGGACCACGCGGTCGCGGCGCTCGAAGGCCGCCGTGCCTGCCTGCTGGCGCATCACGGCGTCATCGCCTGTGGCCAATCGCTCGATCAGGCCCTGGCCTTGGCGATCGAGGTCGAGCATCTGGCGCGCACCTACCTCGCGGCGCTGGCCGTCGGCGAGCCGCCCCGGCTCGACGCCGCCGAAATGGAACGCGTGCTGGAAAAGTTCCGGCATTACGGGCCGCACAGCACGCCGGCCTGAGCCCGGGCCGCCGCAAGCCGGCAACGCCACCGGTATTCAGGCGTTCAGCGCCTGGGGCCGCCGTCACAATGGCGCCACACATACCGCATTGATGGCATGCTTGCGCCATGACCCCTCAGGCTTCAGCGACCACCGGCACGGCCGTTCAGGCCGGCGACTTCCGGGGCAGTGTCCGCGCCACGCTGTGGCCGACGCGCTCGCTGGTTTCCAATGAGCGCTGGTTCGACGAGCTGTATGTCTGGACCGAGGGTGGCAATGCCTCCACGACGCAGCGGGCGCGGATCCAGATCGACGCGATGCGCGATGCCTTCCAGTGGCTCGATTTCGATCTCGTCGAGCGCGTCGGCATCACCATTTCCTTCGGCACCGTCGAGCGCGCGCTGGAGCCGTTGACGGCGCTTTTCGAAAGCAACGTCCTGCTCTCGCACCGTGTCTCGGTACTGCTGCGGGGAGCGCCGCAGCGCCTGCGCTCCCGCTATCGGCTGCGCGGGTTCGTCGACATGCTGCGGGGACTGAAGATCGGCGTCGGTTACCGCATTTCGGCACCGCGCGTCAGCATGGAACTGTCGGGCGTCGACCTGGTGCGGCCCAGCTTTGCGAAGGTGCTCGCCCCTACCAATATGCGCCCCGACGTCTGGAAGGACCTCGCGCTCGAAGTCCGCGCGCTCGGGCTCGACACCAAGTCCACGATCGTCGGCGCGATCGAGACCAAACAGCAGCTCGAAGGCGCCATCCAGGCCGGTTTCGAGCTGGGACAGGGCCGTGCGGTCCGCATGCCCTATCCCCCTCCCGTAATTCCGAACACGGCATAGCTTGGCGGCTGCGCCCGATTTGCCCGAGAATCGGCGCATCGAATCGCGTCAGTGAACGCGAACACTCCATGGGCAGCAACGAACCCCGTCCGGAATTGGGCACGCATCAGGTCGAACTCGACCCCACGCTGGACCCGCTGAGCCGCTTCGGCACGCGGGTGCGCGCGCTCGTGTGGCCGACGCGCACGCTGGTGGGCTCCGAACGCTGGTTCGATGAACTCTACGTCTGGACCGCCGACTTCGAGCCCGACCGTTCGCTGCGCGCGCAGATCCAGCTGGCGGCGCTCGAACACGCGTTCACGATGCTCGAGCACGAGCGGGTCGAGCGCATCGCCGTCACGATCTCCTTCGGCTCGATCGAGCGCTCGCTCGAAGCGCTGGTGCGGACGCTGGAGTCGCATCGCCTGACCGCGCACCGGCTTTCCATCCTGCTGCGCGGCGCGATGGAGCGGATGCGCTGGCCGTACCGGGTGCGTGAGTACATCGACCTGCTGCGCAGCTACCAGGTGCCCGGTCGGTTACCGCTTCGCCGAGCCGCGCGCCAGCATGGAAATGAGCGCCATCGACTTCGTCGCGCCCGACTTCGCCAAGATGCTGGCGCCGATCTCGGTGCGCGAGGAGACCTGGTTCGAGATGTCGCGCGAGGTCAACGCGCTGGGGCTGACGCGGGAGACGTTCGTGCTGGCCGGCATCGAGCGCGAAGAGCAACTCCGGCTCGCCAAGCAGACCGGATTCGTCCTGGGCCAGGGTCGGGCGCTGAAGAAGCCCTACTTTCCGCCGCGGGTCATGCGGCCGCGGTAAATCCTGCTGGCGGCCCCCGCAACGGACCGCGGCTCAACTACCTAGCGAGTTCGCGCCAGCCGATGCGGCGTGCGTCAGTTACACCACTTCCGACATTGAGCCCGCGCGTCTCCTTAACGCCGGAAGCTCCCGTCGTGATGACCTTGAGCGAGAGACTCTGCAGGCGAATGATGGCGTTACCCACCGTGAGCGTCCCTGAGCGGAACACACCCACGTCACCGTTGGACGACGTACTAACGGCCTGGCCGGTTCGGTAGTTGAACTGATAAATCCAACTGTCGCCGCCCGCGGTGCACGCGTTGTTGTTTGGCACGTTCGTCGTGACAACGAGAGTGCCGAGCACAAGCTGGGGCTCCAGATTGACTCGCTCGCCGACGGAGGGAAAGTCAACAAACCAGCCACCGTCAGCGCCCCAGTTGACAGTATCGCCCTTGACGCGTCGCTTGCCGCCACCCACCTCCACAATCGTCTGCGGCTTGAAGGATCCGGTGTTGCGGGGACTTCCGACCGACGCGCCCGCATCCTTGATGGCATAGAACGTGCCGGTGTACGACCAGTCCCCGGCGGGGGCAAGGGTCGTGGGGTCCTGCAGATCCGACGACCCGAGGTAGCGGCCGGTTCCCACGAAAATCACCCGCTTGCTCTCGATGAGCCCGAGCTCGGGACGCGTGGTGATGGGCTGATACTTGCCGGAGACGTCCTTCAAAGTTGCAAGACGGAGGACCGCCGGTGGCGAAACGCCAAGATCGAAACGCCACAGATTGCCCTTCAGGTCACCGCCGTAGACGTACTGAGTGGTGTTGTCGCTGTCCGGGTCGCGCGCCCAGTTGGAAACCCGCGCAAAGCCCGACGGATCGGTTGAAGTCCCGACCCCCGTGCTCACCTTATGCAACAGCGCCCCCGAAGCCAAGTCGAGTACGTACAGATAGCCGCGACCGTCGCCGGGGCTGACGTTGTTGTAGCCGGAGGTGACGAGCGCTACCCACTTGCCGTCAATCGACCGCTTGGTAACGACGGCGTTTCCGAATGAGAGTCCGAGGTCGGCATCGTTCCTCGAGCACAAGGAGGAGTTTGAGCAGAACTCCCACAGGAGCGTCGGACTGTTGGGGTTTGTGACGTCGAGGGCGTAGAAACCGCGCCCGCCGCCATTGAATCCCCCGATGAGTACGGTCCGCCACTGCCCATTGAAGAAGGCATCCGCAACCGAGGGCGACCCGTCCACGTAGTACTCGTGGGACGTCGAATACGAGGCTTCAGCCAGCCGGAACAGCTTGGGCAGCAAAGCCCTTGGAGCGAAGGCCCAGACCTCCGCCCCCGACGTCGCATCGATGGCGTGCAGCATGCCATCGTTACCCCCGATGTAAACCATCGGCCGGCGCAATGCGTTGGCAGACTTGAAGTCGAAGTAGGACGGCACATCGGCATCGCCATAGCTGCGACGCGGATCCCGGACGAAAGCGGGACGTGAGCCGACGAGGTCGCCAAGCACGTACTCGCGCTCACGGTACAGGTCCTCATGCTGCCTCTGGCCGCGCAGGAAATTCACAAGGTTTTCGCCGTTGTCAACCGCAGCTCGCTGGGTCGCGTCCAATGTTGCGCACTGCGACAGCGAGGAGCACTTGCCGGTGAAGTGCGCGCGAGTGGCCGCGTCCATCGACGCCCATGCGAACGGCGTCAGCATTCCCCCGACGTTCGTAAAGATCACGCGTTCATCGGTATCTTTCGACACAGCGGCGTTGAGTTGGTCGCGCGCCGACCACTCGACCTTCGCCACGACGTTCCCCGTTGCAGGGTCGATCCTTTGCGCAACGAATTCCCCGTCCCAACGTGTCGTGCGGTAGGTCGAACTGTAGATCGCGTTGTCTGTCGTCGTGATGTTTGGGCTGCTGGTAGCCGAAGCGGCGGCCGACCCGACCAACACCCGTAGATCGGCAAGTGCCGTGACCAGCCCGTCGTAAAGCGTCTCGGCATCATTTGCACTGACGAAGCGTCCGCGACCGTTGACGGCTGCGTGCCACAGATCGTCCAGCTTCGATGGATCGTCGTTGTCGTTATTAGGTGGTATCGGCCAGTTGCAGACGGCGCTGGACGACTGCCATGCACAACCAGTGTTACCGGACTTGATGTCGTAGAAGTCGCCAAAAGTGGCCGCCTCGTAGTTCGGCATGTAGCGCATGAATCCGCCGAGGCCGAGGCCAAGGGTGAACGTCAGCATGTGCTGACCCGGGTTCGAGTCACGCAGCGTGGTCGGGAAGTTGTTCTCGCCTACGTCGATGCCGAGCGCCCCGGTCGAACCGTTCGCCCTGAGATCCATGCTGTAGTAATACATGGCAACGTCGGCCAGCGTGTCGGTGGCTCCGAGGTTGCCGTCGAACGCGCCCGAGGTCCGCGTCGAGTATCCGCTGTCGACGTTGTCGTTGTTTCCGATCGCCGTGCCATTCACGCGTTGCCCTGCGTTGCTGTTCCAGTAACCGTCAGTGCTAAGGATCGCCACGTTGGCCTGGCAGGAGTACTGGACCGGATCCTGGTTCATCCCGGAGTTGATCCCCGTCTTGATACCTGCGTAGTGGCGACCGACGCGCGAAAGTGCCTCGCGTAACGGCGTCATGCCATTCGGATTGATCGCGTAGAGCTTTGAGTACCAGTTCGCTCGATGTGCGCCGGAAAATGTGTCGATCGCAACATACTTGTTCGAACTGACCGGCGAGCCTGGATTGATCGTGATGAAGCCCACTCGGTAGCGGCCGTCGAGTTCCAGGAAGGCATAGCCGACGGCCGTCTTCATCGTCTGCATGCGCGTGCTGTAGTACGCATACCAGTTGGCGAAGTTCGTCATCTCCTCGGCGTAGGTGCAGGTGGGCGCGTTGGCACAGTCGGATCGGTTGGGCCTTCCGCCGTAGGTGGACTGGGTCGGCACGATATCCACTCGCTGGAACTTTCCGTAACGCGCACGTTTGTGATTGGTCGACCAGGACTCCTGGCAGCGCGGACGTCCGCTCGTGGAACCACTGACCGACCCGTTGGAGCCGGCGTCAGTCGCGTTCTGGCAGAACCTGACGGGCGCTGGATACACGTACTTTCCGGTTGGCGTGCCCGAAAGGGTGCAGTCGGTCAGAGCGACGTCGCTGCAATGCTCGACCGGCAGGATGTTGTAGTAGAAGGGATTGCCATCCCGCTCCCTCGGGAAACGGTACGAGCCAGAACTCGTTCCGTTCGGGTACCCGTTGGTCGAGGTGCTGTTGTAAAGGAACGGGTTGCCGCTATCGATTCCGTTGCGACGACAATTGACAGTATCAGTGGGGCTATCGCTGCTGTTCTTGCAATAGACGATCTCAGGGTATCCGCTGACGAGATTGATCGTCGAAGAACCTACGAATGCATTGACCTTCACGTTGGTCCAGGGCGAACCAAAGCTCTGCATCAAGTTGCCGTTGCCGTCGATCGCCGGCGAGTAGCGGATCTGTGGGTTGTAGTAGATCGTATTGAACTGATACGCGTACCAGGGCGGGTTGCCCTCGAGTCCGTTGGTCGTCGTCGAAGAGCACGAGCTGTTGTCGCAACGACTCTTGTCGATGTTGCTGTCATTCACGGCCTCGGGCATGAAGCGCGAGGCCATACTGCCCGAGTCGTCGAGCAGGAACATGACGTTCGGCTTTACCTGCGTAGCCAACGAGTACGTCAGTGGCGTATTCGAGATGTCGGTCGGCTGAGCCCATGCTGGCGCTATCAGTACCGCCGCAAGAAGATTCAAAAACCGTCGGATCGTGGAACGCATGGCTGCACCTACAGAGCGACAAACGCCTGAACGAGTGAACTCGTGTTGCGCGGCCCCATGACCCGTACCGTGATCCGGTAATAGTTCTGCGCGTTGCCGGTGAAATTGGTCGCATCCCCCGCGTAGCTTCCGCCCGCTGCCGCTGCTGATCCCGCTGTCAGCAGCGAGCAGGAGACGCCTGGATCATTGGAATTGCCCGGTGCGGAGCACATGCGATGAACTACCCAATCGACCGTGTTGCCGGCCGCGTCGCCGTCGATACGGCACGCAGCGCATTGCTGCCATAGTGCTTGATCGTCCCAGTTCGGTTCGACGATGTTGGCGTAGTAACCGTTGCCGGGAGCAGAGTTGTTGAGGACCGGAGTGCCTACCGTTGATTCCAGCCACTGGACCGCATTTAGGACACCCGCGTCGGATGAGTGAACGGACGCATTGCGAAATGCAATGTTTCCAGCAACAAGCTGTTGCGTGTCTGTCGATCGTGTCAGGGCGATCACTGAGATCATCATTGCCAGCAGTGCGACAAGCACCACCATGAGGACCGCTCCTCCCTGCCTCGCCCGATTCATGCGGTTGATCACGCAGGCCTCCAGATCATGTTGCGCAAACTCACGGTCGTCTCGAACACCCGGTAGCGATAGCAGCGCCAGTTCGGATCGGCGCTCAAGTCAAACTGACCGGCGATCCAGCTCGGAGGCACTTCGGTCGTCGTGCAGGCCCCGGAGGCTGGATCCGGGCGCTCCGGCAAGGCGCTGCGAGCCACCAGTCCCAACCGCACCGCCGAGATGGAGCCCCACGCATTTGGCGTCACCGGCGCCATTTCGTCCCACACGTCGACCGCGCCATCACCGTCGGTGTCTCGTCCGTACTGCGCTTGCAGCTGAACAATCCCAGAGGCGACCGGCAGTGCTGTTGTCCCCTGCAGCAACTGATCGACGACCAAGGTCCCGTTCTGGATGTAGTAGCGGTTCACGCCTGGCGTGGCACCGAGCGGGAACACCATGCCCGCCAACGTGTAGTTCGGGCCAAGTCCACCGGGACGGTTGTAACGGGAAACTGCCCACGTCCCGATCGGCGTGCGGTAGTTGCCGCTGACTCGCGTGAGCTTGTCCTGCTGTCCTGCGGGCTCGAGGACCGGCGTATTCGTCGCCTGATGCAGCGAGCAGTCAGCGCCCGGCTCGCCAATGACCATGAGGTGCCCGGATTGAAGTCCAAAGCCGTTGTCGATGCGCAGGTCCGCCGTGTTGCTTGGGGTCGCCTGAGTGAGCCTCAAGGGCGCGGGCACGGCATTACTGCTGCTAAAGACAATCTCGATTGTGTCTGGGGCCGTCCCAGCGCCCTGCGTGACATTCGCGGGCGTCAGCAGGAACTCGACATCCCGCGGCGGATCGGTTCCACCGTCGTAGGCCAAGACTCGACAACCCAGAAGGCCGGGCGTGTTCACGCCAAAGCCTGACATCCGGAGATCGCGCTGCAGCGTGAAGAGGGCGACGGTTCCATCGAAGGTCGCGTCGCCGCCGGCCGTCGCCGTGCGACGGTATCCCTCCGACGCGGCAAGAGTCTGATAGATGGCCAGCACCACCACCAGGGAGACAACCATCGAGATCAGAAGCTCGACGAGGGTCATCCCGCGCGAGGAAATCGCAGCGCGGCGCACGCTACGGGCCCTGCAGCGTTGCTACTGCCACGTGCGTTCTGCGGTCGCCATCCCGGGGCCGCCAGGTCACGGTGACGCGCACTTCCTCGCCCACGACTTCAACAGAGGCGTCTGCTGCCGGGAGTGACTGCTGCAGTTGCGCCACCCATGGCGCGATACGCGCCGGTGCTGTGGTGTTGATGCCGCTATAGGCGTACTCCGCCATGTGAGCACGGTCTACCCAAAGTTCGCCGATCAGGCGATCTGCGAGCAGCGCGGCATCGACTCGCAGCTTCGCGTCCGTAAAGCTGTTGAACGCCGACGCATGCGCACTGAGCAGGCCGAGCACACCGATGACGAAAATGACCGTGGACACAAGAACTTCGACCAGCGACATGCCGCGAACCGACCGCCGCGTCGGCCGAGCCATCGCTGTCCGTCGGCGGCGATTGACGCCCGTCATTGGCAGGCCCTCGGATCGCCGGCGTGAAGCGACGGGTCACACATGCGGACGCTCCCTCCGACACCGAGGGCGAGCCGAAGCACACGTCGCTCTTTCTCAGCCAGTCCCGGGTTCGCAACGTCGATCGAGGTTGCCGTCGGCGATCCATCAATGTTCGCAGCGATGCGGCCGAGAGCGTCAAACGTAACGGTGGTCGCACCATCCGGAACGATTACGAGCTGCGGTTGCGCAGATACCTCCAGCGCTGCCCGCGCCTGTATCACCCCGAGACAGTCACCCGGATCGTCGACGTCTGGTGTTCCTGCATCCACGATGTTCGAGCATCCGACGAGCCAGGAAGAGGTCGCCCCGTCGGTGACCACGAACTGGACCATGCGGTTGCGCCGCATGGCTTCGACGCGTGCCAACTGCAGACCGTTCAAGACTGACTCCGCGGAGGTTCGCGTCTGGGCGTTGCCGATCCAGCTTGTAAACGCCGGCACCGCCTGCGAATACAGAATTGCGGCGACAGCCAGCACGACCGCGAGTTCGACCACGGTCAACCCGCCCTGCCTGGCTCTGGTTGCCACGCTCATCGCGTCACCCAACGCGTTGCCGCGTCCGCTGGAAGGGGGCCCCACTTCGCAGGCAGGCCGGTCGTTGCACGGACATTTGCCTGGTTAATCGAGTACGCGAATCCCGCCATCGAACCCGCGCCAGTTGCCGAGGCGATGTACGCCTGACCCGCCGCTGCGATGACGCAATTGAGCGCGAAGTTCTGCAGATTGGCCGGCGCCGCAACGCCACAATCACCGCCGGCGTTCCGGTAGGACCGGTTGTCCTGATAGAACTGTTCCATCCGTACCCGGTACTCCGACAGCGCATTGGTCGCCTCGACCAGGTTGCCGCGCGTGACGTAGCGCGAATAGTTCGGAATCGCAATCGCAGCCAGGATCGCCAGCACCGTCATGACGATCAGCACTTCGATCAGCGTAAAGCCGCGCGTGCTGGCGGGTGGAGCAGCGTGCAACATAGTGAGTAGCGTCGAATCCATGCAGTTGTGTGAGGCAATGACACCGCAGTCGCGCGGCCCGCAGTCTCACGAGGTAACGGATTCGCTACCGCTTTTCTTGAGCAGACACCCGCGCAAAGGCGATGGCGCCCGACAAGCGGCAAACCGTTCGTCGACCCTTACACAGAAGATAGAAAAAATCTGACAGAAGTGCGGATTCACCGACATTGCGCGAAGCGCATGATGCGTTCGATCGTCGGGCCACGTTCATTCAATGTGATGGTGAACGATGAGCCACATAGGATCGACGGACTACGTCAACGGCATGTGCCATGCAAATCAAGGAATTTGAACTACAGAGGCGTTCCTCCATTGACGCTTCAAGCACCTGTCGCCTTAAAGGAACCGTTCGTGCCTGGCGACGTTTGAAATGCCGAGGCCTGAACGGTCAATTCAGCCCTTCTGAATACCGTGTACTCGGTACGATTCATTCCGTTCATGGGGCAGTACCCACGACATTGAAGGCGAACAGCTCTGTCGCTCTTAGCGCTGATCGTCAGAACACAACGAAATTGCCCAGGGTTGAGCCCGGCCAGGAGAACTGATGAAGCACTTCCGCAACACCCTTCTTGCCAGCGCGGTTGCCGCTGCGTTGGCAGTTCCGTTTGCCGCGCAGGCGGAGTCGAACTTCACGACCGGAAACACCGCGAACATCACTGCTACAGCTCGTGTCAACTTCTCGGTCAGCATCCCGAAATTTGTCTTTCTTCAGGTTGGCACCGGCCCGGTAGCCCCACTTCTGACGCCGAACGCAACCGTCGACACGGTGGCATTCGCGGTGCCTGCCGCCAACGTCGGTGACGGTTCGAACGTTGCCGGGACAGGTGGCAACCTGACCGGTGGCGCGGTAACTGTCCGCGTCGTCGGCAACAACGGCAACATGACACTCGGCGCGGTCGGATCGGGGACAGGCCTCGATAGCGCCGGTGACACGATTCCGTGGAGCCAGATCCTGACAACCACGACTGGCGGTACGGCGCATCCGCCGATTGGCGGCGCTGCTATCTCCTACCCGGCCACTGGCAAGATTGTCAATGCTGCGGGCACCTGGACGTATGCGTACGACAACTCGGTGACCCCTCCGGCCGGCACCTACACCGGAGTTGTCACGTACACGGCGACGACGCCGTAAGCTCCCGCGATCGCGCGCGCCGGCGCAGCCGCGGCGCACGCTTTCACGGGGACCCGCGGGTACGGCATGCATCGACAACATATTGTTATCAGGGCACTTGTCCTCGGTGGCGCGCTGAGTGCCGCTTGCTCTTGCGCAAGCGCGTTCACGGTGAACATTTCCGCCGGCAGTCCGCGGGTGATCTACCTGCAGGTCGGCGTTGGATCATTCACCGGCGGCACGTACAGTTCAGGCGGCACGCCGGCAGCCAATCCCGCGGTCAACGTCGTCTCCGTTAATGTCCCCGCGGCGACCGTCGGCAGCGGCGTCGCGCAGACGATGGCGTCCAACACCGGCGCCACCAATAGCTTTTACGACAACTTCACATTCTGCAGCGCTGGCCAACTCTATGTCGGCGGCTTCTATCGGAGAACCAACACCTCCGCCGGCGCGGGTGCAACTCTGACCGCCACCTCTTCGACCCCGCTGACCAATGGCGCCGGGGACGCGATCCCGTTCACCGAAATCCAGTGGACCAGTAGCGGCATTGGTGACAGCGGAGTGCAGCCGTTCCCCGCTGGGACATTCACCGGAGGAACGCAAACGATCGGCACGATCAACCGCAATCAGTGGGCCGAGAGTTGTCACACGTTTTCCTACCGTAACACGGCTATCGTCCCCGCAGGCACGTTCACAGGAAGCGTGACGTACACGCTGACCGCGCCGTGATGCGAAGCACATTGTGTGCTATCGCCGCGGCCTGCTGCTGCGCCTTCACGGCATCTTGGCCAACAGAGGCCGCGACATTCCGTGTCGACGACAGCGCAACGATCCCGCAGGAGAGCTCGGCAACACTGCGTTGGCGACAACTCGCGCCATCGCGTGGAGGCGACAACTCGATTGAAGGCGCGACGATGGTACAAGTTCGTCTTAACCTTGCTCCGTGGCTTAAGCGAAACGGCCGGCTCTTCCTAGTCCTGCCCGAGCAGTCCATGGGGCAGGTTAGCGTCAACTGGACAACGCAGGGGCGACTGCTGCCCGGAAATCTAGTGTCGGGGCAGCGCGCTCTGGTCTATGCAGGCCAGATCATGACGCCACTGCTCGACGAGACGCTGGTCCTCAAGATCGCAACCGATGGCACCCGGCTCGGCAGCGCTCATCGCCTGAATTTCCACTTCGAGATCGACATCGACTGATCCCGTGAATCTCCTGCGCACACTACCGCTTGCACTCTTGACGGCCGCTTGGCTCGGCCTGCCGGTACCTGCATGGGCCCAGGGCTTCAATGCCGTTGTGTCGCCGCCGCGCTTCGAAGTCACGGCGACGCCGGGGGCGCGCGCTCGCCATGTCGTTGAAATTTCCAACGCGGGCAGTCAGCCGGCACGTTACAAGATACGTACCGCCGACTGGTCGCTCGGCCAGGATGCCAGCGTTACGTTCTACGACGACCTGCGGCCCGGCAGTTGCCGCTCCTGGGTGGCCATCGAGCGAAGTGACCTGCTGATTCCGGGTGGCGCGCGCGTGCGGTTTCGGTTCGAGATCGCGCCGCCGGCGGACGCAACCGCAGGGGAATGCCGCTTCGCCTTGATGATCGAAGGAGACGAGCCCGCGGTGGCCGGCAGCGATGCAATCAAGATCCCGGTGCGTGGGCGAATCGGTGTGATCGTGTACGCCGCAGTCGGCGATGCCGCACCGAAACTCGAGATCGTCAAAGCCGAAGTTGCCACAATTGCCGGCAAGCGGGTCCCGGCACTTGTGGTGCGGAATACCGGAAACGCCCACGGGCGCCTCGGCGGTTTTCTTTCCGGCACCGACGCATTGGGCCGCGAACTCGAGTTCGCCCCTTCGACTTTCCCGGTACTGCCTGGCGAAACCCGCTCGCTTGAGCTTTCCGCACAGTCGAGCCGCAACGAGCGGATCGATGTGGCGCTTCCTGTAACGGTCAGCGGTACTCTCGAGTGGGCGGGGTCGCGCGTGCCCTTCGAACATCGCTTCGATTGAACTGCCGATGGGGCGTCGCGCGGCAGCCTGGCTGCTCCTGATCGCCAGCGCGGCGTACGCCGCGTCGGCGGCCGGGCAGAATGGATCGGCGTCGGGATCGAATGGCAGGTCGACCAACGGCAAGGACGCTTCCAAAGGTACGAACGGAGCGCCGGCCTACGAGGATCCGCTGATCGATGGTGGGCAGCTGGAACCCGATATCTGGACCGGGGACGCGCCGGCCCGGAATGCGGACGGACTGCCTCGCGGGCTGCGGCTGGATGGCATCTATTCGAGTCTGACCCGCAACGGCAAGTCGGAGTCCAATGCCGGGCTCGGCGTTGGCGCCTTCCTCGCGACGCCGCTGTACGGCGCGTGGAGCTTCGACGGCGTATTCGGCAACAGAGATGACTCCTCGGTGGCGACCCTGTGGCAACGCGACGTGCCCTTCGACGACGGATGGCGGGCCACCAACGGCGTTGGCAACCTCAATTCCCCGTCGATCGACCTTGCGCGATTCCAGCCCCGCTGGTTCCTGCCGTCTTCACCCTTGCTTGGCGCCTCAACCGAGTGGCGAAGCCCGCAGGGCACACAATTGATTGCCGGCGGCGGCGAGCCTGGTGTCTTCACCGGGATCTACGTGCCTGGATTTCGTCGGCTCGGCGGCACGATGACGACCGCCGGCAGCCAGTGGACGCTGACGCGCAATTGGACTGCCGGATTCCAGTACTTCGGCGCACGCGAAGTCACGAACCCGCTGCAGCCAATCGAGAACGCTGTGACGTTTTCGTCGCGTTCTTGGTTCGGCGCCGCAGCCTGGCAGGACCGAACACAGCGTTATCAGGTCAACGCGATTGCCAGCGACAATGGCTTCACGGGCAACCAGCAGGGCGCGTGGGCCGACGGCTACGTCCAGGACGGCCGTTACGGCCACGGCTTTGGCGCCTTCTACTTGGACAACGGACTCGCTTGGGGCAACCAACCGATCGGCAATGGCGCGGGTGGCGCTTACTACCGTGTGAACTACGGCAGCCGACAATGGCTATGGGACGCAAACATCGACTTCGCAGGCCCGCTGCGGGGTACCGACTTCGCCGCGATCCACTTTCGTTTCCGGCAGCGCGCGATATCAGCTTTGGCAGGACTTGGGCATCGGTGCCGGTGCCAATGCGCGCTTGAGTGAGAGCGATGCATGGTCTGCATTCGCCTACGTCGAGAATGCTCTTCCGGCGATGGTCAGTCGCACTCAGATTTTCGTGGGCCAGAATTCGCCGAAATACGAAACCGCGCTGACGGCCAATCAGACGTGGAACATGCCCGCCGGCACGCGCCTGAACACCACCTTGCTGGTCGGACGCTATACGGATCGCATTGTCAGTTCGAATCAGTACGGGTTCGCAGTATTCGGCGGCGGCGACATCGCCCCGAATCTGTCCGTCGATGTCAACGCGCAGTGGACGCGCAGCACTGGCGAGGCTCAGCCGACGACGCTGAACGGCAATCTCGCTCTGACCTGGCGCTTCTTGCCGGACCTGCAACTGATCGGCACGATCTATCGCAGCCAGGCACGGACGCAACTACCACTGCAGATCGTTTCGCCGATCGACAACTTGCTGAAGCAAACAGAAGAACGAGTCAACGACCGTGGTGCCTTTGTTATTCTTCGCTACGAGGCGCGCGCCGGCAGCATGGCTGCTCCGCTTGGCGGAGCTGTGGGAGGCGGCGCCGGTCAGATTTCCGGCGTCGTGTTCCTCGATTTGAACGACGACGGACGCTTTGCCGCCGGCGAACAAGGAGCGGCCAACGTGACCGTCATCCTCGATGGTCGCTATTCGGTGCGTACCGACGGGCAGGGCCGGTTCGACTTCCCGTCGGTTGCCTCTGGCCGCCACGTGCTCACCGTGCTTCCGGACAACGTTCCGCTGCCCTGGATGATTGTCAACGAGGGGCGAATGGAAGTCGAGGTTCCGGTGCGCGGCACGGTCAACCTTGACATTGGCGCACAACGTCCGCGCTGAAGGCGCTCACCACCATGGCACAGACGCCGACCGTAAGGTCAGCAGCCGCTGCCCCGCTTCACGTAGATCTCGGGCCTCTATCGCAAGCAGCCATTGCTGCGCGCTTGCGTGGATCGCAGCGGAAGCGCCGACTTGGGGCAGTGCGACACGCGCAACCGCCACGTCATTCAGTTGCCCCAGCACATCCTGCAACTCTGCCAGCGCCTTGACGTAGCGCTCGGTCGGCTCTGCCGGCAGCGCAACCGACATGACGTCCAGCGCGTAGCGCAACCGCTTGGCGAGGATGCGCACGCGGTGACGGCGTTGCGGTGACAGCGCGGCGAAGATGCGGGCGGCGTCGAAGAGCCGCGCATGCGCCCGGGCCAGCACCTTGGGCGCGCGGCGCGCGAGCCGGCCACCCTTGGGCGCCGGCGTCATCGTCCACGCCTGCAACCTGAGGGCGAGACGCGCAAAACGCGCGCTCGAAAGCGCAGCAACAGCCTTGCGGTGCTCCTGGTCGCGCCGCCGAGTCGCTCTCCGGTGCAAAGTGCGCATTCGTGTGCGCAGCGCCGCCGGTGCTGCGGTCACCATGGCCGGCAGCGTCGACTCGACGAGCACGTCCCAGTCGCGCGCCGCTCCCAGCGTCTGTCCAACCCACCGCAGTTCGTTCGCCAGGGGCTCGGGGAAGTCCCGGTGCTTGCGATCCAGCAGGCGCAGCGCGGAGCGCATACGGCGCAGGGCCACCCGGGCCTGGTGCACGAACTCCGGATCCCGCCCTTCATGCAGCGCTTCCGTGTTGGCCAGCAGCACCGAAAGTCCGTGGGACAGAATCGCGCGCAGCGCCGCGCCGGACGACATGTCGGGCTCGAGGTGATCGACGAAACCGCGCGCCGAGGCCTTGGTCGGGCGTGGCGCAGTGCCTGAGGCCAGGCGATGGCCACGCTCGGCCTTGCTGCGGACCATGGGCACCAGAGCCAGGCCGTGCGGACCGCGGCCCGCCAGCCGTTAGCGCCAGCGCCAGCAGGTCTTCCGCGCGGCCGTCCTTCAATTCGAGTTCGAGTTCCGCAATCGGCTCGATGCGCCCGTTTGCGCCCGACCGTTGCCTCGATGCGGCCGCGATCCAAGCGCCACTTCGATACGGCTTGACCGGAAGCCCACTTCCCACAGCGTGCGCGCAAAGCGCGTGTGAAACACGGGGACCAGCTTCCGGGTGGCGCGATGCTGCGCGAGCAGAGCCGGCAGCGGTGTTTCGCGCAGTTGCCTCAGGTCGATGCAAGGGACACCCTGGCGCAGCGTGGCAGGTGCTTCCCACTCCGGTCGGGAGCTGAGGCCGCCAGTGACCACAGCCGCCGCCTTCAGCGTCTGAACCCAGTCGCGACCGACGCGACGCAGCCGCAGCGCCATGCCGTTTGCCTGCAGCAGGCGCGTGGGCGTATCGAAGTAAGTGGCATCGAGTCGCAGCGTGCGTGAGGCAGCCGATCGCAACACCGCAGCGTGCCGCAGCGCCTCGTCCGCGCCCGTGGGCAATCTCAGCTTGAGTTCGGTCTCGCGCGGGCTATCCATGGTGACTGCCCCACCTCTCGGACGAAATCCGGCGCCGCGTCGCGTCAGGGCTTGATGCGGTCGACCGAGCCTTCGATTCGCACCGCACCGTCTCTCTTGCGCTCCCACATCAGGCAGTAGTCATCGGTCTGTGGCGCGCTGAACGTGGCGTCCGTGGTCTGGATAGCGCTGGACTTGACGGGGTAATGAACGTCGTTGCCGCGGTGATAGTGGATGTTGAAGTCCACGTCACCGCTGGCGCGGAAGCGGTAGCGGATGCGCTCGCCGGCTTCGAGCTTCAGGCAATGCTCTTCGAAGCCGCGCGCCGGCACGTCGAGCGTGAAGTCTCCAAAGCCGGCCGGCGCCGCACCAGCCAGCGCAGTCACCAGCAGCAGAGCGATCGAAGCGAAGGTTCGCAGCATGTGGGAATGATCGCATGCCATGTCATGCCCTCCCCCGGCGCCCGCCCAGCAGCAGCAGCGCACCGACCGCTGCGCATACGACAGCGGCCGCGGCGAAGCACGCGGCATAACTTCCGGTCGCGCGCTGCAGCCAGCCGAACAGGAACGGCAGGATCACGACCCCGACGAAGGTAAAGAACAGGCACCCACCGGTGGCTCGTCCCGTTTCGCCGGCCGGGGCGAGTCGCGCCACTTCAGAGAGATAGACGCCGTTCCAGCCTATGGCCGTCGCTCCCAGCGCCGCCGCGACCGCAAGCACCGCCACCATTGGCCACGATGCCGTGATCAGTGCCGCGGCGGCGGAGCCCGCCGCCATCAGGAATCCGATCAGCGCAAGCACCGCACGCGGTGCGCCCGTCCGGTCCGAGACCGCGCCCCAGGCAATGCGGGCCACGACGCCGGCGACGCTGGCGACGGTGAGCGCCGTGCCCGCCGCGACCAGGCCCAGTCCGATCTCGGTATGCAGATAGGCCACGATGAATCCGGCGACCGACATCTGCATGCCGGAATAGAAGAACGACACCAGCGCCATCGTGCGCAGTGCGGGTGACTGCGCGACGAGCGAGAGCCCGCCGACCAGTGCGCCGGCCGACAGTCGGGCGTGGCGGTCGCGATCGTCATCGAGTGGTTCGCGTAACGGTTGCGACACGACCGCCACCGCCACGCAGACCGCCGCCACGACGACCAGCGCCACCTGCCAGCCGAAGGCCACGGTCAGCGGCGGAACGATGAGTCCTGCCGTTGCCGTGCCGAGGGGTACTCCGGTCTGCTTGATCGAGAACGTCAGTCCCATGCGCTCGCGCGGAGTGGTCTTGATCAGCACGTGGCTTGACGCTGGAGTGATCGGGCCGTAGCCCACACCGACGACCAGCGCCGAAACGGCCACGGCCGGCAGCGCGAGCCAGCCCACGTCGGCCCCCAGCACCAGCATGGCGAGCAGGCCTGCGGCGCAGATGACCAGGCACGCCTGCGACAGGCGCATCGCGCCGTAGCGCAGCACGACGCCGCCGCCGGCCAGTGCCGCCATCGATGCGCCGATGTAGAGCAATGCAATGTAGGTGCCGACCATCGAGGCCGGCACGCCGAGCTGCTGCGCGATGACCGGCGAGATCGATGGGATCGTCAGCGCCGCGCACGCCGTCGCGGCCTGGATCGCCGTCGTGGCGATCAGCGTACGGGTCGCCAGTGTCGTCAACGGGTCTCCACGCGGCGCGAAGTCATGGCTCGTGCGAACTGGCGGGAAGTGTGACGGTAGAGCCCACCCGCATGACACCAAGCCAGGGAACCGGCGACGTGTTCAAGCGATGCCGCAGACGGCACCGGTCGCCGCGGCGCCGCAGCGGCCGGCCGGCTTCAGCCCTTCTCGGCGAGCCCCTTCAGGTTGGTGAGCCCCGCCTCGAAATCCGGACCCACCATGCGATCCATCAACAGTCCAAAGTAGCGATTGACCGGGCTGCCACCCATGTCGCCTTCGTTCGTCCACGTGACGCGCGTGCCGGCGCCTTCCGGCACGAGCAGCAACTGACCGCGCGAGGTCATGCCGAACTCCGGAAACGAGAGCGTGTAGTCAAGGCGTTCGTTGGGCATCACGGCGGTGAATTCCATCTCGCCGTTACCTTCGGTCTTGCTCTGCCACGTCCATTTGGCCCCAGCGCCGCTTTCCGCGCCGGCATATGACATCTGCATGGCGGGGTCACGCCGGTTCCAGACCGTCCATTGCTTCCATTGCCGCGGATCCACGATCAGCGGATAGATCTTGGACGCCGGCGCGGCAACCTGCACCGAACGCTGAACCTTGAATCCGGACGGCAGCAGCAGCCCGATCACCAGCAGCAGCGCAATAACCGCCACCACCGTGAATGCGATGCGCTTGAGCCACTTCATGTTCGCCTCCCTGGCCTAAGATGGCGCAAAAGCGTAGACCCAAACATGCCCGTTGTCCCCCTTCTTCGTCGCGTTGCCCTTGGCTTGCTGCTGAGCGGTGTCCTCTCGGCCTGCAGCCTGCCGGGCTCGGTCAAGCCGGGCGACACTCAGGATGCCGTGCGGTCTGCCGCCGGCCGCCCGACGGCCACCATCGCGCTGCCCGGCGGAGGCGTCCGCTGGCAGTACTCCGGACAGCCGTACAACCAGTCGGTGTGGAACATCGACATGGACCCGCAGGGCCGCGTCGTCAGCGTCGAGCAGATGATGGACGATGCCGCGTTCGCGCGGATCCGCAGCGGCGCAGACACGCGCGCCGAGGTCCTGCGCGACTTCGGCCCGCCGGCAGAGACATTCTCGTTTCCCCTGAAGGACGAGACGGCGTTCATGTACCGCTACTTCATCCACGGCGGCTTCTACGCAGCGATGTTCGTGTACTTCGATCCGCGCGGCGTGGTGAAGCGCACTGAAACCGGAATGGACCCCTGGCGCATTCGCGACGGCGACCGCCGCTGAGGGTTGCTCGGGTAAGACCGAATTCCGTGCGAGGGTCCGGCCGCCGAGAATCCGTGGCGCACACCTCGAAGCAGCCCATGGAATCTCGCCTGCCCGGCAATCCGCTGTCCCTGCAGGACAAGCTCGACCAGATCTCGCACGACCGCAAGGTGCTTACCGTGCTACGCGACCTCGTGCGTCACGGTTTGCATGACGGCGACGCCGTCCGGCATCGTGTCTCCGGAACGCAAGGCTGGGTGATGGTGCTTCGGACCGAAAACGAACCCCATCCGGTCGTCGTGCTCGATGACGGCACACGCACGGAATTCCGTTTCGAGGACTGGAGCCGGGCACCGGCCTAGTGGCTGTTACAGGTCACCAGACCCGGGCGCTGGGACCCGTCCGGCGCCTCCGCTCGGCCTCTACGCAGGAAAACCCCTATGCGTGGCACAATCCGCGCAGCCATGGCGTATGCGTCGGACTACATTCCGAAGATTCTGATCGTCGACTCCCAGGGCCAACCGGTTCGGTGGGCGTTGATGCAACGGGCAGCGCGTTACTACGCGTCGGGCAAGGTTGTCACCGAACTTGGCGACAACCTGTTCGGAATGGCCGGCGGCCTGCAGGAAGCCACGGGCCTGCGTTCCGAATTCATCACCAGTTCGATCGTGATGATCCGCGGGCGCCATCGCATTCCCTTCGGCCATGCACACGTTGGCCTGACGAAGCACCGGCTGTTCGTCCGCGACCGCCACGTCTGCGCCTACTGCGGCGGGCACTTCGCCGAACTCGAGCTGACCGTCGAACACATCCTGCCCGTGTCGCGCGGCGGCCGCCACGAATGGACCAACGTCGTGACCGCCTGCCGCTCCTGCAATACGCGCAAGGGCAGCCGGCGTCCGGAAGAGGCCAACATGCCGCTGCTCTACGTGCCGTACGCGGTGTGTCGCAACGAAGGCTTCATCCTCAGCAACCGGCGCATCCTCGCCGACCAGATGGCGTTCCTCCAGGCGTCGCTGCCGCGGCACTCGCGCTGGGCGCACGGCTGATCGGCGCACCACGCGGATCCGTCGGCCGCACGACTGTCGAATAGTCGGCGGCGCGAAGGCGGCGCAGTCCGTCGTCCTGTTGGCTGGTTGCCCATAACGTTCGAGTCATCCGATTCCAACCGAATCGGCGCGTGTTCCAGACGGACGCGCGAACCCACTGCGGAGGCTCGAAGATGCAACACTCATCCAGTTCCAATTCCGGGCGCGGCAAGAAGATCTTCTCGCGCAGACGGGCCCGTCGCCGCGGCCCTGTTCGGTGCCGCCGCGACGTTCCTCGTCCTGCTCGGCGTTGCGGGAGTCGCCGACGCTCCCCGCGAGTTGTCCGACGCGGTGCAAGCGTCTCCCTCGACCGAGACCATCGAGGTCGCGCCCGCTGCAATCCCGGAGGCGGCAGCGAACACCTATGCGCTGTCACACGCCGCCGGCCAGTACGAAGATACAGGCCCGCAGATCAGCTACGAAGTCGAAGTGTCCGTCTGACGGAATAGGCGAAATAGGCGAGAGCGTGACGACACGGACGCTGGCCGCGGGGTTTGCGGCGCTGGCCAGCGGCTTCCCAGGCGCGGCGTGCGGTCACGCTTTCCCTGCCGAGCACGGCTGAGCGATTCCAACTAGCGCAGGCGTTCGAGGAGCCGTCGTGCCGGCGCGAGCGACTCCGTGCGCACGTGCTGGCCGTGCGCAAACGCGACCTGGACCGACGCAGCGCGCAGCAGGCACTCGACTCCGCACGTGTCGTCCTGGACAGCCCACACCAGCGCTCCCGACACCCCGTCGAGTTCCGGCGTGTGGATCGACAGGCCATCGACACGCTCGGCCGTCCGCGCGTACGACAGGCGCTCGTCATCCAGCGCCCCTGTGAAGACGACGACCGGCTTCATGTAGACCGCGCCGTCGACGCGCCGGGATTGCGAGGCGGGATAGCCCGCCAGCACATAGAGTGAAGCCCGGTGGTCGACCTCCGGATTCCGCATGCAGGTGCGTGGCCGGCACCGCCTTCCAGTTGGCGCACAGCCGGCGCACGAAGGCAGGATCCTCCAGCATCACCAGCGCAATGTCGCGCTCGGGATGCACGAACACGCGGCACCGCGTCGAGCGCAGAAACGCCCAGGTGCCATCGTTCGGCAGCGGGACCGCGAGGTCGCCGACGGTTGCGCAGTCGAACGCGTGCGCTGCGGTCAACAGCGCGTGCGTCTCGCCATCGGCCACGAGCGACGCCGTGGCGAGCGGCTCGAAGCGACCGTCGATGATCCGCACCACCGGAAACACGCGCGGCAGCAGCGCCTCCCGCACGGCGTGCGCGCGCTCCGGCGAGATCCGCCCATGGATGCGGATCGGAATCGTCTCAACCGCTTTCCAGGCCATGCGCCCCAACGAGGTTCGAGCGATGCGCAGATCCTAGCGTGCGGCAACGAGCCCGAATACCCCGAATAGCCTGCGAACTGCAGTGCACCGATCAGGCGCGCAGATGTCGCCGCTGCCGATCGAGCGTCGCGCCGCGCGCCGGCTGTGCGCCCCGCCGAGCGCGCGTCGAGGCAAGAAACGGCAACCGGCCACGGGCGCCACTGTCGGTGTAGTCAAGGGCCAGCAACCCCGTCGCATCATCGGCCGCCATGCCGCCACGGACCAGCCAGGCGTGCAACTGCGCATACAGTTCCTCGTTCGGCAGCGCGTGCGTGCGCTGCGTCGTCGCATACAGCCAGTCGGCGAGCGCCATGAAGCGATCAAAGGGCGCATCGCCGAGCAGCAGCGGCAAGGTGCGCGGGAAGCGTCCCGAATTGGCGATCAGGTCCCAGTAACGCGCAAAGCGCCGGACTCGCTGCATCGTCGGCGCGTCGATCAGGCCGGTCGAGATCACCTCATAGGGCGCCTCTGCGTTGAAGTGCATCGCGTGCCGCTCGGCGTGCCGGGCGATCGGTGCGCCGCGCAGCCGTTTCAGCACGCCCAGTTGAATCTCGTGAGGACGCAGCGCGACCAGTCGATCGAATCCGGCCGCCAGCGACGCGAGATCCTCTCCCGGCAGTCCGGCGATGAGGTCGACATGCAGATGAGCGTGCGTCTCGGCCCGCAGCCAGCGCAGGTTGGCCTCGGCCGCTTCGTTCTTCTGGCGCCGCGAGATCAGCGCCTGCACCTCGACATTGAAGGTCTGGATGCCGATCTCGAGCTGCAGCGTGCCGGCCGGAAATCGCGCCAGCCGTCCACGCAACGCCGCTGGCAGGTGATCCGGTATCAGTTCGAAGTGCAGGAACGGTGGATCGTCCGGTGAACGTTCAATCCGTTGCAGGAAGAAGTCCAGGATCGCGGCCGAGGCCTCGATGCGCAGATTGAAGGTCCGGTCGACGAACTTGTAGCGCCGTGCACCGCGCTGCCAGAGCGTCTCGAGTTCCTGCAGGAAACGATCGAGCGGGAAAGGCCACGCGGTCCGGTCCAGCGCGGACAGGCAGAACTCGCACTTGAAGGGGCATCCGCGCGACGCCTCGACATAGACGTGTCGATGCCGGAGGTCTTCGGCGGAGTACTCGGCGTAGGGCAGCGCGATCTCGGCCAGCGGGGGCTGTTCGCCGGCATGGATGCGCGTGAGCACGCGCGGCCCGTGCAGCAGCTGTCGCACCAGTCGCGCGAAGGTCACATCGCCCCAACCGGTGACGACATGGTCGGCCAGCCGGCAGATCGCCTGGTGCTCGACTTCGTGGCTGACCTCCGGCCCGCCGACCACGACGACCAGCTGCGGTGCGGCGGCCTTCAGCAGCTCGATGACCCGGGTCGTCTGCTGCACGTTCCAGATGTACACGCCGAAGCCGATGACCCGCGGCTGCAGCGCGAGCAGGCTCTGCGCGATCTGCGCGGCCGGCGTGCGGACCACGAACTCGCGGATCACCGTCTCCCCACGCAGATCGCCCAGGTTGGCCGCCAGGTAGCGCAGCCCGAGCGACGCGTGGGCGTAGCGGGCATTCAGCGTGGCGAGCACGATGCTTGGCATAGCGCAAACGAGCATACCGGTGCATCGCCGCTGCCGTGGCTAGACTGGAATCGTGGGAAAGAGCCAAAGGGGGGAACTGTGCATCTGACGTTCCATGGCGCTGCCGGCGAAGTCACCGGATCGAGTCTGGTCGTCGAGGCCGGCGACGCCCGCTTCCTGGTCGACTACGGCATGTTCCAGGGCGGGCGCGAAGCACCGCGCAAGAACCGCGAGGCCTACCAGCGCGACCTCGGGCGGCTCGACTTCGTGCTGCTCACCCACGCGCACATCGATCACTGCGGCCTGCTGCCTCGCTTCGCTGCGACCGATCGGCGTGGTCCGCAGATCTATTGCACCAAGCCGACCGCCGACCTGGTTCCCGTCATGCTCAAGGACAGCGCGCACATCCAGTCGCGCGGCAACCGCCAGCGCGCGCGCCGGCGCGGCCCGCATGCAACGGAAGAGTCGCCGCTGTATGCGGCCGAAGACGTCGACCGTCTGGCGCTGCGACTGAACGCCGTGCCGTACGACGTCGAGTTCCGGCCGCACCCGGCCGTCTCGGTGCGCCTGCGCAGCGCCGGCCACATCGTCGGGGCGGCGTTCGCCGAGATCCGCCTGCGCGATGGCCCGCGCGAGCGCGTGCTCGTGGTGTCGGGCGACCTCGGCGAGGCCTCGCCGCTGGTCGTGCGCGATCGCGATCCGCTGCGCGAGGCCGACGTACTCGTGCTCGAGTCCACCTACGGCGATCGCAATCACCGATCGATGGAGGACACCGAGGCCGAACTGATCGAGGTCATGCACGACGTGTTGCACGTGCGGCACGGCAACGTGATCACGCCGGCCTTTGCGCTGGGGCGCACGCAGGAGTTCCTCGTGCTGCTGTACCGGCTGGCCAAGGCGGGACGCGTGCGCGTGCCATTGGTGTTCGTCGACTCCCCGCTGGCGAAGCAGGCCAGCGACGTGACGTTCCGTCACCTCGAGTCACTCGACGAACTGGCCCATGAATTCCACCTCGCCGAGCGCGCCCGCAAGCTGCCGTTCGCCCTGCGCTACACGGAGGACGTCGACGACTCGATGTTCCTCAACTCGATCCGCAACGGCGCGGTGATCCTCGCCGCGAGCGGCATGTGCGAGGCGGGACGGATCCGCCATCATCTGCGGCACAACCTGCCACGGCGCGAGTGCGGCGTGCTTTTCACCGGGTTCCAGGCGGCCGGCACGCTCGGTCGGCGCCTCGTCGATGGCGCACGCGCGGTGAACATGTTCAACGAGTCGGTGCCGGTGCGCGCCTCGATCCACACGCTTGGCGGCCTTTCGGCGCATGCCGGCCAGGACGCGTTGATGGGGTGGCTGGCCGGGGCGCAGCGCAAGCCGAAGATGACCTTCCTGGTGCACGGCGAACCTGAAGCCTCGCACACGCTCTCGGCGCGGATCGCGCGCGAAATGAAGTGGCCGACGACCGTGGCTGCGCCCGACACCCGCTATGAAGCCTGAACCTCCGGCCACTGGCGAGACGACGCTCCGCGTGCGGCGCGTCGGCATCGACACCTACCGCGAGAACGTCGCGTACCTGCATCGCAGGTGCCCGCTTTACCTGACCGAGGGCTTCCAGGCGCTGTCCAGGATCGAAGTGCAGGCGAACGGACGATCGATCCTCGCATCAGTCAACATCGTCGACGATGCAGCGATCGTCGGCGAAACCGAAGTGGGCCTGTCCGAAGACGCCTACCGCGCGCTCGGTGCCGAAAGTGGTGCACCGGTACGCGTGGAGCACGCCACGCCGCCCGCGTCGATGATCGCCCTGCGGCGCAAGATCGGCGGCGAGCGGCTCGAGCGCGACGACTATCACGCGATCATGCGCGACGTCGCGCAGCAGCGCTACAGCAAGCTCGAACTGGCGGCGTTCGTGGTCTCGACCGGGCATTTCGACCTCGACCGCGAGGAAGTCGTCTTTCTGACCGAGGCGATGGTCGCCGCCGGCCGCAGGCTCGACTGGCGCGAGCGCCCGGTCGTCGACAAGCACTCGATCGGCGGCATACCGGGCAACCGCACGTCGATGCTGATCGTGCCAATAGTCGCCGCGCACGGCATGCTGATCCCGAAGACCTCGTCACGCGCCATCACGTCGCCCGCCGGCACGGCTGACACGATGGAGTGCCTGGCCAACGTCGAACTCACGTTCGAGCGCATGCAGGACATCGTGCATGAACTGCGCGGCTGCCTCGCGTGGGGCGGCACCGCCGATCTCTCGCCGGCCGATGACGCGCTGATCGCGGTCGAGCGCCCACTCTCGCTGGATTCCCCCGGCCAGATGGTGGCCTCGATCCTGTCGAAGAAGATTGCGGCGGGCTCTACGCATCTGGTGCTCGACATTCCGCTGGGGCCGAGCGCCAAGGTGCGTTCGATGCCCGAGGCACAGCGCCTGCGCAAGCTCTTCGAGTACGTGGCCGAACGGCTGCATTTGGCGCTCGATGTCGTCATCACGGACGGACGCCAGCCGATCGGCAACGGAATCGGTCCGGCGCTCGAGTCACGCGATGTGATGCGCGTCCTGAACGGCGACCCGCGGGCGCCGTCGGACCTGCGACAGAAGGCACTGCGGCTGGCCGGGCGCGTCATCGAGTTCGACCCGGACGTGCGTGGCGGCGAGGGCTTCCCGATCGCGCGCGACATCCTCGATTCCGGCCGTGCGCTGGCGAAGATGAATGCCATCATCGACGCACAGGGGCGCCATGGTTTCGACCCCGACCGCCCCGGACTCGCGCCGCAGTCGTTCGAAGTGGAAGCGCCCCGCGAGGGAATCGTCAATGCGATCGACAACGAGCGCCTGGTCCGACTGGCGCGGCTGACCGGAGCGCCCAAGGTGCGCGGAGCCGGCGTCGATCTGTTCAAGAAGCTGGGTGACTCCGTGCGTCGCGGCGAACCGCTGTACCGCGTGCATGCCGGTTTTGCCTCGGATCTGCGCTTTGCGCTGTCCTGGGCGGCGCAGGGCAACGGCTACACGATCGGGGAACACGCCGCGGAGCAGACTGTCGCGGAGTTCTGAATGCTGCTGCACTTCGACGATGAACGCGACTACGCGGCACGGCTTGCGACCGCAGCCGGCCTCACCCTGGCGCCGATCGAGCGCCACCGCTTTCCCGACGGTGAACTGAAGCTGCGACTGCCGACGCCGGTGGCGCCACGCGCGGTGCTGCTGCGCTCGCTGCATCGCCCGAACGAGAAGCTGGTCGAGTTACTGCTGGCTGCACGCGCGGCGCGTGAACTGGGCGCGCGGCACCTGACGCTGGTCGCACCCTATCTCGCCTACATGCGGCAGGACGCGGCGTTCGCGCCGGGCGAAGCCGTCAGCCAACGGATCATCGGGCGCTGGCTTGCGGATCTCTTCGATGCGGTCATAACGATCGACCCGCACCTGCATCGCGTGGGTAGCCTCAAGGATGCGGTGCCCGCCGGGGCCGCGATCGCGCTTTCGGCCGCGCCTTTGATCGGCGGGACCTTCCACGCCACCGGTGTGCTGATGCTCGGGCCCGATGCAGAAGCCGAGCCCTGGGTGCGCGCAGCCGCCGCGGCCGCCGGCTGCGACGCAGCGATGTGCCGCAAGACGCGCCGTGGCGACCGTGACGTCGAGGTCACGCTGCCCGCGGTTCCGTACGAGGGTCGGCATGTCGTCATCGTCGATGATGTCGCCAGCACCGGGCAGACGCTGGCGGCCGTCGCTCGCCAGGTTCTGGCGCGTGGAGCACGCCGTGTCGACGTGGCAGTAACTCACGCGCTGCTGGTCGACGATGCTGACGCCGTACTGCGTGCCGCAGGTGTCAGCGAGTTCCTCAGCACCGACACCGTGCCGCATCCGAGCAATCGCATCGGCACCGCCGACCTGATCGCCGCCGCACTGCGCACTCTGCCGCGCTAATCCACTCTCGGCGCGGTGCCGACGGTCACTTCGGAGCATCCAGCCACATCGGCGCGCCGCCTCCGGCCTCGGACTTGAGTCGGCCCTGCAAGTACTTCTCGGTCCCGCGCCGGAAGTCCAAGGTCATCAGGCCGCAGGTTGTGGCAGGTCCGCCATTGGCGACCAGCTTGATGCCGTTGGCAGTGATCTTTCCTTGCTGGATCGGCTCGTTAGCCGCGCGGCACCACGGCTGGCTGCCCGTGGAGGTGAAGTCGAATTTCCCTTCGAAGCTTCCGTCCGGGTTGATCTTCGAGATCTTCACCACGATTTCACCGCGGTTGCCGCTGCCCCCCGCGGGACCCTGCTTCTTCTCCCATCCGCCCTTCAGCGTGATCGGCGCCTGCGACGGCTCAATGAGCAACGTCCCCTGCGCATAGGCCGAAGTCGCCACAAACAGCGAGCCCAGGATCAACATGACATTTCGATTGAACATGACTTCCTCCTGCGTTGCATCGCTGCATGCAAATGCAATCTCTCTCAGTTCAATCTGGTTCTTCGTGGCCGCCCGCGCTTGATCAACATCAACGGCGTCGCGAACTGCAACTGCTCACGACCCGACGCCTCGCCAAGTGCCGGCGAAGCGTCAGATTGGACAAGCGCTCTCGCGGTGCGGCGCTTGCGCCGATCACCTCGACCAACGAGGACAGGCGCGACGCCAGCTACCTGGCGATCGCGCCGCGCAAGAGAAGGAAACGGCAGCGCTGAGACAGTTCGCCCCAGTCCCCTTCGGCTACGCAGAGGTCTGGATGGAAAAGCGTCGGTCCGTCACTGGACCAGCGGAAGTGGATTCAGTACGCTGCGCGCCGCACTTCGCCGGGGCCACAGCAAGGTCAGCGGTGCGCATCGGAAAACCCGGGCACGCGGCGCCGAATACCGCCGCGGCGGCGCACAAGAAAAATCGCCCGGGCCAGAGTGCGGCACCGGGCGATCAATCCGCCATCGACAGGCCCAAGGCCTGCGGGCGACTACTTCAGGTGCTTGCTGACGTACTTCGTCAGTTCGAACATCGACGCCTGCGCCTTGCCGAACAGCGCCTTCAGCTTGTCGTCGGCATTGATCATGCGGCGGTTCACAGAGTCCTGCAGCTTGTTCTTCTTGATGTATGCCCAGATCTTGCTGGTGACTTCCGTGCGGGGCATCGGAATCGAGCCGACGATCGCCGCCAGCGGGCCACTCGGCGTCAGCGGCTTCATGAACGCTGCATTCGGCTTGCGCTTGACCTTGGCCTTGACGGCCTTCTTCGCGGTCTTCTTGGCTGCCACCTTCTTCGGGGCTGCCTTCTTCGCGGCCTTCTTCGGCGCGGCCTTCTTGACGGCCTTCTTCGCTGTCTTCTTTGCTGCCTTCTTCGTTGCCATGAGTTCTCCTCAGTAAGAGTTGCGTGCCACAGCGACAGCGTTCTCGAATGAAACTCTCAGAGAGCGCTCTCGTTGCGTGGTCGCGATCCTAGAGGAAACGCAACGAATTACAAGGGGAAAAATGAGATTTTCAGAGGGGAATTGCGTGTGAACAACGGCGTTTTCCCTCTGAGAACATGCGTCGAGCCCATGCAGGACACCACGATTGGTGTACTAGATCTTGGCGGACACTGCACGTCTACACAATATCTTGTATGCCTTGCCGCGCCGCTTTTTCGAGTTCGGCCAGCATCCGCTCGATCCGAGCGCTCAGCTTTTCGGTTGTCACCTGCTCCCGCAGCCGCTCGACCATCAGCGGAAACGCGAACGGCGTCGGGCGTGCAAGCATCCGGTAGACGACGCGCTGGCCGCGCATCCGCTCGAGTGCTACGCGCAGGCGGACGATGTCGAGCTCCTGCTCGAGGACTTCGCGCTCGGCCTGTCCGAGCAGGCGATTGCCGGCGTCGTACTTGCGGAACACCTGGTAGAGCAGTCCCGAACTTGCCTGCAGCTGCTTCGTCGACTTGGGCGCGCCGGGGAAACCCTGAAAGACGAGGCCGGCAATGCGCGCCACCTCGCGAAAGCGCCGCAGCGCCAGTTCGCCGGCGTTGAGGCTCGCAAGGACGTCATCCAGAAGCCTCTCCTCGCCGAGCAGCGTGCCCGCGCGTTGCTGCCAGGCGCCCATCCAGTCGATGTCGACGGGCGACAGCAGCTCGAACCCGTAGTCGTTGATCGCGATCGAGAAGGTCGACGGGGTCGCCTGCCCGATGCGGTACGCCAGCAGCGACGCCAGGCCGAGATGCGCGTGGCGGCCGGCGAATGGATAGACGAAGAGATGTCGCCCCTCGCGCGACCGCAGCGACTCCACCACAAGGGTGTCCCTCGTCGGCACGACTGACCAGCGCGCCTGCAGCTCGATCAACGGCCGCGCGAGCCGCATTTCCGGCGCGTCGTAACGGCCGGCGACAGCGCCCTCGAGTTCGCGCAGCGCGGCGTCCGCCAGTTCGGTCGACAGCGGCATCTTGCCGCCGGCCCAGCGCGGCACGACGCCTGTGGCACGCTTCGCAGGCTGCACGAGCGCCGTCATCTCGTGGATGCGGACGAGCTCGAGCAGGCGGCCACCGAAGACGAAGGCGTCGCCCTTGCGCAGGCGCGTGATGAACGACTCCTCGATCGAGCCGACATTGCGGCCGTTCATCATCTTTACCTGCATCGAGGCGTCCGCCACGATGGTTCCGACCGACATACGATGGCGCTGGGCGATGCGGCGGTCCTCGACGCGAAACACGCCCTCGGCGTCGGGGACGACGCGCCGATATTCCGGATACGCCCGCAGCGCCTCGCCGCCACGACCGACGAAGTCGAGCGCCCAGGCGAATTCTTCGTCCGTCAGGCTGCGGTAGCTCCACGCGCCGCGGATCTCGGCCAGCGCTTCGCGTTCGCAAAAGCCGGTGCCGAGCGCGAGCGTCACCAGGTGCTGCACCAGCACATCCAGCGGCTTCTCCGGCGCGCGCCGCGACTCGACGCGTCCAACGGCGACGGCCGAGCGCGCCGCCGCGGCTTCCACCAGTTCCAGCGTGTGCGTCGGCACGATCGTCACGCGCGACGGCCGCCCCGGCGCATGCCCGCTGCGGCCCGCCCGCTGCAGCAGGCGCGCGACGCCTTTCGGGCTGCCGATCTGCAGCGACGCGCTCGACCGGCAGGAAGTCGACGCCGAGGTCGAGGCTCGACGTCGCGACGACGGCCTTGAGCCGCCCTTCCTTGAGGCCGCGCTCGACCCATTCACGCACTTCCCGGTCGAGCGAACCATGGTGGAGCGCGATGAGCCCCGCCCACTTCGGCCGCGCCGCGAGCAGCGACTGGTACCAGATCTCCGCCTGCGAGCGTGTATTGGTGAAGACCAGCGTCGTGGTGGCAGTCTCGATCTCGCGGGCGACGGGCTCGACCATCTGGATTCCGAGATGACCGCCCCACGGGAAGCGGCCCGGTTCGTCGGGCAGCAAGGTGTCGACGATGATTTCCTTGGGCACTGCGCCGCGTACCAGCACGCCGGCTGCGCCGGCCAGCAGCACCTCCAGCGCGTGCTCGGTGTTGCCGAGGGTGGCGGAAAGCCCCCACACCGGAGGTCGTGGGGCTTTCCGCCACCGGTGGTGGCGTATTGAGCCCACCACCCCCCCGCCCCGCCTCGAGGCGAGGAGCCACGACGTCGTCACCTGCGCGCTGGCGCGCGAACAGGCGCAGGCGGGCGAGCGCGAGTTGCAGCTGCACGCCGCGCTTGTTGCCCATCAGCTCGTGCCACTCGTCGACGACGACGAGTTCGACACCTCCCAGCAGCGCGGGCGAATCGGGGCGTGTCAGCAGCAGGGTCAGGCTTTCGGGCGTGGTCACCAGCGCCTCGGGCAGGCGCTGCGACTGGCGCGTGCGTTCGCTGGCCTCGGTGTCCCCGGTGCGCACACCCACCTTCCAGTCGAGGCCCAGCTGCGCCAGCGGCGCTTCGAGTGCACGCGCGGTGTCTGCCGCCAGGGCGCGCATCGGTGTCAGCCACAGCAGGCGCAGGCCGCCGCCGCCGACTTCGCCCGCAAGCACGCGATTCAGCAGGCCGAACCAGACGGCGTACGTCTTGCCGCTGCCTGTGGTTGCATGCAGCAGACCCGAGCGGCCGGCGGCGATGTGCTGCCAGACCTCGCGCTGGAAAGGAAACGCCTGCCAGCCCTGGGCAGCGAACCAGCCCTCGGCGCTTGGCAGGGCCAACTGCGCGCCACACCGCGCCGCAGGTTCCTTGGCCGATTCGGCTGCGGCTTCAGCGGCACGCGCCTTCAGTTCACGCGCTAGCCGGGCCCGCCGCGCCCGCAGCTGAGTGCCGACATTTGAACCCGGTGGCAGTCCGCGGCGCTGTTCGGTCACGATCGTGACGCGCGACAGTTGAAACGCATCTCAGGAAACCGGTGCAAGGCAGTGCGGGCAGCAGGACACGACGAGCAGTCATTGAACCGCAAAAAAAGAAACGCCGCCCGCAGGCGGCGCTTCGGGGCAGGGGGACAATTATGAAATGTTGAGAATCTTCATCGCCTTGGCGAGCGTGTCGACCGACTCCTGATGCTTGCCGGCCTTGTGCAGCGTCTCGCCCTCGGCGCGGTACTTCTTGACCTCGGCCATCTGCTCCGCGGTGAGTTTCGGGTTCTTCGCCAGCGCTTCGTCGATCTTCTTCATGTCAGCGGGACAATGGAAGGCCCATGCCCCGGCAGAAAACAGCAGCGTTGCAACAGCGAGCGTGATGCGCTTCATCGGACGATCTCCTGGAGGGTCAATGCGGACTTTGCGGAACGGCAAAGCGGCCTGCAGTCTACTGCCGGCGCCGCGGACCGGCTCAATAGTCCGGAGGCAATCATGGTGACTTGGTCCGCGCTGGTCCGGCGAGCCAGCCGCGCCGTCCTGCTGCTCTGCGCCTGCGGCCCGCTGGCGGTCGTCAACGCGGCGGAAATCGTGGACTTTCGTGTCGCGGAACGCCGCTTTGATGCCGATCTCTTCCGCCCGCCGGTCGCGCCGCGCGGCACCGTCGTGCTGGCCCACGGCTTTCTGCGCGACCGGCAGAGCCTGGGCGCGCTCGCGCGCGAACTGGCCGACCGCGGCGCGCTGGTTCTTGTCCCCGATCTGCCGTTTCTCGCCGATCCGATCGCCAACGCCGCCGCCCTGTCCACGATCGTGATCGACATCCGCGGTGGGCGCTTCGGCCCGGTACCTGCGCGCACCGTCCTGATCGGCTTTTCCGCGGGCGGCCTTGCGAGCCTGCTGGCGGCTGCACGCACGCCGGGGATCACCGGCTGGATCGGACTCGATCCCGTTGACCGCGCCGGTGAGGGCCTGCATGTCGCGGCGCGCGTCAGCGCGCCCGCCGTCATCCTGCGCTCGGCGCCACACTCGTGCAACGCATGGGCAAATTCGCACAGCTGGGGCTCGTTCCTGCCACGCCTGCAGCGCGACGTACTGGTGGAAGCTGCCACGCACTGCGACTTCGAGAACCCGGGTGACCCGGTCTGCTCGGCCGCCTGCGGCGCAGCCGATCCGCAGCGCCAGGCGGCGATTCGTGCGGAGGTCGCCGCCGCGGTCGACCAGTGGCTGCAGTAATCGCCCGTCGAAGCTCCGGCCAGCACCGCCTCAACGACCGACCGGCTTCGGCGTTCTGCTCCATCAGCAGCGTCTCGATGTCGTTGATCATCATCGCCGGGTGCAGGTAGTCAAGCGCATAGATCTCCCGCACGATGCCTTCGCGGTCGATCAGGAAGAGCTTCAGCATGTGATTGATCGTGCGTGTCGGCCGACCGTTCGCGTCCTTCTCGACGCTGACGTCCTGGCCGAAGTCTTCGAGCAAAGGCAGCAGTTCGGCCACGCTGCGGGCGGTCAGGAATTCCCAGGCGAGGCCGACCTCGGCCTTGAGGCTGCCGCTGTACAGGCGCAGGGCCGCGGGCGTGTCGTTGGTCGGGTCAAAGCTGATGCTGACGAAACGCACGCGGCCCGCATGACCGCGCTCGGTCAGGCGATCGCGCAGGCTCGACCATCGTGCGGTACGCGAACGGGCAGCCCCATTCATCGACGCAGTAGGTGTAGAAAAACGTGAGCAGCGTCACCTTGCCGCGCGTCAGCGTGCCAAGCCGGCGCGGGCGGTCGCGGGCGTCGCGCAGCAGAGCGTCCGGAGCGCGCTGGATGCGCTGCAACCGGTAGGTCCCGGGCGCGGGCGGCACGAACTGCATGCTGGGCGAGTGCGCCTGCATCGGGTCGGCCGCCGCCCACGCTGTGGTCCCAATTACGGTGAAGCGCGAGCGCGATGGCAGCCGCACGCATGCTGCGTTTCCACTGACGCGGTTCAGCTGAACTTCATGTGGTGCGCGCGGCCCAGCTTCTCCTTGGTGAAGTCCACCTCGAAGAGCGGTTGCAGTTCCTTGCCGTCCCAGCGGAACGCACGCAGGAACTGCTCGTTATCGGCGCCCGCCTTGTCCCAGAGCTCCAGCAGGCTCGACGTGATGTAGACGCGCTTGCCGTCCCAGCTCTGCGAGATCATGTTGACCTGCTTGCCGGTCTGCTTGGCGTACGTCTGCTTCGGCTGCTCGGGATTCGTGAGGTCGAAGTAGCGCGTCATGCCATCGGAGAACGTGTTGACCCACAGCCCCTTGGCATCGGCGCGGATCGAGATGTCGACGGGCAGCGGGATCTTGGCCGGATCGCCGATCGTGCCGACGTCCTTCGCCTGCCACTTGCCGGCGGCGTCCTGCTTGATCAGCCACAGTTTCGAGGTCAGTGCGGTGGCGGTGATCGCCCAGTTGTCGCCGGGCACCAGCGACCAGCGGATCTCCAGCGGAGAGCCGGGAACCGCGAAGATCTGCTTCGGCTGTCATCGCCTTCAGGTCCCACAGCACCATCGTGTTGCCGAAGCGCTTCATGGCCTCGGCGTCGCTGACGACCTGGCCAGGGGCCGACGGTAGTTGTCGATGCCCGGTGAAGCTCGAGGTCAGCAACGCGTTCTTCGACGGATTGATGGCCACGTCATAGCCGTAGCCGTCGCCATTCACTCCGCCGATCTCGCCCGTCGGCAGGTCGTACTTGGCGACGAACTCGCCCTTGTTGTTGTAGACGACCATGCCGGTGCGGCCGCCGCTGTCCTTCGCGTTCGACAGCGTGCCGATCAGCATCCGCCCCGGCATCGCGTAGAACGTGTGGGGGCCAACATAGCCGGACTTGGCGCCGAGATCGGTGATCGTCTTCACGAGCTTCGGCTTGGCCGGGTTCGAGCCGACATCGAACACGTAGATCTGGTTATTGCTGAGCCCCCCGGCCCAAAGGTAGCGACGGTCGTCGGTGAATCCCATGTGATGGGCCTCGCCGCGCGCACCGACCGATACGCTGCTGACCACCTTGCCGTATGATCTTCGACTTCGGATCGACGTCGATCGTGACGAGTTTGTCGAAGCCATCTCCGAGGCCTTCAACGCCGAGCGTCCAGACGTGGACATAGGCCTCCTGCCCCTTGATCAGCTTGGACGTGTACGGTGAATTGCAGGTCTCGTCGGCAGCGGCATTGAACGCCAGTGCGAGCCCGGTCAAACCCATCAGCAGCCACTTCGTCGCGCGCATGAGTTCCTCCCCGTTGGGCGGGGTGCAGGCTGGACCGTCGAGCCGGTCACCCTGTACCCGAGTGCGCGGAAAGCTACTCTGCGAGCCTCCCGCGGCAATCCCGCGGTTTAGTCGGTGACCGGCTCACTGCCAATCGGGATAACCCTGCACTCTCGACCGGCGCTGCTCGCCGGAGTTGAAGCGACAGCAACCAAGCGTCATGCCGACACCCGCTCCACGGCGAACCTATCGACCGAACCAGGTCAGAAACCCCTGAACGATCAGCGCATTGGCCGTATCGGTGAACAGCGATGCCGCGAGCGTGATCACGAGAAACGCCCTGGGCGCATCGCCGTACTTGAGCGCCAGCCGCTTCATCGCGGCGAGTCCGACCGGCATCGCACCGAGGCCGAAGCCGACGAAGCCGGCGGCGCCGATCGCACCATCGCGGCCCTTGAGGAGTGGATACACCAGCAGCGCGGCAATCAGGGCTGTCAGCACGACCTGGGCGAGCACTGCGACCGCGACCAGCCCCACGGAATCACCGACGGCGGCGAGCTGCAGGCCCAGCATCGCGATCGCGAGGAACACACGCAGTGCCAGGGTCCCGATCAGGTCGGCCCCGGCGAGGTCGAGGCGGATGCGTGCCAGGTCCGCGACATTGGTCACGATCACGGCCGCGAGCAGCACCGCCAGGAACGCCGGGATCGTCACGCCGAGCACTTCGCCGACGATCGGGCGTGCGGCCAGGCCGAGGCCGATGCTCAGTGCCAGCCAGAGCAGCACGGTGATCCAGCGATCCGAATCGAACGGCCCCTGCGGCCACTCGGGCTCGGACTCGACCGGCGCGACATTCTGGTCCGGCGAACGTGCCGCGTGTTCGGCCAGGCGCGTCCCGACAATCCCGGAAACGATCGCCCCGGACACCAGCCCGAGCGTCGCGCAGACCATGCCGATCTCGAGCGCGTGCGGCAGGTTGGCGGCCTGCTCGGTCTCGGCCCACGCGACCGTGGTGCCGTGACCCCCGAGGAAGGGCACGCTGCCCAGGAAGACCCCCAGTGCCGCGGGACGCCCGAAAGCGCTCGCGATGGCGACACCGATCGCCGACTGCGCGATGGCGAGAACTGCAATCAGCACGCACAGCAGCGCCACCGCTCCGCCACCGCGCGACAGACGCCGGAACTTGGCCGTCAGTCCGAGCGAGGCGAAGAAGATCAGCAACAGCGCATTGCGCAACGTGTCGCCGAAAGTCACCTTGAAGCCGGCGACTCCGCCGATGACCGCGAGCAGGATCGCGATCAGCAGGCCGCCCGTGACGGCCGGCGGAATGCTGTACTCCGCCAGCACCGGCACCCAGCGGTTGATGCGCACGCCAAGCAGGATGGTCGCCAGTGCCGCGATGCCGGTCCACAGTTCATTCAGTGCGATCGTCATCGTCTGATGCGCCCCAAAAGGACAAGGACGTCATTATCGGCACAGTCGTCACCATTGTTTGGGCGGGCAGCACACATTTCGCGACACGTTACCGACCTCCGCAGCTGCCAAAGTCAGTCGCTCAGCGCGTTGGCGAAAGAAGCCATTGCGGTTGACAAACAACGACGTCCGGCTGCTGGAAAACTTGTGCCACAAAGTAATGGGGCCGTGTCGAAATCGCCCGACAGTTCGTCGGTCCTCGCCGGGGAACATCCCGTTGAAGCGTCGACAGAAGGCAGAAACGACAGATCTACGATCGACTCGCAGAAGGTCGTGGTCCGCGGTTTCGCCGGAGCGACTAAGTTCTGCGGCGACTTTCCGCAAACATACTTCGGCCGAGCCAACGCCAGAGCCTGGCATCGTTCGGCCCGGCGCCGCTGACCTTCAACCTGCCGGCGGCCACTTCGGTGGCAGGCTTCGAGTCGCCGGTCCAGATCTCGGTCAAGGCGCGCACGGTCGACTCGACAATCACGTCGAGCTCATGCCCGGGATCGTCGCGGCAGAGGTCCGGCGTCGCGTTCTCGACCACCAGCCACCATAGCCGCTCGCGCGCCGGCGCGTCGGTGAATCTGAAATGGATGACGGCGCGCTTGCCTTTGGGAAACTGATCCATACGGGCAAAGCGGCGGATGTCCCACATCAGGAAGCCGGCATCGAGCTGTTCGCGCTTCATTCGGCTGCCAATCCAGCGCGCGCCCCAGTGGCCGAGTCCGACCACGATCGGGCGTAACTCTTCGCCTGCTGCTGTCACGTGATACTCCCAACCGCTTTCGACACGCCTGCGCTCGATGATGCCGAGTTCTTCCAGCTTGCGCAGCCGCTTGGTCAACAACGTCTGCGACATGCGCGGCACGCCGCGCCGGATGTCATTGAAGCGGCGGCTGCCGCACAGCAGTTCGCGGATCACGAGCGGCGTCCACAGTTCGCCGAAGACTTCAGCGCCGCGCGCCACGGTGCAGAACTGGCCATAGTCGGGCATTGAAGGGCACTCCACTTTCTGGACTTGAGGGGGCAGCGTACAGGGCGCACCGTGCAGTCAGTGCAACTCGCGCACTTCCACACGGAGACCAGGCCATGAACGACCGTCTTGCAGCATTCGACCCTGTCAAGTTCAAGCAGACCACACGCTCGCAATGGGAAACCGCGGCGGAAGCGTGGGACCGCTGGGGGTCTTTCATCGGACGCTGGCTCAAACCAGCCACCGACCGCATGCTCGACCTCGCAGAGATCGGACCGGGCAGCCATGTGGTGGACGTCGCCGCCGGCGCTGGCGAACAGACGCTTACGGCCGCTCGCCGCGTGGGTCCAGGCGGCCGCGTACTTGCAACGGATATCTCGCCCGGAATCCTCCGCTACGCGCGACAGGCAGCGGATGCCGCTGGCCTGAACAACGTCGAGACGCTGGAGCTCGACGGCGAGCAGCACGACACGTTAGACGCCGCGAGTTTCGACGCGGCGATCTCCCGCGTCGGCTTGATCTACTTCCCCGACCAGCAGCGGGCGCTGCAGGGATTGCATCGGTGCTTGAAGCCGGGCGGCCGCGTCTCGGTCGTTGTCTACTCAACGCCGCAGAAGAACGAGTTCTTCTCAATCCCCGTCAGCATCATTCGCCGACGAGCGCAGCTTCCTGCTCCGTTCCCCGGCCAACCTGGGCCGTTCTCGCTGGGCGCCGACGGCGCGCTCGCGCAGGCTCTGGAAAGCGCCGGCTTCCGTGATGCCAAAGTCGAGGCCGTCGACTGCCCCGTCATCCTGTCCTCGGCCGCCGAGTGCGTGCGATTCGAACGTGAGTCGTTCGGCGCGCTCCATCAGATGATGTCGGGCCTCAGCGAGGAAGACCGCGCGCGGACCTGGGAGGAAATCGAGATTGCGTTGCGCAGCTTCGAGCAACCAGATGGCTTCACCGGACCGTGCCAAATGCTCGTGGGCGTGGCGACCAAATGAAGCGATGGACCGCGCAATCACAGACAGGCGAACATGCTGAACGAAGTCGTCAAGCCGCCACCTCGCGATTCGCGCCGACAATGAATGTCGAACTCTGCGTCGCAGCGCTTTCGCATCCGGCTCGATACACCACCAAATCCCTCGACTGTTGCCCACACGGCAGAGAGCAGCAGGCCAACGCAGCATGGCGCAGGCGTGTGCGTCACCTGTCGCGCTTGGCGTCAAGCGTGCGGTGCAACTCGATGACAGGTTCTGGCCGGGTCAGGCACTGCCGATTCGCTTCGTCAATTCGACCCGATTGCCGAACGGCGCCTCCGTGATCCCTCGTAGGCTCCCGTCGAACTTGATGGGGTCTGCGTCAACACGATATCCGTTGGCCTCGAGGCAGAGTCTCGCTATCGACCAGGCAGTATGACCTCAGCAGTCTTGCCGCCGTAGCCGTTCTTCTGGTCTCTCGCCTGAACCAGCACGACCCTCAATCCCTCCGGAATCGCGACCCCGTGGAGATCCCGCGTGAACGGCTGCTCGTCCTGGTGATCGTGCAAGAGTTTTCGCTCTCCGAGCACAAGATTGGCGGGCGTGAAGACCCGGAATCCATCGGCGTAGCGCCTCGGCGTGTCGTACGGAGACGAAATGGTCACATCGAAGTCAAAGCGGTTCGGTCCAGATGCTCGGACTCGACAGCAACAACATCAGGAAAACGCTGTTCATTGCCGGAGCCAGGCTGCGCGTAGACAGACCAAGCTGCGAACACCATGGAAAGCAGGATCCAGTGGCGACGAGCTGCTCGGTCCTCTGTCATTCGCATTGTGAGGCTTCCGCTACGCGCAGATTCTCGCCCGGCGTCCAGAAAGCTCCCCTGACCAACGGCTGTCCTGCGGGGGCAAGAGCGTTTCGAATTGGCGTCCTCGTGACTTCGATGATCAACTTCATGTTGTCCTCCCACGCCGGCGGTGCCAGCCTTCCTCCGGCAGGGCTTCGCGCAAGCCGCTATCGGGTCCGGGACGACCCGATGCCAACTCGCGGCTGCGCGGGGCAGGAGCTCTTCAGTCCCTTGCTTCGAGTTCACGCAAGGTCGAAGCGATCAAGGTTCATCACCTTGCTCCATGCCGCCACAAAATCACGCACGAACTTCTGCTGCGCGTCGCTGCTTGCATAGACTTCCGCCAGCGCGCGGAGCTGGGAGTTGGAACCGAACACCAGATCCACGACAGTGCCCGTCCACTTGAGCTCGCCCGTCGCCCGATCACGCCCTTCCAGCACGCCCTCCGATGCGGCGGACTTCTGCCACTTCGTGCCCATGTCGAGCAGGTTCACGAAGAAATCATTGGTCAGCGTCTCCGGGCGCTGGGTGAACACGCCATGCCTGGACTGGCTGACGTTCAGCGCGCGCAGGCCGCCGATCAGCACCGTCATCTCAGGGCGCCGTGAGCTTCAGTAGCTGAGCCTTGTCGACCAGCAGCTCAGCCGCCACACCCTCGAGTCCCTTGCGGGCGTAGTTGCGGAACCCGTCGGCCATCGGCTCGAGCACGGCGAAGGAGTCCACGTCGGTCTGCTCCTGCGACGCATCCATGCGCCCCGGCGAAAAGGGAACCTTGACTTCGTGACCGGCCTTCTTCGCCGCAGCCTCGACAGCGGCGCAGCCGCCCAGCACGATCAGGTCGGCGAGCGAGATCTTCTTGCCGCTTGCGTTGCCAGCTGAGTGCGCGCCGTTGAAGTCCTTCTGGATCGCTTCCAGCTTCGACAGAACTTTCGCGAGTTCGGCAGGCTGGTTGACGTCCCAGTTCTTCTGCGGAGCCAGGCGGATGCGCGCGCCGTTGGCACCACCGCGCTTGTCGCTGCCGCGGAATGTTGAAGCCGACGCCCAGGCGGTTGTTACAAGCTGGGAGAGGGACAGTCCGGAAGCGAGCACCTTGGCCTTCAACGCCGCGATGTCCTGCTCGTCGACCAGTTTGTGATCCACCGCGGGGATGGGATCCTGCCAGATCAACACTTCCTGCGGCACGAGCGCGCCGAGGTAGCGGGAGCGCGGGCCTAGGTCACGGTGCGTCAGCTTGAACCAGGCGCGTGCAAACGCGTCGGCGAATTCCTTCGGGTTCTGGTGAAAGCGGCGCGAGATCTTTTCGTAAGCCGGGTCCATGCGCATCGACAGGTCGGCCGTCGTCATCATCGGTGGATGCTTCTTCGAAGGATCGTGCGCGTCCGGAATCATGTGTTCCGGCTTGCAATTCTTTGCCACCCACTGATGCGCACCGGCCGGACTCTTGGTCAGTTCCCACTCGTAGCCGAATAGCATGTCGAAGTAGCCGTTGTCCCATCGGGTGGGGTGCGGTTTCCAGGCACCTTCGATGCCACTGGTCGTGGCGTCCACACCCTTGCCCGTGCCGAGCCTGTTGATCCAGCCCAGGCCCTGCTCTTCGATCGGCGCTGCCTCCGGCTCGGGGCCGACCAGATTGGGGTCGCCGGCGCCATGGGCTTTGCCGAAGGTGTGGCCGCCAGCCACCAGTGCCACGGTCTCTTCGTCGTTCATCGCCATGCGCGCGAAGGTTTCACGCACGTCGCGGCCCGAGGCCACCGGATCCGGGTTGCCGTCCGGGCCTTCCGGGTTCACATAGATCAGGCCCATCTGCACCGCGGCCAGCGGGTTCGCGAGCTGGCGGTCGCCGGAGTAGCGGCTGTCGGGCTTGTCACTGGTGGCGAGCCAGGTCTTCTCCAGGCCCCAGTTGACGTCCTCTTCCGGTTCCCAGATGTCCGCACGGCCGCCGGCGAAACCAAACGTCTTGAATCCCATCGATTCCAGCGCGACGTTGCCGGCGAGGATCATCAGGTCGGCCCAGGAGATCTTGCGGCCGTACTTCTGCTTGATGGGCCAGAGCAGGCGGCGCGCCTTGTCGAGGTTGCCGTTATCCGGCCAGCTGTTGAGGGGAGCAAAGCGCTGGTTGCCTGTCCCGGCGCCGCCGCGACCATCGTAGATGCGATAAGTGCCGGCGCTGTGCCACGCCAGGCGAATCATCAGGCCGCCGTAATGGCCCCAGTCAGCAGGCCACCACTCCTGCGATTCCGTCATCAGGGCGTGGAGGTCCTTGACCACGGCATTCAGATCGAGGGTCTTGAACTCCTCGGCATAGTTGAACGCCTCGCCCATCGGGTCCGACTTGGCCGTGTGCTGATGCAGGATGTTCAGCCGCAGCTGATTGGGCCACCAGTCGGCGTTCGTCCGGGCTCCGCCCCTCACCGCGGGATTGATTGCGGCGCCCGAGAACGGGCAAGTCATTTCGTTTGGCATGGTTCTCTCCGTTGCATGTCAGCACGTGATCGCTGGACCCAGTCTAGGGATAGAGCACCCTTCGAACAAATTGGCTTTGGCAATGCGATCGATAGTGCCGACCGGCGACCTTGGCGAGCCTGCCTCTGGGACCATGCCGCCGGGCGGTTCGACGACACGTCGGTCGTGCCTGGTACCCCTGTAGATCACTCCTGCGATCGCACCCCGATCAAATTTCACTCCAAGACCCGGCTGTGCCACTGAAACCGGATCAGTCACGCGATCGAACCGGTGGCGGCGTCACCGCGCGGCCCTACCCTTCAAGGCAGCGGGTTTCGTCCGATAACAACAGGACTGGTCGAGAAAGAACAGTAAGGATCAACCATGACACCGTTGCTCTTCGGCCTCGCCATCGCCGGCGCCCTCGTGGCTGCCGGCGTCCTGCAGTTGCGCCGGCGGCACCAACGGGCCGGCTTCATCGACAGCTATTCGTTCCCGCGCGGAGTCCGCGAGCGCGTGAAGAAGCGGTATCCGCACCTGTCAGAGGCCGATCTCGACCTCGTGTTCTCGGCGCTGCGTGACTACTTCCACCTCTGTCGCAAGGCCGGCCGCCGCATGCTGGCCATGCCGTCGCAGGTGGTCGATGTCGCCTGGCACGAGTTCATACTGTTCACGCGCAACTACGAGGCCTTCTGCGCGAAGGCGCTCGGACGCTTCCTGCATCACACGCCGACCGAGGCGATGCCGTCGCGCACGATGGCCAGCGATGGCATCAAGCGCACGTGGCGGCTGGCCTGCCGCCGCGCTGGCGTCGACCCGCTCGCCGCCACGGCGGTTCCGCTGCTCTTTGCCATCGATGGCCAGCTCGCCATCGAAGACGGCTTCCGCTACGCACTGAACTGCACTGCGCTCGCGGCGGCCGGCAGCACGGCGAGCTACTGCGCCAGCCATATCGGCTGCGGTGGTGGATGCGGCGGCGGCTGCAGCGGCAGCGGATGCGGGGGTGGTGGCGACAGCAGCGGCGACGGTGGAGGTGGCTGCGGCGGCGGCGGGGGCGACTAAGCCCCGCCCCGACGTCGCCAGCTGCGCACGGCCAGCGCCAGCAGCCCCGCAACCAGGCCCCAGAACGCCGAACCGATCGACCACAAGGTCACGCCCGAGGCGGTCATGACGAACGTGATCAGTGCGGCCTCGCGCGTGGCCTCGTCCTTCAGCGCAGCCGCCAACCCGTTGCCGATCGTGCCCAGCAACGCCAGCCCGGCGATCGCCAGCACCAGTTCGCGCGGAAACGCCGCGAAGACAACCGCCACCGCGCCGCCGAAAAGCCCCACGAGCAGATAAAGCGCGCCCGCCGCCACGGCGGCCGCGTAACGCCGTGCCGGATCGGGATGCGCCTCATGACCCATGCAGATCGCGGCGGTGATCGCCGCCAGGTTGAAGGCATAGCCCCCGAACGGTGCCAGCACGGCCGTCGCCACCCCGGTCGTCACAATGATCGGCGACACCGGTGGCGCGTAGCCGTGCGCCTGCAAGGTGGCGACGCCCGGAACGTTCTGCGAGGCCATTGTCACGACCAGCAGCGGCAGCGCAATGCCGATCGCCGCCGCCCATGAGAACTCGGGCGTCACGAAGACCGGCCGAGTCAGACCCGCCGGCCAATCGAACTCGCCGAAGAGCCCCAGCGCGCCGGCGATCGCGGCGCCGACGGCCAGTGCTGCCGGAACCGCGAAGCGCGGCCAGGCGCGCCGCCCCAGCAGGTAGACGACGAACATCGCGAACACCAGAGTGAACTGCGTCTTCATGGCACCGAAGGCCTCGAGCCCGAATCGCAGCAGCACGCCCGCCAGCATCGCCGCCGCGAGCGCCACCGGCAGTCGTTTCATCAGCCGGTCAAAGGCGCCGGTCAGTCCAATCACGACGATCGCCAACCCGGTCAGCACGAAGGCACCAATGATCTGCGACATCGGCACGCCACTGACACTGGTGATCAGCAGTGCCGCGCCGGGCGTCGACCACGCCGTCAGCACCGGCATGCGGTAGCGCAGCGACAGCACGATCGTCGTGAGTCCCATGCCTATGCCGAGCGCCCACATCCACGATGCCGTCTGCGCCGGTGTCGCGCCGGCGGCGCGCGCGGCCTCGAACACGATCACGGCCGAACTGGTGTAGCCCACCAGCACCGCCACGAAGCCCGCCGTCAGTGCACCAAACGAGAAATCCTTCATGCCCCGCCGCCCGTCGAAGGGGCAGAGCCTAGCTCAGCGCAATGCCCGCGCCGCAACGGCTCTTCGAGGCTTCGCACCATCAACGGACAGAAACGCGCATGTATTTGCCCTGCGCGCGGCCGCTCGGCCGCTCCGAAGGACGCGCGCCTCGCTTGATCGCTGCGAGTGCACGTGCGATGCGCAGCATCGCGTACACGAGCAGCGCGTCAATAATCGCGCCCGCCCGCCAGCGCGACCGCCGCGAAGCGCAGGATTCCGTAAGCGACCCAGTTCACGGTACGCCGCAGCACGCCGCGGCGCGCGAAAGCATCTGCCTGCAACGGGCGCGAGCGCTCTTCGATCGCACGCTCCAGGTCGGCGCGCAATTCGCGCGCGAACGCCCTGTCGTACACCGCAACGTTGGCTTCACGCGCCAGCAGAAGGCTGTAAGGATCGATGTTGCTGGAACCGACGGTCGACCAGCGGTCGTCGATGACGGCCACCTTCGCGTGCAGGTAGCTCTCCTTGTACTCGTGAATCTCGATGCCGGCGGCCAGCAGCTGCCCATAGAGCGCCTCCTGGCCGTAGTGCTGGAGCGCGTATTCGACCCGGCCCTGGACCAGCAGCCGCACCCGCACGCCGCGTTGAGCACATTCGACGAGTGCGCGGCGGAATGTGCGGCCAGGGACAAAGTAGGCCATTGCGATCAGCACATAAGACCGCGCCTGTGCCAGCGCATCCAGGAATGCGTGCTCGATCGTGCGCCGGTTCCGCACGTTGTCACGCAGCAGCAAGGAAGCGCGCACGCCGTCGGGCAGCGGCGGCGGTACCGACTCCAGCGCGAGCACCTGCGGCGAATCCGCGCGCCGCCGCAGCTGCAGCAGCTCGAGCGTCCACCACAGGCGCTTCATTGCGTAGGCAATCGGCGCGACGATCGGCCCCTCGCACATCACTGCAAAGTCAAAGCGCGGGCCTAGGTCAGCACTTCCCGCATCGGGATGATGGTGGTCATCGATGATGTTGATGCCGCCGACGAAGGCCAGCTGATCGTCGACCAGCACCAGCTTGCGGTGCAGGCGGCGCAACAACCGGCGTTCGAGCCGCCACCAGCGTTCAGGTCGAAAGATCACGACCTGCGCCCCGACCGCCTCGAGCCGCTGCTTCAGCGTCGGGGCGAACGAACCGGTGCCAAAGCCGTCCACGATCACGCGCACCGCCACGCCGCGATCGGCCGCGATCGCCAGCGCGTCGCTGACGCGCGTACCGACGCTGTCCTGCGCAAAGATGTAGGTTTCGAGGTAGATCGAACGCGCCGCGCCTTCGATCGCCGCGAGCAGGCGGGGGAAGTACTCGTCGCCGTTTTCCAGCAGACCAACCCGGTTGCCGCCGTAGACCAGCGGCCGCGTCGTGATGTCGAAGCGGGAACGCCGGCGGTCCGGACGTTCGCCGTCGGTCATGCCACTTCGAGATCCGCGATCAACGGCATGTGGTCGGAGCGTTGCGACCACTCGATGCCCTTTGGCACGCGCACTTCGTGCACGTTGAAGCCGCGCACGTAGATGCGGTCCAGCGACAGCCACGGCATCACGCTCGGGTAGGTCCGCGCGACCTGCGAGCGATTGGAATCGCGCCACGGCATGAGCCGCTCGAACCGACGCCCGTTGCGCTGCCGACGATTGAAGTCCGCGGCCGCTTCGACCACGTCGAGCTCACTATGCAGGATCTCGTCGACGCCCTTTTGCCAGTCGTTGAAGTCGCCGGCGATGATGAGCGGCGCACCAGCCGGCACCTCACTGCGGACGAAGTCGATCAGGAACTCGGCCTGCCTCACCCGGCTGCGCTTGATCAGACCGAAGTGCGTGTTGATCAGGTGGATGTCGAGCGCGCCGCGCTTCGATTCGATGTGCGACACAGCGTGCAGCAGGCCGCGCTTTTCCAGCGCGTGGTCGGAGATGTCGTGGTTCAGGTACTGGCCGATCGTATGGCGCGAAACGATGGCGTTGCCGTGGTGCCCGTGCGGGTAGACGGCGTTCATGCCGTAGGCCCGGTGGACGTAACTGCCGTTGCACAGCACGTCGAGCTGAGTGCCGTTCGGATGGCCCGGGCGCCGCGCGAGCCGCTCGTTGCGCTCCTGCACTTCCTGCAGGAAACAGATGTCGGCGTCGATTGCATGGAGCGCGACGCGCAGGTCATGGATGCGCGAACGCTTGCGCAATCCCATGACACCCTTGTGAATGTTGTACGTCGCGACGCGAAGCTGCATGCAGGGAGTCTCGCTCAATCGGCACCTGGCGCAAGCGAGAAATAGCGGTCGAACAGGTGCGGATCGTCGAAATGGCGGCGTCCGACAAACGCCGTCGCGTGATGGCCCCACTGCCGCATTTGGCCGGCCGAAGGCACGCCCATGGGCCAGAAAAGATAGCGCTCGGCGCGCTCGGTGCCCGGCACCAGTCCATCGGGGCCGTAGATGCTGCGGGTCCCACCGCCCGCGGCGGCCGGCACCGGGAGCGCCCGCAGCACGTTCTCATCCAGCAACCGGTACGGAATACCCGGCGCGGGCGTGTTCGTGTCGATGCCGACGCGCTCGATATTGTGGTCGTGCGCGCCGAGGAAGACCATGACGCGCTCGTCCGCCGCCGGCGAGTACAGCACCTGCGGCACGAACAGCGATTCGTCGAGCGGGCCTTCGCCGTCGCGTGGCGCCGGGCGCTCGCGCACGCGCTCGGTCGGAAAGAACATCTGGAAGCAGCCGCAGGCGTGGATCGAGTCGTAGACGAGCGGCCGGCCGGCGGCATCGAGAGTTACCCGCCACACCACGGCATCGAGATGGCCCGCCACCAAGTCGAGCGTGTGGGCCGCCGGCCGCGCCGGGAACCAGAACGTGTAGACCAGCTGCAACGCGGCCGCGCCGTTGAACTGGGTCCACGCCACTCGCGCATAGGCCGCGGGATCGTAGGTGTTGACGGCCAGCGTTGCGCCCTGCACCGATGCGCGCCACGTCAGGGAGCCGATGCGGTCGTTGCCGTCGACGGTGTCGACGATCAGTACCGGTGCGTGCTGCACCAGCAGCTGCCATGCGCGCTCGGGCGTCACCACCGGCATGCGCAGTGCCATCGACGTAGGCGCGCTCGACAGTCCGGCCACCGTTCCCTCGGGCATCCCAGCCGCCGGGACGTAGCGGATCCGCTCCCCTCGAACGACCAGTTCGGGAAAGGGGGTCGCAAACAGTTCACGCGTGGCCTGCTGCCAGGACGCCACGCCGAGCGCGAACGGAAACATCGTCACCGGATACAGGCCTGCAACACGCTGCGCATCGACATAGGCGTCAGGCACCTTGGCGGACGCCGCCGCGTGGGAGGCCATCGGCCGCGCGGCGGCGATGAGCTCCGAGCGGCAGCGCGCGAGCGCATCGGCTTCGGAGCCCGAGACCGACAAGTTGGCCGACTCGAAGCGGCGCGCTTCGGCATCGAGCGCGGCCATGCGGTCCAGCTTGCCGGCGGCAATCGCCTGCGGATCGCCGTTCGCCGGCAGCCACCTTTCGGTGAAGCGATCCGCCCGCAGGTAGGGATACCCCGGCACGCGCACTTCCTGTGCGTCGCGCCGACCGGCTGCATCGACCCGAAGGTCCAGCGCCTGCAGCAGGCGCAGGCACTCGCCGACCTTGCCTTCCTGCGTAAGCTGCGCTGCCGCCGGCGCCACCGCATACGGATCGCCCGGCGTCGCGCAGCCCGCCAGCACCAGATGCGCGCAGGCAAGTGCCGGCCGTGAGCGCACTCCAGGAACGCACGGTTTGCCGCCGCGCTGACGGGCGAGCGGAGCGATCCGTGGACTTCACCTCGGACGGGTCCAGGGCCGGCCCTGCGAGTCTTCCGGACGGGTGTGACATGCAGACGCAAGCTCTTCGAGCGATGCCGACTCATGAACCGCATTATGCGCAACGATGGGCCTGTCATGAAGCCGAGGTCACGGATCAGCGTCGATCACTGTCGCTGGCGTGCGGCCGCGCGCCGCTCGCTTTCCTGGACAACGGCGCGCAGTTGTGTCTCGAGGTTCTGCCGCACGGCCGCCGACCCGATCGCGGGTGGCGGCGGCAGGCGTGAAACGATCAAGGCGGTGTAGCGCAGAATCACAGGGCCACGCGCTGCGGATCTCTCGAGTTCATAGCGGCCCTCGAACGTTTCGATGGCGCGGCCTTTGAGTACGCCCAGGTCGAAGCTGAGCGCACGCGCGTGCGCCACCCGTTGGCCGCGATGCTCGATATCGAGCTGCACCTTGAGATCCTGCGCAAACAGCAGGAAGCGGAACTCACCCTGCTGCTCCACCAGCAGGCGCTCGCCGTCGCGCCCCTCGCGAGTCCGCTCGACGACGCGGCAGGCGCGAATGCCCGGCATGTAGGTGGGCAGCGCCGCGTAGTCGGTGATCGTTTCCCACACGACGGTGGCAGCGGCGTCGATCCGACACTCGGCGTCGGCCTCGAAGGTCCGGCCCTTGCGCCGCACGTCCACCCGCACCCCGAGCCCGGTCTCCGGCGCCGCGCGAGTCATGATCTGGACACTTTCTTCATCAACGGCGCGCAGCGAGTCGCTGCGGCAGGGCCCGAATCGCCTGCACGTTGGTCCAGGAGAAGCACGCGTCGGCCGCCTCGCGCCAGGGCAGCCAGCGGAATGCCGTGTGCTCGCCAGCTGCGAGCCGTGGTTCGAACGTCATCCTGACCTGCAATCCGAACACATGCTCCGTGTTCTCAGTGACGCCCGGCGCGTAGCGATGGCGCCAGTGCGGATAGATCGCGTAGCGGTTCACCTGGTTCCAGTCGTCGAACTCGGCGGGCGACTTCTCGAGCCCGGTTTCTTCGGCAACTTCACGCGCACAGGTGAGTGCCAGCGGTTCGTCGGTCGACGCGCGACTGCCGGTGACCGACTGCCAGAACCCGCGATGATCGGCGCGCTCGAGCAGCAGCACTTCCAGATCCGGGGTGTGGATCACCACCAGCACCGACTCCGGGACCTTGAAGGCGACTGTCACCGACAGTACCTACCCAACCGACCCGACAGGCGCCGCTCGCCGACCGGGCCCAGGTGCGCGGCTCAAGCCGGACCACGCGCCCCGCGGGGAGTAGCTGAAGGCGAGCCGATCGCCGGTTGCGCGCGGCACGGCCCGCTACTTCTGGTTCAACTCGCCGCCGTGACGCGATTGCGGTGCCACCGTTACCGAGCCCGTCGCCTCCGGCCGGGCCTCACCGCGCAGCCGGATGTGCAACTCGCGCAGCTGCTTCTCGCCGACCGGCGACGGCGCCTTCGTCAGCAGACACTGCGCGCGCTGCGTTTTCGGGAAGGCGATGACGTCACGGATCGACTCGGCGCCGGCCATCATCGTGACGATGCGGTCGAGCCCGAACGCGATGCCCCCGTGCGGCGGTGCGCCGTATTGCAGGGCATCGAGCAGGAAGCCGAATTTCTCGCGCGCTTCCTCGGCGCCGATTTTCAGTGCGCGGAAGACCTTGCTCTGCACTTCCTCGCGGTGAATCCGCACCGAGCCGCCGCCAATTTCCCAGCCATTCAACGCCATGTCGTAGGCCTTTGCCAGCGCCTTGGAGGGATCGGTGTGCAGGAAGTCCTCGTGACCCTGCTTCGGGCTGGTGAACGGATGGTGGGCCGCGACGTAGCGCTGCTCTTCTTCGTCGAATTCGAACATCGGGAAGTCGATCACCCACAGCGGCTTCCAGCCTTCGGCCGAGAGGCCGTGCGCGCGGCCGAATTCGCTGTGGCCGATCTTCGTGCGCAGGGCGCCGAGCGAGTCGTACACGATCTTGGCGCGGTCGGCGCCGAAGAAGATCACGTCGCCATCGGCCGCACCGGTGCGTTCGAGCACCGCGGCCAGTGCGGCATCGTGCAGGTTCTTGACGATCGGGCTCTGCAGGCCATCGCGGCCCTTCGCCTTTTCGTTGACCTTGACGTAGGCAAGCCCCTTGGCGCCGTAGATCTTGACGAACTCGGTGTAGCCGTCGATCTCCGAACGCGGCATTTCGCCACCGCCCGGCACCCGCAGCGCGACGACCTTGCCGTCCTTCATCTCGGTCGCACCCTTGAAGACCTTGAACTCGACGTCACGCATCAGGTCGGTGACGTCGGCCAGCTCCATGTTCACGCGCAGGTCGGGCTTGTCCGACCCATAGCGCGACATCGCCTCGGCGTAGGTCATCACCGGAAACGGCTTGGGCAGCGTCACACCCATCACCTCGGCGAACACCGTCCGGATCATCTCCTCCATCAGGGCGCGGATCTCGGTTTCGTCGAGGAACGAGGTCTCGACGTCGATCTGCGTGAACTCGGGCTGGCGGTCGGCCCGCAGGTCCTCGTCGCGGAAGCACTTGACGATCTGGTAGTAGCGGTCGAAGCCTGCGACCATCAGCAACTGCTTGAAGAGCTGAGGCGACTGCGGGAGTGCAAAGAACTCGCCCGCATGCACGCGCGACGGCACCAGGTAGTCGCGCGCGCCTTCCGGCGTGCTCTTGGTCAGCATCGGCGTCTCGATGTCGACGAAACCATGCGCGTCGAGGTACTTGCGCACCGCCATCGCGACCTTGTAGCGCAGCATCAGGTTTTTCTGCATCGGCACGCGGCGCAGGTCGAGCACGCGATGCGTCAGCCGTGTCGTTTCGGACAGGTTGTCGTCGTCGAGCTGGAACGGCACCGGCACCGATGGATTGAGGATCACGAGTTCGGTCGCGAGCACCTCGACGGCACCCGACACGATGTTCTCGTTGAGCGTGCCTTCCGGCCGCCTGCGCACCTGGCCGATGATCTTCAGGCAGAACTCGTTGCGCACCTTCTCCGCGTTGGCGAACACCTCGGCCCGGTCGGGGTCGCAGACGACCTGCAACAGGCCTTCGCGGTCGCGCAGGTCGATGAAGATCACGCCGCCATGGTCGCGTCGGCGATGCACCCAGCCAAAGAGGGTGACGGTCTGGCCGATGAACTTCTCGTCCACCCGGCCGGCATATTCGGTACGCATGGAAAACTCCGCTTCGTAGCTGGCGGCCCGCGCCGCGGCGACTCGACGCGCCGGCGCAACCGCGCAAAACCCGTGATTATCCCTGAGGGGCTCGTCTTTAGCTTGGAGGCCGGGATGGCGCTGAGGGTCGCTCGAAAACCCGGCACATACGGGGCCGGACAGCGCTACCTGCCCGACCCTACCGGTTTCGCCGATTCGACGATGCGCACGGCGCAGCGAGACGAGCACGACCCTCGGCGCGCCTGGCAGCACCGGCACACAGCATCGAATGGCGACTCGTCGTCATGGGCTCAACCCTATCAGGCGAATGCGCGCCGTTCAACGTCGTGCGCGAGCCGCCCTATTGCGACGCCGACGCCGGCGGCGCGCTGGTGAGCGCGGCCGGCCGGGTCGACCGGCCGCCGGGCTCCACCACGCCGAGCGAGACGTGGTACTTAAGGGCGTCGTCGATATTGACGTCGACATCCCGCACCCGTGATGGCGGCATCATCAGCACGTAGCCCGACGTCGGGTTGGGGGCCGTCGGCACGTAGACGGTGACCCAGCCTTCGCCAAGTTCATCCGCGACCACGCCCGCGGGTTCGCCGACGATGAACGCCAGCGTCCACTGTTCCGGCTGCGGGAACTCGACCAGCACGACCTTGCGGAAGGCGTTGCCTTTCGGTGAGAGCATCGTGTCGGACACCTGCTTCACGCTCGAATAGATCGACCGCACGATCGGGATCCGGCCGAGCAGCCCTTCCCACCACAGCAGCAGGCGGCGCCCCACGATGTTGCGTGCGAGCACGCCGGTGAAGAGCACGACGGCCACGGCGAGCAGCGCCCCAAGGCCCGGGATGCGAAAGCCGAACAGCGCTTCCGGCCGCCAGGCCGGCGGCAGCAGCAGCAGCGACTGATCCATCCAGCCGATGATCGTCTCGATGATCAGCAGGGTGATCCCGAGTGGAACCCAGATCAGCAGACCGGTAACCAGGTACTTCCGGAACATGCCACGCCTCGCCAGCATCCGTGCCGGCGTCATGGGCCGGCTCGAAATGAAGAAGCCGCGGTTCGGCCGCGGCTCCCGAAGGCTCCGAGGATAGCCGATCGCACGACGCCGCCTGTTAAAGCGCGGTGCGATTCGTCAGGACGACGCGGGGCTCGGTCCGCTGGCGGGCGCCGGTGAAGGGGACGAAGTTGGCGCAACCGGCGCGGCCTCTGTCGCCTTTGCCGTGCTGGGGGCGCCCTCTGCGGGCTTGGCAGCGTCCGGCTTCACGTCCGCGTCGGTCGACTTGCCTTCGCCCTTCGCATCCTTGGGCTTGGTGCCGTTGTTCTTGAAGTCGGTCGCATACCAGCCGCTGCCCTTCAGCTGAAAGCCCGCGGCAGTCACCTGCTTCACGAGGCTCGGACGCTGGCAAGCCGGGCACTCGGTCAACGGCGCGTCGGAGATCTTCTGCAGCACTTCGACTTCGTGGCCGCAGTCCTGGCATCGGTAGGCGTAGATCGGCATCGGTTGCTACTGGTTATCAGTTTGCGTGGATTCTAAGGGAGGGGTCGCGCTCTCCAGGTCGCGAGATAGGGGCTGAATTCCGCCGGATCAAGCCCCTCGCTTGGACTTTGCCGAGGCCTGTTGCACACTGCCCGCCGCTCCGGAGGGAAAAACATGGCCACAGCAAAGCGAACCGCGCCCCACCCCGCCCGTGCCGCCCTCGAACGGCTGCAGGCCGCGCAGGCGGACAAGATCAAGGTCGCCGTGACCGACATCGACGGCGTGCTGCGCGGCAAGTACCTGCACAAGGACAAGTTCGCCTCCGCGGTCGACGGCGGCTTCGGATTCTGCGACGTCGTGTTCGGCTGGGACATGATGGACAGCGTCTACGACAACACGACGGTCACCGGCTGGCAGCACGGCTTCCCCGACGCACTGGCGCGGCTCGACCTCGCGACCGGACGGCGCGTGCCGTGGGACGACAACGTGCCGTTTTTCCTCGGCGAGTTCGTCACCGCCAAGGGCGAGCCGTATCCGATCTGCCCGCGGCAGACACTGCGGCGCGTGCTGGCGCGCGCCGAGAAGCTCGGCTTCCAGGCGATGTGCGGCCTGGAGTTCGAATGGTTCAACTTCGCCGAGACGCCCTACTCGTGGGCGCAGAAGAAGGGCGTGGACCCCACGCCGCTGACGCCGGGCATGTTCGGCTATTCGCTGCTGCGCGCCAACGCCAACCGCGGCTTCTTCAATGCACTGATGGACCAGATGCTGCAGTTCGGCGTGCCCATCGAGGGCCTGCATACCGAGACCGGTCCGGGCGTGTACGAGGCCGCGATCCAGTTTTCGGACGCACTCGAGTGCGCCGACCGCGGCGTGCTGTTCAAGACCGGCGCCAAGGAGATTGGCGCGCAGTTCGGGATCATGCCGAGCTTCATGGCGAAGTGGAGCCAGCAGTATCCGGGCTGCAGCGGCCACGTGCACCAGTCGCTGTCGGACGGCAAGCAGAACCGGTTCTACGACGCCAAGGGCCGCGCCGGCATGAGCAAGCTCTTCGAGAGCTTCCTGGCCGGGCAGATCGCCGCGCTGATGCAGTTCGCGCCGATGTTCTGGCCGACGGTCAACAGCTACAAGCGACTGGTCGACGGCTTCTGGGCACCGGTCAAGCCGACCTGGGCGATCGACAACCGCACCGCCAGCTTCCGCGTCATTCCCGGCTCGCCGAAGAGCACGCGGCTCGAGACGCGCTGCCCCGGCGCCGACATCAATCCGTATCTGGCGGTGGCGGCGCTGCTCGCGGCCGGGCTGCACGGGGTCGAGAAGAACCTGAAGCTCACCGCAGCGCCGATCACCGGCACCAACCAGGGCGCTGAAAACATCGCGCGCGCGCCGCGCTCGCTGAAGGAGACGACCGAGATCTTCCGCCGCTCGGACCTTGCGCGCGACTGGTTCGGTGATCTCTTCGTCGATCACTTCGCCGCCACCCGCGAGTGGGAGTGGCGTCAGTGGCAGGACTGCGTCACCGACTGGGAGCGGCAGCGCTACTTCGAAATCATCTGACGCACCGGGAAGCGCCGCGCGCAGTGCCGCGCGCGCCTCCACGCAGCCGATCGCTTCGCTCCTCCTACTGTCCTTTTCCGACTCGCCCTGGCTGCTGGCCGTGAAAACGGAGTGAACGGCCGCCCGGCGCGACGAACTGCGCCTGCGGCGGATGAAGTGCGAAGCGGCGCCTGGACGCGATGAAACCGGCCCTGCAGTTCGCGCCGCGATTTCTGCACCCCGTCGCAAGTCGCTCGCAGCCGAGCGGTGCTCTGCCTACAGTGCGTTCATCGACACCGAACAACGCCGCACGAAAGGACCGAACGATGAACGCCAACTACTCCACCCCCGCCCGCGTCAAGCTCAGCGCCTTCATCGGCGCCGTGGTGGCCAGCGTCGTCATCCTGGGCAGCACCGTGGCCGGCATGCAGCCGACCGACGAGTTCAACGGCCACCTGGTGGCGATGGAGCGTGTCGTCATCACGGCCGCCTCGAGCGCGACGGCGACCCGCTGAGCGCGGCGCGTTGATACGCGCGGCGACCGGTCCCGCCCCGCGCACTACGCACCTCACGCAGTACCAAAGAAAGCCCGGCTCCGGCCGGGCTTTCGCACATCAGCACATTGCACGCGGCGATCAGCGGTGCTGGCGGCCAGCAGGGTACCGCTACGGGGCTCCCAACAGCAGGAACAGGCTCCAGCGTCCGGGGCCGACTCCGACGCCGAAGTACGCCGGCCCGAGGAAGGTGTCCGCGCCGAGGAATGCGGAACCCGACCAGGCCATTCCGGGCGACGGCAATCCGTCACTGCGATCGCTCATACGAGCGACTTCGGCCGAACCGCCGACATAGATGCCCGAGCCCAGAAGGTCCGGCAGCGGCAATGTGCGGTTGTAGTACATCAGCCGGCCGAACGTGAACTGGCGACCGGCCAGCTCGTTGATGCGATAGGCCGACAGGTGTAGCGGTCCGCCCAGCGTGAACGATTCGTAGGCCGGCATGTCGGAGCCGAGCGACGATCCGCCGCTGACCGAAAGGTTCAATGTGTGTGGCCCCCAGCTCTGGGCGACGCGCCCGGTGGCTTCGACGCGGTTGTAGCTCTCGTTGGATCCGAGCGCATCCATCGCCGCGTATGCCGTTCCGACCAGTCCGTAGCCCGAGCGCGCAAACCACGCATTGTCGGTCTGGTCGATGAAGATCGCCGCGCGCAGCCCGGCCGTCGTTTCCCGCACCGACGGCAGCAGCGGTGAACCGGTTTCGACGCGGGCATGAATACGGGACATGCCTGCACCGACGCGCAACTGACCCCAGGTCCCCAGTACCGCGCCAACATCGAGCGCGCCCTGCGTGACGCTGGTGAGGTATTCGGCGACCTTTTCATCGCCAATGAACAGGCCGCGGGTCTGCTGACCCACGAAGGCGCTCGGCGCGATGAACCACTTTCCGGCTTCATTCAGCGGCTGGTAGAACTCCGTCCCGAGATGCGTGTCCTGCCCGACCTGAAGCTCCGTGATCCATTCGGCGCCGAGACGGTTCATCCAGGACCGGCGGTATTGCACCAGCGCGTTGAACTGGCTATCGCCCGAGAAGTCGCTCGCCAGTCCCAGACCAAAGCGCAGGTAATTCGGGCCCCAGGACTTTTCGACCGGCTCGATGAGCATCGCGCGTGGACCTGTCTCGCCGCCGACGATCTGGTAGTTGATACTTTCGAAGTCGCCGGTGCCGTAAATGCGACGCAGGTCCGCGCCGAGCTTCTCCTCGGTCAGCGGCTCGCCCGGTTTGCTTTCGACCAGTGACATCGCCACCGCGGGGTTCGTGCGCTTGAGACCCTCGACGCGTATCTCGTCGACGGAGCCCAGCGCCTTGGCCTCGGCCACCTGCTTCATGCGCAGCGCCGCGTACTGCTCCGGCGGCACGCTGTAGCGCGCAAGCTTATCGGCCATTGCGCGGGTGGCCTTCTCGCCGATCGTGATGGCGTCCTCGGCGCGCCTGAACGAGCCCGCGGAGATGTCGCCGAGCTCGGGCGCGATCAGCACATCGTTGGGGCCGAGGCTGCGAATCTGCTGGTCGACCGTCTGCTTGCCGAGGAAGTTGATCAGCTGCGCGGTAACGCTGAGCGCGGAGGTGATTTCGTCGCGCTTCAGTGGTGGCGTCGAAATGTTGACGGCGATGATGACGTCACCGCACAGCTTGCGTGCCTCATCGATCGGCAGGTTGTTGGCGATGCCGCCATCGACCAGCAGCCGGCCGTCGATTTCCACCGGCGCGATCGCACCTGGCACCGACATGCTGGCCCTCATGGCCTGCGACAGGCTGCCGTGGTCGAGCACGACCGACTCCCCGGTCTCGATGTCGGTCGCCATCGCGTGAAAGGGAATCGGCAGCTTGTTGAAGTTGCCGATGCCGAAGGCGGGGGTCGCAAGTTCCCTGAAGAAAGCCTCGATCGACACGCCGGCGATCACGCCTTTCGGCAGCATCAGGCCGCCATCCTTGACACCGAATTCCGGCTTGAACAGCGTCTTGTAGTCGTCGAACTTGCGACGTACCGCGATTTCCTTGCGCGGCGGCGCATCACGAAAGATGTCCTCCCACCGGGCCGCGACGACGATCTTCGCCATTTCATCCGCCGATCGCCCGGACGCGTAGGTGCCGCCGACGATTGCGCCCATGCTGGTGCCGGTGATGCAACTGATGGGTATGCGCATCTCCTCAAGGACCTTCAGCACGCCGACGTGCGCCAGTCCGCGTGCACCGCCTCCGGACAGGGCGAGTCCGATGCGCGGCACACCGGGCGCCGCTGTCGACGTCGTAACTTCAACTGCAGGTTTCACAGGTGGCGGTGCAGTCGGCGGTGACTGCGCTGCAGACGGCAGCGCGTGGGCCAGGCCGGCGAGCAGGGCGCCGGCGAAGACTCGCCGGGGAATGCGACGGTGGGACATGAGGTTTGGCTCCATCGAATGTCGGGCGTGCCCTCCATCCGCATCACGCCGAGGGCCATAGGTGGCACCTTTTAGCAGCAAAGTACACCCCGCAGACTGACGCGCAGCAACGCCCTCCGCACAGCGATTGCGGTCCGGCCAGTCAGAGTGGGCCGACGGTGGCGCGCAGGATCACTGGCCGGAAGCGGCAAGGTCGATCGGCTTGCTAAGCGGCAATCCGCAACGGACGCACCGCGCGCGCGTCCGTCACTCCCCCCGAGTTCGAGTCCGCCGCATGGGTCCTAGCGACGGAAGCCACCACCGCGGAAGCCTCCTCCGCCAAAGCGGTCTCCGTAGCTCCCGCCGCCGAAACGGCTACCCCAGCCACCGCCGCCAGCACGGTCCGCGTTGCCGCCGTAACGGCTGCCCCAGCTGTCACCGCCGCTTGCGCCGTAGCGGCTGCCCCAGCTGTCGGAGCCGCCACCCGAGCGGTCCCAGCCACCACCGCCGTAACTGCTGGTCCGCTCGGCCGCTGAGTTGCGCGCCTGCTGCTCCTGACTGGCCCACGCGTTGTTGCCCGAGGCACTGCCCCAGCCGCTCGTTGAATGTTGCTGCCAGCCGCCACTGCTGTCGCTGCGATAGACGTTACCGTCCGCGCCGGCGACGTGCGTGTTCTGCGGCGTGCCGTCGTTCCAGGTCTTGGTCTGGCCGGTGTTGGCGTTGTAGGTGGTGGTGGTCGCATCGCGGCTCACGCCCTGCGGACCGGCGCTGGCCGAGACGTTGCGGTCGATCGAACTGCCACCGGCGCCGGTCGCCTCCACGTTCGAGCCGTAGCCGCGCTGGCCCGTCTGCGCGTTGTAGGTCTCGTTGCGGTTGACGGAGCCGGTCGTACCGGACGCGGTGTTGAACGTTCGGTTGTAACCCTGCGAACCCTGCCCGGTGTACGGATTCCAGCTGCGCTGGGCGTTGTAGGTGCCGGTCGTGCCGCGGTAGGTGGAGTAGTTGCCGGCCGCGGTCGTGCCGAACGCACCGCCATTGTCGGCCCAGTACGTGCGCGTGCCAGACGACACGCCGCCCGGCCAGCTGCGATAGACATCGGCCGTCGCCGAGCCGCAGCACGGATACCCGTAGTAGCCGGCGTGATAGTACGCACCGCCCCAGTAGGGCTCGGCCCAGTACGCGGCCGTCAGGCCCATGGCAAATCCGAAGGTGAAGCCGACATAGGGGTTGTAGACCGGCATCGCCGCCACGCCATAGGTGACCGGTGCGCCATACCAGACGCTGCCGATCCACGGCGAGTAGGCGTAGCCGGTGCCGTAGACCACGGTGCCGCCGGTATCGACGACGGTGCCGAGGTAGCCGGGCGTGTAGCCGGCGTAGACGACATTGCCGGTGTAGCCGTAGACGTGCACATAGGTGACGTAGTGCAGCGGCGACGAGACCGGGATCGTGTAGATGACGCCCGGCACGGCAGTGGCCACGACCCAGGGCCCGGTCAGCGCACTCGCGCTGAACCACACGCCGCCGGTGACGGCGTAATAGGCGCCCGGGTTCACCTCGATCACTGGAACCTTGGAGTTGGCGACATGGCGCAGCGGCGTGCCGGCCACTGGCTGCCACTGCGGCGCGCCGTCGAACTCCGGCGTGAAGGTCGGCCCGCCATTGCGCGTTACCGCCGCGGTCTGCGGTATCGAATTCGCGATCATCGCCTCCTGAGCCTGCGGTGTGCCCGCCACCGACGCCAGCACGATCGACGCCGGCGTGCCTTTCGCGGGTATCTGCCGGAACGACGGCGGCAGCGCGTTGCTGGCGACGAAGGCCCACGGCCCACCGAGCCCCGGCGCGCGGAACCAGCGTCCTGCCATCAGCACGTAGTAAGCGTTGTTCGTCGTGTCGACGATGACGTCGGTCGCGCTGTTGGTGGCCCACAGCAGCGGCGTGCCGGTGATCGGCACAAGATTGGGCTGACCCTTGAAGACAATGAGTTCGGTCGGGACTTCCGTGACATGGATCGCCGGCACACCATTGGCCAGTGCGGGCTTCGGCGTCGCACCCTCGCCGCCGTCGAGCAGATCCACCGTCCCCGACTGCGCCAGTTGCTTCGCCAGGTCGTCGAGCCCGAGCGGCGCGAAGCCGACCTGCGTCCACGGGCCGTCGAGCGAACTCGACGACAACCAGCCGTCGTAGACATGCAAATACCAGGTCTTGTCGAAGCGCGTGCGGACGAGCATCGCATGCGTATTGATGACGCGCTCGAAGCGCGTGTCCGGGACCTCGCGCACGACGGGCTTGCCTTCGATCGGCACCAGCAGCGCCGGCCCGTAGGCGACGATGACCTTCGGTGCCTCGTTGCGCACCGCATGTCCGGTCGGCTGGACCGTCTTCGAGGCCGCGAGCGACGCCTCGAGGCTGTCGAGCGCCATCGTCTGCAGCGCGCTCACCAGCGCGGTGCGCAGGGCCGGCAGGTACTGCGCCCCCTTGTCCGACAGCGTCGGGAAGTTGCTCTTCGTGACGACGAGATCGTTGAGCTCGACCGTGCGCGTTACGCGGTCGACGTCGGTGCGCGCCGTACCCCAGACGACACCAAAGGTCTCGTCCTTCTGGCCGGTGGGCCGCAGCGCCACGGCGACACGCCACGCGAGCGCATTGCCGGTCCAGGAGTCGATCTGCGGCTGGTAGATCAGCGCATCGGCGCCGGTCAGCGTGACGTCGCGGGGCCACGGGTCACGTGGGGCCGGCGCCGGAGCCGCCGGGGCCGCCGAGGGCGGCGGCAGACCGCCGCCGGCCGCGCTGACGCTCATCGCCGGACTTGACGAGTCGTCCGGCGGCGGCATCAGGGCCGGGTCGCCGGAACGGTTCGCGCAGCCAGCCACCATTGCGCCGGTCACGAGGGTCAATGCGAAGTTTCGAATCGTCGAAGACATGGACTCTTTCGGTGCGTATACGGGCCGACAACGGCACGAGGATCAGCGCGCATGACGCTGCAGCACCTGACCCACGCGCACGGTGATGGCCATGTCCACCTCGTGAACGACCCTCGTCAGGACCATCAGCAGCAGGCCCCGGAACACCTTAATCGAGCGAGAGGATGTAGGAGGCCGGACTGCGTACCGCCGATACGATACTGAAGACTCGTGACGTCTACCGCTACTGTGACACGACGCGGGCGCCGTCGCCGTTGCCTTCGATGTAGACGCGCTGTCCAACGCGCAATCCAGCGTTGACCGGCTGCGTCACGGCCACCAGCACGCCGTTCGTGGTCCGCACAATGATCTGCTGTCCGGGCACCGGCTGGTCGTGCTTCTTCTGTATCTCGTTGCCGGCCAGCGCGCCGCCCACCGTGCCGAGCACCATCGCGACATCGCGTCCGGTGCCGCCGCCGATCAGGCTGCCGATGCCGAGGCCGGCCAACCCGCCAACGACTGCGCCGACGCCCTGATGATGATTGCTCTGGAGTTGCACCGCCGTGATCTGTTCGATCGTTCCGCGGCGGATTTCCATTTCACCGGGCTGCGGTCCAGGCGCCGCGCAGGCAGCCAGGAGCAGCGCAAAGACGATGGAGGCAATGCCGACTTTTCTCATGTTCCGACTCCGGGTTCGAACTGATTATTTTGCCAGGGCGCCGACCGTTGTCGCCGCACAGTCACTGCGGACGCTCAGTCGGGCACCATGGAGTTGGGGTTAAGGGATGACATTGCACTGGGCGCGGGCCGCCCTCGCTCAGAACCGGAACGACACACCGACCGCCACTCCGTTGAATGTCAGAGACTGCAGCGGTTCGCCGGACTTGAATTCATAGTCGAGGTAGCGCCACGCCGCCATGACTTCGCCCCAGCTGAATGAATAGCCCAGCCCGGCGAGAGCCTGCCAGGTGAGCTTCGAGTTGCCGGTGCCGATGTCGGCGTAGTACGGCACGAACCAGCGCAGGTCGCCGCCGAAGCGCGCACGGCCGCGAACGCCGAGGATTGCATCCCAGTTGGTGGCGCTGATCTCTGCCGTCCCTGAGCGTGCGATGCCCAGCGGGCCGGTGCCGTTGAACGCCCAGTTCAGTGTCTGGTCCATGCTGAGCACGCGCGCACCGACCACGGAGCCCATGCTGTACTCGGGCTTCTCGACCAGCGCGTAGGTGCCGGCCAGCGTCACGATGTTGGTCTTGACGTCGAGGCTGAGATTGGCGTTCACACCGGCAGCCAGCGGCTGACCGTGGATCACGAAGTCCCTCGTCGAAGCCTTGTCGCCGCCGACGTCGCTGTAGAACCAGTCGATGAGCCCGCCCCATCGGCCGTACTGGGCCTCGAACGTTCCCATGAAGGCCATCTTGAGGCTTTCGATGAGCGTATCGGCGTTGACATCGATCGACGGGCCGCCCGCTCCGCTGGGAAACTCCGTCGTGCCGGAGAGACCCGGAAACCAGCCATACACCGTGGCGCGAAAGGCCCACTCGTCCTGCCGCGGCGGAGTCGATTGCGCGGCGGCCGGCAGCGCGGTGACGATGCCTAGCGTAACCAGCAAAACCGCGGCGGTACGCCCGATGAGAGGAATGCGATTCATGTTGTCTTCCATTGTCGATAGAGACTAGGGCGTCGGCACCACCGTGTAGTACACGCCGTTGGCGCCGTAGGACGGCTTGAACCAGATGTTGCCATTCAGATAGTAGGTGATGCCGTTCTTGTTGACGGGAAACGAACCCGCCGGCAGCGCCGCGTAATTCAAGCCCATCACGTAGTTGCCGGGCGCGGCCATCGGCGTAGCGCCGGCGGCTCCGGCCGTACCCGCCGCGACACCGGCGTTGTAAGCGCTCGTCGTCGTGGTCGCCCCGGCTGCTACACCAGCGTTGTAGGCGCTGCTTGTCGCCGCAGCAGCGCTCGCGCTGCCCGCGGCAACACCGGCTGCGTACGCATTGGATGAAGCCGCTGCGCTCGACGACGCGATTGCCGCGCCGGCCGCGACTCCGACCACCGCCCCGGCCGCGGCGGCGCAACCGTAACAGCCGCTCGAGTAGTACGGCACCGCGACCGGCGGGTGATACGCGGGATAGGTGGGATAAGCACCCGGCGGGTGGTAGTACGTGGCACCGCCGGGGTAGGTGTGATAGGCGCCAGCGCCGACTTCACCGGAGGTGGTGCCGCCGTACGTGTTCACGTGCGTCGTGCCGCCGCCGTAATTGTGCGTGGTGCCTCCGCCATAGACGTTCTCGTGCGTCGTACCCTCGCCGGCCGTGTGCGAGGTGCCGCCGCCCCACGCGTTCTCGTGCGTCGTCGAGCCGTAGGAGTGACTCGTGCTTCCACCGTAGCGGTTGGCGCTGGCCCAGGCGCCGGCATCGGTGCTCCAGGCTGCGCAGAGCACGATGGCGATTGCAGTGAGTTGAAAGCGTGCCATGTGACCTCCCTGCTTCAGTTCGACTTCGCAGCCGGCTTCGCCGGTGCGGACTTCTTCATTGTCAGCGGCTTCATGCCCGGTGGCAGCGTCACCTTCGGTGTAGCGAACGCCATGCGGCCCGCGGACGCGACCTTGGCAGAGGCGAACGCCTCGGACGCGATCGGGCCGTTCAACTGCCAGTTCGCGAACTCCAGGTCATGCCTGAGCCTCAACGGATCGCCGCTGAACATCGCGCGCACGCGGCGCGGCAGCTTGTCGTCGGCACCGATCCAGATCTGCAGGAACACGTCATCGTTGGCCCACGCCACCATCTCGGTCGCCACGCCGCCGACCGCGCCGGACGGTCCGATGTAAAAGGCGAGCTTGCCGCCAGCCAGCGCCGCGAAGGGATCAGAGATCACCACGTCGGTGAAGGGGAAGTAGATCGACGCGCTGTCGTAGGCGCGCTTGAGCATCGCGTCGATGGTCGGCGGGGCATCGGCGACCGCCGCGAGGTTCTCCGCGGGCGCGTACGCGATCATCGACTTGCCGTCGTAGTAGAACTCGGAGGCCGGGCCGTCGCCGGGCATCAGCACGCGGAATTTGTCCGGCCGCTGCAGCGCCACGTCGTAGCGCGTCGTATAGACGAGCGGCGGGCCGAGCTTGCTCGGAAACTCGAAGCTGGCCGTCGCCGTGAACGACAGGGTTTTCGCCGACGCCAGCTTCTCGCTCATCGCTCTTAGAAGATCCATCGCGCGCGGCTCGAGCACCATCTTGAATTCAGGTGCCTTGGACTTCGGTGCAGGCTTGGTCGCCTTGGTCGACGCGGCGGGCTTCGCGGCGGCAGCGGTCTGTGCCGCCACCGGAGCCAACAGCCCGACGTTCATCGCCGCCAGCAGCCCGGCCCACGCAAGCGCTCGTTTCATCGTGTTCTCCGGTTGATCCTGGCCACCGCGGTTACGGGATCATCCCGCACTCGAACATCTTGTTCGCCACTGGCGCTGCGATGCGGTTGATGAATTCCTTGCGCGCACCGGGATCGTTGCGCAACAACTGCACCAGTTCCTGCTCGCGCGGCGACTTCGGCTTGCCGCGCCCTTCCCACAGCTGCTCGCAGCTCGAAGCGTTCACTTTGTCGACGACCTTGCCGGCCAGCATGTCGATCAGCGGATACTGCTGAGCCAGCGCAAAACCGGAGGCGAACAGCAGTCCCGGAAAGGCAATCTTTACAAGCCTGAAAGCGAGTTGCTGATTCATGCATTACTCCTGGTGAAAGCCGTCTGCGCATGCATGCGTTCGGGCCGGGGGTTGAGGGAAGTCACTTGGGAAACATGAACTGGACCTGGAAGCGCAACTGCCAGGTGGCGCCGTCGTCGGCGCGCGGCGGACAAGCTCAGTAACGACAGCGCTGCTGTACAGCCTGCTGCAAGGGCGTGCGGCCATGACCTTCGGTTCACGTCTGCCGTTCCTCGGGTTCGTCGGGTTCGGCGTTGACTCAGCTCACCCGCTTCACGCCCGGCGGGCTCCAGGTCCCGGCGCCGGCCGGCAGGATGGACGGCGGCGTCTCCTTTGGCCAGTACAGTCGCATCACCAGGTAGATCGGGCCGTCCGGCGCCGGCAGCCAGTTCGCTTCCTTGGTCTTGCCCGGCGAATCCTTCTGGATGAATATCGTCAGCGACCCGTCCGGGTTCTTCTTCAGGCCCGGCAGCATCGGCGAGTTGATCAGGTAGCGGTTGATCGGATTGGCGACCAGCAGCTGGTTCTTGCCGTCGTACATGGTGATCGACCAGAACGCGTTCACCGGCGGCAGCTCTCCCTTAGCAAAGGTCAGCGTATAGCGATGCTTGGAACCATCCAGCGTCTGGCCCTCGGCATCTTTGCGCGTCAGCGGGTACATCGCCTCGACCGCATCGTTGCCGTAGATGCCGGCCTTGGCTCCGGCCGCACGCAGCAGCCAGTCGCCCTTGAAGAACGCGCGGTCACCCTGCGCGGCGCCGACCTGCCAGCCGTTGATGTTCTTGCCAATCTGGTTGGCCGCCTTCTCGATTTTCTCGAAACCGTCCTTGATGGCCAGGCCCACGGCGGCCTTGTGTTCGACCGAAAGCTCCTTGAACTCGAACTTCTTGCCCGGACCGATGCCGATGCTGGCGAGCCTGGCGCGCAGCGCCTTCTCCTCCGGCACCTCGGGGGCGAACTGCAGCAGGAAGTCGAGGTAGGCCGGGAACTCGGTCTTGAACGGGTCGTCACCGACGAATTTCGGAAAGTCGATGGCCGGCGCCGCCGGCGGCGCCGGCTGCTTCAGGAACGCCGAGAGCGTCTGCACCGTATAACCGGCCTGGATCTTCTTCACGTTGTCGATGTCGGCCGCGTTGAACAGCTGCGTGCGGTAGATGATCAGGCTGAAGTCGGTCTCTGAGCGGAACACCTTGTTGATGCCCGCCGGTTTCTCGCCCTGCCAGCGTGGTCCGGCCACGAGATAGCAGCCGCCGTCGCTGCCGGTGGCGCGACTGCCGATGTAGCCGTAGTTGAAGGTGTACAGGTCGGCGAGCATCACCGAGTAATAGCGGTTCTTCTCAATCTTGGGCACGCACAGCACGATCGGCTCGGCGCGCAGATCGGCCTGCACCATCGAGTACGGCGTGTCCGAGTTCGGCGTCGGGATCGCGGTGTCCTTCGGCGTGAAGGTCTGCGCGTCGTTCCAGATCTGATTGAAAGCGGTCTTGTATTGCGACGAGCTCTTGTCGACGTTGAATTCGACCATGGCCTTGTAGGCGGCCACCATCGGGAACCCGTAGATGTAGGCCTCTTCCATGATCGCCTTGGTCTCGGCAATGCCGGGCGCCGCCACGCCGGCGGCCACGTCCTTCTTCGCCGCCTGCGTGATGGTGTCGTCCTTCTTGCCGCAAGCGGCGAGCAGAACAGTCAACGCGATGGCAAGTGCAAGAAAAGCGGGATGGCGATTGCTCATCGAGGATCCTTTAACGTGGTGGTACGGAGGCTGGGCGTCGGGGCTGGCACGGATGGCATGCAGCCGGTCCCGCGATGCCAGTTGGCTGCGAGAACGCCGTCGGTGCTCGGTCTCCGGCCGTCGCAACGCGAGCAGGCGCAACATGCCAGCGATCACGCGCGACCATGATCGCTGCGCCGGAGCGGCACATCATCAGCGGATCACGTTGCGAGCGCCAGCCGAGAAGCAGCCATTGCCATTCAGCGGGCAAATGACGAGGTAGGTCGCGCGCTGGTCGCAGCCGGCGACGCCGACCGTGTACTCGGCTCGCTCGGGACCGCTGAAGCGGACTCCCTGGATCGCCGGCTGCATCATCTCCTTCGAGATCACCGTGCCGGTGGCGGCCGGGCAGTTCAGCTCGAACTTGCCGCGATTGACAGCGGTCTGGATCGCTTCCGGCTCAATCTGCTGCATGTACTGCGCAGTGGAAGTACAAGCCGCGAGCACGGCTAGAACGGGAACAGCGAACACACGGACGAGACGATGGCCAGGCATGGTGCTCTCCTTGTTTCGACGAACGGGTGGATTGGCTTTTCTGGCGCTGCTTCAGTCGCGCTTCGCCTTTTCAGTCATCGCCGCCTCGAACTTCTTGATGTCCGCAGGCGACAGTTGCGGGCGATCTAACTTGATCGTCAGCTTGTTGAGCTTGCCGGTGAACGCAAACGGCGGCCGATAGTCGGCATCGTTCACCCCGGTCAACGTGTCCGAGCCGACGTCGAAGCTCTCATCCCACTGCAGGATCATTGGCAGCGTGCGCGGCATCGGCTTGGTGTCGACCACCTTGCCGTTGACCTTCAGGGTGCCGGTTCCGGGCCGACCAATGCCGCTGAAGTTGTTGAACGCCAGCGTGCCGGCACCAAGACCTTCGTACTTGAAGTCGAACTCGATCGTGTGCCGGCCCGCTGGCAACGCCTCGGCACCTTCCCACTTCAGGCGCTCCAGATCGACCAGGTTCCACAGGAATACCGGCTTGCCCTTTAGCAGGTAGAAGCCGTAGCCGGCGAAGCGCCCGCCCGAGGTCACCATCATGCCTTCGGCGCCGCCCTGCGGCACCTCGATGTCAGCGGTGATCGTGTAGGACGAGTTGAGGATGAACGGCGAGTCGCCCTGCGGCAGACCGACCATTGGCCGTGTGTAGACGAACTCGGTCCGCCCGGCCGTGATGTTTGGGCGCGGCGCGACGATCCGTGCTGCCACCGAAGCATCCAACGGGAACACCTGGTATTTCCTGGCCTCGGCGATGAACTTGGCCTTCATCTCCTTGACCTTCTGCGGGTACTTGGCAGCGAGGTCTGTGGTCTGGCTGAAGTCGGTGTTCAGGTTGTAGAGCTCGAGTACCTGGTTGTTCAGCGGATCGGGGTTGGCCGGGCCGAACGCATCCCACGGCGCGCGATTGACCTTGGTGGAAAGGAACCAGCCGTCGTCGTACAGCGCCCACTGGCCCATCATCTCGAAGTACTGCGTCTTGTGGCGTTGCGGTGCCTTGGCGTTGGCTGCATCGAACGTGTAGGCGAAGCTCGTGCCCTCGATCGGCGCCTGCTTGATGCCATCCACCGCGAGCGGCGCCTTGATGCCGGCGGCCTCGAGAATCGTCGGCACGACGTCGATCACGTGCACGAACTGCTCGCGCAGCGCGCCCTTGTCCTTGATGCGCGCCGGCCACGACACCACCATGTTCTGGTTGATGCCGCCGAGCGCCGAGGCGTTCTGCTTGAACCAGGAGAACGGTGTATCGAAGGCCCACGACCAGCCGGCCGACATGTGGTTGTAGGTCTGCTCCGTGCCCCAGACGTCGTAGAACTTCATCTGCACGTCCACCGGCACCTGCACGCCGTTGAAAAACGCCACCTCGTTCGGCGTCCCGTTGGGGCCGCCTTCGGCGCTGGTGCCGTTGTCGCCGTTGATGTAGATGACCAGCGTGTTGTCGAGCTTGCCCAGGTCCTGGAAATGCTGGATCACGCGGCCGATTTCGTGATCGCTGTACATCGAATAGGCCGCAAAGACCTCGACCTGGCGGATGAAGAGCTTCTTCTCGTCGGCGGTCAGCTGGTCCCACGGCTTGAGCATCTGGCTCGGCCATGGTCGCGAGCTTGGTGTCCTTCGGAATCACGCCGAGCTTCTTCTGGTTCTCGAAGATCTGCTCGCGCAGCTTCTCGTAGCCGCCGTCGAAGAGTTTCATCGCACGGACCTTCTCGACCCACTCCTTGGTCGGGTGGTGCGGCGCGTGTGTTGCGCCCGGCGCGTACTTGATGAAGATCGGCTTGGACGGATCGGTCTGGTGGATGCGCGTCATGTAGTCGATCGCGTCATCGGCCATGCCGGTGATCAGGTTCCAGCCCGGTTTGCCCGCAAACGGGAAGATCTGCGTGGTGTTGCGGAACAGGTTTGGCTGCCACTGGTTGGCGTCGCCGCCGACGAAGCCGTAGAAGTACTCGAAGCCCATGCCGGTCGGCCACTGGTCGAACGGCCCGACCTGGCTGGCGGCAAACGCCGGCGTGTTGTGGTTCTTGCCGAACCAGGAGGTCGAATAGCCGTTGTCGAGGAGGACGCGGCCGATCGTGGCCTTGTCCTTGCCGATGATGCTGTTGTAGCCCGGGAAGCCGGTCGACTGCTCGGAGATGACGCCGAACCCGGCCGAGTGGTGATTGCGCCCGGTGATCAGCGCGGCGCGCGTCGGCGAGCAGAGCGCGGTGGAGAAGACGCGGTTGTAGCGCAGCCCCTCTTTCGCGAGCCGGTCCATCGTCGGCGTCGGGATGACGCCGCCGAAAGTACTGGGCACGCCGAAGCCGGCGTCGTCGGTGATGATCAGCAGCACGTTCGGCGCGCCCTTCGGCGGCACCACGCGGGGCGCCCACCACGGCTTGGACTGCAGCGCGCCGTCCTTGATCACGCCGCCGAACTTCGGATCGGGCGGCGGCAACTGGGTGTTGGGCACCGTGGTCGTGGCACTGGGCGAGCCCAGCGTGCCGGTGACCTGCTGCGCCGCGGCCAGACTGCCGACGACCAGCCCCGCGATGAGTCCAACGAATATTCCGAGCTTCTTGGCCATGGTCTTCCTCTGGCAGCCGCGAGGCGGCCCTAAGCATGTCAACTGCAACACCGGGCAGATCGCGCCAGGTCAGCCGCCGAGGTCGGCGCGCACGCCGGCAGCACGTCAATGATCAAGCCGTTGGCTGGTCGCCCGTGTGCCGACGGGCGTGCAGCTACGTCCGAACGAGTGCCCGCATCACGCAAACCCTGAGGGAGCCGCAATCTACAGGGGAACACTGCGATCGGACTTGACACTTGTGGCCAATGTGCAGAAGCATCCGGACATGCCTACCCGCCCGCAAAGTGTCGGTCGCCGCAACCGCCGCGCCGTCGGCCCGGCGACGCCGAGGCCGCCGTCTGCCGCGGAGCGGCTCGCGCCTGGCTTCGCGCTGGGCACGAGGTTTCCGGAGGCGGGAGGCTTCGGCGAACTCAGCATCGGTCCGCTGCGCACCGTCCCGCTGGCGCTGCGCGCGGCCGGCATCGACCCGGCGCCGCTGCTGCGGCAGTACGGTTTAAGCGAGAGTCTCCTCGAAGACGACTTGAATCGGGTGCCGCTTCCGCTGGGCGGCGCGCTGCTCGAGCGTTGCGCGGCGGCCAGTGGCCAGCCGCACTTCGGTCTGCTGGCCGGCCGTCACTTCGAGCTGCCGATGCTGGGTCCGCTCGGCTATCTGATGCGCCACGCCCCGCACGTCCGCACCGCCTTGCGCGCGCTGATGCTGCAGCTGCATGTACGCGATCGCGGTGCCGCGGTGACCTTCAGCGAAGTCGACCGCCACCGTCACGCACTGACTTACGCTGTGTTCACGCCGAACACGCCGGCACTGGGCGTCATTTACGACCTGGCGATGATGATCGGGTTCCGGATACTGAAGTTCCTGTGCGGACCGCGCTGGCACCCGCTCGAAGTGCGCCTGGCACGGGCGGCACCGACCGACACGGCGCCATACCGCGCGATGTTCGAGGCGCCGGTCCGATTCAACGCCGCGCTGTCGGCCCTGGTGTTCGAGTCAAGATGGCTTGACGCGGCCATCCCGACCTCGGATCCGGGGCTCTACCGTTTGCTGGTTACGCTGCTCACCGCGATCGAAGCACAGTCGCCACGACCGCTCACCGAACGAGTCCGGCTTGCCCTTGGCATCAGCGTGCTGGCAGGCACGGCCAACGCCGCCTATCTCGCGGACCTGTTCTCCCTCAGCCAGCGCAGCCTGCGGCGCCACCTGGCCCGCGAGGGCATCACCCTGAAAACACTGATCAACGAGGCACGCACGACGGTCGCGCAGCAACTGCTCGGGCAGACGGTCATGCCGCTGGCCGACATCGCGACGGCGCTGCACTACTCGGATCCGACCGCCTTTTCGCGCGCCTTCCGCAGTGCGACCGGGATTGCGCCGACGCAATGGCGCCGCCGGCACGCGCCGGCCGCTGCCACGGACCGCCAGTGACGCGACGGTCGCGTCGCGTTCAACCCGGCGCCTTGCTGCCCCACAGCTCCTTCAGCCGCGCATCACGGCCGCAGCCGGTGCGGTAATAGCGGTAGCGGATCGGATTCTTCAGGTAATAGTCCTGATGGTAGTCCTCGGCGGGCGTGAAGGTCGTCGCCATCACGATTTCAGTCACGATCGGCGCCTTGAACGGCTTGCTGCGCTCGAGTGCCGCTTTCGAGGCCTGCGCGATCTTCAGCTGCCGTTCGTCGAGCACGAAAATGCCGGTGCGGTACTGCGAGCCGATGTCGCAGAACTGCGCGTCCTTGACGGTCGGATCGATCGTCGGCCAGAACTTCTCGACCAGCTGCGCGTAGCTGATGCGCGCCGGGTCGAACTCGATGCGCACCGCCTCGGTGTGGCCGGTGCCGCCGGCGGAAACCGCGGTGTAGGTGGGGTTCGGTGTGCGGCCGCCGATGTAGCCGGAGGTGGTCGACAGCACACCGTCGATCTTGTCGAAGTCCGACTCGACGCACCAGAAGCAGCCGCCCGCGAAGATGGCTGTCTCCGTCCGTCGCCGCCGCTGTGGTCTGCGCCGATGCGGCGCCGGTCAGCGCTGCGGCCAGCAGCAACAAGGCCATCGAAGCATCACGCGACCTCCGGTTCGAACTTCAGGCACACGCCATTGTTGCAGTAGCGCTTGCCGGTTGGCCTGGGACCATCGTCGAAGACGTGACCATGGTGCCCGCCACAGCGCGCGCAGTGGTACTCGGTGCGCGGCAGGATCAGCTTGTAGTCGGTACGCAAGCCGAACGCACCCGGCAGCGTTTCGAAGAAACTGGGCCAGCCGGTGCCGCTGTCGAACTTCATGCTGCTGGCAAAGAGCGGCAGGTCGCAGGCGACGCACTTGTAGGTGCCACGCCGCTTCTCACCGTTGAGCTTGCTCGAGAACGGCGCCTCCGTTCCTTCCTGGCGCAGCACGCGGTACTGCTCGGCCGTGAGTCGCCTGCGCCACTCGTCGTCGGTCAGTCGCAGCGTGTCGCTGCGTCCCGCAGGCGCCGTATCCGCGGCAGGGGTTGCAGAGGTCTTGAAAGCGCCCAGTCCACCGAGGGCGAGCCACGAGAGCAGGTTGCGTCGAGACATCAAGGCTGGCTCCTTTCATGCCACTCCGGAAGGAGCGGATCCACACCAGTGCCTCATCAGTCGGCCGGCGTCGGCATTTCTTACCAGCCCTTCGAGATGATTACCAGTGCCCATGACCCCAACGGGGTCAGCACCACGGCTCCTCCGGTACCCAGCGGCTCACCGCAGTGGACGGAGTCCACACAACCGTGCTGGCGAACTTCCTCGGCCCCGCAGGGAATCGTGATCGGGCCTTCTTACTCACGCCCGACCGCCGAGAGCCTGCTGGCGCGGAAGCCGCTCCCGCGTCGGATTCCAGCCGCGCTGCCCACCGCGCAGCTGCGCCGGCTTCCGTCGCCTCAAGGAGATCAGCTCATCGCCGGCGCAGGCTCGCGCACCGGTGCCGGCGGCGAAAGGTTCTGGATGCGCACGAAGAGCTGCCGGAACTCCTCGTCGGTTTCAGCGCTGAAGCGCGGATCGCCGTTCTCGGCAAATGCGCGATAGACCTCATCCCAGTCCTCGGCCGTCAGGTACTCCCGCGCAGCGGGGATGATGACCCCGGTTTCGAAGCTCATGTGCCGTTGCTGGGCAGCGGCCAACCGCCGAACCGCCTCCACAAACTGCTCGTGCCCGCCTTCGGGATCGGCTTCGTAGCGCGCGATGCTCTGGTCCAGCTCGTCGACAAGTCGCGCGCCCTCATGGTGCTGGCGCTGCAGGTCGTCGAGCAGATCGTTGAACTCCGACGTGCGTTCGCGCAGCTTCTTGAAGAGAAAGTGCTCTTCTTTCGGGTGATGCAGCTTCTCCGGGAACTCGCGGATGTAGGAGAGCATCGCCTTCAGCAGCTCGAAGCGGGGCGGCTCGCCCGTTGCGCGCACTTCGTGCGCCAGCAGTTCGAGGCCGTGCACGACAGCGGCCAGCGAGCGATGCTCGTCGCGCAGAACCGCGATGGCAGGAATCAACTCGGAGGCCGGCGCATTGCTCTCCACGGCCGCCACCAGCACCGGGATGGTCGCCTGCTGCAGCACCTTCTGGGTCTGCGAACCGAGCATCAGCCCCTTGAGGCCGCGGCGGCCATGCGAGGCCATGAAGATCAGGTCGCAGCCGCGTGACTCGGCAGCCAGCAGGATTGCCTCATGGGGACGGTCGGCCGTCACCTCCATGGCGTCGTGCTCGACACCGCATTCACGCGCGACGACGGACGCCTTGGCCAGGATGGCGCGCGCCTCCCCGGCGATCTGGTCGTTGTAGGCGCCGGGCCACATGACGCGCTCGAGTGCCGCCACACTGGTGGCACCGTAGTCTTCCTTCGCATGAAAGAACGTGACCCTGGCACCGATGGACTTCGCGAAGAGCACGGCCTGCCGTACGACTTCCGTCGACAACAGCGAATCGTCGATGGGAACGAGAAGGTGGCGATACATGGTGACGCTCCTTTGTTACTGCCCACAGGCTGCTACACGTCAGATGCCGCCAACCCGCTGCCGATCAAGAAAAATTAGAAGGGTTCGTCGCATTTCCCGCCTTTATTTGCGGCCCCGGCGCCCGACAGGGAGGGCCCCGCGGCACTCCGCGAGAGCGGGCGGCAGCCCCGTGCCGGCACCTTCGGCCGGTCGGTCGCCTGCACGCCCCATGCCCTATAGTCAGCGTTGTTCCGGCACAACCCTGATCACAAAGCCTGATGGGTCTCATCAAGCAGACTTGCACCGCGCTGCGCAACGCAGCGCTGGCAACACTGCTGGCGCTCGCCGTCGCCGCAACGGCATCGACCTCGACCGCGCAGACACTGCGCTACGCGAGCGCGTTCGACCCCAACTCGCTCGATCCGCACGCGCTCGCGCTGCTGTACCAGTCGCGCATCGTCACGCAGGTCTATGAGGGCCTGGTCAACCGGGACCGCGAGTACAGGCTCGAGCCGGCGCTGGCGGTGTCGTGGCAGCAGATCGACGCGCGCAGCTGGCGCTTCAAGCTGCGGCCGGACGTGCGCTTTCACGACGGCGCGCCGCTCACCGCCGACGACGTCGTCTTCTCGCTCGAGCGCGCGCTCGCCAAGACCTCGCAGCGCGCGTTCCAGCTGCGCGGCATCTCGGGCGCCCGCCGGGTTGATGCGTTGACGGTCGATGTGCTGCTCGCCGCGCCCGACGCCGTGCTGCCCGAGAAGCTCTACCTGATCGCGATCATGAGCAAGGCGTGGGCCGAGAAGCACGGCGTGCTGCAGCCGCAGGACTACAACGCGAAGCAGGAAACCTACGCGGTACGCAACGCCAACGGCACCGGTCCGTTCCGCCTGCAGAGCTACACGCCGGACCAGCGGCTGGTGCTGGAGCGCAACCCCACATGGTGGGGCTGGGCGACGGCGGGCATGGGCAACCTGCGCGAGGCGGTCTACGTCGTCATCCAGTCGGACGCGACGCGCCTTGCCGCGCTCGCTTCCGGTCAGGTCGACTTCGTCATCGACCCGCCGTTCCAGGACGTCGCACGGCTGAAGCGCGACAAGGGCGTCAAGGTGGTCGAGACGAGCGACATCGGCACGCAATACCTCGGTTTCGACCAGCAGCGCGCCGAACTGCAGTTCGGCGCGGCCAAGGGCAACCCGTTCAAGGACGTGCGCGTGCGCCGCGCCGTCATGCAGGCCATCGACGTCGACCTCATCATCCAGAAGGTGCTGCGCGGCCAGGCAAAGCCCGCCGGCTCGCACCTGTCGCGGCTGGTCGACGGCGCGCGTCCCGACCTCGAGGGCAAGCGCCTGCCCTACGACCCGGCCGCGGCGCGCGCGCTGCTCGCACAGGCGGGCTACGGCAACGGCTTCGAAGTCACGCTCGACTGCGTCAACATCACCTTCCGCGCAGCGGTGTGCCAGGCCATCGCGGCAATGCTGGCGCAGGTGAATATCAAGGTGACGTTCCAGCCCTTCCCGAGCGCGACCTTCTTTCCGAAGCTCACGCAGGCCAATTCGAGCTTCTTCGAGTTCGGCTGGACGCCGGCGGTGGACGCATGGGCCACGCTGAATTCGATCGTGCGTACGCACGACGGCGCCGGCAGCGGCCAGTTCAACGGCGGCCGCTACTCGAACCCGAAGCTGGACGCGCTCATCGACGGCATCCGCGTGGAGCCCGATCTCGCCACCCGGCGCCGCATGGTGGGCGATGCGCTCGGCATCCTGCAGGAGGATCTGCCGCTCATTCCGCTGTACCGCCGCACGCTCGCGTGGGCGATGCGTCCAGGCACCGAGGTTGCGATGTGGCCCAACGATGTGCTCGAGCTGCGCTGGGTACGCATGGACAGTTCTTCAAAGGCTCCCTGACATCATGTCGATTTCCCGCTTCTCCTTCCCGACGACGATCCACTTCGGCCCCGGCGCGCGCAAGCTGGTCGGTGTGCACCTGCGCGAGCTGGGCCTGCGGCGTCCGCTGGTCGTGACCGATCGCGGCCTGGCCACGCTGCCGGTGCTCACCGAGTTCCTGCACCACCTGAACACCGGGCTCGATACCGGCGTCTACTCGGGCGTACACGGCAATCCGGTCGCCTCTCAGGTGTCGCTTGGCGTGGCGGCGTTCAAGTCCCACCGCGCGGATTGCGTCATCGGCTTCGGCGGCGGCGCGGCGCTCGACGTTGCGAAGGTGGTGGCCGCAATGGCGGTGCACGACGGCGACGTCATCGAATACGCCTGGGACCATCCGCAGGTACGGCCGCTGGTGAACCCGCTGCCGCCTTTCTTCGCGCTGCCGACGACCAGCGGCACTGGCTCCGAGGTCGGCCGTTCGAGCGTCGTCAGCGAGGACGACACGCACGTGAAGCGCGTCGTGTTCTCGCCAAAGCTGCTGGCGCGCGAAGTGTTCGCCGATCCGGAGCTGACGCTCGGGCTGCCGCCGGCAGTGACGGCCGCCACCGGCATGGACGCGCTGACGCACAACATCGAGAGCTATCTCTCGCCGGCCTATCACCCGCTGTGCGACGGCATCGCGCTCGAAGGCGTGCGCATCGCCGCGCGCGCGCTGCCGGTGGCCGTGCGCGACGGCCGAAATCTGCAGGCGCGCGGCGACATGATGATGGCCTCGATGATGGGCGCGATCGCCTTCCAGAAAGACCTGGGCGCAGTGCACTCGTGCGCGCACGCGCTCGGCGCGGTGTGCGACACGCACCACGGGCTCGCCAACGCGCTGATGCTGGAGCCGGTCATGCGCTTCAATGCGGAGGCCGTGCCGGCGAAGTTTGCCGAGCTCGCGCACGTTGCGGGCCTCGCAAACGGCGCCGACTTCGTGCCCTGGCTGACGCGGCTGAAGCGCGAGATCGGCATCACGCCGTCGCTCGCTGCCGCCGGGGTGAAGCGCGAACAGTTTCCGCGGCTCGTCGAACTCGCCGTCAGGGACACCTGCCACCAGACCAATCCGCGCACCTGCACCGCCGCCGACTTCCAGCGCTTCTTCGAGGAGGCGTACGGATGAGACATCGAGCCGGCCGCCCGAAGAAGGGCTCCCGCCCGCTGGATGTGACGGCGCGCCGCGCCAGGGTGGCACTTTGACCTCGCGCCCGAAGATCGGGATCTCGGCGTGCTTCTTTCACGCGGATCCGGCGCGACCGATTTTCACCGGCAAGACGCTGCAGTACGTGGAGCAGTCGATCGTGCACTGGGTGCAGTCATCGGGCGCGCTGGCGGTGGTGATTCCCTCGCCGGAGGGACCGACGCAGCGAGGCGATGTCACGCTCGCCGATTACGCGGAACTGCTGGACGGGCTCGTGCTGGAGGGAGGCTCGGACATGTGGCCCGGCAGTTACGGCGAGGAGCCGCTGCGGCCTGAATGGACCGGCGATCGCATCCGCGACCAGTATGAGATCGCCCTGTTGCGCGCCTTCGTCGACGCCGGCAAGCCGGTGCTCGGCATCTGTCGCGGCCTGCAGGTGATCAATGTCGCGTTCGGCGGCACGCTGTACCAGGACATCGCCACGCAACTGCCCGGCGCGATCGAGCACCGCAACGCCAGGCTGTATGACCAGAATTTCCACACGATCGAAGTCGTGCCCGGCACCCGGCTCGCCGAGCTGTATCCGCATCCGGGATTCAAGGCGCCGGACCGCCCCTCACCGCACTACGTCGTCAACAGCGTGCATCATCAGGGCATCAAGGACCTCGCGCCGTACTTCGAGATCGAGGCGCGCTGTCCGAATGACGGCGTGATCGAGGCCATCCGCCACACCGCCCGCGGCCCCGTGAAGTCGTATGTCGCGGCCGTCCAGTGGCACCCCGAGTTTCACGACTGGAACAACGCCGCGATCCTGGCCGGCGAACCCCTGCTGTCCGATTTCCTTGCCGCGGCGCACGCCGCTCGAAACGCAACCTGACTTCCATGCTGACCGTCACCAATCCCGCGAACGGCCGCGTCATTGCCGAACTGGCCGAACACACGCCCGACGCTGTCGCTGCCGCGTACCTCGCGGCGCGTACCGCCCAGCCCGAATGGGCCGCGCAGCCGCTTGCGGTTCGGCTGGAGGCGATACGCCGCTTTCGGGCCGAACTGGTGCGGGAGCTCGAGCGACTGGCCGCGATACTCACCTCGGAAGTCGGCAAGCCGATCCGGCAGTCGCGCAACGAGCTGAACGGCCTGCTCGGTCGCATCGACTTCTTCCTTGCGGAATCCGAGCGCACGCTCGCGCCGCGTCAGGTCTTCGACGAAGGCGGAATGCGCGAGCTGATCACACACGAGCCACTCGGCGTCATCGCCAACATCTCGGCGTGGAACTACCCGTACTTCGTCGGCGCCAACGTGTTCGTGCCCGCACTGATCACCGGCAATGCGGTGCTCTACAAGCCTTCGGAGTACGCCACGCTGACGGGACTCGAGATCGGCCAGCTGCTGCACATCTCCGGCGTGCCGCAGGACGCATTCAAGGTGCTGGTCGGCAGTGGGACGGTGGGCTCTGCGCTGCTGGTGCAGCCGGTCGACGGCGTGTTCTTCACCGGTTCGCATGCGACCGGCGCGAAGATCGCGCAGACCATCGGGCCGCGCATGATCAAGCTGCAACTGGAGCTCGGCGGCAAGGACCCGACCTACGTCTGCGAAGACGTCGATGTCGCCGCCGCCGCTGCCTCGCTCGCCGACGGCGCGATGTACAACACGGGCCAGAGCTGCTGCTCGGTCGAGCGCATCTACGTGCACGCGAAGATCCACGACGCCTTCGTCGAGGCCTTCGTCAGGGAGGTGCGCGCCTTTACGATCAGCGAGCCGACCGACGAAGCGGCCTACATCGGCCCGCTGACGCGTGCGCCCCAGCTCGACGTGCTGGACCGTCAGGTCGCCGATGCGCTCGCCAAGGGCGCGAGGCTGCTGGTCGGCGGGCACCGCCTGCCCGGGCCGGGCAACTGGTTCGAGCCGACCGTGTTGACCGAGGTCGATCACTCGATGGACCTGATGCGTGAGGAAAGCTTCGGCCCCATCATCGGCATCCAGAAGGTGGCGGGCGACGATGAAGCGATCCGGCTGATGAACCACACCGAGTACGGCCTGACGGCGGGCGTCTACACGAAGGACGAAGCGCGCGCCCGCCGCATCCTCGCGCAGGTGCACGCCGGATCGGTCTACTGGAACTGCTGTGACCGCGTGAGCCCGCGGCTGCCGTGGAGCGGCGTCGGGCACTCGGGCGTCGGCCTCACGCTGTCCACCTATGGCATCGAGACCTTCACGCGGCCGAAGGCGTGGCATCTACGCAGTGCGTGAAGCGATGTACGCGACGCTGCGCGTCGCACGTGCATCCTTCACGGCACGGCCGCTGCGCGGCCGCTCAAGACTGATTTGCGGGCTCGCTTCGGAGCGGCCGCGCGCTCCGCCCGCAGGACAACGAGCAACAAGGGGAGATCACGAGTGGCAGACGAGGCACTGACGACGCAGGTTCGGCCGCCGCAGGCGGCGCGGATCGTGGTGATCGGGGGCGGGATCATGGGGTGCTCGGTCGCCTACCACCTGAGTTCGTTCGGCGAGACCGACGTCGTGCTGCTCGAGCAGGGACGGCTGACATCGGGGACGACCTGGCATGCGGCGGGGCTGGTCGGCCAGTTGCGCAACCACGAGAGCATGACGCGGCTGATCCGCTACTCGACGGACCTGTACTCACGCCTCGAAGCTGAAACGGGGCTTTCCACCGGCTGGAAGCAGTGCGGCTCGCTGGCGGTGGCGCGCACGGCCGACCGCATGGTGCAGCTGAAGCGCACCGCGGCCGTGGCACAGGCTTACGGCGTGACCTGCGACGTCATCTCGGCCAGTGAGGCAGGCGATCTCTACCCGATCATGGCCACCGCCGATCTCAAGGGTGCCGTGTGGCTGCCCGGCGACGGCAAGGCCAATCCGGCCGATCTGACGCTCGCCCTCGCCAAGGGCGCGCGCAATCGCGGCGTGAAGATCTGCGAAGGCACACGGGTCACCGGTGCAGTGACGCAGACGGGCGACGGCAAGCGCATCACACAGCTCGAGTGGAGCAACAAGGCCGGTGAAACCGGGCGCATCGGCGCGGACATCGTCGTGCTCACCGGCGGCCAGTGGTCGCGCGCGCTCGGGCGCAAGCTCGGCGTCGCCGTGCCGCTCTTTTCCTGCGAGCACTATTACATCGTCACCGACACGGTGCCCGGCGTGCATCGCGACCTGCCGGTGATGCGCGACCCGGACGGCTACATCTACTTCAAGGAAGAAGTGGGCGGACTGCTGATGGGCGGCTTCGAGCCGCATGCCACGCCATGGCTGCAAAGCGCGCAGCACCGCGGCGGCATCCCCGAGAACTTCGAGTTCCAGTTGCTGCCGGACAACTGGGACGCCTTCCAGATCCTGCTCGACAACGCGATGCTCCGCGTCCCGGCGCTGCAGCAGGCGCAGGTCAAGCAGTTCTACAACGGCCCCGAGTCGTTTACCGCCGACAACAACTTCATCCTCGGGCCCGCGCCGGGCATCGACAACCTGTATGTCGGCTGCGGCTTCAATTCGATGGGCATCGCCTCGAGCGGCGGCGCCGGCAAGGCGCTCGCCGAGTGGATCATCGGCGGCGAGCCGACGCTCGACCTGTGGCCGGTCGACATCCGCCGCTTCGCGCGCTTCAACACAAACGAGACCTGGCTGCCGGACCGCATCGCCGAAGTACTCGGCATGCATTACAAGATGCCGTGGCCGAATCGCGAACTGGAGTCCGCGCGACCTTTCCGGCGTTCACCGCTGTACGCGCAACTGCGCGACGCCGGCGCATGCTTCGGCTCGAAAATGGGCTGGGAACGCGCCAACTTCTTCGCACCGACGCCGGCGCAGGCGCACATCGAATACGGCTGGGGCCACCAGAACTGGCACGCGTGGGTCGCCGCCGAACACCGCGCCTGCCGCGAGGCCGTGGCCGTGTTCGACATGAGTTCGTTTGCGAAGCTGCTGGTGAAGGGCGACGACGCGCACGCCGCGCTGCAGTGGCTGGTGGCCAACGACGTGCCCGCCACGCCCGGTGCGACCGCCTACACCGGCATGCTGAACGAGCGCGGCGGCTATGAGAGCGACTTCACAGTCACGTGCCTCGACCACGACGAGTACCTGGTCGTCACCAGTTCCGCCTCGGCCGTGCGCGACCGCGACGTCATCGAACGTGCCGTGCGCAGCCGCCACCTGCGTTGCAGCGTGACTGACGTCACGCCGATGTTCGCGATGCTGGCTGTCATGGGGCCGCGCTCGCGCGAACTGCTGCAGCGCGTGTCGACCGCCGACTTCTCGAACGCCGCGTTTCCGTTCGGCACCTCGCAGGAGATCGACCTCGGCTACGCCACCGTGCGCGCCACGCGGCTCACCTACGTGGGCGAACTCGGATGGGAGCTGTACACACCGGTGGAGTTCGCCGTCGGTGTCTACGAGCAGCTGATGCAGGCGGGGCGCGATCTCGGGCTGGTCAACGCGGGCTACTACGCGATCGACTCGCTGCGGCTCGAGAAAGGCTATCGCGCCTGGGGCCGCGAGCTGACACCCGACATCAACCCGTACGAGGCGGGACTCGGCTTTGCCGTCAGGCTCGACAAGCCAACGGACTTTCGCGGACGTGCGGCCTTGCAGGCGCTGAAGGATGCCGGCGGGGCCAGTGCCATGGCGCGCCGTGTCGTGTCGCTGGTGGTCGATGCGCCGCACACTAACCTGTGGGGCGGCGAGCTCATCCTGCGCAACAACTCGCCGGCTGGCTTCGTGACCTCGGCGGCTTTCGGCCACACGCTCGGCACGCCGGTTGCGCTCGGGATTCTCTCCAACGCGCACGGCGCCGCCGACAAGACATGGATAGAAGCAGGCACCTACCAGGTCGACCTCGCCGGGGAACGCTACGCGGCCCGGGTCTCCCTGAAGGCCCCGCTCGACTCTGCGGTGGCACGCGCGTGACCTGGTCCTGCCCGTCGTTGGACTTCATGCAATGACGCCTGGCCTGCCACGCCGGCGCGCGGTGCCCGGCGCCAGCCGTTGAAGCCTGAGTCGGCCCACCTGTGGAAAGCGCCGGCCTGGGCGCTTTCACTGCTGCTCGCGTGCCTCGGCATGCTCGGGCCATTCGCGATCGACACCTATCTGCCGGCGTTCGCGACGATCCGTACCTCGCTCGACGCGACGCCGCTGCAGATGCAGCAGACGCTTTCGGCGTACCTGTTCGGCTTCGCGGCGATGAACCTGTTCCACGGCGCGCTGGCCGACGCTTACGGTCGTCGACCGGTCGTGCTGTGGGGCGTGGCGGCTTTCACGCTGGCCTCGATCGGCTGCGCGCTTGCGCAGACCATCGGCCAGCTGATCTTCTTCCGGGCGGTGCAGGGCCTGGCGACGGGTGCGGGCATCGTCGTGTCGCGCGCGATCATCCGGGATATGTTCCCGCCGGCGCAGGCGCAGCGCGTGATGTCGCAGGTGACGATCTTCTTCGGCATCGCGCCAGCCGTGGCACCGATGATTGGCGGGTTGCTGTACGTCCATATCGGCTGGCGCTCCATCTTCTGGCTGCTGGCCATTGTGGGACTCGCGCTGTGGCTCGCCAACTGGCGCGTGCTGCCCGAGACATTGCACAAGAAGGACGTCCAGCCCTTCAACGTGCGCAACCTGTTCAGCGGCTATGCAAAGCTGCTCGGGCATCGCAACTTCATGCTGCTGGCACTGGCCAGCGGCATCCCATTCAACGGCATGTTCCTGTACGTGCTGTCGGCGCCGGCCTTCCTCGGCGAACTGCTGGGCCTCGCTCCAACCCAGTTCTTCTGGTTCTTCTGCATGACGATCAGCGGCATCATGGGCGGCGCGTGGCTGTCCGGGCGCCTCGCCGGGCGCATCAAGCCGCGCCGGCAGATCCGCTACGGCTTCACGGTCATGGTCGTCGTGTCGATCGTCAACGTACTGGCCAACGCGTTCTTTACCGCGCAGGCGTGGTGGGCGCTGCCGCTGATCGGGTTGTTTTCCTTCGGCTGGTCGCTGATGGTGCCGGTCGTCACGATCCTGGTTCTCGATCTCGTGCCGGAGAGGCGGGGAATGGCCTCGTCGCTGCAGGCCGTCGTCGGCAGCGTGGCCAATGCGCTGGTGGCCGGCGCGCTGGCGCCCGCGGTGATGCATTCGACACTTGGACTGGCCGTCGCGTCGTTCGGCCTGATGTGCATCGGCCTGGTGGCCTGGCAGATCGTCCGGCGCAAGCTGCAGCCGCACTGAACGGCGGTCGCCGCCGCGGTCGTGTGCGGGCACAATTCCGCACCAGAACAACAATCCGGGATGACAACGATGCTGATCGGCGTACCCAAAGAGATCAAGGTCCACGAATACCGCGTCGGCATGACGCCATCGTCGGTGCGCGAGGCCGTCGCGCGTGGGCACCAGGTGATCGTCGAGACGATGGCCGGCGCGGGTATCGGCGCCGCGGACGACGATTACCGCAAGGCCGGCGCGGACGTCGTTGGCAGTGCTGCCGAGGTCTTCAAGCGCGCCGAGATGGTCGTCAAGGTCAAGGAGCCGCAGGCGGTCGAACGCCAGCAGTTGCGCGCGGGCCAGGTGCTCTTCACCTACCTGCACCTCGCGCCCGATCCCGAGCAGGCGAAGGATCTCGTGGCCAGCGGCGCAATCTGCATCGCCTACGAAACAGTCACGTCGCCAACCGGCGGCCTGCCGCTGCTGGCGCCGATGAGCGAAGTGGCGGGCCGGCTGGCCGTGCAGGCCGGCGCGCACTGCCTGGAAAAGTCCGCCGGCGGCATGGGCATGCTGCTGGGCGGCGTGCCGGGCGTGGCGCCGGGGCGCATCGTCATCCTGGGTGCCGGCGTGGTCGGCACCAATTCCGCGCAGTTGGCTGTCGGCACCGGCGCGCAGGTCGTTGTCATCGACAAGTCGATCGAGGCGCTGCGCCGGATCGATGCCATGTTCAACGGCCGCGTCGTCACCGTGTTCTCGAACCAGGACAACGTCGAGCGCGAGGTGCAGCGGGCGGATCTCGTCATCTCCGGCGTGCTGATCCCCGGCGCCGAGGCGCCGAAACTGATCACGAAGGCGATGCTGCCGAAGATGAAAGCCGGCTCGGTGATCGTCGACGTCGCGATCGACCAGGGCGGCAGCGTCGAGACCAGCCGCCCGACGACGCACGCGGAGCCGACGTACGTCGTCGATGGCGTCGTGCACTACATGGTGGCCAACATGCCGGGCGCGGTGCCGCGCACCTCGACCTACGCGTTGAACAACGCCACGCTGCCCTTCGCGCTGGCGCTTGCCGACAAGGGCTGGCGCAAGGCGCTGCACGACGACCCGCACCTGAAGGCGGGCCTGAATATCGCCGCAGGCAAGGTCACCTACAAGGCAGTCGCCAAGGCGCTCGGCCTCCCGTATACGGCCGCCGATGCGGTGATCGCCTGAGCTGAACGTGCCGCCGATGCCGCCACCCGGCGCGCCGAGGCCCTGCCCGGCGCCGCGCCCTGCCAGGGGACGCGACTGAGCCTGACCGTTTCATTCGCCGTCCTGCTGGCCGCGTTGCTGCACGCGAGCTGGAACGCAATGATCAAGGGCGGCAACGACGTGCTGCTCGACACCGCCGCGATCGTCGTGGGCGCGGGGCTGGTCACGGTCCCGTTCCTGTTCCTGGTGCCGCTGCCGGCCCCGGCGAGCTGGCCTTACATCGGGGCGTCGGTCGCGACGCATGTCGCCTACTACTACCTGATGATCAACGCGTACCGCACGGGCGAGCTGTCCTCGGTCTACCCGCTGATGCGCGGCGTCGCCCCGTTGTTGACCGGCCTGATCGCCATCGTGTGGATGAATGAGTGGCCCGGCACCTGGGGCTGGGCGGGCATGGTATTGATTTCATTGGGAGTTTTTGCGCTGGCCTTCCGCCCTGCCGCGTTCGGTGGCGCCCTGCACGGACATGGCCGCGCCGTCGCGTTCGCGCTGGCCAATGCCTGTGTCATTGCGCTTTACACCATCATCGACGGCAGCGGCGCCCGACTGGCCGGCAATGCCTGGTCTTACATTGCGTGGCTCTTCGTGCTCGACGCGCTGCCGTTCACCCTATACATGCTGGTCACGCGCGGACCGAAGTTCACGCGGGCGCTCGCGGAACGCAGCCGACGCGGCCTGATCGGCGGGGGCCTGTCGGCGGGCGCCTATGCCATCTCCGTCTGGGCCATGACCCAGGCTCCCGTGGCTCTGGTGGCGTCGCTGCGCGAGACGTCGGTGTTGTTCGCGACGCTGATCGGCGCGCGGCTGCTGAAGGAGCACCTGACGCCGCGTCGCTGGGCGGGGGTCGCCGCCGTCGTGCTAGGTGTCGTGTCCTTAAAGGTCGCATGAGATCGGTCATGCGCCGCAAATGAGTCACCACGGGCACACGAACATGCTTTTCTGCGGTCGAAGGCCCGGTTTGCCAACAAACAATTCATGAGATTGCCGCCGGGGATTCTGTTTGGCAGCTTGGTGGCGTCGGGCAAATTGACACCTGTGGGGATCGCCCGCACTTTTGCTTGCAACTGCAATTTGCCTGACCCCACCGTCGCAACTCTGTGCGGCGCCGCAAGGGCGATGTCGATCGCCCAGTGGCTGCATCGATGGATCGGGTCCGGGACCGCGCGCAGGCAATTCTGGCAGCCCGTAGTCAATCGCGCAGTAGTCAAAGGCTTTCGCACATCGACATCCGGAGGCGCTGTCAGAACACAGGCGTCCGGTAGCAGCCGCGCCGTCAGCGGTCTTTACACAACACCAAGTTGATTAGCGAGGGCAGCACACTAAGCGATTGAATTTCTGAAGGATTTTTCTCTTGGTACGGTTGATGCTGCAATTCTGGCGCGGGAGCGGCTTCGAGGACGTCTCGACAGCGTTCACCGAGATCAGAAATCCACGCGGGGAGGAACAATAGTGAACGTGCTGAAGAGAGTGGCGCTGTCAGTCGCGGCGGCGATCCCGATGGCTTTTGCCGGCCAGGCGCTGGGGTCGCCCTTTACGCTTAACAATATCTTTGTTTCGACGGGCGCGGGTACGGTCCTTGAGTACACGCCGACGGGAACCTTGGTCCAGACGCTGACCTGCGGCGGCTGTTCCAGCTACATGACGGGCTCGGCCTTTAATGCTGCTGGGGACTTTTTCGTGACTCGCTTCTCAAACAGCCAGGTCCAGAAGTTCAATAATTTGGGAGTGGATCAGGGCACCTTCGGCAGCGGCTACCAGACGCCGGAAAGTGTCGTAATCGATGCCGCCCAGAACGTTTACGTCGGTATGGTCGGGGGCGGAATACGAAAGTTCAATTCGGCGGGTGCGTTCCAAGCCGAGTCCATTGCCAACACCCGTGTCGACTTTATGGATCTGGCCGCAGACCAGACGACGATGCTCTACACGCAGGAAGGCGGCGAGGTCCGCCGGGTGAATGTGGCAACCGACACAGCGCTTTCTGACTTCTCGACTGCAGTCGACAATGCATTTGCGCTGCGCATTCGAAGCAACGGCCAGGTACTCGTCGCAGACGGTGCTGACATCGAACTTCTCAACGCTGATGGCACCGATAACCGCACGTACGACGTTGCCGGTGCTGGTCTGTGGTTCGCGTTGAATCTCGACCCGGACGGCACGTCGTTCTGGAGTGCGACGACTGATGGCCTGATCGCCCGCTTTGACATAGCAACCGGCAATGTCCTGACAAGCTGGAATGTTGCTGGCAATGGCGGGACTTGGGGCCTTGCCATCTACGGCGAGATCACCGAAGGCGGTGGAGGCGGTGGCGGCAAAGTGCCCGAACCTGCGTCGCTTGGCTTGATCGGCTTGGCTCTGCTCGGCCTGATGCGTGTTCGTCGCCGACGCGATTAGTAAACCGTCGGCGCGATGAAAACGGCGGCCCCAATAGGGGCCGCTTTCTTTTCGGTCGCTTACTGACGCTGGTCGCGCGGCCAGTGTCGTCGTAGTGCGGGCCCTCGTATTCAAGCCGGCTCCAGCGAACATCGAACTGGTTGCAAACAAAGCAAGCCACCCTGCTTCTCTCGCTCAACGCGACACGGAACCTGGCGGCACAGTCGATCCCCTCGCTCGGGACACCCCCTGTGGGCTATCCGCATCCTCGCCGGGACAACAACATGTCGGAGGAACTGACACTTGGCCTCTGGTAGGTGACGCTGCCCCTGGGCTGGTTTTCGGGTAACCCCTTATTTCTATTCACAAAGGATTCTGCGTGTCGATCGCTGGCACAGTTCATGCTGCCTACGCAACTCAGCCGCTTTGTCTTAGCCCGACGAGATCTGGCTCAGTGGGTCGGTAACCGTGTCATCAGGGGAGGGTCTTGGTATGCAAAACAGTCTGCTTCGGTTGTCGGTCGGTGCCTTGTCGGCCTTTGCCATGATGGGCGCGGCACAGGCCGAACTCGTTTGGTCCAACAACGCTGGAACCCCGAAAGTACAGTCGTTCGATACCGCGACCGGCACGCGCGTTGATGATTTCCTCGGCGGTGGCGGCAATGGCCGCGGCATCGTCGTGGTCGGTGACTTCTTCTATACGAGCGAGGCGAGCGCCGGCACGATTCGCAAGTTCAACCGCACCACCGGAGCGTTTGTCAGCAGTTGCAACATCGCGGGCGCGGGTGGCATCTCGACAATCGGTTTCGACGGTGACGCCTTCTGGACCAGTGATTACAGCGGGTCCAACAAGGCCTATCGGGTCGATGCGAACTGCAACGTGCTGAAGACCATCACGCTGTCCAAGTCAGAGGGCTATTACGACGGTCTGGAGTTCTTCAACGGCAAGCTGATCGCAAACCGTTTCGATGGCGGCTACACGGGCGGCAATCAATACAGCGTGTACGACACCGACGGCAACCTGCTCGATGATAATTTCATCGACACGACCGGGCATGGCAATGGCACGGGCATCGCCTTCAACGGCACCGACTTCTACATCTCCGACATCTTCAACAACCGGCTCACCATCTGGGATGGGTTGACGGGCGCGTACAAGGGTGCACTGACCCTCATTGGCTCCGCCAACGTGATCGAAGACCTGTCGTTCGACTACGAAGACCGCGACGATACGTGCCGGGTTGACTGCAACAAGGTGCCGGAACCGGCTACGCTGTCGCTGCTGGGACTGGCGTTGCTGGGTGCCGGAGTCGCTGGACGCAGGCGCAAGTCAGTCTGAGACTGTCATACGCGACCCTGGTTGCAGGGGCGCCAAACACGAAACAGGGCGGCGTGAGTCGCCCTGTTTTGCTTTCTTCTCCCCATCCAAAGCTCGATCCGGCGCTGCGGGGGGCCCACCGGAGCCCGGCGTATTGTCTGCCACAGAAAACCGCGATCGGCAGGTGTCCAGTTGACCGTAACACCCGCGGAGCGCGCCTTTTCATGCGACTTTGCGTGGCTGCGCCGGAGCCATTGACCGGATCCCTATATCTTTCAATGCCTGTGCGACAGCACTGACGACATTGCGCATCTCGTTGGCGTCGATCGCCCCGATGCAGCCCACGCGAAACGTCTCGACCTGCGTCAGCTTGCCCGGATAAAGGATGTAGCCGCGCTCGCGCGTCTGGGCATAGAAGGTCTTGAAGTCATACGCGGGGTCGGCCGGCGCATGGAACGTGACGATGATCGGCGCCTGGACCTCGGGCCGGAGAAAAGTGCGGAAACCGAGCTCGGCCATGCCGGCTACCAGGGTCTCGCAGTTGGCGCGGTAGCGCGCAAGGCGCGCCGGCTGGCCGCCCTCGGCCTTGAACTGATCCACGGCAGCCCGCAGCGCCGCGACGACATGCGTCGGCGGCGTGTAGCGCCACTGCGTCGTTTTCTCCATGTACACGTACTGGTCGTGCAGGTCCATGGCCAGCGAATGCGCGTTGCCGGCGCTGGCCTCGAGCACCTTGCGGCGGACGATGACAAAACCCATGCCGGGCACGCCTTCCAGGCACTTGCCGCTGGCGGCAATCAGGGCGTCAAACGGCACCCGGGCCACCTCGATCGGCAGCGCCGCGAATGAACTCATGGCGTCAACGATCAGTCCCTTGCCGCGCCGCGCGCACACCAGCGCGATGCCTTCGAGGTCGTTCAGTACACCCGCGCCGGTTTCGCAATGGACCTGCGCCACGTGGGTGATGGCGGGGTCGGCCGCGAGCGCTGCATCGACCAGGGCGCCGGTTGCCGGCTGGTCCTCCGGCACGGGCAGGTCGACCGCCTCGCGGCCGAGGTACTTGCAGATCCTGAGAATGCGCGCGCAGTAGGCGCCGTTGTTGGGCACCAGCACCCTGCCGTTGCGCGGCACCAGGGTTCCGATCGCCGCTTCGACCGAGAACGTGCCGCTGCCCTGCAACGGCACGCAGGTGTACTCCTCGCCACCGCCGACGATGTCGACCAGGTCGCGGCGCAGGCTGGCCGTCATCGCGTTGAACGCGGCGTCCCACGAGCCCCAGTCGCGCAGCATCGCCTGCTTGGTCGCGAGCGAGGTCGTGAGTGGCCCCGGAGTGAGCAGGATCGGGTCGTTACCGACGATCATCATTGCCTCCTTCAGTTCTTGGCGGTATTGCGCCACGCCTGCGTGCGCCGGATCAGCCACCATTCGAATGCAAACAGGATCGCCGTGACGACCGCCGAGGTCGCGACGATCAGGGTCGCCATGGCAGCAGCGGAACCGATCGCGCCCGCCTCGTCGAGTTGCAGGATCGAGATCGATGCGAGTGTCGTCTTCGGCGAGTACAGAAACACCACCGCCGAAATCGTCGTCATCGCATTGACGAAATAGTAGCGGCCGATGTCGAGGATCGACGGCAGGCACACCGGCACGGTGACGCGCCAGAACGTCTTGTAAAACGGGACTTTCAGCGACGCCGAAACCGACTCGAACTCGCTGTCGATCTGCTTCAGTGCCGTCACGGCCGTCAGGTGGCTCGACGAATAGAAATGCACGATCGTCGAGAGCACGAGTATCGCCATCGTCCCGTACAGGAAGTTGAGCGGGTTCGTCGGCAGATTGAAGAAGAGGATGTAGCCGATGCCGAGCACCATGCCGGGCACCGCCATCGGCAGCATCGCCTGGAACCGGATCACCGGCCGCACCAGGTCCGCCCCGCGCGTCTTCTCCAGCCAGTAGGCCCCGGCGAACGTGATCGCCGCGCCGAGCACCGCGCACCAGGCGGCCATCACGAGGCTGTTGCGGTAGGCGTGTTCGATGCCGGCCTCCTCGAACCCGTAGGTGTAGTGAGTCAGCGTCAACGAGAGGTTGTAAGGCCAGAACTTCACGACCGAGCCGAACGCTGCCATCCCCACGACCAGCAGCAGCAGTGCCGCGACAATGGCCACGAAGACGAGCAGCAGTCCGTCGCGCAGCGCGACCGGGCTCGCCTGGTAGGGCACGCTGCGCGCCGTCAGCAGCGCCTGCTGGCGCCGCTGCATCAGGTTGTCGATGACGTACGCAACGACCGCCGGCAGCAGAAGGACAAGGCCCACGACCGCGCCCATCGCGAAGTTCTGCTGGCCGATCACCTGCTTGTAGATGTCGACCGCAAGCACGCTGGTATTGCCGCCGATGACCTTGGGCACGCCGAACTCCGACACCGCCATCGTGAACACCACCATGCAGGCCGAGATCAGGCCGTACTTGGCGCCTGGCAGCGTGATCGTGAAGAACTTGCGCCGCTCGCTCGTACCGAGCGCGTCGGCAGCCTCGTACAAACGCGCGTCCGAGAGTGCGAGGGCCGCCATCAGGATCATGACCGCGTGCGGAAACGACGCGAAGGTCATCGCCAGCACCATGCCCGGCATGCCGTAGATCGATGTCAGGCCGACCCACTCGAGCATGAACTTGAACGCGCCCTGGTTGCCGAACAGGTAGATGAAGGAGATTGCAGCAAGGAGCGACGGCGCCAGGATCGGGATCATCGCGAGGTTGCGCCAGATCCCCTTGAACGGGATGCAGCTGCGCTGGATCGCATAGGCGAAGACAAAGGCGAGCGGCACCGTGACCGCCGTCGTCAGCAGGGCGAAGGTCAGCGTGTTGCGCGTGGACTGGGCCAGCGCCGGCGTCTGCACGTACTGGATGAAGTTGGCCAGCCCGACAAATTCGCCGCCGCGGCCTTCGACGCTGCGCATCAGGATGATCGCCAGCGGCACCGTCAGGAAGACAAAGAGCGCTGCGGCCAGCAGCACCAGTCCGCCCCGCACCGCCAGGGCCTCGGACCACAGCGCGAGGCGGCTCGGCGCCAGACCCATCGACGAACGGGCCGCGACGGTGCTCACAGCGGTTGACTCATGCGGCGGCCGCCTGGTCGGCAAACACGCGCACGCGATCGACGCGCAGCGCGATCTCGACTTCGCCGCCTTCGCGGACCTCGAGATCGTGCAACTGGTTCAGCGAATAGGAAATGACGAGCGGCTGGCCGATGGCCTCGCAGCGCAGTTCCGCCAGACAGAACGTGCCGAGATAGTCGATACGTGCAATGCGGCCGCGCAGCCGGTTCGGCAGGCTCGCGATGTCGCCTTCGACATGCCGATCCTCCGGCCGCGTATAGATGCGCACCTTGCGGCCCGCCGGGTGTTCATCGACCGGCAACTGCAGCTCGGCGCTGCCGACGCGATATCGCCCGGCACCAAGGGCCTCGCCGCGCAGCACGTTGGCCTTGCCGAGGAAGTCGGCCACGAAAGGCGTAGCGGCGCGTTCGTAGACTTCACTGGGTGTGCCGACCTGGTCGATCTCGCCCTGGTTCATCACGACGACCCGATCGGCCATCGACAGCGCTTCCTCCTGATCGTGCGTGACCATGATCGTCGTGACGCGCAGCCGCCGCTGCAGCTGCCGGATCTCGCCGCGCAGCCGCTCGCGCACCTTGGCATCGAGCGCCGACAGCGGCTCGTCCAGCAGCAACAGGCTGGGTGACGTCGCAAGCGCCCGCGCCAGGGCGACACGCTGCTGCTGGCCGCCCGACATCTGGCTCGGATACTTACGACCCGCGTCCGGCAGGCCCACCAGCGCGAGCAGTTCTCGCACTCGGTTCTGGATCTCCGCCTTCGCCTTGCGGCGGTTGACGAGCCCGTAGGCGACGTTGTCGGCAATCGTCAGGTTGGGGAACAGCGCGTACGACTGGAACACGATGCCGTAGTCGCGCGCCGCCGGCGGCGCGTGCGAGACATCGCGACCGTTCTGCAGGATGCGGCCACGGGTCTGCCGCTCCAGCCCGGCAATGATCCTGAGCAGCGTGGTCTTGCCGCAGCCCGAGGGACCCAGGAAACACACCAGTTCGCCCGGCGGGATGACGAGATCGATCGACTTCAGTGCGACGAAGTCGCCGAAGGCCTTGTGCACGCCTTCCAGACGCAGGGCTTCGGCTGCCTTCTCAGTGCTCATCGTTGCTCGGACAAAAGTACGCCGGGCCGAACGCCACCTGCGTTCGGACCCGGCGCTTCACGCGGGCGGTTGCGCCTTCCGGACCGGCTTACTTCGGTGCAGCCTTCGATTCGTAGCGCTTGCTCCACTCCGCCAGGATCTTGTCGCGGTTGGCGGCAGCCCAGGCAAAGTCGTTCTTCACCAGCCGGCTTGCGTAGTCGGCCGGCACGTTCGGCAGCGGCTTCGACAGCGCAGGCACAGCGACGATGGCGAAGTTGGCGGCATACAGTCCCATCGCCTCGTCGGAGATCGACCAGTCAAGCAGCTTCTTCGCAGCGTCCATGTTCTTGGTGCCCTTGGCGATGCCGACTGCTTCCAGGTCCCAGCCCAGCCCTTCCTTGGGGAACACCAGTTCGATCGGCGCACCGCGCGCCTTTTCGCGGTTGGCGCGGTACTCGAACGAGATGCCGATGACGTATTCGCCCGCAGCAGCGGCGGCGCACGGCCGCGAACCCGAGTGCATGTACTGCGCGATGTTCTCGTGCAGGCCGTCCATGAACGCCCAGCCGTCCTTCTCGCCCCACAGTTGCAGCCAGGCGCTGACGTCGAAGAATCCGGTGCCCGACGAAGCCGGGTGCGGCATCACGATCTGGCCCTTGTAGATGGGCTTGGTCAGGTCCTTCCAGGTCTCGGGCTTCGGGATGTTGCGCTTGGCGGCTTCGACCGTGTTGAAGCAGATCGTCGCGCCCCAGACGTCCATGCCAACCCAGGCCGGCGGATTCTTCGGATCGCGGTACTGCGGCGAGAGTCGCGCAAGGCCGGCAGGCGCATAGGGCGTCAGCATGCCCTCCTTGTCGAAGATCGCCATGCTGGTGGCCGCGACACCCATGATGACGTCGGCCTTGGGATTGGCCTTCTCGGCCAGCAACTTGGCGGTGATGATGCCCGTCGAGTCGCGTACCCAGACAATCTCGATGTTCGGATTGGCCTTCTCGAACGCAGCCTGGTAGGCCTTCAGCTGATCGGTCTCGAGCGCGGTGTAGACCGTCAACTGGGTCTTCTGCGCGCTTGCGCCGAAGGCGAATCCCGCCAGCACGGCCGCTGCGAGCGCCTTGCCGGCGATGGTTAGCAGTTTCATCGACTCCTCCTTAAGGCCCCGTACGGAAATGTGTGGCGGTTCGTCACAGGACGGAAACGAACAACCCGCAAAGCTAGCGCACGCGCTTGACAGTTCGGTGACGGATCTGCGCCCGCCTTTGACTACCCCAGCCTGAGCGCAGGCAGTCTACGCAGCGCCAAAAATCAATGTCAATTGTTTTTTGCAGATTGTTGACAATCTGTGTAGTCTTGCGCCATGAGCGCCGTCTCCAACGTCGTCCCGCACCCGACCATCGCGCTGCTGCGCGCCAACTCGCTCGCGAGCGCGGCGCAGCAGGAGATCGAGCGGATGATCCTCGACGGCGAAATCGCACCGGGGGCCAAGCTCACGGAAGCCTGGCTCTCGGAGCGGCTCGGCGTCTCGCGCGGACCGATCCGCGAGGCCTTCCGCATGCTCGAGGAAGCGGGCCTGGTGCGGCAGGAGAAGAACCGCGGCGTGTTCGTCCGCGACATTCCGCACGAGGAGGCCGCCGAGATCTATGACCTGCGCGCGGCGATGGACGAACTTGTCGGCAGGCGCCTCGCCGCCTGCATCACCCCACCGCAGATGAAGACGCTGCGCGCCATCGTCGAGCGCATGGAGCAGGCGGTGAAGGCGGACGACCGCGACCAGTATCACCTGCTCAACCTGCAGTTCCACGATCACCTCGTCGAGTTCGCCGGCAATCGCAAGATGGCGGCGATCTACGGCAAGCTCGTCAAGGAGCTTGCCCTGTACCGGCGGCGCAACCTCGTCGATGGCGCCGTGCTGCCCCATTCGGCGAGCGAACATCGCGCGATCCTGAAGGCCATTGCCTCGGGCGACTCCGAGCAGGCGGGCAAGGTCATGTACGAGCACGTCATCGAAAGCAAGGGGCGCGCATTGCGCGCCGCCGCCGACCCGCTGCCCGCGCGCGCGCGGGCGGGACGAAAGGGATAGCCAGTCATGTTTGAAGTGAACGGCCGCCGTTACGCGGCTCCGCGCCAGCCTACCGTCGTCATCTGCGTCGACGGCTGCGAGCCCGACTACATCGCCCAGGCGGTGGCCGGCGGCCACATGCCCTGGATGAAGCGTGTCTTGGCGGAAGGCACCGCGCTGGTCGGCGACTGCGTGGTGCCGAGTTTCACCAACCCGAACAACCTCTCGATCGTGACCGGCGCCCCGCCCTCCGTGCACGGCATCTGCGGCAATTACCTGTTCGACGTCGCGAGCGGCACCGAGGTCATGATGAATGACCCGAAGTGGCTGCGGGCACCGAGCATCCTCGCCACGCTCGCCGACAGCGGCGCCAGCGTCGCGGTCGTCACCGCCAAGGACAAGCTGCGCAAGTTGCTCGGGCACCGGATGAAGGGCATCTGCTTCTCGTCGGAGAAGGCGGATCAGGCGACTGTCGCGGAAAACGGCATCGACGACGTGCTGCCGCTGGTCGGCATGGCCGTGCCTGACGTCTACAGCGCCGAGCTGTCGGAATTTGTCTTTGCCGCGGGCGTGCGCCTGCTCGAGACCCGGCGACCGGACGTCATGTACCTGTCGACGACCGACTACGTGCAGCACAAACACGCACCGGGCGATCCGGACGCCAACCGTTTCTACGCGATGCTCGATCGCTATCTGGCCCGGCTCGACGAACTGGGTGCGGTCGTTGCCCTTACCGCCGATCACGGCATGAACGCGAAGACGAAGCTCGACGCCAGCCCCAACGTCATCTTCCTGCAGGACCTGCTGGACGAGTGGCTCGGGACGCGAACGGGCGCGCGTGATCCTGCCGATCACCGATCCCTATGTCGTGCACCACGGGGCACTCGGTTCGTTCGCGACGGTCTACCTGCCGGCCGACGTGGTCGGGGACGTCGCGGCCCGCCTGCGCAGCCTGATCGGCATCGAAGTCGTGCTGACGCGCGACGAAGCCGCGGCGCGCTTCGAGCTGCCGGCCGACCGCATCGGCGATCTGGTCGTCGTGTCCGAGCGCAGCGTGGTCCTCGGCACCGGCAAGGCGCGCCACGATCTGTCTCAGCTCGAATTGCCGCTGCGCTCGCACGGCGGAATTTCTGAGCAGCGCGTGCCGATCATCCTGAACCGACGCGTCGCCAGGCCTCGACACGAATCGACGCTGGCGCAATTTCGATGTGTTCGACCTCGCGCTCAATCACGCCCAGTCATGAACGCTCCCCTCGCCGCCCCGCGCCGCGAAACGCTCCGCATTGCCGGAGAGAAGGTGGCGACCGAACGCAGCCTCGAGGTCCGCTTCCCGTACACCGGCGAGGTTGTCGCCACCGTCCCGAAGGCGACCGTCGATGACGTTCGCCGCGCGATCGCGACGGCACGTGCCTTCAAGGCACGCCTGACGCGGTACGAGCGCTACCGCATCCTGATGAAGGCCGGCGAGATCATCGCGGGTCGCCGCGAGGAAATCGCGCGCACGATCACGCTCGAGTCCGGCCTGTGCCTGAAGGACACGCTCTACGAGGTGGGCCGCGCATCGGACGTGCTGCTCTTTGCCGCCAACCAGGCGCTGGTCGACGACGGCCAGGTGTTCTCGTGCGACCTGACGCCGCACGGCAAGAGCCGCAAGGTCTACACGCTGCGCGAGCCGCTGCAGGGCGTCATCACGGCGATCACACCGTTCAACCACCCGCTGAACCAGGTGATCCACAAGGTCGCGCCGGCCGTGGCGACGAACAACCGCGTCGTGCTCAAGCCGAGCGAGAAGACGCCGCTCGCGGCCTACCTGCTCGCCGACGTGCTGTACGAGGCCGGCCTGCCGCCGCCGATGCTGTCGGTCGTGACTGGCGACCCGCGCGAGATCGCCGACGAGCTGCTGACGCATGCCGACGTCGACCTGGTCACCTTCACCGGCGGGGTCGCCGTTGGCAAATACATCGCCGCCAAGGCGGTCTACAAGCGGCAGGTGCTCGAACTCGGCGGCAACGACCCGATCATCGTCATGGACGACGCCGACATCGAGGAAGCCGCGACGCTCGCGGCGAGCGGTTCCTACAAGAACTCGGGCCAGCGCTGCACGGCGGTAAAGCGCATGCTGGTGCACCGGTCGGTGGCCGACGATTTCGTCGAGCGGCTGGTGGCGAAGACCCGGGCGGTGAAGTACGGCGACCCGCTCGACGCGGCGACTGACATGGGCACCGTCATCGACGAGGCGGCCGCGACGGAGTTCGAGCGGCGCGTCAACGACGCGGTGCAGTCGGGCGCGCGCCTGCTGGCAGGCAACGAGCGGCGCGGGGCGCTGTATTCGCCCACCGTGCTTGACCATGTGCAGCCGGGCATGCGGCTCGTCAAGGAGGAGACCTTCGGCCCGGTCTCCCCGGTCATCCGTTTTGGTTCGCTCGACGAAGCGATCGCCATTGCGAACTCGACCGCGTACGGTCTGTCCTCTTCGGTCTGCACCAACCGGCTGGACGTCATCACGCGGTGCATCGCCGAACTAAACGTCGGGACCGTAAACGTGCGTGAAGTGCCGGGTTACCGGCTGGAACTGACGCCTTTCGGCGGAATCAAGGACTCGGGCCTGGGGTACAAGGAAGGCGTCCAGGAAGCGATGAAGAGCTTCACCAACGTAAAGACCTATTCCTTGCCTTGGTGAGGCAGCGTAGAACGTGATCTGCAATACGGCCGACCGGCCGCCATGGAGGTAACAACCGCAATTGACCACCCTGCTGAATCTGCTGGCCGCGATCGCCCTGCTGGTCTGGGGCACGCACATCGTCCGCACTGGCGTGCTGCGGGTCTACGGCGCCGTGCTGCGCAAGTTCCTGGCACGCAGCATGAACGGTCGCGCCACGGCCTTTTTCGCCGGGCTCGGCGTGACGGGGCTGCTGCAGAGCTCGACCGCGACCGCGCTGCTGACGTCGTCCTTCGTTGCGCAGGGGCTGCTCACGACCTCGGCCGCGCTCGCCGTCATGCTCGGCGCGGACGTCGGCACCGCCGTGATGGTGCAGGTGTTTGCACTCGACCTGCGCTGGCTGGCACCGCTGGCGATCATCGTCGGGGTCGTCGTGTACCTGTCACGCCGCAACGAGCGCGCCGGCCAGATCGGCCGCATCGTCCTCGGCCTGGGCGTGATGATCCTCGCGCTGCAGCTGATCACGGCGGCAACCGCGCCGCTGGCGCATGCCGCCGGCGTCAAGACGCTGCTCGCACAGCTGTCGGGCGACACGATGCTCGACGTGCTGATCGGCGCGATGTTCGCGGTGCTTTCCTACTCCAGCCTGGCCGTGGTGCTGCTGGTGGCCACGCTGGCAGCCTCGCATGTGCTGCCGCTGCACGTGGCGCTGCCGCTGGTGCTCGGGGCCAACCTCGGCAGCGGCTGCCTCGCGCTGCTCACGACGATGAAATCCGACGCAGTGACGCGCCGCGTCCCGCTCGGCAACTTCGTGTTCAAGGCCGTCGGTCTCGTGCTGGCGCTCGCGCTGCTGCCCTACGTCATGCCGAAGCTGCTCACCCTGCGGGTCGAGCCCGGCACTTTGGTGGTCGCCTTCCATCTCGCCTTCAACGTGCTGCTGGCGCTCACCTTCATCCAGTTCACGGGTCGGCTGGCCCGGCTCACCGAGCGGTGGCTGCCGGACGTGCGCAGCCCGGAGGGCGCGGGCCAGGCGCGCTATCTCGACCCGGTCGCGCTGGCCACGCCGCCACTGGCGCTCGGCAATGCCGCGCGCGAAGCAATCCGGCTTGCGGACACCGTGCAGGACATGCTCGACGGCCTGCTGACGGTGCTGCGAACCAACGACACGCAGCTCGCCGAATCGCTGCGGCGGCGCGACGACGAAATCGATCGCCTGTATTCCGCGATCAAGCGCTACCTCGCGCAGATCAGCCGCGAGGCGCTCGACGCCGGCGAGTCGCGCCGCTGGACCGAGGTCATCCAGTTCACGATCAACATGGAGCATGTCGGCGACATCATCGAGCGCGGCCTGCTGGACGTCGCCGAACGCAAGATCCGCCACGGTCTCTCGTTCTCCGATGCGGGCATCGCCGAGATCACGGACCTGCATGCGAGGCTCGTCGCCAACCTTCAGCTGGCGGTGGCGGTGTTCCTGAATGGCGACTTGAAATCGGCACAGTCGCTGATGTCGGAAAAGGTCGCGTTTCGCGAACTCGAGATGCGCTACGCCGACCAGCACCTGCTGCGGCTGTCGGACAACACGCGCCAGTCGATCGAGACCAGTTCGCTGCACCTGGACCTGCTTGCGGACTTCAAGCGCATCAATTCGTTGTTCTGCTCGGTGGCCTACCCGATCCTCGAGTCGGCCGGCGTGCTGTCGAAGTCGCGCGTGCTGGGCGAACCGGCGGCGCTCTTCGAACCCACCGAACCACGGACGACCTGATGGCCCTGATGCTCGAGGACATCGAGCGGCTGTACGCCGCCAAGGGCGACCGGATGTACACCGGCGAGCCCGTTACCCAGTTGCAGCATGCGCTGCAGTCGGCCGACCTTGCCGAGCGGTCCGGCGCCAGCGAATCGTTGGTGCTCGCCGCCTTCCTGCACGACATCGGGCACCTGATCAACGACCAGGGCGAAACCCCGACGCTGCGTGGCGTGGACGATCGCCACGAGTATGTCGCCCTGCCCTTCCTGCGGGGGCTCTTGACGATGCCGTCCTGCAGCCGATCCGCCTGCATGTGGATGCCAAGCGCTACCTCTGTGCGCATGGTGATGGCCACTCGAGCGGCGCGGAGTACTGGACCGCACTGTCTGCCGACTCCAAGCGCAGCCTGGAACTCCAGGGGGGCATCTTCTCGGCCAGCGAGGCCGACGCGTTCATCGGCCAACCGTTCGCGGCCGATGCCGTCCGGCTGCGGCTGTGGGACGACCTGGCCAAGTCCGCCGACGCCAGCTCGCCACCGCTCGGGCGCTACCTCGGACTGGCCGACCGCCTGCGACTTCGCTAGGCCTGCACACGGCGGCGCCGCGAGCGGCGATAATCCGCGCCACTGCACGCGCCGCCGCGGCGCCGTTCCGAGGAGTTCGCATGAACCGTCTCATCCTGCCGGCCGTCGCACTGCTACTGCTCGCCGGCTGTTCCAAGGCGCCTGAAACCCAGGGGCCTGGCGCGGCCTCGGCGCCGAGTACGGAAATCGCGTGGGTGCGCCCAACGACCGTGACCGACGTCGACCGCGCCTTCGAACAGGCAAAGGCCGCCAGCAAGCCGGTGTTCCTGTTCTGGACCGCGGCCTGGTGCCCGCCCTGCAACCAGGTCAAGAGCACGATCTTCACGCGTCCGGAGTTCATCGCGAAGTCGCGTTCCTTCGTCCCGGTGTATGTGGACGGCGATACACCGAGCGGGCAGGCGCTCGGCAAGCGCTTCAGTGTCAGCGCCTATCCGACGATGGTGCTGCTGCGACCCGATGGATCCGAGATCACCCGCCTGGCCGGCTCGGTCGAGCCCGCGAAATACATGCAGGTGCTCGACCATGGCATCGCCGGCGGCTCGTCGGCACGCGAGGCGCTGGCCGCCGCACTGTCCGGAAAGCCCGTCAGCGCGGAGGACTGGCGCCTGCTGGCGTTCTACGCGTGGGAAACCGACGAGCAGCAGATGATCCCGAAGCCGGAGGTGCCGGCGACGCTGATCCGGCTGGCGCAAACCTGCCCGAGCGATCAGCGCGAGGCGGCTTCCCGACTCACGCTGCAGGCCATTGCCGCCTCAGCGACCGCCAAGGGCGAGGTCAAGCCCGCTGCCGACAAGGCCGATGCGCTGGCGAGCGTGCGCAGCATCCTGGCGCGGCCCGAACTGGTGCGCGAGCACTACGACCTGATTTCCGGCTATGCCGCCGATATCGTCGGCTACACCACGGCGCCCAAGTCACGCGAGCGCGAGGAGCTGCTGGCCGCGTGGAGTGCCGCGCTCGACCGCCTCGCCACGGACCCGACGCTGTCCAACGGCGGCCGCATCGCGGCTCTGAGTGGCAAGGTGGATCTGGCGCGGCTCGACAACAAGTCGGGCCCGCTGCCGGCCGCGCTGATCGCGCAGGTACGCACCGAGGTCACGCGCGTCGACCGCGAAACAACCGACCTCAACGAACGTCAATCGGTCATCACCGGTGCCGGAGCGGTGCTCGCCGACGCCGGCCTGCTCGACGAATCCGATGCCCTGCTGTCGATCGAACTCGAACGCTCGCATTCGCCCTACTACTACATGCTCGGCCTCGCCTCCAACGCCCGCAAGCGCGGCACGCCGGACAGCAAGGTCGCGGCGATCGAGTGGGCGCGCCAGGCCTATGAGACCTCGAAAGGCCCGGCGACGCGCCTGCAGTGGGGCGGCGCCTACGTCAACTACCTGCTTGAACTGGCCCCGGCGGACGCGGCTCGCATCGAGGCCGCGGCTGCCGGCGTCGTCGCAGAAGCGGCAGCGAACCCGGACGCCTACTCTGCGCGCAGTCGCAGTTCGCTCGAGCGCATGAGCCAGCGCCTGCAGAAGTGGAACAAGGACGGCAAGCACGACGCGACGCTGGCACGGCTGCAGGAGAAGATGACGGCAAGCTGCAGCGCGGATTCGCTGTCGCAAGCGGACCGTTCGGACTGCGAAGCCCTATTCGCTCCGGCCAAAGGTGCCTGAGAGCACCGTGGGGCAGTGCCGCTACAGCGCGCCGCTCACGCGCGCCGAGGAGCGCGAGTTCGTCCCGTTCGCGCACGAGCTGATCGGCACCGCGTTCGCCACGATCCGCCCTTACTTCATGTCGGGCACGGCGGTCGTGACAAAGCACGACGCATCGCCCGTGACGCTCGCGGACCGCAACGCCGAGACCGCGATGCGAACGTTGATCGAGCGCCGCTATCCCGACCACGGCATCATCGGCGAGGAACACGGCACCAAGGCCGGAGTGCGCTACCGCTGGGTACTCGATCCGGTCGACGGCACGCGCGCCTTCATCACCCACTGCTTCCTGTTCGGTACGTTGATCGCGCTGGAGCGCGACGACGGCGCCGGCTTCCGGCCCGTGCTCGGCGTCATCGCGCACCCGGTTGCCGGAGTCGCACTGATCGGCCACGGCCAGGAGTGTGTCCAGTATGCGAGCGACGGTTCGATGCGGCGTGTCCGCGTGCGTCCGTGTTCGCGACTGCAGGATGCGACCGTGCTCGCCACCACGCACTGGAGCACCGGTGAGCAGCGCGGTGCGGCCAACACCAACCGCATCGAGGCGATCGTTGCGCGCGCGAAGCTGTATCGCACATGGGGTGACTGCTTCGGCTACTTCGCGCTCGCGACCGGCGGCGCGGACCTGATGCTCGATCCCACGCTCGCCCACTGGGACGTCGCCGCGATCGTGCCGGTCGTCGAGGCGGCCGGGGGAACCGTGACGAGCTGGCGCGGCGGCGATCCGCTGGCGGAGCTGTCGCTGATCGCCAGCGCCGGCGAGCTGCACGCCGAAGTCCTGCAACTGCTGCACGGCAGCTCGAACTAGCCTTAGTCGACAGCGCCGTGCGGCGCGGGCGCCCTTCCGCGCCACCGGTCCGCTGACTGCAGCACCAGTTCGCTCAGCGAGCGGGAATGCTGCATCGTCTCGCGCTGCCAGCGCGCGTCGTTGCCTCCGGTGCGGACCCAGCGCTCGATTTCGTCGAGGGCATCGACCGAGCCCAGCTCGCGCGCATGAGGGCGGCATGCGTCCAGCGTGCGCAGTACCGCCATGTGCAGCGGCGTCGACTCGCCACTGATGCTGTCCAGCACCTGGCCTTCGAGTCCGAAGCGACACGCCTGGAAGCGGTTGTAGTTGTAGGCGAGGTAGATATCCTCGGTCACCGTTTCGTCGTGTTCGAGCAGCATGCGGCAGATCGCCTGCAGGTAGGCCGCGAGCGCCGCGGCCCGCTCGACCGTCAGCGGCGTGTCGAAGACCCGGACCTCGATCGTCCCGTACTCGGGCTTCGGGCGGATGTCCCAGTAGAAGTCCTTCATGCTTTCGACGACGCCGAGCCGGCGAAGCTTCTCGAAGTACTGCTCGAACGCCGGCCAGTCGGTCAGGAACGGCGCCCGGCCCGAAAGCGGAAATGCGTAGATGCTGTTCAGGCGAGAGCAGTCGAACGACGTGTCGACGCCCTGAAAGTACGGGCTGCTCGCCGCCAGCGCAATGAACTGTGGAATGTAGGTCGACAACCGGTGCAGCAGGCGCATCGCCTGCGTGCCATTTTCGCAGCCGATGTGAACGTGCTGCCCGAATACGGTGAACTGCTTGGCGAGATAGCCATAGAGCCCGGCCACATGACGAAAGCGCGGGCGGTCGTAGATCTGCCGGTCATACCAGCGCTGGAACGGATGCGCCCCGCCTCCGGCGACCTCGATGTCGAGCCGGTCCGCCCCGACCACCAGTGTGTCGCGCATTGCGATCAGCTCGGCGCGTAGCGGCGCATAGGCCGTGTGCACCGAGGTACTGACTTCGAGCATGCTCTCGGTGATCTCCGGCTTGATATCGCCCGGAAAGGGCTTGCGGGTGACGAGTGCGATCAGGTCGGAAGCAGCCCGCGTCAGGTCGCCGCTGCGCCGGTCGATCAGCTGCAGCTCGAGCTCGACACCGACCGAGAGAGACTGAGAAGCCTTGAAGTCCAGCATGCCTTCGTTCATCGGTCCGCCTGCAGGTTGGTCGCATCGATTACGTGCAGGAATGCTCCTGGCGTCATGGCTCCGTCCTCGCCTCGCCGCTGCTGCGCAGCGCGTAGACCAGCGTCAACGCGCCAACAATCTGGAAGATGATGACGCTGGCCACGAGCACCGCACCGGCCTGCGCGCCGAGCTGCGGATCGATCTGCGTCACCTGCTGCGTCAGCATCAGCGCGATGGCCGACATCGGCAGCAGTCCCAGTCCAATGAGCAGCCCCTTGCGCCAAACGATGCCGGTCAGCGGCGCCATGAGACCCACGGCCGTCACCTTGCATGCGGAACGCGCCAGCACCAGTGCAAGCGCCGGCAGACCGGCATTGAGCAGGACACCGAGATCGACCGTGGCGGCTGACAGTGCGAAGAAGAGCATCAGGGCCAGCGCCGACACCAGCCCGAAGTCGCCACCCGAGAAACGGCGCTCGCGGTCAAACGCCCGCGCGAACGCGCCGCAGGCCAGCGAGGCGAGCAGTGGAGAAAGCCGCAGTGCGAGCGCGGACGCGAACACGATCCATACGACCGCCAGCATCAGCGTGAGCTGCGCGGCACGATCGCGCCCGACGAATCCGGCAACGAGCAGCAGGACGCGCGCGCCCAGCGCGGCCAGCGCGAGTGAACCGGCGATCAGGTAGAGCGGATGCAGCAGATAGTCGTCGAGCAGCCCGCGCGTTTCGACCCGGGCCCATGCAAGCAGCAGCGTCGAAAGCACGACGGCATAGATCGTGTTCAGCGCCGTGAGAAGCAGCACGCGCTCGGTGACCTGGCCCTGCGACCTCGCCTCGCGCGTGACGGCCAGCACCACGGCCGGCGATGTCGACATGCTGACCGTGGCGATCAGCGCGGACGCGAGCGGCGCGACCTCGAGCCAGCGCAGGACCGCGAAGACGACTGCGAACGTCAGGCCGCTTTCCAGCACGCTTGCGCCGAGCAATGCAGGATTGCGGCGCAACCAGCCGAACGAGACACGCTGACCCAGGTCGAATGCGATGATCGCTGCCGTGAACTCCAGCGAAAACTGCAGCGTCGCGGTCGGAAGCTGCTCCATGTTCAGCGCCCGCAGCGCGTAGCCGCCGGCACCGAAGCACGCGCCCGCGGCGAGATATCCGAGCAGCCGCGGCGCCTTCAGCCAACGCGCCGCCACCTCGCCGAACGCCGCAGCCAGCAAGGCCAGTGCAGCCACCGCAACGGCAGCGGGAAATGCAGGTGGCCAGTCAGGCAGGAAGCTCAGGTCCATGGGAGTCGATTGCAGTGCTCCGGCATCGGGTTGCCGGGGATTCGGAACCCGCATCGTGCACCGGGCAGGACGCGAGACGGGACGGTGGCAGGAAGCCGCACGTTGCTGCGGCACGCCAGCCGGCCGACCTTAGCGCCCGCGCGCCAGCCTCGGAATACCGGATATCGCCTAAGTGATATTACCGAGCGCAGTGCGCGCCAGCGGCGCAATGCGCCACATGTACGTATCCGGCGCGCGGCCCGATGTGCGGCGGTTCAACGGCCAGGAATCCGCCCTGCACCCTGCGACTGCGCTCCGCTGGCGCGGCCGCTTGCTAGAACGGAATGTCTTCGTCCATGTCGGCGATATTGGTCGCCGGCTTGGCGGCCGGCGCCGGGCGCGCCCCTGCCGAGCGGGCCGGCGCCGGGGCGCGCGCCTCATCACCGCCGTCGAGGTCGGCTCCGCCGCCCATCCCTTCGCGCGAGCCTAGCAACTGCATGTTCTCGGCGACGATCTCTGTCGTGTACTTGTCGTTGCCGTCCTTGTCCTGCCATTTGCGCGTGCGCAGCCGACCCTCGACATACACCGGCCGGCCCTTGCGCAGGTACTCGCCTGCGATCTCGGCCAGCCGGCCGAAGAACGCCACCCGGTGCCACTCGGTTTCTTCCTGCTGCTGCCCGGAGGCGTCCTTGTAGCGGCGCGTGGTTGCGATCGATACGTTGGTGATCGCCGCGCCGTCGGCCGTGTAACGGGTCTCGGGATCGCGCCCGAGATTGCCGATCAGGATCACCTTGTTGACGGATGCCATGTTGTTCTCCTTCGGAGGCGAGGAACCCCGCTATCAGCGCGGCGGCTGGTGTGGGTCCGGGAGCGATGAGGTTTGTGGCTATAGTAACAAGTTCGCCTCTCGCAGTTCGCCTCCCTGATGGACGAAATCCGCATCCGCGGCGCCCGCACCCACAATCTCAAGAGCATCGATCTCGATCTGCCACGCGAGCGGTTGATCGTCATCACGGGGCTTTCGGGGTCGGGCAAGTCGTCGCTGGCATTCGACACGCTCTACGCCGAGGGTCAGCGTCGATACGTCGAGTCGCTGTCGGCCTATGCGCGGCAGTTCCTGCAGCTGATGGAAAAGCCCGACGTCGACCTGATCGAAGGTCTGTCGCCGGCGATCGCGATCGAGCAGAGGGCCTCGTCACACAATCCGCGCTCGACGGTCGGCACGGTGACCGAGATCCATGACTACCTGCGCCTGCTGTTCGCCCGGGTGGGCACTCCGTACTGCCCGGACCACAAGGTGCCGCTGCAGTCGCAGAGCGTCTCGCAGATGGTCGACGCGACGCTCACGCTGCCGGAAGACACGAAGGTTCTCGTGCTGGCGCCGGTGGTGCGCGAGCGCAAGGGCGAGTTCATCGAGTTCTTCGACGACATGCAGGTGCAGGGCTTCGTGCGCTTTCGCATCGACGGCGCGGTCGTCGAGGCCGAAAGCGTGCCGCCGCTGGCCAAGAACGAGAAGCACTCGCTCGATGTCGTGGTCGACCGCCTGAAGGTGCGGGCGGACGCCAAGCAAAGGCTGGCCGAATCGTTCGAGACGGCGCTGCGGCTGGCCGACGGGCGCGCGTTGCTGCTCGACCTCGACAACGGTCAGGAGCTCGCCTTCTCAAGCCGTTTCGCGTGCCCGGTATGCAGCTATTCGCTGGCGGAACTCGAGCCGCGGCTCTTCTCGTTCAACAATCCGATGGGCGCTTGCGAGGCCTGCGACGGCATTGGCACCGTCGAGTACTTCGACGAGCAGCGCGTCGTGGCTCATCCGGAACTGGCGCTGGCGAGCGGCGCGATCAAGGGCTGGGACGCGCGCAACCAGTACTACCACCAGATGCTGGTCACGGTCGCGCAGCACTACGGGTTCGACCTCAACCAGCCGTATGACCAGTTGCCCGAATCGGCGCAGCGCGTGATCCTGCACGGTTCCGGCGAGACCGAGATCCCCTTCACCTACACGAACGAACGCGGCCGCAAGATGGTGCGCCGGCACCCCTTCGAAGGCGTGATCCCGAGCCTCGAGCGGCGGCTGCGCGAGACCGATTCGCTGGTCGTGCGCGACGAACTGGCCAAGCTGCGCAGCCAGCGCGCCTGTCCGGCCTGTGAAGGCTCGCGTCTGCGGCGCGAGGCACGCAACGTGTTCATCGGCGACGGCGAGCACCAGCGCGGAATCTGGCAGATCTCCGCGGCGCCGCTGGCAGAGGCGACGCGGTACTTCGAGTCCCTTGCGTTCACGGGTTCGAAGAAGGAGATCGCGTCCAAGATCGTCAAGGAGATCGGTTCGCGGCTGCACTTCCTGGTCAACGTCGGACTGGACTACCTGTCGCTGGATCGCTCCGCCGACACGCTCTCGGGCGGAGAGTCGCAGCGCATCCGCCTCGCGTCACAGATCGGGTCCGGCCTGACCGGGGTGATGTACGTGCTGGACGAACCCTCGATCGGACTGCACCAGCGTGACAACGACCGGCTGATCGGGACGCTGAAGCACCTGCGCGATCTCGGCAACAGCGTCATCGTCGTGGAGCACGACGAGGATGCAATCCGCGCCGCGGACTACATCGTCGACATGGGACCGGGCGCCGGCGCGCACGGCGGCGAAGTGGTGGCTCGCGGCACTCTCGACGAGATCGTGGCCAATTCGAAGTCGCTGACCGGCCAGTACATGGCAGGCAAGCGCCAGATCGAGATCCCGGCCGACCGCACGCCGCCCTTCACGCACTGGCTGAAGCTGATCGGCGCGCACGGCAACAATCTCAAGAGCGTCACGCTGGATCTGCCGATCGGTCTGCTGACCTGCATCACCGGTGTCTCGGGCTCCGGCAAGTCGACACTGGTCAACGACACGCTGTACGCCGCGGTCGCGCGCCACCTGTACGGTTCTGCGGCCGAGCCGGCACCGTACACGATGCTCGAAGGACTCGAGCATGTCGACAAGGTAATCAGCGTCGACCAGAGCCCGATCGGCCGTACGCCGCGCAGCAATCCTGCAACCTACACGGGACTCTTCACGCCGATTCGCGAGCTTTTCGCCGAAACGCCGACGGCGCGCGAGCGCGGCTACGAGGCTGGCCGCTTCTCGTTCAACGTGAAGGGTGGCCGCTGCGAGTCCTGCCAGGGCGATGGCGTCATCAAGGTCGAGATGCACTTCCTGCCGGATGTCTACGTGCCCTGCGACGTCTGCCACGGCAAGCGCTACAACCGCGAAACACTCGAGGTCCACTACAAGGGCCGCAACATCGCCGAGGTGCTCGACCTCACGGTCGAAGACGCCTTCGAATTCTTCAGCGCCGTGCCCACGATCGCCCGCAAGCTGCAGACACTGCTCGACGTCGGTCTGGGCTACGTGCGGCTGGGCCAGAGTGCGACGACGCTCTCGGGCGGAGAGGCGCAGCGGGTCAAGCTATCGCTCGAGCTTTCCAAGCGCGACACGGGGCGGACGCTCTACATCCTTGATGAGCCAACGACCGGGCTGCACTTCCACGACATCGCTCTGCTGCTCAAGGTGCTGCATCAGCTGCGTGACGCCGGCAACACCGTCGTCGTCATCGAGCACAATTTGGATGTCATCAAGACTGCCGACTGGGTGGTCGACCTCGGCCCCGAGGGCGGAGACGGAGGTGGACGCATCATCGCCGCCGGACCTCCCGAGCAGATCGTGGCCAGCGCTGAGAGCCACACCGGCACCTACCTGGCACCGGTACTCGCCCGCCGGCGCCGCAAGCGCGCCGCCTAGCGCGACTCAGAAGCGGACGGTGCCCAGCACGCTGACGTCGCCGCCTGCGGGACGCAGCACGACCGCCTCACCCATCGCCGTCGCGCGGCCCGTCAGGGCCGAGATATTGACCTGGTGCGTGACCAGCACGAGTACTCCGGGGCCTTTCCACTCTGCGATGCGGGCGCGCAGCGCGCGTGTCTGCGCGGCCGCGGTCGATCGATCTTCGAAGAACGAGTTCAACGCATCCAGGTAAGCCGCGGGCAGCTGCGGAAACGCCAGCCGCGCCGTGTCGGCGCAGCGGCACCAGCGGCTCGACTCGACCTTCGTTACGGTGACACCGCGCTCGGCCAGCGTCCGTCCCATCGCGACGGCCTGCTTCCGCCCCGTTTCGGACAGGTTGCGCTGAGTGGCACAGTCATCGATCCGGAACCCCGGGGGATCACCGATGCCGGGCACGGTCTCGGCGTGACGGACGATCAGCACGGCGCCGGGCTCGCGCAAGGCGGCCCAGGTCTCCACGGCCCGCGCCTGCCCGGCGACGAGCAGGCCCGTCGCCAGCACCAGGAGCGCGCGAATCTTCGGCTTCATCGTTCCAGCAGCCTTTCCTCGGCCAGTTCCAGGGACTCCGGCACGCCGCGCAGCACGATCACATCGCCGACCTGCAGCTTCATCTCCGGACTCGGATCCGCGCCGCGAATTCCGCGCCGCCGTACGGCGGTGACTTCGGCTCCCATTGCCTGCAGGCCAAGATCAACCAGGCGCCTGCCGATTGCACGGGCACCCGCATCGATCGGCACCGAATGCAGCCGCTCATGGGATTCGCCCTCGGGCGACAGGTCTTCGTCTCCGGTGCCGTGAAAGTAGCCGCGCAGCAGGCGATAGCGCTGGTCGCGCGCCTCGCGCACCCGCCGGACCACCCGAGCGACCGGCACGCCGAGGAGCACCAGGGCATGCGAGCCGAGCATCAGGCTGCCCTCGATGACTTCGGGCACGACCTCGGTAGCGCCGGCCTGCATCAGCTTGTCGAGATCGTGGTCGTCCTGCGTCCGCACGATCACGGCGAGGTTCGGGCGCAGCTCGTGAGCGTGGTGCAGCACCTTCAGCGCCGAACGCGTGTCCGCGTAGGTGACGACCAGTGCGGCCGCGCGCCGTATGCCGGCCGCGACCAGCGTCTCACGTCGCGCCGCATCGCCATAGACCACCGAGTCGCCCGCCGCCGCGGCTTCGCGCACGAGGTCCGGGTCGAGATCGAGCGCGACGTAGCCGATGCCTTCCTGCTCGAGCATCTTGGCCAGGTGCTGGCCGCTACGGCCAAAACCACAGATCACCACGTGACGCTCGGTGGCAATGGCACGCTGGGCGATCTGCGCGATCTCGAGCGACTTCTGCAGCCACTCGCTCGATGCCAGTCGCATCGCGATCCAGTCGGCGTGCTGCACGAGCAGGGGCGCGGCGAGCATCGAAAGCAGCATCGCTGCGAGGACGATCTGCAGAATCAGATCGTCGAGCAGGCGGAACTGCCCGGCAAGCCCAAGCAGCACGAAGCCGAACTCGCCCGCCGTCGCGAGCGCCAACGCGGCACGGATCGAGGTCCCGGCCGCCGCTCCGAAGACGCGCGCCAGCAGGTAGATCAGGCCGAACTTGAATGCCACCGGCACAGTCAGCGCCAGCAGCACCCAGCCGAAGTGATCGACCACGACCCGCGGATTCAGCAGCATGCCGATCGTCACGAAGAACAGTCCCAGCAGCACGTCGCGGAACGGCTTGATGTCCTCTTCGACCTGGTGCCGGAACTCGGTCTCGGCGATCAGCATGCCGGCCACAAATGCACCTAGCGCCAGCGAGAGCCCTGCGACCTCGGTCAGCCACGCAAGTCCGAGCGTGATCAGGAGCACGTTGAGCGTGAAGAGCTCGTGCGACTTGCGTTTGGCAACGAGGTGCAGCCACCAGCGCAGCACACGTTGCCCACCGGCCAGCAGGACGGTCAGCAGCAGCGCCGCCTTCAGGATCGCCGTGCCAAGGGTCGAGCCCAGGTCGTCGGCGTGTGCAGCAAGCGCCGGTAGCAGGACCAGCAACGGCACGACGGCAAGGTCCTGGAACAGCAGAACGCCGACGATGCGCCTGCCGTGCTCCGTGTCCAGCTGCATGCGCTCGGCCATCAGTTTCATGACAATGGCGGTCGACGACATCGCCAGCGCTGCCCCGAGCGCGAAGGCCCCGACGAGATCGACGCCAAAGTAGCGGCCCAGCAGCGCACCGGCAACCAGCACTCCGGCGATCGTCAATCCGACCTGCGCACCGCCAAGCCCGAAGACGATGCGCCGCATCGACTTCAGGCGCGCCAGCGAGAACTCGAGGCCGATGGAAAACATCAGGAACACGACGCCGAACTCCGCCAGGTAGCGCGTCTGCTTGCTGTCCGGCACCAGCGCGAACGCGTGCGGCCCGATCAGAATGCCGACCGCGAGGTAGGCGAGCAGCGGCGGCAGCGACAGCAGGCGAAAGGCGACCACGCCCAGCACCACGGTGGCCAGCAGAATCAGCGTTACTTCCAGACCTGAAGTCATCGATTGCGGTGCAGGGCAGGGTCAGGCGCGCCGGTTAAGCAAACGTCATGCCAGCGCAGTTAGCGCGTGTATTATCGCCGCAGCTTCCCGAGTGCCCTTCCGCCACCGCCTTTCACTCTGCAACGCCCCTCACCCGTCGATGCCCGCCGCCACCCCGACCATCGAAGCGAACGCCAGCGCGCTGGCGCTGGCGCGCGAAGTGATCGAGATCGAGGCCAGTGCCGTCGCCGCCCTCGCTTCCCGCATCGATGCGACGTTCGGCAAGGCGGTCACACTGCTGCTTCGCTGCCGCGGGCGGGTCGTCGTCAGCGGGATCGGCAAGAGCGGCCACATCGGCCGCAAGATCGCCGCCACGCTGGCCTCCACCGGAACGCCGTCGATGTTCGTGCATGCCGCCGAAGCCGCCCATGGCGACCTCGGCATGATCACCGGAGACGACGTGCTGCTCGCGCTTTCGTACTCCGGCGAAGGCGATGAACTGCTGACCATCGTGCCCGTGGCCAAGCGCCAGGGGACGCCACTGATTGCGATGACCGGCAGCGCTGGATCAGCTCTGGCCAGGCTCGCCGACGTCCATCTGGATGTCCATGTCGAAAAGGAAGCCTGCCCACTGAACCTGGCACCGACGTCCTCCACGGCCGCCATGCTCGCGTTTGGTGATGCACTGGCGATCGCCTGCCTCGAAGCGCGGGGGTTCGGACAGGAGGACTTCGCCCGCTCCCACCCCGCCGGTGCGCTCGGCCGGAAGCTGCTCACGCGCGTCAGTGACGTCATGCGCAGCGGCGATGCCATCCCGCGTGTCCCGAGCACCGCCACGGTCATGGACGCCCTGCACGAGATCACGCGCAAGCAGCTCGGCATGACTGCCGTGCTCGACGAACGTGGAGCTTTGGCCGGGATCTTCACCGACGGCGATCTGCGCCGGCTGCTCGAACGTGTCGGCGACGTCAGGCAACTGGCCGTCATCGACGTCATGACGCGCACTCCGCTGACAGTCGGCCCCGAGGCACTGGCGGCCGAAGCCGCGCAGCTGATGGACCGCCACCGCAAGAACCAGCTGCTCGTTGTCGACCGCGGCGGGCAGCTGGTCGGTGCGCTGAACAACCTCGACCTGATGAACGCGAAGGTCATCTAGATGACGGCCGAAGAGCGCGCGGCGCGCGTACGACTCGTGGTCCTCGATGTCGACGGCGTGCTGACCGACGGCAGGCTCTACTACGGACCCGAAGGCGAGGCGCTCAAGGCCTTCGACGTGCGCGACGGTCACGGCATCAAGATGCTGCTCGCGCGGAAGATCGACGTTGCCATCCTCTCGGCGCGCAACTCCCCGATTGTTGCGAGGCGTGCACGGGAGCTTGGCATTGCGCGCGTGCTGCAGGGGCGGGGCGACAAGGCCGCCGGATTCATCGAACTGCTGCGTGAATTGGGATGCCCCGCCCACGAGGCGGCCTACATCGGCGACGACCTGCCCGACCTGCCAGTTCTGCAATCGGTCGGCTTCGCCGCCACCGTCGCTGACGCGCGTGACGAGGTCAAGGCCGTCGCACACTGGATCGCACCTTGCCCCGGCGGCCACGCCGCCGTCCGCGCCTTCGCCGAGTTCATCCTGCGCGCCAAGGGCATCGATGTCCTGACTATGGTGCATGGATGAGAGCCACACCCAGCGAGCCGTTGTATCGGACGTGGGCGCCGGGCCGCCCCAAGCCCGCGTCCTATTTCAAGCCGTGCCGAGCGCACGTGCGACGCAAAGCGTCGCGTACGCGAGGCACGCTCGGCCATGCGTGACCGCATCACCGCCATCATCGCCATCGTGCTGCTCGCACTTTTGGCGGGCTCGACTTATTGGTACTCGGTGTCGACCCGCCTTGGAGCCATTCCGAGCGCGGTATCGCGCGAGGGGCCGGACGTCATCGGCGAAAAGGTCACGCTGACGCAATTCGATGCAGCGGGCCGCGCCGTCAACAAGCTGATCGGCGAGCGCATCACGCACTACCCGAGCGACGATCGCGCCGAGGTGGTCCAGCCCCGCATGGTCAGCCTGCGCGAAGACCAGCCGCAGATCGACGCACGCGCCGACCGTGCGCTGGTGGAAGAAAGCGGTGCTCGCGTCACCCTGACGGGCAACGTGACGCTGGTCCGCGCCGCAGGCAAGGACGGCGAGCCACCCATGCGCCTGACGACCGAGAAGCTGGTGGCACTGCCCGACGTCGAACAGTTCGCGACCGATGCACCGGTCGCGATCGAACGGGGCGGCTCGCGCATCAACACGGTCGGAATGGACTACGACAACATCAAGCGCAGCGTGAAATTCAGATCGCAGGTTCGAGGCTCGATCGAACCCACGCCTGCCGGCCGGGAGGGACGATGAACCGCCGATGGATCGCGCTCGCCCTGGCCGGGTTGCTGGCGAGCACCGCGCAGGCCGAACGCGCAGACCGCGAGAAGCCGCTCAACTACGAGGCCAACACCGGTGAGTGCGATGACCTCAAACAGGTGTGCGTGCTCGCCGGCGAAGTTGTTCTGGTCAAGGGCACGATGCGGGCCACCGGCGAACGCGTGCAGATCCGCAAGGACCCGGAGGGCTACCAGTACGGCCTGATTGAGGCGGCGCCAGGCAAGCTCGCCACGTTTCGCCAGAAGCGCGATGCAACCCAGCCGGGACCGGACGAGTACGTCGAAGGCTTTGCGGAACGCGTGGAATACGACGAAAAGGCCGACACGGTGAAGCTCATCGGTCGCGCCCGCGTGCGCCTGCTGGAAAACGACGTGCAGCGTGACGAGCTGCGCGGCGATTCGATCACCTATGACCAGCGCAACTCGAAGTACTTCGTCACGGGCGGCAAGTCGGCCGCCGATCCGAACAATCCGGACGGCCGTGTGCGCGGCACCATCGCGCCGCGGTCGACCGCACCGAAGGCGGGCACGCCGGCACCGCTGAAACCGGACACCAAGGTCGCCAACCCCCGGGCGGACTAGCATGAGACGACTCCCACGCTCGCGCTCGCTCGCGGCGGGCCACTGACATGGAAGCGCGCACCCGGGCCGGTGACGCCGCCACTCCGCTCGCGCGCGAGCAGAGCACGCTGACCGTCGAGCGGCTGCAGAAGCGCTATGGCAGCCGCACCGTCGTGAAGGATGTATCGCTCACGGTCGAAAGCGGCGAAGTGGTCGGGCTGCTCGGTCCGAACGGCGCCGGCAAGACCACCTGCTTCTACATGGTCGTCGGACTCGTGCCGCTGGACGACGGCGACATCTTGCTCGACGCGAAGTCGATCGCGCACCTGCCGATCCATCGCCGGGCGCGCCTCGGACTGTCCTACCTGCCCCAGGAAGCGTCGGTCTTTCGCAAGCTGACGGTCGAGGAGAACATCCGCGCCGTGCTGGAACTGCAGATCGACGACCAGCGGCGGCCGCTGCCGAGAAACGTCATCGATGACCGGCTCTCCGAGCTGCTCGATGACCTGCAGATCGCGCACCTGCGAACCAACACCGCCCTGTCGCTGTCCGGCGGCGAGCGGCGACGCGTCGAGATCGCACGCGCGCTGGCGGCAAGGCCCCGCTTCATCCTGCTCGACGAGCCGTTCGCCGGGGTCGACCCGATCGCCGTGCTCGAGATCCAGCGCATCGTGCGATTCCTGAAGGAGCGCGGCATCGGCGTGCTGATCACGGACCACAACGTGCGCGAGACGCTCGGCATCTGCGACCACGCCTACATCATCAACGAAGGCGTGGTGCTCGCCGCCGGCCGCCCCGACGAGATCGTCGGCAACGAAACCGTGCGCCGCGTCTATCTGGGCGAGCACTTCCGGATGTAATGAATACGCTCCTCGTGTACGCGACCGCTGCGCGGTCGCACGTGCACTCGTCGCGGTCAGTCAGAGCGCGCCCTCCGGGCGGCCGCGCGTGCGCACTGATTACAACAGCAAGATGAAACCCAGTCTTCAGCTCCGTCTCTCGCAGCACCTGGCGCTGACTCCGCAGCTGCAGCAGTCAATTCGGCTGCTGCAGCTGTCGACGCTGGAACTCAACCAGGAAATCGAGCAGGCGATGGCGGACAACCCGCTGCTCGAACGCGACGACGATCCACTCGCCGGCTCGCTGCACCTGCGCTCGGACGGTTCGATCGAGCAGGCCGCGGCGCCCCCCGGCAGCGAGGCAACCGGCGGCGAGGCCGAGAGCAGTCCCGCCAACGAACCCGAAGTCGCCTATGACTCGACGCCCGAGTGGGGGCGCGGCGAAGCGCGGACGGACGATGATGAATCGAGCGCCGTCGACTGGGCGGCGACGCGGCCGTCGCTGCGGGATCACCTGCTCCAGCAGCTCGCGTGCACCCAGGCCAGCCCGCGCGACCGGGCACTCGTCGAGTTCCTCATCGAGGCCCTCGACGACGACGGCTATCTGCAGCCGCCGCTCGATGAACTCCTGTCCATGTGCCCGGACGCCGCGGAAGTCGAGCCCGACGAACTGCGCTCGGCACTGCGCCTGCTGCAGAGTTTCGATCCGCCGGGCATCGGAGCGCGCGACACCGCCGAGTGCCTGCGCCTGCAGCTCGAAGTGCTCGCGCACGGCGATGACGCCCCCGCGGGACTCGACCTGGCTCGGCGGATAGTTAGCGAGCACTTGCCTCTGCTGGCGGCGCGGGATTTCCTCAGGTTGAAGAGAGTACTGGGATGCACCGATGATGCGCTGCGGGCAGCGCATCAATTGATTCGCACACTGGCGCCGCGGCCGGGTGTAGCCTTTGGTGACACGCGCGCCGATTACGTCGTGCCTGAAGTGTTTGTTCGGCGGATCAGGGATCGCTGGACTGCCGTACTAAACGCAGAAGTGATGCCGCGACTCCGGGTCAACCAGGCCTATGCCGACATTCTCAAGCGGGGACGGGGCGATCGCTCGGTGGATCCGGCCCAACGGGGACAGTGGACGACGCGGGTACAGGAAGCACGGTGGCTGATTCGCAATCTGCAGCAACGCTTCGATACGATCCTCCGCGTATCGCAGGCCATCGTGGACCGGCAGCACAATTTCTTCACGCATGGCGCCGTCGCGATGCGCCCGCTGGTACTCAGGGAAATTGCCGATACGGTCGGATTGCACGAATCCACCATTTCGCGTGTCACATCCAACAAGTACATGGCCACGCCGCACGGCGTGTTCGAGCTCAAGTTCTTCTTCGGCAGCCACGTGGCGACCGAGGCGGGCGGGGCGGCGTCGTCCACGGCGATCCGCGCATTGATCAAGCAACTGATAGGAGCTGAAGACACCCGGAATCCACTCTCGGACAGCAAGCTCGCCGAAATGCTGGGGGAGCAGGGCATCGTGGTTGCGCGACGCACAGTCGCCAAGTACCGCGAGGCCATGAAGATCCCGGCGGTGGCGATGCGCAAGTCGTTATAAGCGCGCCGCGGCACGCGCCGCAGCGTTGTTCGAACCGACTGACTCCATCTTGGGGGTTTGCATGAATCTGTTGATCCACGGAAACCATGTCGAGGTCACGCCCGCGTTGCGCGACTACGTGGCCGGCAAACTGAGCCGCGTCGAGCGGCACTTTGACCAGGTCATCGATGCCAACGTGCAACTGACGGTGGAAAAACTGCGACAGCGAGCCGAGATCACGCTGCGAATGCGCGGCAACAACATCCACGTGGAATCCGAGGACGGCGACATGTATGCGGCGATCGACATGCTGATCGACAAGCTCGACCGCCAGGTCCTGCGGCACAAGGACCGGGTCAAGAATCACACGGCCGACGCACTGAAGCGCCAGCAGGCGTTGCAGCAGTCCCAGTAGTCCGTCCGGCACTTCAGGTGGCGCGCCCAGGCGCGTGCCACCTGGCCGGCTCCAGCCCAATTTCATCGCTTCCAGTGGCGGCCGCCTTTGTGATGTCCCGCGGGATGTCACCGCCCGGCCAAGCCCGCTCCAGCCCCGTGGAATCACTCCTCCAATCGACTTTCCCGGAAGCGCTGCAGTGCGGCGGTGCGGGTGTATGATCCGCGCCTTCTTTTTCAACGGCCCGCACTCCGCGCGTGGCGGAAAAGACTCCGGAAAGCTGCGGTATCCCGACGGATGGATCGCACGCCGCGCGCCTAGCCTCGCATCTAGTTCCGGCCCCACTTCAAGCTGATGAACCACCTCTCACGGCTGCTGCCCGCTTCCAACGTTCTGCTGGACTTTGCTGCCTCCAGCAAGAAGCGAGCGTTCGAGCAGGCCGGGCTGATCTTCGAGAACCATCAGGGCATCGCCCGCGCCAAGGTGTTCGACAGCCTGTTTGCGCGCGAGCGCCTCGGCTCGACCGGGCTCGGCCAGGGCGTGGCTATCCCTCACGGCCGCATCAAGGGCCTCAAGGATGCGGTGGCCGCGTTCGTGCGTGTGTCGGAACCCATCCCGTTCGACGCCCCAGATGGCCAACCGGTCGCGCTGATGGTGTTCCTGCTGGTGCCCGAGCAGGCTACCCAGCAGCACCTCGACATACTCTCGGAGCTTGCCCAGATGCTGTCGGACAAGTCGTTCCGCGAGACCCTGCTGATCGCGACGGATCCGAATGCCGTGCACCTGGCGCTGACCACGTGGGAGCCGGTGCGGCCAGCCGCCTGATCGGCACCTGACGTTTCCGTCGCGGCAGCCATTGCGGTAGCCTCCTGCGCACCCGCCGCGAGGCACAAGGCAGGTGCGAGGATCGTTCGATGCCGACCTTCAATTCGCTGTACGAAGACAATCGCGAGGCGCTGCGGTGGACCTGGATCGCCGGTCGCGGTTCGTCCGAGCGGCTGCTCGACACTCCGGCCACGGCGGGCCTCGCCAGCGCCGATCTCGTCGGCCACCTCAACCTGATCCATCCCAATCGCCTGCACGTGCTGGGCGAAGCGGAGGTGCGCTATTACACGCAGATGGAGCCGGGGCGACGACTGCACTACGCCCATGAACTGATCGCCGGCAACCCGCTCGGCATTGTCATCGCCGAGGGCCTGACACCGCCCCCGGAACTCATCGAGACGGCAGAACGCGCGGGACTTCCGACCCTCGCATCGCCGCAAGCGGCCGCCGAAATCATCGAAGTGCTGCGCATCTACATCGCCAAGGTGCTGGCGGCGCACTGCACGATGCACGGCGTGCTGATGGACGTGCTCGGCATGGGGGTGCTGATCGCCGGCGAGTCCGGTGTCGGCAAGAGCGAACTGGGGCTCGAACTCATCAGTCGCGGCCACGGCCTGGTGGCCGACGACGTGGTCGACCTTTCTCGCGTGGCGCCCGACACGATCGAAGGGCGCTGCCCGCCGCTGCTCGCCAATCTGCTCGAAGTGCGCGGCCTGGGGCTGCTCGATATCAAGTCGATATTCGGCGAGACAGCCGTGCGCAGGAAGATGAAGCTGCGCCTGATCGTTGAATTGCGGCGCTATGGTGCGACCGAGACGATGGAACGCCTGCCGCTGGAGGGACAGACGCAGGACGTGCTCGGGATCCCGGTCCGCAAGGTGCTGATACCGGTCGCCTCCGGCCGCAACCTCGCCGTGCTGACCGAAGCCGCCGTGCGCAACACGATCCTGCAGTTGCGTGGCATCGACACGATGCGCGACTTCCTGCAACGGCACCAGCAGCAGATGAGCGGCGGCTGAGCCGGCCTTTCTGCGCATGTTGTAATGGATGGGACCGTGCGTCCGCGCGCAACGGTCAATACAACGACAGAACTCAAGGGAGAGAACATGTTGAAGAGCATGATCATTGCCGTCTGTATGGCGGCCCCGCTGGCCGCTCTGGCCGCCGACGCCCAGACTGGGCAGCAACAGAAGATGACCGCCTGCAACAAGGAGGCCGGGACCAGGAAGCTCGAGGGCGATGCCCGCAAGGCGTTCATGTCGGAGTGCCTCTCTGCCAGCGGCGCTCCAGCCGCGGCAAAGCCGAAGATGACGCAGCAGGAAAAGATGGGCTACTGCAACAAGGAGGCCGGTACCAAAAAGCTCGAAGGCGATGCCCGCAAGAAATTCATGTCGGAATGCCTGTCGGGCTGAACCATCGTCCGTCTGGTTGAAGCAAGCGGCGCGCAGCGCGCCCCGTTTTCATTGTGCGGCTGGCATGTCAGCATGCAACAATCGAACCTCACCTCACCCGCCGCTGGATGCGCATCGTCCTTGTCACAGGCATGTCGGGCTCGGGAAAGTCGGTAGCAATCCGGCTGCTCGAGGACGCAGGCTACTACTGCATCGACAACCTGCCCGCCAGATTCGTGCGGGATGTCTGCGCGCTGCTCGAAAGCACCGACCACAGCAACGTCGCGCTGTCGGTCGATTCGCGCAGTGAAGCGTCGCTCGACGACGTGCCGGGCATCATCGGCGCCCTGAGGGACGCAGGGCACGACGTGCGGGTTCTCTTCCTGACGGCTTCGAACGCCGCGCTGGTGCAGCGTTTCTCCGAGACGCGGCGGCGGCATCCGATGTCGCTCCGCGTCCGGCCGCAGGACGCGGAGGCGACGCTGACCGAATCGATTGACCTGGAGCGGGAACTGCTGGCGCCGCTGCTCGAGGTCGGTCACGTGATCGACACCAGCGACCTGCACCCCAACACGCTGCGACAGTGGGTGCGCGAGTTCACCGGCATCCCGCCGTCGGCGCTGGTCCTTGCCTTCGAATCCTTCGCATTCAAGCAGGGCGTGCCGGTGGCCGCCGACTTCGTGTTCGATGTCCGCAACCTGCCGAACCCCCATTACGACCCGCAGCTGCGTCTGCTGACCGGGCGCGACGCGGCGGTCATCTCCTACCTAGAGCGCATCGCCGCAGCGACGGCGATGCTCGACGACATCGCCGGCTTCATCGGCAAATGGCTGCCGAGCTTCGTGGCCGACAACCGCCATTACCTGACCGTTGCGATCGGCTGCACGGGCGGGCGCCATCGTTCCGTCTACATGGTGGAGCAGCTCGCACGGCGCTTTGCACAGCACGAAGGCGTGCTGGTGCGCCATCGCGCGCTCGGGGACTTCTAAAACCTATCCCGGCATCTCCGATGGATCGCGTTGCAATAGGCTCTTGATCTGATGCGTCTGCCGCTGTTTCCGCTTTCGACGGTGCTGTTCCCGGGCGGCGTGCTGCCGCTGCGCATCTTCGAGGCCCGCTACATGGACATGGCGCGCGACTGCCTGCGCAACGACACGCAATTCGGCGTGTGCATGATCACCGACCCGAAGGCCAGTGAAGCAAGCCGCGATGCCGCGGTTGCCGAGGTCGGCTGCAGCGCCGGCATCGCCGGCTGGGACATGCGCCAGCTCGGGCTGCTGCACGTGCGGGCTATCGGCTCGCGGCGCTTTCGCATCGTCGAGTCGGCGACGGAAGCCAATGGACTCAAGGTCGCTGAAGTCGAGTGGCTGGAGGACGATGCGGACCAACCCATCGCTGCGGAACACGTGCCGTGCGTCGAGCTGCTTGGTCGCATCATCGATGACCTTCGCGCCCAGGCCGCCGAGCGCCGGCGCGAGTCGCAGGACGACGACATACTGGCCCAGCCACCGTTCGAAGAACCCTTCCTGATGCAATCGAGCAGCTGGGTCTCCAATCGCCTGTGCGAAGTGCTCCCGGTGCCGCTGAAGGCCAAGCAGAAGCTGATGGAGCTCGACGACGGCCGCGCGCGGCTCGAGATCGTGCACACCTACCTTAAACAGCACGCCGTTTTCAAGTAACCACGCGCGCGCCGTTCAGTTCCAGCAGCCTGCGTATCGGTGCCGGCAGCGCTGCGTGCTCGAACCGGTCAGGGCCGAGCCACTCCACACCAGCCGCCTCGGCAGCCGCGCAAGCCCGCGTCGCCCGCAACACCCGGGGGTGCATGACGAAGCTGTAGTGGCTGAACTCGTGTCGCACCGGCTCCAGCCGCTCGACCACGCTGGCGGCCAGCGCGAACCGGTGCTCGACCTGCCTGGCGAGATCGGTGTCGGACACTTCCGCCTCAAACTCCGGAAGGCTCAGCAGTCCGCCCCAGATGCCCGTCGGGGCGCGCCGCTCGAGCAGGATGGCGCCCGAGTCATCGCCGATCAGAGCGAGCGTCGCCGTGCGTAGTGGACGAGCCCTCGCCGGTCGCGGCGCCGGTAGCTCCGCGACGCGGCCCTCGAGTCGCGCAATGCAGGTCGCGTGCAACGGGCACTGCGGGCACTGTGGCTGACTGCGCGTGCAGATGGACGATCCCAGGTCCATCAGGCCCTGGGTGTAGGCCCCGATGTCAGAGTGCGGTAGCTGCTGCTCCGCGATGGCCCACAGCGCGCGCTCGACCGTCGACGCTCCGGGGTGGCCGGCGACCGCGTAGTGGCGCGCCAGCACACGCTTGACGTTGCCGTCCAGGATGGCCGCCCGTTCGCCAAAGGCAAATGCCGCGATCGCGGCCGCGGTCGACCGACCGATACCCGGCAGTCGCGCGAGCTCGGCCGCAGACCGGGGAAACTGCCCGGCGTGCTCGGTGGCGATCACCTGGGCACAGCGATGCAGATTGCGCGCCCGCGAGTAGTAACCGAGTCCCGCCCAGGCGGACATGACCTCGTCGGCAGTCGCAGCGGCGAGGGCCTCGACGTCCCGGAACCGCTCGACGAATCGCCGGTAATACGGAATCACCGACACGACCTGTGTCTGTTGCAGCATCACTTCGGACAGCCAGATGCGGTACGGATCGCGCGTGCCCTGCCACGGCAGGTCGTGCCGTCCATGCACGCGCTGCCACGTGATGATGCGTTCGGAGAACATGTGTAGCGCGGAGATCGGTTCGTTCGCCGGAGTGCCCTTCCGGCGGAACGCCATTATGAAGCGCGCGTTCCGGCACGCGCGGCGCGCGTACGCCCGGGTGGCCATCGCCGCCGGGCACGCTGAGATTGAACAACAATGGCCTGGATGCCGCCCAGCGCCGTTCGCGGCCCGGCGGATGCGGGTAGAGCGCCTACGCTGCCAGCGCCTCTTCCGCCAGGCGCAGGTCGTCAGGTACGCGAGAGCCGATGTACTGGATGCGGTCCGACAGGCGCCTCACGTCGGCCAGCCGCGACTGCGCCTCCTCGAGCGCCTCTTCGAGTTCGGCGATTCGTTCGTCCAGCGAACCCTGCGCGTCGCGGATCTTCGAGATCGACTCCGCACGCTTCCGAAGCTGCGCGCGCTGCTCGCGCACCTGCAGCTCGATCGGCGGCAACAGGGACTTGACCCACGCCTCGGTGTCGCGTTCCGCCGCCGAAAAGATCTCGCGCGACTTCGACACCACTGTCTCGAAGAAGCGCTCCATCAGCGTCCAGCGGTCGCGCGTCAACACGGCGAAGGCGCCAAACTGCGACTTGTAGGCCTGCTCGGCCCGCTCGAGCTCGGCGATGTAGGTGTCGAGCGAAAAGGTCATCGGCGGGCTGAGGCTCCAGCCCAGCTCTTCGGCAAAGCGGCGCTGGACCCCAAGCACCATCTGCTCGACCTCGAGCGCCTTGGCATTCGCCCCGCGCAGCAGTTCGCGCAGGTTGGCGAAGTACTCGCGGACTGCCGACGAGATCGTCGGCGAGAGTTGCGACTTTCGCATCTTGTTGCGGGTAGCGATCACCTGCGCCCGCAAGGTGCTGACGCGCAGGTTGAGAACCAGCGGGTCCGAAAGCTTCTGCAGCACCGCGCGTGCCGCCACGATCTTGCGCACGACGTCCTCGAACTCGCGCTGCTCCGCCAGTGCCCGGCGAGTCATGCGCTCGATCGAACTCTGGTTCTTCCCCTGCAGGCCCCGAAGTTCGAAGAGCTGCTCGATGACGCCGCGTTCTCGTGCTGACAGCGTCAGGCGCGCCTCGGACGCCACCCGCTCCACCTGCGCGACCGTCTGGTCGCGCACGATCTGCTGCTTGGTCGGCACCAGGAGGTCGATCAGCGCTTCTTCGAGCAGCGGCAGGCGGCTGGCATCGAGCAGGGTCGAGTCGTTCTGAACCTTGGCGACGAGGCCCTTCTGGGCGCTCACCGGGAACACGCGCATCGGATCGAGGTCGAGGGTGGCGGCCACTCCGGCACACTGGCGGCGCACTTCCCGCTCGATCTCGCCCGGGGTCTTCAACGGGTCCCACAGGCCATCGATCTTGTTGAGCACGGCGATGTGGTTCTTATGGCCCGCATCGCCGACGACGTGCTGCCAGACATCCAGGTCGCTCTTCGTCACTCCGGTATCGGCGGCGAGCACGAACAGCACGGCATGCGCATTCGGCACCAGCGACAGCGTCAGCTCGGGCTCGGTACCGATCGCGTTCAATCCAGGCGTATCGAGGATCACCAGGCCGTGCTTGAGCAGCGGGTGCGGGAAGTTGATCACCGCGTGGCGCCACTTGGAGATCTCGACCATGCCGTTCTTGTCGAGCGCGATGACCTGCGCGGGATCGTCCTCGTCGTACAGCGCATAGCTGCGCGCCAGTTCGACCGGCACCTTCACGGTCTCGGCGACGATCTTGAACGCGTTGAGCATCCCGTCAGCGGAACTGGTGTCGAGCGGATAGACCTGCCACTCGTCCGACCGGCGCTTAAAGTCGGTGGTCGTTCCGTGGCGGCCGCGCGTTTCGATCGGCAGCGCGCGGATGCAGGGCGGCAGCGACTCGTCGTACAGGAGTTCCGTCGGGCACATCGTCGTGCGCCCGGCCGACGACGGCAGGATGCGCTTGCCGTAGTCGGCAAAGAAGATGGCGTTGATCAGTTCGGACTTGCCGCGCGAGAACTCGGCGACGAACGCGATGACGAGCTTGTCCTCGGCCAGCCGATCGAGCGCGACATCGACGCGACGCGCGGCATCGGAATCGAGCATTTCAGCGTCGGCCAGCCACTGGCGCAACTGCACAATGGACGATGCAAGCGCATCGCGCCACTGGCCGTATTCCTCAAAACTCGAAGCAAGCTGGGCCATTGGCCACGCGTCAGAGCAAGGTCGAACCAATCTATCACAGGGTCCTTTGCGGGCGGCCACTCGCCATGACATGAAAACGTACCGACATACGGTGCAAATCGAAGCACGCCTCGCCCCGGAAAGCGCCTTGAACGGCCGCGGTCAGTGCTGACAATGCGGACAGTAGTAGGTCGCCCGCTGCCCCTGCACGATGCGTCGGATCGGCGTCGAGCACCGGCGACAGGGGAGCCCGGCGCGTTCGTACACATTGGCTTCGAGCATGAAGTAGCCCTCGTCGCCCGCCGCTGAAACGAAGTCGCGCAGTGTGCTGCCCCCGACGCCGATGGCCTCGGAAAGCACTTCACGCACGGCGGCGGCGAGGCGATCACAGCGCTGCCGACCAAGGCGACGCGCGGAAGCCCGCGGATGGATGCCGGCGCGAAAGAGCGCTTCGGACGCATAGATGTTGCCGACCCCGACAACGATGTCGCCCGCCAGCAGAACCTGCTTGATCGCGGCCGCCCGCCGCCGCGTCTCCCGATGGATGAGCGCGCCGTCGAAGCGAAGGTCGAACGGCTCGATGCCGAGCCCCGCCAGCAATGCGTGGTCCTGAACCGGCCCCGCCGTCGTTGGGTGCCAAAGCAGCGCACCGAAGCGACGCGGGTCACTCAGCCGGACGATGTGCGCGGCGAGGACGATGTCGACGTGATCGTGTCGCCGTGGCGGCGGTGCAGCCGCACGCGGCCAGACCCGCCAGACGCCCGACATGCCCAGGTGCGAGATCAACGTCCCATGCCCGAACCGCCACAGCAGGTACTTGCCGCGGCGCTCCAGCGCCTCGACGCGGCAACCCGCCACCGACGCGTCCAGGTCGCGCGGCACGGGCCAGCGCAGGCGCGCATCGCGCACCACGACCGCCTCGACCGTCCGGCCCTCGACAAACGGGGCCAGCCCGCGCCGCGTGACTTCGACTTCCGGCAGTTCAGGCATCGCTATGGAACCGATTGCGGCGAGCGCGTTCTGATAATGTGGGGTTCATTCCGCTCGTCGAGCGCCACTGCGCGCACTTCCACTTCATGCAGTTCCTGATCACACGTTGCACCGCTGCTTCGTTGCGCCTGTTGCCGCCGCTGGCTGTCGCAGTTGCGATTCTAGGGTGCGCTACTCGGCCGGAGTCTCCGGCCCCACCTGTCGACAGCGGTGGGTCGCCAGCGGCGCAGTCCGCTCCGGCTGCGGCGGGCAGCGGATCGCCCGAAAAGGCGCCGGCTGCTGGCGCAGCCCCGACCGCTCCGGCCCGCCCGGGCGCCGACGTGATTCCCGAGGTGCCGATCACCGGGGCGCTGATGTATCAGTTGATGGCAGCCGAGCTGGCCGCGCAGCAGGGCGAACTCGGGGCCGCCTACTCGATCTACCTGAAGCTCGCGCGCGAAACAAGGGATCCGCGCCTCGCGCGCCGGGCCACGGAACTCGCCGTGCAGGGCCGGGCCATCTCGCAAAGCGTCGAAGCGGCGGAACTGTGGCGCCAGCTCGCACCGGAGTCGCGCGAAGCAGGTCAGGCCCTCGCGCTGCTGTATGCAAGCAGCGGTCGTTTCGATGAGGCGTTTCCTCCACTTGCGGCCGAGGTCAAGGCCGCGGCCTCGCCGGCGGCGGAACTGGCGCGAATCCAGCGCAATCTGGCGCGTGTTCCCGACCGCAAGGGCGCCTTTGCCCTGCTCGAGCGACTGGCGCAACCCTACCTTGGTGACGCCGATGTCAGGTTGGTGCTGGCCGGCGGCGCGCAGGCGGCTGGCCTCTCTGGCCGGGCTGTCGACGAGGCGAAGGCAGCGGTTGCGCTCCGGCCGGACTATGAGCGCGCCGTCCTTGCGGCCGCGCAGTATCTGCAGGCGACGGATCGGCCGGCGGCGCTGGCGATGCTGGAACAGCGGGCGGCCCAGCCGGGCGCGTCAGCCGACTTGCGCCTCGCCTACGCACGGCTGCTGGTGGCTGACCGCAAGTACGGCCCGGCACGTGCACAGTTCGAGCAACTGCTGCAGGCCGACCCGAAGAATCCTGACCTCGTCTACTCGCTGGCGCTGCTGTCACTGCAAGGCAACCTCAACAGCGACGCGCGCGCTTACCTGCAGCGCTACCTCGCACTGGTCGAAAACCAGGACAGCGGCGAGCGCGATCCGGACCAGGCTTATCTGTACCTCGCGCAGATCGCGGAGGAAGAGAAGCAGTACACCGAAGCGCTGCAGTGGCTGCGCAAGATCGAAGGCGGCGACGAGTACGTGCAGGCGCGCGTGCGCGAAGCACTCGTGCTGACCAAGATGAAGCGCACCGAAGAGGCACGCAAGCTGCTGCGCAGCGTGCAGGCCGGTTCTGCCGACGAGCGCACACAGCTGCTGCTCGCCGAGGGCCAGCTGCTGCGCGATACGCACCGCTACGACGAGGCCTACAAGTTGCTGACACAGGCACTCGAGAAGTCGCCCGACAACGTGCCCTTGCTCTACGACGCCGCCATGACGGCCGAAAAGCTCGACCAGATCGACGCCATGGAACGGCACCTGCGCAAGGTCATCGAGCTGCGCCCCGACTACGCCCATGCGTACAACGCGTTGGGCTACACCTTCGCGGATCGCAACGTCCGCCTGCCGGAGTCGCTGCAGTTGATCGAGAAGGCGCACCAGCTTGCACCGGAAGATCCCTACATCCTCGATTCGCTTGGCTGGGTCTACTTCCGGATGGGCGATCTCGCCGCGGCCCGCAAGTACCTCGAGCTCGCCTACAGCGCAAAGCCCGACGCGGAAGTGACGGTGCATCTGGCCGAAGTGCTGTGGGCCAGCGGCGACCAGGCGCGCGCGCGCCAGCTCCTGCGTGACGTGCGCGCCAAGGAGCCAGGGAACGAGTTGCTGAAGTCGACGGTTGCCCGCCTGCGCATCGGCCTCTGATGCAGCGTTGGGTGTTACGGATCGGGATCGCGGCGCTCGCGTTATGGTTGGGCGCCTGTGCAACACCGACAGAGCCGCCTGAACGTTTCTACTCGGGGCGTTTCGCGGCCACCGCAGCCAACGGCGAGCGACGCGAAACGGTCAGCGGCCTTTTCACCGTCGAAGTCCGCGGCGCACGCCAGACGATCGATCTTTCCACGCCCGTGGGTACGACGGTTGCGCGGATCGAAATCGAGCCTGGCCGGGCCACGGCGACCGGTCCGCAGCTGCAGACGGCCAGCGGTCCCGACCCGGATCAGCTGATCGAGGGCCTGACCGGCTGGCGGTTGCCTGTAGCGGGTCTCGCTGACTGGATCGACGGTCGCCCGAGCCCGGATCGTCCCGCGTCCACACAACGTGACGGCGGGCGCATCAGCGAAATCGTGCAGGACGGCTGGACGATCCGCTACGCGGAATTCTCATCGGTCACGCAGCGGCCGCGGCGCCTGCTGCTGGAGCGCTCGGCCGTCGGCGCCGGCCCTGCACTCAGCGTGCGAGTGATTGTCGATGAGCCGGCGCCGTGAGACCCTGCTGAACGCGCCTGCGTCGAAACCAGGAGCACAGCGCGCGGCACCGCGATGATGGACTGAAGCGATGGAACGCGCGCTTGCCCTGCCGGCCCCGGCGAAGATCAATTTGTTCCTGCATGTGCTCGGACGCCGCGCCGACGGCTATCACGAACTGCAGACGGTGTTCGCGCTGATCGACCTGGCGGACTGGATCGACCTCGAGCGCCGGGACGACGGCAAGCTGCAGCGCACGGGCGATCTCATCGGTCCGGCCGACAACGACCTCGCGTTGCGCGCGGCCCGCCTGCTGCAGCAACGCACCGGAACCCGCTTCGGGGCCGACATACAGGTGCTGAAACGCATTCCCGCTGGCGCAGGACTCGGCGGCGGCTCGTCCGATGCTGCCACCACCCTGATAGCGCTGAACCGACTGTGGAACACCGGGCTTGATCGCACCCAGCTGGCGGGGCTGGCACTGGAACTGGGCGCCGATGTCCCGTTCTTCGTGCACGGTTTCAATGCCTTTGCCGAGGGACGCGGCGAGCGATTGAGTCCGGTTGCGCTGCCGGTCGCCCATTACGCGCTGATCTGGCCTCAAGTTCATGTTTCGACAAAGGAAATCTTCGAAGACCCCGGTTTGACACGAAATACCAAAGCCACGAAAATGTCCGACTTTTCTGCGGCGGCCGGGTTGTTGCTCCACGGCGACGGTCCGGCGCGCGACACCGCACCGGTTCTCTTCGGGTCCAACGATCTCGAGACTGTCGCACGGCGCAGGTTTCCGGACATCGATCGGGTCGCAGCGCACCTTGCTCGGTTCGGCCCGACGCGAATGACCGGCTCGGGCTCTGCGGTCTTCATGGTCGCAGGCAGTGAAGAAGCGGCGCGCGCTGCCGTGGCAGACCTGCCGGCGGAGTGGGCGGGGTGGGCGGTGCGCGGGTTGACGGAGCACCCGTTGCGGGCGTGGTAACCGGCAGTCAGCCGGGCAGGAAGCGCGGTGGCAGTGCAGGCCGCGGAAGGAATACAGCGCAGGTTTCAGCGCTGGGGAGTCGCCAAGCTGGTTAAGGCAGCGGATTTTGATTCCGCCATTCGAGGGTTCGAATCCTTCCTCCCCAGCCATTCATCACAGCGCCGGAGTCAGCCTGGCATCGAGTCGATGCCTCGTTTCCGGTGACCGCTTTCTGCAGCGCGCCCGCCGAGGTCGAACGGGCGCCCTGACCGGCAACGAACAGGAACCGCCGGATTGGCGTCGCGAGCGACTGAGTCATGGCCTTGATGGTCCCCGACAATCTGATGGTGTTCACGGGCAACGCGAACCCGAAGCTCGCGCATGCCGTGGCACAACAGATCAACATCCCGCTCGGCAAGGCGCAGGTGTCGCGCTTCTCCGATGGCGAGGTGACGGTCGAGCTGTTCGAGAACGTGCGCGGCAAGGACGTGTTCATCCTGCAGCCCACCTGCGCGCCGACCAACGACAACCTGATGGAGATCATGATCATGGCTGACGCGCTGAAGCGCGCCTCGGCCGGTCGGATCACAGCCGCGATTCCGTATTTCGGATACGCGCGGCAGGATCGGCGGCCGCGCAGCGCGCGCGTGGCGATCAGCGCGAAAGTCGTCGCCAACATGCTGCAGGTGGTCGGTATCAGCCGCATGCTGGTCATGGACCTGCACGCCGACCAGATCCAGGGCTTCTTCGACATCCCGGTCGACAACATCTACGCGAGCCCCATCCTGCTCGGCGACCTGTGGAAGCACAACTACGACAACCTGGTCGTGGTCTCGCCCGACGTAGGCGGCGTCGTGCGCGCGCGTGCGCTCGCCAAGCGCATGGATGCCGAACTCGCGATCATCGACAAGCGCCGGCCGCGCGCCAATGTGTCCGAGGTCATGCACATCATCGGCGAGGTCGAGGGACGCAACTGCGTGATCATGGACGACATGGTCGACACCGCCAACACGCTGTGCCAGGCCGCGCAAGCACTGCGAGACCAGGGCGCACTGCGCGTGATGGCGTATGCGACCCACCCGGTGCTGTCGGGCAAGGCAGTCGACCGCCTCACGAATTCCGTCATCGACGAGCTGGTCGTCACGGACACGATCCCGCTCAGCCCGGCCGCCGCGGCGTGCCCCAAGATCCGGCAGCTCTCGTGCGCGGCCCTGCTGGGCGAGACCATTTCGCGCATCGCGCGCGAGGACTCGGTGAGTTCGCTGTTTATAGAGTGACGCTCGAAAGTACAAACCTACTTTCGAGCGGAATAGTTAGAAAAAATCGCTGGCGGAGCCAGACGATTTTTTGCAGTAACTGCACGCTGGGGCGAACGCCCGGTGAGCAGGACGTTGCGGGCAACCGCCCGCATCGAAATTGTCCGTTGTGACTGGTCGCGGTCCGCGGACGACAACTGGAGTGTGAAATGAAAGTCGTAGCCAACAAACGAGATGCGCAAGGCACGAGTGCGAGCCGCCGCCTGCGCCATGCCAACAAGGTGCCCGGGGTCCTGTACGGCGGCACCGGAGCCGCGCAGGCGATCGAGGTCGACCACAACCCGCTCTTCCATGCACTGCGCAAGGAAAAGTTCCACGCGTCGATTCTCGACATGGAACTCGACGGCCAGTCGGAACGCGTGCTGCTGCGCGATTTCCAGATGCACCCGTACAAGCCGGTGGTGCTGCACGTCGACTTCCAGCGCGTCTCCGAGAACCAGAAGGTCCACATCCGCATTCCGCTGCACTTCGTCGGCCAGGAGGAATCCCCGGCGTTCAAGGTCGGTGGTGGACTGATCAGCCACGTGATGTCCGAGGTCGACGTCGCCTGCCTGCCCAAGGATCTGCCGGAATTCATCGAAGTCGATCTCTCCGGTTTGCAGGCGCACCAGACGGTGCGCGTACTCGACCTCAAGATGCCGACGGGCGTGACGCCGGTACTCAAGGGCAAGGAAAACCCGGTCGTTGTTGCCGTGTCGACACATGGCGAGCAGGCCGAGGAGGAAGTCGCCGCGCCAGTGGCGGCCGCCGAAGTGCCGGCGACTGCGCAGAAGGCACCTGTGGCAGCGCCGGGCGCCGCACCGGCCAAGGGCGGCAAGGAAGACAAGGAAAAAGGCGGCGACAAGAAGAAGTAAGCGCCCCGGCTTCCCGGGCAAACCGGACGCGCCCGCGCGTCCGGCACAATCGAGCCCGCTGCCTGCCCGGCAGCGGGCTTTTTCTTTTCTGCAATGACTGACGAACTCGAGCCCCCACGGGGCATCCGCCTCTTTGTCGGACTCGGCAACATTGGCGCCGAGTACGAAGCCACGCGTCACAACGCCGGCTACTGGCTGGTCGACGCCGTCGCACGCCGGGCCGGTGCCCGCTTCACGAGCGAGCGGAAGTTCCACGGTGACACGGCTCGGCTGCGCCTTGGCGGCCATGATGTCTGGCTGCTGAAGCCGACGACGTACATGAACCGGTCAGGCCAGGCCGTCGTGGCGCTCGCGCTGTTCTACAAGATCCTCCCTACGGAGATCCTCGTCGTGCACGACGAGCTCGACCTGCCACCAGGTGCCGTGAAGCTCAAGCGTGGCGGCGGCACCGCCGGTCACAACGGGCTCAAGGACACGCAGGCGAAGCTGACGACAGCCGACTTCTGGCGGCTGCGCATCGGCATCGGTCACCCACGCTCGTTGCAGCTTGAGCAGGAGGTCGCCGACTTCGTGCTGCATCCCCCGCGTCGCGAAGAGCAGGCCGCCATCGACGAGGCGCTTGAACGTGCGGAATCGATCGTCGAGTTGCTGGCCGAGGGGCGGTTCGAAGCGGCGATGCTCAGGCTGCATACCAGGCAGGGAGGCACGACGCCGCAGGAGTCCTAGCCGTCACCGGCGAAGTGACGCCCAGCCGTTTCCGGCCCAGCAGCATGACGACATCCACAACATGGATCGAGGTGCGCGCCGGTGAGCGCGCGCGCCGGCACCTCGCACGGCAAGGCCTGGTTGCGGTCGACATCGCCTGCATTCCCGCTGCCGCCGGCGGTCCCAAGGGCCTCGTGCTGATGCCCCTCGATCGCCTGCTGCTCGCCGAATGGTTGCCGTCCACGGCAGAAGTGGAATTTGTCGGTGCCTCGATCGGCGCCTGGCGCATGGCGGCATTGGCGCAGGCCGATCCGCTCGCCGCCCTGGACCGGCTGCAGCACGCCTACGTGCACGAGCAGAACTACAGCGAAAACCCGACGCCGACGCAGGTCGCCGCCGTCTGCCGGGGACTGGCCCGTTCCGTTCTTGCAAACGGAGGCTTGCAGATCCGCGCCGGCGTGACCCTCTCGATCCTCACGGCGCGTGCGCAGGGCGGACTGCAGTCACGGGGTCGCGGGGCGTTCGCGCGGGCGGCACTCGCCAACGCGGCCGGGCGGCGCTATCTCGCCTCGCACCTGCGGCGGGTGGTCTTCGCAACCGGCGGCGCGTCGCAATTCAGCGCGCCCTTCGACGCCTTCGGTCTCGAACGCATCGCATTGTCGGCGGCGAACGCCGAGGATGCTCTGCTGGCGTCAGGCTCGATTCCACTGGTGTGCGACCCGGTGAGCGCCATCGCCGGGGCGCCGCCCGGCGACTACTGGGACGGCGGCCTCATCGACTATCACCTGCTGCTGCCCTATCCGGATCTCGAACGACTGGTGCTTTATCCGCACTTCGTGCCGTGGGTGACACCGGGATGGCTCGACAAGTACCTGCCCTGGCGTGCCCGCCCGCGCGGCCACGACTGGCTATCCAACGTGCTGCTGATCGCGCCATCGCGGGCGATGCTCGGACGCCTGCCCAACGGCAAGCTGCCCGACCGCAGTGACTTTTACCGCTACGGCACCGACCACGCCGCGCGCATCAAGGTGTGGGAACAGGCCGTTGCCGAGGCACAGCGCTTCGCGGATGCGGCGATTACCTGGCTGCGGTCGCCTGACCCGTCGATCGTGCGGCCGCTCTAGGATGAAGCGGCCCCCTCGCTGGTTTCGCTCGCCGCCCCTGGCGGCCGCGCATCAGTACCTCCGGGCAGCCCGGCGGCACTGAGGGCTCGATCACGCGGCACCGCCGCGAGGTAGTCGTCAAGCGAGTTGGCCGCCAGCGGCTTCGCCATCACCAGTAGCGTGTGGCTGAGGTCGCCCAGCGCGTAGCCACGGCGTTGGCACACCTCGGTATAGCCCTGGCGCAGCCAGAAGCGGTGGGCGCGTCGATGCGCTTCGACCACGCCCAGGCGCAGCCAACGCGCACCCTGCTCGATCGCCCAGGCCTCGTAAGCGGCATTGACCTCGGCGGCGAAACCCGTGCCTTGCAGCGACGTGGCGACCATGAAGAATCCGAGGTGTGTGACCCCCGGTGCCAAGAGGTCGGTCGCCACCGAGACCTCGCCGACCAACCGACCCGAATCGCGCTCGCGGACCAGCCACGTCGTCAGCGCGGTGTACGGCATGTCGGCGGGCGGCCTGAAGTTGAATCCCCGCAGCGCGGCGTCGGGCGCGGGCGCATGCCCGTGCGTGATTTCGTAGTACCCGGGATTCGCCTCGTAGAACGCCTGGAGTTCGGCCGCCGCGGACCGATCGGCCTCTGTCGCGATCCAGTGGGCGTCGGCTCGCAGCGGCCTCAACGGAGGTCCCGCGCCATGATGAGCTCGCCCTCGTCCTCCTTGCCGGTGTAGCGGAAGCCGAGCGACTGGTAGAAGCGGACGAGTCGATCGGCATCCTTGACGTGCGACACCAGCAGCTGTTCAGCAGCGGGACGGGTGCGTACATGCTCGACCAGTCGCTCGACCGCGAGATGCCCGTAGCCCTTGCCCTGGTGGCGTTGGTCGATCATCAGCCGCCACAGGAAGAACTCGCGTTCCTCGGGCGCCTCCACGAGCGTGTGGTCGTAGAGCATCACAAAGCCGACCAGTTCGTCACCGGCATGAATCGCACGGAACCACGCTTCCGGTGAAAAGTAAGCCTGCGCGATCGACACCGAGTTCGGCGCGACCTGCTTGCCGCCGTCGCCGGCGTCGAGCTTGCACACGGAGGACACGGTGTCCTTCGTCACTTCCCTGAGATCGACAGTCATGGTCATTGGGAAAGAATTCAAAGGCTTGCGATAATTGCATGCTTTCGCCCGCGCGGCGCACCGGACACCTCCCAATGGCCCTGAAATGCGGCATCGTCGGCTTGCCCAATGTCGGCAAGTCGACGCTCTTCAATGCACTCACGAAAGCCGGCATTGCGGCCGAGAACTATCCGTTCTGCACGATCGAACCGAATGTCGGCATCGTCGAGGTGCCCGATGCGCGCCTGCAGGCGCTCGCCGCGATCGCGAATCCGCAGAAGGTGCTGCCCGCCACGGTCGAGTTCGTCGACATCGCCGGCCTGGTGGCCGGTGCGAGCAAGGGCGAAGGACTCGGAAACCAGTTCCTCGCCAATATCCGCGAATGCGATGCGATCGCGCACATCGTCCGCTGCTTCGAGGATCCGAACGTCATCCACGTCGCGGGCAAGATCGATCCGATCTCCGACATCGAGGTCATCAATACCGAGCTGGCGCTCGCGGACCTGCAGACGGTCGACAAGCAGCTTGCGCGTTACACCAAGATCGCCAAGAGCGGCGGCGACAAGGAAGCGAAACGACTGGTCGATGCGCTCGAGAAGATCCTCCCCGCGCTCAACCAAGCGAAGCCGGTGCGCTCGGTCGACCTCTACGACGAAGAGAAGGACGTGCTGCGGCCGCTGTTCCTGCTGACGGCAAAGCCAACGATGTACGTGGCCAACGTCGAAGAGCACGGCTTCGAGGGCAATCCCCTGCTCGAACGCGTGCGCGAGTACGCCGCGAAGGAAGGCGCGCCGGTCGTGGCGGTGTGCGCGAAGATCGAAGCCGAGATCGCGGACCTTCCCGACGAGGACAAGGAGATCTTCCTGGCCGACATGGGTATGCACGAACCCGGACTGAACCGGGTGATCCGCGCCGGCTACGCGTTGCTGGGCCTGCAGACCTACTTCACCGTCGGCCCCAAGGAAGTGCGCGCGTGGACCATCACCGCCGGCAGCACGGCCCCGCAGGCAGCCGGCGTCATCCACACCGACTTCGAGAAGGGCTTCATCCGCGCCCAGACCATCGCCTACGACGACTTCGTCGCCCACAAGGGCGAACAGGGCGCCAAGGAGGCCGGCAAGATGCGCGCAGAAGGCAAGGAGTACGTCGTGCGCGATGGTGATGTGCTGAATTTCCTGTTCAACGTCTGAGTCCCACGATGTCTGCTTCGATCGCACAACTCTTCCTGTACCCGATCAAGGGATGCCGCGGCTTCGCGGTCGAACGCGCCACGCTGGCCGCAACCGGGCTCGAGGTCGACGGAATCGGCGACCGCGAGTGGGTCGTTGTCGGCGCCGATGGTGAGTTCCTGAGCCAGCGCGAACTGCCGCAAATGGCGCTGATCGAGACGCGCCTGACGTCGACCGCGCTCCGGCTGAAAGCACCGGGCATGCTGCAGCTCGAAGTGCCGTTCGCCAGCGAAGGCGACGTCGTCAATGTCACGGTCTGGAACGACACGGTGGCCGCCGTCACACAGGGCGAAGTCGCCGACGCGTGGTTCTCGCGCTATCTCGGCCAGCCGTGCCGCCTGATGCGCTTCGATCCCGAAGCGCGGCGGCTGTCGAACGTGCGCTACACGGGAGCGACTCAGGCGCCCTACAAGTTCGCCGATGCCTTCGCGCTGCTGATCGCATCCACCGCCTCGCTAGCCGATCTCAATGCACGGCTCAGCAAGCGCGGCATCGCTCCGGTGGGCATCGAACGCTTCCGCCCGAACATCGTGCTGGACGGTATCGACGCGTTCGAGGAAGACTACGTCGAACGGGTAGAACTGGGCGCTGCCGAGCTGAAGGTGGTGAAGCCCTGCGTGCGCTGCTCGGTGCCGAATGTCGACCCTGCGACGGGTGTTCCCTCGACCGAGCCCGGCGACACGCTCGCCGTCTACCGCGACAACGCCCGCGCGGGCGGCATCACTTTCGGCGTCAACGCGATCGTCATGCGAGGCGCCGACTGCACTCTGGCACGCGGCGACGCCGCGAGCCTGACGATCGGCTTCGGCTAGGTCGCCGTTGCCCGCCCGAGGCCATGGTAGGTCCAGGCGCGCCACGCCGCCTCGAGCGGTCCCTGGGCATGGCGAGCCAGCCACCAGCGGCTGAAGACGACTTGCAGCGCGAACACTACGAGCGCTAGTGCGCTCACCTCGGCATAACTTGCGTTGATCCCGAGCGCGAGTCCCCAGCCGGAAAGCAACACGCCCATCGCGACCGATTGCAGCAGATAGTTGGTGAGCGGCATCCTTCCGGCAGGCGCGAGCCAGTGCACGACGAAATCGGGCGCATGCCGGAGGAACGCGACGGCGTAGAAGACCGACAGCGCCGGCCCGAAGAACTGCAACACCAGCACCCAGGCCGGCAGCAGAACGTTCTCTTCGAGCGACACATGGCTGGCGGACCACATCCCGTAGCCCAGCGCGGCGGGCAAGCCCACGGCCAGTCCCAAGATTGCCGCCCGGCTCCACGCGGGGGTGCCGAGATCCTCGAGCCAGCCGGACCGGTGCGCGAGCATCCCCGTCATCATCAGCGCGACGACACTGGGCAGGGCAAGCAGGTTGGCCTGCACCTGCCATAAGAAGATCCCCGCGCGCAGCGGCCACTGGTCCAGGTACCCCAGCCGGACACTCGCCTCGAAGTTCAGCCGGGCTTCCTCGATCCACTCGACGGGCACGCCCGACGGCGCACCAATTGACGGCACGATGAGCAGCAGCGTCCAGAGCGCGGCGAAAACCCACCAGGCCAGGGTCGCGCGCGCCACCAAGGCGACTTCGCGATCCGCGTACAGCAGCAGGACGAAGCCCGCCAGCGCATAGGCATGCGTGATGTCAGCGAAGTAAAGGAACAGGCCGTGACCGATGCCGACCACGAAGAGGAAGACCAGGCGGCGACGATACGCCGCGCGCGGATCCGCCGTCGTGGACTTCAGCTTCCCGTACAGCAGCGAGAAGCCCGCCCCGAATAGCATGCCGAAGAGCGGCATGAACTTCCCCGCGACGAAAGTAGCCGTAACGAAGTGGGCAATGCGGTCGAGGGCGCTTGCCCCGGTTTCGAGAAAACCGATCGGATTGATCGCGCCGTAGAGGAAGGACTGGATATTGACCAGCAGGATGCCTGCGAGCGCTGCACCGCGCAGGGCATCGATGCGCGGGTCCCGCGCGCTCTTTCCGTTCAAGGCGGCATCAGTCCTCTGATGCCCCCGCGCCGCCCATCTGCTCGATCTTGACCTTGAGCCACTTCTCGACCGACGGGAAGACGAACTTGCTGACGTCGCCGCCGAGCGTTGCGATCTCGCGGACGATCGTGCCCGAGATGAACTGGTACTGATCCGAGGGAGTCAGGAACATCGTCTCGACGTCAGGCAGCAGGTAGCGATTCATGCCCGCCATCTGGAATTCGTACTCGAAGTCGCTGACCGCGCGCAGGCCGCGCACGATGACACGCGCCTGCTGCTCGCGCACGAAGTCCTTCAGCAGATCCGCGAAAGCCCGCCACTTCGACGTTCGGGTAGTGCGACAGCACTTCGCGCGCGATGGCGATGCGCTCGTCGAGCACGAAGAACGGCTTCTTGGCGCGGCTGTCCGCCACGCCGACCACCAGCTTGGAGAACAGCCCCGCCGCACGCCGCACGAGATCCTCGTGGCCGCGGGTCAGCGGGTCAAACGTGCCGGGATAGACGGCGATCACCATGGCATTGTCTCCTCAGCGGCCCGCTCTGCGGCCCGGCGCCGGGGATTATTCATGCAGTCGGCGGTCGCAGCAAATGAAACGAAACCTGCCCCGCCCGGCCGCTGCGGACGATCTCCAGCCCGGCCTGCTGCGCCTCGTCCGGGGCAAGGGCGGTGGGAGCCTCGAGGTACAGCAGTCCCCCTGACGCCAGCAGCCGGCGCGCCGCGGCCAGCGCCGGATCCTGCAGACCGGCATCGAAGGGCGGATCGAGGAAGATCACGTCGAACGAGCCCGGCGCGAGCGCCGCCGCCACCGACAGTCCGTCGCCGGGTCGCACCTCGACAGCGGTGGCCGCCAGCCGCTCGCACGTGGCACGCAGCGACTGCAGCGCCTGTGGATTCGATTCGACAAGCAGCACGGAGCGCGCGCCTCGCGAGGCGAGTTCGAAGCCAAGCGCGCCGGTGCCGGCAAAGAGATCGAGACCGCGCAGCGTTGAAACGTCGGGCCGCAGGTGCTGCAGCCAGTTGAAGAGCGTTTCGCGCACCCGGTCGGGCGTCGGGCGCAGGCCGGCGACATCGGGCACCGGCAGCAGCGTCCGCTTCCACTGCCCACCGATGATGCGCACCTGGCGCGGCGCTCCCCGCAGACGATGCTGCGCCGTCATCGGAGTGAGAGATGGCTTTGTTACACTCGACTGAGACTTCGCGGGAGCTTTTCCGCGCTGTCGATTCACCACTCCTTCCGACTGTTTCTCCCGCATCGTTTGATGATAAGCCCCGCTACTGCCGACGGCGCCAAGGGCGGATGGCTTGCAAGGCTCAAGCGCGGGCTCGACAAGACACGCGTCAACATCGTCGGGCTCTTCTCCGGCGGAGTCATCGACGACGCGCTGCTCGAAGACCTCGAGATGGCGCTGATCGGGGCCGACGTCGGTGTGGCTACCGCGGCACAATTGATCGACACGCTGCGCGCCGAGATCAAGCTCAAAGGCCTGAAGTCTGCCGACGAGGTGCGACTGGCCCTGCGTGATGAACTGGCGCGCCGGCTTGCGCCGGCCGAGGGTCGCTTGAATCTCGCGCACGACAAGCCCTACGTCGTCATGGTCTGTGGTGTCAACGGCTCCGGCAAGACGACGTCGATCGGCAAGCTCGCCAAGTGGTTCGCCGGTCAGCAGCGTTCGGTGCTGCTGGCGGCGGGCGATACCTTCCGCGCGGCGGCGCGTGAGCAACTCGCCGTCTGGGGTGAGCGCAACAATGTCGAAGTCGTGTCGCAGAGCGGCGGCGACCCGGCCGCGGTCGTCTTTGACGCGGTGTCTGCCGCCAGGGCACGCGGCGTCGATGTGCTGATTGCCGACACGGCGGGCCGGCTGCCGACCCAGGCGCATCTGATGGAAGAGCTGAAGCGCGTCAAGCGCGCGCAGGACAAGGCGTTGCCGGGCGCCCCCCACGAAGTGATCCTGATCGTCGACGGCACCAACGGCCAGAACGCGCTGGCACAGGTCCAGGCCTTCGACGCCGCGGTCGGCCTGACCGGACTGGTCGTGACCAAGCTGGACGGCACGGCCAAGGGCGGCGTGCTGGTGGCGATCGCCGCGTCCCGCGGCGACAGGCCGCTGCCGATTCTGTTCATCGGTGTCGGCGAAGGCATCGACGACCTGCAGCCGTTTTCCGCGGCCGAATTCGCCGACGCCCTGGTCGGATCCGGGGCGGCCCAATGAATCTTGCCGCCGTCGACCTCGGATCGAACAGTTTCCGTCTCGAGATCGGCCGTGTCGACGGCTCGCACATCGAACGTGAGGGTTACTGGAAGGAAACCGTTCGCCTGGCCGCCGGGCTCGACGAGAGCCACAAGCTCAGCAAGAAATCGATTGATACCGCACTGGAAACCCTGGCGCGCATGAACGAGCGGCTGCGCGGCATGCCACCGCAACAGGTCCGCGCGGTCGGCACCCAGACCCTGCGCCTGGCGCGCAACGTCAACGACTTCCTGCTCGAGGCGCAGAACACGCTCGGCTATCCGATCGAAGTGATCTCCGGTCGCGAGGAGGCGCGGCTCGTGTTCGAAGGCTGCATGCACACGCTGCCGCCGTCGAATCTGCGGCGCCTTGTCGTCGATATCGGTGGCGCCTCGACCGAGGTCATCGCCGGCCGCGGCTTTACGGCGCAAAGCGCCGAGTCCTTCAAGGTGGGTTGCGTCAATACCTCGCTGCGCTTCTTCAAGGACGGCCGCATCGATCGCGCCTCACTAAAGAAAGCACAGGTGGCAGCCGCTGCCGAGTTCGAGGAAGCGATCGATACGTTTTCGCGCAGGAACTGGGACGAGGCATTCGGCTCGAGCGGTACCGTGGGCGCCGTATCGGAGATCCTGCGCGCCGAGGGCTGGTCCGACGGCCGCGTTACGGCCGACGGGCTGCTCAAGCTGCGCCATGCGCTGCTCGAGGCCGGCGAGATCAAGCGCATCAAGCTGGCGGGCATGAAGCCGGACCGGCAGGAAGTGCTCGCGGGCGGCGTGGCCGTGCTGTCGGCAGTCTTTGACACGTTCGGCCTCGTCGAGATGAGGCCCGCGCGCGGCGCACTACGCGTCGGCCTGCTTTACGACCTGCTGGGACGGAAGGAGCAGAAGGACCTGCGTGACGCCACGGTTGAACGCATACTCGAGCGGTTCAGCGTCGATCGCGCCCAGGCAACACGCGTGGCGGGAACCGCAAAGCGGTTCTACGAGGAACTGCTGCCCGCGGCGTCAGAAGAAATGAAGAAGCGGCTGGCGTGGGCCTGCCTGCTGCACGAGGTCGGTTTCACGATTTCGCACAGCGACTATCACAAGCACTCGGCATATCTGGTGCAGCATGCCGACCTGGCGGGATTTTCGACCTCGGACCAGGAACGCATCGCCCAGCTGGTGCTGGGACAGCGCGGCAACCTCAAGAAGGTCTACGCGGCGCTCGAGGACCGCGAACGCTCGGCCAAGATCCTGGCGCTTCGACTCGCGGTCATCCTCAATCACGCGCGGCGCGATGTCGAGTTGCCACGCTGGTCGCTGAAGTTCGGCCGCTCAATCGAGTTCGGCCTCGACAGCGACTGGCTGCTGCGCCACCCGCTGACGCACTATCTGCTGGAAGAGGAAGCGATGCAGTGGGCGCGCGTCGGCATCGTCTTCAGCCTCAGGCCGCAATGACCGGGACTACAGCAGATCCGGGCTGATGACCGCGCGCAGGACGGTCTGCTCCTCGCCGTCACGCTCGCGCGAACTCAGCCACCAGACGCCTGACTTCTTGACGGCCCATTCACGGACTTCGCCGGCGAGCAGGAAGCTCGCGACATGCCCCAGCGTCGGCTGATGGCCGACGACGACCACGGGCACTTTCGAGCGCGGCCAGTCGGCCGCCAGCAGCACATCGCGCACGCTGGCACCAGGGGCAACGTCATCGACCGTCTTGAACTTGCGGTGCGTGACCTCTGCCAGAGCCTTCGCCGTCTGCTGCGCGCGCGTCGCGGGACTGACGAGAATCCGCGCGCTGTCGGGCAGTTGCGCGTGCAGCCACTCGGCGACCCGGCGCGCCTGCTTCTCGCCGCGCGGCGTCAGCTTGCGGCCGAGATCCGGCTCGCCGATCTCGGCTTCCGCGTGGCGCCAGAGGATCAGTTCCATTTCAGTCCGTCACTCGTTCGGCGAGCAGGCCCAATAGCTGCTGCTGGGCCGAGACTGTGTTGGCGCCGCCGCGCGGGGGCCGGTATTCACCGTTCGCCGTGAGTGTCCATGCATCGCGGGTGTCTTCGAGGTAAGGCTTCAGACCTTCGTCGATGACCCGGCGCGCCAGCTTGGGTTCGAGCACGGGCCACGCGACCTCGATGCGCCGGAACAGGTTGCGCCCCATCCAGTCCGCGCTCGACAGGTAGACCATCGGCTTGCCGTCATTGCGGAAGTAGAAGATCCGGTGGTGTTCGAGGAACCGGCCAACGATCGAGCGCACCCGGATCGTCTCCGACAGCCCCTTGACTCCGGGCCGCAATGCGCAGGCACCGCGCACGATGAGGTCGATCTTCACGCCCGCCTGCGATGCGGCATAGAGCGCCTGTATGGTCGCCTCGTCGGTCAGGGCATTCATCTTGGCGACAAGGCGTGCCGGCTTGCCGGCCCGTGCCAGCTTCACTTCGCCTTCGAGCGCAGCAATGAGCCGCTTGTGCAGCGTGAACGGCGCCAGCCAGAGCAGCTTCAGGCGTTCGACCTTGGTGAGGCTCGTCAGGTGCATGAACACCTTCTCGACGTCGGCGCAGAGATCCGCATTCGCGGTCAGCATGCCGAAGTCGGTATAAAGCTTCGTCGTGGTCGGATGGTAGTTCCCGGTTCCCAGGTGGGCGTAGGGAACGAGGCGCGACCTGCCGCGTGATTCTTCCCTGCGCAGCACCAGCGTCATCTTGCCGTGGATCTTGAGGCCGACGACGCCGTAGACGACCTGCGCGCCGACGGCCTCGAGCCGCTCGGCAAGGTTGATGTTGACCTCTTCGTCGAAGCGCGCCTTCAGCTCGACGATGACGGTCACTTCCTTGCCGCGCCGCGCTGCATCCTCGAGGATGTCCACCAGGATCGAACTGATGCCGGTGCGGTACAGCGTCATGCGGATCGCGACGACCTTGGCGTCGGTCGCGGCCTGGCGCAGGAATTCGATGACCGGCTCGAAGCTCTCAAACGGGTGATGCAGCAGGATGTCGTTGCGCCGGATCGCCTCGAACAGATCGGCGCCGGCCGCAAGCTTGGCGGGCCATGCAGGCTCAAAGGGCGTCCAGCGCAACTGCGGTACGGTCAGGTGATCGACCAGCTGGTTCAATCGCACCAGATTGACAGGCCCGTCGACGCGGAAGACCGCCTGCTCCGGCAGCTGGAACTGTTCCTGCAGCAGGGCCTGCAGGTGCGGCGGACAGGTCGCGAGCACCTCCAGGCGCACCGCATTGCCAAAGTGGCGCTGCGTGAGTTCCATGCGCAGCGCCTGACGCAGGTTGTGGACCTCGCGCTCATCGACGCTGAGGTCGGAATCTCGCGTGACGCGGAACTGCGAGAACCCGCCGAGTTCACGGCCCGGGAATACATCCTGCAGGTGCGCGCGGATCACCGACGAGAGCATCACGAATGCCTGCTTGCCCGGAACCAGGCCCGGCGGCAGCGGGATTACGCGCGGCAGCACGCGCGGCACCTTGAGGATCGCGATCGTCGACGGCCGCCCGAACGCGTCCTTCCCGCCGAGCTGGAGGATGAAGTTGAGCGACTTGTTCAGCACCTGCGGGAACGGATGCGAAGGGTCCAGCCCGATCGGCGACAGCAGCGGCTTCACTTCGCGCGTGAAGTACTCGCGCACCCATGCCCGTTGCGCGTCGTTGCGCTGAGCGTGATTAAGCACGACGATGTTGCGTCGTTCGAGTGCCGGCCCGATCGTCTGGTTGAACAGCGTGTACTGCTGCTGCACCAGCGAATGAGCCCGCTGCATGATCTCGGCATAGGCCGCCGCCTGCGGCGAAGCGCCGCGCGACTCGCGGATCTCCTCGCTGAGGTCAGAGATGCGTACCTCGAAGAACTCGTCGAGGTTGGATGAGACGATGCAGACATAGCGCAGCCGCTCCGCCAACGGAACAGTCGCCCGGGTCGCCATGGCCAGCACGCGTTCATTGAACGCGAGCATCGACAGCTCCCGATTCAGGTAGAGCTCGGGGCTGGTCTGCAATTCGAGCTTTCGATGAGGCGGCTTGCGTTTGTTGCGGCGGACCATAGTGAATTCGTGTGACGCCTCGATGACGCCCGTACAATCGCCACGATCATCGCGTCGATCTGACACGACTCATTCTAGGCGTCGACCTGTCGCTCGCCGCTCCGCCGTATGGATGCCTACTCGAATCCGGACCTGCCGCCGCTGATCATCTTCGATCGGGTCGACAAGCGATATGGCAGCCGCTGCGTGCTTTCGCAGCTCAGCTTCTCGATCGCACGCAATCAGTTCGTGCTGCTGTCCGGGCCCTCGGGCGCCGGCAAGTCGACGGTCCTCAGGTTGATCGCCGCACTGGAGCAGCCGACCTCCGGCTCGATCACCGTCGCCGGGGAACCCTTGGGACGCCTGAAGCCGCAAATGTTGCCGCTGCTGCGGCGGTCGATGGGAATCGTGCTGCAGGATCTCATGCTGCTCGACGATCGCAGCGTGTTGCATAACGTGGCACTGCCATGCGCCGCGGCCGGCATCGCCTGGCGCGAGGCACTGGCACGCGCCGCCACAGCGCTGCAGCGCGTCGGTCTCGACGAAGTCGCGGGGCGCGCCTATCCGCGCGAACTGTCGGGCGGCGAGCAACAGCGCGCGGCACTCGCAAGGGCGCTGGTCAATCATCCCGCGTTGCTGCTCGTCGACGAACCGACGGCGCACCTCGATCCGCTGGCGGCCGCGCACGTCATCCACCTGCTCGAACAGTTCGTTGTCGCCGGCGTGACCGTCGTCATGGCCTCGCACGGGGAGAGCGTGGCGATGCCGCCCCGCGCGCGCGTCATCGCGCTTGAATCCGCGCCGGTCACGGCATGAGCGCGATCGCGACGCGCTGGTTCGCTCTGAAGCGGGCGGCGGCACTGATCCAGGGGCAGCCGGGAAACTTCCTCCTGAACGTCACGCTGGCCGGGGCGGCGCTGGCGGTGCCACTTTTCCTGGCGATCCTCGCGTACGCGCTCGCTCCATGGACCACGCGCATCGAGGCGGGCCCCGAGCTGAACGTCTTCGTTGCTTTGGCAACCACGCCCAGCGACCTGGAGCAGATGCGAACGAAGCTGGCTGCTGTCGATGGGGTCACAGGAGTGCGCCTGATCGCGCGCGACCAGGCCTTTGCCGAACTGAGCCGCCGCTCCGGAGTCGCGTCAGGTGCGGCACCGCGCACGAATCCGCTGCCCGACGTGCTGGTGGCGCGCTTTGCGGCGAAGGTGGGACCCGAGGTGGTCGAGCGTTCGGCGGCGTCGGTCCGCACATGGGCCGGCGTCGACTCCGTCCGACTGGACATTGAGTGGTTCCGCCGCGCCAGCGCACTCGCGCGCGCGGCAGGCATCATCCTCGTCGTGGTCGCTGGCCTGACGCTGGCGCTGATCGCGCTCGTGCTGGTTGCAGCAGTGCGGTTGCAGGCGGAGTCGCGCCGCGATGAAACCGCCGTTCTTCATCTCGCCGGGGCCCGCAACTCGTTCATTGTCCGTCCGTACGCCTACGCGGGAGCGCTGACACTGGGCCTCGGCGCCGCACTGGGACTTGCCATCGCGGTCGGCGGTACGCTCATCGTCGAGCCTCGCATTGCGGCACTCGCGGCCGCGTTTGGGCAGGAGTTCCGCCTGACGATGCCTCCGGCATGGCTGGCCGCAGCGATCGTTCCTGCGGCTATCGTGCTCGGGCTCGCAGCGGCCGGTATCGGCGCCCGGACAGCGATTTCCAGTTCCTCGTTGACAAGGTGAGCGAACGCTCACACCCGATAGCGGGTATTGCCGGCTGGTTACCTGAACGAATTGCTCAGGATTGAACTTTCTCCTGAGTCGCCCTTCTAAATCGTTAGCACTCAACGGATGAGAGTGCTACATTTAAATCAAAGGGGGTAAGTTCAGTGACGAAGACCCGTTCGAGTGCTGCAGTCGCCAACGCCTTGATCCCGGCTGCGTCGCATGCCTTGGTGCTACACCCGGGCAGCGTCGGCAGCATCGATGCTTATATCCAGGCGGTCAATCGCGTCCCGCTGCTGACGGCAGACGAGGAAGTTTCGCTGGCCCGTGAATTCCGCGATCGCGATGACCTCGATGCCGCAGGCCGCCTGGTGATGTCACACCTGCGTCTGGTGGTTGCTGTCGCCCGCAACTACCTTGGCTACGGACTGCCTCACGCCGACCTGATCCAGGAAGGCAACATCGGGCTGATGAAGGCCGTGAAGCGCTTTGATCCCGAGCGCGGCGTGCGACTGGTGTCGTTTGCGCTGCATTGGATCAAGGCAGAGATCCACGAGTACATCCTGCGCAACTGGCGGCTGGTAAAGGTTGCGACCACGAAGGCGCAGCGCAAGCTGTTCTTCAACCTTCGCAGCATGAAGCAGGGCTTGGGCACGATGTCGCCTGGCGAGATCGAAGGTGTCGCGCGCGAACTGAACGTCAAACCCGAGGAGGTCTCCGAGATGGAGACCCGCCTGTCCGGCGGCGACATCGCTCTTGAAGGCCGTATTGAGGACGGCGAGGAGGAATACGCTCCGATCGCCTACCTGGCCGACGAGGACTCGGAACCGACCGAAGTCCTCCAACGGCGCCAGCACGACATGCTGCAGTCCGACGGCGTACGACAGGCCATCGAGCGGCTCGACACGCGCAGCCGCCGCATCATCGAAGCTCGCTGGCTTAACGAGGATGCCGACGGTCGGGTTGGAACAGCCACTCTGCACGATCTGGCCGAGGAATTCGGAGTCTCCGCGGAACGAATCCGCCAGATCGAGGCCAAAGCCTTGCTGAAGCTGCGCACGGAACTCGCCGCCTTCGTGTAAGCGCAGGCGCGCGGCGCGCCGGCTGCAAGTGTTGTAGCAGTTTCCGCCTCCGCTCCTCCCCCTCTCCTCCGACGAGGCGGATCATGGCCCCAGCCTAGCTGGGGCCTTTTTTTGCCCGCCGCCCGATAATCCCCCGATGAACTTGCTGGCCCTAAATGCGCCGCCACTGCTGGCGGGCTCGGCGACGTCAGTGCGTTCCCTGGCGTGCCGCGTCGCGACCAGCATTGCAGCGCCTTCGCCCGAACTGGTGGAACGCGCCCGAACGATCGGTGGCCCGGAGCCCGCGATCGGGCGGGTGCAGTCGGGCGGCGCCTGGAACGACAACGTCGTGCACGGTGCGCTGGCCCGGGCGCTCGAACCCCTGCCGGGGCGCGCACTGCGGCAGACGTTCGAGTGGTATCAGTGCCTTGGTGCGTTCTTTCACACCGACGCGCACTACGCCGATGTGCTGTTCGGCGTCTGGTACATCGAAGGGCCGCCAGTCGACATCGTGTTTGCGCGCACCTCGCTGCGGGTTGCCGCCCGCCCCGGCACGATCGTCGTGTTCGATCCGTTCGAGGTTCACGGCGTGCTGTTGCCGGGAGCCACGGAGTACCGCGCCGACGACTATGCCGGCGGCGTTGCCAGCGTGTTCGTCGGTTTCGAACTGGAACTGGTCGACGCGGTGCGGACTGCCTTCGACCTGGGTGAGCCAGCCGCTGGCGCACGGCTGGTTTCGAGCAGCACGCGAGTGATGCCGACTACCGGCGCCTTCGAGTCGCCGCCCAACTAGAGCAGCTTGCGCAGGTCGCTGACGATATCGTCGACGCTGGCCCCGTGGCGGATGAAGAGCCGCACGCGGCCGTCACGGTCAATGACGTAGCTGCCCGCCGTGTGGTCCATCGTGTAGGAGGTGGCGGTCTTGCCCGGCACTTTCTGATAGAAGATCTTGAATTCCTTGGCCGTCGCGGCGATCTGCTCGGGCGTGCCGTGGAGAGCCACGAAGCTCGGGTCGAAGCTGGGCACGTACTGCGCCAGCACGGCCGGCGTGTCGCGCTCCGGATCGATCGTCACGAAGATCACCTGCAGTCGCTCGGCATCGGCACCCAGGCGCTTCTTGACCTCGGCGAGGTCCGAGAGCGTCGTCGGGCAGACGTCGGGGCACTGCGTGAACCCGAAGAAGATCACGACCACCTTGCCTCGATAGTCCGCCAGCTTGCGAGGGCCGCCGGCGGCGGACTCGAGCGAGAAGTCGCGCGCGTACTCGGCGCCGGTGATGTCAACCGCCTTGAATGCGGGCGGCGAGCAGGCCGCCGCCAGGAGACCAAGCAACACTGCCGCCACGTGGCGCAGGGATGGCAGCAGGCGAAGGGTGAGCACAGTATTGGCGCCGACCGCTGTCACACGTAATGGTCGGCCAGCAGCGCGGCGAACAGCGCGGACAGATAAACGATCGAGTAATTGAAGGTCGCCCGGGCGACCGCCGGATTCGGCGCCCGATACAGTCGCCAGGCGTAAACAACGAAGACGGCCCCGAGGGCCAGCGCTGCGACGAGGTAGAGCGCGCCCGACATCTGCACCGCATAGGGCAGGACAGTGGTCGCCACCAGCCCGATCGTATACAGGAGGATGTGGAGCCGCGTGAGCGGCTCGCCGTGCGTCACCGGCAGCATCGGCCAGCCGGCCTTGCGATAGTCGTCGATGCGATACAGCGCAAGCGCCCAGAAGTGCGGCGGAGTCCAGACAAAGATGATCAGTGCGAGTAGCCAAGCTTCGGCCGGCGCGCTGTTGGTTACCGCGGCCCAGCCGAGTACGGGCGGCATCGCGCCGCTCATGCCGCCGATGACGATGTTCTGCGGCGTATACGGTTTGAGCAGGACCGTGTAAACGACGGCGTAGCCAACGAACGTCGCGAAGGTCAGCCACATCGTCAGCGGATTCACCTGCGTGTAGAGCACCCACATGCCCGCGCCGCCGATCAGGCCCGAGAACGCAATGGCCTGCACCGGCGTCAGGTCGCCCCGCGGCAGCGGCCGCATGCGCGTGCGCGCCATCTTCGCGTCGACGTGCTGCTCGATCAGCGAGTTGACCGCAAACGCCGCACCGGCCAGCAGCCAGATCCCGAGCGTCGCCACCGCGACGGCACGCAACGATGGCAGTTCCGGCGTCGCGAGAAACATGCCGATGACTGCGCAGAAGATTGCGAGCTGCGTCACGCGCGGCTTCGTCAACGCCCAGTACTGGGCCAGCAGGTGGCCCAGCGATCGCTGAGAAGCAGATAACTCGCGCATCGGGATGGAAAGGCTGTCGCGGGAAACCGGTGATTTTACCGGCTGCGGGCGCCGGCCGCCCTGAAAATGACGACGACCAGCAAGGCCACCAAAAGCGCTGCCCCGCCGCTGTGCAATACCGCCGCCACCAGGGGCCAGTTGAGTATCACGTTGGACAGCCCGGTCGCCACCTGCAGGACCAGCACTGCCAGCAGCCAGCGAGCAGTGTGGTCGAGTCCGACCACCCGCCAGGCGCTCCAGATGAGGGCACCCACCGTCGCCGCCGCCACGAGCGCAAAGGCACGATGCACCCAGTGGATCGTGACCAGGGCCTGAAACGGAATGATCTCGCCTTCGCCGGTCCTGCCGAGGTCGCGCCACAAGGTGAAGGCGTGCTCGAAGTCGAGCGGCGGCACCCACGCTCCCTGGCAGTGCGGAAAGTCGCTGCATGCGAGCACCGCATAGTTCGTGCTGACCCAGCCCCCGAGCGCGATCTGCAGCACCGTCACGCACAGCGCCGCCACGGCGAGCGGCCGCAGTCGATGCGCCACCGGCGCAACCGGCAGGCGCGGACTTTCACGCAGTGCCAGCCACACCAGCAGGGCCAGCAGGCCGATGCCGCCAAGCAGATGCACGGTCACGATCAGTGGCTGCAGCTTCTGCGTCACCGTCAATGCGCCGAAGGCGCCCTGCAGACAGACCCACACCAGAGTCGCCGTCGCCAGCCACGGCGATGGCGCCGCGGCCGACGTGCGCACACGGCGCCAAGCCTGCACCGTGAGGATGATGATCAGCAGCCCGACGCCCATCGCGAAGTAACGATGCAGCATCTCGATCCATGCCTTGGTCATCGTCACCGGCCCGGTCGGCTGCGCGGATTCGGCGGCACGTATCGATTCACCCGCGGTCAGCGGATTCGAGTGCCCGTAGCAACCCGGCCAGTCCGGGCAACCGAGGCCCGAGTCGGTCAGGCGTGTGAATGCACCGAACATGATCAGGTCGAGCGTCAGGAACGCGGTGACCCAGGCGAGTTTTCGATACTTGGCCGGGTCCCGCGACAGCGCGACGTACGCGAGCGGTACTGCCGCAACGGCGACTCCCTTCACCGCCAGCCAGAACAGTGCCTGCGGCTCCATCAGTCCTTGCGCTCGACGCGCACCCAGTGACTCGACGCCGTCAGCAGGCGCGCAAGGTCCTTCTTCACCTTCTGCGGCTCGGGATCCCGTGGCCAGCGCAGCATCACGTTGCCCATCGGGTCGACCAGCCATACGAAGCCTTCCAGCGCACTCGCCCCGTCCAGCGGCAGGAACTCGCGCACCGCGCTGGCAGGAGCGCGCACGACGTGCGTCCCTGCGTAGTCGCGCAGCACGGGCGTGGCAAGCGACGCATCGTCCGTCACCAGCCAGACCCGCTCGACGCGCTCCTGCTCCTTGCCGGTCATCAAACGCTGCTGTCTCATCTGCAGCAGTGCCGCCTGGCAGGGCTCCGTGCAGTCAGCCTGGCTTGCGCTGACCATCACCCACTTGCCGGCAAGCGACCGGAACGAGAATTCCGTGCCATCGAGCCTCGTCATGCGCATCGTCGCAGGGACCGGCCGCGGCGGAACGATCAGCGTGCCGTAGTTCGTGCGTCCGCTGGGCGGAGCCACGTAGTAGGCGAAGTACGAAGCGAGGACCGGAGCGATGCAGACCGCAAGCACGGCGTAGAGCACGCGGTAGCGCTTCCAGTGCGAGGCGGGCGCCGCCGCCCTGGTGACCGAAGGTTCGCTCATGTTCGCGTGCCGCGCAGCGCCCGCGCGCCGAAGAAGATCGTCAGGCAGCCGCTCAGCGCCGCCAGGCCATACCACTGGAGCGCGTAGCCGCGATGCTTCTCGACTCCGCTCGCAGGCCGGACCCAGGCGCGCTGCAGGTTATCGGCGGCAGAGTTCGTCTGCTGCACGACGAAGCGCGCGACCGCGATTCCCGTGGTCCGCTCGTAGTCCTCGGGCTCGAGATTCGGCCAGATGCCGGGCACGCGCAGCGACTGCGGCGGAGCGAGTTCCAGCAATCGCGGCACCCGCGCGACGGCCAGTCCTTCGATCTCGACGCTGCCGGCCGGACTCTCGACACTGGGCATCAGTGCCGGATCACGCGCGTCGCGCGCGATCCAGCCGCGGTTGACGAGCACGCTCGCGCCATCCGGCAAGCGCAGCGGCGTGACGAGCTGGAATCCCGCGACGCCATTGAGCGAGCGGTTGTCGATGAAGACGGCACGCTCAGGCAGGAACTCCCCCTGCATTCGGACCCGCCGCGGCAGGTGCGCAGACACTTGCGCAAAGTCGGCCCTGGAGTTCACGAGAACCGGCGTCATCGCCTCGGCCGCGTCCAGCTGTGCCTGAAGTCCCGCTTTCTCATCGCCGCGCCGCGTCTGCCAGGATCCCAGCGCGACGCCAAGCGACGTGACCGCTACGCCGACGAGGATCGCGCCCAGCACGCGCAAGGAGGAACGACGCTCCATCATCGGCACCGGTGGGATAATTGCAGGCACGCGCTCAATGCACCCATGCGCATCATCATCGTCATTGCGTTCATCGGCATCCTCGCCGCGCTCGGCTCCGCGCTTGTATTCCTGGTGCGGGACCGTGGCTCCACCAACCGGACCGTCAACGCACTGACCGTGCGCATCAGCCTGTCCGTAGCGCTCTTCCTTTTCATCCTGTTCAGCTATTGGATGGGCTGGATCGAGCCGCGTTCCTACTAGGCTGGCCGGCAGCACAAAGAAATGCGGCGCCCGCAGGCGCCGCCATCCCAGGGCAGCGTTCGCCCCGGCTACAGCCAGTAGACGACGATATAAAGGCCGATCCAGACCACGTCGACGAAGTGCCAGTACCACGCGGCGCCCTCGAACGCGAAGTGGTGATCGGGCTTGAAGTGCCCGCGGATCAGCCGCGCCAGCACCACGCTCAGCATCACGGCACCGACGAAGACGTGGAAACCGTGGAAACCGGTGAGCATGAAGAACGTGGACCCGAAGATGCCCGACGACAGCTTCAGGTTGAGATCCGAATAGGCGTGTCCGTACTCGTACATCTGCACGCCGAGGAACGTCACGCCGAGCAGCACCGTGAGTGCCAGCCAGCGGATCGCTGCGCTCCGGTGATTGGCCCGCAGGGCATGATGGGAAAGTGTCAGCGTGACACCCGAGGAGAGCAGCAGTGCGGTGTTGATCGTCGGCAGCCAGAACGGGCCGATCGTGGTGAACGCATCGATGACGCCGGCAGGACCGGAGTGGGGCCAGGCCGGGTTGAAGTCCGGCCACAGCAGCTTGTGGTCGAAGTCGCCCAGCATCGGGGCCGTGATTACGCGGGCATAGAACAGCGCGCCGAAGAACGAGGCGAAGAACATCACCTCCGAGAAGATGAACCAGCCCATCCCCCAGCGAAACGAGGCATCGACCTTGCGGTTGTAGGCGCCGTGCTCCGACTCGCTCGCCACCACCGAGAACCACCCGAACATCATGTAGACGAGCGTGGCGAGGCCGATCGCCAGCGGGATGTAGCCGGTCGAATTGTGGTTGACCACCAGTCCCGCACCGATGCCGGTGAACGCCATGGCGATCATCCCGACCATCGGCCACTGCGCCGGCGCCGGTACGTAATAGTCCGGAGCTGCTCCCCCGTGCGTATTGGCCATTTGCTCCTGCTCCCTCTCTAAGTCTGTCGCTAGCTCACTACCATTCGAACCACCAGCACCAGCGTCAGCACGAACAGCGCCGCCGCACCGATGCCGGCAATGATCACGTAGACCGGATTCAGCCGAACCGAATCCTTCTCGTACTCTGACCGCCGCCGCACGCCGAAAAACGACCATAGGACCGCCCGCATCGTGGGCAGGAAACCCGCGCTGCCTGCAGGCGGTTTCGGCATCCCGGCCTCATCACCCGACGTCATGCGTCAACTGCTCGGCGTCACCGCGCGCTCGGCCTGTGGCCTCGCGACGGCGCCCGCCACTTCGAAGAACGTATACGACAACGTGATCGTATGCACATCGCGCGGGAGGTCCGGGTCGATGAAGAACACGACCGGGAACTGACGCGTCTCGCCGGCGGCGAGCGTCTGCTGCTGGAAGCAGAAACACTCCAGCTTCTGGAAGTGCTGTGCCGACTGCATCGGCGCGTAACTGGGAATTGCCTGCCCCGCCATCGTGCGGGGCTGCAGGTTCACCAGGTCGTAGGTGACGTGGACGAGTTCGCCCGGATGCACCTGCAGGTGGTTCACGTGCGGCTTGAAGCGCCAGGCGCCCTGCGTGTTGGCGTCGAATTCCACGGTGATCGTGCGCGAGCGGTCGACCTGCGTATTGCGCGCCGCACGCACGGCATTTTCATCTCTCGCGGTCACGATGTTGATGCCGGTCACTTCGCAGATCTTGCGGTACAGCGGGATCAGCGCCCAGCCGAAGCCGAACATCAGCACGCTGATGATGACGAGCTTGCGCAGGATCGTCCGATTGTCGTGGCCGACCGGGGAGACAGGATCATGGTCGCTCATCGCTCGGCCGCCTTCAGCCACCCAGCATCCAGCGGCGCGCGATCACGCCGGCAAAGAACACCAGAACGACCGTCGCCAGTATCCAGGCGGTGCGACGATTCTGGCGCCGCTCTTCGGTGTTCTGTTCCATCACGAACGATCGCTTCCTGTGTCTACTTGACGACGGGCGGCGTTTCGAACGTGTGGAACGGCGCCGGCGACGGCACCGTCCACTCGAGACCGCCATCCTCGGCGCCCCACGGGTTCGCCGCGGCCTTCGGACCGCCCTGGATGCACTTGACGACGATGTACAGGAACAGCAACTGCGTGAAGCCGAAGCCGAAGGCCCCAATTGACGCCATCAGGTTGAAGTCGGCGAACTGCAGCGGGTAGTCCGCATAGCGCCGCGGCATGCCGGCGAGCCCCAGGAAGTGCATCGGGAAGAACGTGATGTTGAAGAAGATCATCGACAGCCAGAAGTGCCACTTGCCGAGCGCTTCGTTGTACATGTGCCCGGTCCACTTCGGCAGCCAGTAGTAGGTGCCCGCGAAGAGGGCAAAGAGCGATCCCGCCACCAGCACGTAGTGGAAGTGCGCCACCACGTAGTAGCTGTCCTGCAGCTGGATGTCGATCGGCGCCATCGCCAGGATGAGCCCCGTGAACCCGCCCATCGTGAACACGAAGATGAACCCGACCGCGAACAGCATCGGGGTCTCGAAGGTCATCGAGCCCTTGTACATCGTCGCGACCCAGTTGAAGACCTTCACGCCGGTCGGAATGGCGATCAGCATCGTCGCGTACATGAAGAAGAGCTGCCCGGTCACCGGCATGCCGGTCGTGAACATGTGGTGCGCCCAGACGATGAACGAAAGGATCGCGATCGAGGCCGTCGCGTACACCATCGACGCATAGCCGAAGAGCGGCTTGCGGGCGAACACCGGGATGATCTGGCTGACGATGCCGAAGGCCGGCAGGATCATGATGTAGACCTCGGGGTGCCCGAAGAACCAGAAGATGTGCTGGTACATCACCGGGTCACCGCCGCCGGCGGCATTGAAGAAGCTGGTGCCGAAGTGGCGGTCCGTCAGCGTCATCGTGATGGCACCGGCGAGCACCGGCATCACCGCAATCAGCAGGTAGGCGGTGATCAGCCAGGTCCATACGAACATCGGCATCTTCATCAGCGTCATGCCGGGCGCGCGCATGTTCAAAATCGTCGTGATGATGTTGATCGAGCCCATGATCGACGACGCGCCGAGGATATGGAGCGCGAAGATCGCGAGGTCCATGCCCGGGCCCATCTGCACCGTCAGCGGCGCATAGAGCGTCCAGCCGGCCGCGGTCGCCCCACCGGGCACGAAGAACGAAATGACGATCAGCATCGCCGCCGGGGGCAGCAGCCAGAAGCTGAAGTTGTTCATGCGGGCGAACGCCATGTCGGGCGCGCCGATCTGAAGCGGGATCTGCCAGTTCGCGAAGCCGACGAAGGCCGGCATGATCGCGCCGAAGACCATGATGACGCCGTGCATCGTCGTCAGCTGGTTGAAGAATTCCGGCTTCCAGAACTGCAGGCCCGGCTGGAAGAGTTCCAGGCGGATGCCGAGTGCGAGCACGCCGCCGAAGAAGAACATCGTGAAGCTGAACCACAGGTACATCGTGCCGATGTCCTTGTGGTTGGTCGCGAACAGCCACCGGCGCCAGCCGTGCGGATGATCGTGGGCGTGATCGTGTCCGGCGTGACCGGTCGGGGTGTGGACGACTGCGCTCATCGGTGCTCCTGGTCCTGGTTCTCTTTGCAGCTGACTGCGACTACTTCCGCGCCGACTTGAATTCAGCCGGCTGTACCTCGCCCGCGCTGTTGCCCCACGAGTTCTTCGTGTAGGTCGCAACGGCGGCGAGCTCGATGTCCGAAAGTCCCTTCCATGAGGGCATCGCGTTCTTGCCGTTCAGCAGCATGGCGATCTGGTCCGCTTTGCTGGCGACGACCTTGCTGCCGGCCAGCGCCGGGAACGCACCCTGCACGCCCTGCCCGTTCGTCTGGTGGCAAGCCTGGCAGTTGGCCTGGTAGACCGTTGCCCCGCGCGCCATCAGTTCCGCCTGCGTCCAGGTCTTGTTCGGATCGTCCGCGAGTGCCGCCATCTGCTGCTTCTTCGCACTGACCCACTTTGCATAGTCCTCGGCGGAAACGACCTGCACGACGATCGGCATGAAGGCGTGGTCCTTGCCGCACAGCTCTGCGCACTGGCCGCGGAAGGTGCCGATCTGCTCGGCACGGAACCAGGTGTCGCGCGCAAAGCCGGGGATCGCGTCCTGCTTGACGGCGAATGCGGGCACCCACCAGGCATGGATCACATCGCTCGCCGTCGTGATGATTCGCACTTTCTTGTTGACCGGCACGACGAGCGGGTTGTCCACCTCGAGCAGGTAGGTGTTCGACTTCGGTTCGCGGCCCTCGATCTGCGCCGCCGGCGTGGCCAGCTGCGACAGGAACGCGATGCCCTCGCCCTCGCCCCGCAGGTAGTCGTAGCCCCACTTCCACTGGTAACCCGTGACCTTGATCGTGAGGTCGGAATTGCTGGTGTCCTTCATCGCGATGACGGTCTTGGTGGCCGGCAGCGCCATCACGATGACGATGATGAAGGGAATCACGGTCCAGACGATCTCGACCGTCGTGTTCTCGTGCCAGTTGGCCGCGACCGCGCCCTTCGACTTGCGGTGCTTCCAGATGGAATAGAACATGACGCTGAAGACGGCGACGAAGATGACCGTGCAGATGATCAGCATCAGGTTATGGAGGCTGTAGACCTCCTCGGCGATCGGCGTCTTGGGCGGCGCAAGGTTGAACCGGCTCTGAATCGCGACGGCACTGCCTGCCGCACCCCACATCGCGGCTGCGAGTGCAGCGCGAACCATCGAGACTTTCGACACCATCGTTGTAGCCATCCGTCTGCTATCGGCTCATTCCTACTGGACCACCCAGGCGCCCCGCCGAACGAGTGCGCCGAGGGCCCCCCTTAATTCGCGCCCGAGTGCCGAACGCCTTTCGTCTACCAGATACCGTCCCACTTCCACGCGCTGGCCCTTGCACGCAAGGGCCAAGCGGACCCGCTTTCCCAGGTCTGCACCGCGCTCCTCCAACTCGACCTGAACCCAGGTCGCGTCGAAGCTGAATTCCAGTCTGCGTCCACCGTGGTGCTGCTCGACCCTGAGCACCCCGCCGCCGAGATCGATTCGCTCGTAATCCGTGGCATGGCGTCCATAACAGAGAAATGCCGCCGCAACAGCCACGACCTCGAGCCCAACGAACGGAAGCACCAGCCAGAGCCCCTCGGCTGCGAAGGCAGCGCCGAAGGCAAACGACACGGCCACCAGCGACGCAAACACGGCTGCCAGTTGCCGCGGGCTGGCCGAGCAGTTCCGCTTGATCAACCAGGTCGTGGGCTCGGCCACGTCTCCCATGCGTCTCCCTCAGCCGAGCCAGCGCGAAAGGGGCGGATTATATGCAAAGCGCGGACCGCAATGCGGCAGGCGTCCGGACGGGCCGGCCTTGGGTCCGTCGCGGCGCTCTCCTCCGGCGCAGCTTGCCCTGGCGGCAAGCCGAAAAAGCCGCCTCGAGCGGCGCCCTCCGGGCACCGCTCCAAGTACGAACCGCTGGCCGGCTACTCCGCGGGAATCCGCAGGTTCTGCCCCGGATAGATCTTGTCCGGATGGGACAGCATCGGCTTGTTCGCCTCGAAGATCTTCATGTAGGCGTTGGCGTTGCCGTAGAACTCCTTGGCGATCTTCGAGAGCGTGTCGCCCTTGACGACGGTGTAAAACTTGGCCTCAGGCTGCGACAGGTCGACCGTCATCATGTCCTGGACACCGGCGACGCCGTGCACGTTGCCGGCTGCCAGAATCACCTTCTCCTTGGTCGCCTGGTCCTTGGCCACCCCGAACACCTTCGCGACGGCGGTGGCGCCATCGAAAGTCACCGTCAGCGCCGTTACGGTCAGGCCCAGCGTGTTGATGTAGTTCTCAATGGCGGTGGCCGCCTCGCGGTTTGCTTCGGCCAGCACGGCAGGATCGGCCTTCGCCGGTGCCGCTTGCACTTCCTGGACTTTCTTGCCGAAAAGCTTCTCGCCAGCTTCCTTGAAAAACGAGATCAGGCTCATGTCTGCTCCTTATGTGGGACTGCGGAATCCTTCGCCCTGCCTAACCGGGCCACGAGCGCACTTTACTGCCTTCCGCGAGGCGGGCCTTGACGCAGGGATTCCAGAGAGACTTTACTGACGCCGACCGTGCGCGGCGCGGGCTTCCAGGCGTGCCCGTAGGCGACTTCGAACGTAAGCGGTATGCGGCCCGCTTTGTCGCGACGCGCGGCCAGTGCCTCCAGCAGGAGGCGCGCCCGTCGACCGGACGGCAGCGCAGGCCAGCGATCGTCCAGCGGACTCGCGCCCAGGGCCCGCACCTCGTCGCACAGTTCGCGCGGACTGCGGTAGGTGAGCGTGATGGACTCGACGTCCATGACCGGTGTCGCGAAGCCGCTGGCCACCAGCATGTCGCCAAAGTCGTGCATGTCGACGAACGGCATCGGACGCGCGTGCGGGAGCGTCTCGGCGACAGCTGCTCGCAACTCCTTCAGGGTGTCGGGCCCGAAGCAGCTGAACATCAGCAGGCCGCCGACGCTCAGGACCCGCTTCCATTCAGGAAAGACCAAGTGCGGGGTCGGATGCCAGTGAAGCATCAGGTTCGAGAAGACCAGATCTGCCGACTGGTCGGCAAACGGCAGGCAGGCAGCGTCTGCCAACACCCAGCGCGGCGCCCGGCGCCACCAGCGGGCAAGGCCGAGCGCGCGCTGCTGCTCCTCACGACCCGAGCGCAGCATCGCCGCCGAGAGTTCGACGCCGATCCAGTTGGCGTCCGGATAGTGCTCCAGCAGTTCGCTGCGGGTTCGTCCCATTCCGCAGCCGACGTCCAGCATGCGGGCTGGAGCAAGCCGGATGTACTCGAGGCGACTGATCAGGCGATGCCCGACTTCGCGCAGCAGAAGATCGTGCGCGGCCAGGCGACTGGCACAACGGTCGAACTGGCGCGCGACCGTGACGACCCGCGCCGCCATGCGCGGCGGCGCAACGATGCCGGGCGAGATGTCCGAGGTGCCTGGGCCGAGCGGCATGATGTCGGGCAGTATAGGGACGCTGGAAGGCCGCGCCGGCATACGTGCCCCCCGCGGCAGGTTCACTTCTTCATGTCACCGATGTCGACCGACACACGCCGCCCGCGCTGGCTGACTCCACGTTGCGTGGTGTGCGCAATCGAGCCCGGCGCTCCGCTGTGCGCTGGCTGCGAAGCGGACTTCTTCTCGCCGCTGGCGATTCGTTGCCCGCGCTGCGCCGTGCGGCTGGAGACTGCCGCCCTGATGTGCGGACACTGCATCGCACAGCCGCCCGCATTCGACGCCACGCGGGCCCTGGCGGACTATGTTGCGCCGGTCTCGGGCATGGTGAGCGCTCTCAAGTTTGCGGCGCGACTCGATCTCGCCGATGTGTTTGCTCGTTTGTTCACGGCACGCGAGCCGCTCCCGCGGGAAGCCGACCTTGTCATCGCAGTGCCGCTTTCCTACGAACGCGAAAGCGAGCGGGGGTTCAACCAGTCGCGCGAGATCGCGCGCGGCTTTGCCCGGCTCAGCGGCCTTCCGCTGCGTGACGGGCTCCTGCTGCGAACGGTGCACGCAGTGCCGCAGCAGTCGCTGGCACGCGACGCGCGCCAGCGCAATGTCCGCGGTGCATTCGCACTTGTCGGTGATGTCCGCGGGCAGCGCGTCGCAGTGGTCGATGACGTCATGACGACCGGCAGTACCCTGGACGAAATCGCTGCCGTGCTGAAACGCGCGGGCGCAGTGCAGGTCGTGAACCGGGTGGTCGCGCGGACGCCCTGAGATGTTCAACGTCGTCCTCGTCGAACCCGAGATCCCGCCCAACACCGGCAACGTGATCCGGCTGTGCGCCAACAGTGGTGCGCGCCTGCACCTGATCGAACCGCTCGGCTTCGACCTTTCGGACAAGCAGCTGCGCCGGGCCGGTCTGGACTATCACGAGTACGCCGAGCTTCAGGTGCACGCCAGTTTCGCTGCGCTGAGCCGCACGCGAGCAGCCGCCGGCCGAACGCATGTTCTGCTTCACCACACGCGCTTCCCGGCTTTTCACGGAGGTCGAGTTCAGGCCCGGCGACTGGCTGGTGTTCGGAGCCGAAACGCGCGGCCTTGCACCGGCGCTGCGCGATGCCTTTGCGCCCGACCGACAGTTGCGCCTGCCGATGCGCGCAGGCAACCGCAGCCTCAACCTCTCGAATGCCGTCGCCGTCGTGGTCTACGAAGCCTGGCGACAGAACGGTTTCCGCGGCGGCGGCTGACCTATCCGCGGCTTAGGTCGGTTCGGCGCGGGTGCGCCTTTCGCATCTCGGCGGCATGCAGTTCGAGACGGTCCAGCAGCAGCTCTGGCGTGTGATCGACGATCAGGAGATCCCAGTGCTCCGGCCGAATGAAGCCCTCGCTGGCGGCGTGACGCAGGAAGTCGAGCAGTGGATCGTAGAACTGCTCGACATTCAGGATCCCGACCGGCTTGGACTGCAGTTGCAGTTGCAGCCAGGTGACCATCTCGAACATCTCTTCAAGCGTGCCGTAACCGCCGGGCAGCACCACGAACGCGTCGCTGAGTTCGGCCATCGTTCGCTTGCGCTCGTGCATCGATTCGACGACACGCAGGTCGGTCAGCCGCCGGTGCGCCAACTCGGGACGCATCAGGTGACGCGGGATGACACCTATGACCTGCCCGCGGTGCTCCAGGGCCGCGTCGGCCAGCGCACCCATGAGTCCGACGTGGCCACCGCCAAAGACCAGCGTCAGGCCTCGCTGCGTGGCGGCCTTAGCAAACTCGCGCGCCGACGCCACGTACTCGGGCCTGACACCGGCCTGCGAGCCGCAGAAGACACAGACTGAACGGAAGGTCATGCGACGCTGCTCTCGCGTTTCGGATCGCGCGCAAGGAGACGATCGAGCGCCTGGCGCGGAGTCGTGTCACCGGCAAGAACCGCACACACCGCCTCGGTGATCGGCATCTGTATCCCCGCAGCCCGCGCCCGCGCGAGCACGGCCGGCGCCGAGCGCACGCCTTCGGCCACATGTCCCAGCTGCGCGACCGCCGACTCGAGCGCCAAGCCACGTCCGAGTGCCAGGCCAACCTGACGGTTGCGTGAGAGGTCGCCGGTAGCGGTCAGGATCAGGTCGCCGACACCGGTCAGTCCCATGAAGGTCTCATGGCGAGCCCCGAGCGCGACACCGAGACGGCTCATCTCCGCCAGCCCCCGCGTGATCAGTGCAGCGCGCGCATTGGCGCCGAGTTCGAGGGCATCGCTGATGCCCGTGGCGATGGCAAGGACGTTTTTGACCGTGCCACCGATCTCGACACCGATGACGTCCGAGGTCGAATAGACGCGCAGGGCACCCCCGTGCAGGGCGTCGGTCACCACATCGCAGAATCCAGTGCTACCAGCCACCGTGAGTGCCGTCGGCAGTCCGCGCGCCACCTCGAGCGCGAAGCTCGGGCCGGAAACCGGCCCGCTGCGTCCGTTCGCTTGCGGCCATTCTTCAGCGACCACCTCGTGTGCCAGCCGATGGTCATTTTCTTCCAGGCCCTTGCACAACCAGGCGACGGAGCCGTCGAACGCCGCTGCGGCCAGTGTCCGGCAACTCTCGCGCAAGGCCCGGGTCGGCGTGGCAACAAGGATCAGGCCATGGGCTGCATGCTCGATCGCCGCATTGAGGTCGGCCGAGACGACCACAGAGCTAGGCAGGGTGACGCCAGGAAGGTAGCGCACGTTGACGCGCGTCGAGGCAATCTCGCGCGCCCTCTCGCGATCACGCGCGTGCAGCACCACCGAGTGGCGGGCGCTGGTCGCGCAAGCAATCGCAGTGCCCCACGCCCCTGCGCCGAGCACCGCGATATTCATCGCACGCTAGGCGTTGGCTGCACCGTTGCCCGACGCGACTTGCGCGGCGGGCGGCTGCTGCCCCGTAGCCTGCTGCGCCAGCGCGGCCATGCGCTGCTGATAGAAAGCTTCGAAGTTGATCTCGGCCAGGTGGATCGGCGGCAGGCCGGTGCGGCTGATCAGGTCGGCGATGTTCGCGCGCAGGTACGGATAGACGATCCCGGGGCAGACGATGCCCAGGATGGCCGGCTTCTGCTCGGCCGGGATGTTGCGCATTTCGAAGATGCCGCCCTGCTTGCCCTCGACGAGGAACAGGACCTTGTCCTTGATCTTGGCAGTAACGGTCACCCGCACGACGACCTCGTGCAGCGCATCCATCACCGCCGCGTCAGTGACTTCGAGCTGCACATCGACCTTCGGGCCTTCGCTCTCGAGAAAGATCATCGGCGCGGCCGGCATCTCGAGCGACGCGTCCTTCAGGTAGACGCGCTGAACCTGGAACACCGGGGTCTGGGCGGCGGCAGCCGCGGGAGTCGTATCGGTCATTTGTTTTCCTGGGCTCCCCGGCGGCAGACCGGCGGAGCAATGGGGTTGAGAAGAACTATTGCGCGAGCAGTGGCGTCAGCTTGCCTTCACGGTCAAGTGCAGAGAGGTCGTCGAAGCCGCCCACATGGGTGGAACCGACGAAGATCTGCGGCACAGTACGGCGCCCGGTACGCGCGATCATTTCGTCGCGGCGCATCGGATCGAGGTCGATGCGGACTTTCTCGATCTCGGTCACGCCGCGGGCCTTCAGCAACGCTTCGGCGCGCTGGCAGTAAGGGCAAACCGCGGTGCTGTACATCAGGACCTGCGCCATTGTTCCTCCACTTCAGGCGCGGACCGGCAGTCCGGCCTCGCGCCACGCGGCCAAACCGCCTCCGAGCACATAGACATCGCTGTATCCCTGGGAACGCAGCAGTGCCGCCGTCCGCCCGGCGCTGGTGCCTGTTGCGCAGACCAGGATTACCGGCTTGTCCTTCTTGAGTTCGCCGACGCGCTCCGCCATTTTGGCGGCCGGGATGTTGCGTGCGTTGGGAAGCGATCCCTTCGCGAAGTCCTCCGCATTGCGAAGGTCGACGACCTGCGGATTGCGCGAATTGATGAGCTGGGTCGCCTGCAGCGTCGAAAGCGTGGGGCCACTGGCCTTGCCCCGCACCAGAGGCCAGACGAGCATGGCCCCGCTGATGAAGGCAACGCCGATCAGGAGGATGTTGTCGATGAAGAACTGCAGCACAGAGATGTCGATCGGCTGCCGGCGGGATCAATCGTCGACAGCGAGAGCCGAAAAGCCGCAGATTATAGAATAGGCACGTTACCCGCCCCGACGTCCCATCGCTTTCATGTTCAAGCTCGTACTGCTGCGTCATGGCGAAAGCCAGTGGAATCTCGAGAACCGATTCACGGGCTGGACCGACGTCGATCTCACCGAGCAGGGCCGGCAGGAGGCACGCGCTGCGGGGGAACTGCTGCGCAACGAGGGCTTCGAGTTCGACATTGCCTACGCCTCCGTGCTGAAGCGGGCGATCCGGACGCTGTGGATCGCGCTCGACGCGATGGACCGGATGTGGCTGCCTGTGGTCCACAGCTGGCGCCTGAACGAGCGTCATTACGGCGCGTTGCAAGGCCTGAACAAGTCCGAGACCGCGGCGCGCTTTGGTGAGGAGCAGGTGCTGATCTGGCGTCGCGCCTACGCCGTGGCTCCCGATCCCCTGACGCCCGAAGATCCACGCTGGGCCGGACGCGACCCGCGCTACAAGCACCTGCAGCCCCACGACATCCCGGCGACGGAGTGCCTGCGCGACACCGTCGCGCGCGTGATCCCCTTCTGGAAGGACTCGATTGCGCCCGCGATCCAGCGCGGACGGCGCGTCATCGTCGCCGCACACGGCAACTCCCTCCGCGCGTTGATCAAGTACCTCGACAACGTCTCCGACGACGATATCGTCGGACTCAACATCCCAACGGCCCGGCCACTCGTGTACGAACTCGACGCTGAACTGCGGCCGATCAGGCACTACTACCTCGGCGATGCCGACGAGATCGCTCGCGCCACCGCCGCGGTTGCCGCGCAGGGGCGCGCCGCTGCGGGCGTTTGAGCGCGCTGCCGAACTCCCGCATCCTGCTGCGCTGCTTGGCCGCCGGCGTCTTCGCGGCCGGCTTTGCCCTGGCCGATGCGAGTCTTGGTCAGCAGAAGTCCGCCGAGCGCAAGTCCAGCCCACCGGCGGCCCGCCCCGGCAAGTCCAATGCACCGCCCCAGCCCAAGCCGCCGAACACGGTCGCGCGCCAGCGCGAACTCCAGGGCGAGCAGCGCGAGCTTCAGGCTGAACTGGCCAAGCTCAAGCGCCAGCTCGCTGCGAGCGAAGCGTCGTATTCCGAGGCGACGGACGCCCTGGCCGGACTCGAGGCGGACATTTCCGCAACCAATCGTCGGCTGCGGGACCTGGCGGCGGCACGCCAGAGGATCGAACAACAACTGACTGCGCTGGAGCGACGCGAGCGCGACGTCGCGCAGAGGCAGACCGCTCAGGAAGGCCAACTCGCGGTTCTGCTGCGCCAGCAGCAGGAGCTGACCTTGCGCGATCCGCTTCACCTCCTGCTCGAAGGCAAGGACCCCGGCCAGCTGACACGCGAGAGCGAGTATCTGGCCTATCTCAGCCGCGCCGCCGAACGCACCGTTGCCGAACTTCGGGATCGACGCGAGGAACTCTCGGAACTTAAGACACAATCAGAGCAGAAGAGAGCAGAACTTAATAAAGATAGCCGAGGATGAGCAGCAAAGCCGCGCCAAACTCGAGCAGGAGAACGCGCGACGTAAGCGCACACTCGACCAGCTCGCAAAACAGATAACAACTCAACGGCAGTCGATCGGCCGACTCGAGCGGGACGAAAAGCGCCTGAACGAGCTCATCGAGCGACTCGCCAAAGTGCTCGCCGACCAGGCCAGGCAGGATGCGGAACGTGCCCGCCGCGAAGCCGAGCGCGCGCGGGAGGCGACGGCCCGCGCACGCCCTCCGGAGACCGCCCCGGCGCCACCAAGGGTCGCCGAAGGCCGCTCGACCGCCCCGATTTCACCTCCATCTTCCGGCAATTTCGGTCAACGGAAGGGAAAAATCACATTGCCTGTCGAAGGGGCGATCACGGCGCGCTTCGGGGCCGCCAGGCGCGGCGAAGGCGGTGCGGCCGGTCCGACCTGGAAAGGAATCTTCATCCGGGCACCCGCGGGCGCCGAAGTCCACGCCGTCGGGGACGGGCGTGTTGTCTTTTCGGACTGGCTCCGGGGGTTCGGCAACCTGCTGGTGGTCGACCACGGCGACGGCTTTCTGTCGATCTATGGAAATAATGAGGCGTTGCTACGGAACGTTGGGGACCGGGTTGCTGTCGGAGACCCAGTGGCATTGGTCGGAAATACGGGTGGCAACGAACACCCGGGCCTATACTTCGAACTACGTTTCCAGGGTCGTCCTTTTGACCCGCTTACCTGGGTCGCGGCGCGCTAATTTCCCTTGAGCGGCGTCCCGTCGCGGCTTCGGCTCCCGGAGGTGGCATGGCTGGCAGGTTACGCAGTGTTGGATTGATCGGTACAGGCGCCATTGCTGGTGTCCTGGTCAGCCTCGGCATCTCCGCGTACGCGTTCCGCGATTCGCGTGGCCAGATCCCTCTCGAGGAGATCCGCCAGTTCACCGAGGTGTTCGGGGCCGTCAAGCAGAACTACGTCGAACCTGTCGACGACAAGAAGCTGATGCAGGAGGCGATCTCCGGGATGCTGGCCGGACTCGATCCGCACTCGGCGTTTCTCGACGCTGATGCCTTCAAGGACATGCAGTCGAGCACGCAGGGTGAGTTCGGCGGACTGGGCATTGAAGTCGGCGCCGAGGACGGGATCATCAAGGTCATCGCGCCGATCGACGACACTCCGGCCGCGCGCGCCGGGGTCAAGGCAGGCGACCTCATCATCAAGATCGACGACAAGGTCACGCGCGGCATGACGTTGCCCGAGGCTGTGAAGCTGATGCGTGGCAAGCCGCGTACGTCCATCAACCTCACGATTGCGCGCAAGGGCGAGGACAAGCCGCTCGAGTTCAAGCTGATGCGCGACGTGATCCGCGTGCAGTCGGTCCGCGCCAAGATGATCGAGCCAGGCTACGGCTTCGTGCGCATCGCGCAGTTCCAGGAGCGCACGGTCGACGACCTGGTCAAGCAACTCATCGAACTCAACAAGCAGGCCCCGCTCAAGGGCCTGGTGCTCGACCTGCGCAACGATCCCGGCGGCCTGCTGCACTCGGCCGTGGGCGTGTCGGCGGCATTCCTGCAGCCGCGCGCGCTGGTGGTCTCGACCGATGGCCGCAATGAAGATTCACGCCGCCGCTTCGTCGCCGCGCCGGAGGACTACCTGCGCGGGCGTGGCGAGGACGTGCTGCAGAAGCTGCCGCCGCAGATCAAGAGCGTGCCGATGATCGTGCTGGTCAACGGCGCCTCGGCCTCGGCCTCCGAGATCGTGGCCGGCGCATTGCAGGACCACAAGCGGGCGACCGTCATCGGCACGCAGTCCTTCGGCAAGGGTTCGGTGCAGACGATCATTCCGCTACGCCTCGAGGGCGAAGGCCCGGCTGCAATCAAGCTGACGACGGCCCGCTACTACACGCCGAACGGACGTTCGATCCAGGCGAAGGGCATCGTCCCTGACCTGGTGGTGGAAGACACCCCCGAGGGCAATTTCTCCGGCTTCAATGTCCGTGAGGCCGACCTCATGCGACATCTCGAAAGCAACAAGGCCGAGGACGCGGCGCGCCGCGCAACGACGCCGGCCGGCGCGGCAACGCAGCCCGCCACGACCCCGGAATCCGCACCGGCGACGAAGGCCGCACCCACGCGCCGCTACGAGTTCGGCAGCGCCGAGGACTTCCAGCTGCAGCAGGCGATGAATCACCTCAAGGGCAAGCCGGTGGACGTGGCGAAGCCCAAGGGCGAAAGCGTCGCCAAGGCGGCCCCTGCGCGCTAGGCGCACCGACGTACCGAACGGGCCGCGCTGCGGCCCGTTTTCTTTTGAGCCTGCCGTTGAACGACGAACAACTGCTGCGCTACTCGCGGCACATCCTGCTGAACGAACTCGGCATCGAAGGCCAGGAGCGGCTGCGCTGCGCGCACGCGCTTGTCATCGGTGCAGGAGGGCTGGGCTCACCGGCCGCGCTGTACCTGGCGTCGGCCGGCGTGGGCGCCCTGACGCTGGTCGACGGCGATCGGGTCGATCTCACCAACCTGCAGCGCCAGGTGCTGCATACGACGGACCGCATCGGCATGCCGAAGCCGGCGTCGGGGCGCGTGGCGCTCGCGGCGCTCAATCCCGATGTGCGCATCGAGACGATCGAAGAGCGTGTCGAGGGTGCGGCGCTGGACGCTCTCGTCGAGCGCGCCTCGGTCGTGCTCGACTGCTCGGACAACTTCGCAACGCGCCACGCGGTGAATCGGGCCTGCGTCGCGCATCGCCGCCCGCTGGTCTCGGGAGCGGCCATCCGCTTCGACGGACAGGTCGCCACCTTCGACCTGCGTGATCCGGCGTCGCCCTGCTACGCGTGCCTGTTCCCGCCGGGCGACGGCGAAGACGAGTTGTGCTCGATCATGGGTGTGTTCGCGCCGGTGACCGGGATCATCGGTACCGTGCAGGCTGCCGAGGCGCTGAAGCTTGCGGCCGGTATCGAAACCGGACTCAACGGCCGCCTGCTGATACTCGACGCGCTGACGATGCACTGGCACTCGGTCCGCGTTCCGCGCGATCCGCAGTGCCCCGTCTGCGCGGGACGATAGAGGGCCACCCGCCGGCAGACCGGAACAGCCTCGGCCAGGCGAGCCTATCGGGGCAAAGCGTGTTTAGGGGACCGCAGCGCCGGCCGGCTCAGGCAACCAGCGTCGGGAGTTGAGCCTCGAGCGATTCGCCCGGGGGTTTGCGGAAACCACTCTTGGCAAAGCGGTGCCAGCGGCCGATGACGAACGCCACGACCAGGCCCGCGCGCGCGTTCGTGTCGAAACCCTCGGCAACCTCTTTCTCGCTCGCCGCCACGCGAAAGCTCTGCCGCAGCGACGATTCGATCCGCTCGAGCAGCTGGTTCATGCGTTCCTGCAGGCGCTCATTCTCGTTGACCAACGCATCGCCGATCAGCACGCGCGTCATCCCCTTGTTGGTCTGCGAGAACTCGAGCAGCATCGCGACGATCGACCGGACCTGCTTGAGGCCCGATGTCTCGCGCGTGCTGATCTCATTGATGAGGCCGAAGACCGTCGTCTCGATGAACTCGATCAGGCCTTCGAACATCTGGGCCTTGCTGGCGAAGTGGCGGTAGAGCGCCGCCTCGGACACGCCGAGCCGGGCGGCCAGGGCCGCCGTCGTGACCTTTTCACCCTTCGGGTCCTCGAGCATCGTCGCGAGCGTCTGCAATATCTGCAGCTTGCGCGCGCCGGGCTTGCGCGGACTGATCGAACTGGCGGTCTCCATGGACGGGCAAACGGGAGTCGGTAGGGTGTGCCGGAAGCCAGGCGCCAAGGCCTGAACGTGAAGGCATACTATCCTAGAAACCCGCAGCCGCGAACCGTCTTCCCGACCGTCGGCATGCCGTCAGCGGCTCGAATTGGGCCGCTCAACCGGGCCTTTCCGCAGGATCGACTCAGCGCACGGCGCAGAAGCAGTAGGCCAGAGATCGCGTGGGGTGTTCCCGCGCCTCCAGCACCAACCGCAACTCCTGCGGAGTGCGCGCCGGCAGCGAACCGGCCAGCGCACGCGCCAGTCCGTCCCAGCCCAGGTCGTCACGCAGCGACGCTCCCAGTTGCCCGAAGAAGAGCGCCAGGTAGCGATCGATCCCGCGCGGCGCGTGCTCGATGTACTCGACCCGGTAACTCTCACCAAGCCCGGCGCGGCGAGCGGCCGACTTCAGCGCCAGATCCAGTCCGCCAAGATCATCGACCAGTCCGCGCTCCTTGGCCTGAGCCCCGGTCCAGACCCGACCCTGCGCCACCTCGTTGATCCTTTCGGGCGTGGACTTGCGGTTCGTTGCCACGACGTCGAGGAACCCCCGGTAGGTGTGACCGATGCTCGCCTCGATGACCTGCGACAGGCGCTTGTCCAGCGGCTGTGTGAGGTCGATCGCGCCGGCGATCCACGTGGTGCCCGCCCCGGCGCTGCTGACGCCGACCTTCTCCATCGTGCCGGCAAAGCTCGGCACCAGCGCGAACACTCCGATGGAACCGGTGATCGTCGCGGCATCGGCGACCACTTCATCGCCCCCCATGGCGATCCAGTAACCGCCGGACGCCGCCACGTCGCCCATCGACACGACAACCGGCTTGCCCGCCTTGCGCGTGAGCTCGAGCTGCTCGCGGATCAGTTCCGACGCAGTCGCACTTCCGCCGGGCGAGTCGACACGCACGACCAGCGCCTTGATGTCGTCATCCTGCCGCGCCCGCTGGATCAGTTCGGCAGCCGCGCGCGCCCCGACCGTGCCCGTGCGGGCGTCGCCGTCGACGATTTCGCCCTGCGCTACGACGACGCCGATGGCCGGACCTGTGGCGCGTGTATCCACATAACGCAGGTATGAATACATCGAGATCTGCCGGAAGGTCTCTGCGTCGTCGTCACTGCGCGGGGCACCGCGCTGGATCATCAGGGCGCGGAATTCGTCGCGTCGCTTCAGCCCGTCGACGAGCTTCTCGTTGGCGGCCAATCCGGCGATATCGCCGCCCGCCGCCTGCAGCCGCGCCGGCAGATCATTGATCGCCGCCATCACGCTGCCCGCCTTCAGCTTGCGCGAGCGCTCGACATCGGCAAGCCACGTCGACCACAGTCCGTTGTAGAGGTAAGCGTCGGCTTCCTGCGCTTCCGGTGTCGGTCCGGTCCGGGTGAAGGGTTCGCCAAAACTCTTGAAGCGGCCGGCCTGGAAGGTGTTCACCTTCACCCCGACCTTGTCGAGCAGGTCCTTGTAATACGTAGCGATTGCCGCCCACACCGCGCAGCAGCAGGGCGCCGGACGGGTGCAGGTAGACCTCGTCGGCGTGCGCCGCGAGGAAGTACTGCCCCTGGGTGTACGACTCGCCCCACGCGACGACCGGCTTGCCGCTGCCCCGCACGCGCTCGAGCGCCGCCCCGATCTCGCGCAGCGTCGCCAGGCCGGCGGAACCCATGTCGTCCAGCACGAGAACGACCCGCGTCACCTGCGGATCGCGCGCCGCACCGTCGAGTACCGCCAGGATGTCGCGCAGCCGCGTTTCGAACCGATCCCGGCCCAGGGCCTCGGCGATCGCCGCCTCCTGCGCGCCGACGCTGTATTCCTCGACGACTTCGCCCTGGATATTGAGTACGAGCGCGGTGTCGGGCTGCAGGCGCGGCGGCTTGTCCGACGAGAACCAGCCGATGAGCAGCACCGCGACGATCAGCAGGAACAGCAGGTTGACGACGAGACGGCGCGAGAAGTCCAGCGCTCTCCAGAGGCCTCCGAAGAAGCGACGAATCAGTCCAGGGCGCGCCGCCATACCAGCTCCAGGTGCAGTGTCGGGGAAAACGGAGTGGGAGCTTAGCGCGTCGCCGCAACGGCCACGTGTCAGCGCGGCGTGCGACGGGCGAGTGCGTGCAGGGTGTGGATACGCAGGCCGACGTAACTTCCGGCCAGCCGCCGCCGCGCAGGCTGCTGCCCATGGCGGGTGATCAGCACCGTCTTCAGCCCGAGCCCGCGGGCCGACTTGAGATTGCGCGCGGAGTCCTCGATCAGCACGGCGTCGGCAGCACGGATGCGTTCGCGCGCCAGCATCGTCCGCAACATCAGCTTCGAGGGCTTGGGCCGGAAGCTGCCATGGATTCGCATGCGCTCGATCGTGTAACGGGCGGCAATGTGGGAATGCAGCCGCAATTCGCGGAGCACGGACCCGGCATAGGCGCGCGGCGCGTTGGTCAGCAGTACCTTGCGGCCCGGCAACCGGGCGAACAGGCGCGCGAGGCCGCGTTCTGCGCGCAGCAGTTCGGCGACATCGAAGTCGTGAGTTTCTCGCAGGAAGTGATGCGCATCAACGCCATGATGGCGCACCAGGCCGAGCAAGGTTGCGCCATAGCGGCGCCAGTAGAGCGTGCGCAGGCGGTTCGCCTCGTCGCGCGCCAGTTCGAGCTCGCGCGCGACGTAGTCGGTCATGCGTCGATCGATCGTGCGGAAAATGGCGTGCGATGCATCGTGCAGGGTGTCGTCGAGGTCGAAGAGCCAGACGGGTCGGCGGCGGGGATCCGGCAACGCCTCGGGTAGCGGACGCAGGTGCGGCCGCACGGGCCGCGCACGCCGCGGGACGCGAGCTTCCGCAGGGCGCAAACGCGCCCGCTGGCTGGAGTGCACTCCGGCGCTACGAGCCAAACGTCGCCTGGTCAGTGGCTCTTGATCATCGTGCCGACCCCCTGGTCGGTCAGGATTTCGAGCAGCAGGCAATGATCGACGCGCCCATCGATGATGTGCACCGCATTCACACCGCTCTTCGCGGCTTCGAGGGCGGAGGATATCTTCGGCAGCATCCCACCCGAGATCGTGCCGTCGGCGAACAATTCATCGATCTCCCGCGCCGACAGCCCGGTCAGCAAGCGGCCGTTCTTGTCGAGCACGCCAGGCGTATTGGTCAGCATGACCAGCTTCTCGGCTTTCAGGATCTCGGCGATCTTGCCGGCGACGACGTCGGCGTTGATGTTGTAGGACAGGCCGTCCGCGCCGAAGCCGATCGGCGAGATCACCGGGATGAAGGCGTCGTCCTGCAGTGCCTTCACCACCGCCGGGTTGATGGCCTCGATCTCGCCAACCTGACCGATGTCGTGCGTCTTCGCCGGATCGTTCTTGTCCGGCATCCTCATCTTGCGTGCGCGAATCAGGCCGCCGTCCTTGCCGGTCAGCCCAACCGCCTGGCCGCCAAACGCATTGATCAGCATCACCAGTTCGCCCTGCACTTCACCGGCCAGCACCCACTCGACGACTTCCATTGTCTCGGCGTCGGTCACTCGCATGCCCTGGATGAAGGTGGACTTCTTGCCGACACGCTCGAGCGCTTCGTCGATCTGCGGGCCACCGCCATGCACGACGACCGGATTCATGCCGACCAGTTTCAGAAGGACGACATCGTGCGCAAACGCTTCTTTCAGGTTCTGGTCGATCATCGCGTTGCCGCCGTACTTCACGACGATCGTCTTGCCGTGGAAGCGCCGGATGTAGGGCAGCGCTTCGGACAGGATGTCGGCCTTCAGCTGGGGGGCGATCTGCGCGGATTCCATGGCGGGTGAGCTTCGCGAGAGGGTCGAGAACGAGTTCGGCACGAGCCGATGCGCGCGCATGTTACCCCGCCCCTCCCTGGCGTTCGCCGCGCAGGCACGCGACAGCGCTACGATCGCTCTCTCGCGAACCGGAGACGGACCATGGAGCAGGTCTTTCGCATCGAGGGCATGCATTGTGGCGGCTGCGTGGCACGCGTGACTCGCGCGCTGAAGTCGATCACCGATGACGTCGAGGTCACGCTCGACCCGCCGCAAGCGACGCTGGACGTACCGAGTGCGGTGACCGCCGAGGCGGTGCAGGCCGCCGTCGCGACGGCCGGCGACTACACCGTCACCGCGGCCTGAGCTTCAGCCGTCGTCGGCGCCCTTTTTCAGCCTGACCCTCGCGGCGGCGCGCTCTGCCTTGCGCGTCGGACCGTGCGCCCCGGCCGGGCGCCGGCGCGCGGCGGCGGCCAAGGGATTTCGCGGCCGCGGCACCGGCACCGCGATGGTCGTCTTCCCGCGGGGCGCCGCTTTCTTCGCCACTAATGCTTGTGCGCGGCGCCCGCTGCAGCGGCTGGCGCACGGGTCGCGACCTCGACTTCGATCGGCTGCGTCACCAGGCGCTTGTCCTTGGTCTCGATGCGCAGTTCAAGCGGCACTCGCTCGCCTGCCTTGAGAGGGCGCTTCAGATCCATCAGCATCACGTGGTAGCCGCCCGGCTTGAGTTCGACGCTGCGGCCCGCCGGCAATTCAAGCCCCGTGATCGCCCGCATGCGCATGACGCTGCCTTCCATCACCATCTCGTGGATCTCGACGACGCCCGCCACGGGGCTGGCGGCGCCGATGAGGCGTGCCCCGTCGGTCGATTTCAGCGACATGAAGGCTCCGGTTGCGGTCTGTCCCTGCAGCGCCGGACGCGCCCACGCGTCGGTGACCTGCACCTGGCCGTGGCTCGCGCCCGCCCATGCCAGCAACGCCAACCATGCGAAGAATCGAATCATGCGAAGCTCCCCGAAATAACGGGAAATTCTACCGGTCGTCGGAGGTCGGCTCGCGCTCGTGCGGGCCACGCGGCGGACGCAGGCGCGGATCGACGTGCGCTGCCGCCTTGACCAGCAGATGCGCCGCAACGGGTGCCGTCATGAAGACAAAGAGCGTAATCAGCAGTTCGTGCAGGCTGGCACGGCCGGCCGCCGCAAAGTAGCCGATCGAGGCCAGCAGCACTGCCCCGACGCCCACCGTGCTCGCCTTGGTCGGCCCGTGCAGGCGCTTGAGGAAGTCCCGGAACTTCACCAGACCCCACGCTCCGACCAGTGCGAAGGCGGCCCCCAGCACCACCAGCAGCGACAGCACGATGTCGAGCACCAACGGCAGCTCCCTCATTCGATGATGTCTCCCCGCAGCAGGTACTTGGCAAGCGCCACCGTGCTGACGAATCCCATCATCGCGATGATCAGCGCCACCTCGAAGTACACGGCCGTGTCGAAGTGGATTCCGATCAGGACCAGCAGCGCAACGGAGTTCACGTACAGCGTATCGAGCGCGAGGATGCGGTCGGCCAGCGTCGGTCCGCGCAGCAGCCGCCAGCCCGCAAGAACCAGCGCGACGACGAAGGCGCCGGCCGCCCACGGCAGCACGGTGGCGAGCAGGTTCATCGCTGATCTCCTTCGAAGATCGCCATCAGTGGCCGTTCGTAGCGTCGCTTGATCGACGCGATGAGGTCCACCGGATCGTCCACGTGCAGCGCATGAACGAGCAGGTGCTGACGGTCCTCGGACAGGTCCACCGACAGCGTGCCGGGCGTCATCGTGATGATGCTGGCGAGACTGGCGAGACCATAGGGTTCGCGGATCGACAGCGGGATCCAGACGAAGCCCGGACGGATGCGCTCTTCGGGACCGAGGATCTGCCCCGCGACGACGAACGCGGAAGCAACGATGTCGTACAGCACGACGCCTGCGAGCCGCACGGCCGCTCCCCATGCGCCGAGCCGCGGTCGGTCCGGCCGCAGGCGCTCGCTCCACAGAGGAATCGCGATCGCAAGCACGGCAGCGAGCACGATGTGGCCCGCCGACACACTTCCAACCAGCAGCAGCCAGCCGGTGAACAGCATGGCCGAGAGGAGCGGAGCCGGGACGAGCCGCATCACTTCACTTTCTCCATGTCGACGCGCGGATTCCACGCCGGCGGCGCAGGCTCGGCACCGAGCACCGCAGCGATGTAGCCCTTGCGATCAAGCAGCTGGTGTGCCGTGGCCTCGGCATAACGCGCCAGCGGCCCGGCCCACAGCACGATGCCGCAGGCGATCACCAGCAGCAGCGCCAACGCACCCCGTTCCGGCGGCGACATGCGCGCGGCGGCCGTCTGCATCGCGTTGGGCGCTTCCGCCTTCCAGAACACCGTCGAGCCGGCGCGCGCCAGCGCAACGACGATGCCGAGGCTCGACAGCAGCACGACAGCCCAGACAGCCACCGCCAGGGACTCCCCACGGCTGGCGGCGAGCAGCATGCTCTTGCCGAGAAAACCGCCGAACGGTGGCAAGCCGGCGATCGCCACGGCGAGCAGGAAGAAGAGTGTCCCGTACGCGCCCGCCGAGGCCAGCGGCGCCGGCACCATTTCGTCGCCTGCGTGTCCGCGCGAAGCGACGGTGGAGTCCACCAGCAGAAAGAGCGCAGCCGCCACGACAGTGCTGTGCACGAGATAGAACAGACCCGCGGCGAGCGTGCCGGCCGACCCGAGGCCTACGGCCAGCAGCAGCATCCCGGCGGAGGCCAGCACGAGGTAGGCCACCAGCCGCCGCAGGTGCCACGCGGCCAGCGCCCCGAAGGCGGCCAGCGCCAGCGTCGCAAGTGCCAGCCACGGCAGCCAGGGTTCCGCCACCGACGCTGCCGCCCCGGCCTCCGGGCCGAACAGCAGCGTGGTCGAGCGTGCAATGCAGTAGACGCCCACCTTGGTCATGATGACAAAGAGCGCCGCCACCGGCGCGGTCGCAGCTCCATAGGTGTCGGTCAGCCAGAAGTACAGCGGAAAGACTGCGGCCTTCACACCGAAGACAACGATCAGCAGCAGCGCGGCGGACTGCAGCACGGCAGCGCTTTCGGCCGGCACCGCCGGTATGCGCTGCGCAAGGTCCGCCATGTTCAGCGTGCCCGTCAGGCCGTAGAGCGTCGACACTGCAAGCAGGAACAGCGCCGAACCCGTCAGGTTGAATACGACGTAGTGCACCGAGGCGCGCAGCCGCACCGGCCCGGCTCCGTAAAGCAGCAGTCCGTAGGAGGCGATCAGCAGCACCTCGAAGAAGACGAACAGGTTGAAGAGGTCCGCCGTCAGGAAGGCGCCGTTGAGTCCCATCAGCTGGAACTGGAACAGTGCATGGAAGTGCGGCCCGCGCTCATCGTGCCGACCGTGCGCCCCGCGCCCGCAGGCGTAGAGCACGCTGGCGACGGCGACCAGCGCAGTCAGCACCAGCATCAGCGCCGCAAGCCGGTCAAGCGCCAGCGCGATGCCGAACGGGGCCCGCCAGTTGCCCAGCAGATAGGCGCTGACTTCGCCACTGTCGGCGAGCACGGCAAGGCGCAATACGATCACCGCCAGGGCAAGCGTGGCGCCGATCGACACGGCGGCCGCCGCACGCGGGGAGCGCCGCTCGACCAGCAGCGCCAGCGCGCCTGCCAGCAGCGGCAGCACGATCGGCGCGACGATCCAGTGCGATCCCGTCATCGCACGCTCTCGCCGGCCGCCGCGGACGGCGAAGCCGGTTCCTCGCAGTCGACGTGGTCGCTCTGCGTCTCGGCACGCGCCCGCAGGGCGATGACCAGCAGCAGGGCTGTCATCGCGAAACTGATGACGATGGCCGTCAGCACTAGCGCCTGCGGCAGCGGATCAGCGTATTCCGCCAGCGATGCAACGCGCTTGCCGTCAATGATCGGCGACTTGTTGACTGCCACCCGGCCCGTCACGAAGATGAAGACATTCACCGCGTAGGACAGCAACGTCATGCCGAGGACGACGTCAAACGTGCGGGCACGCAGCAGCAGGTAGACGCCCGCGCCGGCCATCACACCGATGAAGAGTGCGAGCAGCGCCTCCATCAGCGGGCCGCCTGCAGCCGGCCCAGCGCGGCCAGCATCATCATCGTCGCGCCGACAACGGTGAGAAACACGCCGAGGTCGAACACGCTGGCGCTCGCCAGCGGCACCGGGCCGAGGAGCGGCAGCTGCGGATAGTCGTAGGTGCTGGTGAGAAACGGACTGCCGAAGAGCCAGCTTGCCAGGCCGGTCAGACCCGCGATCAGCAGCCCGCTGCCCACCCACGGCGAGAAGTCGCGCGGCAGCCGCTCCTCCGTCCAGTGCTGTCCGTTGGCGACGTACTGCAGGATGAGCCCGATGGCCAGGACCAGGCCGGCAATGAAACCGCCGCCCGGTTCATTGTGACCGCGGACGAGCAGGAAGACTGCCACCAGCACGACAAATGGCAGCAGCAGCCGCGAGATCAGCGCCAGCATCAGCGACACCTGACCGGAGTCCAGTGCGGGCTGCGATGCCGGGCGGTGCGCGATCGCCCTCGTGCCCGGAACCAGCAGCGCCGCAATGATGATCGCAGCGATGCCGAGCACCGTGATCTCGCCCAGCGTATCGAAGCCACGAAAGTCGACGATGATGACGTTGACCGCATTCGCCCCGCCGCCGAGCGACACAGCGTTGGCGAGGAAGTACGAGGCGATCGAGTCGAAGGGTCGAGTCATCACCATGAAGGCGAGCGCCGCGGTTCCGAGACCGGCCGCGACGGCGACGCACAAGTGCAGCACGATCCGCGCCTGCCGCCCCTCGCGCGGGCTTGCCTGCGGCAGCCAGTGCAGCGCCAACATCATCAGCACAACCGTCACGAGTTCGACGAGCACCTGCGTGAGCGCCAGATCCGGCGCCGACAGGTAGACGAACACCCACGCCACGACCAGCCCTACTGCGCCGAGGAATAGCAGCGCCACCAGGCGGCGCCGGTACGTGGCCGCTGCCGCGATCGCGAAGACGGCTCCCATCAGCAGGACCGCCGCCGCAATCGGCCCGGTTGGCGTCAACGGCGCCACCGTACCGACCGCTCCACCGCGCAGGAACGGCAGAGCACCGGCGACCAGGGCCACCAGCACCAGAATCAGCAGGTACCACTGCAGGCTGCCGTTCTGCAGCGCGTGCGTCAACGCGCGTGCCGCCCCGATGCCGCGCTCGAGGACGAGCAGGAACGCCTCCCGGCCGCCGCGCGGCAGCAGGATCACGCGGTGCAGGTTGACGAAGCGCTGCAGCCCGAAGTAAAGCGCGAGCCCTCCCGCCAGCGCGATCACCGACATGAGGAGTGGAAGATTGAAGCCGTGCCAGAGAGCGAGGCTGTACTCTGGCAGTGGGCCCCCCAGCGCCGCAGCCGCCGCCACCGCGAGCAGCGGTCCCACCGTCAGCGCAGGAGCAATGCCGACGGCCAGGCAGATAACGACCAGGATCTCGACCGGCACGCGCATGAAGCGCGGCGGCTCATGCGGCGTATGCGTCAGCCCGACCGGCTCGCCGTTGAAGAAGACGTCGTGGATGAAGCGCGCGCTGTACGCCACGCTGAAAATGCCCGCGATCGTCGCACCCACCGGCAACGCAAGGGCGATCAACCGTGGGCCTTCGGCCGCCACCGCGACACCGAAGAACATTTCCTTGGAGAGGAACCCGTTGAGCAACGGCACGCCCGCCATCGCGGCGCTTGCGACCATCGCGAGCGCACCGGTCCATGGCAGGTACTTCCACAGCCCGTTGAGGCGCCGCATGTCACGCGACCCGGTCTCATGGTCGATGATGCCGGCCGCCATGAAGAGCGAGGCCTTGAAGGTCGCGTGATTGAGTATGTGGAATACGCCCGCTACGACCGCCAGCGCGTTGTCCATGCCGAAGAGCAGAGTGATCAGGCCCAGATGGCTGATGGTCGAGTACGCGAGCAGCCCCTTGAGGTCATGCTGGAAAATCGCCAGATAGGCGCCCACCAGCAGGGTTGCCAGTCCGGTCAGGCTGACAAGCCAGAACCATGCGTCTGAGTGTCCCAGCGCGGGGTACATGCGTGCCAGCAGAAACACGCCTGCCTTGACCATCGTGGCGGAGTGCAGGTAGGCCGATACAGGTGTCGGCGCCGCCATGGCGTGCGGCAGCCAAAAGTGGAACGGAAACTGCGCACTTTTCGTGAACGCGCCCAGCAACACCAGCACCAGGGCCGGCAGATACAGTGGATCGGCGCGGATCGCGTCGCCTGCCTTCAGAACTGCATCGAGCTGGAAGCTGCCGACGATGTGCCCGAGCAGCAGCACGCCGCCGAGGAGGGCCAGTCCGCCGGCGCCGGTGATCGTCAGCGCCATGCGGGCGCCCTCGCGCGCGTCCGTACGATGATTCCAGTAGCCGATCAGCAGGAACGAGGCGAGGCTGGTCGCTTCCCAGAACACGACCAGCAGCAGCAGGTTATCCGCCAGCACCAGCCCCAGCATGGCGCCCATGAAGAGCAGCAGGTAACGGAAGAAGCGCGCCGCCGGATCGTTCGCATGCAGGTAGTAGGCGGCATAGAGCACGACAAGCGCGCCGATGGCGCAGATGAGCAGGGCGAACACCCACGCCAGTCCGTCCATGCGGAAGCCGAACGTCAGGCCCAGCGTCGGCAGCCATTCGACCGACCAGCGCAGCACCTGGCCACGAAAGATCTCCGGCGCGGCTGCCAGCACCAGCGCCAATGCAGCCAGCGTGACGACGCCGGCCACCCACGCGGCGACGTTTCGACGCTCGTTCGATACCGCACCGAGCAACGCAGCGCCGGCGAAGGGCAGCAACGCGAGCAGCAGGAGCTTCATGCAGCGGAGCGGGGCTTGCGCACCAGCACGACGATCAGCGTGATGACCGTGATCGGAATGACGAAGCTCATCATCGCCGTCGAGAACGGCTCGAGCGCGGCATGCTTCTGTGCGGCCAGTACCAGATACGCGACATAACAAAGGTAGTACAGCAGGAAGACGCCGCCTTCCCAGCGCGCGATTTCGCGCCCGGTGATGAGCACCGGCAGGCAGGCGAGTGCGACAGCCAGCATGACCCAGATGTCGAAGGCCAGCACTGCCGGCGGCATGGTCAACCCCTCGGCGCCGGACGCCAGGCCGGCCAGTCCGAGGCAACCGAGGATGTTGAACGTGTTACTGCCGATGACGTTGCCCACCGCGATGTCGCGCTCCCCCTTGAGCGCGGCCGCAATCGAGGTCGCGACCTCCGGCAGCGAAGTGCCTGCAGCGACGATCGTCAGTCCGATGACGAGGTCACTGACACCCATCGCCTTGGCAAAATTGACCGACGCTGTCACCAGCCACTCCGAGCCGAAGACCAGCGCAACGAGTCCGACGATGATGAGCGCAAGTTGCACCGGCATCCTGGAATCCCAGGCCCCGGCCTGCGCTGCACTGAAGTCTTCCGCGTACTCCGCCTGGGCCATGGCAGTCTGCCGCCGCGACTGTCTTACCAGGTAGACCGTGTAGACGATCAGCAGAGCGAACAAAAGCGCCGCGTCTGCAAAGCCGAGCGTGTGATCCAGGCCCAGCACCAGCAGCAGCAGCGACGCGCCAATCATTACCGGCACCTCCTGGCGGATCAACTGGACATTGACGACGAGCGGCGCAATCAGGGCGCTGGCGCCGAGGATGAATAAGACATTGAAGATGTTGCTGCCGACGACGTTTCCGATGGCGAGGTCGGTCTTGCCGTCGAGCACCGCACCGACCGACACCGCCACCTCGGGCGCGCTGGTGCCGAAGGCCACGATGGTCAGCCCCACGACCAGCGGCGATATGCCGAGCGAAAGCGCCAGCTTGGACGCTCCGCGCACCAGCAGCGATGCGCCGGCCACGAGCGAAGCGAGGCCCAGCGCAAAAAGGAGAAGGTTCATCGAATTCCCGTGGCCGACCGTCGGGCGAGAGCCCGGTCGCCGCAGAGTATAGGGAGGACACCGCGCCCATGCGCTGCCACGACGGATCCGTGTTTCCGCGCCTTGACGTATCAAGTCACCGCGCACCGCCCTGTGTCGGGTGGCGCCGCGCAGGTCGCCGCGCGTCCTCGCAGCGGCTGCTAGAGCACGTAGCGGGCGAGGTCCTCGTTGCGTGCGAGATCCGCAAGACGCGCGTCGACATAGGCGGCGTCGATACGCACGTGCCCCGCGCTGCCGGCCACGCCGCTGCCGGCATCGAACGAGATCTCCTCGAGCAGCTTTTCCATGACGGTGTACAGCCGCCGTGCGCCGATGTTCTCTGTCTTCTCGTTGACCGCGTAGGCGATTTCCGCCATGCGATGGATGCCATCGTCGGTGAATTCGAGCACGCAGCCGTCGGTGCCGAGCAGGGCGCGATACTGTTCCGTCAGGCTGGCGTCCGTCGCCTTCAAAATGCGCTCGAAATCCCCGACGGTCAGCGAATCGAGCTCGACGCGAATCGGAAAGCGCCCCTGCAGTTCCGGAATCAGGTCCGACGGCTTCGCAAGATGGAACGCGCCGGACGCGATGAACAGGATGTGGTCGGTCTTCACCATGCCGTACTTGGTGTTGACGGTCGTGCCCTCGACCAGCGGGAGTAGGTCGCGCTGCACCCCCTGGCGCGACACATCGGCGCCCTGCAGTTCGGCGCGTGATGTGATCTTGTCGATCTCGTCGAGGAAGACGATGCCGTTGGATTCCGCGTTGGCGACCGCCTTGGCCTTCAGTTCGTCGTCATTGAGCAGGCGTGCCGCCTCTTCGTCCGTGAGCGCCTTCAGCGCGTCGGCGATGCGCATGCGCCGCGACTTGCGCCGGTCCCGGCCCATGTTGGCGAACATCGACTGGATCTGCTGCGTCAGCTCCTCCATGCCCGGCGGCGCCATTACATCGAGTGACGGCGACACCGCGCTAACTTCGACGTCGATCTCCTTGTCGTCGAGTTCCCCTTCGCGCAGCTTCTTGCGGAACTTCTGGCGTGTCGTGTTCTCGTCGTCGCGGCTACCCGCGGCGAAGCCGACGTCGCGCGACGGCGGAACGAGGATGTCGAGGATCCGGTCCTCTGCCGCATCCTGCGCGCGCACAGCCACCTTCTTCATCTCGGCTTCGCGCGTCTGCTTGACCGAGATGTCGACCAGGTCGCGAATGATCGTATCGACATCGCGCCCGACGTAGCCGACCTCGGTGAACTTGGTGGCCTCGACCTTGATGAACGGCGCATCGGCCAGGCGCGCGAGCCGACGCGCGATCTCGGTCTTGCCGACGCCGGTCGGCCCGATCATCAGGATGTTCTTCGGCGTGATCTCGGTGCGCAGCGGATCGGGCACCTGCTGCCGGCGCCAGCGGTTGCGCAGCGCGACCGCGACGGCACGCTTGGCGCGGTCCTGACCGACGATGTACTTGTTCAGCTCGTGGACGATTTCGCGGGGAGTCATCATAAAAACTCACTGCTCGTGTACGCGACCGCTACGCGGTCGCACGTGCACTCGCAGTGCTCAAGTTAGGCGCGCTCCCTTCGGAGCGGCCGCGCGTACGCGCGCTGTTCAACTGCAAGGTGCGGCGGTTGGCCGCGGCGGGAAGGGATCTCACGCATGGCTGGCACGTCAGCTGCAGCGGCGGGTCAGTCCAGCGACTCGATCGTGTGGCTCTGGTTCGTGTAGATGCACAGGTCGCCGGCAATGGTCAGGGCCTTCTTGACGATATCCGGGGGCGTGAGCTCGGTGTGGTCGAGCAGCGCGCGCGCGGCGGCCTGGGCGTATGGGCCGCCGGAGCCGATGGCGATCAGTCCGAGTTCCGGCTCCAGCACATCGCCGTTGCCGGTGATGATCAGCGAGGCCTCGTGATCGGCCACCGCCAGCATGGCTTCGAGGCGGCGCAGGATGCGGTCGGTACGCCAGTCCTTGGCCAGTTCCACCGCCGACCGGACCAGGTGCCCCTGGTGCTTCTCCAGCTTGCCTTCGAAGCGTTCGAACAGCGTGAAGGCATCCGCGGTGGCGCCGGCGAAGCCAGCGAGGATGCGATCGTGATAGAGGCGCCGCACCTTGCGTGCCGTCTGCTTCACCACGACGTTGCCGAGCGTGACCTGGCCGTCGCCACCCATCGCGACAGCCTTGCCGCGGCGGACGGAGACGATGGTGGTTCCGTGAAAGGGTTCCATGACAGTTCCCGGCCGACAGGCACGGCCCGATGACAACGCAAACTAGATGGGGACGGTCAGATCCGACGCAACTGGACGTCGGCAACCGTATCGATGCCGAGCAGCGAAAACAGCGCGGCGATCAGGTAGTTGAGGTTGCGAAATTCGACGCTCACTCCGCCCTGGCGCAGCTTGGTAAGCGTCGTGAGCAGTGCGGTCGCGGTGGAAAACTCGATGCGCTTCAGGTACGTGCAGTCGACCGTCAGTCGCTTCTCGGTCTTGGCGGCGGCCAGCAGTCGCCCGAACTGAGGTTCACCGTTGGCGCGCACGGTGCCACGCCACTGCAAACCGTCCTCGACTTCCTGCGGCAGATCGGCCGGAGTCGCGGCGCGGGTCTTCAGGCTCGGCGGCGGCGGCTCCCACGACGGCGGCGAGACTTCGTAGGTGATGCAGTACTGGATGCCGGTCTCTTCGAAGTCGTGCTGCCGCAGCAGCAGGCGGAACACTTCGAGCAGCAGCATCCAACCGGCGTCGCTCTGGTCCCGGCGCCCAGGCTCCACCGCAGCCCGCAGCGGCGTGATGAGCTGGTCGGCGCCCAGGACCAGCAATTCATGGCTCGCCCGCTTGAAGGCGTTGATGACCCGCAGCAGCAGTTCGGCCCCGACCAGGTCGACTTCCCGCACTCCGGACGCATCGAGCGTGAGCGCCTGGTGCTGGGCTGAATAGTTCTTCAGCTGTTCGAGCACCTTCACGACATTGGCATCGACAGCGTCGGGCAAGCGCACGATCGGTGCGCCGTCGGCCGTCTTGCCAGCTGCAACGGAGCCCGCTTCGTCCTTGTACTCCATCCATGCCGGAGGAGAGCTTTCGAACCGGAGGACGTATTCGATCGTCAAGTTGTCGAAACTGCCCTTGTCGCCGCGCTGCTGGAAGAGTTCGAAGAGCATCAGCCAGGCCCGCTGCGCGGCATCGCCGAGGGAGTCGGAGTGAATCGCGGCCCGCAGTCCCGCCTCGGCCGGCTCGATCGAACCGTTGGCAAAGAGGATCGCCGCTTCGTCGATCGCCGAGCCTGAGCCTTCGGCGTGCAGTTCGATCGCGTTGGCATTGCCCTGCCAGTCGTCGGTGCTGAGGTCGATCAGCTCGATCCCGGTTTCCCTCTTTGCAAGCGTCGCCGGCGGCAGCGACTGCTCGACCGGCTGTTGGGACAGCCGCCCCAGCGTGGAATTCGCCGCCGAGTTCGGAAACAGCGTTGCGCCGCCCGACGGGCGCATGAAATCGCGCGCCATCTCGGACTCGATGGCGTCGATTTTCGCCGCCGTTTCCATCGCCAGGGTGCGCGCGAGGTCCTTGTCGGGCAGGGAGCTCTCGGTGTTGGGCGGCTTCGGCACCGTTGCCGATGCATTGCGGTTGACCGGGGCCGCGAGCGGCCGCGCGCTCGGTTTGGCTGCGCGAGCGGTGGCGCCGCCTTTCGCCGCGGACGGCTCGGCGGTGTCCTTAGGATCTTTCTTGAAGAACGAGAAGACCACGCTGCCTTCTGGTTTCGTTAACTCTGAACAACCTGCATAACGGCCAACCACCCCCGGCGCGGCCAGTGAGCGTCCGCGTCGCGGCGGAACTCATGCCCGATCGCTCTGCGCGCAAGCGCCCAAAGGGCGCCGCTCCTGCGCCCGAGGTTCAGCCCATAGTAACAACTTTGCCAAGCGCCAAACCGTTGATCTGGGGGACTATCCCGCCTGTCGGCTACCCGCTACCCGACCGACCGGATTACTTTTCCGCCCCCGAAAGCTGGGCATCCGTCAGACGGTAATACAGCCCGAACGGATCGTCCTTCAGCACGCTCAGCCGCCCCGCCAGCACCACCGGTTCGTAGGTGTGCCTGATCGCCGCCTTGGACTTCACTTCGACGATGTACTCGGGGCCGAGCGAAAGGCAGAACGGACAGTGCGGAGGCCGCATCGTCAGCAGAAAGTGCTTGTGCGTTTCGCCTGCGGTGATCGGCAACATGTAGCCCTGCAGGCGCACGTCCTGCTGGTCGAGTCTCCGCACCTCCGGGCTGAATTCCGGCACCACCTTCGTGCCGGCTTGCGCGCTCTTGACCTGCCCCAGCACTTTCCACGACACCACGCCCTTGACCTCGGGCAGATCGTTGAGGAGCTGCGGGTCGATCGGCAGCGCCAGTTCCCCTCCTTTGGGTCCGACGGCCTGTGCCATCACCGCGCCGGTCAACAGCCCCGCGGCCAGTCCGACCACGGCTCGGCTGATCCAGCGCTGCATGCGAATTGCAATCATTCAGTCTCCACCGGGCATGTTCTCCGTCGGGCGCTCGCGCCCTCTCAGTGACTGTGCCTCATGCCGCAATATTGTCCCACCGCGATGCCTTTGCAAGCCTCACGCAGCTTCTCCTGACACTGCCGCTCCGGCGCGCCGGACTCGAGGCAGCGCGCCGCGTCTTCGTGCGCACGCGCCATCTGCCGATGCCGGGCGATGTCGTCAATGCGATGCGCGCGTTCGTTCGGACTTTCCGTGGGAGGCGGTTTCGCGGTACCCGTCGTCTGCGCGACCGCGCACAGTGGCAGGCAGGCCGCCAAACCCAGGATGACCGCAGTTGTTCTCATCAAGTCCTCCGTCGGGTTAACCCTGAGCGAGCGTGCGCGCAATGTCCATGCGGCTGGCACGCCACGCCGGCAGCGCTGCGGCGAGCGTCGTTACCGCCAGAGCGACCAGCACGGTCACCGCCAGCGCCGGCGCAAACTCGGAAGCAGACAGAGTAAACGCCCGCGCAGCCGCCAGCCAGCGGCCAACCACGGCCACAGCGCCGAGACCGATGGCAAGCCCGGACACCAGTGCCATCGCGGCGAGCAACCACGCCTCCAGCATCAGCAGCCAGGCGATGCGCGCACGGCCGGCGCCGAGCAGCCGCATGATCGCAATGTCGTAGCGCCGCTCTTCGAGGGCGTTGAATAGCGTCACGAAGAGGCTGAGCAGAGCGGAGCCGACCAGAATCCAGGCGAACGCCCGCATCGTGTCGATCCCGACGCCGACGACGGCAAACAGGCGTGCGATTTCGTTGGCGGGCGATGCGGCCATCAGGCGAGACTCGGCGTTGACCTGCCGCGGCAGGATCGCCGCCGCCATCGGTGATGCGTAGCGCACGATGACGGCCGTGATCTCGCGCTCGGCCTCGAGCGTCTTGCGCTCCTCAGCGTCAGCCGTCTCGCCTTCGTGCACGCGCCATACGCTTGCAATGTCGGTGAGCACGAGCCGGTCGATGACCGACCCGGTCGGCGCGAGGACGCCGACCACCTCGTACTTCGCATCCTCGTGAACGGCGCCGCCCTCCGCCAGTCCGTGGGTACCGAAGAGCGTGCCGCCGACCGCCAGTCCACTGGCGCGGGCGACCTCCGCGCCCAGCACAGCCTCCATGGGCCGTTCCCACAGCTTGCCGACCGCCAGCTTGGCTTCGTGCAGTTCGAAGTACGGCGACTCGGTGCCGACTATGCGAAAGCCGCGAAAGCTGTCGCCCAGCGAAAGCGGAATCGCCTGAGCCACGAGACGGTTGCTGCGCAGTTGGCCCAGCGCAGCCAGCGGCACGTTTCCGGTCGGGACATCGACCTGATAGACCGCCGACAGCACAAGCTGCAGCGGGGAACCCTTGGCCCCGACCACCAGATCGACATGGCGCGCATCGCGTTCAAGCTGGCGCGCGAGCTGGCCGTGTACCAGCGTCACGAAGACCAGCGTTGCAATGCCGAGCGCCAGCAGGATGACGCCGAGCGCCGTCTGCAACGGCCGCCGGCGCAGCTGGGCCAGCACGAGGCGCAACGAATTCACCGGACCACCCTCTGCGCCATGCGCTGAGGGATGAGCCCTTCGGAGCGTCCGTGCGCGCTCACAACGGGCCGCGTCAGTTCGATCTCGCGCCGAAAGCGGCCGCGAACACGCGCATCGTGCGTTGCGACGACCAGCAGCGCCCCGGCGCGTTCGGCAGCCTGCAGCAGCAGGTCGAGCGCCCGCTGCGCGTTGTCGTCGTCGAGGCTGGATGTCGGTTCATCGGCCAGCAGCAGGCGCGGCCGGTTGACGATCGCCCGAGCAATCGCAACGCGCTGCTGTTCGCCCAGGCTGAGCGCCTCGGGTCGCGCACCGAGCTTGTCACCCAGGCCGAGGTCCGCGAGCAGAGTCGCAGCGGCGGCGGTGTGCTCCACACGGCCGGCAAGAAAGCAGGCCAGTGCAACGTTTTCCAGCGCACTCAGACTGCCCAGCAGGTGAAGTTTCTGCGGCACGACACCGATCAGCCGCCCGCGCCAGCGGTCGTCACGACCGGCCGCGGGATAGAGGTCATCGCCGTCGATCCGCACCGCCCCCTCGCTTGGTCGAAGGATGCCCGCCAGGATGTGGAGCAGCGTGCTCTTGCCCGAACCGCTGGGGCCGACCAGCACACAGTGTTCGTCGTCACGCAGCTCGAGCGCCGGCGCCCGCAGCACCGTTGTTTCACCGTACCGGTGAACGATGGGATCCGTCGACAGCATCGATCAGTCTGGCAACGTGGCAGGCCGCCTGCCGGGGGGAGTTCCAAGAGGGGGCCTGGCCCCCTCTTGCATCTTCAAGAATTGATGTTTGGGGTCGGACGCAGAGCGTCAGTCCCCAAACATCTTCTGCTTGATCTCACGCCGCTGCTGCGCTTCTAGCGACAGCGTCGCGGTCGGTCGCGCAAGCAGGCGCGGGATACCAATGGGATCGCCGGTTTCCTCGCAGTAACCGTAGTCGCCCGCCTCGATGCTCGCCAGCGACTGCTGGACCTTTTTCAGCAGCTTGCGCTCACGGTCGCGCGTGCGCAGTTCAAGTGCGTGCTCTTCTTCGATCGTCGCCCGGTCGGCGGGATCGGGCACGATCACCGTCTCGCGCAGATGCTCGGTCGTCTCATCGGCGTTCTGCAGCAGCTCGCGCTCCATCTGCTGCAGCCGGTGCTTGAAGAATGCCAGCTGCTGCTCGTTCATGTAGGCCGACTCCGGCATCTTCAGCAGTTCGCCTTCGGTGGGAAGACGCTTGCCGTTGACCATGACCGGCTCTTCGCTGCGCGTGGCCGATCGCGCCAGCAGGTATTCATGCGCGGCGGCGAGATCCTTGGGGCTCGGCGCGGGGACCGGCCGCGGCGCGGCTGGTGCGGGGGAGAACCCGATCGGAGCCGGCGCAAAGGAAACCGGCGCTCGTTCGACCTTGGCAGGCCGCGGAGGGGACTTCTTCGGCGCCGGCTTCTCGGGGACCTTGGCTTGCGCCTTCGCGACCACCTTGGCCGGCTTGGCCAGCGCCTTTGCCGGCGCCTTGGCCGGTGCTTTCACAACCGGCTTTACCGGCTTCTTGGTCACTTTGCCCTTGGCCGCCGGAGCCTTCTTGGCCATTGCCTTCTTGGCCATTGCCTTCTTGGCCGGGGCCTTCTTGGGCGCTGCTTTCTTGGCAGCGGTCTTGGCCGCTTTCTTGGCCGGCGCCTTTTTTGCTGCAGCCATCGTCTGTCTACCTCGTTGTGTCTTTGATCTGTGGAGAGCCGGACTCAGCGCGCAAGGCACGCCTCAAGGCCCTTGAGAATGGTGTCCTTGGGCAGATTGCGCCCGATGAACACGATCTTGCTGGAAGGCTTCTCGTCCTTGCCCCAGGGCCGCCCGACGTCGGCTCCCATGAGCATGTGAACGCCCTGGAAGATCATGCGCCGGTTGGACCCGTTCATGAAAAGCACGCCTTTATACCGGAGCATGTCGGGACCGTAAACTTGGGTCAGTGCCCCCATGTATTCCTCGAGCTTCGCGGAGTCGAACGGCTTCTTCGACTGGAACGCGAAGGCTTTGATCGCATCATCATGATGATGGTGGTGATGGTCATGATGATGATCGTGGTCATGGTCGTGCCCGCAATGTTCGTCATGCACGTGCTCATGATCATGGCCATTGCCTGCCTTGACGCGCGCCGCGTCCGGATGCTCGGCTGCGAGGAACTCGGGGTCGATATCGAGGATCGCGTTGAGATTGAAGCCGCGCAGGTCCAGCACCTCATTCAGCGGTATCTGCCCGAAGTTGACCGGCTTGATCGGCGCGCGCGGATTCATGCGCACGATCCGCTCGCGCAGCGACGCGAGTTCACCGGCGTCGACGAGGTCGGTCTTCGACAGCAGGATGCGATCGGCGAATCCGACCTGGTTCTGCGCCTCGACCTGGGCATCGAGCGTGTCGTGGCCGTGCTTGGCGTCGACGACGGTGATCACGCTGTCGAGCAGGTAATAGGACGAGATGTCGTCCTCGATGAAGAACGTCTGCGTCACCGGCCCCGGGTTGGCCATGCCGGTGGTCTCGATGATCACGCGCTCGAAGTCGAGTTCCTTGGCTTCGCGCTTGCGCTTGAGGTCCGCGAGGATGCGAACGAGGTCGCCGCGCACGGTGCAGCAGATGCAGCCGTTGTTCATCTCGACGATCTGCTCGGTCGTCTCGGTCACCAGCAGTTCGTTGTCGACGCCTTCAGGCCCGAACTCGTTCTCGATCACGGCGATCCTGTGACCGTGCTGCTCGGACAGGATGCGGTTGAGCAGCGTCGTCTTGCCGGCACCCAGGAAGCCGGTCAGCACTGTGACCGGCACCAGATTCGCTTCGTTCATCGGGGTTTGTCCATGCGAGCCCGCGCGTCAGGGCGGGCGTCAAAAGAGGGGCGGTAGTGTAGTGGATTGGTCGAGCGCGCCGCCGGACCCCGCTTGGGCAGGTGCCGCGCCCTACCCGACCCGCACCAGATGCAGTCCCTTGAGGTACTCGGACTCGGGCACCGTCATCATCAGCGGGTGATCGGCGCTCGCGCCCAGCCGGGACACCATCCAGGCCTCGACCCCGGCGTCGATGACGGCGCCGGCCACGATCTTCTGGAACAGGTCGACGTCAATGGCGCCGGAGCAGGAAAACGTCAGCAGCGAACCCCCGGGTGCGAGCAGCCGCAGCGCATTGAGGTTGATGTCCTTGTAGGCGCGCGCCGCACGATCGACATGGTGATGGCTCGACGCGAATTTCGGCGGGTCGAGCACGATCAGGTCGAACGGAGGCTGCTGGTCCTTGAGCGCGCGCAGCGCCGTGAAGACGTCGGCTTCCTCCCAGCGCGCCCGCGCGGGCTCAAAGCCGTTCAGGGCCATGTGCTCGCCGGCCAGCCGCAAGGCATCGGCCGATGAGTCGATCGAATGCACGAACTCGGCACCGCCGGCCAGCATCGCGATCGAGAAGCCTCCGGTGTAGCAGAAACAGTTCAGGCAGCGCGGCCCGCGCCCCGTGCGCGCGAGGTGCCGCGCGGCCAGTTCGCGGGCGAGCCGCCGGCTGTCGCGCTGGTCGATGTAAAAGCCGGTCTTGTGGCCACGCCGCACGTCGACCTGGTAGCGCAGCCCGTGCTCCTGCACTGCGATCTGAGTGGCGGGCTCGTCGCCACGCAGCACTCCGCTGATCGCGGGAAGTCCTTCGCGTACACGCGTGGCGCCGTCGCTGCGATCGTAGACGTCACGGCAGTCCGTTGCCGCCAGCAGCGCGTCGATGAGGACATCGCGCCATGCATCGACACCCGCCGCCTGGAACTGCGTGACCAGCTGGTCGGCGTAGCGATCGACGATCAGTCCGGGCAGTCCGTCAGCCTCGCCGAAGACGAGACGAGCCGCCGTCGTGTCGCTCGCCAGTGCAGCGCGTCGTTGCACCGCAAGCCGCACGCGCTCCGCGAGCAGCTCGGCGGTCACGCGCGTGCCTTCGGCAAAGCTCCACGCCCGTGCCCGGATCGATGACTCCGGCGAATACGCGGCCCAGGCGAGAAAGCGCCCGTCAGCCCCACGCACCTCGACGGTCTCGCCGGCGCCCGGATTCCCGTCGATACGACCGACGGCGCTGGCGTAGATCCACGGATGCCGCCGCAGCAGCGACTTCTCCTTGCCGGGCTTGAGCTGGAGCCGGCTCACGCAGCAAGCTTTCGGCGGTGCGCAGCAGCGCCAGTCCACACCGCCGCGGGCACGGTCATGCCTTCCGCCTGGCGCGCGGGTGCGCCGCGTCGTAGACCTTGGCCAGATGCTGCCAGTCAAGCCGCGTGTAGACCTGCGTCGTCGAGATGTTGGCGTGCCCCAGCAGTTCCTGAACCGCGCGCAGATCGCCGCTGGACTGCAGCAGATGCGAGGCAAACGAATGCCGGAGTACGTGCGGATGCACGTGGACGCCCAGTCCGAGTTCGCGCGCGCGCTTCGCGAGCCGGCTCTGCACGCTGCGTGCCGTCAGCCGGCTGCCGCGCGCGGAGACGAACAAGGCGCGCGCATCGCAGCCCTTGATCGAAGCACGCGCGCTGAGCCAGCGCAGCAGCGCCTCGCGCGCCGGGCCACCGATCGGCACCGAGCGCGTCTTGCCGCCCTTGCCAAGCACCGTCGCTTCACTGCTTTCGAGATCGATCCAGCTGCGCGAGCGACCTCGCCTGCTTCGGCGGCAAAGTGCTGCCAGTCGAGCGACAGCAACTCGGACAGCCGCAGTCCGCTGGAATACATCAGTTCGACCAGTGCGTGATCCCGGGCCGCGATCCAGCCGCCTTCGCCTTCGTGCGAGGCCAGGCGGACCGCCTGGTCCGCCGTCAGCGCCTTCGGCAGGCGTTTCTCCCGGCGGGGGGCCCGGATGCCTGCGGCAGGGTTACTTTCGAGACCGCGGTGCTCGGCCAGCCAGCCGAAGTACGACCGCCAGGCCGACAGCGTGCGCGCGAGCGTTGCTGCCGAGCGGCCCGCCCCATGCAGCCGGGCAATGAATCCGCGTACGTCGTGTGCACTCAGGTTCGCCGGCGCGCGCCCGGCGGCAAGTTCGTCCAGCCGCTCGAGGTCGCGCCGGTACGCCGCGATCGTGTGGGCCGAAGCGCGCCGTTGCGTTCGCAGTTCCTCGAGGAAGTCTCCGATCGAAGGCGCGAGAGCCATCTCAGGCGCGCATGCGGGCCAGTGCAGCGCTCGCAAGTTCGGCAATGCGTTCGAGGAACGCGGTGCCCATCGTGATGTGGAAGCGATCCTTGTCGGCGGATCCCAGCACCAGGAGGCCAAAAGTCTTGGGGTCGGCACCCACTCGCAACGGCAGCATTGCCAGGCTCTGCACCGCGGCACCGTCTTCGAACCAGGTCGCCGCCTCGAAGCCGACGTTCGAGCCGCAAAAGGGCACTCGCATGCTGTTGGCCAGCGACACCGTGTCGGCTTCCACCGATGCCGCGCACGGCAACGCGGCGTACTGCGGCTTCACCGACCACAGCCGCAACGCGCAGTGCGGAACGCTGAATACCTCTTTCAACGCCGTGACCACGGTACCGGGCAGCGCCGCAGTGTCTTCAGTCAAAAGCAGCTGGCGTGCCCAGGCGATGAGGTTGGCGACGATCGCCTCGTTCTCCTGCCCGTGACGGATCATCTCGGTGATCCGGCTCTCGAGCGACTTGATGCGCTCGCGCAGCATCAGCGACTGGCGCTCGACCAGCGAGATGGCCTGGCCGTTCTGCGGATGCGGCAGTTGCAGTCCTGCCAGCAGTTCCGGGTGCTGGTCGAAGAAATCCGGGTGGCTGGCCAAGTAGTTCGCGATGTCCTGGACTTGCATGGGGCTCCTGTCAGAGTTCGATCTCGCCTTCAAAGACCTTGGTGGCCGGGCCCGTCATCATGACCGATCCGCCGTTCCACTCGATTGTCAGCACGCCCCCGCGCGTCGCGACACGCACCGGCGACTACGAGCATGCCCCGTCGTATGCCGGCCACCACAGCAGCGCAGGCGCCGGTGCCGCAGGCCAGCGTCTCTCCCGCGCCGCGCTCCCAGACCCGCAGTCGAATACTGTGGCGATCGATGACCTGCATGAACCCGGCATTCGCGCGCTGGGGGAAGCGCTCGTGGTTCTCGATGAGCGGCCCTTCACTGGCGACCGGCGCTTCGTCCACGGCGGCAACAAGCTGCACCGCATGTGGATTGCCCATGGACAGCACCGACAGCCAGACCTCGCGGGCTCCGACCGGAACCGGCCACAAGGTGTCGTCATGGTCGCGGCGCGACGCAAGGCCAGTAGAGATCGAACGGCACCCTGGCGAGTTCGAACATCGGCAGGCCCATGTCGACCGAGACCTCGCCGCTCGCGGCCAGACGCGGCTCGATGACGCCCGACAGTGTCTCGACCCGGATTGAAGACTTGTCGGTGAGCTGCTGATCGCGCACGAAACGCACGAAGCAGCGCGCTCCGTTGCCGCACTGTTCGACTTCGCCGCCGTCCGCATTGAAGATGCGGTAGCGGAAGTCGACGCCATCGCTCATCGGCGGCTCGACCAGCAGGACCTGGTCGGCGCCAACGCCGAAGCGGCGATCCGCGATGCGTCGCACCTGATCGCGCGAGAGATCGACTTTCTGACGCACGCCGTCGAGCATGACGAAGTCGTTGCCCGCACCCTGCATCTTGGTGAAGCGCAATTTCATACGCCGCAAGTGTATTCGAGCGTCGCTCGTGTACGCGATCGGCTTGCCGGTCGCACGTGCACTCGCGGCGGGGCGCTCCTCGTGTACGTACGCCTGCGGCGCGCGCACAACACTAATTTGTCGGTTCGCTCCGGAGCGGCCGCGCGCTCCGCCGAGCGACAACGGCACGGCACTCACCCTGTCCCTCTCGCCGAGCGAGAGGGAATCGCACTCCTCCACTCCTCCCTCCTCTCCCGGCGAGGAGGGAAAGGCAATCCTGGCACTGCGAGGAGCATCGCGGGGTGGAGTGCGTGGGTTTGCTACTCGGCGGAGCGCGCGGCCGCTCCGGAGCGCAGCCGACTAACTATTCCGGAGCGAGTGCACGTGCGAATCGCGGCGCAGCCGGGATTCGCGTACACGAGCGACGCTGCTAGTAGATCGACGGCGATCCTTCCGGCCGCGTCTTGAAGCGCTTGTGCGTCCAGAAGTATTGCGCCGGCATGCGCAGCACCCAGCGTTCGAGTTCGCGGTTCATGCGCGCGGTGTCTTCCTCGACTGACTCGCCCGGGAAGTCGGCCAGCGGCGGTTCGACGTGCAGAACGTAGCCGTCGTCCGTCATCTCCGTCACCGCCATGACCACCTTGGCGCCCGTCATCCGCACGAGTCGAGACACCATCGGAATGGTGGCGGTCGGCACGCCGAAAAACGGCACGAAGATCGAGTTGGCCGGGCCGAGGTCCATGTCCGGCAGGTAGTACAGCGGCAGGCCGTCCCTGAGAATCCGGATCACGGCGCGCATGTCCAGGCCCTGCCGTGGCAGCAGTACCGGGTCGCTGAAGCGTTGTCGAGCCTTCAGCAGCCAGGCGTCCCAGACCGGATTCTTCTGTTTCGAGTAGATCGAGGCGCCGCGCACCAGGATGTTCGTGCGCACCCCTCCGGCATCGAGGCCAACGAAGTGCGGCGCGAGGATGATCAGTGGGCGGTTCGCCGGGTCCGACAGATGGTGCCCGCCTTCCATCCGGACGTAGCGCTCGATCGTCTCGCGGTCAGCGTTCCACAGCACCGAATGATCGAGCGCGGCACGCCCCAGACTGCGGAAGGTCATACGACCCAGGTGACGACGTTCGGCTTCAGGCATCTGCGGAAAGCAGACGCGCAGGTTGGTCAGCGTGACGTGACGGCGCGACCCCGCCAGCCACCACACGAGGTCCGAGAGCGCATAAGCCACGCGCGTACGCGTTCGCTGCGACCAGTGGCGCGTCAGGTTGATCAGGAAGATCCCGAACTTTGCCGCCCAGAGGTTCACTTCGGAGCCTCGGTCGGTGGCGGCTCGGCGCCCGCGGGAACCTTGTAGCGGTTGTAGCCCCACAGGTACTGCGCCGGCCGTTCGCGAATCAGGGCTTCGAGGCCGCGATTCATGACGGCCGCATCATGCGCGGCGTCGCCGGTGAAAGGCTCCTCGAGTCGTTTCAGGTGAATGCGATAGCCGCGTCCACCGGCCAGCCGCTCGCCGTAGACGAAGAGCACGATCGCATCGAACTGGCGGGCCAGCCGGGCCGGCAGTGTCATCGTGTAGGCCCAGCGCCCGAAAAAGGGAGCCCACGCGCCCTCGCCGCGCGACGGCACCTGGTCGGGCAGGATGCCCACCACTTCACGCCCCTTCATCGCTTTCATCAGCATGCGCACGCCCTTCATCTCAGCGGGGGCGAGCTTGAGCCCCTCGGCGGCGCGACCGGTTTCGACGATCCCGCGCAGGACCGACTTGCGCGGGATGCGATAGAGCACCGTCATCGGGCGGGTCTTGGCCTCGGGCCGGAAAGCGGCATAAAACTGGGCCGTGACCTCGAAGCTGCCAAGGTGAGGCGGCAGGAACATCACGGGCCGCCCATCGGCGAGCGCCCGGTCAACGATCGACATGTCGGCGACCCCCGTCCGCTCGATGATGTCGGAGCGCGGGCGCATCCAGATCCAGGCCGTTTCGAGCGCCTGCTTGCCGGCCTCGGCCGCGGCCGCACGCAGCAGGGCAGGATCGTCGTAGCCCGCCTGCGCCAGGTTGTCGCGCATGCGCCGGCGGTAGGTGGGAGACAGCCAGTACACCGCGGTCCCGAGCGCCCCCCCGATCGCGTGCACGGTCCCGAGCGACAGGGACGCGATGCATTTGAAAAGCAGTCTGAGCACGGGAGTTCTTGGAGTCGCCGGCGGCGGCGGTCTTCAGGCGGTTGGCCTGTGCAAGGCTTGACCTATAATCCGCCTTCGCCGTGTTAACCGACAACTTGCGGGGCGATCCTCGAAAGCATAGCCGAGGGAAATACCGCTAAAGCGTCGCCGCTCCTCGGGAGTGCGCAACGCACCCGAAATTTTCTTGAAGGAGCGGACCATGTCCAGCGATTTTCTCTTCACGTCCGAATCGGTCTCGGAAGGCCATCCAGACAAGGTCGCCGACCAGATCTCGGACGCCATTCTTGACGCCATTCTGACGCAGGATCCGCGTTCGCGCGTCGCCGCCGAGACTCTCGTCAACACCGGGCTCGTCGTGCTGGCGGGCGAGATCACGACCAACGCGCACGTCGACTACATCGAGGTCGCGCGCGAGACGATCAAGCGCATCGGCTACGACAACACCGAGTTCGGCATCGACTACAAGGGCTGCGCGGTGCTGGTGGCGTACGACAAGCAGAGCAACGACATCGCGCAGGGCGTGGACCGCGCCAGCGACGACTTCCTGAACCAGGGCGCCGGCGACCAGGGCCTGATGTTCGGTTACGCCTGCGACGAGACGCCCGACCTGATGCCGGCGCCGATCTACTACGCGCACCGACTGGTGGAGCGCCAGGCCGATCTTCGCCGCGACGGGCGGCTCCCGTGGCTGCGTCCGGACGCCAAGAGCCAGATCACGATGCGATATGTCGACGGCAAGCCGCACTCGATCGACACGGTCGTGCTGTCGACGCAGCATGCGCCCGAGATGAGCCTCGGCGACAAGATGAAGCCGGAGTTCACCGAGGCGGTGATCGAGAACATCATCAAGCCGGTGCTGCCGAAGGAATGGCTGAAGGACACGAAGTACCTGGTCAACCCCACCGGCCGCTTCGTCATCGGCGGACCGCAGGGGGACTGCGGACTCACAGGGCGCAAGATTATCGTCGACACCTATGGCGGCGCCTGCCCCCACGGCGGCGGTGCGTTCTCGGGCAAGGACCCGTCCAAGGTCGACCGCTCGGCGGCCTATGCGGCACGCTATGTTGCGAAGAACGTGGTGGCCGCCGGGATCGCGCGTCAGTGCCAGGTGCAGGTGGCCTACGCGATCGGTGTCGCCAAGCCGATGAACATCACCGTGTACACCGAAGGCACCGGGGTGATCCCTGACGAGCAGATCAGCAAGCTCGTCTCCGAGCACTTCGACCTGCGTCCACGCGGCATCGTGCAGATGCTCGACCTGCTGCGTCCGATCTACGAGAAGACTGCTGCGTACGGCCACTTCGGCCGTGACGAACCTGAGTTCACGTGGGAAAAGACGGATCGTGCGGCGGCCTTGGCCGACGCGGTCGGCGTGAAGCGCCGCGCCGCGTAAGCGGCGGATCCGCCTTTCGTTGGAGGCTAACTTCGGCGTTTGCCGAAGTTAGGTGGCCGTCGCATGACGGCCACGGCCGGAAACAACGAACCGACCGCGCAGCGGCGCTGGCGGACGCTGCCGGCGTTAAGCGTCGCGCCGCCTGAGGCGAGGCACGGCGCCGCTCGTTCAGCCCGTTCACGCGTTGCCAGCCTGCTCGACAAGCCAGCTCGCCAGCGCGCGCACGGCGGGACGATCCGCCGCACGCGGCTCGATGACGAGGTAGTAGGCGCGGCGCGACGACAGCGCGTCGCCAAACGGGGCGACGAGCTGTCGCCGCTTCAGCAATGCGTCGATGAGCGGGCGTCGCCCCAGCGCAACGCCCTGGCCAGCAACCGCCGCCGCAATCGCGGCGTCATATCCCGTCAGCGTGACCTTGCGCGCGGCGTCGAGCGCACCGAGCCCCATTGCCTTGGCCCACAGATCCCACTCGAGCAGCACGTCCGGCCCCATCTGTACCTCGACATCGAGCAGCGTGTGGTGCCTGAGGTCGGCGGGCGTCTTCAGCGGTCGCGCACGATTGCGGGCAAGGGCCGGCGCACACACTGGCTGGACTGTCTCGTGAAACATGGGCGTGCCCAAGCTGGGGTCGACTCTCGCATACCGGATCGCGAGATCGAAGCCGTCGCTTGACAGGTTGCGCTTGGCGAGGCTGGCATCGATGCGCACGTCGATGCCCGGATGCTCGCTGATGAAGGCTTCGAGTCGAGGGATCAGCCACAGCGATGCCAGGCCCGGGGTCGTCGTCAGTGAAAGCACTTCGCGCCGCGACGGCGCGCGGATCTGCTCCATCGTGCCGCGCAGTCCGTCGAGCGCGCCGCGCACGGCTTCGCGCAGTCTTCGTCCATCCTCGGTCAGATCCAGCGCGCGATGGCGTCGCCTGAACAGGGCGACGCCGAGGTCCTCCTCGAGCGCCTTGATCTGACGACTGATGGCCGATTGCGTCAGAAACCTTTCCGCTCCCGCTTTCGTGAACGAAAGATGCCGCGCGGCCGCGTCGAAGCTGACCAGCAGGTCGAGTGGCGGCAATCTCGATGGATCCTTTTGCATGCGCTGCGGGAATGCTAAGCGTTCCAAATGAACGTTTGAAGGTGACGCCGCTTAGGGAGACGATGCCCTCCACGCGACAACTGGGACGAATCCTCCACCATTCTCCAAGCTCATGCAAGAAGACCTCGCCACCGCAGCGACCGTGACCACGACCGTAATCGACGGTGCCAACTACGCGCCTGTCGGACACGGTTCTGCGTGGGACCGTGTGACGCTTGCCGACGGACGTTCACTGCGTGTGCGGCCGGTCGGCCCCAAGGACGCCGGCGCCGAACAGGCCTTCGTGGCGGGCCTGTCGCCGGTTGCACGTTTCCGCCGCTTTCACTTCGGGCTGAACGAGTTGCCCGCCGCGCTGCTGCGGGCGTTCGTCAGCGCCGACCAGCAAACGCATGTGGCGCTGGTTGCAGAGACGGTCGAAGACGGTCGCATCGTTGCCGACGCGCGCTACGTGCTCGACGGCGCCACTCGCACGGGCGAGTTTGCGATCGCCGTTGCGGACGACTGGCAGGGTCTCGGGCTCGGCAGTCGGCTGATGCACCGGCTTCTGTCCCAGGCGCGACGCGCCGGCCTCGCGCGGCTGTGCGGCGACGTGCTGGTCGACAACGAACCGATGCTGGCGCTGATGAGGAGGCTCGAGGCGCGTCTTGCACCCGACCCTGAAGACGCTTCGCTGTACCGAGTTTGCCTTGCGCTTTGACGGGTAGCGCAAGGCTCTGCTGCAACCACCCGAGAACAGACAGGAGGCCACCATGGCTATCTCGAATCTCAACCCCGTGCGGCTGGTCTCGTTCGAGTTCAAGGCGCCGGCCCCCTCCATCGCACGGCGGTCCTCGCTGCCCGCCGCACCGGACACTTACCGCGTCGGTTCGTACGCCGTCAATCGCACAGAACAGGACGACAACGCGGATGCTTCCATTGCAAGGCTCCGCCCGATCGAACCGATGCTGTTGCTGCACCAGGAACAGGCAGAGACCATCCGCCTTATCTTCGACGCGGTGAGTCGGGCGATACAAACCCTGACGGGACGGACGACGCGCGCCTGAGTCACCGCGCATTCGAGTCAAATGGTTTGTGGGCTCCTGCGTGCGGCTCGCGCCATTGGCGTCTGCGCGGCAGCCTGCCCCTCAAACGGTTATCTCGTTTGCGGTCGCCTTGTAACTTTGTAAGACTCCGCCAGGCCACATGGCCGGACCTGCGGCGGCCCGAATAACCTCGTCGACACTCGGGGTCTGACGCCCGGTGCGGGGGATGGCCGAAACGCTCCGCCGCGCTACAATCCGCGTCCGCCTCGAGGAGCGTTGCGACAGGACCTGTTGTCATACAGGCGGCCTGCCAGGCTCGGGGCGCCGGCGCCAATCTGGTCCGCCGGCCGTGTGAACGGCGCTCGCCCACTTCTTTGACATCTAAAGGAGGGCGCGAGATGAGCGCCGTACTCAAACCGACCCCCGCCAGCGCCGACTTCGTCGTCGCCGACATCAAGCTTGCGGACTGGGGCCGCAAGGAAATCCGCATCGCCGAAACGGAAATGCCGGGCCTGATCGCGATCCGCGACGAGTTCGCCAAGCAGCAGCCGCTGCGCGGTGCGCGCATCACCGGATCGCTGCACATGACGATCCAGACCGCCGTACTGATCGAAACGCTGCGGGCGCTCGGCGCGGAAGTGCGCTGGGCCAGTTGCAACATTTATTCGACGCAGGACCACGCCGCCGCCGCGATCGCGGCTTCCGGAACCGCGGTGTTTGCGGTCAAGGGCGAGTCGCTCGACGACTACTGGGACTACACGCACCGCATCTTCGAGTGGCCCGATGGCGGCTACTCGAACATGATCCTCGACGACGGCGGCGACGCGACCTTGCTGCTGCACCTCGGCAGCAAGGCGGAGAAGGACGCTTCGGTCATCTCGAACCCGACCAGCGAGGAAGAGGAGTCGCTGTTCAAGTCGATCAAGGCCAAGCTTGCCGCCAGCCCGTCGTGGTACTCGGTGAGGCTCGCGAAGATCAAGGGCGTGACGGAGGAGACGACCACCGGCGTCAAGCGCCTTTATCAGATGGCCAAGGAAGGTCGCCTGGCGTTTCCGGCGATCAACGTCAATGACTCGGTGACCAAGAGCAAGTTCGACAACCTCTATGGCTGCCGCGAATCGCTGGTCGACGGCATCAAGCGCGCCACCGACGTGATGGTCGCCGGCAAGGTCGCGCTGGTCGCCGGCTACGGCGATGTCGGCAAGGGCTCGGCGCAGGCGCTGCGCGCGCTGTCGGCGCAGGTCTGGGTCACGGAAGTGGACCCGATCTGTGCGCTGCAGGCGGCGATGGAGGGCTATCGCGTCGTGACGATGGACTACGCCGCCGACAAGGCCGACATCTTCGTCACCGCGACCGGCAACTTCCATGTCATCACACACGATCACATGAAGAAGATGAAGGACCAGGCGATCGTCTGCAACATCGGTCACTTCGACAACGAGATCGACGTCGCGTCGCTGAAGCAGTACGGGTGGGAGGAGATCAAGCCGCAGGTCGATCACATCATCTTCCCCGACGGCAAGCGCATCATCCTGCTGGCGCAGGGGCGGCTGGTGAACCTCGGCTGCGGCACCGGCCACCCGAGCTACGTCATGTCGAGTTCGTTCGCCAACCAGGTGATCGCGCAGATCGAGCTTTTCACCAACACCGAGAAGTATCCGGTGGGCGTGTACGTTCTGCCCAAGCACCTCGACGAAAAGGTCGCGCGCCTGCAGCTGAAGAAGCTGAATGCGCAGCTGACCGAGCTCACCGACGTGCAGGCGCAGTACATCGGCGTGCATCGCGACGGGCCGTACAAGCCGGATCACTACCGGTATTGACCAACAGTGAAAAGTTTCGCATCGGGCGCGGCTCGCGCCCGATGCACGATACTTTTCACTGACTAGTTTGCAGGGCGGGCTTGGGGCGGCCCGGCGCCCGCCCTGAGTTCAACAACACGCCGATATCCGGAGAACAATCATGCGTCTGCTGCTGGTGTGGGTGCTCAACGCGATCGCGCTGCTGGGCGTCGCTTACATCTATCCCGGAGTGCAGGTCCAGGACTGGAAGGCGGCGGCGATCGCTGCACTGGTGCTGGGCCTTGTCAACACGCTGGTCAAGCCCTTGCTGGTGCTGCTGACGCTGCCGGTCACGATCCTTACGCTCGGACTGTTCCTGTTCGTGCTGAATGCGTTGCTGTTTTGGGGTGTGGCCGAGATCCTTCCCGGCTTTCACGTCAACGGCTTCTGGGCGGCGGTTCTGGGAGCGATCCTGTACAGCATCATCGGCTGGGCGCTGTCGCAACTCATCCCGGACCGCAAGTGATGCCGGCGCGGACTTTCAGCTTCGAGTTCTTCCCGCCCAAGACGCCGGAAGGGGCGGAAAAACTGCGCGCGGTGCGGCAGAAGCTCGGCGCACTGCGGCCGGAGTTCTTCTCCGTCACGTTCGGTGCGGGTGGGTCGACCAAGGAAGGAACGTGGAACACCGTGATGGCCTTGCACGGCGAGGGCTATCCGGTGGCGCCGCACATCTCGTGCATCGGCACGACCCGCGAGTCGGTGCGTGAACTCCTGAATGGCTATCGGCAGGCCGGCATCCGCCGCCTGGTGGCGCTGAGAGGCGACATGCCGTCGGGGGCCGCCGGCGGCGCCGGCGACTTTCGGTACGCGAACGAGCTGGTGGAGTTCATCCGCAACGAGACGGACGACTGGTTCCACGTCGAAGTGGCCGCGTATCCCGAGTACCACCCGCAGGCGCGCACGCCGGCGGACGATCTCGCCAACTTCGTACGCAAGGTCAAGGCCGGAGCCAATTCGGCGATCACGCAGTATTTCTACAACTCGGATGCGTATTTCCGATTCGTCGACGACGCCGAGTCACTGGGCTGTTCGGTGCCGGTCGTGCCGGGCATCATGCCGATCACCAACTTCATGCAGCTCGCGCGCTTTTCCGATGCCTGCGGTGCCGAGATCCCGCGCTGGATCCGGCGCCGCCTCGAGAGCTACGGCGACGACCGGGACTCGATTCGCAGCTTCGGACTCGACGTCGTCACCGACCTCGCTGAGCAATTGCTCGTGGCGGGCGCTCCGGGCCTGCACTTTTACACAATGAATCAGGCGGAGCCGACGCTTGCCCTCTGGCAGAGGCTGGACCCGCAGCGCTGAGGCCCCGGTTCCCGCCGGGGCACCGTGATTCACACCGCCGAGTGCGAGCGGGCGGGCGACCCGCGCAGCGGGGCGAGAAGTCGATGCGCAATGCTGGCTAGTGCGTCGCCGGCGCGACGGGAAATGGCAGCCACCGAGCGCCATCCCAGCGGCGGCTCCATCACCTCGACGCGGGCGTAGCCCAGCCCCTCGACGACGGCGAGGCCACGCGACTTCAGCGCGACTTCGTCGCCACTGGCGGCAAAGACGTCCTGCGGCTGACCTTCTTCCGTGAGCCAGACACCGCCGTAGATGACCTTGATGCGGGTGCGCGGGTGCGATTCCAGAACCAGCATCTGTTCGTAACCGAGATCGACTGTCTTGACGAGAGTGGGGCCCCAATCCATGGCGTCCTCCTATGCATTGGCCGCATTCACTTGATCGGCACGAATGCATTCAACTCCTCTGGGAGAGACTGCGACAAACGGTAAGTTCGCAGCCCATGCATGCGTAAATTGCATGTATAGTGGGCCATGACCCAGACCTCTGTCAGGCGCCGGCGCCGTCCCGTGGGATTGGCCTCCCTGCGCGGCTTCGAGAGCGCGGCGCGTCACCTCTCGTTCACGCTCGCGGCCGAGGAACTCGCGCTGACGCAGTCGTCGATCAGTCGACAGGTGGCTTCGCTGGAGCGGCAGATCGGTCGGCCGCTGTTCGAGCGCCGCACGCGCGCGCTCGAGCTTACGGCGGCGGGGGACCGTCTCTACTCGATCGCGCGCCAGGCGCTGCTCGCGATCGATCGTTGCGTCGACGAGATCCGCGGCGACGGCGGCACGCCGCGCGTGACGATCGCCACCTACGCCTCGTTTGCATCGCTGTGGCTGGTGCCGCGACTACCGGAGTTCCAGCGTCTGCATCCCGGCATCGACATCCGCATTGACGCGTCGGACCGCATGGTCGACCTGGAATCCGAGGACGTCGACGTGGCCATCCGCTGGCTGCGTCCCGGCGCGCCGGTGCCGACCGACGCCATGCTCCTGCTCACCGAGGACGCGAGCCCGGCGTTGAGCCCGCGCCTGCTGGCGACGCGTGCCGCTCCTTTGACCGAGCCGGGCGATCTGGCTTCGCTGCCGATCCTGGCGATGGACGAGACCGTACCGAGTGCGCCCTACAGCAGCTGGGCGCGCTGGTGCGAGTTCGCCGGGGTCGCCCCCTTCGACGGCGCCGCGCGCCTGTACTTCACCTACGTGGACCAGTCGGTGCAGGCGGCTGTGCGGGGCCAGGGTGTCGCGCTTGTGCGCACGCCGTTCCTCGACGATCTCGTTGCCAGCGGCGACCTGGTTTTGCCGTTTCCCAAGCTGAGGATGCGCACCGGCTACCGTTACTTCCTCATCGTGAACCGCCAGCGCAGTTCGGTGCCGCATGTCGTGGCGTTCCGGGACTGGATCGTGGCGGAGTTCCAGCGCGGTCCGCATCGGCTCACCTGAACGCGATCCCCCGCTTGACGACCGGCACCATGGTGCGTCGGCCCGCGCCACGGGCTCTTGCGGCACCCCGCGCCCCGATGGCGTCAGTAGATCGCGGCGTCCGTGATGACAGCGTCCAGCGCAATGTCGTGCGCCTGCGGCTCAATCGTCTCCACGCGCGTAGCCTCGAACGCAACACCGACACACAGTGGCCACGGCACGGTCTGCGCCAGCGTGCGGTCGTAGTAACCACCGCCGTAGCCCAGCCGGAAGCGCCGCGCATCGAACCCGACACAAGGAATCAGCAGGCAATCGGGCTGAACCGGTCGTCCGCGCGCCGGCACCGGGATGCCGAAGTCGGCGGCACGCATCGGCGCCTCGCGTACCCAGGCGTGAAAGTGCAGCACTTCGCCGGCGACGACCGGCAAGGCCGCCACCCGGCGCTCGTCGGCCTCGAGCCAGTCGGCAATGACGCCGCGCAAGTCCGGTTCGCCCCGAATTGGCCAGTAGAAGCCGACGGCACGAACCTCGGCCCGGGTGAGCCATTCGATGACATGGCCGCGCAACGCCTGTTCGCGAGTTTCGCGGTCCCCAAGGTGAGCTCGCGTCGCCACCAGGTGCTCCCGCTGCAACTTTCTTCGCTGATCCGTTTCCAAGGAAAGTCCGAAATGTCTACGCCGGCATCGAGTATTCACGCGCAGCAACGCCGACGCGTACGGTAATCTTCACGCATGCACTTCACTGCTGTCTACACATTCATAGCCGTGTGCGTCCTGGCATGCGCACCGGCGCTTGCTGCCAACGGCTCGCCGGCGGCAACAGCGGCGATTCCCCCGCTGTCGGCCGCAGACCAGCAGTTCCTCGTCGCCCGCGATGCGGCGCGCGCCGGTGACCGCGCCAAGCTGGCGCAGCTGGCGCCGCAGCTCACGAACCACCCGCTGGTTGCCTACGTCGAGTACTGGCAACTTGTGCCGCGTCTGCGCAGTGCCGACCCGGTCGTCGTGACGGAGGTCGAGAGCTTCTTCACGCGCCATGCCGACACCTACATCGCCGACCGGCTGCGTCTCGACTGGAGCCTGGTGCTGGCCGACCGCGGCGACTTCACCAGCTTCGAGCGCGAGGCCGAGCCGACTGGTCTGGAACACCGACGATTCGCAGTTGCGCTGCTATGGCGTGCTTGCACGCTATCGCAATTCGTCCGGCTCGCAGACCGATGTCGTCGCGCGTGAGGCACGCCAGATGCTCGCCAATACGCGCGACTCGGCCGGCGATGGCTGCCTGGCGCTGACTGAGGCACTGCTCGCCGACGGCCGCATTTCCGTCTGGGAGCGTGTCCGCGCCCTTGTCGAGCAGAACCAGTTGCCCACCGCCAAGCGGATCGGCACCCGTGCGCTCGATGCGCGCGGGAAACCCGTCGACCAGAAGCTGTTGACGCAGGCGATCGATCGGCCGGCGGCATTCTTGACCGTGCATGAGCGCCGGCTGACCGAGATCCAGCGCGAACTCGCCACTGTGGCCATCGTGCGCCTTGCCCGCGACAGCCCGGGCGACGCGGCCGAGTACGCCGCCGCGCTGAACCTGCACCTGACGCCCGAGCAGCGCGGCATCGTCTGGGGCCGCATCGGTCACATGGCGGCGCTGCGACTGATGCCGGAGGCCAACGAGTGGTATCGGCGCGGCGGCGAGCACGTCGGCATCGGGCCCGATGCCGCGCGGGTTGACGAAGTGCTCGAATGGCAGGTGCGCGCTGCGCTGCGCGCCGGCGACTGGTCGATCCGTCAAGAGCACGATCGAGCGCATGCCCGCGACGCTGCGGGCAGATCCGGCCTGGGTGTACTGGTACGGGCGAGCGCTGAAGGCCGACAGCCGGCCGGCCGAGGCCCAGGATCACTTCACGCAGATCGCGGCCCAGTTCAACTTCTACGGCAAGCTCGCCGCCGAGGAACTCGGCCTTCCGATCACTCTGCCGCCGCAGGCCCCCGCCCCGACCGCGGAGGAGCTGGCACCGATGGCTTCGAACCCGGGCTTCGCGCGCGCACTGAAGTTCTATGAACTCGGCATGCGCGTCGAGGGCAACCGGGAGTGGAACTGGCAGCTGCGCGGCATGACCGACCGCCAGCTGCTCGCGACCGCGGAGTATGCGCGGGCACAGGCAATGCTCGACCGGATGATCAACACCTCGGACCGCACGCGCTCCGAATACGACTTCACTCAGCGCTTCCCGTCGCCGTTTCGCGACGCGATGGTGCAGTACGCCACACCGCTCGGCCTCGACGAGACGTGGGTCTATGGCCTGATCCGGCAGGAGTCACGCTTCATCATGGACGCGCGGTCACACGTCGGAGCGTCGGGCCTGATGCAGTTGATGCCGGCCACGGCGCGCTACGTCGCGCGCAAGATGAACGTCAGCGGGTTCTCGCCGGCACGCGTCAGCGAGCGTGACATGAACCTGATGCTCGGCACCGGCTATCTCAAGATGGTGCTCGACGATCTCGACGGCAACACGGTGCTGGCGACCGCGGCCTACAACGCCGGGCCGGGCCGGCCGCGCGCATGGCGCGCGACGCTCGCCCGCCCGGTCGAAGGCGCGGTGTTCGCCGAGACGATTCCGTTCAACGAGACGCGCGACTACGTCAAGAAGGTGATGTCGAACAGCGTGTATTACGCGGCGCTCTTCGAGAACAAGGCACAGTCGCTCAAGGCGCGGCTCGGCACGATCGCACCCAAGGCCGCCGGCAGCACCGAACTGCCGTGACCCTGCGGCGGGCGAGGCTCGTCTGCGCCGCCCGCCGACGCTCGCGCGCGGCAGGATGCCCGCGTCCGGGGCACTTTCGGGCATCTGCCCTGCTCGATCTCCGAGCACGGCCCGAGCACCACGAGCGTGAGCGCGGCCTGACGCCATGCTCACGCAAGCCACGCCGAGTCACCGGTGCGCACGGGCGCGCGGCATAGAATCCGGCCTTATCCACCGCCCGGTCGTCTACGTGCCTTACTCCAACGTACTTGTCATCGGCGGCGCCGGCTTCATCGGGCGCCACATCGTCAACCGGCTGATCGATCGCGGAGCCCGGGTCACGGTGCCGACGCGGCGTCGCGCGCGCGCAGGCCACCTGATCACGCTACCCACGATCGAGGTCGTCGAAGCCAACATCCACGATGACGCGGACCTGACCTCATTGATCGCGGGTTGTGACGCCGTCATCAACCTGGTCGGCATCCTGCAGGGTTCGCGCGGGTCACCCTACGGAACGGAGTTCGCCCGCGCCCATGTCGAGTTGCCGCGCCGCATCGTGCGCGCTTGCGAGGCGAGCTCGGTGCGCCGCTACCTGCACATGAGTTCACTCGGCGCCGACCCGAAGGGGCCGTCGATGTACCAGCGCAGCAAGGGCGACGGCGAGGCAGCCGTGCGCGCCTCCGGGCTCGACTGGACCATTTTTCAGCCTTCCGTCGTCTTCGGGCCGGAGGACAAATTCCTGAATACCTTTGCCACGCTGGCCTCGATCGCACCGGTGCTGCCGATCGCCAATGCGCAGGCGCGCTTCCAGCCGATCTACGTGGGCGATGTCGCGGATGCCTTCGTGAATGCACTCGACAATCGCGCGACGTTCCGCAAATCCTACGAACTGGTCGGGCCGCGCATCTACACGCTGAAGGAGCTGGTGCAGTTCGCGGCGCGCGCTTCGGGTCACCCGCGCAGAGTGATCGGGTTGCCCGGAAGTCTGGCGCGCGCTCAGGCGATCATGATGGAACTGGCGCCGGGCGAACCGATGATGTCGCGCGACAACCTGGACTCGATGCAGCGTGACAACGTCGCGAGCATGCAGCCCTATGTGCCGCCACCGGAACTCGGGCTCGAACTGCACCCGATGGAGTCCGAGGCTGCGCTCTATCTGGCCGGCCAGAATTCCCGCTCGCGCCTGGGCAACTTTCGTGCACGTGCGCGCCGCTGAGCCTGGTCGATGGCCCGCTGCGCTGGCGCGCGCGCCGCAGAATGCCCTGATGCGACCCGGCGTTGCAGCCGGCCGGCAGGCGCGCCGGGCGCGGACCGCACGAAGCGCGGCAAACAGGTGATGTAATTGACGGCGGGACACGCAACCGCCAGGGAGCCGCGATGAGCCGCGTCCTCGTCATTGGAAACAAGAACTACTCGAGCTGGTCACTGCGCCCGTGGCTCGCGCTGGCACAGGCCGGAGTCGCGTTCGAAGAGAAGCGAATTGCACTGGATCAACCGCAGACCAAGGCGGAGATCCTGCGCCACTCGCCAAGCGGGAAGGTCCCGTGCCTGATCGACGGGCCGCTCGTCGTGTGGGATTCACTGGCGATCTGCGAGACGGCCAATGAGCGCTACGCCGGCGGCACGCTCTGGCCAAAGGACGCCGACGCACGTGCCCGCGCGCGCTCGGTGTGCGCGGAGATGCACTCCGGCTTTGCGGCGCTGCGCACGCACATGCCGATGGACATCCGGTCCCGCCTCGACGAGAAAGGCACCGCTGCCCGCCAGCGCGCCGACGTCGCCACCGACATCGCGCGCGTCCAGGCCATCTGGACCGACTGCCTCGAGCGCAGCGGCGGGCCGTTGCTGTTCGGCGCGTTTTCGATTGCCGACGCCTTCTTTGCCCCGGTCGTGACGCGTTTCCGGACCTACGGTGTCACGCTCGCGCCGCCGCTCGCCATGTACGCAGAGAACGTGCTGGCGCTGCCGGCGATGCAGCGGTGGATCGAGGCCGCGCAGGCCGAGATCGAAGTGATCCACTACGGATGAAGTTCTATCGCGTCGGCGGCTGCGTACGCGACGCGCTGCTGGGCGAGGACAGGCGACGCCGAGGCGACCTCGACGCGGCACTGGAAACCGATCGCGACTGGGTCGTCGTCGGCGGCACGGCCGACGAGATGGTCGCGCGCGGCTTTCGGCCGGTCGGCAAGGACTTCCCGGTCTTCCTGCACCCGGAAACGAACGAGGAGTACGCGCTGGCGCGCACCGAGCGCAAGACCGCACCCGGTTACCGGGGTTTTGTCTTCCATGCAGCGCCCGACGTCACCCTCGAAGCGGACCTGGCGCGCCGCGATCTGACGATCAACGCCATGGCGCTCGACGAAGACGGGCGGCTGATCGATCCCCACAACGGCGCGCGCGATCTTCGCGCAGGCGTGCTGCGGCATGTTGGTCCAGCGTTCATCGAGGATCCGGTCCGCATCCTTCGACTGGCGCGCTTCGCGGCGCGCTTTCCCGACTTTCGAGTCGCGCCGGAAACCGCGGAGCTCGTCCGCGAAATGGTGCGCAACGGCGAGGCCGACGCACTGGTCGCCGAGCGCGTGATGCAGGAGATCTCGCGCGGCCTGATGGAACGCAAGCCTTCGCGCATGCTGGACGTGCTCGTCGCGAGTGGTTTGATCGATCGCCTGTACAGCGAACTCGAAGACCTGCCGACCGCGAGCGCGGCACTCGACCGCGCGGCGGAGCGCGGGCTCGTCCTGCCGGCGCGTTTCGCCGTGCTCGCCAGCGCCTGCCGCAGTCCGCGTACCGTCGCGGACTTCATCGGCAAGCTGCGGGTGCCACAGGAAGCGGCACAACTGGCGCGCCTGCTGGTGGAGTTGCGTGACACTCTCGGCGGCGCCGAATCGTCGGCGACGATTGTCGAAGCACTCGAGCGCAGCGATGCATTTCGTCGCCCGGAACGATTCGAGTTGCTGCTGCAGGCGTTCGAGGTTGCCTGCCAGACCTCAGCCGATCGCTTGCGCAAGGCGCTCCACGCTGCCTCTGAAGTCGACGCCGGCGCCCTGGCGAGCCTCCATCGCTTCGATGCCGCCGAAATTCCGCGTGCCGTACGCCAGGCCCGCATCGTTGCCATCAGCCGCGCGCTGCACTCCGGAACACAGGAGGGCAGCGGCACCGGCTCGAGTCAGACGGGCGCGAACGGGGACGCATGATGCCGGGCGGGACTCACAGCGCTTGAGTGCAACAACGCCCGTTCAGTCGGGCCTCACGGCGCAGTGCTCGTTGTCAAGGCAACCGGTCACGGCAAGTTGCCCTTCACACGCAAGACAGGATTGCCCGGACCGGGCGTGGCGCCCTGCGAGACGGGCGCCACAGCGCGGCCAGCCGTGGCAGCCATGGCGCCCGTACGGGAGCGGACGCGTCAGTCTCTCGCGAAATCAGGCAACGACGAGCGCCTGTCTGCACAGCGACCCGCCTGTAGCGCACTGCGTCGCCAGCGAGGTCGCTCGCCCAGCCGGCCAGAAGTCAACCGCCAGTTCGCCTATTGCAGCTTGATCTCGCCGTCAAAGTTGACCTTCAGCTGCAAGCCGGCAACCTCGAGCGTCACTTTCGCCGGGAAGGATTCTGTGCCCGAGATGGTTCGCGTCGCGATCGCCTTTGCCACCGCCTGTTCGATTTCACGCTGCGAGCTGACGCCAACCATTTTCAGGAACTTGCGAATGCTGAGGTTGAATGTTTCTTCGTTCATGAGTGTCTCCCGTTGCGGCACAGAGGCAACCAACGCTTCAAGCCTCGATGCGGACGAGCGCGTCTGAGCGTCGGTCTCCAGGCTCCAGACAGTCTATTGCACCGCTGACAGAGGTGACTGACTTCGGGGTAGCAGCGCCACCACGTGCCGCGAACGCAGCACAAGTGGGACCGACACCGGAGTCGACTTACGGTCCGTCTGCGGATCCGGCGATTACAGCAGCCGCCGTGACGGGAAAGGCGACCTTCGAACCACAGGAAGGCAGTTCAAGTCGCGCTAGCCGATCTCAAGTTCCTGCCGCTTGCCCCAGACGGTCGTGTCGAGGCCCGTCTCGGCGGCGCGTTGCTGCGCCTGGGCTCGAAGCCACTGCGCGCGCTTGCAGACGGTTGCCGTGGGTGTTCCCCCTGCATAGTCAACAACGATGAACACGGCCCCGTTGTCACCCAGGCGCCGAACGGTGTCAGCGTCAATGTCCTTGCCCACCTGCAGATCCCGGTTCGAGTAGCCCGTGATCGGATCGAGGATGTGAGCGACCACACGACCGCTCGATACGAACGTCGTTCGCCTCAGCTCGCTCCACAGGCTCATGTCGGTTTCCAACCTCGCACGCGGACGGCCCATGGTATTGGCTCGCCGACGGCGCCGAATGATCTAGCTCAGCAATCGATCGTCACGCGATCAGGAGCGCCCGCCGTATCGCCATGACGAGGCGGTTCGGCCGGCGAGCGCCCTTGCAGCTTTACGCTGACCGCTCTCGGGCCGATCAGCTGCCCTGAGCCGCGGACCGGCTCTGGACGTTTCGGGGCCCGTCAAGCGCCGGTCACGCTGCAGCCCATTGCAAACATCCGAGTCCGTCAGTTAGCGTTGCCTTTGCCTTCAGGCGGCGCGATCGGGAGGGTTGTCTCGGCAGCTCTCAGGCGCGGCAGCCCGAACCGTGTGGTCAGTATGCTGCGGGCTCCATCTCCCGATCATTGTGGCGGCTTGCGTGAAACGAGCGATTGCCCTGTTCACCTTGGTGGGGGTCGGCCTTGCCCAGCCGGTGTGGGCACAGCCGGATGTCGACAAGGCTGACGCGGCGGTGCGCGCGTTTATGGCGCAAGAGGGCATCCCGGCCGCGCACATAACGATCCTGCATGGCGACAATTTCATCCTGCAGCGGGGCTACGGCTCGGTCGGAGCTGATGGACCTGCGCCCGACGCAGCTTCGATATTTCCGCTCGGCTCGATCTCGAAGCAGTTCACTGCGGCGGCGATCCTGGCACTCGCCGACGCCGGCAAAGTGCGGCTCGACGCACCCGTCGGGGAGTACCTGCCTGAATGGTTCGCCAACGACCCAGACCTGCGCGTGTCGAATCTGCTTGCGCAGACATCGGGGTTGGCGGACTTCCTGTGGCTGAAAGGTTACCGGCCGCTCGCGGACGACGCGGCGACTCCGATCGCCGCCTATGTCGCGCTCGCTGCCGCAGCGCCGCGCCGATTCCCTCCCGGGCAGCGGTGGGCCTACAGCAACACGAACTACAAGGCACTCGCGCTGATTGCCGAGCGGGTGACCGGCCAGCCGTTCGACAGCGTTCTCGCCAGCGTCGTGCTGCGGCCGGCGGGCATCGAGGGCATCGTGTCCTGCCACAGCTTGCGGCCGGAGCAGTACGTGCCGGGCGTTTCGGGCGAAGGCAAACCCACCCCGCTCGACGCGAGCGCTGCCGCTTATATCGGCGACGGTGGGCTGTGCGCCAGCGCCGCGTCCCTGACAAAGTGGGTCCGCCTTGTCCTTGCCTCCCCCGACGCCAGGATGTCCCGGCTCGCACAGGCAAACCGGCTCACGGATGGCACGCAGGTTCCCTACGGCTTTGGACTGTCGACGCGCGAGTTCCTCAATCACCCGATGGTGTGGCATGGTGGCAATGTCGACAGCCACAGCACAATGATTGCCTACCTGCCGGGCGAGGACCTCGGACTCGTCATCCTGACCAGCAGGGGCTTCGTGTGGCTGACCGAGTTGATGCCGGCGTTGATCGGCGCGGCACCACCGGCCCCCACCCCAGCCGCGGGCCCACCGCTATCGGGTCACTTCGAGGATGGCCTGTTCGCTTACACCGTTACGCCGGAAGGCGAGGCGATGCAGGTAAAGATCGACCTGATCGACACCCTGCTATTCGTCGCCGCCGGCCCTCGCGAGTACATCGCCGAGAAGTTTCCGGCCACGTTCCGCATCCGGTTGCCAGCGGATGGATCGCGCGATCACTTCGAACTCGATTGGGGCGAGGTCCGCTCCTACGCGCGGCGCGTGAAAGAGTAGGGTTTTGGCCTAAGGCCGGGCGTCCGCAGTCGGGCAACGCAGGCAGGATCCCTGAACGGTCGCCGCTGGCCGATTTTCACCGGAAGCGGCTATCCGCCGGACCGTGGCAGGTTCTGGGCGATGCGCCACAGCACGCCACTCGGATCGAACAGCGTGAAATCGCGCATCGCCCACGGCTGGTCTTCCGGCGAACTCATTCGCACTCCGAACCGCCTCTCGATACCGATCGCCGTCAGATGCGCGTGCCAGTCGTCGACGTTCTCGACCAGCAGGTGCATCTGGAAGTTGCGGATGAATGCCGGCTGATTGAAGGCCTGCAGCAGGAAGGCAGTCTGGCCATGTCGCACATACGCCAGATCCTCGGACGACCATGGGATCTCGAAGCCGATCAGCCGCATAGAACTGCTTTGCTCGCTCAAAGTCACTCGCAGGGACAAAGGGCTTGGCTTCGATAGCGGTCAGATTCATGGCTGAGATTGTGACTGCTTTCTTGCGCAGTCTCCGTGCCCAGCCAACGTCGCTGCACCGAGCCACATGTCTCCTGCTGGCACGCGCAGCGCGCGAACGTGCACGCAACGTTGCAGTCGCCTGAGAGCACCAACTGTGAATGATCAGGGCGTGCGCTGCAGGAAGCGCGGTATCGGCAGCGAGTCGAGCAGCCGGCTCATGGGTGAGGCGGCGACGCTTCGCTGCGATGGCAATGCATGCGGCTCGCCTGTGCGCAGAGCCACGACGGACGGCGCTCGCGGCCGCGTCGCCTCGAACGGCGGCCGGCGAAGGATCGGTGCGGCCGCCCGCCCCGTTCCTGCGACAAGCGTGAGGTTGCCCTGCACCGCATGGCCCGCGGCCGGAGCCGGCTGCAGGATCGGGCGCAACCAGTGCAGGATCGGTTTCCATTGGTCGAGATCGGCCTCGACTTCGGCCGACGGCAGATCGAACAGCGTGAGCCCCCGCTCGATGCAGCGTACGTAGGCTTGCGACTCACGCAGTGCGGCGATGAACGGCAGGCCCTGTTTGCCCGCCCAGGTCTGGACGACGCCTGCCGCTTCGGTGCGCGCGTCCAGCCTCATGCCGATCGCAGCCAGCTTGCAGCGCCCCGACACTACGCGCGGCAATGTCCGCAACTCGGCGAGGCACTCGGCGGCGGATTCCCGGTCGAAGATCGAGTTGCAGACCGGCATCAGGATCGCGTCGGCATACATGACGACGCGCGCGAGGTCGAAGCCGGTGAGACCACCGGGGGTGTCCATCACGACGAGGTCGATGCCAGCGGGCGGACGAACGAAGGACTTCGGGTCGACAGTCCATCCGACGATCTCGGCGCGAGCTTCGGACGGCACGGCGTTGCGCTGGCGCAGCCAGGTTCGGGTCGACTGCTGGCGGTCCACGTCGCCAAGCATCACGGCTGCGCCCGTGCTGGCGCAATAGGCCGCAAGGTGCGTGGCAAGGGTGCTCTTGCCACTGCCCCCTTTTCGATTGACGACTGCAACGACGGGCATGCCTGGAGCTTTCACGCGGACGTGGCCCGGGTGTTTCGGGTCCGATCCGTGCCTTGGGAGCCCTCGAGAGGAGGACTTGCAGGCGATTGCAGCACACGCGACCCGCCTCGGCCCGAATGAGAAGCGGGTGAATTCGACCTCAACTAACGGTCGGCGGCAGGCAAAGGCGTCGTTCCCGGCCTTCGTCGGAGCCGTCTCCAGCGGCCCGCCCCGGGCTGGCGCAGTCTTTGCCGGCGCGGGTGCCGGGAGTCTCCGTTGTTGCCTGCCCGGCAGCTCAGTCTGGCCCACGGATGGCCGTTGCCTGGGACCAGACGGCCTGCCAGTGCCCGCTCTTCAACTCGTACGAGTCCGTGTGCCAGCACTGGAAAGGGGTGCCACGACTACCGGCCAATCCGAGTTCGAGCGTTGCCTGGTATCGAACGATTGCCATGCGCTCGGTTGCTCTGACTTCGATCGGCCCGGCCTCCCATCGCCAATATTGCAGGCTGCCGGATTCGATCTCCCGCAGGTATCGCTCGCGCCCGAACGTGCGACCGGACGGCGTCACGAGTTGATACTCCTCTGCATGGAGACGCCAGAGGAGTTCCATGTCGCGCCCGACCAGGGCGCGGATCCGGGACCTCTCCAGTTCGCGAAAGTAATCTGTCATCGGCATTGTGGAGCGCTCGTACACGGCGGTGGGGCGATCTTAGAGGCGCGCGCACGCACGGATGTTCGCCGACGAGCATGGCACTCGATGGGCAAGCCGGCGCCGCTTGCGGCGGATCGGCCGGATATCAACCGCCCGGTCCAGGACGCCTTCCGGTTCAGCGCGGCAGCCTTCGACAGTGCGCCATTCGTCCGTCTAGACTGCGCGGTCCACCCCCGCCGTAGGAGTCGAGATGAACATGCGCGTCCTGGCCTGCCTCGCCGTACTCGTCCCGCTGACCGCGGTCGCCTCGCCCGACGCCAAGGAGGGGCGCAAGCTCGTTCAGACCCACAAGTGCGAGACCTGCCACCAGGAAAAGGTCTACGGCCCGGTCGGGACGATCTATCTGCGGCAGGACCGCAAGGTCACGAGCTGGGCGAAGCTCAAGGCGCAGGTTGCCGCGTGCAACACGATGCTGAACACCGGTATGTTCCCGGAGGAAGAAGAACACATCGCAGCGTTCCTCAACGAGGCCTACTACAAGCTGCCTGCCAAGTAGGCGGCATAACGGCGCAGACGACTGGGCGCCACGCGCGAAGAACTCGTAGGGTTAATCGAGCGGGTGTGGAATGAGCACGAAGTCGCGCCCAAGGGTATGGCATCCGGTGCACAGCGGTTGCCCGGCCGCCTGAGACACCACGGTGCCGCTGCCTGTGGCGCCCAGGATCTCGTACCAGTACCAGCCCTTGCCGCCCGCGCTCTCCGGCGCCGTCTTCACCGATACGGCCCAGCCCGCCGGCTTCCCGACTTCGTCCAGTAGTTCCTTGACCGCGGCTGCGCCCTTCGGGTGGGATGCCGCCTTGGCCTCGAGTGAACGGTCGAGTGCCGGATTGAGGTACGTAAGCACCAGCGCCTTGTGCGGACCCATCGACCGGTGCGGGGCGGACTCCTTGGGCCACTTCTTGTAGCTGCCGCCCTGCAACCACTTCAAGAGTGCCGTGGCTTCGATCGGCGGCACGTCAGCCGGCTCGCCGTGAGCGGAGGGCGCGACGAGCGACAAGGCAACTACAAGAATTCCCGCTGCGCAGGCAGTGTTAGACATCCGGATCAACTCCTGAGACTTGGGAACTGCCGAAGTGCACCGTGCCGTATCGATGTGGCACTTCAAAGTGCAATGTGGCCCCGAGGCCGGCATCAACCCGGGTTTCTTCGTTCTCGCGGCAACTCCGGCACAGGCCGCCTCGCTGCCGCGGAATTCAGCGAGCCGAAGCTTCGGATCATTGTCTCCAGCGGTCAAGGTGCCAGGCGAAGAGTTCGCGCCGCAACCGCGTGTGGCCATGGCCGCGCCTCCTGGACAGGTTCGGTGACGTCAGCCTTCGACGCCCGGCAACACTTCGCGCACCGCGCGCGCCGTGGCTTCGAGCGCGGTCCGATCGGGCAGCACGCCGAATTCTGGCCCGTAGCGGAAACCGAAACCGTCACCTGCGTAGCGCGGAATCACATGCAGGTGGACGTGAAACACCTCCTGACCGGCGGCCTCACCGTCAGCCAGCAGGACGTTGATCCCCTCGCACCGCACGCCACTGCGACGTATCGCTTCCGCCAGGCGCTGGCCGACTCGGAACATCTGCGCGCCGGTGTCGGACTCCAGCGTCGCGAGGCCCGCCGCGTGAGCGAGCGGAATGACGAGCAGGTGGCCCGGATTCACGGGGCGGATGTCCATGAACGCACACACGCGTTCATCACGGTAGACGACGCTGGCAGGCAAGCGACCCGCGACGATGTCGCAGAAGACGCACGGACGCGAGAGTTCCTTCGCAGTCACGGATTCAGAAGAGCCGCGCCAGCAGCATCAGCAGCAACGACAGTACGACGGTGCTGGTAAACGGCAGTAGCACTTCCTTGCCGTTGACCTTGAACCGGAAATCGCCGGGCAGCCGCCCGATGCCGAGCTTCTGCAGCCAGGGCTGGAGCGCCGTCAGGATCAGCAGCGCCAGGAAGGTGGTGAGAAGCCACTTCATCGGATGCGCAGTCTATAGGCGATGCAGCCGGTCCCCGCGCGCAAAGCCGACCAGCGGGACGTCGATTCCGCGCCCCACCGCCAGCACCTTGAACAGTTCTCCCATCTCGGCCTCGGACACCAGCCGGTGCGCAGCGGCGCTGCTCGCGGGCGCGTGGTGTTCGCCGAGCCGATCGATCAGCCCGCAATTGAGCAGGAAGTGCGCCTGCGACGTGTAGCCGAGGATGTCGAGTCCGGCCGCATGCGCCGACTCGGCCATCGCGCTGAAGTCGACATGGGCGGTAAGGTCGTTGAGTCCCGGCCACCAGAAGGGGTCGGCGTGCGCACGATGACGGTAATGGCACATGATCGTGCCCATCAGGCGCTGGGGGTGGTAGTACTCACGACGCGGAAAACCGTAGTCGACGGCGAGCAGGACGCCACGCCGCAGCCAGTCGCCCACCGAGGCCATCCAGGCACGCGCCTCGAAGCCGATTTCCGAGGCGTAACCCGCAGGCAGCTCACCGACGTCGTGCTCGATATCCGCGACGGCGGCACGCAGCTCGGTTGGCGCCTCGCGCTCGATGAAAACGAAGCGGCCGTCCTGCAGCCCGACCCCACGCTCGACAATGCTGCCGCCGCGGCTGGCGAACAGACGCACCGGCATGACATCGAGCACTTCATTGGCGAGCATGACACCCTCGAACCCGACCGGCGCGACATCGAGCCAATCGACCGGAGCCTGCGCCAGCCGTTGCTGCTGCCTGTGCCGCAGGTCGGCAGAGACTTCGACGATCGCGTAGCGCGCACACAGCACGCCCCGTGCGCGCAACGCCGCAATCAGGTCCGCCGCAAGCCGGCCGGAGCCGGCGCCGAACTCGACGATCTGCGCCGGCGTGTGCTCGAAGATCTGCGCGACCTGGGCGGCGAGCGCCTGCGCGAACAGTGGCGATATCTCGGGCGCCGTGACGAAGTCGCCGCCGGCCGCGGCGTCGCCCAGTTTGGTGGAGCCCGCGCTGTAGTAGCCGAGCCCTGGCGCATACAGAACCTGCCGCATGTAGCGATCGAACGGTATCCAGCCGCCGTGTGCGCGGATGTCGGACGCGACCAGTGCGCACAGCCGCTCGCTGTGCAATCTCTGTTCGGTCGAAGGCTCGGGCAGTGGGGAATCTGGAAGCGGCATCTGCCGGCATGGTAGCCAAGGGTCCGACGGTCGGCGCGAAGCCCGCCCGCTACACTTGCGGCCTTCCGGAGTGTTCATGGTCCAACGCCGCAGAAGCAAGTCTGCCGGCGCGGCGCTCGTCACGGGCGCGGCGCGGCGTATCGGTCGCGAGATCGCGCTGGCCCTCGCCCGCGATGGCTGGGATATCGCCGTGCACTACGCCACTTCGCGCGACGAAGCGCTCGCTACGGTCGAGGCGATCGAAGCGCTCGGCCGCCGCGCGATCGCCGTGAACCGGGACCTTGCCGTCGAAGCCGGGGTGCGCAGCCTGCTCGCCGAATGCGCGCATGACCTCGGCGACGTGACCTGTGTCGTCAACAATGCGTCGCTGTTCGAGTACGACGACGCCGCCACCTTCAGCGCCGAAAACCTGGTGCGCAGCATGCGTTCGAACGTGGCGGCACCGGTGCTGCTGGCGCAGGCGCTGCATGCGGCCCTGCCGGAACACGATCGTGGCGTGGTCATAAACCTGCTCGACCAGAAACTGTGGAATCCCAACCCGGACTTCCTTTCCTACACACTGTCGAAGTCGGCCCTGGCGGAAGCCACGCGCCTGCTTGCGATGGCGCTCGCGCCGAAGGTGCGCGTGGTCGGCGTGGCTCCAGGCATCACGTTGCCATCCGGTGACCAGACCGAGGCCGGGTTCGAGCAGGCCCACATTCGCACTCCGCTCGGACGGTCGAGCCAGCCCGACGATGTGGCGGCGGCCGTGGTGTTTCTCGCCAAGGCTGCGGCCATCACCGGGACGACCTTGCTGGTGGACGGTGGACAGCACCTCACCGCCAGCCCACGCGACGTGATGTTCCTCACCGAACCGGCTGCGCCGCCGGCCGCCGCATGAGTTCCCGGCTGATGGACCCGCGGCTCGCCGACTGCCGGCGGCTGTTCCTGCGCAACTACGTCGTCGACGCGAACATCGGCATCCACGCGTTCGAGAAGGCCGGCGCGCAGCGCCTGGCACTCAATGTCGACCTGTATGTGCCGCTGGCGCTGTCGACACCGCGACACGACCGCATCCACGAGGTCGTCGACTACGACTTCATCCGCGTGACGATCCGCCACCGGATCGAGCAGGGGCACATCAATCTGCAGGAGACGCTGGTCGACGACATCGCGCGCAGCCTGCTGGCGCACCCGGCCGTGCGCGCGGTACGGGTCTCGAGCGAGAAGCCGGACGTCTACTCCGATGTCGACGCGGTCGGCGTCGAGGTGCTGCACTTCAAGGACGCCGCATGAGCACCCCGCTGTTCGACGCGGCGAACTCCGGGCTGCAAGCCACGGAGCGGGCCGCGCGCGAGGACGTCAAGCTCGAGAAGCGCCTGTTGCGCCTGACCGGCCAGGCGATCTCCGACTTCAACATGATCGAGTCTGGCGACAAGGTGATGGTCTGCCTGTCCGGTGGCAAGGACAGCTTCAGCCTGCTCGAGGTGCTGCTGTTGCTGCGCGACCGCGCGCCGGTCCGCTTCGACATCGTGGCCGTGAACCTCGACCAGAAGCAGCCGGGCTTCCCGGACGACGTGCTGCCACGGTATCTGCGCGCGCGCGGCATCGACTTTCACATCGAGACGCAGGACACCTACTCGGTCGTCACGCGCGTGATCCCGGAGGGCAAGACCTTCTGCTCGCTGTGCTCGCGCCTGCGGCGCGGGATCCTCTACCGCGTGGCGCGGGAACTCGGCGCGACGAAGATCGCGCTGGGCCACCATCGCGACGACATCCTGGGTACCTTCTTCCTCAACATGTTCTACGGCGGCCGGCTCAAGGCCATGCCGCCCAAGCTGGTTTCGGACGACGGGCGCAATGTCGTGATCCGGCCGCTTGCCTACGTGAAGGAAGCCGATCTCGCGCGCTACGCGCAGGTGAAGCAGTTTCCGATCATTCCCTGCAACCTCTGCGGCTCGCAGGACAACCTCAAGCGCAAGGAAATCAAGCGCATGCTGCTCGATTGGGAGCGGCGCTTCCCGGGGCGGGTCGAGAACACGTTCAACGCGCTGTCGCGCATCACGCTGTCACACCTGATGGACCGCGCGCTGTTCGACTTTGCAGGCCTGAAGGTGACCGGTGAACCGCTGGCCGACGGTGACATCGCGTTCGACGAGGATCCCTGTGGGCCCGAGGCCGAGCCGACCGCGGGCGTGATCCGCTTCGCGGAAGCCGAGTAAGGCCCCATGCGCTGGCCCTTTTTGCGGCGCCAGGCCGACGTAGCGGCCGAGACGCCCGAGCTCGATCAGCTGATCGCGGCGGCGATCCGCGCCCGCAGCTATATCGAGCGCATCGAGTGGACCCGCTCCGCGCTGCGCTGGATCGAGAAGGATCTCGGCGCCGAAGTGACCGACCCGGCCATCGCACGCGCTCACACCCGGGTGCGCTTCCTGTTGCAGGTGACTGAACGCGACACGGACGGCGGCCGCGCGGTGCGCGACGTCTTGAGCCGGCTCGCCGAAGACCTCGACCTGGAGCAGTTCGCCAGCGTCGGCGGCATCCCGCGCCGCGCCGGCTTCGTGCGCGAGCTCTGGGAGCGCTGCCTGGCGCTGGTGCTGCCGCAGCCGGACTTCCGGCGCGAGCCGTCGACGCTCGCCAGTGCGGTGCTGGGCCGGAAGAGAACCATGGCATGGATCGACCTGCTGCCCGGCGAAGACGCGCGGCGCCTGGCACGTCTGTTTGTCGGCGCGGAGACCGCCGCGAGCCTGGATCAGGAACTCGGCGCCGCGATGCTGACGCTGGCGTCCGAAGCGCAAGCGGTCGGGCTGGCGTCGGAAATGAGGCGCCGCTTTGCCGACAACAGCGCGCTCGACAGCCCCTTCGGCAAGCTGGTGGGTGCCGTCGAAGCCTTCCTGGCCGCGCGCGACGCGGTCGCGCGCGACGAACTGCAGCAGGTTGTTCGCGACTGCCGGCAACTGCTCGACACGGTGCACGCACGCCATACCGAGACCGGGGTCTCGGTCGATCTCTTCTACCGGACGGAGCGCACCCGGGCGCAGCTCGATCGCATTGGGCTGCTCGAGCAGTGGCTGGGCGACGAGGACCCGCTGAACGTCCTGCGGGATGTGATGAACCTGGTGCGCGTCGAGCGCCGCTTCCAGGGCGTGCGCGCGCTATGGCGCGAGAACATGCGCCTGCTGTCGCGACGCATTGCCGAGCGCAACGCCGAAACCGGCGAGCACTACATCGCCGGTACGCGCGTGCAGTACCGGCACATGCTCGCCATCAGCGCGGGCGGTGGCGCCCTGATGGCGATTGCGGTGTACCTGAAGTTCGCGATCACCGCGGCGCACATGCCGCTGTTCTGGGAGGGCTTCTTCGCCTCGCTGAATTACGCCGGCGTGTTCGTGCTGATCGCGCTGGCGCACTTCACCGTCGCAACAAAGCAGCCGGCCATGACGGCACCGGTGCTGGCGGCACGCATGCGGGATCTCGGCAGCGCCGGGCAGCTGGAGGCCCTCGTCGCCGAAAGCGCGGCACTGGTCCGCTCGCAGGTGGCCTCGGTGTTCGGCAACCTGCTGGCCGTCGCGCCTGTCGTGCTGGCGGTCGCGCTCCTGTGGTGGCTGGTCGAGGGCACCGGGCCGCTGTCGGAGCAGAAGGCGCGCGACGTGCTGCGGGCGCAGTCGATCCTCGGACCCTCGTTCCTGTTCGCGGCCTATACCGGCGTGCTGCTTTGGCTGTCGGGGCTCTTCGCGGGCTGGGCCGACAACGTGTTCACCGTGCGCCAGCTGCACGCGGCGCTCGCGACGAATCAGCGCCGGGTTCGCCGACTTGGGGTCGAGGAAGCGCGCCGCCGCGCGGACTGGTGGCGTGACAACATCGCTGGACTCGCGGGCAACATCGGGCTGGGCGTGCTGCTCGGGCTGACGCCCGTGATCTTTGCGTTCTTCGGCCTGCCGATGGAAGTGCGCCACGTCACGCTGTCCACCGGCCAGGTGGCGGCTGCCGTCTTTTCCCTCGGCCTGCCGTCCCTGACCTCGTCTCCGTTCTGGCTGGCCGTGGCGGGTCTCGCATTGATCGGCGCGCTGAACGTCGGCGTCAGCTTCGGCCTCGCGCTGCGGGTGGCGATGCGCGCCGTCGACATCTCGACGGCCGACCGCGCGCGCGTGTATCGCGCCATCCGGCGACAGCTCGTCGCGCATCCGGGCGAGTTCCTCTGGCCGCCACGCGACACCCTGCCCGCTCCCGTCGTCGGGCAGGACGCGCGTTGAAGGCTGACCTGCAGGACGGCCCCGGCGAGCATCGTTCGCCGTGGGTGCGAGCGTTCTTTCTCGCCGCCGGGACAGTGGCACTCGTGCTGGGACTGGTCGGGATCTTCCTGCCGCTGCTGCCCACTACTCCCTTCGTCCTGCTCGCTGCCGCCTGCTATGCCCGCGGCTCGCGCCGCTTCTACGAATGGTTGCTCGCGAATCGCACGTTTGGCCCGATCATCCTCGAATGGCGGCGACACCACAGCATTCCCTACCGGACGAAGGTCACCGCCGTCGTGCTGATGTCGCTGACGCTCGCCACCTCGATCGTGTTCTTCGTCAAGCCGCTGTGGCTCAAGGGACTGCTGGCGGTGATGGGGGTCGGCCTCGCGGTGTGGCTTTACCGCATGCCATCGCGCGACCGGCCGCGCTAGCGGCGGCGCGGCGCATCGGCGGCGTCGAGGTACGGCTCGCCGAGTTCTTTCTGCAGCAGCTTCAGGTTGCGCAGGTGCGCGCGAAAGTAGACATCGGCGATGTCCCCGGCCAGCGGGACGGCGCCCAACGCGGCGTCGGCCAGCAGATTGCCGATCATCCTCGCCTGCAGCCAGCGCGAGGCGCCCAGTTCGCGCGCCTGCGCCACCAGGAAGAGGCCGATGCCCGCAGAGAGCAGGTCGCCCGCCACCGGAACCAGTCCCAGCACGGCGTCCAGTCCCACGCGCGTGCGCAGGACCGGCACCTCGATCGCAGCATCCATCAGGTGAGAGAGCCGGATCAGGCGCTCGCGCGCGAGTCGCCTGCGCTCGGCGTGATTGCGTATCGGTGCAGCATGAACGGCGCTAACCACTTCGATCTCCCGGCATCACACGCCGGAATATGGAGGTGTGCCGCTGCAGCTCAAGTCTTCCCGGCGCGGTATCCCGGCAACTCGCAAGCGGTGGCGCTTCGACGCGCCCTGGGGCTCAGACCACGAGCGCTGCTGCCAACGCCAGCGCGAGCAGCCACCAGTAAACGGTACCGGCCCCCGCGACGCGCAGCGGCGCCGGGTCGGTCGTGGCGGGCGCCGGAGCGACCCGACGTCGGCTCGGCACGGCTGCAACGCGCCGGGTCACCGGCGGCACGTCCTCCGGCCAGAGCACGGCCCGCGGTGCGGCGACCGGCTCAGGCGCCTCGCGCAGGAGCGTCATCGCCGTCAGCCAGTCCTGCATCGTCGCCTCGGTCACGCTCAGTGCCATGGTCTCGTCGGTCATTGCATTCATGTCGGCCCCCGCCCGGTTGAGTGTCCGGCGAACACCGGACCGGACGCATCTTGGCGAGCCGCTGCCGCGCACGCTGCAGCAGTTTCAACGACCGAAGTGCGGAAAATTCGACGGCGGCGGCGGGCTGCCACCGATCTCAACCCGCGCCCGCAGGCGCGCCGCGGTCAGCCCTTGCCGCCCTTGGAAGTCGACAGGAAGTAGGTCAATGCCGCGATGACGGCCGCGATCCCTGCGCCGAGGCGCAGCAGGTCGCGCTCGCCATTCCAGGCGACGACATGACCGAGGAACAGAACGGCCAGGACGACGATGACGACGCCGACCAGTTTCAGCTTGAGGTCGTCGAAGGTGCGGATCTGCAGCCACTCGGGCAGCTTGAGATCCGAGTTGATGAAGAGTTCGTAGAGCCCGAGCGAGATCATCAGCAGCACGGTGCCGAGCAGGAACAGATCGACGATCTCGATGAACTCGAGTGCCAGCGCCTTGGCGCCCTTGCTGCTGACTTCGGCCTTGGCGATCGCCTGCACGATCACGAGGAACGTTTCGGCCAGGCCGTAGACGAACAGCGCGAGCGAGGCCGCGAGTGAACCGACGACCGCCGCGATGACGAGGTAGCGGCTGGCATTCAGGATCGGACGAAGCACGGGCGACCTCCGTCAGGCGAGAAACAGTCGATAGGCCGGATTTTCGGTCTCGTCCCAGTGGCGATAGCCCAGGTCTGCGAGGAACGCCGCGAAGGCGCGGCGTTCGGCGTGCGGGACCTGCAGCCCGACCAGTACCCGCGAATAGTCGGCGCCCTGGTTGCGGTAGTGGAACATCGAGATGTTCCAGCCCGGGGCCATGCTGGTCAGGAACTTCATCAGCGCGCCGGGCCGCTCCGGGAATTCAAAGCGGTAGACCCGTTCACCTTCCGCGAGCACGCTCTTGCCGCCGACCATGTAGCGCACGTGTTCGGCCGCCAGTTCGTCATGCGTCAGGTCGACGGTGGAATAGCCGTGGTGGCGGAAGCTCTTGGCCAGCTTCTCGTTGTCACCGGCGCTCGTCGTGCTGATGCCCACGAAGACCTGTGCTGCCGCGGCATCGCTGATGCGGTAGTTGAACTCGGTGACGCTGCGCTGGCCGACCAGTTCGCAGAACCGCCTGAAGCTGCCGCGCTCCTCGGGAATCGTGACCGCAAAGAGCGCCTCGCGCGCCTCGCCGACCTCGGTGCGCTCGGCGACGAAGCGCAGGCGATCGAAGTTCATGTTGGCGCCGCAGGCGATCGCCACCAGCGTCTTGCCCCTGATCTTCTCGCGCGCGGCGTAGGCCTTCATGCCCGCGATCGCCAGCGCGCCGGCCGGCTCGAGGATCGAGCGCGTGTCCTGGAACACGTCCTTGATCGCGGCACAGATCGCGTCGGTGTCGACCAGCACGATCTCGTCGACGAACTGGCGACACAGGCGGAACGTTTCCTCGCCGACCTGGCGCACGGCGGTGCCATCGGAGAACAGCCCCACCTCGTGCAGCGTGACGCGCCGGCCAGCGGCGATCGAACGCGCCATCGCATCCGAATCCACCGTCTGCACACCGATGACTTTCACCTCGGGGGCGAGGGCCTTGATGTAGGCCGCGACACCGGAGATCAATCCGCCGCCGCCGATCGCGACGAACATCGCGTAAATCGGGCCGTGCTCGACCGGATGGTGCTGGCGCAGGATCTCCATCGCGATCGTGCCCTGGCCGGCAATGACGTCCGGGTCGTCGAACGGATGCACAAAGGTCAGTTTCTTCTTCGCCTGCAGTTCCAGCGCATGTGCATAGGCGTCCGAATACGAGTCGCCGTGCAGCACCACCTCGGCACCGCGTGCGGCCACTGCCTCCACCTTGACCTGCGGGGTGGTGACCGGCATGACGATGACCGCGCGGCAACCGAGCTTCTGCGCCGCCAGCGCCACCCCCTGAGCATGATTGCCGGCCGACGCCGCGATGACGCCACGCTTCAGCTGGTCGCGCGGCAGGCGCGCCATCTTGTTGTAGGCGCCGCGCAGCTTGAAGCTCTTGACGGGCTGCAGGTCCTCGCGCTTGAGCAGCACGCGATTGTGGGTACGCTCCGACAGCCTCGGCGCCTCTTCGAGCGGCGATTCGATCGCGACGTCGTACACGCGCGCCGTCAGGATGCGGCGCAGATACTCTTGTGCGGGCATGGTGCCAGCTCTCCTCCGGCCGCAGAAGGTACCACGCAGACAAGGTCGGGTCTGGCCTACCATGCCGGCCATGAACGAAGCCGCCGCAGGCACCGATGCACCCCCGTACGCAGACCTGACGCCCGACGTCGTGTTGAACGCGCTGGACAGCGCCGGGCTCACCACCTCAGGGTCGCTGCTTGCGCTCAACAGTTACGAGAATCGGGTGTTCCAGGTGGGCATCGAGACCGCCGACGGCGGCAGCGGATTCGTCGTTGCCAAGTTTTACCGTCCGGGCCGCTGGAGCGATGCGCAGATCCTCGAGGAGCACGCTTTCATCGCCGAACTGGCGGCCGCCGAAGTGCCGGCGGTTCAGCCGCAGGTCCTGAACGGCCGCACGCTCAGCACGTTCGCCGGATTTCGCTTCACCGTCTTCCCCCGCCGCGGCGGCCGCGCACCGCTGCTCGACGACCCCGAGGTCCTGGTGTGGATCGGACGCTTTCTCGGCCGACTGCACGCCGTCGGCCGCGCACACCCTTTCCGCGCGCGTCCGGCGCTGGATCTTGCGAGTTTCGGCGTCGAACCACGCACCTTCCTGCTGGAGCACGACTGGCTGCCACGCGAGTTGCGCGACGTCTACGCGGGCGTCTCGCAACAGGCGCTCGACGGTATCGCCCGCGCCTACGAACGCGCCGGCGATGTCACGCCGCTCCGCCTGCACGGCGACGTGCATGAGGGCAACGTGCTCTGGTACGACGGACTGACCGATCGCGGGCCGCACTTCGTCGACTTCGATGACGCGCGCATGGGGCCCGCAGTGCAGGACCTGTGGATGATGCTGGGCGCCGACCGTGGCGAGCAGACACAGAGGCTTGCCGACCTGCTGATGGGCTACGAAGACTTCTGCGAGTTCGACCGGCGCGAACTGCACCTGGTCGAGGCACTGCGCACCTTGCGCCTGATCCACTACGCCGCGTGGATCGCACGCCGCTGGAGCGATCCGGCGTTTCCGGCGGCCTTCCCCTGGTTCAACACGCAGCGCTACTGGGAGGACCGCATCCTCGAACTGCGCGAGCAGACGGCCGCAATGCAGGAAGCGCCGCTCATAGTCTGAGCGCGTGTCGGAGCGTCGAGACCCGGCGCACGGGACGAGCCGGCCCGGCAGCGGAGCCGCAGCGGCCGCTTCCCGGAGACCCCGGGAAGTGATCGCCGCTGCGGGATCGTCAAAGCAACCGCGTTACTTTGGCACTTCCTTGCCACCGCCCTTGAACGCCGGGCTGGAATGGTCGTTCACCTGACCGGGCTTGGGACCGGACGAGGCATCGCCCTTGGGCGCGTTGGGCGGCGGCATCGGCGCCGTCAGCGTCGACGGCGGTTCCTGTACTGGCGGCGTCGGTGGCGCCGTGGTGGCCTGCGCCGCGGTGTTGGTGGGCGGTGTCGGCGGCGGCACGGGCGCTTCGGTTCGGTTGCAGCCGGCGGCGAGCATTAGCGCGCTCGTGCACGCGGCGAAGAGGGAAGTAAGGCGCTTCATCGCATATCTCCAGTTCCGATGACGGCAGGCGAAACCCTGCTCCTGTGTTTTGAAAGTAGCCACAGCACTCGACGATGCCTATGCCGCGCCGTCGGCACGGAGTCCCTGAACCCGTCAGTCGCCATCGTGCGAACGTCATTCGCCGGGTGGGACTTCGCGCCGCGGACGCGCGTCGGCATGCTTAGCAGGGCAACCGGCGTGCCCGCGGGCGCACCGGACACGCCTTCCTGGCATCGGTACGACATGACCTGGTCGCTGCGGACTCCGCCGTCAGCGCGGCTCGCCGCGGCTGCCGGTTGTCCGACTGCCAACAGGGTCATCGCTCTTCGCTGCAGCGCAAAAGTTACAATTACTCCCCAGGCGTCCTCAGGAGCCGACGGTCAGTCTCAACCCCATGAACGCACCCGTCCCACCCCAGGGATTGCGCTCCGCTCCCACCGTGCTCGAACCGCCGGTTCGGCTGCGCGAGATCCCGTACAACTACACCTCGTTCTCGGATCGCGAGATCGTCATCCGGCTGCTCGGCGCCGAAGCCTGGCGCGTGCTGGACGAGTTGCGCAGCGAACGCCGTACCGGCCGCTCGGCTCGGATGCTGTACGAAGTGCTGGGCGACATCTGGGTCGTGCAGCGCAATCCGTACCTCGAAGATGACCTGCTCGACAACCCGAAGCGGCGCGCCGCGCTGATCGAGGCCCTGCATCACCGCCTTGGCGAGATCGAGAAGAGGCGTGAACCGGCGGACGCCGTGCGTGACGCGAAGGTCGGCCTGCTGCTGGCGGCTGCGCGCAAGGCCGTGCAGTCGTTCGAGGCAGCCTTCCGCGCGACGTGGGACCTGCGCAAGCAGGCGCGCCGCGTGCTTGCACGCCATACGCGCGACGACAACATCCGCTTCGACGGCTTTGCGCGCGTCTCGCACGTCACCGACGCGACCGACTGGCGCGTCGAGTATCCGTTCGTCGTGCTGCAGCCCGATGCCGAAGACGAGATTCCGGGGCTGGTGCGGGCCTGCGTCGAGCTGGGGCTCACGATCATTCCGCGCGGCGGGGGCACCGGATACACCGGCAGCGCGGTGCCGCTGACGCCGCTGACCGCCGTCATCAACACTGAAAAGCTGGAAGCGCTGTCCGAGGTCGAAACCGTCGACCTGCCCGGTGTCGGCGCGCCGGTGGCGACCGTTCGCTCAGAGGCGGGCGTCGTCACCAAGCGCGTGGCCGAGGCGGCCGAACGCGGTGGCTTCGTGTTTGCCGTCGATCCGACGTCGGCCGACTCGTCCTGCGTCGGCGGCAACATCGCGATGAACGCCGGCGGCAAGAAGGCCGTCCTGTGGGGCACCGCGGTCGACAACCTCGCCTGGTGGCGCATGGTCGATCCGGACGGCAACTGGCTCGAAGTGCAACGCATCGGGCACAACCTCGGCAAGATCCATGACGCGGCCGAGGCCGTGTTCGAGCTGACGTGGAAGGACGGCCGCCACCCAGCCGCGGAAGCCAGGGTGCTGCGCACGCAACGCCTTGCGCTGCCTGGCGCGCGCTTCCGCAAGGCCGGCCTCGGCAAGGACGTCACCGACAAGTTCCTGGGTGGCGTGCCAGGAGTGCAGAAGGAAGGCTGCGACGGGCTCATCACGTCGGCGCGCTGGGTCGTGCATCGCATGCCGAGGCACATCCGCACCGTGTGCCTGGAGTTCTTCGGGCGGGCGCAGCAGGCCGTGCCTGCCATTGTCGAGATCACCAACTACCTCGCGCGCCAGCCCGAGGGGGCGATCCTGGCGGGGCTCGAGCATCTCGACGAGCGCTATCTGCGCGCGGTCGGCTACACGACCAAGTCCCGCCGCGGCAGTCTGCCGAAGATGGTGCTGATCGGCGACATCGTCGGCGACGACGACGACGCCGTGGCACGCGCCACCTCCGAGGTCGTGCGCATGGCCAACACGCGCACCGGCGAAGGTTTCGTCGCGGTGAGCAGCGAGGCGCGCAAGAAGTTCTGGCTCGATCGCGCCAAGACCGCAGCGATCTCCAAGCACACCAACGCGTTCAAGCTGAACGAAGACGTCGTCATCCCGCTGCCCCGGATGGGCGAGTACACCGACGCCATCGAGCGCATCAACATCGAGCTGTCGATCGAGAACAAGCTCGAACTGCTCGACGCGCTCGACGCCTACTTCGCGACACCCTTTGCGCTCGGCAAGACCGAGGATGCCGACCTCGACCGGCTGCCGCGTGAGGAGATACTCGGCGATCGCGTCGAGCAGGCGCGCGAACTGATCGGCTACACGCGCCGTCGCTGGCAGTGGCTGCTGGCCCACTTCGACACACCGCTGGCGTCATCGCTCGCCGAACTGGCCGGGCTGGGGCTCACGCACCTGGCCGGCGAGTCCGACCCGCCGTCTGCCGTCCGCGTCATCGACCTGCTGCAGGACCACACGATCCGCGTCTCGTGGAAGACCGAGGTGCGGGCGCCGCTCGAGCGCATCTTCTCGGGCGCAGCATTTGCAGCCGTGCTTGCCGAGTGCGAGGCGATCCACCGGCGCGTCCTGCGTGGACGGGTGTTCGTCGCCCTGCACATGCACGCCGGCGACGGCAACGTACACACGAACATCCCGGTCAACTCCGACAACTACGCGATGCTGCAGCGGGCTAACGCCGCCGTCGCACGCATCATGCAGATCGCACGCGATCTCGACGGCGTGATCTCCGGCGAGCACGGCATCGGCATCACCAAGCTCGAGTACCTCACCGACGACGAGACCGCCGAATTCCGCCGTTACAAGAACGCGGTCGATCCCGAAGGCCGCTTCAACAAGGGCAAGCTCCTGCCGGGCGCCGACCTGCGCAACGCCTACACGCCGAGCTTCGGCCTGATGGGCCATGAGTCGCTGATCATGCAGCAGAGCGACATCAAGGGCATCTCGGACGCGATCAAGGACTGCCTGCGCTGCGGCAAGTGCAAGCCGGTGTGCTCGACCCACGTGCCGGGCGCCAACCTGCTCTACTCGCCGCGCAACAAGATCCTGGCAACGTCGCTCCTCATCGAGGCGTTCCTGTACGAGGAGCAGACGCGGCGCGGCGTCTCGATCAAGCACTGGGACGAGTTCGGCGACGTGGCCGACCACTGCACCGTCTGCCACAAGTGCCTGGCACCGTGCCCGGTGGACATCGACTTCGGCGATGTGAGCATGGCGATGCGCGACCTGCTGCGGCGCATGGGGAAGAAGAAATTCAACCCGGGCACGGCGGCGTCGATGTTCTTCCTGAACGTCAAGGACCCGCAGACGATCAAGATCGCGCGCACGCTGATGCTCGAGTGGGGCTACAAGGCGCAGCGCCTGGGCAATCGCTTTTTCCGCCTCGCCGCCAAGCAGCAGACCCACCGGCCGCCCGCCACGACCGGTGGCCGCCCGCCGGTCACGCAGCAGGTCATCCACTTCGTCAACAAGAAGATGCCGGCTGGTTTACCCAAGCGGACCGCGCGGGCGTTGCTGGACATCGAGGACGCGCGCTACGTACCGATCATCCGTGACCCGCAGCGGTCCAGTGGCGACAGCGAAGCCGTCTTCTACTTTCCCGGCTGCGGCTCGGAGCGGCTGTTCAGCCAGGTCGGGACTGGCGACGCAGGCGATGCTGTGGCATGCCGGTGTGCAGACCGTGCTGCCGCCGGGGTATCTCTGTTGCGGCTACCCGCAGCGCGGCTCGGGGCAGTTCGACAAGGCCGAGAAGATCATCACCGACAACCGCGTGCTGTTTCACCGCGTGGCCAACACGCTCAATTACCTCGACATCAAGACCGTCGTCGTCAGCTGCGGCACCTGCTACGACCAGTTGCAGGACTACAAGTTCGAGGAGATCTTCCCCGGCTGCCGCATCATCGACATCCACGAGTACCTGCTCGAAAAGGGCATCCGTGTCGAGGGCGTGAACGGCGTGCGCTACCTGTATCACGACCCCTGCCACAGCCCGATGAAGCAGCAGGATCCGCTGAAGACCGTCAACGCGCTGGTAACGACCGCCGACAACGTCCGCATCGAGAAGAGCGACCGCTGCTGCGGCGAGTCCGGCACGTTCGCGATCTCGCGGCCGGACGTCGCGACACAGGTGCGGTTCCGCAAGGAGCAGGAAGTCGAGCGCGGCGCCGCCAGGCTGCGTGCCGACGGCTTCAGCGGCGAGGTCAAGGTGCTGACCTCCTGCCCGTCGTGCCTGCAGGGCCTGAAGCGCTACAACGACGATGCCGACATCGACGCCGATTACATCGTCATTGAAATGGCAAAGCACGTGCTCGGCAACAACTGGATGGCAGACTACGTCGCCAAGGCCAACGCAGGCGGCATCGAACGCGTGCTGGTCTAGCGGCTCCAGCGCGTACGCGCCTAAGATCCCGCCGCATGCAACGGCGGATCACCGTGCGCCCGGCGCATGCCAGCGCAGACAACGACGAGATAGCCCGCATCATCTCGGCGGTGCATCCCGACTGGCAGCGCACCGGGGCCGAGATCGCCGCCGCAGCACGCCGACGCGGGCAGCGCTTCCACCGGAAGCTCGTCGCGGAAGTCGCACCGGGGCAGCTTGCCGGGTTCGGCTTCCTTGAAGTGCCCGACGTGGCCGCAACCAAGGGACGGTTCCGGGTTCGAGTCACCGTCGACCCGTCGCATGTCGGTCTGGGCATCGGCGCGACCCTGTACGAGGCCATCGAAGCCGAAGCACGGCAGCAGGGTGCGACCGAACTCTGCAGCGAGGTGCTGGCCTCGCAGCCACGGGCGCAGCGCTTCGCGCTCGACCGCGGGTTCGCCGTCTACAACCGCCGCATCGAAAGTCGCCTCAAACTGCGCGATGTCGATCCGGAGCGCATTGCGCGCGGCATCGACGGTGCAGCCGATCGATTCTTCGCCACCGGGCTGCGCATCGCAAGCTATCGTCAACTCGCGCTGGGCGAGGAAGCGCCACGCCGACTGTACGAACTCTTCGTCGAGCTGTGGCGCGATGTTCCTTTCGGCATCCGTGGCGACGACCCGACGTACCTGAGCTTCGTTGCCGAGGAACTCGAAGATCCGGCGTTCCGGCCGGCAGGAACCTTCATCGCGCTGGACGGCACGAACTGGGTGGGCATGTGCGCCCAGTCCACGGGACGCGACCATCTGCTGACGTCGATGACCGGCGTCGTGCGCCGCTGGCGCCGTCGCGGGTTGGCGCGCTGGCTCAAACTGCATTCGATCCGGCACGCGCTCGAGTCGGAAGCCAGCGAGATCAGAACCTACAACGACGAGGCGAACACGGACATGCTCGCACTGAACCGCACACTGGGCTTCGTGCCGGTGGAAACGGATCTGCGCTTGAAGAAGGAATTGGGATGACAGCACCCCTCTGCGAACTGTGCGCCGGACCCGGCGGACGCCTGATCCATGACGACGGACGGCTGCGCGTCATCGTGGTCGACGAACCGGATTATCCGGGCTTCGTCCGCGTGGTCTGGAACGCGCATAGGCGCGAGATGACCGACCTCTCGGCGGCCGAGCGCGCGCATCTGATGCAGACCGTGTTCGAGGTGGAACGCTTGCAGCGCGAGGTCCTGCGTCCGCACAAGATCAACGTCGCCAGCCTCGGCAACATGACGCCTCACCTTCACTGGCATCTCGTTCCCCGCTTCGAGGACGACGCCCACTTCCCGAAGCCGATCTGGGCCAGGCCCGTGCGTGTGGCCGACACCCTCGCCCTGGCTCGGCGAAAGGCACTCGTACCCGCGCTGACGCGCGCGATCGCGACCGCCCTGGGTTCCGCCGACGGCTAGTTCAGCGCCCGGCCGACTGCGTGCCGACGGGCTGAACCGGAACGTTGCGCATCTCCTTGAGCATCGCGTCCTGGGCGTCCTTGTCGGTGACCGCGGAAGTGCGCGCGCCGTTGTCGCGCCGGACGATATTGCTGCCGGTCTGCGTTTGACGCTCCTGGCGCTTTTCGATGGCCGCCAGGTCCTCGGGCGTCGCGCACCCGGGCAGTGACAGCACTACGGAAACGGCGATCATCACGAGAGCAAGGCAACGCATGCAGGGCTCCGGCAAGACAGTGGTTGAATTCGAATCGATGATGGCTCGGCTCGCGGGCATCAGTGTTCCGGCACTTCGCGGCTGGACCGATCGCGCTGGCGCGAAAGTATGCATCACTCAGCCCGCGCTGCAGGCGCGCACGCTCTGGGACGGGAACTCCTTTGCGATCGCCCCGAGCTGCTGGGCCGCTTCCGCGTCGAGTTCGCGCATCTGCAGACGCGTGGCCGACACGGCGGTCGGCTTGTCCGAAACCCGCGCGTTCTTGACGCCGAGCTTCACCAGCGACGCAACGTGCGCCTTCGCGAGTTCCGGGTCACGGAACGACCCCAGGCTCACGCCCAGCCGCAGCGGGCCGTCGTTGAGAACGAGCAGGTCCTTGACGCCACTCTTCTTCAGCTCCGCCATGGCGCGATCGGCCTCGGCGCGGGTCTTGAATGGCGGCAGATAGACGAGATACCAGCCCGGGGCCTCGACCGTCCGCGCCGACTGGCGTGATCCGAGCCCGAGCCTGAGCAATGCGGTTTCGACCCGGGCGAGATCCGGCCCGATGAAGTCGCCGAATTCGACGCAGGCCTGGGCAACCGACAGGTCGATCCCCGCGCCGTTTGCGGGCGAAGACGGCGGCGGTGTGGCGGCGGCGCGCGACTGCGCCGCAGCCCGCTCGCGCAACACCTGCACTTCACGCTCGCTGAGGACCCGAACCCGTTCAGGCTCGACCTGTCGGGCGATGCGTTCAGGCTCGCGCCCGCTCTCCGCGAAGCGGCCGAACACGCCGTGCTGCCACGCAAAGAGCGCGACGTTCACGAGCACGAGCAGCAGGAAGGCGAGTTTCATTGATCGATGGCAGGACGCAAGGCGCGGACTCTAACGGCGAGTCCCGCGAGAACCAGATTATGTTCGATCGAAAATCTGAACTCGCCGCCCTCCAGGCGCGCGGCAAGCAGTTCGGCATCGCCGCCCGAAATGAGCACCGCCGGTGCCCGCCCGAGTCGCCGCCCAAAGCGCCGGACAAAGCGCTCGACCAGGCCGGCCTGGGCGTCGCGGACCCCGGTGGTGATCGCGTCGTCGGTCATGTCGGGAAAGTCGACGGCCGCACCGTCGGCCTGCGGCAATCCTGCGGTCTGGTTCGCCAAAGCATCCAGCATCAGGCGCTGGCCGGGCGCGATGCAGCCGCCGACAAAGCGCGCCTGACCGTCGCCCACCTCGACGCAGTCGATCGTCGTCGCGGTACCGGCGGCCACGAGCACGAACGAACGCCGCGGCACGCGCTGGCAGGCCCCGAGCATGCCGTGCCAGCGGTCCGCCCCGAGCTGTGTCGGGTTCCGATAGCCATTGAGCAGCACGAATTCTCCGGCATAGCGGGGCTCGGAGCGCAGCCACTCGATGCTCATGCCGCGACCGCGGGCCGCCGCCTCGACCGCCGTCCGGGTTGCCCCCGCAGCGACGCTGCAGCCAAACGCCGCGCCGCCGCGTGGCATGTCACGCCAGGCGGAGCCGAGCCGCGCGGCGAGGTCGTTCGTAGCGCGGTGGTGCTCGACCTTCACCGGCCCCGGCGCACCCGCGGCGTCCGTGACGGTCCACTTCAGTGCCGTGTTGCCGACGTCGATCAACAGCGTCATCGTTGTGACTCCGCCCGCCGCAGCGAGACATCGCCGACATTGATCGCGCGCGATCCACCGCCGGTGGCAAGCACCAGGCGGCCGATCGTGTCGACTTCGACGACGCGTCCGCTGGCCGTGACCCGGCCATCGTCGATGATGTCGACCTCGTCGCCGCGCGCATGCAACAGCGCGTTGAAGCGCTCGCGTACGGGAACGAAGCCGCGATCGACATAGCCTGACACCATCGCGAGCAGTGCAGCGGCCATTTGCGCAATCCACGCCTCGCGTTCGGCCGCGAGCAGCGACGAAGCAACGACCTCCGCCAGTGCAGCGGCGGGCTGGCCGATGCCGGCGCGGTCGTCTTCCGTCAGCCAGCCGTTCACGCCAACGCCCACGACGAGTGTCGCGCGCCCGCCTGCGTCGATCCCCAGCTCACACAGGATGCCGGCAAGCTTGCGGCCGTCGAGCAGCACATCGTTCGGCCACTTCAGCTCGACCGGCACGCCGCGGCCGCGGAGATACTCGGCCAGTGCAACGCCGCCGGCCAGCGTGATCGCAGGCAGCGCCGCCGGCAGCGAGGCGAGCGGCACCGCCAGCGTGAACAGCAGCGCCGACCGGGGTCTGGCACGCCACGTCCTGTTCTGGCGGCCACGGCCGGCCGTCTGCTCGTCCGTTGCGCGCAGGATCGGAGACCCGGGTTGCTGCTGGCGCGCACGCACGAGCAGATCCTCGTTGGTGGAGCCCGTCGCTGCCACGACCTCGACCCGGCAGCCGGCGGCCACGTCGGCGTCTGCCAGCCAGCGCTCGATGGCGTCCGCCGACAACGGCGGCGCCTCGAAACGCTCATCGCTCGCCGCGGGAACCGGCACAGGGGTGGAAGGACTCACGTGCGCGGAGGAGTTGACGACCGATCGACTTTAACATCGGTGCGACGTCGCAGCGACCTTGCATTGGTCATTGCCTGCGCATGGCCTAGAGTAGCGCCACGATGAATAACCGGCTGATCCCGACACAGCGCATGCAGGCCTCGCCGATCGCACGCGCCGCGTGCGTCGTCTACGGGATGCTGCTGCTCTATTCCGGACTCGCCCCGTGGTCGGGCTGGCGCGACCTCGGCATCGACGCCTGGGCCTACCTGACGGCGCCGGCACCGCACTACATCACGACCTTCGACCTCGTCGCCAACGTGCTCGCCTACCTGCCGTTCGGTGCGCTCATTGTGCTGGCGGTTCACCCGCGCGTGCGCGGCCTGAGCGCGATAACGCTGGGCACGCTGGGCGGTGTGCTCCTGTCGGGCTCGATCGAGGCCGTGCAGACCTATCTTCCTACGCGCATTGCCTCGAATATCGACCTGCTGGCCAACACGTTGGGCGCGGCTGCAGGGCGCCGTCATCGCGGCGCCGCTGACGTCCACCCTGATCGACCGCGGTCGTCTCGCCGACTGGCGCCGACGGTGGTTCGAGCGGCATGCCACGGGGGTGCTGATGGCGGTGGCGCTGTGGCCCGCGGCCCAGGTCTATCCGGCGCCGATGCTGTTCGGCAATGGCGAGCTGCACATCGCACTCGAGCCGGTCGTCGAAGCTCTCGGCGGCCAGTGGTGGATGCTCGATGCCAACGGCTTCGGCCCGGCCGAGTTCGTGCTCGCGGAGGCATTCGTCGTTGCGGCCTCGGTTCTCGCTGCCGGCCTCGCGCTGTCGTCCGTGACGCGGCCGTCGGCGCCGCGCTATCGATTGCTGATCGCGTTGCTTTTCGCGGCGCTCGCCACCAAGTCGCTTGCCAATGCCGTGCAGTTCGGACCCGACCGCGCGCTCGCGTGGCTGACGCCGGGCGCGGCCGGCGGACTTGCGCTGGGACTGCTGTCGCTTGCCGCTGCCAGTGGCGGCCGCCGGGTGCTGCAGGCCCGGCTCGCCCTCGTGGCACTGGTCGCCCTGCTGGTGGCGGTCAATGTCGTGCCTGACAATCCTTACCATCTGGCCCAGATGCAGGAGTGGCGCCAGGGACGTCTGCTCAACTTCAATGCGCTGACCCATTGGCTCGCGATGCTATGGCCACCTGCGCTCGTGGTCGGGCTGCTCTCCTTCGCGCCCGAGCACGGCTAGCCATGCGGTGGTTCCTATAATGGATCACCCATCCTCACCCGCCGGCGCGCCATGAGCTATTACAAGCACCACGTCTTCTTCTGCCTCAATGAGCGCGACGACGGCTCCGCCTGCTGCGGCCGGCATCAGGCAGGCGAAATGCAGCAGCACGCGAAGTCGCGCATCAAGGAGCTCGGGCTCAACGGCGAGGGCCAGGTGCGCATCAACAAGTCGGGGTGTCTTGACCGTTGCGATGAAGGTCCGTGCATCGTGGTCTACCCGGAAGGCACCTGGTACACCTACGTGGACCGCGATGACATCGACGAGATCATCGACTCGCATCTGGTGAACGGCCGCGTGGTCGAGCGCCTGCTCCTCTGATGACTCCGCGCGCGGAGAAGCGGCTGATCGACGGTCCGGTTGGCCGCATCGAACTCGCGCTGGACTGGCCCCTGGCCGGGCCGGCGAACGGCGTGGCATGCATCGGTCACCCGCATCCGCTCTACGGCGGCACGATGGACAACAAAGTGGCCGCGACGATGGCGCGGACCTTTGCCTCGCTCGGATGGCTCGCGATCCGCTTCAATTTCCGCGGTGTTGGCGACTCCGAGGGTTCGCACGACCATGGGCAGGGAGAGACCTCGGACCTGCTGCACGTGCTGCGCACCGTGCCCGCCCTCGACGGCGTACGCGAGCGACTCGCCGCGTCCTATCCCGTGGCGCTCGCCGGGTTCTCCTTCGGCAGTTTCGTCGCTGCACAGGCGGCTCGACTGCTGGCGGAAGGCGCGCGACCGGTCGACTACCTGGTCCTGGTCGGCGCGGCGGCCGGCAAGTGGCCGATGCCTGAGGTGCGCGCCGACACGCTGGTGATTCATGGCGAACTCGACGAAACGATCTCGCTCGCGGCGGTGCTCGACTGGGCCCGACCGCAAGGCCTGCCGGTACTTGTCATTCCCGGGGCCGATCACTTCTTCCACCGCCGGCTGCCGGTACTCAAAGCGCGAATAAGCGCGCACATCCGGGGCATGTCTCAGTTTGACGCCGCCGAGCAAAGCCATTAAAAGGTTTACGTTCCGGGCCGCAGTTTGCGGCTCAAGGCAAAAGAAGCGCCTCTGACGGCGACAGGGAAACATGGACGGCTCAATCGTCTACTCAAAGACTCCGAAGGGAGTTGCGGAAGTCGCGGCGCGCAGCGCACAGCTTTCGATGACGACGCGCCGCGTGTTGATCATGGTCGACGGCAAGCGCACCATCGACGAACTCGCCGTGCTGCTGCGCCCTGGCGAGATCGATGCTGTCATCACGCAACTCGAAAGTGCCGGCCTGATCCAGCGCAATTCGGCCACCCACGCCATCGATGTGCCGACGGTGGCCGGGCGCGTGCTCGAAACGGTCGCCCCGACGACCCAGGGCGGTGCGCCCGACGAGCAGAACCCGATGACGCTCGACGAGGCCAAGCGCCGCGCGGTGCGGGAACTTACCGACCGGCTCGGCCCGGGCGCCGAGGCCCTCGCAATCCGCATCGAGGGCTGCAAGACGATCGAGGACTTCCGCGAGCGCGTGCGCGAGGCTGAACGCCTGGTCACCGCCGCACTCGGCCCGGCGGCTGCGCAGGACTATCTGCGCGCGCTGCGCAAGCGATAGTCCGGCAAAACGCCGGGAACTCCAGCCGGCGCGCGCTATCGTACGAGTCTCCGCTCCGCGCGGTGCGCTCCACATTTCCGAAGTGCCCTCACTCCTGCTCCCGCTGTGCCGGGCTGTCGCCCTGCTCGCCGCCTGTCTGCTGACGGCGAGTGCCGCGGCCCAGGCACCACTGCTGTCGGCTCGCTCGTGGCTGCTGCTCGATGCCAACAGCGGCGCGACGCTGGCCAGTCATGAACCCGCGCGGCGCCTGGAGCCGGCCTCGCTCACCAAGCTGATGACGGCCTATGTCGTCTTCATTGCGCTCGGCGAGAAGCGGATCGCTCTTGACGATCGCGTGCCGGTCTCGAACGCGGCGTTCGCCGCGCCGGGCCGTGAAGGCGCGCGCATGTTCATCGAACCAGGCCGCGCCGTCACCACTGGCGAGTTGTTGCGCGGCTTGATCGTGTCGTCGGGCAACGATGCCGCGGTCGCCCTGGCCGAGCACACGGCCGGATCGCAGGCCGCATTCGTCGAACGCATGAACGCGGAAGCGCGGCGGCTCGGGCTGAGCGACACGCGCTTCGCCAACCCGACGGGGCTGTCTGATCCGCAGCAGTACTCGACCGCGCGGGACCTCGCGCGGCTGACGCAGCGCCTGCGCAGTGACTTTCCGCAGCATGTAGCGCACTTTCGCGAGCGCGAGTTCACCTACAACCAGATTTCCCAGGCCAATCGCAACCGCCTGCTCTGGAGCGACCCGTCGGTGGATGGCATGAAGACCGGGCATCTCGAAGCGGCCGGCTGGTCGATTGTCGCGACGGCCGTCCGTCCGCGGGGCAAGGGTGACAACAGCTACGAACGCTGCCTGATCGCCGTGGTGCTCGGTGCGCCGAGCGACAGCGTGCGCGCGCAGGAGGCGCTGCGGTTGCTCAACTACGGGTTCACCGAGCACGAGACCGTGCGGCTCTTCCGCGCGGCCGAGGTCGTCGCGCGCCCGGAGGTCCTGAAGGGCGATCGCTCCGAACTGCCGATCGGGCCCGAGCGCGACGTGTTCGTGACCGTGCCGGCCGCCGAACTGCAACGCCTGGGCGAACGCGAATTGCGCTCGGCGATCGAGCGCCCGGATCCACTCATCGCGCCGCTCACCAAGGGCGAGACCGTCGGCCGCCTCAAGGTGAGCCTGGCCGGTCAGGTCGTCGCCGATGCCCCTGTCGTCGCGCTCGAGAACGTGCAGGCGGCGGGGCTCTTCGGCCGCGCGTACGATGCGGTCAGACTCTGGTGGAGGAGGCGCAACTGATGGAATGGCACGAGGCGACGTGCTTCCTGAACGGCCAGTGGCGGCCGCTTGGCGAGGCGACCGTATCGGTCCTGGACCGTGGCTTCATTTTTGGCGACGGGGTCTACGAAGTGATCCCGGTCGACACGCTGGACGGTATCCGTGCGCCGTTTCGCGCGCGCGAGCACTTTGCGCGCCTGCAGCGCAGTTGCGACGGCATCGGCCTCGCCAACCCGTATGACGAGGCCAAGTGGCTCGACCTGCTCGACGCGATCATCGAGCGGCATCCGTGGCCGCGGCAGGCGGTCTACCTGCAGGTCACGCGCGGCGTAGCCAAGCGGGACCACGCGTTCCCGGCCGGGGTCACGCCGACGGTGTTCATCAACACTTCGCCCTGGGCGCCGATCCCGGCAGCACAGATCGAGGGCGGCGTGGCTGCAGTCACGCATGCCGACGAGCGCTGGCTGCATTGCGACATCAAGAGCATCTCGCTGCTGGGCAATGTGCTGATGAAGCAGTACGCAACGGACCACGATGCTTTCGAGACCGTGATGCTGCGCGACGGTTTCCTCACGGAAGGATCGAGCGCCAACGTCATGGTGATCAGGGACGGGCGGATGCTCGCGCCGCGCCAGTCGCACCAGATCCTGCCCGGGATCACGTGCGACACGAGCTACCTGCTGGCGAAGGAACATGGGCTCACACTCGAACTGCGCCCGGTCAGCGAGGCGGAATTGCGCAGCGCCGATGAACTGTGGCTGAGTTCCTCGGGGCGCGAGGTGCTGCCGATCACCACGCTTGACGGCCGCCCGGTCGGCGCGGGCGTGCCAGGCCCGATGTACAAGCGCATGTGGACCTGGTTCCAGGAAGCAAAACGCGCTGACGCCAGAAGCTGGCAGGCACGCAAGTCCGCAGGGACGCGCGGCCCCGTGGCCGCATGACTAGCGGCGGGCCAGACGACGGGCCGCGCGGGCTCGAGTTTCCGACCGACTTTCCGATCAAGATCATGGGTCGGCGTGACGATGGCTTCGCCCAGGCCATCGTCGAAGTGGTGCTGCTGCACGCGCCCGACTTCGACGCCTCGACGCTCGAGATGCGCACCTCCAGGGATGGCAATTACCTGTCGCTGACCGCCACGGTGCGCGCGATTTCGCGCGAGCAGCTCGATGCGCTGTATCGCGCGCTGACCAGCCACCCGATGGTCAAGATCGTCCTCTGACGCAGCGCTGGTGACACGATGATCGTGCGCCACCTGGGCCATGCCGACTACGTGCCGACGTGGCAGGCGATGCGCGAGTTCACCAATCAGCGCCAGCCTGGCACCGAGGACGAACTCTGGCTCGTGGAACACCCGCCGGTGTTCACGCTGGGCCAGGCGGGCCGGCACGAGCACCTGCTGGCGGTCACCGACATTCCGGTCGTGCAGACCGACCGCGGCGGCCAGGTGACCTACCATGGTCCTGGCCAGGTCGTGGCCTATCCGCTCGTCGACCTGCGCCGGCTCGGCATCTACGTCAAGGAACTCGTGTTCCGGATCGAGCAGGCCGTGATCCAGACGCTGGAAGGACTGGGAGTCGACGCCCGCCGCGTCAGCGGCGCGCCCGGCGTGTATGTGCCCTGGGGCGGTGGCAACGTGAACGGCGGGCTGGCGGGCCACGCGAAGATCGCTGCGCTCGGCATCAAGGTCACCCGCGGTTGCAGTTATCACGGCGTCGCATTGAACGTGAAGATGGACCTTGCACCCTTTGCGCTGATCAACCCCTGCGGTTACGCGGGCTTGCCCGTCATCGACCTGGACACACTCGGCGTCGCCGTCGAGCCGGAAGCTGTTGCCCAGCGCCTCGCCGGGCGCCTGGCAACGCATCTGACGGCTTGAAAGGGAACTCGTTGGCTACACTTGAGCACTCCCTGTCTCCACGCGCCGTCGGCCGCTCCCACGGCACATTCCCATGTCCAGCGACGCGCCACCCGTGACCCGCGATCCCTACGCCAAGCTCAAGGGCGAGGCCAAGACCGGCAAGGTGTTCAAGAAATTCGACATCAAGCCGGTTGCGGCAGGCGAAGCGCTGAAGAAGCCCGCGTGGATCCGCGTGAAGGCAGGCTCCGCCTCGACGCGCTTCTACGAGATCAAGGCGATCCTGCGCGAGCACAGCCTGCACACGGTGTGCGAGGAAGCGACCTGCCCCAACATCGGCGAGTGCTTCGGCAAGGGCACGGCGACCTTCATGATCATGGGCGACAAGTGCACGCGCCGCTGCCCGTTTTGCGACGTCGGTCACGGCCGGCCCGATCCACTCGATGTCAACGAGCCGACGAACCTGGCCCGGACGATCGCCGCGCTGAAGCTCAACTACGTCGTCATCACGTCGGTCGATCGCGACGACCTCAAGGACGGCGGCGCGCAGCATTTTGTCGACTGCATCCGGGCTACGCGCGAGCTGTCGCCCGCCACGCGGATCGAAGTCCTGGTGCCCGATTTCCGCGGCCGGCTCGAGCGAGCGCTCGCGATCCTCGAAGCAGCACCCCCCGACGTGATGAACCACAACCTGGAGACGGTGCCGCGGCTGTATCGCGAGTCGCGTCCCGGTTCCGACTACCAGCACTCGCTGACGCTGCTCGCGGAGTTCAAGCGGCGCGTGCCCGGTGTGCCGACGAAGAGCGGACTGATGGTCGGACTCGGCGAAACCGACGACGAGATCCTGCAGGTGATGCGCGACCTGCGCGCGCACGGCGTCGACATGCTGACGGTCGGCCAATACCTCGCGCCCACCAACCATCACCTGCCGGTGCGCCGCTACGTGCATCCGGACGTGTTCCGCATGTTCGAGGCCGAGGCGGCGAAGATGGGCTTTTCGCACGCGGCCTGCGGCGCGATGGTGCGCTCTAGCTACCACGCCGACCAGCAGGCGCACGCGGCCGGCCTGGTTGGCATGTCCGTTGCCAAGGAAGCCTGAGCACGCCGCTCTTGGCGGCTGGACCGGCTCTTCGCTGAACAATAGATTGAGTGCGGATCGGGTCGACCGCATTCAGTAGCTCCTATTGTCCGCAGTTGGCCAGATGCCGGTTCGACAAGGTCCGGTTCTGAGCGGATGATCACCAGGCTATCTTTCCGCCGGACAGTAAGCCCCCAACACCCGACGGCGAATGTCCAATGCATTCGCAAGCACTCGAATAATCCTCCCAGGGCAAGCGCTGAACTTCTACCGTTATCTATCGAACTGGTTTTTTGCTCTGTCGAGGCCTCAGCGCTGGGGCGCGCGCGACGAGCCTCTGTGGGCCGAAGTGTTCAGCCCGGAGCGACTCGAGCAACACGCCGAGAGCCTTGCGGAAGCACAGACAACCGGGGATCTGCGCCTGCCGTGGTTCGGCTTCGCCCGGCGCAGCGCCGACAACGCGCGGGTACTCATCGGCGCCTACGAGGCAATTGCTGCTGCCGTCGACAAGCAGAGCTCGATCACGCCTGCCGCCGAATGGCTGCTCAACAACTTCCACATCGTTGAAGAGCAGATCCGCGACATCCGCTCGTTGCTGCCGTCCAGTTTCTTTGGGGAACTGCCGGCACTCGATAGCGGCCCACTGATCGGACTGCCTCGCATCTACGGCATCGCGTGGGCGTTCACCGCGCACACCGACAGCCGCTTCGATTCCGGCCTCCTGCATCGTTTCGTCGTCGCGTACCAGCGCGTCCAGCCGTTGACTCTGGCCGAGCTATGGGCGCTGCCGATCATGCTGCGCATCGTGATGATCGAGAATCTGCGGCGCCTGGCGGCCCGCATTGTCGAATCGATCAATGGTCGCGAACTGGCCGACCACTTTGTCGATCAGCTGCTCGGTCTCGGCCCCAGCGGCACGTCGAACGAACCGGACTGGCCGTTTGCAGAGGACGTGCCACTGCCGCGCGCCTCTGCGGCACAGCTTTATCAGCGCTTGCGTTACTCCGATGCGGTGGCAGCGCCCATTCTCAGGACGCTGACCGAACGGCTGAGCAAGGAGGGCACCCATCCGGAAGAGGTCGTTCGACTCGAGGTCGATCGACAGACAGCGGCCGATCTTTCCGTGCGCAATCTGATCACCAGCCTGCGGCAAATCTCCTCGTTCGAGTGGCAGAAGTTCGTCGAGGCAGCCAGTCAGGTGCACCTGGCCCTGTGCGCCGCGCCGCTGTACGCCAGCATGGACTTCATCACCCGGGACCGCTATCGGCACGCCGTTGAAGAACTCGCGCGACGGTCTCCGCTGACGGAACTTGAGGTTGCGGGCGTGGCAGTCCGGCGCGCCGCGGAGGCCGACGCTGCAGCGGGTGCGCGCCTGCTCGACCCGGGGTACTACCTGATCGATGACGGGCGGGTCGACATCGAGCGAGAGATCCGCTACCGGGTTCCGCTTGCGCGCCAGCTCTTGCGGGCCGCGCTCCGGATAGCGTTGCCGATCTACCTCGGCGCTGTCTTTTTTCTGACGTTCGGCATGGTCGCCATCGTGATCGCCGCGAGCGCCGATGCGGGCATCGAGGCCGCTGTCCTGTTGCTGCTCGGAGCGCTGGCGATCTTTCCTGCCTCCGACATCGCTGTCACGATCGTCAACCGGCTGGTCGGCGTGGCCGTTGCCCCTCGCCATCTGCCGCGACTGGAACTTGCCGGCGGAATCCCGGCATCGATGCGCACCTTCGTGGTCGTGCCGACGATGCTCGGCAGTGACGAATCCATCGACGAACAGGTCCATCAGCTCGAAACGCGACACTTGTCGAGCGGACCGGGTGAACTCTACTTCGCTCTGCTTACCGACTGGCCCGATGCCGAGCAGGAGAACATGCCGGACGACCGCGCGCAGTATGACTATGCGGTGGCGGCCATCCAACGGCTGAACAGCCGTTATCCCTCCAGAGCGGACGCCAGTTCAGATGGCTACCAGCGCTTCTACCTCTTTCATCGTCGACGCCTGTGGAATGCCTCGGAGTCCCGCTGGATGGGGTGGGAGCGAAAGCGCGGCAAGCTGCAGGAGTTCAATCGCCTGTTGCGCGGCGCGCACGACACGACTTTCCTTGCTGATCAGCACTATGTGCCGCCGCCCGACGAGGTGCGCTTTGTCCTGACACTCGACGCCGACACGATCCTGCCGATCGGCGCGGCGGCTGAACTGGTGGGTACTCTCGTACACCCGCTGAACCGGCCGCAGCCTGACGCGAGCGGACGGGTCGTGCAGGGCTACGGGATCCTGCAGCCGCGCATCACGCCGGCGCTGCCCACACGCGTCGGCGCCACGCGCTTTCAGCAGCTGTTTTCCGGAAACGCCGGCGTCGATCCGTACACGTTCCAGGTGTCGGACGTCAACCAGGACCTGTTCGGTGAAGGCACTTTCACCGGCAAGGGTCTGTATGACGTGGATGCGTTCGAGACCTCACTCACCGGGCGGACGCCGGAGAACGCGATACTGAGTCATGACCTCTTCGAAGGAAGCTTCGCGCGCTGCGGCTTTGTCAGCGACGTCGAGTTGTTCGAGGAGTTTCCATCGCACACCGGTGTCGCGGACATGCGCTCGCACCGCTGGGTGCGCGGTGACTGGCAACTGCTGCCCTGGATCTGCGGTCGGTACTGGCACATGATTCCAGCGCTGGCGCGATGGAAGATGCTCGAGAATCTGCGGCGCTCCCTGTCGGCGCCGGCCATGTTCCTGATGCTGGTGGCCAGCTGGCTGATCCCGGCAATGGCACCTGGACCCTGGATCGGACTGGTGGTGATCGCGCTGCTGCTTCCGCAGATGCTGCCGCTGGTAGAACGACTTGTGCCGCGGCCCAATCTCGATCGCAGCCATTGGCTGCGTAGCCTGGCGGCGGATTTCGTGTCTGGCGGAACGCGTGCCGGGGTCAATCTGGCTCTGCTCGCACACCGGGCCTGGCTGACGGGCGATGCGATTGTTCGCACCCTGGCGCGGCTGGCGAAGCGCCGCAGGTTGCTCGAGTGGAACACGAGCGCGCAAGTTCAGTCAGCGGCGCGTCTGTCCGCTCGGAGCTTCGTCAAAAGCATGCTGCCCAGCATGGTGATCGTCATCGCCGTGGCCATCGCGGTGTTCGCCACTCAGCCCGACCGCATCTGGATGGCGTTGCCGCTTGTCGCTCTGTGGTTGCTGGCTCCATTCATTGCACGGAGGATCAGCACGCCGACGGAACACGGAGCGGCCGGATCAGTCGCGTCTGCCGATATCGTCGCGCTTCGACTGATCGCTCGTCGCACGTGGCTGTACTTCGCGACCTTTGTGACCAAGGCGAATCACTTCCTGCCCCCGGACAATTTCCAGGAGGATCCGTCACCGGTCATTGCCCATCGCAGTTCGCCTACCAACATCGGGCTGTACCTGCTGTCCGTCGTGGCGGCGCGAGATCTGGGCTGGATCAGCCTGCACGAAATGACGGGCCGCCTAGAGGCGACGCTGGATGGCATGGATGCCCTGCCGCGGCATCGTGGCCATTTTCTGAACTGGATCGACACGCTTGACCTGCGTCCTCTCGAACCCAGGTACGTATCGACGGTCGACAGTGGCAACCTGGCCGCAATGCTGCTGGTCCTCTCGCAGGCCTGCAAGGAGGCCCTCGATCGACCACTGACTCAAGTGCGTGCCCTGGCGGGGATCGGCGATGAGGTGGAGCTGCTGCGGCGCTCGCTCGCCCGGGCCGATGAAAGTCGTGGCGCCGCCGGTGTTGGCTTCGACCAGTTGCATGAGGCACTGCAGCGCGTCGACCAGTTGCTCGAGTCGTTGCCACTGGCGCCGCGTGACTGTGATCAGCACATGGAAGCGCTCGAGTCCGCTGTCTCGGATGTGCACGACATCGTCATCACACTGGCCAGCGAAGGCAACACGGGCCAATTGCAGGAGGCCTTGCTGTGGGCCGAAGCGATGCATCTGAACATCACCGGGCAGCGACGCGAGCGGCTCGAACTGGCGCCCTGGCTGGAGGCGATCGAGCGCGAGCTACCGGACACCGGGATCGCCGATAGCGCCCCTTCGACCGTCATCAATTCCATGCAGCAGGAAGTCGTGGTCGACATCGAACGATCACGACACGCTGTCGAGGAACTCGCCGACCGCCTGAACACCCTCTCGCGCCGCGCCCGCCTGATGTTCGACGAGATGGATTTCAGCTTTCTTTACGACGAGACGCGCGATCTGTTTTCGATCGGCTATCTGGTGGAGGATGCGCGGCTCGACCTCGGCTGTTACGACCTGCTTGCGTCGGAAGCGAGGCTGACGAGCTTCATCACGATCGCGAAGCGCGACGTTCCCGCGTCGCATTGGTTCCGGCTCGGCCGCACACTCGTTCCGGTCGACGGCGGCGCAGCTCTGGTTTCGTGGTCTGGATCGATGTTCGAATACCTGATGCCGTCGCTGCTGATGGATACACCGCACGGCAGTCTTCTCGAGGCGACCGTGCGCCGTGTCATCGACCGGCACATCAATTTCGGTCGCGAGCGCAGGGTGCCCTGGGGGATTTCCGAGTCGGCCTACAACGCACGCGATATTCACCTCACTTACCAGTACTCGAATTTCGGCGTCCCGGGCCTGGGACTGAAGCGGGGCCTGTCGAAGGACACCGTCGTCGCGCCCTATGCGACGGCCCTCGCGGCGATGTACGACGCCAAGGCCGCCGTGTCGAACTTCGAGCATCTGACCGCAGTCGGCGCCTTGGGCCGCTACGGTTTCTATGAAGCGCTCGACTTCACGGCCAGCCGATTGCCGAAGTCGAAGGAGGTAGCGATCGTCCGGGCGTACATGGCGCATCACCAGGGAATGACACTGGTGGCTTTGGCGAACGTCGTTCTCAAAGGCGAGATGCGACATCGCTTCCATCGCATACCGATGGTGCAGGCAACCGAGTTGCTGTTGCAGGAAACCGCGCAACGGGATGTAACACTTGCCCTGCCCCGCTCCGATCGGGCGACGCCGGCCATCGCAAGCTCGGTAGCTGTGCCGATCGATCGTCGGGTCAATTCACCACACGCGGTACCGCCGGCCACGCAATTGCTTTCCAACGGCCGCTACAGCGTGATGGTCACGGCAGCCGGATCGGGCTATAGCCGCTGGCAGCGAGCTGGCCGTGACGCGCTGGCGAGAAGACGCGACGCGCGATTGCTGGGGTACTTACCTCTATCTGCGAGATCCAGCGAGCGGGTACCTATGGTCAGCCGGCTATCAGCCGGTGTGCGTCCAGCCGGTGCACCGCCCAGGTTCGCCCGGCAGCGGCGGGGATCGCCGGCGGGAAGCCGCGGTCCTTGACGAAGATATGATCCGGGTCAGTCTTCCGGAGTTCGGCGATGATCCGGTTCACTTCCTCCTCTTTCCCGTTGATGACAAGGCCAAAACAGGTCTCCTTGATCATGGCGCCTTTTGCGATCTCGTACGCCTTTACGCCGAGATCGGCGGGGTGATATCGAACGATTCCACCACCACGCGCCGCCCAGCTCGCCTGCGCTCGACGCGCTCCGCCTCGCTCACCGCCTTCTGGGCGATGCTGCGGCGTGATGGGCGCGTCGTGCAGAAGGAGATCGTCCCCTTCATCATGCGCACGATCATGCAGCCGTTCCTGCTGCTGTTCGTGTTCACCTACGTCTTCCCGAAGATCGGACAGGGCATCGGCGGCTCGGCAGCCTCCGCGGCGCAGTTCTCCACGCTGCTCCTGGCCGGGGTGATCGGCACCACGATGATCATGACCGGCGTGCAGGCCGTGGCCATGCCACTGGTCCAGGAGTTCGGCTACACGCGCGAGATCGACGACCGGGTGATGGCGCCGCTCCCGGTCTGGGGCGTGGCCGCCGAGAAGATCGCCTCCGGCGCCATCCAGGCCCTCATCTCCGGGCTGGTCGTCTTCCCGCTGGCCTTCTGGCTCCCGGCCACCCCGGTCCACGTCCAGGTCCACTGGCTGCTGCTGCTCACCCTGGCGCCCTTCGGAGCGGTGCTCTCGGCAGCGCTCGGCCTGACCATGGGCACGCGGGTCAAGCCCACCCAGGTGCCGCTGATGTTCGCCGTCGTCATCCTGCCCATCGCCTTCCTCGGCTGCGTCTACTACCCATGGCAGGCGCTCGCTCCCATCAAGTGGCTGCAGGTCCTGGTGCTGGTCAACCCGCTCGTCTACATGAGCGAGGCGTTCCGCGCGTCGCTCACGACCGGCACGCCGCACATGGCTCTGTGGGCGATCTACCTGGCGATGGCCGCCTTCACCGTCGCGCTCACCTGGGTCGGCATCAACGGCTTCAAGCGGCGCGTGCTGAGCTGACGGGAGCCGCGCACGAGAGCGTGCAGTCATCACCAGGTCGATCGTGACTAGAGAGTCTGGCGACGGCGACTTGCGAACTGGACCACGTTTGTCGGCGTTGTCTCCTCCTGGGCCAGCCTCGTCATCGCCGCCTCCAGCGCCGCCCGCGTCACCTCGTCGAGCCCGGCCACGGAGAGCCGTCGCGCTTGGGGACCACGAGGTCCTTCTCGTTCCACTGCTTGCCGTGGGCGAGGCGGTACTCCTTCTGGGCCTTGAGGATGCTGCGGAGCTCCTCGCAGGCGCCCTGAGGCAGCGGCACCACCCGCGCCTTGCCGTTCTTCGGCGGGTACTCGACGAGCGTCTTGTCCTCGTCCTCCTCGATGGTGCGGGAGACGCAGACGAAGCCCTTGTCGAGGTCGAGGTCCGACCACCGGAGGCCGGCGACCTCCCCGACCCGCAGGCCGGAGAAGCCGGCGAGCACGCCGGCGGCGTAGACCTGCAGGCCGCGGGCGCGCACGACGACGCGGGCGATCTCCTCCATGGACCAGACCGGGCACACCTTGGGGCGCAGTGCCGGGGCGTTCTTCACCCGCTGCGCCGGGTTGGCCGTGAGCAGCTCCTCGTCGATCGCCCAGTTGTAGGCGGCCTTGATCATCGAGTGGTGGTGGGCGACGGTCGTCTCGGCGAGCGGCGGCTTCCCGTTGCCGCGCATCTTCGCCGAGTAGTAGGCGGAGAGCTGGGTGCGTGTGAGCTCGCAGGCGAGCAGTCCGCCGAGAGCCGGGTCGACGTGCAGGCGGCGGATGCTCCGGTAGCAGTTCCTGGTCACGACGCGCATCTCGCCCCAGGTCGCCTCGAGCCAGCGGTCGAGGAGACCGGCGAGGGTGAGCTTCTCGACGTCGACGCTCTGATGCTGCTCGAGCTCCGCGATGCGGGCTTCTAACAGGCGCTCGGCGGCCTTCTTGCCCTGGGCCGGGACGCACTTCATCGTCTTCGGGTAGCGCATCTTCGGGCGGCCCCGCCTGTCGAGGAGCGGCAGGCCGTCCTTGCCGGTCGCAGGCTCGGGCGGGAGGCAGACCCACAGCTCCCAGAGGCCGCGGACGGCCTTGCGCTTGCGCTTGGCGGGGCGGACTAAGCCGCAGAGTCGGTCCAGTGACATGAGCACATCATGTCGCGCCGGCCGGAGGGAATCAGCGGCTTCGGTACCGCAACGTCAACCGAAGTCGTGAGGGTCACACAGCGGAAGGAGACCCGTCGAGTCAGTCCAGACGCCACTTGATCGTCGAGCCCGGCAGGTGGATCACGACCTGTTTCGGCTCGAAGCCCTGCTGCGCCCGCTGATGGAGCCACCCGACGGAGCTCCTGCCCACATGGCTCGGGTCCGGCCCGTGCTCCTCACCCAGGCCCCAGACGCCGCCCTCCTCGCTCATGCCGTCGCTCAACTGCAGCAACTGGTACGCCTGCGGCCAGCGAGCCGCTCGCTCATCAATACTCGTGAGGCGCACCTTGATTGCGTAATGCCGCTTGTAGGCGACGTACCCCTCGTTACCGCCGTCGCCGCCTCTGTCGGCGAGGCGTTTCACGGCGAGCACCGCAACTCGCTCGGAGTAGGTGCCGCCGCTGTCGTCGGTCCAGTCGATCTGCACGCTGTCGCCGAGCCGACCGCTCCACGACGGGCCGTAGCGGTCGGAGATGGTCGCGACAGGTGCAGGAACGGCATGCGTCGCCGCCGCCGGTGGCGCCGCTGCGGTGGCCTGGCCTGAGGATGTGTTCCCGCCGCCGCAAGCCACGAGCAGACTGCTGCCGGCAAGCCCGAGGACTATGGCGAGGCCGAGGGTTCTTCGTCCGAGCATGCTCAGATGCTATCAGCCCCTTTCGTGCCAACCCGCGATTGTCCCCGTGACGGAGCAGGGAGGCGGCGGAATCGTGGCAGGACAGGCGGTCAGCGGGTCTGATGACGCCGGCCGGCGAGGGCGACGACGTTGTCGCGGGCTGGGCGGGCATCCTCGGCGGCCTTGTCCTCGGCCGCCTCGAGCGCCGCCCGCGTCAACTCGTCGAGCCCGGCCACGGCCTTCGCCCGCGCCGCCGTCGTAAGGCGCACGTAGTGGCGCAGCGTGTCGCCGGGTCGGAGTGCCCGAGCCACTCCTGCGCCTGCTTCACCCCGTAGGTCTCGTAGACCCAGGTGCCGAAGGAGTCGCGCAGCCCGTGGATCGGCAGGTGCGGGGCGATCCTCTGGCGGGCGACCCAGTTCCACCACTGGCTCTTCAGGGTCGAGGGCGCCATCTGGGAGCCGTTCTTCTTGTGGACGCGCGGCCGGCCTCGTTCCACGCCGGTGCCTGGGCGAGGCGGTATTCCTTCTGCGCCGCATACTGGATGTATCGCCTGACGCCGGGACTCGTGCTCTGGCTGCTCCGCGCCACCGGGGCGAAGCGTCGCTGACGAACCACGCACTGGGTCGCTGACGTGGTCCGGAACCACGGCGCCTGCGGTCAGGCTCATGCCCCCCTTGGGTAGGCTTGCCCCCAGGGCGGTGACCGCCGCCCATTCGAGCCAAGGAGTGGAGCCATGGCGGATCCGATGGAAGATGCCAAGCGTGAGGCCGAGGCTGACGCAGCCGACGAGCGGCTGAACAGGTTCATGGAGTCCCTGGGAGGCACCGCCTCCGCTAAGGCGGTGTTCGGCGAGCCCGTCGAGAAGGACGGCGTGACCATCGTGCCCGTCGCCCGGGTGCGGTACGGCGGAGGCGGCGGCGGGGGCCGAGGAGCGGGACGCAAGAAGAAGGGCGCCGCCGGCGACGCAGACCAGGTCGGCTTTGGCCACGGCGGCGGCGTGCAGGCCGCACCTGTCGGCTACATCGAGCTGTCGGGCGGCCGGGCCACCTACCGGCGCATCGCCGATCCGGCACGCCCCATGGCTATCGCCCTGCTCTTCCCGCTCGTCGGGGCGATCGCGGTCGCCATCGTGGCGCTCTCGTCGCGGCTCAGGTCGCGGGGCTGAGGTCGCCGCGCCGGCCGCGTGGCCCGGCAGGGACTGCAGGCTCGAAGGCGCCAGACTGCAGGAAACGCGCGCGCCTTTCGGCTGTCGATGTCCTGTTTCCGGAGCTCGTAGGCAACTAGACTCGCCTGAGTCCACCGGGAGGGGGAGTCCATGGGAGTGCCTGAGTTCTTTGCCGACCAGTTGCGGAACCCGTCGGGCGTCTTCGGCCGTGTTGTCATGTCGCGGTTCTTCGATCGCTCCAGCCGAGCGATCAACCAGCAGACGATGCGCTCCCTCGCACTCGAGCCGACCGACCGGGTGCTCGAGGTGGGCTTCGGCTCCGGCGACCTGATCGGCCACATGGCGCCCGTCGTGCGGCAAGGGTCCGTCGCCGGCGTTGACGTCTCGCCGGACATGGTCGCCGTCGGCGCCAAGCGTCTCGCCTCGCTCGTCGGGGCGGGCCGGGTGGACCTCCGCTGCGCCGGCGCCGAGGCCCTCCCCTACGACGACGGGTACTTCACCAAGGCCTGCACGGTGAACACCGTCTACTTCTGGCCCGAGCCGGCGGAGGCGCTGAGGGAGCTCGCGCGCGTCCTCCACCCCGGCGGCAGACTCGTGGTCGCCTTCAGCCCCGCTGAGGCCATGCGCAAGATGCCGCGGCGGCTGACGGAGCACGGCTTCACCCTCTACGAGCCGGACGAGATGCGGCGCCTGCTCGAGGACGCCGGGTTCGGTGGCATCGAGATGGTGCCGGGCCACGGCCCGCGAGGGGACTTCGTCTGCGCAATCGGGACCAAGCCCGCCTAGACCACCCCTCACGGAACGACCACGACCTCGAGGAGTCGAGCGCCGATCGCGCCTCCTCGCCGCTTCGACTGTAAGAAACGCCGGCCTCGCGTGTTCCAGGTAACGGAAGCAGCAAGCGACCGTGAAGGAGGTCCGAACGGCGCGGCCCACAAGTCCCTCGAGCACGCGGAGCATCGCGTCCTGATCGCTCCGGCGCCATACCCCCGATGAGTCAAAGGATGGTCACCTGATGAAACTGAGCTTCAAGGCGCTTCTCACCGCCCTCGCGGTCGCCGCACTCGCGACGCTGCTCCTCGTGCCGATCGCCGGCGCCGGCCCAAGCGACGTGATGGGCGGCGACCACGACGGCGATCACGGCGGCGACTGGTGCGGCGGCGGCGTGTGGAACGGCGACGGCCACTGGGGCGGCACCGGCATGTGGGGCACCGCTGCGGGCGCTGCCTGGCTGACCAGCAACCCCGACGCTCTGGCCGCCTGGACGCAGCTGCGCGTCGACCACCAGCAGGCGCTGCAGACCTGGCATGAGACCTACAAGGCCGACCTGCGAAGCCCCGCGGCGCAGCAGGCCCTGCACGACCTGTGGACCGCGTTCTGGAACGACATGAAGGCCTTCTACGAGCAGTACGGAGGCGGCGCTGCCTGGACCTGCCCGTCCGACGGCATGTGGGGCGGCTGGGACAACGGCGGCATGATGGGCGGCCACGCGTGGGACGCCGCCCACATGTGGGGCACCGGCCACGGCGCCGCCTGGATGACGAGTCATCCCCGCGCCTTCGGCCGCTGGCTCGACATGAGAGCCGAGCAGACGGCACACGTCGACCGCTGGGCCGAGCGCTACCACGAGCGCCTCAGGAGCGACGCGGCGCAGACGGCCTTGAAGACCATGCGCGCGCATCACCGCGCCCAGGTGCGCGACTTCTACGCGAAGCACCACCTGTCCGTGACCACCGCGCGCATGCGCGACGGCGCCGGCGGCTGGATGGGACTCGGCGGCATGTGGGGCGGCTTCGGCTGGTAAACCCTTTCCGCCCGAGAGACCGTGATGACCCCGAGGGCCGGCTGTCCGCCGGCCCTCGGTCGTTCGTTCGCGGCACCGCTCGCCCCGAGCCCGGGCTCGACTGTCAGCTCCGGGCGAGAGTCTCCATGCGAGCAACGGTCTGGCGGGCGAAGTCGCCCGCGCGTCGCAGGGCCGCCTCGCCCGGCTGCCCGTCCGCCACGGCGGCCATCTGCCCGAACCGCACCAGCATCGGCACCCCCGTGTCGATCATCCAGCTCTGGCGCGTGGAGGCCGGGACCTGCCCCTGGCAGTTGAAGACGCCGACGACCTCGCAGCCGGCGGCCGCCTCGCGGCAGGCGTCGAGCCACGGCGCGAGCTCCGGCATGTCGCCTCATGACCGCGAAGGTCACACTGGACGCATGGCCGTGGACGCCGCCCAAGACGTGAGCGAGCATGCTGACATGATGAAGCCCCTCTAGGCTTCACCCCAGCAGACGCACCGGCCCGAGAGGCGGGCTCGGCCACTACTCGCGGTAGGGTCCGCCTATTCGCTTGCCACCCGGTTAGTAGGGTAGAGACGAAGAACAAAGAGCCAGGAACCCCGGCGCCCCCGGACGCGCGAAAGCCCGTACCTGGAGTTCTCGAGCCTCCCTGTCGTAGGGCAACTCGGCGCACCCTGCGTTACGAAACGGGTGACGGCGCCGCTAGCCTCGGGGCATGAGACCATCTGCCTCGAGTGCGGTCGCCCGTCGAGCAGATAGCCGGGGGGTGCCGCGCCTCTACTGCTCGAACGGCTGCCGGCAGGCGACCCATCGTCGTATAGAGCGAACGACCCGTCCGAAGGGCCAGAGGATGCTGCCGATCATGCGTCTGCCTCACTGACGAACGGATCTGCGCGATGAGCCGAAGTCGACTGCTTCAACTAACTGTGAATCGTGGCGTTGGCCCGCTCACGCTGAGCCAACGTCACCAGCAGCTTCTTCGCGATCGACGGCGCTCTCTCCAGCAGGGCCCAGAACTCCCGGCTTTCTAGATCCAGCACCTCCATCGGCCCCTCCGCAATGACCGTGGCGTGGCGCGGACCGTCGTCCAACAGAGCCATCTCCCCGAAGTAGTCCCCAGGGCCGAACGTCGCCACCGTATCCTCGTCCACCAGACAGCGGGCCTGACCGTCGAGAACCATGAAGAACTCTCGGCCCGGCCGACCCTGCTTGGTCAGCACCTCCCCATCCCGGACCTTGACCTTGGTGCCCAGGCCGACGATTTGGCGGAGTTCCTTCTTGTTGCACCCCGATAGGAGCGGCACCGCCGCCAACATCTCAAGCGCAGCCTTGGGAACATGCTCTCCCATTCGTCCCCTCCCTCCATCGTCATGAAGTCGCCACTGCCGGCACACGCCTCGTTGCGGACTGCCTATGCCAAAGGACAGGTGAACGCAAGTGTTTGTACGAGTCCCGCGCTCAGGCGCCGTGGGCTGCTTCATCGAGGACAGGTGCGAGCACCGCCGGGCATAGTGCGCGCCTCAGGAGCCGAGCGTGAGCTCCTCTCACGACGCAGATACTGTTCGTGCGGCCGTGACTGACGACCGCCGCAGCCAGGGTGAGCACCTCGAGGAGATCGCCGACTTCCTCTCTCACGTCGAGGCGTTCGAGACGCTGAGCGGCGATCAGCTTGCTCGCCTTGCCGCCGCGGTGACGCACAGGCAACTGGTCGCGGGCGACCATGATCCGCTCTGTCCGTCGGAGAACGGCAGATTGCTGAGCGCTTCTTGGCCTGCATCACAGCTGAATCGATTCAAGCGCGTGGCCTTGTCGCCTTGATCGTCACCGCAATCCAGCGCAAGGCACGGCGTTGCATTGCAGCGGGCGGCGCCTGCTCCCTTCGCGGTCTGCTAGCATGATCGCGCCGCGATCGACTCCCTGAGGACCCCGCATGCCCGCACCGTCCGATCGATACAAGCGCATCCGCAACGTCCTCTGGATCGTCCTGCTCCTCAACGTGACGGTCGCGCTCGCGAAGCTCGTCTACGGCATGCTGAGCCACTCGGCGGCGATGGAGGCCGACGGCTTCCACTCGCTCTTCGACGGCGCGTCGAACGTGATCGGCCTCGTCGGTATGTGGTACGCCGGCCGCCCGGCCGACGAGGAGCACCCGTACGGGCACGACAAGTTCGAGACCTTCGCCGCCGCCGTCATCGGCATCCTCCTGGTCTTCGCCGGCTACACCGTGGGCAGAGGGGCCTTGGACAGCCTCGCCGGCCGCGGCCTGCCCACCGAGGTCACGACCGTGTCGTTCGTCGTCATGATCGGCACGCTCGCCGTGAACCTCTTCGTCACCACCTGGGAGCGGCGCGCGGGCAAGCGCCTCGGCAGCGAGGTCCTGCTCGCCGACGCCAGCCACACGCTCAGCGACGTCCTGGTCAGCACGGGAGTCATCGTCAGCCTCGTCCTGGTCCGGGCGGGGTTCGAGGCGGCCGACGGCGTCGTCGCGCTCCTCGTCGCCGCGGTGATCCTGCACACGTCCTGGGGCATCCTCCGTGGCGTGCTGCACACGCTGGGCGACGCGGCCCGCCTGCCGGCGGAGACGGTCGCCGCGTCTGCCTGCACGGTCCCGGGCGTGGTCGGCTGCCACGCCGTCCGCACGCGCGGGCCGGAGAGCCGCGTCTACGTCGACCTCCACATCCAGGTCGCCCCGGATACGACCGTGGAGCGGGGCCACGCCGTCACGCACGAGGTCGAGGGGGCGCTGCGCCGCGACTTCGGGCAGATCACCGACGTGGTCGTGCACCTGGAGCCGGCCGCCCCGGGCGCCGGCGCACCAGCGAAGAGCGCCGAGCAAGTCTCCAGAGACTGAAGGCGCATCCAGCTGCCGGCGGCCGCGCGCGAGACATGGCGGCACAGACCGACGCGGGCCCCGTTTGACGTCCGCTGGCTCAGGGATGGTGTGGCAGGAGGTTGTGCGTCCCGCACTTAGGGCAGGTGACCCGGCTCAGGCGAGAGCCGATCATCAGTTCCCACGTGAAACGACGGAACCGAGTCCGACAGAAGCCGCAGGTCACCTCCCAGCGCGAGAAGATGCCAAGGGAGACGGGAAGCCAGGAGATCTGTCTGGGGTTGATTGCGGGCACCTCGAGGCTCATACCCGCATTGTGGCCAACGCACGTGGTCAACGAACCTGCGGCGCCTGCCTACAGCGAAGGCCATCCTGGATGCGTTCAATGCCCACGATCTCGACAGGATCATGCAGGTGCGACCACTGGGAGTTCCGGGATGGGAAGGTCATCCGCAAGGACTCGTACTGGAAGATCGTCGAGTGACGGTGCGCGAAGCGGCGCGGCGCCGGGAGGCCGAGCTGGAGCGGCACACGCTGCTGGTGCTCCCGGGCATCAGCGGCGCCATGCGACGCCTCCGTACACTCGATCGCGCTCCACGCGGTCGGACGCTCAAGAGCCTCTCCCAGGTCGTTCGAAGTCGCGACAGCGTGCCGAGTGAGGCTAGTGACGATACGATGGATCCGAGTCGACGTTGGAGGAGCGTTGCCTTCGCATCTCATGAAGACCGCGCGCGGAGCCGTGGTGGGGCTCTGGTTCCTGCCCACCTGCATGATCGTCGCCGCGACCGTGCTCGGAGTCGCCCTCACCGCCCTCGACCCTGAGATCGACGAGCGGATCGCGTCCGTGTACCCCTCCTTCTTCGGGATCAGCGCGGAGGGGGCTCGCGACATCCTGAGCGTGGTCGCGACGTCGATGCTCAGCGTGGCGGCGCTCGTCTTCTCCATCACCGTGGTCACGCTCTCGCTGGCCGCCAACCACTACACATCACGCATCCTGCGGACCTTCACGCGCGACCGTGGCACGCAGCTCGTCCTCGGCGTCTTCCTGGGCCTCTTCGCCTACTGCCTCGTCGTGTTGCGCGGCATCCGCGTGCCGACCGATCAACAGCCCGGGTTCGTTCCCTCGCTCGCCGTGCTCCTCGGCATCGTCTTCGCGCTGGGGAGCCTCGGCTTCCTGGTCTACTTCATCCAGCACATCAGCTCGATGATCCAGGCCTCGGAGATCATCGCCAGGATCGCGACAGACACCCTCGTGGTCATCCGGCACGAGGTCCGGGAGCAGCGCGATCAAGGACGTGACGGTTCAGACCTCATGGCCGCGGGCGACGCACACGTCGAGGCCGTCACCGCACCCGGGATGGGGTACCTCCGCCGCATCGAGCGCGAGCGGCTGCTGCGAGTCGCCCTGGCTCACGACGTCGTGGTCCACGTCCCCGTCCTCGTCGGTGCGTTCGTCACGCCCGAGGACGAACTCTTCCGCTTGCCGGGCAGGCGAGAGGGCGTAGAGGGATCTCTCCTCCGTGGCGTCCGTGCGACGGTGAGTCTCGGCACGTCCGGCGATATCTACGAGGACCCCCGCTTCGGCATCCGTCAGCTCGTCGACGTCGCCCTCAAGGCGCTCTCGCCGGGCATCAACGATCCCACCACGGCAGTGACGTGCATCGACTACCTGGCCGTGGTCCTCCTCGAGGCGCTGCCTCTGCAGGGTGGAACGGTGATGTACCCGGCGAACGGCGAACCTCGCGTCATCCTGCACACGGTCGGATTCAGCGGACTGCTCGACGAAGCCTTCGACCAGCTGACCCCTTCCGCTCGGGGAGAGCGCGCAGTCTTGCTCCGGGTGCTCTCCACGTTGAGCCGGCTGGCCGACCGCGTCCGAGAGGAGGAGCAGCGAACGTCCCTGCGCCGGCAGGTCGAGCGAGTCCTCGAGGCGTCACGAGATGAAACGACGTTGGCCGGCGACCGGCTGCTGATCCAGGCCCAGGCAGACGCGGTCCTGGAGCGACTGGGAACCAGGCGCCACGAGGAGGGCGTTCGTCAGGAGCCGAACCCGATGTCGTGAGTCACACGATGGCGTCCCGCCGGCGGCGGACAAGGCGAGCGTGATCACTCAACAGCCGGCCGTGTCACCTGTGCGCCGCCGGGCATCTACAGCCCATGGAACGATCGCGGCGCCGCCAGGCAGAGCGCTTCTCCGCCGCTGACGAGAGAGAGGACAGGTCATGTCAACCAAGGATGATGTCCGAGCGGTATCGGACAGGTTCTACTCAGGGCTGAGCCGCATGGACGTCGCGGCACTGCCCGACATCTGGTCCCACGGCGATGACGTCACGACCATGCACCCCATGGGCGGAGAGCAGGTCGGCTGGGAGGAAGTCCGCGCCTCGTTCGAGCAGGCCGCGGGACCGATGACCGACAGTCACGTGGACCTCGTCGACCAGCGGATCTACGCGGGCACGGACCTGGCGTACGAGACCGGGATCGAGCGAGGCAGCGCCAAGCTCGCCGGAGAGCCAGTCGAGTTCGAGCATCGCGTGACGAACGTCTACCGCCTCGAGGACGGCCAGTGGAAGATGATCCACCATCACACCGACGTCTCCACAGGCCTGGTCGAGATGCTGCAGCGCCGGCAGGCCGCCTGAAGGTGGGCCGGCGCAGCTGAGCTTCTCGAGATCGATCGCCCGGCAGGTCCTAGTGGACGCTCATGCCGGCGTCGTCGTCCGCGCCGCCGCCGTCGTCGTCCGCGCCGCCGCCGTCCGCAGCTGATACGAACGGGTGGCGGCGCCGGCGGCTATGGCCCAGAGGAACCAGCTGCCGTAGACGAGACCGAAGACCCAGGTAGCCATGCCTCCCGAGTCGACATCGCCGCGAAGCAGCCCGACGGCGAACGCCGAGCAGGCCGAGAGCCCGAAGGTGGCGACCGCGACGCTGGCGAACCAGCCTGCGGCCAGCAGCGGCCGGCGCGGCAGCCAGCGCGGCGTCATCACCAGAAGGAGGGACAGGGTGGCCGCCAGCAGCCACGGGACGGCGGGCAGCCAGAGGGCGAAGGAGCCGGCCAGGCCATCCGCCCCCGGCCACCTGAGCCCAAGCCTCCCACCCAGCGCCCACCAGGTCTTGAGGACCGGGTAGGGCAGCGCCAGCGCGAGCGCGGCGTAGCCGTACCAGGTGGCGACGCGCGTGGATGCGGGGTCGGACCCGCGCGTCAAGGCCAGATGCGCGAAGACGGCGGCGGTGGCGGCGGCAAACGCCCGCGTCGTCAGCCCCAGCCAGTCGACACCTGCCGGCATGAGGCCCGGGAGCGCGAGGCTCGCCACGCGCAGAAGGTCGATCATCAGTCCGCCGGCAGCCCAGAGCATCAGCAAGAGCCCACCCCAGCCCAGCACGCCCTGCAGGCGCAGCCACCCGGAGTGAGCAGCCATGCGCACGACGATCGCCGCCGCGCCGAGCCCGGCCGCCGCGAGGGGGAGCCAGTCCGGAGCAAGGGCCTCGGCGTAGGCCGGCCTGCCGGGAACGAGCTGCTCCAGCGCCCAGGCCGCCGCCACCGCGACGCAGAGGACCAGCCCGATCCACGACTCAGTCTTGCTGCCCAGTGAATGTCTGGCCTTCACGCCCATGACCGGCCCCCTCCTTCGCTCCACCTCTGCACTGCTATCCAACATCGGTCAAGGCGGTCGCGGACCGGCCGGTCGACGGGAATGCCCACCGGCCATACAGGGAGTCGTAGGGCTGGCCACGGGGCCAGGACCGCAGGGCCTCGGTCCGCTTGGCCGGCGGCAGCGCTCCGAAAAACGGCCTTGCCGTTGACCGAAGCCGTAGACTCACCTCACGCCGTTGACGAGGGAGCGAGCGAGACTCCCAGGAGGCCGAGCGGCGTGACGCGGCAGGCAAAGGCGGCGGGGGACGACGCGGTGCCACCGGCTGAACGTGGTGAGGCCTCGAGAGCGCTGCTCGGCCGGGTCCGCTACCTGACTCCCGGCGAGTCCAGCGAGGACGGCCGCGTCGTCGTCCGCGAGAGCGACGGCCGCTCCGAGGAGTTCTACCGCGACCGCTGGCGCCACGACCGGGAGGTGCGCTCCACCCACGGCGTCAACTGCACGGGCTCCTGCTCCTGGATGATCTACGTGCGGGACGGCATCGTCTCCTGGGAGACCCAGGCGACCGACTATCCCGAGACCAGTCCGGACATGCCGGACGTGGAGCCCAGGGGCTGCCCGCGGGGCGCCACCTTCTCCTGGTACACCTACCAGCCCGGGCGCGTGCGCTACCCCTACGTGCGCGGCGCCCTGCTCGAGATGTGGCGGGAGGCGCGCCGGGAGCACGCCGACCCTGTCGACGCCTGGGCCAGCATCGCGACGGATCCGGCGAAGAGCGCCGCCTACAAGGACGCGCGCGGGCACGGCGGCTTCATGCGCGCGACCTGGGACGAGGCCCTCGAGCTCTGCGCGGCGGCGCACGTCGACACCATCGAGCGCTGGGGCCCCGACCGCGTCGCCAGCGTGAGCCCCATCCCGGCCATGTCGCCCGTCTCGCACGCCTCGGGCTCGCGCTACGTGGCGCTCACCGGCGGCGCGCAGAACTCCTTCTACGACTGGTACGCCGACCTGCCGCCGGCCTCGCCGCAGACCCTCGGGCGACCAGACCGACGTGCCCGAGTCCGCGGACTGGTGGCACGCCTCCTACCTCATGATCTGGGGCAGCAACGTGCCGGTCACGCGCACGCCCGACGCCCACTTCATGGTCGAGGCGCGCTACGCCGGTCAGAAGGTCGTCGTCGTCTCCCCCGACTACGCCGAGCACGTCAAGTTCGCCGACGACTGGCTGCCGGTGACGGCGGGCATGGACGGGGCCCTCGCGCTCGCCATGGGCCACGTCGTCTTCAAGGAGTTCTACGTCGACCGCGAGGTGCCGTTCTTCACGCGCTACGCGAAGACCTACACGGACATGCCCTTCCTGGTCACGCTGCGCGAGCACGAGGGCGCCTACACGCCCGACCGCTTCCTGACCGCCTACGACCTCGGAGAGCCGGTCGAGGCGGCGGAGTGGAAGACCGTGGTCATGGACGCGGCGACCGGCCAGCCGGCGGTGCCCAACGGGTCGCTGGGCTACCGCTGGTCGGAGTCGGGTGAGGGCCACTGGAACCTCGACCTCGGCGACATCGACCCGCAGCTGACGCTGCTCGCCCCGGGCGGCGAGACGGTCGAGGTCCTCCTGCCGCGCTTCGACGGGCCGCAGGCCGACGTGCTGCGGCGCGGCGTCCCGGTGCGGCGCCTCGGCGAGCGCCTGGTGACGACGGTCTACGACCTCCTCCTCGCCCAGTACGGCGTCGCCCGGCCGGACCTGCCCGGCGAGTGGCCGGCGGGCTACGACGACGCGAGCCAGCCCTACACGCCCGCCTGGCAGGAGCGGCTCACCGGCATCCCCGCGGCGGTCGCCGCGCGCGTGGCCCGCGAGTTCGCGCGCAACGCGGAGGTCACCGAGGGCCGGTCCATGATCATCATGGGCTCGGGCATCAACCACTGGTTCAACTCCGACATGACCTACCGCACGATCATGACGCTGCTCTTCGCCTGCGGCTGCATCGGGCGCAACGGCGGCGGCTGGGCGCACTACGTGGGGCAGGAGAAGATGCGCCCCTTCACGGGCTGGGCGACGCTCGCCTCTGCGCTCGACTGGAGCCGCCCCCCGCGCCAGAACTGCGGCACCGAGTGGTACTACCTGGCCACCGACCAGTGGCGCTACGAGGTCTTCGGCGCCGACCACCTGGCCTCGCCGCTGGCCCGCGGGCTGCTCGCCGGCAAGGCGCCGATCGACGCGCTGGCCCAGGCGGAGCGGCTCGGCTGGCAGGTCACCTATCCGACCTTCGACCGCAATCCGCTCGAGCTCGCCGCGGAGGCGGAGGCCGCCGGCCTGAGCCCCGGCGACTACGTCGTCGACGAGCTCCGCGGCGGCCGCCTGCGCTTCAGCGTCGAGGACCCCGACGACCCGGCCAACTTCCCCCGCCTGCTCTTCGTCTGGCGGGCCAACCTCCTGGGCAGCTCCGGCAAGGGCCACGAGTACTTCCTGCGCCACCTGCATGGGCTCGGACCTCGACAACATCCTGGCGACCGAGACGCCGCCCGAGCTGCGGCCCAGGGACGTCGCCTGGCGCGAGGAGGCGCCGGTCGGCAAGCTCGACCTGCTCGTCACCGTCGACTTCCGCATGACGAGCACCGGGCAGTTCGCCGACGTGGTGCTGCCGGCCGCCACCTGGTACGAGAAGAGCGACCTCTCCTGCACCGACCTGCACCCCTACGTGCACTCCTTCAACGCGGCCATCGACCCGCCCTGGGAGGCGCGCTCGGACTGGGACGCCTTCAGCGACCTGGCGCGCGTCTTCTCGCGGCTCGCGGCCGACCGGCTCGGCGTGCGCCGCGACCTCGTGGCCACGGCGCTCGCGCACGACACCCCCGCCGAGGCCTCGCAGCCGTTCGGCGAGGTCAGGGACTGGAGGGCCGGCGAGGTCGAGCCGGTGCCGGGCAGGACGATGCCGGCCCTGACCGTGGTCGAGCGCGACTTCGGCGCCATCCACGAGAAGCTGACCAGCCTGGGCCCGCTGGTCGAGTCGCTCGGCGTCGGCGCCAAGGGCGTCGCCTGGCGCCCCGACGAGGAGGTCGCCTGGCTGGGCGCCGCCAACGGCCTCGTCCACGGCGGCGCCGGCGACGGACGTCCCTCGCTCGAGCGCGCCGAGCAGGCCGCCGAGGCGATCCTCGCGCTCTCGGGGGCGACCAACGGCCGCCTCTCGCACGACGGCTTCACGACCCTGGAGAAGCGGGTCGGCCTGCCGCTCGCCGACCTCGCCTCAGGGGAGCGCGACGCGCGCATCCGCTGGTCGGACGTCAAGGCGCGGCCGCAGAAGACGCTGACCAGCCCGGAGTGGTCCGGCAACGAGGCCGGCGACCGTCAGTACAGCGCCTTCACCATCAACGTCGAGCGCCTCAAGCCCTGGCACACGCTCACCGGGCGCATGCACTTCTTCCTCGACCACCAGTGGCTGGGCGAGCTCGGCGAGCAGCTCCCCGTCTGGCGGCCGCCCCTGAACACGCCCGAGCGCTACCCCGAGGCCGCGGAGCTCGGAGACGACGCCATCGCCCTGCGCTACCTCACGCCGCACTCCAAGTGGTCCATCCACACGGACTACCAGGAGAACCCGATGATGCTGACGCTCTTCCGCGGCGGCACCGTCGCCTGGCTCTCGCCCGAGGACGCCGCCTCGATCGGCGTCGCCGACAACGACTGGCTCGAGGTCTGCAACCGCAACGGGGTCCTCGACTGCCGCGCCGTGGTCTCGCCGCCGCATGCCGCAAGGCGTCTGCTACATCTACCACGCCAAGGACCGGCACGTCGGGCAGCCGCGCACGGAGAAGACGGGCAAGCAGGGCGGCACGCACAACGCGCTCACGCGCGTCCTCCTCAAGCCGACGCACATGATCGGCGGCTACGCGCAGCTCTCCTACGCGGTCAACTACTACGGCTGCACCGGCAGCCAGCGCGACGAGGTCGTGGTCGTCCGCCGCCGGACCGAGCAGAAGGTGACCTACTGATGCGCGTGCGCGCCCAGCTCATGATGGTGATGGCGCTCGACAAGTGCCTCGGCTGCCACACCTGCTCGATCACCTGCAAGCAGGCCTGGACCGACCGCGACGGCGCCGAGTACATGTGGTTCAACAACGTCGAGACCAAGCCCGGCGCCGGCTACCCGCGCAGGTGGGAGGACCAGGACCGCTGGCAGGGCGGCTGGAGGCTCGACGGCAAGGGCCGCCTGGCGCTGCGGGCGGGCGGCCGCATCAAGAAGCTCGCGACCATCTTCGGCAACTTCGACCTGCCGCTGATCGACGACTACTACGAGCCCTGGACCTACGACTACGCCAACCTGATCACCGCGCCCTCCGGCCCGACCCCGCCGGTGATCACGCCGCGCTCGCGCCTCACGGGCAAGCCGATGGACCTCGAATGGGGGCCCAACTGGGAGGACGACCTGGCCGGCGACGCTGACGCCCGACGACCCCGGCGTCTCAGCGGCCTCGAGGACGAGGTCCTGCAGCGCTACGAGCAGGTCTTCATGTTCTACCTGCCGCGCATCTGCAACCACTGCGTGAACCCGTCGTGCGTGGCGTCCTGCCCCTCGGGCGCGCTCTACAAGCGCGAGGAGGACGGGGTCGTGCTCGTCGACCAGGACAAGTGCCGCGGCTGGCGCTTCTGCGTCTCCGGCTGCCCGTACAAGAAGGTCTACTTCAACCACCTGAGCGGCAAGGCCGAGAAGTGCATCTTCTGCTATCCGGTCACCGAGAACGGCAGGCCCACGGTGTGCTCCGAGACCTGCGTGGGCCGCCTGCGCGCCAACGGCGTCGTGCTCTACGACCTCGACGCCGTGACGGCCGCCGCCGAGACGACGCGCCCGGCGGACCTCGTCGAGGCGCAGCGCGAGCTGCTCCTCGACCCGCACGACGCGCGCGTGCGCGCGGCGGCGGAGGCGGCCGGCGTGCCGCACGACTGGATCGAGGCGGCGCGTCGCTCTCCGGTCTACGCCCTGGCGAAGGAGCTGCGCGTCGCGCTGCCGCTGCATCCGGAGTACCGCACGCTCCCGATGGTCTGGTACGTGCCGCCGCTCTCGCCGGTGCTCGACGCGCTGAGCGCGGCCGGCTACGACGCCAAGGATCCCGACCAGGTGTTCCCCGCGCTCGGCGACCTGCGCATCCCGCTGCGCTACGTGGCGAACGTCCTGGCCGCCGGCGACCCGCGCCCCGGTCGAGGAGAGCCTGCGGCGCCTGCTGGCGATGCGCATCGTGAAGCGCAGCCAGCAGCTCGGCGAGGCGTCGCCCGCGGCGGCCGCGAGCGAGGCCGGCATGAGCCTCGAGCAGGTGGAGCGACTCTTCCGCCTGCTGGCGCTGGCGCCGTACGACGAGCGCTACGTGATCCCCAAGGCGCGGCGCGAAGAGGCCGGAGCGCGCCAGGGCCAGCGCGGCGACGGCGGCGCGCCGGAGCGCGGGCAGGCGACGTGATGCCGGGCCACGAGACCGTCACGCCCGGGCACCCCGCGTCCCGAGACGCCGCCGCCATCGGGACTCCGGACGCGACGGCGGTCGTCCTGCAGGCGGCCTCGCTTCTCCTCGACTACCCCGGCCCGGCGTCCGCGAAGGTGACGGAGCTGATCGAGGCCGCGCCTGGCCGAGCTGCCGCCCGCAGCGCGGCGCGGCGGCAGCTGAAAGACTTCCTCGCCTGGTGGAGCGAGCTCGACGCCGCCGAGCGCGAACAGACCTACGTCGCCACCTTCGATCTCGATCGCGCCGTGACGCTGTACCTGACGGAGGGCCGGACCCGCACGCCCAGGCGAGCGCGGCGCCGCCCTGCTCGACCTGCGCCGCGCCTACCGGGTCGAGGGCGCCGACGTGAGCCGCGACGAGCTGCCCGACTACCTGCCGCTGATGCTCGAGGTGGCGGCGCACGTGCCCGCCGCCCGCGCGCTGCTCACCGCGGAACGCGAGGCGCTCGAAGACCTGGCCGCGCTGCTTGCGCAGCGCGAGAGTCCCTTCGGCCTGGTGGTGGGTGCAGTCCTCACGGTCCTGCCGACCGCCGAGCATCACCAGGGGGAGCGCTCATGAACGCGACGCACGGCTGGCAGGTCGCCGCATTCGTGATCCTGCCCTACCTCGCCCTCACCCTGTTCGTGGTGGGCCACATCTGGCGCTACAGGTTCGACCGCTTCGGCTGGACGAGCCGCTCCTCGCAGCTCTACGAGCGGCGCCTGCTGCTGATCGGCGCGCCGCTCTTCCACTACGGCACGCTGCTGGCGATCGTCGGCCACGCCACCGGTCTGCTGCTCCCCAAGTCGTGGACCAACGCCCTTGGCGTCCCCGAGTCGCTCTACTCGCCGTTCTCCAAGGCCGCCGGGACGACGGCCGCCGTGCTCGTCGTCGCCGGCCTCGTGGTCCTCACCGTGCGCCGCGTCGGCAGCGACCGCGTGCGGACCGTCACCTCGGCGCTCGACTGGGTCGCCATCGCGCTGCTCTGGGTCATGATCGCGCTCGGCAGTCCTGGTCACCGTCGGCTACAACGTGCTCGGCCCCGGCTACGACTACCGCGAGTCGGTGTCGCTGTGGATGCGCGGCGTCTTCTCGCTGCACCCCGACGTGAGCGACGATCGCCGCCGCGCCGTGGATCTTCCAGCTGCACGCCACCGTCGCCTGGCTGTTCCTCGCGCTGTTCCCGTTCACGCGGTTCGTGCACTTCTGGAGCGCCCCGGTCTGGTACCTCACGAGGCCGTTCGTCCTCTACCGACGGCGCAGAGGCGGACTCGTCCTCGCCCCCGGCGAGTCGCGGTCGTGGCGGACCTTCGGTCGCGACAACGGCGGGCCGCGAGCGTGTGAGCGGACCCGAGCCCGACGCCGCCCGGCCGCCGACCCCTGTTCGGGCGCGAGCTCCTGCGCAGCCTGCAGCTCCCGATGCTGAGGCACCGCTACGACGAACGCCGGGTGGTCGCCGTCTACCTGTTCGTCAACTCGGGCCTCGCCATCGGCATCATGGCGGCGCTCGCCATGGTCACCGAGCCAGCCGTTCGCCTTCCCCTCGCTGGGCCCGACGGCGTTCCTGCTCTTCTATCAGCCGCTCGCGCCCAACGCCGCGCCGCGCTCCTGCTTCTTCGGCCACCTCATCGGCGTGCTCGCCGGGTACTTCTGCGCTGGTCGTGTTCGGGCTCACGAGCACGCCGCCGAACCTCGAGGACGTCACGCCCGCGCGGGTCGGCGCGCTGGCGCCTCTCGCTGGCGCTCACGCTCTCGATCATGGCCTGGCTCGACATCCCGCACGCGCCGGCGGGCGCGACGACGCTGATCGTCTCGATCGGCCTGCTGCGCACGCCGGCGCAGCTCGCCATCCTCATGCTCGCCGTGGTGCTGCTCACGGCCCAGGGCTTCGTGATCAACCGGCTCGCCGGGCTGCACTACCCACTGTGGAAGCCGCGGCCCTCACCGCTACCGAGCGACGGGCGACCGCCGGGCGTGGTCTAGCGTGACGAGTCAGCCTGTCGATCACGAGGCTCTGATACGAGCCGCCGGCGATGCGGTGATCGCCGCGGGGCCGGACGGCTCCATCCTCCTGTGGAACCGCGCGGCCGAGCGCATCTTCGGGCACACCGAACAGGAGGCGCTCGGCCGCTCCCTCGATCTGATCGTCCCGGAGCGCTTTCGCAGCCGGCACTGGAGGGGATACCAGGAGGTCATGAGGACCGGCCGCACGCGCTACGGCGCCGAGGTGCTCCGTGTCCCGGCCGTGCACAAGGACGGGCGTACTCTCTCGATCGCCTTCACCGTCGCGCTGCTGTACGCGCCCGACGGGAAGGTCCAGGCGATCGCCGCCATCGTGCGCGACGAGACCGACCGCTGGAAGGAAGAGCGCGCACTCCAGCGGAGACTCGCCGAACTGGAGGCAGAACAGGAGGAGAGGCGCCATGGCCGTGGAGATCCGGCTGAAGCGGGCCTATGAGGCTCCGTCGGCTGCCGATGGCGTGCGCATCCTGGTCGAACGCCTGTGGCCGCGGGGCCTCAGCAAAGAGAAGGCCGCCGTGGACGTCTGGCTCAAAGGGGTGGCTCCCAGCACTGCGCTGCGACGCTGGTTCGGCCACGACGCCGCCAGGTGGGAGGAGTTCCGGCGCCGCTACCGCGAGGAGCTGCGCGAGCGCCCCGACGAGCTGGAACGACTGAGGGGCCTCGTGGAGGCCGGCCCTGTGACGTTCGTCTACGGGTCCCGCGACCAGGAGCACAATGCCGCCACGGTGCTGAAGGAGCTCGTCGAGAGCATGATGGAGACGTGAAGGCTTCGGAGTACCGAGAGGAGGGGCGTGATGCACGACGAGGCGCCTGAGACGAGGGGTGTCGCGGTGGAGCTGCTGGCGACCGTCGACCTTGGCCCTGAGATCGAGGGCATGACAGGGCGCCAGCTTCGTATGCGCAAGGTGACCATCGAGCCGGGCGGCGTCTATGGCCCGATCCACGACCACAAGGGCAGACCCGGCACCGTCTACATCCTGCAAGGAACGATCATCGACCATCGCGACGGAGCGGCCACGGAGTACGGGCCGGGAGTCGGCTGGCCCGAGGACAGGGACACCACCCACTGGCTCGAGAACACAGGGACGATCCCGGCGGTGGAGATCTCGGTCGACATAGTCAGGGACGAGTAGGCAGTACCCCCCGCGGTATACTGCGCCCGTGGAGCCCTCCTCCCGAGACGCCATCTTCAGCCGCAGCTTCTCGCTCGCGATCGTGGCGAACCTGTTCTCGTTCACGAGCATGTACCTGCTGCTGGCGACGCTGCCGCTCTACGTGGTCGCCATCGGCGGCAGTGTCTCGGACGCGGGGGTGGTCCTCGCCTGCTTCACGCTCAGCGCCGTCATCGTGCGCCCGTGGATCGGGCGCCTCTCCGAACCGCCGGGCCAAGAAGGCCATCATGCTGGTGGGCGCCGTCATGCTGGCCGCCAGCTCGCTGCTCTACGAGCCCGCCCAGTCGGTGCCCCTGGTGATGGCCGTGCGTGTCTTCCACGGCATCGGCTGGGGCGGCGTTCGGCACCGCGGCGAGCGCGCTGGCCGCGGACCTCGCCCCGCGCTCCCGCCGCGGCGAGGCGATGGGGTATCTTCGGCGTGGGCATGAACGTGGCCATGGCGGTGGGCCCGGCCCTGGGCGTGTTCCTTGTCGGCCGGACCGGCTACGGCGCCCTGTTCCTGACCGCCATGGTGCTGGCGGCCGCGGCCGCGCTGACCACGGCCGGCATCAGGGAACCGGGGCGCGAGCCCGGCGACGCGGCCCACCTGCTGGGCTGGCGCAGCTTCATCCTCCCCGCGGCGCTCTTCCCCTCCGCCGTGCTGTTCACCAACGCGCTGACCTACGCCTCGGTGGTCGCCCTGCTCCCGCTCTACGCCGAGAAGGCCGAGCTCGGCAACCCCGGCCTCTTCTTCACCGTCTTCTCGCTGCTGGTCGTGCTGGTCCTGCGCGGCCCGCTCGGACGGCTGTCGGACCGGCGGGCAGGGTCGCCGTCATCGCCCCGGGGCTGGTGTTCACCTTCGTGGCGCTCCTCGTGCTCTCGCGGGCAGAGAGTATGACCATGCTGCTGGTCGTCGCCGTGCTCTACGCGATCGGCGTCGGCGCCGCCCAGCCCACGCTCATGGCGATGACGGTCGACCGCGCCCAGCCGCAGGAGCGCGGCGCGGCGATGGGCACGTTCACTACCGCCATGGACCTCGGCATCGGCGTAGGGGCGGTCGTGTGGGGCGTGACCGCCGAGGCGTTCGGCTTCCCGGCCATGTACGTGGCCGCAAGCCTGATGGGGCTCCTCGGCGTGGCGCTGCTCCTCGCCGGGGCCGCCCGCGAAAGAAGGCTCGCTACCCGTCGGTAGACTGCGGCAGCTTGCGCCGGCAGCTTCTCACGCCGAAAGGCCGCCGGTCCCGCCTCGGAGCGGCCCGGCGGCCGGCGGCGGCTCAGTCGATCGGCTCTGCGCCCTGCTGCCTGAGGCGCTCAAGGTTGTCCTTCATGGTCTTGAGCGCCTCCGGGGAGTGCCCGTGCCAGCCCCTGACCTCACCGGTCACCCGCAGCGGCTCCCGGGAGCGGTACGACTTGGTCGGGTTGCCCGGGAACTTCTTGTCGGTCAGGTTGGGATCGTCCTCGATCGGCCCGGTCGGTTCCACGAGGTAGATCCTCCCGGGACCCTCGCCGAACGCCAGTTCCGCTCCCCACGTGGCCGCGTCCAGCGTGCCGGTCAGGTAGACGTAGGCCTGTGCCCGATTCCGCCGGCCGAAGTTGGGGACATGCCCCGGGCCGATCAGGTCACCCTGCCTCAGATCGGCCTTCGTGCCGTGGTAGAACCGAGCCACACCGGTACCGTGACACGCGGGGCACGGCTGTTCGTCGACCGTGCCCTGGCCGGCGCACACGGCGCATGGGTCCGTGACGACGAACGGCTCCGGGTCAGCGCCCACGGCTAGTACTCGCCCTTGATCACGAAGAACGACCCGCGGATCGTCCCCGCCAGCTTGGACTTCTGCCTGGCGAACTTGAACTTCCCCTCCAGCTCGCTCGGCACGTCCATCCCCTCCGAGAGCTTGAAGCCCACCGCCCGCTTCTTCGGGTCGTCGATCGTGTACATGACGTTGACCGCGAGGCCGCTCTCGTAGAACACGTAGGCCATCCTGATGCCGTCCACCTCGAAGAGTGACGTCTCCAGGGGCCTGGCTGCGATCTCGATGCCGCGCTCGTCCCTGAGGATCCGGTCGACGTAGTCGAGCGTGTCCTGGCTTTCGTCGGCGCGCGTGACCGCGAATGCGTGCTTGTACTTGTTCTTGTAGTAGCGCGCCTCGTGCGCGCGGAGACCGGCGAGCGCTTCTGCCACAGGTGACGACTCCAGCCCGGCGGTGGAGACCTTCTCGAACTCGACGACGGTGGGCACGCGTCCTCCTCCCGACAGCCCCCTCCGGTCCTCGCGAGCCTGCGCTTCACGTGACCGCCGGGGCGATATGTGGATCCATATACCCGCCGTGACCTGGACGAGGCACCGCCGGCGCGATAGCGTCACCGGCGGCGGAGCGCTGGAGGGAGCGTCCATGGCAGGTGCTGACGCGGCGTCGACCGGCTCGGTCTTCAAGACTGCGTTGCGCAACCCGGTCCTGGTGCGCCTCGAGCTCGCCTGGGCGGCGTTCAACGGCGCCGAGTGGGCCGTCTGGGTCTGTCTCATGGTCTACGCCTACGGCGTCGCCGGCGCCACCGGATCGGGAGTCATGGCGCTGGTCCAGCTCATTCCGTGCGCCCTCCTCGCCCCCTACATCGGCGCCTTCGCCGACCGGCGGCGACCCGGCCGCGTCCTGCTCGTCGGCTACCTCGTCCAGGGCTGCGCCATGGCGTCGGTGGCCGGCGCCATCGCCTCCGGCGCGCCGGCCTGGGTCGTCTTCGCCCTCGCCCCGTTCGTGAATCTCGGTATCACCGTGCCGCGACCGGCACAGGCCGCCCTGCTGCCCAGCGTCGTGCGCTCGCCGATCGAGCTCACCGCGGCCAACGTGCTCTCGAGCTGGATGGACAACGGCAGCGTGCTGGTCGCGCCCGCCGTGGCCGGCGTGCTGCTCGGCATCGGCGGCCCGCAGCTCGCGATCGCCGTCCTCGCGACGCTGTCGTTCGCCGCCGCCCTTCTCGTGCTGCCCGTGCCTGGGTCCCTTCCGATCGACTCCGGCGAGGAACCCGGCTCGCTGACGGCACAAGTGGCTGCAGGTATCCGGGCCGTGCGCGCCGACAAGAGCATCCGCCTGCTGGTCGGCCTGCTCGGCGCCCAGTACATCCTGGTCGGCGCCCTCGACGTGCTCTACGTCGTGCTCTCGATCTCGGTGCTCGGCATGGGTGAGTCGGGCGCCGGCTACCTGAACTCGGCCTTCGGCGCCGGCGGCCTCGTGGGCGCCGCCGTCACCGCCCTGCTGGTGGCGCGCCGGCGCATGACGCCGGCGCTCGCCGCCGGCATGGTCACGGCGGCGCTCGCGCTCGGCGTCCTCGGCGTCTACCCGACCGTGCTCGGCGCCTTCCTCCTGCTGGCCGTGGCCGGTCTGGGGCGCACGCTCATGGACGTCACCGGTCGCATCCTGTTGCAGCGCTCGGCCGGGCCGCAGGTGCTGGCCAACGTCTTCTCGCTGCTCGAGTCGCTGATGAACGTCGGCCTCGCCATCGGCTCGGTGCTCGTCCCTGTGCTGGTCGGCTTGAGCGGGGCGCGGGCCGCCCTCGTCGGCACCGGCCTCGTCTTCCTGCTCATCGTCGCCCTCACCTGGCGCGGCCTGAGGTCCGTCGACGCCGCCGCCACGGTGCCCCACGTCGAGATCCGCCTGCTGCAGTCGATCCCGATCTTCTCCCGCCTGCCGGGGCCACAGCTCGAGGGCCTCGCGCGCGCGCTCGAGCCGATGACCTACAGCGCCGGCACGACGGTCATGTGCGAGGGCGAGGAGGGCGACTTCTACTGCGCCATCGCCGAGGGCGAGGTGGAGGTCGAGCACTCCGGCCGCGAGGTCGCGCGCCTCACCCGCGGCGAGGGCTTCGGCGAGATCGCCCTGATCAAGGACGTGCCGCGCACGGCCACGGTGGTGACGACCCGCGAGACGCAGGTGTACTGCCTGCAGAAGGAGCCGTTCGTCGTGGCGCTCACCGGGCATCTGCCGGCGCGCGACGCGGCGCGCGACGTCGTCTCGGGCAGGCTCGACGAACTGAGGCAGGTGGACGAGACCGGCGGCGGATGACCGGCCTGGTGCAGACGGACGCCTCCGGCCGCTGGCTGGAGCGGCCGGAGGCGTCCGCGGCGTCGCTCGAGGCTGCCGGCCCACACGCCGACTGCCCGTGCGCCGTTACGCCGCCCTCTCGGCCGGGCCCACACGGCCGGTGCCGCCGGACCCGGCGGCACCGGCGCCCGGCGGTTGCGCGAGCCCGAGCTGGAAGAGAGTGCCGAGGCGGTCGGGCACGCCCCAGTGCTCGACGACGCGGCCGTCCTCGATGCGCACGACGTCGAACACATCGCTGCGCATCCGGCGACCCGTCGGCGGATTGCCCATGAAGGATCCGTCGTTGGTGCCCGTGGCCGTCATGCGCAGCCACACCTTCTCGCCGTCGACGACGAGGTCCTCGATGGCGAGGTGGAGGTCGGAGAAGGCCCGCCGCAGCGAGTCGATCACCGCCTTGACTCCCTCCGCGCCCGGGGCATGGTCGGGCCCGTAGTACTGATGCTCCACTTGATCCGGTGCGATGACGTCGTCGGCGACGCTGAGGTCGCCGTTGTTGAAGCCCTGTTCGATGAGCCGGCGAGCCAGCTCTTCTGCGCTCGACATGCTGTCCTCACTTTGGGTATAGTGTCGATGTAATGGTTACGCTATGTCTGTACCCAATATGACGACCGCCAAGCATCCGCGCCGCCGGTACAATTCCGAGCGGCGGCGAGACCAGGCCGACCAGACGCGCGCGCTGGTGCTGGCCGCCGCGGCGGAGCTGTTCGTGGAGCGCGGCTACCAGGGGACCAGCATCGCGGCCGTCGCCGAGCGCGCACGCGTCTCTCCGGAGACCGTCTACGGGCACTTCGGCAACAAGCGCACGCTGCTCGGCGAGCTCGTGCGCCGCGCGGTCCGCGGGGACGAGAGCGCCCCCGTCCCCGAGCAGAAGGGCCCCCGCGCCATCGCCGCGGCCACCGATCAGCGCGAGCAGCTGCGCATCTTCGCCGCCGACATCGTGCCACGCCTCGAGCGCGCCGCGCCGCTCGTCGCGGTCGTCGCCGGCGCCTCACGGTCGGACCCTGAGCTTGCCGAGCTACTGCGGCGGCTGCACGACGACCGGCTGAAGAACCTCCGCACGCTCACCCGGCTGCTCTCCGCCAACGGGCCGCTGCGCCTCGACGAGGAGGCTGCGCTGGAGACGGTCTGGGCGCTGACGAGCCCGGAGCTGCACCAGCTCCTCGTCCGTATCCGGGGATGGTCACAGCGCCGCTACCGCGACTGGCTCGCCGCGAGTCTCGCCGAGCTTCTCCTGGTGAGGTGACGTTCGGCGGCGAGCGGCGTGCCCCCGCGTCGGTTCGAAGCCGGTCGGCGACCGCGATCAGCCGCGACGGCGACCGCGCTTGTCCTCGCCCGCGGCGACGGAGGCCACGTACGGCAGGAGAGCCATCTCGCGGGCCCTCTTGATGGCCACGGCGACCTGGCGCTGATGCCGGCGGCAAGCGCCGCTCACGCGCCGCGTCTTGATCTTGCCCCGGTCGCTCACGAAGCGGCGGAGCGTGCTCACGTCCTTGTAGTCGACCTCGTCGACCTTCTCCTTGCAGAAGGAGCAGTAGCGACGGCGCGCGGGGTCGATGGGCCGGCCGCCCTTCCTCGGAGGCCGGGGTGAACCTTTGCTCTTGGGCATTCTCGTTCCTTCGGTCGCCCTGAGTCCCCTACCGGGGGATCAGGCATCTGTGGATGCATGTTCGGACTTGTCAGGTCCCAGCTTACCCGGAGACGTCCATCACCGCCTCCCATTCTCCCGCGAAGGTACGGTACCCTCACTCAGTCCCATCGCGCCACTCACCGGGGAGACACCATGCAGGGACCCGATCCGGAGCTCGCGTCCGCCACGGTCGGCGACATCGTCGCCGGCGACTACCGGACGGCCGTCGTCTTCGAAAGGCATGACATCGACTTCTGCTGCGGAGGGGCGCGGACCCTCGCGGCCGCCTGCGCCGAGAAGTCCCTCGACCCGGCCGCCCTCGGCCGCGAGCTCGAAGCGGCCACCGCGAGCGCGCCCGCGCGGCCCGACCGGGACTACGCGAGCTGGACCCTCACGCGCCTCATCGATCACCTCAGGGCCATCCACCACGCGTACGTGAGGGCCAACGCCCCTCAGACCGGCGCCTACGCGCGCAAGATCGCGGACGTCCACGGCGAGCACCACCCCGAGCTGGCGCAGATCGCCGCCGCGTTCGACGGCATGGCTGCCAGACTGATGGTCCATCTCGCGGAGGAGGAAGAGGTCGTCTTCCCGGCGATCAAGCGCGCCGAGGCCGCCGCCAGGGCCGGTGCGGACCCCGCGGCGGAGGATGCCGCGGCGATCGCCGGCGGCATCGCGGCGCTCGTCCGCGAGCACGACGAGGTCGGCGCCACGCTCCACGACATCCGCGACCTGGCCTTGGGCTACGGGCTGCCGGCCGACGCCTGCGCCACCTACGCGCTCACCTGGCAGCGTCTGCAGGCGTTCGAGGCCGACCTCCACAAGCACGTCCACCTCGAGAACAACGTCCTGTTCCCGCGCGCAGCCGAGCGCTTCACGTGAAGGAGAGAGCAATGGAACTGCGAGCGACCATAGACCCCGGCATCTGCGGCTACCCCGTGACCGTCACCGCCACGACCGACGACGCCCGGCACGTCGACTTCGTCTTCGAATCCGGCTGCGAGCTGGTCGCGGAGCTCGCCCGGCGGGTCGCCGAGATCTCACCGGTCGACGCGATCCAGACGCTGAGCCGGGAGGCGAACCCGATCCTCGCACAGGCGAGCGAGCTGCTGCGCACGGCGGGATGCTGCGAGGCCTGCGTGGTGCCGGCGGGCGCGGTCAAGGCCATGTACATCATCACCGACCTCGCGCTCGCCCGGGACGTCTCGATCACGCTGACCGAGGGGTAGACCGAAGGGCAGGCGCGGCGGCCATCGCTCCCGGGTTGGCCGCGCACCGCATCGGGAACAGTCCACTATCCCCAAGAGAGGCAGCAGGCATGGTCGCCGCCTGCCGCACCACGAGCCGCCGCGGCGAGCGCCGCGGTCACCGCGCTCCAGCCGCAGGGATCGACCCGGGCGACACCTACCTCTGCGAAGGGGAAGATCATCATGACCTCCGCCAGAAAGACCGCGCTGGTCGCGGGCGTGCTTTACCTCATCACCTTCATCTCGATCCCCACGCTCTTCCTCTACAACTCGGTGCGAGGGGCGGACTACATCATCGGCGCCGGCCCCGACACTCGCGTGTACGTCGGCGTCATCCTGGAAGTGATCGTGGCCCTCGCCGGCATCGGCACCGCCGTCGCCCTGTTCCCGGTGGTCAAGCGGCAGAACGAAGGGGCCGCGCTGGGCTTCGTCGCCACGCGGACCCTGGAAGCCACCATGATCTTCGCGGGCGGCGTCACCCTGCTGTCCGTGGTGGCCTTGCGGCAAGCCGGAGCCGGAGCCGATGCGCTGGGTACAGGCCAGGCGCTGATCGGCCTGCATGACTGGGCCTTCACCCTCGGGCAGAGCCTGATGCCCGCCTTGAACGCTCTGCTCCTCGGCTCCCTGCTCTACCAGTCGCGCCTGGTCCCCCGCATCCTCCCCGTGCTTGGGCTCATCGGCGCGCCGCTGCTCATCACGGCCGTCGTCCTCACGGTGACGGGCGTCACCGACTACGGCTCCGGGCTGAACGGGCTCCTCGCGATCCCGATCGCGCTGTGGGAGTTCTCGCTGGGCGTCTACCTCGTCACCAAGGGGTTCCGGTCGGAAGGCCTGGAGCGGCTCGGCCTCGCTCCCGAAGCGCCCGCCTCGGCGACTGCCGCCAGGGGCGACGTCCCCAGGAGCGCGTTGCGACCGGCGGCGTGACGCCGGACGCGGCATGATGCGTCCGGCGTGGGAGAGTTGAGTGCTCGGGCCGGGCGGGGCCGTCGGCCCCGCCCGGCCCGTTTCGCTCGCAGCGCGTCCGGCCGGCCCAGGCTGCCCGGCTCAGGCCGCCCGGCGGCCGGCCTCGCTGCCGAACTGCCGCTGCTCCAGCACCTCGGTGATGTTCTGCCCGGTGTTGGAGACTACCTGGCCGCCCAGCCCGTCCCAGACCTCCTGCAGCCGGCCCGAGAAGGTCTCGGCCTCGGCCAGGCTGTCGAACTCGAGATGGCCGATCACCATGTGCTCTTCGCCCACGGGGTGCTCGATGACGTAGCGGCGCACGCCGGACGCCTCGCGGCCCAACGGGTCGCGGTCGAACACCTTCTTCCATTCTCCGTAGTCGGCGACGCTGTGCCAGTAATTCAGGATGTACATGACGCTACCTCTCGTCAGGGATGCGCAGGATGCCTTGTGTATACCCCCGGATCGGCAGACCCGGTGAGCGGCGTTGACATACATTGCAGTGCTATGCATACTACCGCTAGTTATGGAGATCAACAAGGAACTGACGGCCGCGTCCTCGACCCCCATCGTCCTGGCGATCCTCGCCGAGGGGGACAGCTACGGCTACGCCATCCTCCAGCGCGTCCGAGAGCTGTCCGGAGGGCGATCTGCACTGGACGGACGGGATGCTCTACCCCGTCCTGCACCGGCTCGAGCGGCTCGAGCACGTCGAGGCGCGGTGGGAGGTCTCCGAGAGCGGCCGCCGGCGCAAGTACTACCGGATCACGCCCCGAGGCCGGGCCCACCTCGCCGAGGAGCGCCGGCAGTGGCAGACGGTGGACGCGACCCTGCGGGGCCTCTGGCGCGCGTCCCTGCGCGTCCCGGCCGGCCACCCGGCGCCGGCCGCGCTCCAGCCAGAGGGAGCCTGAGCGATGCCGGCCCCGGACCAGACGGGAGCACTCGAGGAGCAGATCGCCCACTGGCGGGGCTACCTCCTCCGCCGGCAGGCGATCCACTCCGTCGACGTGGCGGAGCTGGAGGACCACCTGCGCGAGCAGGTCGCGGTCCTGGTGGACGCGGGGCTCACCGCGGACGAGGCGTTCCTGGTGGCGGTGAAGCGCATGGGCAACATCGACGCCCTCTCGCGCGAGTTCGCACGCGAGCACTCGGACCGCCTGTGGAAGCAGCTCGTCATGGTCCCCTCGGACGCCGGGGAGCCGCGGACGCGGGCACGGACGGACACCCTCGTCGCCTTCGGCCTCGCGGTGGCGGCGGCCGTCGCCGTCAAGCTGCCGGCCCTCTTCGGGATCGACCTGGATGACGGCGGCGGCTTCTACGCCCGCAACCTGAGCCTCTTCGTGCTGCCGCTGCTGGCCGGCTACTTCGCCTGGAAGCGGCGGCTCGCCACCCGCACCATCCTCTGGCTGGCCGTGGCGTTCGCCGTCGCGGCCGTCTTCGCCAACGTCTATCCCTTCGACCCGGGCGGCTCCACCGAGACGCTCACGGCGCTGCACCTGCCGATCGCGCTCTGGCTGGTGGTCGGCGTCGCGTACGCGGGCGGCCGCTGGAGACAGGTCGCCGGCCGCATGGACTTCATCCGCTTCTCCGGCGAGCTGGTCATCTACTACGTCCTGATCGCGCTCGGCGGCGGCGTGCTCACCGCCTTCATCGCGCTGATCTTCCAGGCGATCGGGATCGACGTCGAGCCCTTCTTCGAGTCGTGGCTGCTGCCGTGCGGCGCGGCTGGCGGCGGTCGTGGTCGCGGCCTGGCTGGTGGAGGCCAAGCAGAGCGTGATCGAGAACATGGCGCCGGTGCTGACGCGCCTCTTCACGCCCTTCTTCGCCGCCGCGCTGGTCGTCTTTCTGGGCACGCTGCTCTGGACGGGGCGCGGAGTGGACGTGGAGCGGGACGTGCTCATCGCCTTCGACCTGCTCCTGGTGGTGGTGCTCGGCCTGTTGCTCTACTCGGTCTCCGCCCGCGACCCACAGGCGCCCCCCAACCTGTTCGACGTGCTGCAGGTGGTGCTGGTGGTCAGCGCGCTCGTGGCCGACGCGGTGGCGCTGTGGGCCATCGGGACGCGCATCACCGAGCTCGGCTTCACTCCGAACCGGGTGGCCGCCCTGGGCGAGAACGTCATCCTCCTCGTGAACCTCGTGTGGTCGGCGGTGCTCTACATCAGCTTCCTGAGAGGACGCGGAGCGTTCACCAGACTGGAACGCTGGCAGACGGACTACCTGCCGGTCTACTTCGCGTGGGCGGCGGCCGTCGTGATCGTCTTCCCGCCGCTGTTCGGCTTCATCTGATCCGGGAGAGGCTGTGGCGATCCGTTTGAAGCGGGCCTATGAAGCTCCGTCGGCTGCCGATGGCGTGCGCGTCCTGGTGGAGCGCCTGTGGCCGCGTGGGCTGAGCAAGGAGAAGGGCCGCCGTGGACGTCGGGCTCAAGGAGGTGGCTCTCAGCACCGAACTGCGCCGCTGGTTCGGCCACGACGCCGCCAGGTGGGAGGAGTTCTGGAGTCGCTGCCGCGAGGACCTGCGCGAGCGCCCCGACGAGCTGGAACGATTGAGGAGCCTCGTGCGAGCCGGCCCCGTGACGTTCGTGTACGGGTCCCGCGACCAGGAGCACAATGCCGCCAGGGTGCTCAAGGAGCTCATCGAGAGCGTGGATGCCCCTTGAGCGGGGAACCCGCCCGGGCCCTGCTCCGGCGCCGGCGGCGTCCCCCCGCAGGGGCATGGCGCCGGCGCCGAAGTTCCTCCCGCAGTTGACCCCAGGCTCCGCCCGCCGGGAGACGACCGGCGGCGGGCGCAGCCGTAGGCTCCTCGGGTCAAAGCGCTCACTCAAGGGGAAGGCGGGGCTCACGATGGGGGACACGACAATGCGTTCACGGCGGAGTGATGTCATGAGCGACCTGGGGACGAGACTCTCGACGCTCTGGGTCGTGGTCATGTTCAACATGGTCTTCGCGGACATCCTGACCTTCATCAAGCCTGGAGCTCTGCAGGAACTGTGGGCCGGGCAGGCGGGCGTGCAGATCACTCCGGGGCTCCTGCTGGGGTTCGCGATACTCCTGGAGATCCCGATCGCGATGATCTTCGTGTCTCGCGTCCTGAAGCCGAGGGCCAACCGCTGGGCGAACACCGTCGCGGCGGCGGTCACCACCGCGTTCGTGGTCGGCGGCGGGTCGCTGACCCCTCACTACGTGTTCTTCGCGTCCGTGGAAGTCGCGTGCATGGCGCTGATCGTCTGGTCGGTCTGGGCGCGGCGCGGCAGAAGCCGTGGCGCCGCGCACCACCCTGGAAGGGCACGGCAGCGAACGCACCGCGAGAGGCATCATGAAGGCGGTCGTGCACAGCGAGTACGGCTCACCGGACGTCCTGGAGCTCAAGGACGTCGACAAGCCGGTCGTCAAGGACGACGAGGTGCTCGTGCGCGTGCGCGCCGCCGCCGTGAACCCCCCGGACTGGGCCGGCGTCCACGGCGTGCCGTACATCGTCCGCCTGTCCTTCGGGCTGCGCCGGCCGAAGCTCGGCATCCGCGGCACGGACATGGCGGGGGTCGTGGAGGCCGTCGGCAAGAACGTGACGCGGCTCCGGGTCGGGCGATGAGGTCTTCGGCCGCGGCGTGGGCACGTTCGCCGAGTACGCGGTCGCGCCCGAGAAGTACCTCGTCCCCAAGCCGGCCGGCATCACGTTCGAGCAGGCGGCGGCCGTGCCGATGTCCGGTCTCACCGCCCTCCAGGCGCTGCGCGACGCGGGCGGCATCCAGCCGGGGCAGAAGGTCCTGGTCGTCGGCGCCGGAGGAGGGGTCGGCAGCTTCGCGGTGCAGATCGCCAAGTCGTTCGGCGCCGAGGTCACGGGCGTCTGCAGCACCTCGAAGCTGGATCTGGTCCGATCGATCGGCGCCGACCACGTCATCGACTACACCCGGGAGGACTTCACCGCCGGTGAGAGGCGCTACGACCTCGTGCTCGACAACGTGCTGCAGCACTCGTTGTCCGAGCTCCTGCGCGCGCTGGAGCGCGACGGCACGCTCGTGCCCAACGGCGGCCAGTTCCACAAGCGCTGGTTCGCCAGCACCGGGGTCCTGCTCATCAAGGCGCCGCTGCTCTCGCTGAAGGTGCCGCAGCGGATCCGCGTGTGCCACGAGCACCCGGGGCAGGACGACCTGCTGGTCCTGAAGGAGCTCATGGAGTCCGGCCAGCTGACGCCCGTCGTCGGCAGCACGTACCCCCTGAGCCGGACTCGCGAGGCCATCTCCTCCTTCGGGGAGGGCCACGCGGAAGGCAAGATCGTCATCACCGTGTGAGCCAGATCGAGCGAACTGGGCGCGTCCGGCAGGTGCATCGCAGTGGACGATACAACCGAGGCGACACCTCCTCCCTGCGTGCCCTTGCCAAGGTACATCTTGACCACTGTCACGTGACGCGTTACGCTTATCACCGTGATCAAGACGTTCGCGGACAAGCGCACGCAGGAGCTCTACCTCACGGGCCGCACTCGAGAGAGAGCGCAAGGGCCAACACGCGATCTCGGTGAACGACCAGTGGCGCATCTGCTTCCGCTTCGCGGACGGCGACGCCTACGACGTCGAGATCACCGACTACCACTGATGGCGAGGTGAGCACGATGAGCATTGCCAACACCGGCGAGATGCAGCGCCGGCCTACCCATCCCGGCGAGATGCTGCGCGAGGACTTCCTGCCCGACTACGGGCTCACGGTCGCCGGCCTCGCCGACGCGCTCGGCGTCTCCCGCCAGACGGTGAACGAGTTGCTGCGCGAGCGTAGGGCGCTCAGCCCGGAGATGGCGCTGCGCCTCTCCCGCCTGTTCGGCAACACGCCGGAGTTCTGGCTGAACGCGCAGCGCGCCGTGGACCTCTGGGACGCGGCGCAGGCGATCAAGGCCGACGTGGAAAGGATCAAGCCGCTACATGCCGCCTGAGCGCAACCGCCTGCCTCCCCGGCGCGGGCGACGTCCCGTCAAAGGCCCGGGGGTGCTCGATCTCGAAGGTGTCGCCGCGGTCCGTGCCCTTGACCGCCGAGACCACGACCAAGGCGAGGATCGAGGCGGCGAAGCTCGCGCGGAGCAGCCAGCGCAGGGCCCGCTCCACGCCGGAGGTCCCGACGAACACCGGCGCGAGGCACAGGAACACGACGGCCATGAGCAGGTAGCCGAGCTCCTCGAGCGCGATGAAGACGCCGTTGGGGTTGTACTGCGTGAGCAGCGACCAGCCGTCCAGCTGCCCCTTCTCCAGGCTCGTCTGCATCACGCTCGCCTGCAGGTAGTAGTCGATGAGCAGGACCGCCGCGGCGAGGACGGCGACGCAGAGCGCGATGAGGCTGAAGACCCGCCGCGCGGGAGGGGCGCACACGTGGATGGCGGCCACGAGCGCGACGAAGAAGAGCATCAGCACCATGGCCGGATACATCCAGAGGTAGTCTCCCGGCCACTGCTCGGCGATCACGGGGTCGGTGAAGGGGTACGGGACCTTGTCGGGCAGCGCCGTCAGCGCCAGGGCGAAGGTCGCCGACCGTCAGGACGGCGACGATGACGGCGATCCAGGACCCGAACCGGTACGCGCTCTCAAGCTCCATGCCGATCTCCGCGGTCTCAGACCGTCGTCGTCCGGAAGGTCACGCCGTCACGCTTGCAGACGAGCTGCAGGACCTCGCGGGCGGTCATGACCCCGGTCGGCAGCCCGCCGCCGGGCTGCACCCACTGGCCCACCATGTAGAAGTCGTCCAGCCCGGGCAGGCGCCGCGGCAGGCCCTTCATGAGGTACGCCCGGCGTCGGCATCCAGCCCTCGAAGCTGGCGCGCCAGTTGCCGGTGTAGCGGACGGTGGTGGCCGGCGTGGCGACGTCGACCATCTCCACCTGGTCCTTGAGCCCGGGGTAGCGGCGGTCGAGGGCGCGCACGACGGCCTCGCCGATGCGCGCCTTCTCGGCGTTGTACCGCTGCCTGTCCTGCTCCCTCAGCTCGAGCCAGTACGGGCCGTCCGCCTCCAGCATGGCGGTGATGACCGTCTTGCCCTCGGGCGCCATGGCCGGGTCGAAGTTGAAGATGCGCGCCTCGAGCTGCCCGGCTGTGCACGGCGCCGGCGCCGATCGGCTCGTCGACCGGGAAGAGCAGCCCGGAGATGCGCTGCGGCTCGTCCGCGAACTCGCGCGCCACGCCGACGCCGACGAACAGGATCGGGTAGAAGAGCGGCAGCTCCTCGCGCTCGTAGACGGCGCGCAGCTCGTCGTCGAGGTAGGCGCCGCCCAGCATGTCGTAGATGGTCGCGTGGCCGTCGGCCGCCGAGATCACGATCTCGGCCGGCTCCTGCGTGCCGTCGGCCAGCTCGACGCCGGCGGCGCGGTCGGCGCCGCCGGTCCGCTGGGTGAGGATCCCGGCGACGCGCGCGTCGTAGCGGATCTCGCCGCCGAGCTCCAGGTAGCGTCGCTCGAGGTTGCGGGCCATCGGGCAGCGAGCCGCCGAGGGGGTAGCCGGCCACGCCCGCGTGCAGCCAGGCCCAGGTGCCGAGCAGCGCCATGGCGCCGATCGGCGAGGGCATCAGCGAGCGGATGGCGTCGCGCAGGAGCACGGAGTGGAACCGGTCGGTGAGCTCGCCGACGGTGAGCTTGCCCCAGCGCCGGGCGGGCAGCATCCACGGGAGCATGCGGGGGCCGGTGCGGAGGGTGTCGCGGAGGCGCATCAGCTCGCGCGGCGGCAGGTCCGCCGGCATGTCGACGGCGGCGAGCCGCCGCGCGTCCTTGAGCAGGCGCTTGATGAGGTCGGCGTCGGCGGGCGACAGCTCGCAGAGGTGCGCCTCGAGACGGTCCAGGTCGCGCCAGAACGTCACCCGGCGGCCGTCGGCGGCCTCGTACTCCGACCCAGATGTCCAGGTCGACGATCCGCGTGTCGCGCAGCAGGCCCACCTCGCGCCACAGCTTGTGCATGCCGGTCTCGGGAGACGAGCCGACCAGCCACTGGATGCAGTAGTCGACCGTGTAGCCCTTGCGCTCCCAGGCGGTCATCAGCCCGCCGGGGAGGTCGTGCATCTCGTAGATGCGCGACCGGTAGCCGTTCATCTGCGCGTAGCAGCCGGCGCACAGACCGGCGATGCCGCCGCCGACGATCGCCAGGGACTTGCCCGTGGTGGCTGGTCCGTTGACTGGCATGAGAACCTCCGGCGGTCGGCGGGTCGGGGCGGCGAGCCGGTGGTCGGCTCGCTGCGGCGACTCTGCTTCGTCGCGCAGGGTCCCGTCAAGAGGTCGCGCGCGCCTCGCCCCATGGGCGACGGGCACTGCCCGGTGGGTTCGCCGGACGCCGGACCGGGAAGGCTGTAGATCACCCCCGAGTATAGTAGGAGCTGATCCTCCCATGTCCAGCGCACAACAGTCCGTCGACGTCGCCGTCGCCGTGAAGACCGCCTACGCCCAGTGGGCCCGGTTCGACAGCTTATCCCCAGTGGATGGAGGGAGTCGCCTCGATCGACGAGCTCGGCGACGGCCGTCTCCACTGGGTCGCCAAGGTCAAGGACGAGGTCGCGACGGCCGAGAACGAGGTCCGTGAGTGGGACGCCCGGATCACCGAGCAGGTCCCCGACGAGTGCATCTCCTGGGAGAGCGTCGCTGGGCGCCCGGAGGAGAAGCCGAACGCCGGGCGCGTCACCTTCGAGCCGCTCGGCACGTCGGCGTGCCGCGTCACGTTCGGCATCGACTGGGAGCCCGAGGCGGGCCTCGAGGCCAGCGAGGCCTACGTGCTGGAGGCGGTGAACCAGATGCTGGCGGCGGATCTCGCGCGCTTCAAGGACCTCATCGAGGCGCGCGCGCGGTGTCTCGGCGCCCTGACGGCGAGCTCGCCGCGTAGGCGACGTCCGGTCGTCTCCGGGCGGCTTCGGGCACCGCCCTCCAGGAGGCTCTCGGCCTCCTCCGCGCTGAGCCGCCGTCAGGAGGCGCGCGCCTTCCGCGGTGACCCCAAGCTCGCTGGCGAGGATGCTGCTGGGCGCGCGAGAACAACTGCTTCTCGCCGGTGGGCAGGCCCTTGCCGTCCTGCCGCACGGCCAGGCTGCGGACGACCTGGGCGACCTCGAGGATGTCCCCCGTGCCGAGCTTCTCCTGGATGCGTTTGGAGCGTGCGTGCCACTTCTCGGGCATCGCCGTGGGAGCGTCGCGCAGCACCTGGAGCACCTCGTCGACGGCGTCGGCCGCGACGACCTTGCGCAGACCCGCGCGCTCCGCGTTCTCCACGGGGATCAGCGCGGTCATACGGTTGTGGTGCAACTCGATGGTGAGGTACTCGCGCCGCCGGCCGAGCACCGTCCCGCTGCTCGATCTTCACGATCTTGCCGGCGCCGTGACACGGGTACACGACGTTGTCTCCGACTGCGTACATCTCAGCTCTCCCTGCCTCTGTGCTGGGCGCCCTTGCGGCCGGCTCGCGTGGCACGCCCTCGGCATGGAGGGAGGCGACGACCCGCGCACCCGGAGGTGCAGCGGTCTGACTTCTGCCTGCTATTGTACAGGAAACGACCCCGTCTTTCACTTTGGCGCCGCCGGCGATAGCCTTGTGCCGACCGGTTCTCAGACCAGAAGACGAGGCTGACGGGTGAAGGCCTGCGGGACAGAGCGAAGGGGCGCGGGCTTCATGCGGAGCTTCCGGGCGGGCCTCCGGCAGCGCAGCCCGCTGGTGCTCGTCGTCGCCGCCGGCCTCGCGGCGCTCACGCTGCTGGGGCTCCAGCAGGCCTTCGCGACCGGCGCCTGGTCGGAGGTGCCGCTCAAGTACTGGCTGCGCTCCGACGAGACCGACACCGGCAAGGCCCGCGTGGCCTGGCTGCTCGCGCGGCTGGACCGGGAGCCGGCCGCCGAGAGGACGCTCTATCCTGCTCGGCGGCTCCACCCTGCGCGAGGCGACCGTCCGCGACGGCGCGTCGCTCGCCGCCAAGGTCGAGGACCTCGGCGGGCCGCACCTCCAGGGCTGGAACCTGGCGACCTCCCTCCAGACCTTCGCCCAGAGCCTCGCCATCGTCGACAACCTCCCCGCGTCCGGGTCGACGACGGTCGTCATCGGCGTCAGCCCCGGCCGCTTCATCGGCGACCGCGCCGACGCCGAGGAGCAGCTGGAGGGGCGCGGCTTCCCCCTCGGGAGCGAGACGCTCGGCGGCTGCCTGGACGAGGAGCCCTCCGCCGCGGACCCGCGCGAGACGATCCTCCCCGGCATCCTCAGCATGCTGGTCGAGAAGGGCCGCTCCGACGTCATCCGGCTGGCGCAGGGCGAGGTCCCGTCCTGGGACTACGTGCAGCACGACTTCGACGACGACCCGCTGATGGACGAGGACGAGAAGCGCGGCGTGTTCGAGGCGTGGTGGCGCGTGCGCCTGCCGCAGTTCGAGCGCAACGTGGACTTCAACCTGACCCTGCTCGAGGCGCTCGTCGAGCGCTGCCGGCAGCGCGGCTTCGGCGTCGTGATCGTGGAGCTGCCCCGCAACGAGGAGCTGATCGGCGCACGCTGGGAGGCCGTCGACGCGCGCTACCAGCCGCGGGCGCGGAGCATCGCCGCGGAGCACGGCGTGCCCTACCTCGACTTCAACGGCAGCCTCGGGCTGCACACCGCCGACTTCTCCGACCACGCCCACCTGCGCCACTCGGGCCGCGTCGTGTGGGAGACCGAGCTGGCGCAGGAGCTGGCGGTGCTCTACCAGCGGGGCGCGCTGCCCGACCGGAGCGTGGCGGGGCACTGACACCGGCCCGAGCGATCCGGGCCTGGTGCGCGTACACGGCTGGGGCCGGGGCGCTCTCACGCCCCGGCCCCAGCCGCTTGGCTCTCGAACGGCCCTCTCAGCCGGGCCGGATCACTCTTACTTGCTCTTGCCGATCTTGAACATCTTGGTGCCGCATTCCGGGCACACGCCCTGCGTCGCCGGCTTGCCGTTCTTCATCGTGACGGCCTTCTCGTCCTTCATGGTGCGCTTGGTGCGGCACTTGACGCAGTAAGCCTCGGTCGCCATGCGGTCTCCTTTCGGGACACGTCGCGGGCCCCACGCCCGCCCCCCTGATTTCGCCGGGAGCATACTCCCTCGCCTGAGCGTATGCAACGAGTGTGCGTTGAGCCTGCGTCACGCTCGCGCCACGCTCGCGACGCCGGAGGGCTGCGGCGGTCCCGCGAGGCGGGCCGGAACGCGCCGCCGGACGGACGCGGACGAAGCGGCCGGCGAGGCTCTCCGGGTCCGCCAGCAGGGCGGCGGCGACCTCGCTGCCGGTGCGGGCCGCGTGCGCCTCGAGGAGCGCGGTGAGCTCGGCCACGGCGGCCTCGTCCATGCCCGCGTCGGCGACCGTCGGGTGGCCGGCGAGCCAGGCGGGCGCCTCGTCGGCGAGGAAGTACGCGGCGCCCCCGGTCATCCCGGCGCAGGCGTTGCGGCCCACGCCGCCGAGCACCACGACCACGCCGCCGGTCATGTACTCGCAGCAGTGGTCGCCGGCGCCCTCCACCACGGCCGTGGCCGCCGAGTTGCGCACCGCGAAGCGCTCGCCGGCGCGGCCGGCCGCGAAGAAGCGGCCGCCGGTCGCGCCGTACAGGCACGTGTTGCCGGCGATGACGTTGTCCGGGCCGCCGAGGCGGGGTTCCGCGGGCCGGAGCACGAGCTCGCCGCCGGCCATGCCCTTGCCGACGTAGTCGTTGGCCTCGCCGCTGAGCTCGATGACGAGCCCGTCGGTGAGGAACGCGCCGAGGCTCTGGCCGGCGGAGCCGGCCAGCTCGAGGCGCACCTCGCCGCCGAAGCCGTGGTCGCCGTGCCGCGCCGCGATCTCACCGGCGAGGCGCGCGCCGACGGCGCGGTCGCGGGTGACGACCGTCTCGCGGCGCGTGACGCGGCCGTGTCCCGCGACGGCGGCCGCGACCTCAGGGTCGGCGAGCAGCCGGTCGTCGAGCGTGTCGCACGGGCGCCCGGGCGAGACCGGCGGCGCGCACCCGCGGGCGCCGCCGGGCACGGGGACGGGCTGCGGCCGCCGCGCCGCGGCGGCCCTCCCCGGCCCTCCGCCGGCGGCTCGAACCAGTAGCGGTCCAGGCCGTCCGTCTTGAGCCCCGTCGCCTCGGCCAGCTCGAGGAACTCCGCACGCCCGACGAGCTCGTCCAGCGAGCGCAGCCCGAGCCCGGCGAGCAGCTCCCGCACCTCCTCGGCGACGAAGGTGAAGTAGTTGACGATGTGCTCGGGCTGCCCGCCGAACCGCTTGCGCAGCTCCGGATCCTGCGTCGCCACGCCCACCGGGCACCGGTTCTGGTGGCACACGCGCGCCATCACGCAGCCCTCGGCGAGCAGCACGGCCGTGCCGAAGGCGAACTCGTCGGCGCCCAGCGCCGCGGCCACGACGACGTCGTGCCCGTTGCGCAGGTCGCCGTCCACGCGCAGGCGGACGTGCTCGCGGAACCCGGCCGCCACCAGCGCCCGGTGCACCTCGGCGAGGCCGAGCTCCCACGGGATGCCGGCGTGCTTGATCGAGTTGAGCGAGGCGGCGGCGGTGCCTCCCCCGTGGCCGGACACGTGGATCACGTCGGCGCCGGCCTTGGCCACGCCGGCGGCGATGGTGCCGATGCCGGTCCCCGCGACCAGCTTGACCGAGATGCCGGCGCGCGGGTTGACCATGCGCAGGTCGTAGATCAGCTCCGCGAGGTCCTCGATCGAGTAGATGTCGTGGTGCGGCGGCGGCGAGATGAGCGTGACGCCGGGGGCGGCGCGGCGCAGCCCGGCGATGTACGCGGTGACCTTGTCGCCGGGCAGCTCGCCGCCCTCGCCCGGCTTGGCCCCCTGGGCCACCTTGATCTCGAGCTGCTCGGCGCCGGCCAGATAGGCGGTGGTGACGCCGAAGCGGCCGGAGGCGACCTGGCGGATCTGCGAGGCGGCCCGGTCGCCGTTCTCGAGCCCCTGCAGGTGCGGGAACCGCGCCGAGCGGCCCTCGGCGTCGACGTCGTCGATGACGGCGTCCCGCTCGGCGTCCTCCCCGCCCTCGCCCGAGTTGGCGCGCCCGTGGATGCGCGCCATGGCGACGGCGATGGTCTCGTGCGCCTCGCGCGAGAGCGCGCCGAGCGACATGCCGCCGGTGCAGAAGCGCCGCAGGATCGCCGCCGCCGGCTCGACGGCGCCGGCTCCGGCGGCCGCCCGCCGCGCGGGGTCGCCGACCAGCTGCAGCAGGTCGCGCAGCACCGTCGGCGGCCGCTGCATGAGCTTGTCGCTGTAGCTGCGGTACAGGTCGGGCAGGCCTTCGACGCAGGCGCGGCGCAGCGTCTTGGCCGCCTCGGGGTTGTTGAGGTGGTACTCGCCCCGCGGCCGGTAGCGCACGAAGCCGTAGTCCTGCAGCTTCTCGGGCGTGAGCTCCGGGAACGCCTGCTGGTGGATCCACACCGTCTCCTGGGCGAGCTCCTCCACGCTCAGGCCGCCGATGCGCGACGGCGTGCCGGAGAACGCCAGCTCGATGAGGTCGGAGCCGAGACCGACGGCCTCGAACAGCTGCGCGCCGTGGTAGCTGGCCAGCAGCGAGATGCCCATCTTGGAGAGGATCTTGAGCAGCCCCTCCTCGGCCGAGACGCGGTAGTGCCGGAGCGCCTCGTCGAGGTCGGCGGGGCCGGAGGCGCGGCGGAGCCGTCGCCCGCGCCTCGGCCGGCGGGCCGTCGCCGAGCCGGCCGCGCTCCCACAGGTCGCGCACGGTCGCGAAGGCGAGGTACGGGTGCACCGCCGAGGCGCCGTAGCCGATGAGGCAGGCGAAGTGGTGGACGCTCCAGCACTGCGCGGTCTCGCTGACGAGCGAGGCGCGGCTGCGCAGGCCTCGCCGGATCAGGTCGTGGTGGACGGCGCCGACGGCCAGCAGCGGCGGCACCTGCGCGGTCTCGGGCGTGGCCGCTGCCGTGCGGTCGCTGAGGACGACCACCTCGGCCCCCTCGCGGACGGCCGCGGCCGCCTCGCGGCAGATGCGCTCGACGGCCTCGCGCAGGCCCCACGGCCCGCTCGCGACCTCGTACGCGGTCGAGACCCGGGCCGTCGGCAGGCCGAGCGCCGGCAGCGCATCGGTCTCCGCCCCGTTCAGCACCGGCGACGGCAGGTCCACGCGGTGCGCGTGCTCGGGCCCCGCCGTCAGCAGGTCTCCGCGCGGCCCCAGCCTCACGGCCAGCGACATCACGAGCCGCTCGCGCAGCGGGTCGATGGCCGGGTTGGTGACCTGGGCGAAGCGCTCGGTGAAGTAGTCGTAGAGCACGTGCGGCTTGCCCGAGAGGATGGGCAGCGGGGCGTCGTTGCCCATGGAGAAGCGGGGCTCCCTGGCGTGGCGGGCCATGGGCCGGACGATGAGCTCCACGTCCTCGGCGGTGAAGCCGGCCATGGCCTGGCGCAGCAGCAGGTCGCCGGCGGCCTCGCCGGGGCCGGCGAGCGCGAAGGGCTGCACCGGCCAGCGAGCGGCGCCGGCCCAGCAGCCACGCGCCGTACGGGCGGCGGGACGCGACGGAGGTCTTGACGACGTCGTCGCGCAGCAGCCGCCCGTGCTCGAACTCCACGGCGATCATCTGGCCGGGGCCCAGGCGGCCCTTCTCGACGATCTCCTCCCCGGGCAGGTCGACGGCGCCGGCCTCGGAGGCGAGCGCCAGCAGGCCGGAGCGGGTGCGCGCGTAGCGCGCCGGGCGCAGGCCGTTGCGGTCCACGCAGGCGCCGGCGTGCCGGCCGTCGGCGAAGGCGACGAGCGCCGGGCCGTCCCACGCCTCCTGCACCCCGGCGTAGTAGTCGTAGAACTCCGCGACGCGCGCGTCGCCGGCGCCGCCCGCGGCGGGCATCGCCATCATCAGCGCCTCGAGCGGCGTGCGCCCGCTGCGCACGAGCAGCTCGACGAACTTGTCCAGGGCGCCGGAGTCGCTGCTGTCGCCGTGCACGGCGGGCAGCAGCTCGGCGATGCGCGCGCCCCAGGCCGGAGCCGCGAGCTCCGGCTCCCGCGCGCGCATCCACGCGAGGTTGCCGAGGAGCGTGTTGATCTCGCCGTTGTGCGCCAGCAGGCGCATCGGCTGCGCCAGGCTCCACTTGGGCGCCGTGTTGGTGCTGAAGCGGCGGTGCAGCACCGCGAAGTGGCTCACGAAGCCGGGATCCTGCAGGTCCGGATAGAACTCGGGCAGCACCGGCGCGGTGACCATGCCCTTGTAGACCACGGTCCGCGAGGAGAGCGAGCAGATGTAGAGGTCGTCCAGGCGGCGGATCACGGGCTGGCGGATGAGCGCCCTGCCGACGGCCCTGCGGGCCAGGAGCAGGGCGCGCTCCAGCTCGTCGCCGGCGAGCATCGGCGACTGCGCGACGACCTGCTCCACGTGCGGGTGGCGCTCGCGCACGCTCGGGGGCAGCGCCTCCGGGCGCAGCGGCACCTCGCGCCAGCCGACCACCACGAGGCCCTCGTCGCGCAGCGCCTTGCTCACGAGCTCCCGGGCGAGGGTCCGCTTGCCCTGCTCCCGCGGCAGGAACACCATGCCGACCGCGGTCGAGAACGGCCGCGGCTCGGCGATGCGCTGGTTGGCGAGCCACGGCTCGAGCACGCGCCAGGGGATCGCCGTCAGGACGCCGGCGCCGTCCGAGGCTTCGCCGTCGGCGCCGACGCCGCCGCGATGCTCCATCGCGGCCAGGGCGCCGAGGGCGAGCTCGACGACTTCGCGGCTCGGCTCGCCCGAGATGCGCGCGACCAGGCCGACGCCGCAGGCGGAGTGGTCGCGCGCGCCGGCGTGCCCACGCCGCGACGGCCCCATCGGAACGTGGAGGGTGAGCGCGGCGGGCCCCGTTGACCGCCGCACCCGGGAGGTCGATCGCAGAGCGGCGTTTAGACAAGCAGTCCTACCGGGCGGGTGACGTTGGGACATTCTAGCCCAACCGGCGCCCGCTCCGCGACTGACCTACGAAGCTGGGTCAGCGAGGGGGGCGCCGCAAGGTGCACCCCTCACTTGAATCCGCGCCGCAGACCCGTCAGAATCGCCGCGTCCATACGGCGCAACCCGCCGCCATAAACCCGATTGGCCTGAAAGGATGACTATGACTGATCAGCGCCAGGCCGCAATCGAGAAGCTCGTCAAAGACGAGAACGTGAAGCACATCCAACTGTGGTTCACGGACATCCTGGGGAATCTCAAGATGGTCGAGGTCCCCGACCGGCAGCTCCCCAACGTGATCGAGAGCGGCGCTGCCTTCGACGGCTCTTCCATCAGCGGCTACGCCGAGATCGAGGAGAGCGACATCGTCGCGATGCCCGACTGGGACACCTTCACGGTCCTGCCCGTGGGCCTCAGGGCAGCGAGCGTACCGCGTTCGTCTTCTGCGACGTCCTCGACCGCAACTACAAGCCCTTCGAGGGCGACCCGCGCTGGGTGCTCCGCCGCCAGCTCGAGCGCGCCAAGAAGATGGGCCTCGACTTCTACGTCGGCCCCGAGCTCGAGTACTTCTACTTCAAGGACTCGGTCAAGCCCGAGCTCACCGACGACGGCGGCTACTTCGACGTGCTGCCCGCCGACCTCGGCAACGACCTGCGCAAGCAGACCATGCGCACGCTCGACAAGCTGGGCATCCCGATGGAGGCGAGCCACCACGAGGTCGCCCCGTCGCAGCACGAGATCGACCCGCACTACGACAAGGCGCTCCTCATGGCCGACCGGGTCATGATCATCCGCCTCATCGTCAAGGAGGTCGCGGCCCACAACGGCGTGCACGCGACCTTCATGCCCAAGCCCATGCACGGCCAGAACGGCAGCGGCATGCACGTGCACCAGAGCCTCTTCCGCGGCGACTCCAACGCGATGTTCAGCGAGACCGACCCGGATCACCTCAGCGACATCGCCAAGGGCTTCATCGCCGGCCAGCTCAAGCACATGCGCGAGTTCACCTCGATCCTCAACCAGTACGTGAACAGCTACAAGCGCCTGGTCCCCGGCTACGAGGCCCCGGTGTACATCAGCTGGGCGCACCGCAACCGCACCGCCCTCATCCGCGTGCCGCTGTACGTGCAGGGCAAGGAGAGCACGGTCCGCGCCGAGACTGCGCAACCCGGACCCGGCGGCGAACCCGTACCTCGCCTTCGCCGTCATGCTCGCCGCCGGCCTCGACGGCATCGAGAAGGGCTACGAGCTGCCGCCGAGCGTCGAGCCGAACATCTACAAGATGACCGCCGACGAGCGCGAGACCCATCGGCCTCGGCGACCTGCCCAACAACCTCTACGAGGCGATCAAGCACACGCAGGACAGCGAGCTGGTGCGCCGCACGCTCGGCGACCACGTCTTCGAGCGCTTCGTGACCAACAAGCTCAACGAGTGGTACGAGTACCGCGAGCAGGTCACGGACTGGGAGATCCGCAAGTACTTCTCCAAGCTCTGACGGCAAGGGCGGCGCGGGCAAACCGCGCCGCCTGAACAAGGGCACGTCCGCGACGGGCGGGCGCCTCAGGGCGCCCGCCCGTCGACGTCTCGCGCCCCGATCCTGCCGGTGTATACGGCCCAGACAACACCGGCCGGTGTTTTGCCCCGTATGGCCCCTGTAGTCCGTCCGTTGCCGGGAGTAGAGTCGGGATCAGCCATCTGGGGCTGGCAGACCATCGACGGTGCGGGCCGCCGAACTCGCTATGGGACGAGTCCACGTCTGCCTCATGTGTGGAGGGGGTGAGGGCCAGGCTGATCCTTTTCGTCGACCCGAGAATGCGCGCCCGCGCTCCTTTGACACGTCGCGCTCGCCTCGGGACCAGAACGCATCATTGACACTGGAGGGGTGTACCAATGAAGCACAAGAAGCTTCTCATCGTCTTGGCCGTGGTCCTGGTGATGGCCGTGGCCGCCACCGTCGCATATGCGTGGTGGTCCAACAGCGCTTCACTAGAGGACAACTCGATCGAGACCGGGACGTTGGGAATCGCGGTCGATAGTCGGGACGGCGGGCCGATCAATGTGTCGGGCTTGCGGCCCAGCCTTCCGCCTGCTTTCGCTGCCCTGGGCTCGATTCCCGCGCTCAACGTGCAGGATCCCGCCGCGGAGGCTAGCTTCCCGCAGGCGTTCTTCTGGATCCACAACACCAGTGACATCGAGGCGATGTTCTATGCGTGGGTAGGTGTCACCGCCGAGTCCCGCGACATCCGGGACAAGATCATGTGCCGCATCTGGCTCAACCCTATGGATTGGACACCGGTGGACTCTGGCCAACTGGTGGAAGCCCGGAGAGACCTACATGGTCTACGAGGGTCCCTTGAGCTCGATCGACGACGCGCAGGGCGGAAGGGACTACCTCCGCTCGTGGACGCCCGCCGTCACGCCCGACCCGATACCGGCCGGCAAGTACGGCGTCTACAAGATCGTATTCTGGCTGGACGGCCCCAGCTCGGGCCCGGAGACCATGGGCGTGACGCTCACCGTCGACCTCAACGTGGCCGCCGGCCAGGTAGAGGCGCCGTGGGGGAGCTTCTGAGTCGCGTCTGAGTCACAAGGTCCTCTGACAACACGAACATGACCCGGCGCGAAGCCAGTCATGCTCGTCAAGCGCTGTCAAGCGAGACGGCGGGGCATGCCCCGCCGTCTCGCTCGTCTCGTCGCACCTGTCGTTCGGCGGCCTCTCGGACACCGAGGCAGTCCGGCGGTTCGTCATGAAAGCACGTCCCACAGTCTCCTTCGCCTGTTCCTCGTGCGGCTCCTCGTTCGCGAGCGTTGATGAACTCCGCGCGCACAACGCTGCTCTGTGCGCATACCTTGCGGCCGGCCGAGAGATCTCGGACCAGGCTTCAGCGCATCACCTTCATCTGCTCAGGTTGCGGCGAGTCGTTCAGTGACCGCCCCGCGATGGCGGAGCACGCAGCCGCATGCACATCGCCCCAATCTGCGCGAGCAGGTCGGACCTTCTCCGAGGCCGATAGCGAGCGAGCACGTGATCCGGCGGCGATCCTTCCGGTCTATCACCGGCATGCTTGTCCTTCACCTTCGCCCGCGATGCCGCTCGCCGCATCACTGGCGTCCTCACCAGCCAGGCCGGTCGGCCGCCGCTTGCACATGCGTCGAGCCGCCGTCCTGGCAGCAGCCGCACTGCTGCTCATGCTCGCAGCGACGCCGGTCCTGGCCTGGTTCGCGTCGTCGGCGACACTGGCCGGCCGCCTCACGACCGGCCACTGGACGGACGGCCTGACCTTCAGGCCGGGCTGCTCGCTGGCGACGCACCACGCGCCGTCGGGCCGGCCGTACCTCGCCCCCGTGGCCCGCAGGATCGCCAGCGGCGGCATCGCTCTCGACTTCGGCGACGTGCGTCGCGGCGCCGACCTGGCCTGGTGCGACGTGCTTCGCGTGACGTCGGGCGCCCCGGCGCCGATCCACATAGCGTTCACGGCCGACGGCCCCATCGCGCCCCTCGTCCGCGGCGTCTCGTTCGCCGACATCGGGTCTCTCGACGGCCTCGAGCCGGAACAGACCCGGCGCATCGCGGTCCGTCTCGCCGTTCCCAGAGACAGCGCACCTGGCACGTATGCCGGAACCCTGACGGTCGCCGTCGTCGGCGACGACGAACGTCACGAGTTCCCGATGACGATCACGGTCCTTGGACCCAAGCCGCATCCGTCGGCTAGCCCGTCGTGCTCACCCAGCGCCTCGTCGAGCCCCTCGTGCTCGCCGAGCCTCGTCGTCGGCTCGCCCAGCCCCTCGTGCTCGCCCAGCCCCTCGTGCTCGCCGACAGCGGCCGCGATCCTCGTGCTCGCCCCCGGCGACTCGACCGCCCTGGCAGAGCCGGACGTATCCCCGCCGCCCGCCGTCGCTGAGGTCCTCGCCGACGGCAGCATCAGTCTCGTGTTTCGGCTTGGTGCCGATCGCGCAAGAAGTCGTGTTCCCCGACGTGCTGCGGCTCACGTCGGTCGCCGGCTCGACGGCCAAGCTCACGCTCACGCTCTCCGGCGCTGCCGCCGAGGCCGTGCACCAGGTGGGCCTCTGGGATGAGAAGCGGGGCGTAGTCGAGAACGGGCTGACACTCAAGGCCGGTGAGGAGGCTCGGGTCGCCTTCGCCTTTGACCTTCCGCCGGACTCGGCCTTGGGGCTGCTCGAGGGCGTCCTCACGGTGGCGGCCACGCTCGAGGACGGGAGTACACAGTCGCACGAGTTGCCCCTTGCGCTGACCGTGGGCGCTGTGGACGTTGTCCCAGACGAGAGCGCCTCGCCCCAGCCCGCGTCCTCGCCGAGCACGGCGGCGGGCCGCCGGCCGCCGCTCCTGCAGAGCCCGAGCGGTTCTCTCTGGCGGCCGCTCTTCTCCTGTCTGAGCGGCTGACCGGAGCAGGGCGCGGGAGCTACGCGGATGCTCCCCCGGGAAGAGGCGGATGGAACGGGGCGGGCGGCGTGAGCGCCTCCCGGCCCGTTCCCCGTACGGTAGACTTGCCCTTCCGAAAGCGACGCATGGAAGCACTCGCCCGACATCTCACCGACTGGATCGCCGCCGAGGTCGCCGCGGCCGGCGGCTGCGGCGCGGTCTTCGGCCTCTCCGGCGGCATCGACTCCGCCGTCGTCGCGGCGCTCGCCAAGCGCGCGTTCCCGCACCACACCCTGGGCGTCCTCATGCCCTGCCACAGCGATCCCCAGGACGCCGAGGACGCGGCCATCGTCGCGCACCACTTCGACGTCCCCGTCGACGCACCGTCGACCTCGCGCCGGTCTACGACCTGCTGCTCGAGACGCTCTCCGCCAGCAGCAGCGACCTGCCCGAGAACCGCCTCGCCACCGCCAACCTCAAGCCGCGGCTGCGCATGACCACGCTGTACGCGTTCGCCAACGAGCTGGACTACCGCGTGCTCGGCACCGGCAACCGCAGCGAGATCGCCGTCGGCTACTTCACCAAGTACGGCGACGGCGGCGCCGACTTCCTCCCGCTCGGCGACCTGGTCAAGGGCGAGGTCCGCGACCTCGCCCGCTACCTCGGCGTCCCCGAGCGCATCGTCGCCAAGCCGCCGTCGGCCGGCCTGTGGGCCGACCAGACCGACGAGGCCGAGATGGGCCTCACCTACGAGGAGCTCGATGCCTACTTGCTGACGTCCGAGGCGTCGCCCGCCGTCAAGGCCAAGGTCGACGCCATGCACGCCGCCAGCGAGCACAAGCGCGCGCTCCCCCGCATCGCCCCCAAGCCCGGCGCCTAAGCCCGTCCTTTTTCGGAGGTTCACCTTGTCTGTCGTCGTCCAGAAGTACGGTGGCACGTCGGTCGCCGACGCCGCCCGCATCGGCAACGTGGCGCGCCGCATCGTCGCCACGTTCGAGCAGGGCAACAGCGTCTGCGCGGTCGTGAGCGCCCGTGGCGACACCACCGACGAGCTCCTCGAGCTCGCCCGCGAGATCACCCCCAACCCGCCCGAGCGCGAGATGGACATGCTCCTCTCCGCCGGCGAGCGCATCAGCTGCGCCCTGCTCGCCATGGCGATCCACCGCCTCGGCTACGACGCCGTGAGCCTCACCGGCTCGCAGGCCGGCATCGTCACCGACACGGTGCACATGAAGGCGCGCATCCTCGACATCCACCCTGCGCGCGTCCAGGAGGCCATGGACGACGGCAAGATCGTCCTCGTCGCCGGCTTCCAGGGCGTCTCCACCGAGAAGAACGTCACCACGCTGGGCCGCGGCGGCTCCGACACGACCGCCGTGGCGCTCGCGCACGCGCTCGACGCGGCGGTCTGCGAGATCTACACGGACGTCGACGGCGTCTACACCGCCAACCCCAGCCTGGTCGCGAAGGCGCGCAAGATCGACGCGCATCTCCTACGACGAGATGCTCGAGATGGCGGCCAGCGGCGCGCAGGTGCTCGCCCTGCGCTCGGTCGAGTACGCGCGCAAGTACGACATCCCCATCCACGTGCGCTCCAGCTTCACGGAGGCCGAGGGCACGTGGGTCACCGACGGAGGCCACGGCATGGACATCGAGCAGCAGCTGGAACAGCCGATCATCAGGGCCGTCAGCTACACCACCGACGAGGCCAAGGTCACGCTGCGCGGCGTCCCCGACCGGCCGGGCGTCGCGGCGCGCGTCTTCACCGCGCTCGCCGAGGCCCACGTCAACGTCGACACCATCATCCAGAACACCAGCGAGAGCGGCCACAGCGACATCTCGTGCACCATCCCGGCCGAGGACATCCCCGCCGCCGACAAGGCGCTCAAGGAGATCGTCAAGGAGCTCGGCGCGCGCGAGTACGACACCGACGCCGAGATCGCCAAGATCAGCCTGATCGGCGCCGGCATGCGCAGCCACCCCGGCGTCGCCGCCAAGATGTTCCAGACGCTGGCCGATCTCGGCATCAACCTGGACATGATCGGCACCTCGCCCATCAAGATCTCCTGCGTCATCGCCAAGGAGCACGTCGACGAGGCCGTGCGCGCGCTGCACACCGTGTTCGACCTCGACGAGGACGCCGTGAGCCACGAGCCGTCCGACAGGGGGAGCTGCTGATGGCCGCCGGGTACACCGTCGCCATCGCCGGCGCGACCGGCGTCGTCGGCGGCACCGTGCGCGCGATCCTCGAGGAGCGCGACTTCCCCGTCGGGGAGCTGCGGCTCCTCGCCAGCGCGCGCTCGGTCGGCCGCAAGCTGCCGTTCCGGGGCGAGGACGTCGAGGTGCAGGAGCTCGGCCCCGGCTCGTTCGCCGGCGTCGACCTCGTCTTCTTCGCCGCCGGCGGCGTCCGTGAGCAAGGAGTTCGTGCCGCAGGCGGTCGCCGCCGGCGCCACCGTGATCGACAAGTCGAGCATGTTCCGCCAGGACCCCGGCGTGCCGCTCGTGGTGCCCGAGGTCAACGCCGACCACCTGGCGGCGCACACCGGCATCATCGCGACGCCCAACTGCTCCACCATCCAGATGGTCGTCGCGCTCAAGCCCATCTACGACGCCGCCGGCATCGAGCGCGTCGTCGTCAGCACCTACCAGGCGGTCTCCGGCAGCGGCCAGGGCGGCATCGCCGCGCTCGCCGCGCAGGCGCGGCAGTGGGCGGCCGGCGAGCCGGTCGAGCAGCAGTTCTACCCGCACCAGATCGCCTTCAACGTGCTGCCGCACATCGACAGCTTCCTGCCCACCGGCAGCACCAAGGAGGAGCAGAAGATGGTCGACGAGACCGTCAAGATCTTCGCCGACCCGGACCTCAAGGTCACGGCCACCTGCGTGCGCGTGCCCGTGTTCGGCGCGCACAGCGAGGCCGTGAACGTCCAGACGAAGCGCAAGCTGAGCGCCGCGGAGGCGCGCGAGCTCCTCGCCGCGGCGCCGGGCGTCGAGGTCGTCGACGACCCGGCGGAGCTGCAGTACCCCATGCCGCTGCCGGCCGAGGGCAAGGACCCGGTGTACGTCGGCCGCATCCGCGAGGACGCGACCATCGCCAACGGCCTCGACCTGTGGGTCGTCGCGGACAACCTGCGCAAGGGCGCGGCGCTCAACGCGGTGCAGATCGCCGAGGAGCTCGTGGCCCGGGATCTGCTGCGGGCCCGGCGCCTCGAGCCCCGGCGGGTATACTCACGCGCAGCCCCTGACCAGCCCGCCCATCACGAGGAACGACATGTCTGATCCCAGCAGCGAGACCGGCGCCGACGTGTACGACGTCGTCATCGTCGGCGCCGGCCCCGCGGGGCTCACGGCCGCCATCTACGCCAGCCGCGGCCGCCTCAAGACGGCCGTCCTCGAGCGCAACATGGCCGGCGGCCAGATCGCGCTCACCGACCTCGTCGAGAACTACCCCGGCTTCCCCGAGGGCATCTCGGGCTTCGACCTCTCCCAGAAGATGAAGGAGCAGGCGGAGAAGTTCGGCGCCGAGATGCGCGAGATCGAGGGCGTGGCCGAGCTCCGCAGCGACCCCGAGGGCTGCTACGTCGTGGTCACCGACCGCGAGCAGATCCGCACGCGCGCGGTCATCCTCGCGCCGGGCGTCGAGCCGCGGCGCTCCGGCATCCCCGGCGAGGCCGAGTTCATCGGCCGCGGCGTCAGCTGGTGCGCCACCTGCGACGGCGCCCTCTACCGCGGCAAGACCGTCGCCGTCATCGGCGGCGGCGACTCCGCCGTCGAGGAGGGCATGTTCCTCACCAAGTTCGCCGAGAAGGTCTACCTCGTGCACCGCCGCGACGAGCTGCGCGCCGCCCCCATCGCCCAGGAGCGCGCCTTCGCCAACCCCAAGTTCGAGTTCGTCTGGGACTCGATCCCCAAGCAGATCGACGGCGCCGAGATGGTCGAGGCGCTCGAGGTCGAGAACGTCAAGACGGGCGAGGGGCGCAGCCTCCCGGTCAACGGCGTCTTCATGTACATCGGCCAGATCCCCAACACGGCCTGGCTCAAGGGCATCGTCGAGCTCGACGAGTACGGCTACATCGTCACCGACGAGCTGCTGCGCACGAAGCTGCCGGGCGTGTTCGCCTGCGGCGACGCCCGCGCCAACCCGCTCAAGCAGATCGCCATGGCGGTCGGCGAGGGAGCGCTCGCGGCCGTGCAGGCCGAGCGCTACCTCGACGAGCTCGAGTCCGCGCCGGGGACCACCACGGCGGCCGGCGAGAGCGCCGCCGCCGCCGCGCACGCAACGCTGACGAACGCGCGCCGGCGCGCTACGCTGATGCGCGCCGGCTCACAACGACTGACAGGAGGATGTAGGTGGACGCTGTCTCACAGGACAACTTCGAGGCCGAGGTCATCAAGGCGCCCGGCAAGGTCCTGGTCGACTTCTGGGCCGAGTGGTGCGGCCCCTGCCGCATGATCGGCCCGGTCCTCGAGGAGATGGCGGGCGACTACCCCGAGGTCAAGTTCGTGAAGCTCAACGTGGACGAGGCGCCGGCCGTGGCGCAGCAGTTCAGCGTCATGAACATCCCGACGATCCTCGCCTTCGAGGCCGGCGAGGTCAAGCACCGCATCGTCGGCGCGATGCCCAAGGCCAAGCTCGTCGAGGAGCTCGGCGCCTTCCTGGGCTGACCGCCCCGATGCCGGCCGGCCCACCAGCGTCCGACCACCGCCCGAGACTCGGGCGGTCATAGTGCCGCGGCGACTCGCACGCCCGGACGTGCGTGCGATGTACCGTTGTACTCCCGAGCGTACGGCCGACCGTGACAGCGCGTTCGCACACTACCTCGCGGCCGGACGGCGGCCGACGGGGTCGAGCGGGCCCGCACCTGGGAGCGCTCGTGGCGCTCGGCGCTAGCGCTCAGGCCCGCTCGAGCCGGAGCCCGGCCACGTCGTAGCTGAAGCTCACGAGCCGGTCGGAGAAGGCGACGTCCATGCGCCATCTGGACCTCGACCGGCAGCGCCTTGAAGCGGCCGCGGATGAGCGCCGCCTTGGGCGGCGGCACCGCGGCCGCCTGCAGCCAGTAGTCGAGGTCGATGGTGCGGCGCACGCTCGCCCCGGCCGGCGCACGGAGAACCCGGCGCCGGCCGACGATGGCCTCGAGCTCGTCCGGGCGGTAGTGCCGCCGGTGCGCCGGCTCGCGCAGGCGCGCGATGTCGTTGAAGGCCTTGTCGGTGATCTCGTCCACCACCGGCGTCGAGGATGACGACGCGGCCCGCCGGGCGCGAGCACGCGCAGCAGCTCGGCCAGCGCGGTGCCGGGCTCGGGCAGCAGGTGGAAGGCGTTGCGGCAGACGACGAGGCTGAAGGTGCCGTCCTTGTAGGGCAGCGCGTAGAGGTCGACGAGCGTGAAGGCGACGTTGACGAGGCCGAGCTCGGCGGCCAGCCGCATGCCCTCCTCGAGCATGTCGGGCAGCTCGTCGGCGGCCTCGACGGTCGCGCACGTCCGGCGCCACGACGAAGCCGGCCATGCCGGCGCCGGAGGCGTAGTCGAGCACGCGTGTCGTGCGGACGTCGGCCGGGCCAGGTCGACGAGCAGGTCGAGCGACGCGTCACGCATCTGTTCCACGGCTTCTCCCTTCGTCGCCGGCCGCCGGGCGGGCGTGAGCCGCCCGGACGCTCGTCAGCCGTAGGTGACGGTGAAGATGGTACCCGTCACGCTGAGGCCGATGCCGACCTCGTGGCCCTCGACCCTCGCCGTCTCGCGGTGGTCGCCGGCCGCCTCGCCGAGCGCGAGCTCGCTGGCCAGCGTCTCGGCCATGATGGCGCCGCGGTGGCGCTCGGCCGGCGGGCGGAGCTCCTCCGGCACGTCCAGCGTCAGGCTGATGGTGTCTTCGATGCGTAGGTCGGCAGTTCTTGCGCGCGAGCTGAACGGCGTGCACGAGCTCGCGCGCGAGGCCCTCCTCGCGCAGCGCGTCGTCGACGTGCGTCTTGAGCGCGACGACGCGGCCCGGCTCGCTCTCCACCTGGTAGCCCTCGGGCGAGCCGGTCTCGATGAGGAGCTCGTCCTCGGCGAGACTGATCTCGCCGTCCGGCAGGGCGATGACGGCGGCGCCGTCGGCGCGCACGGCGGCGACCAGGGCCGCCGCGTCCGCCTCTTGAGCGCCGCCTGCAGCGCGCCGAGCCGCTTGCCCAGCTTCGGGCCGAGCACCTTGAGGTTGGGCTTGACGTGTAGGCGACGAGCTCGCTCCTCGTCGCCCACGAGGCGCAGGTCCTTGACGTTGAGCTCGTCGAGCACGACGTCGCGCAGGCGCTCGACGGCGCGCGCCTCGGCCTCGGGCAGCGCGACGACCACCTCGGCCAGCGGCTGGCGCGTCTTGACCGCCGCGGCGTTGCGCGCGGCGCGGCCCATCTCGACGACGCGCCGCGCCGCCGCCATGTCGAACGAGACGCCGGCGTCGATGGCCTGCTCGTCGGCGACCGGCCAGGCGCACAGGTGCACGCTCTCCGGCGCGGCCGGCGTCGACCGCCGCGCACCAGGTTCTGGTACAGCTCCTCGGCGACGAACGGCGTGAACGGCGCGAGCAGCTTGGTCACCGTGACGAGCGCCTCGTACAGCGTGTGGTAGGCGGCCAGCTTGTCGGCGTCGCTCTCGCTCTTCCAGAAGCGACGCCGGCTGCGGCGCACGTACCAGTTGCTGAGGTCGTCGACGAACTGCTGGATCGCGCGGCAGGTGCCGGTGGCGTCGTAGGCCTCGAGGCCGTCGGTGACGTCCTGGACGAGCGTGTTGCAGCTCGCCGATCAGCCAGCGGTCGAGCAGCGGCCGCTCCTCCACCGGCACGTCCTGCGCCGTCGGGTCGAAGCGGTCGATGTTGGCGTACACGGTGAAGAAGCTGTACGTGTTCCACAGCGTGAGCAGGAACTTGCGCACCACCTCGTCGACCATGTCGGCGCTGAAGCGGCGCGGGCTCCAGGGCTGCTGGCTCGCGAACATGAACCAGCGGAAGGCGTCGGCGCCCTGGTGGTCGAGGATGTCGTCGGGCTGCACGACGTTGCCCTTGCTCTTGCTCATCTTCTGGCCGTCGGCGTCGAGGATGTGGCCGAGGCAGAGCGACGCGCTTGAAGGAGCTGCGGCCCTCGACGAGCGTGGCGACGGCGAGCAGGCTGTAGAACCAGCCGCGCGTCTGGTCGATGGCCTCGCAGATGTAGTCGGCGGGGAAGCGCTCGCGGAAGAGCTCCTCGTTCTCGAACGGGTAGTGCCACTGGCGCGAACGGCATGGAGCCGGAGTCGAACCAGGCGTCGATGACCTCCGGGCACGCGGCGCATCTCGCCGCCGCAGTCGGGGCAGGTGAGCACGACGTCGTCGACGTAGGGCCGGTGGAGTTCCAGATCCTCCGGAACGGGACCGGCCGCCATCTCGCGGAGCTCCGCGATGGACCCGACGCAGTGCGTGTGCCCCTGCTCGCAGCGCCAGATGGGCAGCGGCGTGCCCCAGTAGCGGTCGCGGCTGAGCGCCCAGTCGACGTTGTTGGCGAGCCACTCGCCGAAGCGCCCGTGTCTTGATGTGCTCCGGGTGCCAGATGACGTCGTCGTTGGCCTTGATGAGCTGGTCCTTGATCGCCGTGGTGCGGACGTACCAGGTGGCCTTGGCGTAGTAGAGCAGCGCCGTGTCGCAGCGCCAGCAGAAGGGATAGCTGTGCTCGTAGGGCTCGACGCCGAGGAGCAGGCCGCGGGCCTTGAGGTCGGCGGTGATGGCCGGGTCGGCGTCCTTGACGTAGACGCCGGCCCACGGCGTGACCTCGGCGATGAACTTGCCCTCGGTGTCGACGGCGTTGACGACCGGCAGGTCGTTCTCCAGGCCGACGCGCATGTCGTCCTCGCCGAAGGCCGGGGCGATGTGCACGATGCCGGTGCCGTCGGTGGTCGTGACGTAGTCGTCGCCGATGACGAAGTGGGCGCGCTTGTCCGGCGTCATGAAGCCGAACGGCGCCTCGTAGTCCAGGCCGAGCAGCTCGGCGCCCGGGAACTCGCGCACGACCTCGGCCTTCTTGCCGAGGACCTTCTCGACGAGGTCGCGGGCGAGCACGAAGCGCTCGCCGCGGCTCTCGACGAGCGCGTAGGTGACGTCCGGGTGCACCGCGGCCGCGACGTTGCTGATGAGCGTCCACGGCGTGGTGGTCCAGACGGCGAGCGAGACGGGCTTGCGCCGTCCGGCGCGCCCAGCGCCGCTCGCCGCCTCCGCCGTGAGCGGGAAGCGCACGTAGATGGAATCCTCGGTGACGTCCTTGTAGCCCTGCGCCACCTCGTGGCTGCTGATCGCCGTGCCGCAGCGCGGGCAGTACGGGCACGACCTTGTGGCCCTGGTACAGCAGGTCCTTGTCCCAGATCTGCCGCAGGATCCACCACACCGTCTCGATGTAGTCGTTGGTGAAGGTGTAGTAGGCGTCGTCCATGTCGACCCAGAAGCCGATGCGCTCGGTGAAGCGCTCCCACTCCTCGAGGTAGGCGGTGACGCTCTCGCTTGCACAGCTGGTTGAACTCGGCGACGCCGTAGGCCTCGATCTGCTGCTTGCCGTCGATGCCGAGGCGGCGCTCGACCTCGAGCTCGACGGGCAGGCCGTGCGTGTCCCAGCCGGCCTTGCGCGGCACGCGGTAGCCGCGCATCGTCTTGTAGCGCGGGAAGAGGTCCTTGAAGATGCGCGAGATGACGTGGTGCGAGCCGGGCCTGCCGTTGGCCGTCGGGCGGGCCCTCGTAGAAGACGTAGAGCGGCGCGTCCTCGCGGCCCTCGAGGCTCTTCTCGAAGATGCCGTGGTCCTTCCAGAACGCGAGGATGCGCGCGTCCAGCGCCGGGAAGTCGACGCGCGCCGAGACGTCCTGGAACCGGGGCTGGCTGTCGCTCACGTGACTCGCTTTCTGCTGGTCTGGGCCGGGCGCCCGATTCTACCAGACGCGCGCCGAGGCCCGACCGCCTCCTGGCCCCGGAGGGTCATAGTGCCGCGGCAACACGCACACTTGGATGTACGCCCCGATGTACCGTTGTACTTCGGCGCGTACGCCCGACCGTGACACCACGGTCGCACTACACCTGGCCGAACGCGCCCGCATCGTCTTCCGGACGAGGCGTTCCCAACGTCCACCAGGCCAGTCGGCCGACGTCACCCGACCGAGCCTGTAGACCTGTTGGCGCCCAGCTCGGATCCGCGAGGATGGTCGCATGAGCGAGCCAATCGAGGACAGGCTGCAGCCGGCGAGCGACCTTGATGCCGTGCAGAATCGCGCTACACTGTACGGCATGGACGAGACCAAGCTCACCATCCGCATCGAGCGCGCGACGCTCGAGCGCGCCAAGCGCTACGCGCAGGAGCACGGCACATCGCTACGCGCCTGGTGACCAGCCATCTGGAGCGCCTTGGCGCCGGCGATGAGCACCTCGCCAACGCGCCGGTGACCCGCAGGCTCACCGGCGTGCTCCCGCCCGAGGCATCGCTGCAGGACTACCGGGACCACCTCGAGCGCAAGCATGCCTGAACGCCCGCGCGCGCTCTACGACGTGAACGTGATCCTCGACGTCCTCCAGCGGCGGCGGCCCTTCTACGACGACTCCGCCGCCGCGCTCGCCGCCGCGGAGACCGGCAAGGTCGCCGGCGTCGTCGCCGCGCATAGCGTGACCACGCTCTTCTACCTGCTGGCCCGCTGGGGGTCACCGGAAGCCGCGCGCGTGCACATCGTGGACCTCCTCTCGGTGCTCGACGTCGCGACCGTCGACGCGCACGTCGTGGAGCAGGCGCTGGCCTTGCCGTACCAGGACCTCGAGGATGCCGTGCAGATGGCGGCGGCACGGCAGGCACGCTCGGACTATCTGGTGACACGGGACCGGGCCGGCTACGCCGCCGGCCCCATCCCCGCCGTCACCCCGGCGGAACTGCTCGCCCTGCTGTAAGGGGCATGACCTGCGCGATCGGCGCAATCGGCGCCGTCAGACGGGTAGTGTCGACGTCGAGTGGCGTCATGGATGGCATCACCGGTGACGTCGTGGGTGGCGACACCGGTGACGTCATCGGTGGCGCCACTGGCATTGCACATACCGCGCGCCGAAGCCCGGTGGCCCGCGAATCCCGTCGGCGGCGGCGCGCAGCGCGCCCGTGTACACTCTCGCCGTGACCAGCGACCCGCGACAGACCCGCGCGCGCCGAAGCCGCCGCCGGCCCGCGCCTCCTCGCCCTCCTCGACTACGACGGCACGATGACGACGCACGAGTGCAACGAGGTCGCGCTGCAGCCGTTCGTCGGCGACCGCTGGTGGGAGCTCGAGGAGGAGTCGTACAACGACCGCATGAGCCACGCGGAGGTGTTCGACCGGCAGATCGGGCTGATCGAGGCGCCGCGGGCGGAGCTCATCCGGCGCCTGCTCGAGGTCGCGGAACCCATGCCCGGGCTGCGCGACTTCTTCACCGAGCTGCGGGCGCGCGGCGGCGAGTGCGCCATCGTCAGCGCCGGCATCCGCGAGGCGATCGAGGCGTTCTGGGAGCGCGAGCAGCTGCCGCCGATGGAGCTGTTCGCGAGCGAGCTGGTCGGCGAAGGCCCGGACGGCGGGCCGCCGTACCACCTCGAGTTCAGCGCGGCGCTCGGCGACTGCCCGCGCTGCGGGCCCAGGAGCTGCAAGGCGGCGATCCTGCGCAAGCTGCGCCGCCCCGGCGACGTCGTCCTCGTCTTCGGCGACGGGCCCAGCGACCTCTGCCCCGCGCGCGAGGCCGACCTCGTGTTCGCGCGCGGCCACCTCGCGGAGCGCTGCGCCGCCGAGGGGCTCGAGTGGCGGCCGCTCACCGACTTCGGCAGCGTGCTCGGCGAGGTGGACGCGTGGCTGGCGCGGCGGTGAGCGCGAGCGCCGGCGGACGGCCGGCGCGCGCGGCGGGCGACGCCGGCCGGCGGCGCGGAGCCGGCGCTCCTCGGCCCCGTCTCCCGGCCGGGCGGCGAGACGCTGCTGATCGTCGTCGCCGCGGTCTCCTTCCAGGCGTTCGCGTGGGCGTTCCTGATCTGGCTGCTGCGCGCGGACGGGCCCTGGTACCACTTCTTCGACGTCTCCGACATCGTTGTCTATCTTGACTACGCGCAGAAGGTCTCCGCAGGGCCTGCGCGTCTACAAGGACTTCTCGTTCGAGTACCCGCCGCTGGCGCTGCCGCTGTTCACGCTGCCGCCGCACGGCGACCCGGCGGCGTACCCGAACTGGTTCGCCGCCGAGATGATCCTGCTCGTGCTCGGCGGCGGCGGCCCTGACCGGCGCCACCGCCGCCGCGCTCTGGCGCGGCCTGCAGCGGCCGCTCGCCGCCGCCGGCGCCTACGCCGTGGCCGTCCTCGCCGCCGGCGCGATCACCGCCAACCGCTACGACGTGGCGGTCGCGCTCACGCTCGCCGCCTGCCTCTTCTTCCTCGCGCGGCGCCACACGACCGCCGCCGGCGCCGCGCTCGGCGTCGGCGTGGCGCTCAAGCTGACGCCGGGCCTGCTGCTGCCGCTCGTCCTCATCGTCGCCGAGACGCGCCGGCGCGCCCTCTACGCCCTCGCCGGCTTCCTCGTCTTCGCCATCGTCCCCTTCCTGCCGTTCCTCGGCCGCTTCGACGGGCTCACCAACGTCATCACCTACCACGCGCAGCGGCCGCTGCAGATCGAGAGCGTGCCCGGCACCCCGTACCTGATCGCCGGCGCCATGGGCAAGTGGGGCATCGGCACCGGCACGTCGTTCGGCTCCCAGTCCCTGGCCGGCCCCGGCAGCGAGCTCGTCGCCCGGCTCTCGGTCTGGGTCGGCCTGCTGCTCGTCGCCGGCGTCTACGTGCTGGTCTGGCGCCGCCGGGCGCTGCTGCGGGCGGCGCCCGAGTACATCGCGGTGGCGGCCCTCGCCTGCGTGCTCGCGTTCACGGTGGCGAACAAGGTGCTCTCGCCGCAGTTCCTCTGCTGGACGTTCCCCCTGGTCGCGCTGGTCGTGGTCGGCAAGGGCGCGTACCAGCGCGTCGCCGGGATCCTGACGCTCGTCGCGATCGCCCTGACCCAGGTCGAGTTCCCCGACCTGTACTGGCGGATGGTCGACCTCGAGCCCGGCCCCGTGGCCGTCGTCGTCGTGCGCAACGCGGTGCTGGTCGCGGCCGCGGTCGTCGCCGCGGTCGCGGTCTGGAAGCTGCCGGCGGCGGCCGAGGGCGCGACGCGCCGGGGACGCGCCGCCTGACCGGGAGCCTCCGGCGCCCCGCGCCCGAGGCGAGCCGGCGGTTTTGGGGCCGCGGAGGCATCACGTATCATGACGGCTGTCCCGCGGCCGCGCGGCCGGCGCTGCGGCGCCGCGCGGCCGTCCTCCCCACCGCATCAGGGTGACGCTTGGACGCACGCCTCCAGGAGGAGCGGCAAGCAGTTCGTCAAGTTCGCCGTCGTCGGCACGATCGGCACGGTCGTCAACCTCGTCGTGCTCAAGGCCACGCTGCTGCTCTGGGGCCTCCTCGTCGGCGACCCCACGTTCGGCGTCGAGTTCTTCGCCAGCGGCCTCGCCTTCTGCGTCGCCGTCGTCAACAACTACCTGCTCAACCGCTGGTGGACGTTCCACGCCACGGGCAGCTTCAGCGTGCAGGCCCTCAAGTTCTTCATCGTCAGCTGCGCCGGGCTCGGGCTCAACGAGCTGGCCTTCTGGGTCTTCCGCGGCCAGCTCGGCATCGACGTCCTCATCAGCCAGGGCCTCGCGATCCTCTGCGTGCTGCCGTTCAACTTCATCGTGAACAAGCTGTGGAGCTTCCGCGAGGCGTGAGCGGCGCCGCCGCGACCCGGAAGCAGCACGCGCCCAACCGCCTGGCTGGCGATGGTCACCGCGGGCTTCCTCACGCTCCTCGTGCATGGGCGTGCTCTTCCCCAACCTCTGGTACGGGATGCACGACATCACCGACCTGCCCGTGTACTGGGGCTACGCCGCGCGCATCGCCCAGGGCGAGGCGCCGTTCACGCCGTCGTTCCAGGTCGAGTACCCGCCGCTCGCCGTCGCCCTGTTCCGCGTGCCCGGCCACACCGGCAGCGAGAGCCTCTACGGCATCTGGTTCAACATCCTGATGGGGGCGATCACCATCGCGGCACGGCGCGGTGACCGCCTACACCGCCTGCCGCCTGTGGCCGCGCGGCGGGCGGGCCTACGTGGCCTCCGTCCTCTTCCCCGTCGGCGTCGCGCTCATCGGCGACGATCGTGATCAACCGCTACGACGTGGCCGTGGCGCTGCTGATCGCCATCTTCATCCTCTGCCTCACGCAGGCGCTGGTACACCGCCGCCGGGTTCGTGCTCGGCATGGGCTTCGCGCTCAAGCTCACGCCGCTGGCGCTGCTGCCTCTGGTGCTGCTGCTCGCCGGACCGCCGCGACGCTGGGCCTGGCCGCTGGTCGCCTTCGGCGCCGCGGCCGTCGCCCCGTTCCTCCCCTACGTGCTGCAGTCCTGGGACGGCGTCTGGCACGTGTTCCAGTACCACCTCGAGCGGCCGCTGCAGATCGAGAGCGTGCTGGGCACGCCGCAGCTGCTCGGCCAGCTGCTCGGGGCCGACTGGGCGTCGTGGGCCTGGAGCCACGGCTCGCACTCGCTGGTGGCTCCGGGCGTCGGCCTCGCCGCCAACCTGTCCGGCGGCCTGACGCTGCTCGCCGTGGCCGCCGTCTACCTCGTCGCCTGGCTGCGGCGCGAGCGCCTGCGGGCGGCGCCGGCCGACCAGGCGCTCGTCGTGCTGGCGCTGCTGCTCGCGCTCATGACCTTCGGCAAGGTGCTCTCGCCGCAGTACTTCATCTGGATCCTGCCGGCGTGGGCGCTGGTCGCCGCCCGCGACCGCTGGATCGCCGTGCTCGGCGGCCTCACGCTGGCGCTCACCCAGGCCGAGTTCCCGGCGCTCTACTGGAACCTGCTCGACATGCAGCCGGCTGCCGCTGGCGATCGTGGTGGCGCGCAACACGCTGCTGCTGGCGACGTTCGTGGTGACGCTGTGGCGGGTGTGGGGGCTGCCGGAGACGAGCCGGCGAGAGACGCCGGCAGGCGCCTCAGAACCCCGGCGTCTCCCCGCACACGCGGACGACCTCCTGAGCCACCAGCCGGCGATCGTCGAACTCGAACCTGGCGAGCTCGAGATTGCCCGGGTACTCCGCGAGAGACTCGATGCACGTGGAGCCCCGGAGCACGCCGTGGAACATCTGCAGGAAGACGCCGTGCGAGACCACGAGGACCCGCCGGCCGCCGTACCGGCGAAAGACCATGGCGCGGAACCGTTTGGCGCGCTGCCAGACGTCCTCGAACGGCTCGCCGCCCGGGGGATTGACACTGTGCAGGTCGCCGCCGACCTCGATGAACAGGATCGGCGGGTCGAGGGCGCGGACCTCGTCCCACGTGAGGCCCTCCATCGCGCCGAAGCCGCGCTCCCTGCACAGCCGGGTCTGCACGTGACACGTGAGGTCGGGACAGACGAGCCTCGCCGTCTCCCGGGCCCGCTGCAGGTGCGAGGTGATGACGACGTCGAAGGCGGCCTCCGGCCAGCACGCAGGCCGCCTGCGCCGCACTCCTCGGCGGCCCTCATCGCTCAGCGGCACGTCGATGGACCCGGCGTAGCGACGCAGCGCGCCCCAGGTGGTCTCGCCGTGGCGCAGGGTCGCGATGACGGTGCGCTCGCTCACGACACGCTCCCGGTCAGCCTGATGATCTCGTTGAGGCGGATCACGGACGAGTAGTCGGTGAAGAGGGGGCCGATCTTGATGAGGTCGGCGCCGGGGACGCAGGACACCGTGGCCTCGAAGAGGCTCTCCGTGCTGATCGACCGGTGCGAGGTGATGACGAGCTGGCCGGCCGCCCTCGCGGCCGCGATGGCGTCGTAGACGGCCGTGACCGTGCCGGCCTGGTTGGGCTTGACGATCGGCGCCGCGCGTGAGCCCGGCGGCGGCGCCCTCGCTGATCCTCCGGGCGTCGGAGGAGTAGAGGTTGTCGCCGATGAGCGCGCACGCCTGCTGCGCAGCCGTGAGCCGCGCCCAGGCGTCGCCGTCGAGCTCCCGGAACGGATCCTCCAGGAACGGGAGCGCGTAGTCGCCGATCGTCCGCAGCCAGTAGTCGCAGAAGGCGTCGCTCGAGTACGCCGACTGGTCGGTGACGGCCAGCTCGTAGCGCCCGTCGCTCCAGAGATCGCCGGCCGACGCGTCGATCATCAGGTCGAACTCGTCGGTGAGCCCCAGCTCGTCGAGCACGCCCAGGAGGAACTCGATGCACTCCCGGTTGTCCGCCGTGGGGAAGCGAGCGACCGGATTGCCGGCGACCTCGACCCTCGGCAGCCGGCGGAGTCCCTCCTGCACGGCGCGCTGGACCTGCTCGTGACGGCCGATCACCGCCGCGATGTCGTCGTCGCGGGCCACGAGGAGGTACTCGTGGAAGTCGCTGAGCACCGGGTTGGTGTAGGCGTGCCAGCCGCCGTTCAAGATGTTGAGGCACAGACGCGGCGGCGCGGCCGTGAGCCCGCTGCGGTCGGTGTGTCCGGTCATGTCGGCGAACGCGAGCGACCGCGTAGCAGGTGTTGCGGCCGACTGCATCCTGGTGCCAGGTAGCGTCCTGATGCTCGCTCCCGAGGCGTAGCTGACCTCGCGCGCACCACGACCGCCGACCACGCTCGCGTCGGCCTTGGCAGGGTCGTCGAGGTAGTTCCAGGCGGCGGTCGCCCACGCCGTGAAGTTCGGGTTCCCCAGATCGTCTGCCCCGGAGAACGGCGTGCGGCGAGGACGAGCGCGACCGACCGTGAGCCGGCGCTCGAGCTTGGCCGCCTCACTTCCTGCCTTCGCTGCGATTGAGGACGATGAGCAGGGCGAGACAGATGACGAGGAGAAAGATGATGACCGGCGTGAAGAGGTCCATCGTCACCTCTTCGCAGCGGCCACATGGGCGAGCAGGACGAACGTAGAGCCAAGCATGGCACCCCCCTCCGAGCTGCCACGTGCGGGGAGGAGCGTACCACCGATGTAACGGCGCGAGCGACGTTGCTGGTCTCGCGCCCGGGCTCTACGAGATGGCGTCGAAGCAGCGCCTGAGGAGCTGCGAGAAGGTCGCCCGCCTGTGGACGTTCCCGTCGGGTCGGGCGCCTTGTCTCCGGGCTCTCCGCGCCATCCTGTCGAGGCTGTCACGCTCGATGAACCAGCGGTCGTCGTCCATGTACATCACGGCAGCCAGCTCGCCGGCTGCGAATCAAGTCGAGGACGTCGTCGACTGAGATGCCGAGGCGCGCGGCAGCCTCGTGCGGGAGACAAAGGCAGTCCTGCTGACGCATCAACGCTGCTCCCTTCCAGGTCGTGCAGATCACGACAGCCGGGTACACGGCGGTTCCACTTCTACTGTCGGCCGCACCCCAGAAGGGCTTGAGAACACGGGGAAGCATCAGGAATCGGGGAGCCTAGACGGTGCGCACCAGCTCGCTGCGCAGGACCTTGCCGGCGGCGCCCGCGGCAGGGCGTCCCGGAAGTGCACGCCGCGCGGGACCTTGTAGAGGGCGAGGTACTCGCGGCAGTGGGCGAGGATGCGCTCCGGCGAGACGTCGGCGCCCGGCGCGACGACCACGAACGCCTCCACCGCCTCGCCGAGCAGCTCGTCCGGCACGCCGGCGACGCAGACCTCGGCCACGCCCTCCACCTCGGCGATCACGTCCTCGATCTCGCGCGGGCTGACGCGGTTGGCGCCGACCTTGATCATGTTCTTGATGCGGTCGACCAGGAAGATGAAGCCGTCGTCGTCCTTGCGCCCGAGGTCGCCCGTGTGCAGGCCGTCGTCCTTGAGCACGAGGGCGGTCTCCGCGGGGTCGTTCCAGTAGCCCTGCATGAGGTTCTCGCCGGCGGCGACCAGCTCACCCACCTCGCCCGGCGCGCACTCGCGGCCGTGCTCGTCGCGGATGGTCAGCGTGACGCCGGGGATCGCGATGCCGATGCTGCCGAGCTTCTCGCGCAGGCGCTCCGGCGGCACGTAGCTCAGCCGCGCCGAGGCCTCGGTCTGCCCGTACATCACGAACAGCCGGATGTGGGGAGGCAGTTCGTCGAGGAGGCGTCGCGTCAGCGCCGGCGTCATGCCGCCGCCGGCCTGCGTGAGGTACCGGAGGTCCGGCCAGCCGCGACGCAGGAAGTCCGTCTTCGCCGCCAGGATCGCGTAGTTGGACGGCACGCCCGAGAAGCCGGAGACGCGCGACCGCTCGAGCGTCTCGACCACCGCCGACGGGTACGCGAAGCGGTTGTCGACGACCACGCGTCCGCCCACCGCGAAGTGCGTGAGCAGGAGCGAGTTGCCGAAGCTGTAGTGGAACGGCAGCACGCTGAGCACGCTGTCGTCCGCCGTCAGGTGCAGATAGGCCAGGATCTGCCGGGTGTTGGCGGCGAGGTTCCGGTGCCGCAGCGTCGCGCCCCGGGGCAGGCCGGTGGAACCGCTGGTGTAGAGGATCGCGCAGAGGTCGTCGAGGCCGACGTCGCTCGCCACGCGCGCCGGACTGGCCGACGCTACGTCCTCCGCCCGCAGGACCCGCACCGCCGCGGGCAAGGCCCAGGCGGGATTCGCGCGGTCGACGATGACGAAGCGCAGATCGGGAGCGCCGTGCACGATCTCGGGCAGATCGCGCGCCACGCGAGCGGCCGTGGTCACCAGCCCGACGGCCCCGCTGTCGGCCAGCAGGGCCGCGCTGGTGCGCGCCTTGTTGGCGTGGTTCAGGGCCACGCAGCAGGCGCCGGCCTTCAGGATGCCGAAGAACCCCTCGACGTAGGCACGGCCGTTGTCCGCGAGCAGCCCGACGCGGTCGCCGCGCGCGACGCCGAGATCGCGCAGGCGGGCCGCGACGCGGTTGGCCCCCGCCTCGATCTCACCGTAGGTCAGGACGACGTCGCCGTGCTCCAGCGCGACGGCGTCGCCGCGATGATCGGCGCTCTGCTCGAGCAGCGCGTGGATCGGTGTGAGGCCGTCCATGCCTCAGTCCGCCTCGGGGACCGGAGGGCCGAGGCGGGCCATGTCCAGGGGAGCCGCGCGCAGGTAGTGCGTGGTCCTGCTCTTCCGGGTGAAGTCGGCGAAGGCGTTGCGCACCTGGTCGGGGGACATGTCCAGGGCGAGCGCGGTCTCTTCCACCGGGACCTCGTTCTCCTGCGCGTACCAGAGCAGGTCCATGGTCTCGTAGGGGAGGCGGAAGAAGAACTCCTCCTGGGTGGACGGGGCGCTGTAGGTGTCGGTCGTGGGGGTGCGCGTCTGGATGGCCTCGGGCACGTCCAGGTACGCGGCCAGCTGGTAGACCTGGGTCTTGTAGAGATGCGCGATCGGGCCGAGGTCGTAGCCCCCGTCGCCGTACTTGACGAAGAATCCCTGGTCGCGCTCGTTCTTGTTGGGGGTCCCGACGACGGCGTAGTTGCGCAGCTCCGCATGGTAGTAGAGCATGGTCGTGCGGCTGCGCTGCTTGAAGTTGGACGCCGCGACGATCTGGGCGAACTCCGCCGGGCCAGGCGCGCGGTCTTCTCCTCGCCGTCGGGCGTGACGATCGTCAGGGAGAACACGTTCAGGGTCCCCTCATCCAGCAGGCCGGGCGGCAGGACGATCTTCGCCTTGTAGCCGGCCGCGGCGTCGTATTCGGGGAAGACGCGGGCGATGGCCTCGTCCCGGCGAGCGTAGCACCCGAACCCGTCCAGGGCCGGGGTGACGCTCTCGAGGATGGGGGTGACACCGTAGTGGGCGGCAGAGTTCGCGCCAGAGTCCTCCGATGATGGGATCCGAATCTTTGTCGGGCAGCAGGAGTGGCACGACTCGTTCGGGGCCGAACGCCTTGACGGATAGGGCCAGGCCCGCGGAGGAATCGATGCCGCCGCTGATGCCC
>CAWADK010000017.1:0-155847 GCA_963780715.1 uncultured beta proteobacterium
GCCGACCATGATGATGTCCGGATCCTGCCGCATCAGCGCGCGCAGGCCATCGGCAAAGCCGAGGTCGATGCCGTGCTGGACCTGCATCTGGTTCAGCGCCGGATCGACCATTTCGATCGGGTCCTCGACCGTGCTGACGTTGACCTCGTCAGTCGCGAGCTGCTTCAGCGTCGAGTACAGCGTCGTCGTCTTGCCGGAACCGGTCGGCCCCGTCACCAGCACGATGCCCGACGGCCGATGGATCAGGTCTTCCCAGACCTTGGCTTCCTCCGGCGTGAAGCCGAGTTCGGCGTAGCTGCGCACGACGACTTCCGGATCGAAGATCCGCATCACCAGCTTTTCGCCAAAGGCCGTTGGCAGCGTCGAGAGCCGGATCTCGACCTCGCGGCCGGCGTTCGGGCCGGTCGCGACCTTGGTCTTGATGCGGCCGTCCTGCGGCCGGCGCTTCTCCACCACGTCCATGCGGCCGAGCAGCTTGATGCGGCTCGTCATCGCCGCCATGACGCCGGACGGCACCTGGTAGACCTGGTGCAGCACGCCGTCGATGCGGAAGCGCGCGATGCCCTGCTCGCGGCGAGGCTCGAGGTGAATGTCGCTGGCGCGCTGGTCGAACGCGTACTGCAGCAGCCAGTCGACGATGTGGATGACGTGCGCATCGTCGGCCTGGACCTTGCCGCCGAGTTCGACCAGCTGTTCGAAGCTCGAGACCAGCGGCGAGGCGCCCGTCTTGGCCGCTCCCTTGACCTGCTGCGCCAGCTTGTAGAACTCGGTGGTGTAGCGCGCGACGTCGAGTGGGTTGGAGACGACGCGCTTGACCTTCTTCTTCGTGATCTGCTCGATCTCGCGTTCCCAGCCGGTCTGGAACGGCTCGCAGGTGGCGATCGTCACTTCGTCGCCGGTCATCGCCACCGGCAGGATCGAGTAGGTCGTCGCATAGGACGAGGACATCACGTCGACGACGCGCGTGAAGTCGACGCGCAGCGGATCGATGTGGAAGTACGGCAGTGATGACTTCTGCGCCAGCCACTGCGTCAGGGCCTCGAGGTCGAGGAGCTTCCGCTCGTTGTTGGGCGTGCGGTAGTTCATCTCCGCCAGGTTGACAAGCGGATGGCCGGCGCGGTCGCGACCGCCGGAGATCTTGAAGCGCTCGGCGTCGGCGGTGGCGAGCAGGCCGTCGGCCACGAGCTGCTTCAGGACATAACCGCCGGTGACGCGGCCGTTGGGTACGGCCGGGGCAGAGTGTCGTTCCCGCGCAGGCGGCGGGGCGGCAGCCTTCAGCGCCGCAGCGCCGTCCTTGGGATTCATGCAGCAGTATTCACGCGGCCGGCTCCGACGCCTTGTACCGCTTGGCCAGGTTGGTCGCGCGCTCGGGCGCGCTCTCGAAGTCGGCGACGACCGCGTCGACGGCCCGCTTGGTCAGCGCGACGCTTTCGAGCGGTTCGATGTACTTGCGTGCCAGGTACGACTTCAGCATGTCGGCCGACAGCACGTGGGCCTTGTGATCGTGCTCGCCCGCGAACAGGAAGAGCGTCCGCAGCGGGCTCATCCAGCGCAGCTTGACGCGTATGAACTCGGTGCCGTCCCACAGCTTGAACCAGTTGCCGCGCTGCCAGCGCCCGATCTCTTCCTGCACGCGCGCGTCCTCGACGGGATCGAGCCGCGCGATGTCGGTCAGGGGATCGGGCATGACGATGTCGGCGTGATGCTCCTTCGCCGCTCGCATGATCTGGCCCGTCGGCACGCGGATGCCGCCCGGCACAGTCGTGACCGGGAACATGCCCGACAGCTGCATGCCGTCGATCTTGGCGCGCAGTTCCGAGGTCAGCAGGCTCGACTTGATGTAGGCCGCCTGGTCGACCGGCTTCACGGCCATCGCATGGGATTCCATCAACTTGCCGAAGAACTGGTCGCGATCGCGCTCCGACACGTTGACGAGCGACAGCCCGTCGCGCAGCACGCGCACCATGCCCGGGATCATCTTGACGAGCTTGTTGCGGTCCTCGGTGCTGGCCTTGGGCTGCACCGACCACACAAGTTCGTGAATGACATCACGGAAGGCCTTCGCGAATCCCGGCTGGGCTTCGCTGCGAACGCTGGCGGCGACCAGCACCTTGACCCAGGGCCCGAGCAGGAACTCCTTGATATAGGGCTCGAGGTCGACGCGCTCGAAGGCCCGACGGACCTGGATCGTCGTATTGATCGAAAGGATTTCGTGCTTCTCGGCGGCTTCGAGCGCCTTCTTGGCGCGCGAGACCGGGTCGCTGTCCTCGATCGAGATGTCCGAGACAAAGCGATCGAACTCCGAGTAGACCTTGTCGAAGACACCGAGGTCGGTCTCGAAGCTCTTCAGGATCTCGGCGATGACGCGGTCGACTTCCTTCAGGTACTTCTGGTTGTCGTCCCCGTAGGGCTCCCAACCGGTCGACGTGCCGGCGATGCGGTCGATCAGCTTGCGGGCCGGGTGCGCGCTCGATGCAAAGAATGCCGCGTCCATCAGGGCCGCCTTCAGCACCGGGAACTGCAGGCGCGAGAGGCGCGCCTTGATCTCGGCCGGCACCCCCTTGTCCTGCATGACGTGGTCGAACAGCATGCCGACCAGCTCGATCGTGAGCTTGTCGACCGTGCGGGTCGACTTCGAGATCAGCTCGCCGCGTACCGCGCTGATCGACTGGGATTGCGGCACACCGGTGAACTCTCCGGTCTCGATGAATTCATCCAGCCCGTGGCGCTGGATCTCACCGATGGAAGACAGCAGTTCCTCGGGCGCCGGCCCGAACGAGGGCATGGCCGGCAACCGCGAGCCACGGGCGTTCGACTGCAGGCGCGTCAACAGGCCACCTAGCACCTCGTCGGGCTCATCCGACACCGGATGGCCGCGGGACGGTCCACCGCCCGCCGGCGCGCGCCCGGGTCCGCGCGTCGCGTCCGAGCCGGTCCAGTCCGCCGGCGTCGCGGAGCCCGCCGCCGCCGGCGCACCGCCGCCGCCGAACGAAGGAGCCTTAGACGATGCAAGGTTGCGTCGCACCGCGCGGACGTCCACGCCGTGGTTGGCAAAGTGTTCGAGCAGCTGCTGCACGACGCGGGCCAGTTCCTCGCCGAGCGGCTTCTCGAACCGCGTGAGCAGGAACTCCCAAGCTTCCTTGTGCAGGTCGCACTGCTCCGCGGCCCGCAGCAACGCACGCACGTAGACGTTCGGCCCGAGCGGATTCTCGGAGTTGCGCACCGCACTGCGCCCGATCACGTAGGCGACGACAAGATTCAGATCGCGCCAGCGCAGGTCCGCGTAACCCGCCACCTTGTTGGCGTGGCGCTCGACGACAGTGTTGCTTTCGACCGAGATCGAATCGACCAGCGACAGCGTCTCGGCATCCAGCGCCGCCGGCGCCAGCTGGACCCGCCCGACGGTGATCTCGTGAAACGTCTGGTCCTGGGCTTCCCTCAGGTGGTCGAGGAAGGCGTGAGTGAGTTCCGTGGACTTGGACGAAAGCAGCCGCTGCACCAGCGGCGAACTCACGTCGAAGTCCCACGTTCCGGAGAGCTCGTCGAGGATCGACTTGCAGATCCCCGGGAAAGCGACGGTCATCAGCTCGTTGGAGATCGCAAGCGCCGACTTCATCAGCGCCGAAGCCTGCGCGGCGGTGATGCGCGCAAGCTCGCCGGCAGGGCGGGGCGCTTCGGGGTTTTGCTCGAACTCCATCTAGATTCTGGTCGCGTGTGGGCCGTCCGGCCCTCGGAGAGGCTTCGACTCTATCGGCGTGGGGCCGTCTGTCAAGTTACATATGGGCGCGAGAACCCGTCAATTATGAGGGTTGCGTCAGATCCGCAGTCGTTCGCCGAGGCCGTTGATCTCCGCCAACTCCTGCAACCAGCGCACAAAGGGCAGCCGCCACGCCGCTTCCAGGGAGCGCGCCCGCCGCTGCACCGCTGAAATGGGCTCGTCGAGGCGCGGTCCGGCCAGTCCGAAGACGATGCGGTTGCCCTCATCGACGCGGGGTAGTGCCAGCACGCGGTTGTCGAATGCGTCGCTGATCGCCCGGAAGCTCGGATCGAAGTGACTGCCGAACAGGTTGAAACACGCCACTCCCGGTCGCCGCAGTACACGCCGGCACAGGCCGTAGAACTCCGCGTCGTCGAACACGGGGCCACGTGCGGCAGCGTCGTACAGGTCCACTTGCAGCCAGTCGGTGCGCCCGGCGCGTCGCCGATCGCCCAGATATTCGCGCGCATCTGCCTGCACCACTTCGAGCCGCGTGTCGTCCAGCGGCAACGCGAACGAACGGCGCGCCGTGTCGATGACCTGCGCGCTGATCTCCACGACCGTGATATGCGCGGAAGGCAGGTTCCGATAGCAGAACTTTGTCAGCGCCGCGGCGCCCAGTCCGAGCTGCACGACGCGCTCCGGGCGGGCAATGAACAGCGCACAGGCCATCATCTGCTGCTGGTACGCGAGTTCGAGCTGCCACGGGCGCGCGATCCGCATGGCGCCCTGCACCCAGGGCGTGCCGAAGTGCAGGTACCGGACGCCGTCCTCCTCGGACAGCGTGACTGCATCGCGCCCCCGCCGGCGCACGTCAGGCCGGCTGCGCCGCGGGTGCGCTGAGGTCGCGCATGACTTCGCCGACGGCCCGTTCGAACAACCGCGACTGTTCGGCAGCCCGTATGCGGCCCGCACGCACATAGCCGCGCAGCACCAGCGGCGCCAGCGAGTGCGCCTTGCCAGTCTCTGCCGACGTAAAGAGGTAGAAGTTGCGACGCGGGCTGATCCAGCGCAGCCGCACGCGCTCGACCTGCTGCCCGGTGTACAGGTCGAACCACGAGCCGCGCTCCCACTGCTCGATCATCTCGTCGATCTGCGCGTCCGACAGCTGCTCGATCGGGATCATTTCCTCGGGAGCCACGGTCGGTGGCGAGTCGAGCACGTTGACCTCGGCCTGATTGGCCGCTGCCGCGTTCTGGATGGCCGAGGCCGGAATCGTCAGGTGCTCGTGCGCCTCGCCGCTGACCGGCGGTGGCGGCTCCTCGATCTTCACCTCGTCCAGCCGCTGCTTCAGCGCCACGGCGTCAACCGGCGGCGCGGCACCATAGGCGACCTCGAGCGCCTTGACGGCCTGCGCATGCGAAGACATCAGCCGGGTGAAGAATTCCTGGGTCTGCGTCGGCGCATGTTCGATCAGCTGCAACCCTTCCCGCAGCGTGTTCAGCACGGCCGGGATCGTCTTGACGAGCCGCTTGCGGTCGTCAGGATTGATCTTCGGCTGCACGCTCCAGACGAGGTCCGGAACCATGTCGCGGAACTTCCGCGCGAAGTCCGGCTGCGACCGCTCGCGCATCGTCGCGGTGACCATGACCTTGACCCAGGTGTCGAGCAGGAACTCGCGCAGGTACGACTCGAGCTGCACGCCGTCAAACGCGCGGCGAATGCCGATCGCCGCGTTGATCGACATCACCTCGCGGTTCTCGGCCTCCTCGAGAGCGCGCTTGGCGCGGACGACCGGATCGTCGTCACGGCCACGCTCCTCGGCAAGGTACTTTTCGAACTCCTCGAGCGCTTTCTCGAAGATCGACGGCCCTTCGTTGATCGCCACGACGACCGTGTCGACCGCGCGATTCACCTCAGCGAGATAGCGCTGGTTTTCCTCGCCCTCCGGAATCCAGCCGATCGCCGTGCTGGCGATGCGGTCCATCAGCCGCCGCGCCGGCTGCAGCGGCGAGACGAAGAGATCGGAGTCCGACAGCGCGACCTTCATGATCGGGAACTGCAGTCGCGACAGCGCGGTCTTGATCTCGCCCGGCAGGTGCTTGTCCTGGTGGATGCGGTCGAAAAGCATGCCGACCAGCTCGATCACCAGCTTGTCGATCTGCTTGGTGGCACGCTCGGCGACATGCGCACGAAGCTGCGCCTCGTCGCGCTCGCTGATGGCGACCGCGGACGCAGAGCCGCTGCGGGCCGCCACCGCCGCCAGCGCGTTCAGGCGCTGGACCTCGTTGATCGATGCCAGCAAGCCCGGGTCGATCGCCGCAAACTGCACCGGCGTTCCCGGTGCGACGACCGCGCCCGCCGGCGCCCCGACCCCGGTGTTGGCGAACCCTGCGCCTCCGGGCGCGACCGGCGTCGCCAGTTCGGCGCGCTCGAACAACGGCCCCGTCGGCATGCCGGTCGCCGGTGCGACGGGCACCGCTCCGGTGGGCGCCGGGCCTATCATCGGGACCTTCATGCGCTGGTACAGGGCGCTGAGCAACTGCTCCGCCGTCGCACCCGTGATGGCGCCGACGGAACCGCCGCCCTGCGAAGGACGGCCCGCGGCCACGAAGGTGTTGCGGAATCCCGCCATCGAGTTCTTGAACGCCGTGGCGGCGCCGCTGCGCTCCTCGATGCCTTGCTGGCGCAGTTGCCGGGTCAGCTCGCCGTACATTTCGTCCAGCGGGTGACCGAGCGCGTTGTCATAGGCCTTGATGACCGCCAGTCGCTGGTCCCCCTTGAAGCCCAGCGCATCGACCGCCTCGGCCAGCGCGGTGCAGTAGTGGATGGGGTGGAACGGGTTCTGGCGATCCCCGAGGCTTGGCACCTTGAGCGCGACCGCCAGCAGCTGCGTCAGCTCCGAAAAGTGCTCGTTGACCGCGTTGCGGAGGCGCGCCGCGAAGCGGTCGAGCATCATCTTCTCTTCCATCTGGTCGTAGCCGACCAGCGACAGCGCGCCGGCACGAACCTCGGGCTTTTCCTGCGGCTGCGCCTGCTTGTCGGCCCCTTCGCGGAACAGTTCCTCGAATGCCGCGTCGACCTCGCGATCGACCGCCGTGAAAAATGCGCTCGAAAATTCCCGCTGATCCACCAGCAGACGGCGCACGGACTTCTTCAGCGTGGCAGAGGCCTGCTCGTCCTCGTCGATGACCTGGATGGCGTCACGCGCCGCCGTGGGCAGCAGCGGTTCGAGCGCCTTGCGCATCGTGGCGCGCAGCCAGACGATGACGCGCTGCGACGCTGCGCGCGTGGCCTTCCCGGATCCGGCTGTGGTTGCAGTGCTCATTCAGGCTCGAAATTGTCCCCTCGGCACATCGGGTGGCAAGGGTAGCCGATCCCGGCTCCCAACGTACTCCGGTACAGCCGCCAACCCTGGACGGCCGCCACCTGTGCTCAGCGCGCCTCGCGCCACCAGGCCGCCCATAGCACGAGCTTCTGCTCGAGGCTGCGGCCGGCATGGGCAGGACTGGTGGACGGTAGCACCGCGGTTGCGAACCCCGCTTGCTCGAAAAGCGGCCGAAATCGACCGGCTGCCAAGCCATTGAAGGCGACCGAACGCAGCCGCGGCGCCAGGCGTCGCAGGCGGTCAAAGGCATTCGGCTGCGGGTGTCGGATCGCCGTGTCGGCACTGCCGGCCCGGTCGCAGGCATCGTAGACGTCCCAGATGCCCACCCGGTGCGCGAGAACCCGACGGACACGCTCGGCGTAAGGAAGCTCCGGCAGCGGCTCGCCCAGCAGTCGGCCCAGGATCGGCCAGAACTGGTTGCGCGGATGAGCGTAGTACTGGCCTGCCGCCAGCGAGGCGGCCGAAGGAAAGCTGCCGAGGATCAGCCGCTCGACGCCCGCATCGATGACCGGCGGGAATCCCCGCAAGGGCGCCACACCTGCCACGGCAGTACAGCCGGCGCGGGCCTGCGGATCGCTACTTCGTGCCGGCATCCAGCAGCAGCCGGTTGATGCGCTGGACGAAGGCCGCCGGTTCTTCCAGCTGGCCACCTTCGGCCAGCAACGCCTGGTCGAACAGCAACTGCGCCCAGTCGGCCAGATCCTGCCCTCCTGCCTTCAGGCGAGCGACCAGCGGGTGCGTGGGATTGAGCTCTAGGATCGGCCGCGACTCCGGCGCCATCTGCCCGGCCGCCCTCAGCAGGCGCTGCAGGTGCCCGCTCATTTCGTTTTCGTCGCTCACCAGGCAGGCGGCAGAGTCGGTCAGCCGGAACGTGACGCGCACGTCCTTCACCCGTTCCCCGAGTGCCGCCTTGATGCGTTCCACCAGCTCCTTGTACTCGCCCTCGGTCTTCTGCTGCTCGGCCTTCTCTTGCTCGTCGGCAAAGGTGCCGAGATCGAGGCCGCCTTTGGCGACCGAAGCCAGCGGCTTGCCGTCGAATTCGTGCAGGAACGACAGCATCCACTCGTCGACCCGATCGGCCAGCAGCAGCACCTCGATGCCCTTCTTGCGGAAGATCTCCAGGTGCGGGCTCGAACGCGCGCCGTCTAGCGTGTCGGCGGTCACGTAGTAGATCTTGTCCTGGCCCTCTTTCATGCGCCCGACGTAGTCCTTCAGCGCGACCATCGGCTCCTCACCCCCCGGCGCCGTCGAGGCGAAACGCAGCAGCGCCGCGATGCGCTCGCGGTTGGCTGCATCGTCGCCGATGCCTTCCTTCAGCACCTGGCCGAATTCCTTCCAGAAGGTCGCGTACTTGTCCTTCTGGTTCTCTGCCAGGTCCTCGAGCAGCGCCAGCACGCGTTTGGTCGAGCCCTCGCGGATCGCCTTGACGTCGCGGCTTTCCTGCAGGATCTCGCGCGAGACGTTGAGTGGCAGGTCGTTGCTGTCGATGACGCCGCGCACGAAACGCAGGTAGGGCGGCATCAGCTGCTCGGCGTCGTCCATGATGAAGACTCGCTTCACATAGAGCTTGATGCCGTGGCGCTGGTTGCGGTCCCACAGGTCGAACGGCGCGCGCGCGGGAAGGTAGAGCAACTGCGTGTACTCGGTACGCCCTTCGACGCGGCTGTGGGTCCATGCCAGCGGCTCGCCGAAGTCGTGCGAGACGTGCCGGTAGAACTCCTGGTACTGCTCGTCAGTGATGTCGGACTTGGCGCGCGCCCACAGCGCACTGGCCTGGTTGACGGTCTCGTCCTCGTCGGCAGCGACCATCTCGGCCTTGTCCTTGTCCCACTTCTCGCCGCGCATGCGGATCGGCGCGGAGATGTGGTCCGAATATTTCGAGACGATCGCCTTCAGCCGGAAGCCTTCGAGCAGATCGTCCTCGCCCTCGCGCAGGTGAAGCGTCACGTCGGTGCCGCTTTCCGCGCGCTCGGCCGGCTCGACCGTGAACTCGCCGCCGCCGTCGCTTTCCCAGCGCACGGAGTCGGTGGCGGGCGCGCCAGCGCGGCGCGTGACGACGGTGACACGGTCGGCGACGATGAAGCTCGAGTAGAAACCGACGCCGAACTGGCCAATCAGCTGCGCGTCCTTCTGCTGGTCGCCGGTCAATTGGGCAAAGAACTCGCGCGTGCCCGACTTGGCGATCGTGCCGAGGTGGTCGATCGCTTCCTGCCGGCTCATGCCGATGCCGTTGTCCGAGACGGTGATCGTGCGCGCCGCCTTGTCGGCACTGACGCGGATGCCGAGCTCGCCATGCCCTTCCATCAGCGAAGGCTGCGCGATCGACTCGAAACGCAGCTTGTCGAGCGCGTCGGAGGCGTTGCTGATCAGCTCGCGCAGGAAGATCTCCTTGTTGCTGTAAAGCGAATGGATCATCAGCTGCAGCAGCTGCTTGACCTCTGCCTGGAAACCGAGGGTCTCCTTCATCGCTACATCACCCGCGCCCATCTGTGCTCCCATTTCCGTGATTTGTTCCGTGAATTGAACCGGACCCGCGTGCCCGACCGCACCGCGCCCGGCTGAAGACTTTCAATTCTGCCGACGATTGAGGCTGGCCGCCGGCTTTTCAAGGGGCGACGGCCGCCGCCGCCGGCTTGCAGTATCGTCGGGCGCTGACCCCTCGACTCGACGCGGCCCTTCGGCCCGAAAGACAACCGACGATGCGTCCCAACCCGCTGCGAACCCTCTGGTCCGAAGGACGTTCCGCCATCAACGGCTGGCTGACGATCGCCAGCGGCTTCGCTGCCGAGACGATGGCGCACCAGGGCTGGGACTCGCTGACGATCGACCTTCAGCACGGCATTGTCGACTACGCCGACGCCGTCGAGATGATGACCGCCATCTCGACCACCGCCGCCGTGCCGCTGGTGCGGGTACCGTGGCTCGAGCCCGGCATCATCATGAAGTCGCTGGACGCCGGCGCCTATGGCGTCATCTGCCCGATGATCAGCACCCGGTCGGAGGCCGAGCGCTTCGTCGCCTACACCCGCTATGCGCCGCGGGGCACGCGCAGCTTCGGCCCGCAGCGCGCGCTGCTCTACGGCGGCCCCGACTACCCCGAGCATGCCGACGCCACGATCGTCCGCTTCGCGATGATCGAGACCGCCCAGGCGCTCGACAACCTCGACGACATCCTGTCGGTCGAGGGACTCGATGCCATTTACGTCGGTCCGTCCGATCTGTCGCTGGCGCTCGGCTGCCGGCCGGTGCTCGACGACGTCGACGCGCCGGTCGCCACCGCGATACAGCACATCCTGGCGCGGGCGCAGAAGCACGACGTCATCGCCGGCATCCACAATGGGAGTGCCGAGACCGCCCGCCGACGCCTCGAGATGGGCTTTCGCTTCGTTTCGATCAGCTCCGATGCGCGGCTGATGGCCGCCGGAGCGCAGCAGGCGCTGGCGCAGGTGCGCCGCTGAGCCTGCACGCCGTGCAACATTGCAGGTCTTGATCGACGCCTGCCCGCGCATGCCCGGCCCCACCACTCCGCCTGCGCTCGCGGCGCACGACGCGCGCGGCCTGCTGCTCGGCTTCATCGGCGTGCTGATTTTCAGTCTGACACTGCCGATGACGCGCGTCGCTGTCGCGCAGCTCGATCCGTGGTTGATCGGGTTCGGGCGCGCGGTACTGGCCGCGATCCCGGCCGCGATGTATCTCGCCTGGCGCCGGGCGCCCCGCCCGCTGCGCGCGGACTGGCCTCCGTTGGCGGCCGTCGTCATCGGCGTCATCGTCGGCTTTCCGGTGTGCTCGTCCATCGGCATGCTGACCGTGCCGGCCTCGCATGGCGCCATCGTCATCGGCGTGCTGCCGCTGGCCACGGCGCTGTTCGCGGCCTGGCTGGGTGGCGAACGGCCGTCGCGCACGTTCTGGCTCTTTGCGATCGCCGGCAGCGCGGTCGTACTCGTGTTCGCGTGGCGCAGCAGCGACGAAGGCTTCGCCACCGGTGACCTTTGGCTGCTGGCGGCCGTCGTGCTGGGAGCGCTCGGTTACGCCGAGGGCGGGCGGCTCGCTCGCACCATCGGTGGCCCGGAAGTGATCTGCTGGGCCCTGGTCGTCAGCGCACCGCTGCTGCTGGTCCCAGTCGCCTGGCTCGCCGCGCGACAGGCGTGGCCCGTTGATACGTCGACCGTGCTCGCCTTCGGCTACGTCACGCTGTTCTCCCAGTTCCTGGGATTTTTCGCGTGGTACCGCGGACTGGCCGAAGGCGGACTCGCGCGGGTCGGACAGGTCCAGCTGCTGCAGGTGTTCCTGACGATCGGATTCGCCGGACTGCTGTTTGGTGAATCGATCGATCCCGCGACCTGGGGTTACGCCGCGCTCGTCGTCGCGCTGGTCGCGGCGGGTCGGCTCACGACGATACGGAGGTCCCGCCCATGAAGTACGAGTACTGCACGCTGGATGTCTTCACCGACCGTCGCTTCGGCGGCAATCCACTGGCCGTGGTGCTCGACGCCCACGGCATCGACGATGCCACGATGCAGTCGATCGCGCGCGAGTTCAACTACAGCGAGACCACCTTCGTGCTGCCGCCGTCGGATCCGGCGCATGCCGCACGCGTGCGCATCTTCACGCCCGGCGGGGAGCTGCCCTTCGCCGGCCATCCGACCGTCGGGACGGCCTTTGCACTCGCGTCGCTCGGACGCATAGCCACGAACATCGGCGACATCGTGTTCGAGGAAGGTATCGGCCCGGTCCCGGTCAGCATCGAACGCCGCGGCGACGGGTCGGTCAGCCGCTGCACGTTGACCACGGCGCAGCAGCCCGCGTTCATCGAGGCGATCGACGGGGCAGAGGCGGCCGCGATGCTCGGGCTCGCGGACAACGCGGTACTGTCGTCGCCGGAAGTCTGGTCATGCGGCGTGCCATTCCTTGTCGTGCCGCTGGCCGGCATCGATGAGCTGACGACCGCACGGCTGGATCTGCCGCGCTGGCGCGAGCTGCTTGACCGCCGTTCGACGCAGAAGGTCTACCCGGTGGCACGCGCCGGCTCGAACAGCCTGCGCGTGAGAATGTTCGCGCCGGGGCTCGGCGTGCCGGAGGACCCGGCGACCGGTTCCGCGGCCGCCGCACTGGCCGGCTGGCTCGCGCGGCACTTCGGCGCCGACGGCCCGCAACACTGGCAGATCCTGCAGGGAGGGGAGATCGGCCGCCCGAGCACCATTGAGCTGGACTACGAGCAGACTGGCAGCAGCGCTGCAAGCGTCCGCGTCGGCGGTTGCGCTGTGATGCTGACCCACGGAACGCTGAGCGTCTAGCGGATCAGTGCCTGATTACGCCGCGATCGCAGAAGCGCGAGCCAGGCGTCATAAAGCACTAGAGCAGGCTGCGCCCGATCGTGGCCACCGCGATGGTCACGATACCCAGCACCAGGTTCGTCAGCACCAGCTTGCGGATCGCGTCGAGATTGCGGGCAGCTGTCGGCCAGTCGGTCGCCGCAACTGCGCGCTGCAGGCGGGGAAACGGCGCAAGACGGATGTGCAGGTAGATCGCCATCATCGCGAGCCCGATGACGAACATCACGTGCACCGAGACATGCGCGTTGCCGAAGCCGCCGGCGCCGAGTATCAGTCCGATGCCACTGGCAAGGATCGCGACGATGGCGATCGACACCCAGAAGAAGAACCGGCCAAGCGCCGTCGCCAGCAGCGGCAAACGCTGCGGCGGTGGAAGCTGTCCGGCGGCGGCCGGCCGTACCGCGAAGTGCATGACAAACATGCCTCCGACCCAGACCACGACGCCGATCAGGTGGACGAAAAGCAGCGTCGTGTAGACCAGCCTCATCGGCGTGCCTCAGCCTGCGACCACTGTGCAGAGTGGCGGACCGTCATCCGCTCACGCCTCGGGCAGCCGCGACAACGCAAACGGCGGCTTCAGCTTCGAGTCGACCAGCTTGCCCTTGCGCGCCCGGTGACCGTGCTGCGCTTCGAGCTGAGCACCGGCGAGGCGCACGTCAACCGGCTTGCCGACAGAACCGCGCGTCGCATGCAGCACCGCACCGCTGCCGATCGGCAGCGCCGCGAGCAGCGTCTCGCCATCGTCGAGGTCCATCAGCGTCACGCCGCGTCCGCCGCCCGCCAGTGCCTTGATTTCCGCGGCGTCGAACACCAGCACGCGGCCCTTGGCGGACAGGCAGGCAATCAGCCGGTCGCTCGCCGCCCTGACCAGTTGCGGCCGCAGCGGCTCGGCGCCCTCCTCGACCGTGATGAACTGCTTGCCCGCCTTCTGGCGCGACACCATGTCGCCGAGCGATGCCGCGAAGCCGTAGCCATTGCTGGTCGCCAGCAGCAGCGGCGCGTTTGCAGCGCCGGCGACGTAGCCGACGAGCCGGGTCCCCGCCTCCAGTTCGATCATCGAACTGACCGGTGCGCCATCGCCGCGCGCCGATGGCAACTGCGCCACCGGCACGGAGTAGACCCGTCCGTTGCTGCCCACCGCGATCAGTTGATCGACGCTGCGACACTCGAAGGCGCTGTACAGCGCATCGCCGGTCTTGAAGCCGAACTGGGCCGCGTCGTGGCCGTGGCCGGTCCGGGCACGGACGAAGCCCATTTCGGAGACGATGACGGTGACCGGCTCGTCGATCAGCTTGACCTCGACGGCCGCACGCTCGGCCTCCTCGATCAGCGTGCGGCGTGCGTCACCATACTTCTTCGCATCGTCTTCGATTTCGCGCGCCACCTGCTTGCGCAGCGCGGCATCGGTGCCCAGCAGTTTGCGCAACACCTCTTCGTCCTTGCGCAAGTCGGCCAGCTCCTGCTCGATCTTGATGCCCTCCAGTCGAGCCAGCTGGCGTAACCGGATTTCCAGGATGTCCTCGGCCTGGCGCTCGCTCAGCTTGAAGGCCTTCATCAGGTCCGCCTTCGGCTCGTCCGAATTGCGAATCAGCTTGATGACCTTGTCGATGTTGAGCAGGACCGCCTGGCGTCCTTCGAGAATGTGAATACGGTCTTCGACCTTCTGCAGGCGATGCTGCGAGCGCCGCCGCACGGTGTCGACCCGGAACTCGATCCACTCCAGGAGGATTTCGGGCAACGGCTTGCAGCGCGGACGCCCATCGCGCCCGATCATCACCAGGTTGACCGGAGCGCTCGCCTCCATGCTGGTGTGCGCGAGCAGCGTGCGCACGAACTCGTCGCGGTCGACCTTGGAAGTGCGCGGCTCGAACACCAGCCGCACCGCGGCGTCCTTGCCCGACTCATCGCGCACCGCGTCGAGCACCGAGAGCACGAGCTGCCGGGTCTGCTGCTGGTCGGGCGTCAGCGCCTTCTTGCCGGCCTTGACCTTCGGATTGGTCAGTTCCTCGATCTCTTCGAGCACGCGCTGGCTCGATGTCGACGGCGGCAGTTCGTGCACGACCAGTTGCCACTGCCCGCGTGCAAGTTCCTCGAACTCGAACCGCGCGCGCACCTTGAGGCTGCCGCGTCCGCTGGCATAGACCTCACGTATGTCGCTGGCTGTCGAGATGATCTGCCCGCCACCCGGGAAGTCGGGGCCGGGCAGGCGCTCGCGCAGTTGTTCGAGCGTGGTCTTCGGATTGGCGATCAGCGCCAGCGTGGCGGCGGCCACCTCGCGCAGGTTGTGCGACGGGATTTCGGTCGCCATTCCTACGGCGATGCCCGACGCGCCATTTAACAACACGAACGGCAGTCGCGCGGGCAGCAGGCGCGGCTCCTGCGTCGAACCGTCGTAGTTCGGCATGAAATCGACCGTGCCTTCGTCGATCTCGTCGAGCAGCAGGCGTGCGATCGGCGTGAGCCGCGCCTCGGTGTAGCGCATCGCGGCCGCGCCATCGCCGTCGCGACTGCCGAAATTGCCCTGCCCGTCGATCAGCGGGTAGCGCAGCGAAAAGTCCTGCGCCATGCGCACCAGCGCGTCATATGCCGCCTGGTCGCCATGCGGATGGAAACGGCCGAGCACGTCACCGACGACCCGCGCCGACTTGACCGGCCGTGCGCCCGCCGCCAGGCCCATCTCGTTCATTGCATGCAGGATGCGGCGCTGCACGGGCTTCTGCCCATCAGCTCCATCCGGCAGCGCTCGTCCCTTGACGACCGAGATCGCGTAGTCGAGGTAGGCGCGCTGGGCGTACTCGGCCAGCGTCAGTGCGTCGCCGCCATCGCCGCCGCCGCCGCCGGCGGCAGGAAAGAGTGTTTGTTGCTCGAGCATCCTGAAGGGTCCGCCGTTAGTGCGGACGGCGTGATTCTACGTTTACGGTGGAGTCGTCCTGCGCGTACGTTGGCACCCCACGGCTCGCGACTACGAATGGGGGCTCTTGCGCGGCCAGGACTCTGCGCGGTGGCGGCAGCCCATCAGACCCGGCAGCCGGCGGCGTACTCCATGTAGCGCTGCCGAGCCAGCGTTGCGACCGGACCGATCGGCAACTCGCGCGCGCCATAGCGCGTGCAGGGCATCACCTTGCTGTAGTTGCCGGTGCTGAAGATTTCGCGTGCGGCATCGAGTTCGTCGGGGCGCACGGTGCGCTGTTCGACGTCGATTCCCGCGTCAGCCAGCAGGCGGATGACGCGCGCGCGCGTGATGCCGGCCAGGAACGTTCCGTTGGCCTGCGGGGTGATCGTGGCTCCGTCGGCAGCGACGAAGAACAGGTTCGCGGTTGCGAACTCCGCGACGTTGCCATCGGGGTCGAGAATGACCGCATTCTGGAAACCGGCGGCGGACGCTTCGCGCAGGGCACGGGCGACGTTGGGATACAGCGCCGACGCCTTTGCATCCGTGGTAGCCGCCGCCGACGACGGACGGCGCCGCTGCGAGAGGGTCGCGCTGAACCCCTCGAACGACGGAAATGGCGCGTCGAACAGAGTCAGCGCGAAGGCGGACTCTTCCGGCACCAGCATGCCGGCGGTGCCGAACACCAGCGGGCGGATGTACAGGTCTGCATCGGCCGGGAAACGATGTATGCCCTCGACGCACAGGCGCATCAGTTCGTCGACCGGCACGTCGAGCTTCAGTCCCAGGCGCTCGGACGATGCATAGATGCGTTCGCAGTGCGCCCGCAGGTCCGGTGCCATCCGATGGATCGAGCGTGCGCCGTCGAAGACCGAGGACGCAAGCCACACGCTGTGGTCCATCGCGCCTATCAACGGCACGTTGCCGTCCTGCCAGGCGCCTTCAAAGTAAGTGGTGTACAGGATCGGCCCCGAATCAATGCATGAGGGAGCGCTCGCGGCCAGTGCCACGGCGATCGATGAAAAGCTTGATGAAGTCGTCGGCCGGCATCGGCCGCGCGAAGAGATACCCTTGCGCCGCATCGCAACCCAGATGCTGCATCCATGTCTGCTGGGCCTGGGTCTCGATACCCTCGGCCGTGACACTGATGCCGAGCGAGCGCGCCATCTCGATGACTGCCTTAACGATCGTCAGCGTGCGGGCATCGCGCATGCACTCCACCGTGAAGCTGCGGTCGATCTTGAGCCGATGGATCGGCAAGTCGCGCAGGTGCGCCAAGCTCGAGAAGCCGACGCCGAAGTCGTCGAGCGCGAGCTTCACGCCGGCGTTGCGCATGCGCACGAGGTTCTCGCGCGAGACCGCCGAGGTGTCGAGCAGGCCGGTTTCTGTGACCTCGACCTCGATGTCCGACGACGGCACATCGTAGGCACTCAGGACATCGAGCAATCCCTCGACGCACCCGAGCTGGCGCAACTGCACACCAGACATGTTGATCGACACCGGCGGAATGTCGAGCTGGAGATGGCGCCACTCCTGCCGCACGCGACAGGCTTCGCGCAGCACCCAGTCGCCAAGGCCGACGATCAGGCCCGACTCCTCCGCGATGGGGATGAATTCCGCCGGCGAGATGTCGCCCAGCTCGGCGTCGCGCCAGCGGATCAGTGCCTCGGCGCCCACCATCTTGCCGTCGGCCAGTGATACCAGCGGCTGGAAGAACAGCTTGAAGTCGCGCGACTCGACCGCCTTGCGCAGGCGCTGCTCCAGACGCAGCCGCAGGTCGACGCGGCGCGCAACGGTCTGCGTGTAGAAGGCGTAGGTGCGGCGACCGCTGTCCTTGGCCTGGTACATCGCCGCGTCGGCCGCGTTGAGCAGCGAATCGAGGTCGATGCCGTCCTGGGGGAAGAAGCTGATGCCGACCGAAGCGGTCACCGAGATTTCCATGCCGAGGATGCGCGCCGGCACGGCAATCGAGTCGATCAGCTTCCGCGCCGCTTCGACCGCGGCGTCCGGCCGCTGCAGGTCCACCAGCAGCGCGACCAGCTCATCGCCACCGCGCCGGCCTAGCAGGTGTGGTTCGCCCACGACCTCGCGCATGCGGCTGGCAACGATCGCCAGCATCTCGTCGCCGACCCGATGGCCGTAGCCGTTGTTGAGCAGCCGGAAATTGTCGAGGTCGATGAACAGCAGCGCGCAGCGCTTGCCCTCGGCGTAGGAAGTGGCCAGCACCCGGCCTGCCCGCTCGTCGAAGGTCTGGCGATTCGACAACTGCGTCAGCGCATCGACCGTCGCCAGGCGCTCGATCCGCTCCTGTGCCCGGATCTGGTCGGTGATGTTCTTGCCGATGCCGCGATAGCCGCGGAACTGGCCATCCGCGTCAAAGACCGGATCCCCGCTGGTCAGGTGGTACACGAGCGAACCATCGGGCATCCAGCGGCGGAACATGACATCGCGGAACGGGCGCCGCGCCATCAGCGTGGCGCGGTGCTCGTCCCATGAGGAGGGCTGGATCAGCTCACCCGGCAGCTCCCAGCGGTGTTTGCCGATGACGTCCTCGTCGTCCAGGCTGAACGAACCGCGGGCGCCCTGGCGCAGCAGCGTGAAGCGCAGCGCCTCGTCCATTTCCCAGTACCAGTCCGACGACAGCTCGGACAGCGCGCGGAAACGCGCCTCGCTCTCGGTGATGCGCGCAATCAGCGACTCGCGCTCGGTGACGTCCCATGCCAGGCCGCGATAGCCGACGTACTCGCCACGCTCCAGGACCGGCTGGCCTGCCAGTTCGTAGTACGCCACTTCGTCGCCATTGCGCAGCTTCAGTTTGAAGTTGCGGAACGATTCGCGGCGCGCAACCCGTTCGCGCAACACGCCCCAGTCGACGGCGAAGGCAGGATCGATGTGCTCGAACTCCCAGAACCGCCGGTTCAGGGTCCACGCGGCCACCCGCTCCTGCTGCGCCGGATCACCGCGGACCGAAGTCACGCGCAGTTCGGTATCGCTTTCCCAGTACCACTCGGTCGCGAGCACCGTCAGGGCACGGAAGCGCTCTTCACTGCGGCGCAACGCCACCAGCGTCTCTTCGCGTTCGGTGACATCGCGGCCGGCGCCGTAGTAGCCCTGGAACTCACCCTTCTCGTCGAAGATCGGTTTGCCGGTGACGGCGATCCACATCGGGCTGCCATCACCCCGCCGCGCCCGGTACGCGAACCAGGGAAAGGGCTTGCGCTGCGCGACGCGCGCCCGGTATTCGGCGTACTGGTTGGGATCGGCCTCAAAGCCAGGCATGTCCTCGCGCCGCTTTCCGAGCAACTGCTGCGGTGGCGCCTTGACGTGCTGCTCCATCGCCACCGAAAACTCGACGAACCGACCTTCGGCATCCTGGCGCCAGAACCAGTCATAGGTCAGGTCGGCCAGGTCGTCGATGAGCTTGCGCCGCTTCGACAGTTCATGTTCGATGACCTTCTGCTCGGTGACGTCGTTGCGGAAACAGATGATCCCGCCGCTGACCGTACGGCAGTCCGTCATCAGCAGCCAGCGGCCGCGATGGTGTCGCACCACTTCACTGACTTCGGAGCCGCTGCGTCTGCGACGCTCGCCGTCAGCGATGAAGTCCTCAAGCGAGCGACCATCGACGACTTCGGGGGGCGCCACATCGTAGTAAGCGGTCATCAGCTCCCGGTACGTGCGACCCGGCACGAGCCGGTCGGCGATCTCTGAGTACAGATTGCGGTATGCCGCGTTGCAGCCGATGAGCCGGTCATCGGCGTCGTACAGCGCAACGCCGACCTTCATCGATTCAATCGACTCCTCCCACAGCCGTGCGCGCGACTGCGACTCGCGGTGGACGCGCTGTGAAATCAGCAGCCAGGCCACGAGCAGCAAGCCCAGCACTGCCGCAAGGGTCGCACGGGTCCAGGCGAGCGCCCTCATCGGCACGGGGTTCCCCTTCATGGCCTCGGCCGGCAGCCATGCCTCGACCGCTAGCGAGAGGAGCAGCAGCAGCAGGAGCGCACCGATACTCCAGCGCACCCAGGCGACGCGCGGGCCAGCGAGCCACTCCTCGCCGGTACCGAGCGCGCTGGACATCGTGGCGAGTTGCGGATCCTTCATGGAATCGTATGCGTTATGACGTCGTCCGTAGCCAGAGCGGCTCGCGAGTATGCGGCAATGTGCCCCGTCTCAATACAACGCCGTTTTGGGAGGTGGCGGGTCAATCTTCGCTTTGGCAAGGCCGGGCCGGGCCGTGCGCCTTAGATGTCAGCTTCGACCTCGTGCCCGTGCTCTTCAAGCCAGGCCCGGCGCGCCTGGCTTTCGGCACGGCCCATCAGCATCGTCATCGTGGCGGCCGTGCGCTCAGCCGGGAGGTCGCCCAGGCCAACACGGAGCAAACGGCGCGTGTCCGGATTCATCGTCGTTTCCCACAGCTGCTCGGGGCTCATCTCGCCCAAGCCCTTGAAGCGCGCCGTGTCCCAGGCGCTCTCCTTCACACCCTCGTCGGCCAGTTTCTCCAGCGTGGCGTCGAGTTCGGCTTCGTCCAGGCAGTACAGCCGACGCGCAGGGCGCTTGCCCTGTGCGGCGACGTCCACCCGGAACAGTGGCGGGCGCGCGACGTAGATGTGACCTCGGTCGACCAGCTGCGGGAAGTGACGGAAGAACAGTGTCAGCAGCAGGACCTGGATGTGTGAGCCGTCGACGTCGGCATCCGCCAGAATGCAGATCTTGCCGTAGCGCAGGCCATCGAGATTCACCGCATCAGCCGTGCCATGCGGGTCAACGCCGATGGCCACCGCGATGTCATGCACCTCGGCATTGCCGAACAGGCGGTCGCGCTCGACCTCCCACGTGTTGAGCACCTTGCCGCGCAGCGGCAGGATCGCCTGGAACCCCTTGTCGCGGCCCATCTTGGCGGAACCGCCGGCCGAATCGCCCTCGACCAGGAAGAGCTCATTGCGCTCGAGTTCCGTCGACTCGCAGTCGGTCAGCTTGCCCGGCAGGACAGCGACCGCCGAGCCCTTCTTCTTCTCGACCTTCTGGCCCGCGCGGGCGCGCGCCTGTGCCTGGCGGATCACGAGTTCAGCGAGCTGGCGACCTTCATTCGGATGCTGGTTGAGCCAGAACTCGAGCTGCGGCCGCACGAAGGACGACACGAGACGCAGTGCGTCGCGGCTGTTGAGCCGTTCCTTGATCTGGCCCTGGAACTGCGGATCGAGCACCTTCGCCGAAAGCACGAACGAGGCGCGCGCGAACACATCCTCGGGCAGCAGCTTCACGCCCTTGGGAAGCAATCCATGGGCGTCGACGAATGCACGCACGGCGTTGAAGAGGCCGTCGCGCAGGCCCGCCTCGTGGGTGCCGCCGGCCGGAGTCGGGATCAGGTTGACGTACGACTCGCGTGTGACGGGACCATCCTCGGTCCAGACCACGACCCAGCTCGCGCCCTCGCCTTCCGCGTAGCTGGCGTCGTCCGCCGCCGCAAAGCCACTCGACTCGAAGGGAGGCAGGTACGGATCTGCGGCGAGCGACGCCAGCAGGTACTCGAGCAGCCCGCCCCCGTAGTGCCAGCGTTGTGTCGCGCCCGTTTTCTCGATCGTGAGGCTGACCTCGGTGCCCGGCAGCAGAACCGCCTTGCTGCGCAGCAGTCGCTCGAGTTCGTCGGCTGGAATCTGCGGCGTATCGAAGTACTTGGGATTGGGCCAGGTGCGGACCCGCGTTCCACTCGCCTTGGGCGCCGACTTCGCCGACTGCGACCTGAGTCGTTCGCTGACCTCGCCGTCGGCGAAGACAATCGTGTGCACCTTGCCATCGCGCCAGACCGTCACGTCGAGCTTCGACGACAGCGCGTTGGTTACCGACACGCCCACGCCGTGCAGCCCCCCGGCAAACGAGTAAGCGCCACCGGCGCGCTTGTCGAACTTGCCGCCCGCGTGCAGCCGGGTAAAGACGATCTCGACGACCGGCGCCTTCTCCTCCGGATGCAGTCCGACCGGAATGCCGCGGCCGTCGTCCTCGACGCTGACCGACCCATCGGCGTGCAACGTGACGTCGATGTGCCGGCCGAAGCCCGCCAGGATTTCGTCCGAGGCGTTGTCGATGACCTCCTGGACGATGTGCAGCGGACTGTCGGTGCGCGTGTACATCCCCGGCCGCTGGCGCACCGGTTCGAGTCCCTTGAGGACGCGAATCGACGCTTCGCCGTATTCAGCGGCGCGTCGCGACGTGGGTGGCTTGCTTTGCATCGCGGAAGACCTGCCTGTAGTTGTCCCCAGACGCTGTGGAAAACATCGACCGTTCGGCTCGCAGAGCCGCATCAACGCTGGTCGGCGCCGGGTTGATTACGGATTGGGCAACCGAAGTGCGCGCGCAGCAACCGCACGACGGAACACCTTCGCTCCTTCACCGGCGGCGGATTCTACGTGAGGCCGCTCGCTATACTGCGCGCGCTCCCCGTAGTTCAACGGATAGAACAAGTGCCTCCTAAGCGCTAGATCTGGGTTCAATTCCCGGCGGGGGGACGCGCGCAGGCCAGCGAGTCGTGCCTGCGCACGACTCGCCTGCGCGCGGCTCGTTGCGCCTGCCAGCGCAACGAGCGATGCCAGAGCGGCTCGAAACGGCTCGATCAGCCGGTTAACCGACCTCCGAAGGTCATTGCCGCAAACAGGCCTCTCCGCCATGCCATCCCTACAAGCCAACTTTGACAACATTGTCCGCTTCGGCGCCGCGGCGATTGTCATCGTCGGCATCTTCATGGTGCTGCAGCCGTTCATTTCGGCGCTGGTCTTCGCCGGCGTGCTGGCGATTGCCACCTGGCCCCTGTTCGAGCGCCTGCGCAAGGCCGTCGGCGGCAATTCGACGCTGGCTGCGACGGCGATGCTGCTGGCCATCCTTGTGCTGGTGATCATCCCGATCACGTTCTTGTCGATCGCTGCGGCCGAAAAGGTCCCGGCGCTGGCGGAACTCGCGAAAGGCTGGACCGAGGGCGGACTCCACACCCCCGAGTCGCTGAAGTCGCTTCCGGTCATCGGCGAACGCCTGTTCAACCAGATCGAATCGCTGCTGGCCGACCGCGAACAGCTCGCGTCGCTGTTAAAGCGCGCGCTCGAGCCGGCGGGGCGGCTTTCGATCGCCTTCGTCCGCGTGTTGGGCGACGGCATCCTGCAGTTGCTGCTGGTCGCTTTCATCGTGTTTTTCTACTACCGCGACGGCGACCGCATCGTCTCCGTCGTACGCCGCATCTCCGACCGCATCTCCGGAACCTTGAGCGCCGAAATGCTGACGATCGTCACCGGGACGACCCGCAGCGTGTTCATTGGCATCGTCGGCACGGCGGCCGCGCAATCGATCGTGGCGCTGATCGGTTTCCTGATCGCCGGCGTGCCGGCGGCTTTCATGCTCGCCATCGCGACCTTTGTGCTGTCCGTCGTGCCGATGGGTCCGGTGCTGATCTGGGGCGCCGCAGCGATCTGGCTTTATGTGCAGGGCGAAAGCGGCTGGGCGATATTCATGCTGATCTGGGGCACCGCCGTCATCAGCAGTATCGACAACTTCCTCAAACCCATACTCATCGCGCGCGGTTCGACGCTTTCGCTCGGCATGATCTTCCTCGGTGTGCTGGGCGGCGTCATCGCCTTCGGTTTCATCGGCGTGATCCTTGGCCCGGTGCTGCTGGCTTTGGGATCTGCACTCGGGCGGACCTGGGTCAGCTCACGGGAGGCACGCGCGGCGGACGTGAGCAGCTCCGCGAGCTCGGCGGCAACTTCCGCATCCACGGCCGCCGGCAAGGATTAACCAGCCAGCGTGGGACTCAGCCAGTGCGTCCGGTAGTGCCGGAGTTCATCGATCGACTCGTAGATGTCCGCCAACGCCTCGTGCCGACTCTTCTTGTCGAACGATCGGTAGACCTCCGGCTTCCAGCGACGCGCCAGTTCCTTCAGCGTGCTGACATCCAGGTTGCGGTAGTGGAAGTACGCCTCCAGACGAGGCATCCAGCGCGCCATGAAGCGCCGGTCCTGGCAGATCGAATTGCCGCACAGCGGCGACTTGCCGGCGGGCACGTACTGGATCAGAAATTCGATCAGCACGTCGGTCGCGGTCTCTTCATCCACCGTTGACGCGCGCACCTTTTCGGTGAGGCCTGAGCGTCCATGGGTCGACGTGTTCCAGCTGTCCATGCCCTGCAGCACGCGCTCGCTCTGACGGATGACGAGCACCGGACCTTCCGCAATGACCTCAAGGTCCGCGTCGGTGACGACCGCGGCAACTTCGAGCACGCGGTCGGAATCGGGGCTCAGGCCCGACATCTCCATGTCCACCCACACGAGATTCGTCTCGCTGAAACGCTCATGCCGGGCGGGTGATGACAAAGGGGGCTGTGACATAATTCGTCGCTGTCGATCGAGGCGCATCGATCGAACCGTTGAGGCGCGCGATTGTCGCATAGCGAGTTGCGCGCCTTGCCGTTTCTGGGCCTTGCGCGCCGACGTCGAGTATTGACACCTGCCCCTGCAATGTCCCAAGTCCTTTCGTTGTTGTTCGTCGCGTTTCTGCTGCTGATGGTGGGCCTGAAGTACTGGCTGTCCTGGCGGCATGTCCGCCATGTCGGCCAGCATGCCGACGCCGTACCGCCTCAGTTCGCCGATCGGGTCTCGCTCGAGGCCCATCGCAAAGCCGCGGCGTACACGATCGCGAAGACCCGGCTCGGCCTGTTGGACACCGCCGCCGGCGCCGCCATCCTGATCGGACTGACGCTGCTCGGCGGACTGCAGTGGATCGCCGATGCGGCGACCGCCTGGTTCGGCCATGGCTTCGTATCCCAGCTGGCCGTTGTCGCGGCCGTCGTGCTACTACTGGCGGTCGTGGACCTGCCGTTTTCCTGGTTCCGTCAGTTCCGCATCGAGCAGCGTTATGGTTTCAACCGGATGACGCTGAAACTCTGGTTCACCGACCTCGCGAAGTCACTGGTGCTGGCCGCCGTGCTCGGCCTGCCGCTGCTGGCGGCCGTCGTCGGCCTGATGCGCGAGGCCGGGCCGTACTGGTGGCTGTACGCGTGGTTGTTGTGGGTCGGCTTCAATGCGCTGGTTCTTGTCATCTACCCGACTGTCATCGCGCCAATTTTCAACAAGTTCGAGCCGCTGAAGGACTCTGCACTTGCCCAGCGCATCACCGAACTGCTGGCCCGGACCGGATTCTCGAGCAAGGGCGTGTTCGTAATGGACGGCTCCCGCCGTTCGGCCCACGGCAATGCGTACTTCACCGGGCTCGGGCGCGCCAAACGGATCGTCTTCTTCGACACGCTGGTCGAACGCCTGCAGCCGGCCGAGATCGAAGCCGTGCTGGCGCACGAGCTGGGGCACTTCAAGCTGAAGCACATCGCGAAGCGGCTCGCGTTTTCCTTCGTCGCAAGCCTCGTCTTTCTTGCCTTGCTGGGCTGGCTGGCCGAGCAGCCCTGGTTCTATACCGGGCTGGGCGTCACACCGGCGCTCGACGGAGGCAACCAGGGGGTGGCGCTGGTGCTCTTCATGCTGGTGCTGCCCGTGTTCACGTTCGTCTTTGCCCCGGTGGCCAGCTATCTGTCGCGGCGCCATGAGTTCGAGGCCGATGCCTTCGCCGCGCGTCATGCGGCGGCGAAGGATCTCGTCAACGCACTGGTGAAGCTCTACGAGGACAACGCGTCCACGCTGACGCCGGACCCGATCCACTCGGCGTTCTACGATTCCCATCCCCCGGCATCGCTGCGTGTCGAGCGGCTCGTCGCCGGATCAGCCGCGTAAACCGATGACGGCACGCCAGCGCCTGCTCCCATTGCGGTGCCGTCCGCTTGACGCAGCGTCCGCGATCGGCGCCGACGATCTCGCGACGCAATTGCATGAGCTACCAGGCTGGAACGCCGAAGGCGGCGCCATCGTGCGCACCTATGCCTTTGCAAACTACTTCGAGACGATCGCCTTCGTCAATGCGCTGGCCTACATGGTGCATCGAGAGGACCATCACCCCGACCTCGTCGTCGGATATAACCGCTGCACGGTGCGTTTCTCGACCCACTCGGCGGACGGCATCACGCAGAATGACCTGATCTGCGCCGCCAAGGCCGACGCCATCTTCGACCAGAATTACGGCCCCGAATGAAGCGTGCCGCGCGTGGCGAGGCAGCTTCCTTCAGCGCACGCGTCATCGCCACCTACGGCCGCACGTCGATGCTTGCCGATGAGCGCGGCGCTCTGTGGTCTGCGGTGCGCCGTGGCCGCCGCGGCGATGTGGTGGTCGGCGACCTGGTCACTGCCACGAGCTCGGCCGAAGGCCAGGCGGCCATCGAGGCGATCGGGCCGCGTTCGAGCCTGCTGTATCGCACGGACGCGTTCCGCACCAAGGAGCTCGCCGCCAATGTCGACCAGGTCATCGTCGTGTTTGCCTCGCGGCCGAGCTTCAACCTCTGGTTCATCTGGAAGGCGCTGCTGGCGGCCCGTACGGCAGGCATCGAGGCGCTCGTCGTCCGCAACAAGACCGACCTCGCCGAAGGCGCCGAGGCGGCACAGTCAGCCCTGGACGAGATCCGCGCGCTGGGCTGGCGCACGCTTGCGATCTCGGTGCGCGACGATGCGACGCAGGCGATCGCTGAGCTCACACCGCTGACGCAGGGCCGCAGTTCCCTGCTGGTAGGACAATCCGGCATGGGCAAGTCCACGCTGCTCAACCGTCTCGTGCCTGACGCGCAGGCCCGCACGCGCGAGTTCTCCGAGCGTCTCAACCACGGCAAGCAGACGACCACCGCCGCACGCTGGTTCGATCTGCCAGGCGGCGGCGCGCTGATCGACACGCCGGGATTCCAGGAGTTCGGCCTCGCGCACTTGACCGCCGCCGACGTCGTCGCCGGATTCCCGGAGTTCGCGCCGCACCTCGGCCGCTGCCGCTTCCTCGACTGCCGGCACCTCGTTGAGCCGGAATGCGCGATTCGCCGCGCCCTGGAGTCCGGCCAGATCACAGCGGGCCGGTACGATTTCTACCGTTCTCTCGCCGAAGCGCGAACACGATGAAGCTGCTGGCGCGCGCCGATCACGTAGTGCTCGCAACGATCTGGGCCGAATCACTGCGCGCCGCCGGGATTCGCTGCGAACTGCGCAACACCGCACTGTCGGGAGCCATGGGAGAGATTCCCTTCCTCGAGTGCGCGCCCCAGTTGTGGATCGAGCGCGACGTCGATGAAGGTCGCGCGCTCGATATCCTGCAGCAGCTGAGGCACCCCGCATCAGGGCCCGGCTGGAGTTGCTCAAACTGCGGGGAGTCCTCCGAACCGCAGTTCGGTGCCTGCTGGAAATGCGGAGCGCAGCGGCCTGCGTAGAGGTCGAGAGCAAGTCGACCCCTCGCGGCGCCCGGCCGTTTCAGGCGAGCCAGCTGGCGAGGGTCAGCAGCAACAGCAGCGCAAGCCAGAGCAGCAACGCGCGCCAGACCAGGCCCACTACGGCGCGCACGGCCTCAGGGCGCGGCTCGGCAAGGCCGGCGCCCTCGTTGCCGGTCTCGTCGAAGTAGCGCGCCGCTTCGGCCGTGTTCAGCAGCCGCAGGCCGAGTGCACCGCCGGCAGCCGCGAGGATCAGCGTGCGCGTATCCGGCACGGGCTCGCCCGCGGGCGGCGCCTGACGCGCAACCTGGCGCCAGCAGTAAATCGCACCTTCGAAGTCCCCGACGATGGCGTAGCCGAGTGCCGTCAGGCGGGCCGGCGCCCAGTCGATCCAGGCCAGCGCTCGCCGGGCGAACTCGCCGAACCGATCCGGAGGCGTTGGCGGGGTCGGTGAGCGGCCCCAGACACGGGCGGAGTGCTCCGCCAGCCGGTAGAAGACGGCCCCCATCGGGCCGGGCAGCACCATGAACCAGAAGAACACACCAAAGACATGGCGATGAGAGAGCAGCAGGCCGTGCTCGATCGCCTGCCGCACGACTTCGTCGGCCGGCAGATCGGCCGCGGTATAGGCGGGGTCCGTGATCCGCTTCCAGGCGGTGAGCTCTCTGCGCGCAGCATTGAGGTCACCGTTGGCCAGCGCAATCTGGATTTCTGTTCCGCGGTGGCTGAACTGACGGAAGCCGAGCGCGAAGTACAGGACGGCCACATTCAGCGCGAGCGCGAGAAACCAGCTGATGGAAGCCAGCAGCGAGTACGCGGCGCCGACCACGAGCGTAAGACCGACGACGACCAGCAGCCAGGCGTAGAAGCCATGGCGCGGCCGCCCGGCGTTGAGGTTGCGCTCGGCCCATCCGGAGACCTGCCGGACTGCGGCATACACCGGGTTCTCGCTCGGCAGCGCGCGCAACTGCTCGAGCAGCAGCGTGATCACCAACGACAGCCAGGCCAATTGCTTCCTCCTCGCCGCTCATTGTAGAGGCGGCCCATTGCGGGATTTACGCGCGCAGGAAGTGGTAGAGGTTGCGCAACATCGCCGCCGTCGCCCCCCAGATGAAGTAGCGGCGTGATGCCTGGTACGGCATCGCGTAAAAGGTTCGCGTCTCACCGCCGGCCAATACGATGCGCCGCTCGTGATGCGCGGGATCCATCAGGAAGGCGAGCGGTACTTCAAAGGCCTCGGACACCTCGAAGCTGTCGAGGGTCAGCGCGAACGGTCGCTCGATGATGCCGACGACCGGCGTCACGCGGTAGCCCGTGACCGTCGTGTATTCCGGCAGTGAGCCGACGATGTCGATCAGACCGCCGGCAAGCCCGATTTCTTCTTCGGTTTCCCGCAGGGCCGTCGCGGCCGGATTCGCGTCGTGCTCCTCGACGCGCCCCCCGGGAAAGCTGATCTGGCCGGCGTGGTCGCTGAGGTGCGCGGTGCGCTCGGTCAGCAACACCTGCACATCCGTGCCCCGAACCACCAGGGGAACGAGTACCGCTGCCGGCCTCGGCTCCATGTCGAGCTTGAAGAGGCGCGGGTCGGCGCGCAATTCGGGCTGCCACGCGGGGGGCCGGGCGAAGCGTTCCCTCAGCGCCGCGGGATGCAATCGCCGCGCATCGACGACGTCGCCTCTCGCGGCAGGATCGCTGAACGCCGGATCGTGCGGGATCGTTTCAGGGTCGAACAGTGCCCGCCGCGGTCGATCGCCGGGGTTGCTCATCGCAGATCGTCGCAGTTCGCTCGCATCAAGACGAAATAGAAAGGGCCGCCGACGGCGGCCCTGCAGGTCACGGCAGCGCTTACTCGGCCGCTGGTTCCGCGGCTTCGTCTGCGGCCTGGTCCGCAGCAGCCTTGGCGGCCGCGGACTTGTGCGAAAGCTTCTCGCGGATGCGCGCCGACTTGCCCGAGCGGTCGCGCAGGTAATACAGCTTGGCACGACGAACATCGCCGCGACGCTTGACTTCGATCGATGCAATGGTCGGCGAATACAACTGGAACGTACGCTCGACACCTTCGCCGCTCGACACCTTGCGCACGACGAACGAAGAATTGAGCCCCCGATTGCGGCGTCCGATCACGACGCCCTCGTAGGCCTGAACGCGCTTGCGAGTGCCTTCGACCACGTTGACGCTGACGATCACCGTGTCGCCCGGGGCGAACTCCGGTATGACCTTCTTGCCCGTCACGCGAGCCAGTTCTTCCTGTTCCAGCTTCTCAATGATGTTCATCTTCAGCTCCTTAACCCATCATCGTGCGGCTTTCATCGTTGGTATGCCGCCCGAGAGGATGGTTCCCAATCACGCAGCAGATTCGGATTCCGCTGCACCCATCTGCGCAATTTCGCGCAAAACCACTTCGTCGCGCGCGGTCAGGCGCCCTTGCGCCCGCGCCGACCGGATCAGCTCCGGCCGTTCCCGCCAGGTCACGGTCAGCACCTGGCGCCGGCGCCATGTCTCGATGTCAGCATGGTGCCCCGACAGCAGCACCGCGGGCACCTCGCGACCACGCCACTGCTCGGGGCGAGTGTAATGCGGCCCATCCAGCAAGCCCGTCGCGAACGACTCTTCGTCGGCCGACGCTTCCTTCAACGCCCCGGGCAACTGGCGCACCACGGCGTCCATGACGGCCATCGCCGCGAGTTCGCCGCCCGACATCACGAAGTCTCCGACCGACACCACCTCGTCGACGCATGCATCGAGGAAGCGTTGGTCGATTCCCTCATAGCGCCCGCAAACGATCGTCATCGCTCCACCCTGCTCCGCCCAGGTTCGCACCCGCGCGTCGGTCAGCGGTCGCCCACCCGGCGCCAGCGCGATGACCGGCGCGGCGCCACCGTCGTTCCGCGCGGCCTCGATCGCCAGCGCCAGCGGCTCGGCCATCATGATCATGCCCGGACCGCCCCCGTACGGACGGTCATCGACGGTCCGGTGCGCATCCGTCGTGTAGTCCCGCGGGTTCCACGTCGCCAGCGACCACAGCCCCAGCTCGTGGGCGCGCCGCGTGATCCCATGCTCCGTGATCGCCGCGAACATCGCGGGGAAGAGCGTGACCACGTCGAAGCGCATCACCAATCCTTCTGCCAGTCGACCCGTACCAGCCGCGCGACCGGATCAACGGCCTTCACATACTGCTCGATCAGGGGGATCAACAGTCTCGGCCCCCCGCCGCCTTCGTCGACTTCGATCAACTGCCCGGCCCGGTTTTCGCTCAGCCCGGCCACCGTTCCCAGGACTTCACCATCGGCGCCGACGACACGGCAGCCCAGGAGGTCTGCCCAGTAGAACTCGCCTTCCGCTGCAGGGGGAAACTCCGAGCGCGGCACCGCGAGTTCACCGCCCTTGCAGGCATCGGCCGCCTCCTTCGAGTCGCAGCCTTGCCACTTGACCAGCCACAGCGTCCCGTGTCGCCGACAGCCTTCCGGCACCACGGCCTCCGTCCTGCCGTCCCGGCGCAGCCACCAGAGTCGGGCCTGCTCCAGTACGGACCCGTCGCTGGCGTAGGGCGCTACTCGCGCCCAACCCCGGACGCCGTAGGAGCCGCGCACAGCTCCAAGGTCCACCAGGTCCGGCGGCGCTTCTTCAGCCGCGGACCGCACCACGTCGATCAGGCCGTCGCCGGCTTGTGTTCCTTGACAAGGCGCGCCACGGTCGGCGACACACGGGCGCCGACGCCGGTCCAGTAGTTGAGGCGATCGAGCGCCACGCGCAGCTTCGGCTCGTTCTCGGCCGCGACCGGGTTGTAGAACCCCACGCGCTCGATGAAGCGGCCGTCGCGGGGATTGCGCGAGTCGGTGGCAACGATGTTGAAAAACGGCCGCTTCTTTGCGCCGCCGCGAGCAAGTCGAATGACGACCATTGCAGTTCCTTCGTTATCGATGAACAACCCAGGGACGTCACTGGCGGCTGTCGTGCTTAGCCACCGTGTCGATCGCCAGCGCTGCCCGATTGACTGGTCCCGCCCCGGCCACATGCCGTGCCGACGCCGACCACAGTCATGCCGCGTCGCAGCGGAAAACCCGCGATTGTATCCGGCCATCGGCGCCTGAAGCAAGGCGGCCAGTTCGAGCCTGCTCTCGTCCGGCCGGCGCCAGAAAGGGCAGACCGTATCATCGAAGAGATCAGGTCCCCGACTTCGCATGGTGAAATTTCGTCACAAGGCCTTGGCCGCGCTGCTCGCGGCACTGACCGGAGCTCTCGGGCTCAACCGGCTCTATCTGGGACAGAAACTGTGGTGGTTGCCGCTGGCCATCACCGCGGCGACGCTGCCGCTGCTGATCGGCGTACGCAACTGGTATCAGTCACCGGCGTTCTTCGTCCTGATGGTTCCCGTCATGGCCGGGTTCATTCAGGCACTGGTCGTCGCGCTGATGCCGGACGAGCGTTTCGATGCCCGTTTCAACGCGCGGCTCGGATCGACGCAACCGAAGCGGGTGGGATGCCGTGCTGGTCGCGATCGCCACGCTCGCGGGAGGTGCCATCGCACTGATGGCAACGATCGCGCTGCTGTTCCAGACCTACTTCGAGCACACGCTCGGGATTGCGCACTAGAACAGCGCAATCTGCGGTCCGGAGTTCCTCGGCGCGACAAAGAGATCGGTGCGCAGGTCCGGCAGCGTGCGATCAAGCCCGAGCTTTGCGCTCGCCTTTTCGAAGCGTTGCCGCACCAGCGCCGCCCAGGTGCCCGTTCCCTTCATGCGCTTGCCGAAGGCCGCATCGTAATTCTTGCCCTCGCGCATCTCGCGCACTCGGTTCAGCACCCGTTGCGCCCGGTCGGGGAAGTGCGCAGCCAGCCATTGCTCGAACAAAGGGCTGACTTCCCATGGCAGGCGCAGCACCGTGTAGTGAGACTTCGTCGCACCCGCGTTCGCCGCGGCCTCCAGGATCTTCTCGATCTCGGGTTCGTTGATGAAAGGGATCACCGGCGCGACGTTGACGTGCACAGGAATGCCGGCCCGCGAAAGGGTTTCGATCGTCCGCAACCGGCGCAGCGGACTCGCCGCGCGCGGCTCGAGGATCAGCGACAGACGGGCATCGAGCGTCGTGACGCTGATGAAGACCTCTGCGAGCCGGTCGGATGCCATTGGCGCCAGCAGGTCGATGTCGCGCTCGATCAGGGCAGATTTCGTGACGATGCCTAGCGGGTGGTGCGCTTCGTGTAGCACTTCGAGCACGGCGCGCGTGATCTTCAGTTCGCGCTCGATTGGCTGATACGCATCGGTGGCCGTGCCGATCGCCACGTGGGCGACGCGATAGGACGGCGCCGCCAGTTCACGCCGCAGAACGTCGGCTGCGTTGCGCTTGGCCACGAGCTTCGTTTCGAAGTCGAGGCCCGGCGAGAGGTTGAGGTAACTGTGGGTGGGTCGCGCGTAGCAGTAGGTGCACCCGTGCTCACAACCGCGAAACGGATTGATCGAACGATCGAACGGAATATCCGGCGAGTCGTTGTAGGTGATCAGGCTGCGGACCGACTCGGCGCTGACGCTCGTCGCGAGCGGCGGCAACGGATCGTCGTCCAGCATGGCTGCGTCGAGCGCGTCGCCGTCAGCCTCGCGCGCGACGGATTCGAACCGGTGCGCAACGTTCGACACGGCGCCGCGCCCCTTACGCGCGCGGATCTCGGCGCCCGTGGCGCCGGCGGACGGCGACCTCCGGCCGGACGCCATTTCAACGACCTCAGGCGAAGTCCCTCGCCAACGCGGCCTGTACTTCCGGAGCGAGTTCGTCGATGCGCGAGGTGTAGCCGGGATGATCGATGCCGACCGCCACCGCCGCACCGCCCTTGAATGAAGCGATCATCTGCGGAGTCAACTCGAAGCGCAGAAAGTGGACCGACGAAGTCTTCTCGTCGTTCTCGCGCTCGAGGTCCTCGTCTGCAATCGCGTAGGTCTTCGCGTGGCCGTCGACCTGCACGTAGACCTTGTCCTCGACGCCCTTCAGGCGCGACAGTTCGACCTTGCGCTCGGCCGGATCGTCGTACTCGATCATCATCGTCGCCTTCAGGTTGGTGCCGTCCGGGATCAGCGGGTTGTAGGCGTCGAGTTCGTCCTGGATGCCGGACTCTTCAAAGGTCTTCTCGATGCGCAGCATCTCCTGAATCTGATAGCGCATCGTCAGTTCGTCTTCGAAGATCAGCGTCATGTGCTTGCCAAGATGAATCGTGCGGTTCTTCTTGTGCGCGATCACCCTGGCGCGGAACTCCTTGCGCTGCTTCGCATAAGCCTCCAGCGTCAAGAGGCTGTCGCGGGAAATCTGGGCCATAGTCGTCATCTCCATGTCCTTCCGTGATGCATAACCGCCAGTTCAGAGTCCGTATGCGATGCGCACCAGCGTGATGGGGTGCGCGTTGACCGGTGTCTTGCCGCCGAGTGCTTCCTTCGCGAAGTTGGCGATGCCCTGCTCGATGTGATGGCCACCGAGCTGGCAGTCCGAGCTGATGTAATCGGGCGCGGTTTCCGCCATCCGCTTGAAGACCGGCTTGCCGATCTTCATCGCCATCGGGTGAAATTCCTTCCGCGTGCCCCACAGGCCCGAGTGGCCCGAGCAGCGCTCGACCGTGTTCAGCTCGATGCCCGGCGTGAGCTTGAGGAACTCCTCGGTCTTGCGGCCGATGTTCTGCACCCGGCCGTGGCAGGGAATGTGATACGAGACCTTGCCGAGCGGCTTCTTGAAGTCCGTCTTCAGCAGCCCGTCCTTGTTGCGGGCGACCAGGTACTCGAACGGATCCCACATCGCGTCCTGCACCGCCTTTACATCAGCGTCTTCCGGGAACATCAGCGGCAGTTCCTGCTTGTACATCAGCGTGCAGGAGGGAATGGGCGTGAGGATCGCGTAGCCCTCGCGCGCCAGCCGGGCAAGCTGCGGGATGTTGATGTTCTTCAGTTGCTCGACTGATTCGAGATCGCCGATCTCGAGCTTCGGCATGCCGCAACACGCCTCCTTGTCGAGCAGGACGTAGGGGATGTCGTTGTGCTTGAGCACAGCCACCAGGTCGTGACCGATGCCGGGCTCGTTGTAGTTGATGTAGCAGGTCGAGTAGATCGCAACCTTGCCGGGCGTCTTCGCGCCGTCCTTGACGGGCGAAGCCATGTCCGACCTTGCCGTCGAACGGAACTTCGTTTCGGCGAAGCCGGGCATCCAGGCATCACGATCGATGCCCATCGTCGACTCGACCATCGCGCGCACCGGCTTGGTCTTGTTCACGGCGTTCACGACCTGCGTGACGATCGGGATACCCGCGAACATGCCGAGCTTGTCGGTCGACGTCAGGAACTTGTCGGTGGCCTTGGCCCCGTGGTTCCTGAAGTGCACCGCCTTGGCGCGCAGCATCAGATGCGGAAAGTCCAGGTTCCACGGGTGCGGCGGCACGTACGGGCACTTGGTCATGTAGCACATGTCGCACAGGTAGCACTGATCGACGACGTCCTTGTACTTTTCCTTCGGGACGCCATCGACTTCACCGGTCGGACCGTTGTCGACCAGGTCGAACAGAACCGGAAACGATCCGCACAGGCTCACGCAGCGCCGGCATCCGTGACAGATGTCGAAGACGCGCTCCAGTTCCTTGTCGAGAGCCTGCTGGTCCCAGAACTCCGGGCTCTTCCACGCCAGGGGATGGCGGGTCGGAGCCTCGAGGCTGCCCTCACGTACGCTCATGGTTGATCCGATCGAATGGAAACTGCATGAAGCTCAGCACAGTGGCGCGCGCGCCACTGTGCTGAGCGGGCCGCGCTTGCGGCCCGGAGGTCGGGTTGAGCCGCGGCATAGCGCCGACGGCTCGACGATCGCTAGCCCTCTTCCCGCGCGCGAGAAACGCGCGGACGGGAACGCCTCAGTCGACGATCGCGTCGAGCGTGCGCTGGAACTTGTTGGCGTGCGAGCGCTCGGCCTTGGCCAGCGTCTCGAACCAGTCCGCGATCTCGTCGAAGCCCTCGTCGCGCGCGGCCTTGGCCATGCCCGGGTACATGTCGGTGTACTCGTGCGTCTCGCCGGCGATCGACGCCTTCAGGTTGGCCTTGGTCGGACCGATCGGCAGGCCCGTGGCCGGATCGCCGACCGCCTCGAGGTACTCAAGGTGCCCGTGCGCATGCCCGGTCTCTCCTTCGGCGGTCGAGCGGAAGACGGCGGCGACGTCGTTGTAGCCCTCGACATCCGCCTTGGCTGCGAAATACAGATAGCGACGGTTGGCCTGCGATTCGCCTGCGAACGCGTCCTTCAGGTTCTTTTCGGTTTTCGAGCCCTTTAATTGCATGAATATCTCCTCGCTGGATTCGACGGAAGAACACTCCGCGCGCGCCACTCCGCAGGCCGCGCGGCTGGGAAAAGGCTACGCCGCCGACCGGACCAGAACAAATTAATTGTCATAATTCAATCGATAGTCGCTGGCTATTGACAGCAGATCTGCCTGAAGCCTGCCGCCAGAGTGATCCGGGCATCCTGCGGCGGCTACAACATGTCATCGGCCAACGCGAGGGTACCTACGCTGCCTGCCACCACCGTCGCGGCAAGGGCCGGCACGGTGACCAGCATGTGATCCGCGAAGAATCGCGCGGTGGCGATCTTGGCGCCGGCGAACACGACATCACGCCCTTCCGCAACCATCCGGCTCGCCGCCAGCGCCGCGCGCGCCATCTGCCAGCCGCCGTGCGTGATGCCCGCGAGCTTGAGGTACGGCACCGAGCCGGCGAATACCGCCCGGATGTCGTTCTTGAACTGCGCGACGACATAGTCCACGACGGACACATACGCATCCACGGCGGCAGAAAGTCGCTCGCCGATCGCCGCAAGGTCGCCGCCGCCTGCTGTCAATTCTGCGGCCGTCGCGCGCATCTGGCCGATGAATGCACGCGCCACCGCCCCGCCGTCGCGCGAGGTCTTGCGCCCGACGAGGTCGTTCGCCTGGATCGCGGTCGTGCCTTCGTAGATCGTCAGGATGCGGGCGTCGCGGTAGAACTGTGCGGCCCCCGTTTCCTCGATGAACCCCATGCCACCGTGCACCTGCACGCCGGTGGATGCGACATCGATCGCGATCTCGGTCGACCAGCCTTTGACGAGCGGCACCAGGTACTCGTAGGCCGACTGCGCCTGCTTGCGCGTCACGGCATCGGGATGATTGTGCGCAATGTCGAAGTACCCCGCCGCAACGTAGGCCATGGCGCGCGCGGCTTCGGTGTTGGCGCGCATGAACATCAGCATGCGCCGGACGTCGGGGTGCCGGATGATCGGCACCGGTCCTGCCGAGCCCTCGACGGCGCGGCTCTGGACGCGGTCCTTCGCGTAGCTCACCGCCTTCTGGTAGGCGCGATCGCACACGGCAATGCCCTGCATCCCGACCTGGAAGCGGGCGGCGTTCATCATGACGAACATGTATTCGAGGCCGCGGTTCTCCTCGCCGACGAGATATCCGATGGCGCCCGGTCCGACCGCGCCCTTGTCGTCCCCGAACAGCAGCACACAGGTCGGGCTCGCCTTGATGCCGAGCTTGTGCTCGATCGACGCGCAGTAGACATCGTTGCGCTTTCCCAGCGTGCCGTCCGCCCCGAACATGATCTTCGGCACGATGAAAAGCGAGATGCCCTTGACTCCCTCGGGCGCGTTTGGCGTGCGAGCCAGCACGAGGTGCACGATGTTTTCCGCAAGATCGTGATCGCCGTAGGTGATGAATATCTTCTGGCCGAAGAGGCGATACGTGCCATCGGGCTGCGGCACGGCGCGTGTGCGCACCTGCGCCAGGTCCGAACCTGCCTGCGGCTCGGTCAGGTTCATCGTGCCGGTCCAGCGACCCTCGATCAGCCGCGGCAGGTAGGTGTCCTTCTGCGCGTCCGAGCCGGCCACCAGCAGCGCCTCGATCGCGCCGTCGGTGAGCAGCGGGCAGAGCGCGAATGACAGGTTGGCGGCCTGCATCATCTCCATGCACGCCGCGCCGACGACCTTCGGCAGTCCCTGTCCGCCGTACTGCGTCGGGTGCTGGATGCCCTGCCACCCCGCCTCGCCGAACGCCCTGAACGCGTCGCGGAATCCCGGACTCGTCGTGACGTTACCGTTGTCCCACTTGCCAGGCTGCGTATCTCCGCTCCAGTTGAGCGGGGCGACGACCTCGCCCATGAAGCGCGCGTTCTCTTCGAGCACCGCCTGGACGGTGTCGTCGGTCGCGTCGGCACAGCCGGGAAGCTGCTGGATGTCCTTCAGTGCCGCCAGTTCGTTCAGAACGAACAGCATGTCCTTGATCGGCGCGGTGTAGCTCATGACGGTCCCGACGAGAGTTGAGTGCGTAGGCCGGCGTGCCGGCCAGGGGAATTACCCCAGTTCCTTGACCAGTTGCGGAACCACCTCGAAGAGGTCGCCAACCAGCCCGTAGTCGGCCACCGAGAAGATCGGCGCCTCCGGGTCCTTGTTGATCGCGACGATGACCTTGGAGTCCTTCATGCCGGCCAGGTGCTGGATCGCGCCCGAGATGCCGACGGCGATGTACAGGCCCGGCGCGACGACTTTCCCGGTCTGGCCAACCTGCCAGTCGTTCGGCGCAAAGCCGGCGTCGACCGCTGCGCGCGACGCACCCATCGCGGCGTTCAGTTTGTCCGCCAGCGGTTCCAGCAGCTTGAAATTCTCGGCGGAGCCCATGCCGCGTCCGCCGGAGATGACGACCTTGGCGCCCTGCAGCTCCGGACGATCGGACTTGGCGATGTCGCGTCCGACAAAGCGCGAGGCGTCGTTCGCCGCGACGGCGGTCACGCTTTCGACCGCAGCGGAACCACCCTCCGCCGGAGCGGCGTCGAAGTTGGTCGGGCGCACCGTGATGACCTTGACCTTGTCGCCCGATTGCACGGTGGCGATGGCGTTGCCGGCATAAATGGGACGGGTGAAGGTGTCGGCCGATTCGACGCTGCTTATCTCCGACACCTGCGCCGAGTCGAGCCTGGCGGCCACACGTGGCAGGACATTCTTGCCGTAGGCAGTGGCGGGCGCGAACACGTGCGTGTAGTTGCCGGCAACCTGAAGCAGTTGCGCTGCCACGGCTTCGGCCAGACCATCGGCGAATTGCGGACCGTCGGCGACCAGGACCTTGCTGACGCCGCCGATCTTCGCCGCCGCCTGCGCGGCGCCGGATGCGTTGTGGCCGACGACCAGCACATGCACGTCACCGCCCGCCTTCGTCGCCGCCGTCACCGCGTTGAGCGTCGGGCCTTTGATTGTCGTGTTGTCGTGTTCCGCCAGTACGAGTGCAGTCATGTTCGTCTTTCAGCGCTAGATGGCTTTGGCTTCGTTCTTCAGCTTGCTGACCAGGGTGGCCACGTCCGGCACCTTGATGCCCGCTTTCCGCGCCGGCGGCTCGGTCACCTTCAGGGTCTTCAGTCGCGGGGTGACGTCGACGCCGAGATCGGCCGGCTTCAGCGTCTCGAGCGGCTTCTTCTTCGCCTTCATGATGTTCGGCAGTGTCACATAGCGCGGTTCGTTCAGGCGCAGGTCGGCGGTCACGACCGCCGGCAGGCTGATTGAAATCGTTTCCAGCCCGCCATCGACCTCGCGCGTCACCTCGGCACGGCCATCGGCGATCTTGAGCTTCGAGGCGAACGCGCCCTGCGGAACGTCCAGCAGCGCCGCCAGCATCTGGCCGGTCTGGTTGGCATCGTCATCGATGGCCTGCTTGCCGACGATGATGAGGTTGGGTTTTTCCTTGTCGACCACGGCTTTCAGCAGCTTGGCGACCGCCAGCGGCTGCAGCTCGACGTCGGTCTCGACCAGGATGCCGCGGTCAGCGCCGATTGCCATCGCGGTGCGCAGCGTTTCCTGGCATTGCGGCACGCCGCAGGAAACAGCCACGATCTCGGTCGCGACGCCGGCCTCTTTCAGGCGCACCGCTTCCTCGACGGCGATCTCGTCGAACGGATTCATCGACATCTTGACGTTGGCAATGTCGACTCCGCTGCCGTCCGACTTGACCCGGACCTTGACGTTGTAGTCGACCACGCGCTTGACCGTAACCAGAATTTTCATGGTGTGACTTCGCAGGTGTGAGCGCCGAAGGCAGGCGCCGCGGACTCGATCGGAGAAACCACGGAATTATAGGAGTCGCCGCAGCGCCGACTGGCCGCCGCCTTAGAGGGGGGACTCAGCGCAGCACCGCCGCCTCGAACCAGGCCCAGCCGCCAGCGACCAGGACGTAGCGGAAGAGCTTGCCGATCGCGAATGCGCCGAGGGATAGCCACGGGCTCAGGCGCAGCCAGCCCGCCGCGACCGACAGTGCATCGCCAAACAGCGGCACCCAGGAGAGGAGCAGCGCCCAGTAGCCGTACTTGTGCAGGTAGATGATCGACTTGTGGTGAACCCGGTTCGGAATCAGTCGGCCGACCCAGTAGGACGTGAGGCCGCCCAAAGTGTTGCCAACGGTGGCGACGGCGACTGCCTGCCACAGGGCTTCTGGATGCTTGTGTATCACCGCGACCAGCACGAGCTCCGATCCACCGGGCAGCACGGTGGCCGCGATGAAGCTTGCGAAGAAAAGTGTGATGAAGCCGGTCTCGGCGGAAAAGTCGAACATGGGGCAGCAGGCAAAGGGGCGAGAGTCTAGTGGCCCGCAGCGCACATCGCGCCTGCTACATTCCCTGAGCACCTTTCCCGCCGGAGATCACATGCCAGACGTGCTTGAGGCGCTGCGTGCGTTGCCCGACCTGGGCGACCCCACCGCAGACGAGCGGAGTGCGATCGACCGGTTGCTCGCCCTGGGCGTCCCTTCGCCCGCCGTGCGCGCCGCGGCGCGGACACGTGCCCTGCGATACATCGAGGCCGTACGCGCGGCCGACCCGGGACTGCTGTCCGCGCAGAACCTGCTCAATTCCTTCCCGCTTGCCACGCCCGAGGGCATCGCACTGCTGCGACTGGCCGAGGCGCTGCTGCGGGCGCCCGACGCCGAAACGCAGACCTGGCTGATCGCCGAGAAGCTCGCGGCCTTCCGGCAGGGCAACGTCGGGCTCGACGGCAACTTCGTCACCCGCGTCCTGGCCACGGCACTCAAGGTCGCCGGGCACACAGCCGCGGAGGCCGATCTGCGCGGCGCCGGCGCCGACACCTCGTCGTTGCGCGCCTGGCTTGCGAAAAGCGCCCTGCGCCCGCTGGTCATCGACGGCATACGCCGTTTCGGTGACCAGTTCGTGTTTGCCACCAACCTCGCGGATGCGATGCGCCGTGCAGCGCGGCGGCCGGACGCTCGGGTCATGTACTCCTTCGACATGCTGGGCGAAGGCGCCCGCACACGGGCGGATGCCGATCGTGCCTATCAGTCCTATGTCGACGCCCTCGTCCGCATTGAAGTCCGCCGGCGGCAGCGACTGGATCGCACGCGACGGCATTTCCGTGAAGCTGTCGGCGATCCATCCGCGCTTCGAGACGGCACAGGTCGAACGCAGCGACCGCGAGCTCTACCCGCGCCTCGTCCAGCTGGGCGAGCTGGCCCGCAATGCAGACGTCAACCTGACGATCGATGCCGAAGAGTCCGAGCGCCTGGCGCTGCACATCGGCCTGTTCGAGCGGCTGATGCGCGAGCCCGTCTTGCGCGACTGGCCCGGCCTGGGTCTGGCGATCCAGACCTACCAGACGCGCGCCCCGGCGACGATCGACCACTTGCTCGCCCTGAGCGATGAGCTGAGCCGGCCCATCACCGTGCGCTTCACCAAGGGCGCGTACTGGGACGCGGAGATCAAGCGCGCACAGGAACTGGGCCTCGAAGGATTTCCGGTCTATACGCGCAAGTGGGCGACCGACCTCTCTTACCTGGCAACCGCGCGCCGCCTGCTGGCACACAAGGCGCCCGTCTATCCGCAATTTGCCACGCACAACGCCCTGACGGTCGCCTCGATCATCGAGTTCGCCAGGGAACTGGCGCCAGGCCGGCGTTACGAGTTCCAGCGGCTGCACGGCATGGGCGATCCACTGTACGACGCCCTGCTGGCGGACGGCCCCGACGCGCGTGTGCGGGTCTACGCTCCGGTCGGGGAGTTCCGCGACCTGCTGGCCTACCTGGTGCGCCGCCTGCTCGAAAACGGTTCCAACACATCGTTCGTGCACCAGATCACCGATCGCTCGGTACCGGCCGCGTCGCTGGTCGAGGACGCCTACGAGCAGGCGCAGCGCATGCTCGCTGCAACCGACGAAGCCGTGTCGGCACTGCCGACCGGACGTCGGCTCTTCCGCGACCGACCCAATTCGCGCGGCATCGACCTGCAGCATGCGCCGACACTCGTCGGCTTGACTCAATCGATCGCACGCGCGGGCCAGATCGACGCCGCCGCGCCCACCGCGGGCGGCACTTCGAAGACCCGCGCGGTGTCCAACCCCGCGCGTCGCGGCGATGTCGTCGGCACCGTCGTCGACGCTGACGCCGATGGCGCCCGCCAGGCCGTCGGCACGGCCTGCGCCGCCATGCGCGCATGGGACGCGCGCGGCGTCGAGGCGCGGGCCGCGCTGATCGAGCGCGTCGCCGACGCCTGGGAGGCGGCACACGACGAACTGGTGGCGCTGATCGTGCGCGAGGGCGGACGCACGATGCAGGATGCCCACATGGAAGTCCGCGAGGCGATCGACTTCTGCCGCTACTACGCCGCCGCCGCGCGCGACCTGATGCGCCCGCAGGCACTGCCCGGGCCGGCGGGCGAGTCGAACGAACTTCGCCTGGCCGGGCGCGGCGTTTTCGTCTGCATCAGCCCGTGGAACTTTCCGCTCGCCATCTTCGGCGGCCAGATCGTGGCGGCGCTGGTGACTGGCAACAGCGTGGTCGCCAAGCCAGCTGAACAGACGCCTCTCGTAGCCTTCCGCGCGGTGCAACTGATGCACGAAGCGGGCATCCCGCGCGACGTGCTGCAGTTCGTGGCGGGCGACGGTGAAACCGTGGGTCGCGCGCTGACCTCCGATCCGCGCGTGGCGGGCGTTGCCTTCACCGGTTCGACCACCACGGCGCGTGCGATCAATCGTGCGCTGGCGGCGCGCGATGCGCCAATCGGCGTGCTGATCGCCGAAACCGGCGGCCAGAACGCGATGATCGTCGACTCCACCGCGCTGCCGGAGCAGGTCACCGACGCCGTGGTCTCGAGCGCGTTCCGCTCCTGCGGGCAGCGCTGCTCGGCGCTGCGCGTGCTGTTCATCCAGAACGATGTCGCGGACTCAATGCTCGAGATGATCGCCGGCGCGATGCGCGAGCTGGTCATCGGCGACCCGGCTGATCCGCGCACCGATGTCGGACCGGTGATCGATGCCGCCCAGCTCGCCCTGCTCGAACAGCACCGCGACTGGCTGCGCACGCATGGCCGCCGCATCCACGAGTGCGAACTCCCGGCCGGACTGGACGGTCACTACTTCGCACCGATCGCCTACGAGATCGGCTCGATCGGCGAACTGGCGGCAGAGAACTTCGGACCCATCCTGCACGTGGTGCGCTACGACAGGCACACGCTGGACTCCGTCATCGATGCCATCAATTCGACCGGCTATGGCCTCACGATGGGACTGCATACGCGCCTGGACGGTCGCGTGGCGCACGTGGCGGATCGCGCGCAGGTCGGCAACCTCTATGTGAACCGCAACATCATCGGCGCGGTCGTCGGCAGCCAGCCGTTTGGCGGCGAGGGCCTGTCGGGAACCGGCCCCAAGGCGGGCGGCCCGCACTATCTGCTGCGCTTCTGCGCGGAGCGGACCGTGACGATCAACACGGCTGCAGCGGGTGGCAACGTGGAACTGGCGGCGGGACTCGCCAGTTGAGCATCGCCGGTCGCCGCTGCCGATCCGGGTGGCACCAGCCGTGTCGATGGGACGAGGAACAATGGTCCTGCCTGCCGGGTCACACACAGCGATCCGCCCGCGGTCTCGCCCAACTGTGCAGGGCAACGCGTGTCGTACGGTTATTGCAAGGAGTGGAGCATGGACTCGCTTGACGGCCTGCTGCTGGCCCGCATCCAGTTTGCGGCCAACATCACGTTTCACATCCTCTTTCCCACGATCTCGATCGCACTCGGCTGGGCGCTGCTCTCGATGCGGCTGGCGTGGCTGCGGACCCGGCGCGAGCACTGGCTGTACGCGTACCGCTTCTGGACCAAGGTCTTCGCGTTGACCTTCGCGCTCGGGGTCGTCTCGGGCATCGTCATGAGCTTCCAGTTCGGCACCAACTGGCCCGGCTTCATGCAGCGGGTCGGCAACATCGCCGGACCGCTGCTGGGCTACGAGGTACTGACCGCGTTCTTCCTCGAGGCCAGCTTCCTCGGAATCATGCTGTTCGGTCACGGCCGCGTGTCCGAGCGGGTGCACCTGATCGCGACTTTCCTGGTCGCCTTCGGGACGACGTTGAGCGCGTTCTGGATCATCGCGCTGAACTCCTGGATGCAGACACCGGCCGGCTACGAGATCGTCGACGGCGTCTTCCACGTGACGAACTGGCTCGAGGTGATCTTCAACCCGAGCATGCCGTACCGGCTCGTGCACATGCTGCTGGCGTCGTTCCTGACGGTCGCGTTCCTGATCGCGGGCGTATCGGCGTGGCAGTTGCTGCGCGGCAAGGACAACCCCGCGACGCGCCCGGCGCTCAGGGCAAGCCTCCTCGCCGGCGCTGCGTTGATTCCGGTGCAGATCTTCGTGGGCGACCTGCATGGGCTCAATACGCTCGAGCACCAGCCCGCCAAGGTGGCGGCAATGGAAGCGCTGTGGAAGACGCAGCGTGGCGCGCCGCTGGTGCTGGTCGCGCTGCCGGATGCGGCCACCCAGTCCAACCGCTTCGCGATCGAAGTCCCGCACGGTGCCGCCCTGATCCTCACGCACGAACGCGATGGCGAACTGAAGGGAATCGACGCCTTTCCCAACGCGCACCCGCCGGTGGCGCCGCTCTTCTGGAGCTTCCGCATCATGGTCGGCACCGGCGTGCTGATGCTCCTCACTTCCTGGCTCGGCGTAGGGCTCATCTGGCGCCAGCGCCGGAGCAGCACGGCGCTCGCGCTGCCGCGCTGGATGCTGGCCGGCCTGGTCGGGATGACGTTCAGCGGCTGGCTCGCCACCGTCGCCGGCTGGTACGTGACCGAGGTCGGTCGCCAACCGTATCTCGTTTATGGCTACCTGAAGACGGCCGAAGCGGCCTCGAACGTTCCGCCGGCGCATATCGCGCTGACACTGACCGCCTATCTGATCGTCTATGCCTTGCTGATCGTCGCCTACATCAGCGTACTTCGGCACATGGCCGAGAAACCCGTCGAGGACCTCAGCCGGCCGGTACGGCTGCCGGGACAGAAACCCGCGGCCACGACCGTTGCGACCGGCGGCGAGTGAGGAGAAGGCGATGAGCGGTTTCGACCAGGCACTGCCGGTGATCTTCCTTGGCCTGATGGGCTTCTCGATGCTGATGTACGTCGTGCTCGACGGCTACGACCTCGGAGTCGGCATGTGGCTGACACGGGCCACGCCTGACGAGAAGGACATCATGGTCGCTTCCATCGGCCCATTTTGGGACGCCAATGAGACCTGGCTCGTGCTTGGCGTCGGCATCCTGCTGATCGCGTTTCCCGTTGCGCATGGCGTGGTGCTCACCGCGCTCTACCTACCGGTGGCCGCCATGCTGATCGGGCTCATCATGCGCGGCGTCGCCTTCGACTTCCGCGTGAAGGCAAAGGACGATCTCAAGCCACTGTGGAACACGGTGTTCTTCGCCGGCTCGACGATCACCTCCGTTGCTCAGGGCTGGATGCTCGGGCGCTACATCACTGGCTTTGCCGACGGCGCGGCAGCAACGCTGTTCGCGGCGTTGATCGCGCTGGCGCTGCCGGCGGCCTACCTGCTGATCGGCGCGGCCTGGCTCATCATGAAGACCGAGGGTGAGCTACAGCGCAAAGCGGTCGGCTGGGCCCGGCTGATGTTCCTTCCGCTGGTGCTCGGCATCGGCGCGATCTCCGTGGCCACGCCGATTGCCAGCCCGACGGTGCGCGACCGCTGGTTCACGTTGCCGGAGTTCATCGCGCTGGCGCCGATTCCGCTCGCAACGCTGGCTGCACTCGGGGCGCTCTGGCTGCTTTTGCGCCGGTCCGAGCGCGTAACGGGCGACTCCTGCTGGGTGCCCTTCGCACTCGCCGTTGGCGTGTTCATTCTGGCCGCAGCGGGAATGGGCTACAGCCTCTTCCCTTACGTCGTCATGGATCGCCTGACGGTTTGGGAAGCCGCGAGCAGCCCGGCCGCGCTGAAAGTCATCCTGATCGGCGTCGCCATCAGCGTGCCCGCGATCCTCGCGTACACCGTGTTCGCGTATCGCGTGTTCCACGGCAAGGCGAGCGTGCTGACCTACGGTTGAGCGCGCCGGTGCCACGCGCCGCACGGCTTTAGCGCAGATCCCGGATCAGTTCTCGGGCGGCGTTATGGCCCGGCGCGCCGGTCACGCCGCCGCCCGGGTGTGCGCCCGAGCCGCAGTGGTAAAGCCCCTTTAGCGGTCCGCGGTAGCGCGCATAGCCCAAGATCGGCCGCATCGAAAAGAGCTGGTCGAGCGAGAGCTGGCCATGAAAGATATCGCCGCCGACCAGCCCGAATTCAGTCTCCAGGTCCATCGGCGACAGTGCGCGGTAACCCAGCAAGGCGTCGCGAAAATTCGGGCAATGCGCCTGCACGACATCGAATATCGCTTCGACGGCCGAGTCCTTGAGAGTGTCCCAGTTCGCCTGCGGGTCGAACTGCTGGCAGAACAGGCTCGCCACGTGGTGGCCCGGCGGCGCGAGCGTGCTGTCCACGACGCTCGGAATCAGCATCTCGACGATCGGGCGCCGCGAATGCCCATATGCCACCGCGTCGTGCCATGCGCGGTCCATGTAGTCGAGCGAAGGGCCGAACACGATGCCGCTTCCATGGTGCGGTTGCGGGTTAGATCCCGGTGCCGCCGCAAAGTCCGGCAGCTCCGATAGCGCGACGTTGACGCGGAATGACCCGGAGCCGCACTTGTAGCGTCCGATCGCCTCGACGAACTCGGCCGGCAGTTCGGACGGCTCGAGCAGGCGCTCGTAGAGCAGCCGGGGATTGACGTTCGACGCGACGGCACGCGCGCGCACGACCTCGCCGCTTGCCAGTTCGACGCCGACGGCGGTTCCCCGCTCGACGACGACGCGTCGCACGGGTGCGTCGAGTGTGATCGTCACGCCGCGCTCGCGCGCCTCGGCCGCCATCGCCTGCGTGATAGCCCCCATGCCGCCGATCGCGTGGCCCCACTTGCCGGCTTTGCCGTTGACCTCGCCGAAACAGTGGTGCAGTAGTACGTAGGCGGAACCTGGCGCGTACGGGCTTGCATAATTTCCGACCACCGAGTCCCAGCCGAGCACGGCTTTCAGTGGCGCGGACTCGAACCAGCTGTCCAGCCAGTCGCCAGCGCTCTTCGTGAAGACGTCGACGAGATCGCGCTGGCCTTCGCGTGGCAGGCGCCCGAACTTGAGCAGCAACTGCGCCGCCGCGACAAGATCGCGCCAGCCTTCGATGACCCAGGGTCCACCGAGATTCGGCGGCGTCTGCAGCACCCACTGTTTCAGCTGTTCGGCGAGCCGATCCAGCCGCGCGTAGTACGCCGGCAATCGTTCCGCGTCCCGCGCCGAAATGCGCGCCACGTCGGCCTGTGTGGCCGCCGCATCGCCGCCAAAGCGCAGCGCGCTTCCGTCCGGCAAGGGCACGAAATTCGAGAACGACCGTTCGACGATCCGGAGCCCGCGTTCAACGAGCCGCAGGTCGCGGATCACCTTGGGGTTGAGCAGGCTGACCGTGTAGCTCGCCGTCGAGTTGCGGAAGCCCGGATGGAACTCCTCGGTCACGGCAGCGCCGCCGACGACACCCCGCCGCTCGACGACGCGCACCTTGAGGCCGGCAGCGGCAAGGTAGCCGGCGCAGGTCAGGCCGTTGTGGCCCGCGCCGATGATGACGACATCCAACCGCCCGGAAGACATGGATCACATCTTAAGCGGGCCGAGGCACGCATCGGGGACAGGTCAACACTGCGGGGGTCGCGACGATGCGATGATCGGACGCATGGGTGCTTCGGACCGCGAACTGGCGCGTCTGCTCGATCGCGGGCACGGCGACCGCGTCGCCTATCGGGTGACGCCGGCGAAGGTGCGTACCCAACGCCAAGCGCCCGATGGTGCGATCGTTCTGCTGCACGGACTCGCCAGCAACCTGACGCGCTGGAGCGAGTTCGTCGCCACGACACGGCTCGTCGAACGCTGGGACGTGATCCGCGTCGACCTCCGGGGCCATGGCGGCTCGCTGACCCGACGTCCCATCGGACTCGACCTCTGGTGTGACGACCTGGACGCGATCCTTGCCGCCGAAGGACATGCGCAGGCCGTGCTGGTCGGACACAGCCTCGGGGCACAGGTCGCGATGCACGCCGCGGCAACGCGGCCGCAGCGCGTCCGTGCGATAGCGTTGATCGACCCGGTGTTCGGCGCGGCGCTGCACGGCAAGTGGGCCCGCATCGCCCAGCTGCGCCCGCTGTTCGCCGCCGCCGCGGCCGTGATCCGGGCCTGCAACGCGATCGGGTTGCACCGCGGGCCACTGCCGCCCCTGGATCTGCACGCACTCGACCAGGAAGCCCGGCGCGCGCTTGGATCGCCCGCCGCCGAAGCGGAGTTCGTCCGGCGTTATTCATCAACGCGAGCTGATCTGCGCCACGTACCGCTTGCGGTGTACCTGCAGGACCTGGTCGAACTCTTCAGCGCCCCGCCCGCGCCCGAAGCGATACGCTGCCCGGTGCTGGCTCTGCTTTCACGCGGCGGTACGTTCGCCGAGTTCAGCGAGACGGCGCAGATCGCGCGTCGGTTCCCCAACGTGCACGAGGTCGAGATCGACTGCCACCACTGGCCGCTGACCGAACGCCCGGACGAGGTGCGGCGTGCCATCGAATCGTGGTGCGACGACCTCGCCGTTGTGTCCCCGACCAGCGAGCGCGATTGGGTCGATCGCGCAGCGCACGATTCCCGCCCTGTCGATCAGCGATAGCCGACGCGATCGAGGATGCGCTGCGCCGCGATCTGGTTTTTGCCGATCGTCGACACCGGGACATTCTCGAATTTCGGCGTGCCAAGCGCCGCCAGCGCCGCATTGGTCGTGCCAGCGCCCTTGACCACCGGCCACTCGTTATTGCCATCGGCAAAGTAGGTCTGCGCCTGCGGGCTCGACAGGTACTCCAGGAACTGGATCGCGTGGGCGCGGTTCGGCGAGTGCTTCGCCACGCCGCCGCCGGAGATGTTGATGTGCGTGCCGGTCGTCGACTGGTTCGGCCACAGGAAGCCCACCTTCGCCACGACCTCCTTGTCCTTCGGATCGCTCGAACGCACCAAGCGCAGCCAGTAATAGCTGTTGGTCAGCGCCACGCCACATTCGCCCGCCGCGACACCCTTGATCTGGTCGGTGTCACCGCCCCGCGGGGGCCGCGCCATGTTGGCCACCATGCCGCGCGCCCAGTCCTCGGTTTTCGCCTCGCCGTTCAGTTCGATCAGTGCGCCGATCAGCGACAGCATGTACGGATGCGAACCGGAGCGCGTGCAGACGAGGCCCTTGAGCTTCGGATCGGCGAGCTTCAGGTAGGTGTCGACGTCTTCCGGCTTGAGCTTCGACTTGTCGTAGACGATGGCGCGAGCACGCAGCGAGAAACCGAACCACGTGCCGTCGTTCGAACGGAAATTGGCGGGAATGCGCTCGGCCAGCACTTTGGACTGCACCGGCTGGAACAGCCCGTCGACCTGCGCCCGCCACAGGCGGGCTGCGTCGACCAGCAGGACAACATCGGCCGGGCTGTTCGCGCCTTCGGTCTTCAGTCGCTGCAGCAGCGGTTCGTCGCCGAGTTCGATCCGGTTGATCTTGACGCCAGTCTGCTTGGTGAAGTCGGCGTACAGCGACTCATCGGTCTGGTAATGACGCGCCGAGTAGAGATTCAGCACCTTGTCCTGCGCGTGCCCGTGAAGCGGCGTCAGCGCGGCCACGACGATGCCCAGGATGACGGTCAACTGAAGGCCGCGCCGCAGCCAGCGCTCGGCGGACCAGAGGATGCGAGGTGAATTCATTGCGGTTCCGTTTCGGTTCGGGTGCGAATCGGACTGTCCGACTCGTTCCCGGCACGATAACGAAAGTCGATCTCAAATGCAAATGGTTCTCATTTGCATTTGCTGACCCACATCGAGCGCAGGGTCTTGGAACCGTCGCGGTTCGGTCAGGGCGTGATGTGGACTTCGATGCCCGCCTCCGCGGCGGCGGCCGACACGGCGGACGCGCTGGCAAGCTGCGGGCCAGCCTGTAATGCGGCCATCCGGCGCGCGCCGTTGTAGCGTGCCTCCCAGTAGGCGTCCGTCAGGCGCTCGGCGCGGACCCGGCCGCCTCGCGCCGGCGCGTGCACGAAGACGCCGTCGCCGATGTAGATGCCGACATGCGAGAAGCGGCGCCCGAGAGTGTTGAAGAAGACCAGGTCACCGACCGCGAGCTCGCTCCGTCCGACGCGTTCGCCGATGCGCCACATTTCCTCGGTCCGGCGCGGCAGCGAGCCACCGCCGGATTCGGCGAAGACGTAGCCGACGAAGCCGCTGCAATCGAAACCGGCCGGTGTTCGTCCGCCGTAGCGGTAGGGCGTGTCAACAAGCGAAAGGGAACGCACCACCAGTTCGGCGGCGAGCGCCTCGGGCGGCAGCGACGATGCCGCGACGGCGACGCGCGCCGCCGCGGCCAGGGCGATCAAGGCAAACAACAGGCGTGACGACCGAAGCACGCGCACCACCGTTCGTCTGCTCGCAAAGCTTGGAATGGCCGGAAACATAGCGCATTCCAGCGAGAAAACCTAAAGGTGACCAAGGTTTACGCCGATCAGTTACGCTAGATTCCGTCTAGATTCCGTCCACGGAACGTACGGACGTCCGGCGCCGGTCTGACCCGCCGTTCCCCCCACGAGGTTGGTTTGCCCACCGATACCGCCAAGACGTCAACGCCGTCCGCGCCGCCCAAGCCGCGGGTACTCATTGCCGACGATTCCCGCATCGTGCGGGCGTCGATCGTCCAGCACATCCGCGATCGGTTCGACATCCGCGAGGTCATGGACGGCGAGGCGGCCTGGCAGGCGATCCTGCTCGACTCCTCGATCCGGGTCGTCATCACCGACCTGACGATGCCCAAGGTGGACGGCTTCGAACTGCTCAACCGGGTCCGCAGCTCGAAGGTGCAGCGCATCCGCGAGTTGCCGATCGTCGTCATCTCGGGCGAGGACGAGGGCGCCGAGCGGGACCGTGCGGCCACGATGGGCGCCACCGACTTCATCCAGAAAGGCCTCGGCGCTTCCGAGCTGATCGCCCGGCTCGAGGTGCTGGTCCGCCTGTCGGCGACTCGCGAGGCGCTGGCGGAGAGCCAGGCCTCACTGGAGTCCTCCCGCACCGTCGACGGCGAGACCGAACTGCTGAGCACCCCGTTCTTCGACAAGCAGGTCGAAAAACTCATCTCGTTCGCCCGGCGCAACCTGTCCGACGTTGCGCTGATCTGCGTCCGGGTCGAGTTGTCGCTGCCGCAGCAGGAGACCTGGGAAGGCGAAGTCGAGCAGCGCATCAAGCTGGTGGGCCGGACGCTGGCCGCCTCGATCCGGCTGGAAGACCTCGGCACCCGGACTGACAAGTTCGAATTCTGCGTAGCTACGCCCTCTTCGGGCCTGTCCGGGGTGTTGCGTTTCGCCGCCCGGCTGCGCAAGGTGCTCGAAAACGTCGAGGCCGCCGGGCCGGGCGTCGAGGTCTGGACGTGCATCGGCCTGTCGACGCTTTCGGAGGAATTGCGGCGCAGCGCGGAAGAACTTCGTGCGCTGGCTCAAAAGCGGTCCGCACAGGCACAGCAAAATCGCTCCCGCCGCATCATTCTCGGGACCTCGGACGGCGTCTCGCCGGGGGGTATGGAGCCGAAGCCCGAGGAAGGTTCGATGGACATCAACCTGGCCCTGGCGCTGATACGCGCCGGCCGGGCTGCCGAAGTGGTGCAGCATCTGCCCAGACTGCTGGAACAGATCGCGCCACTCCTGAAACTGGTGCGGCAACAGAAAGAACTACAAGCCACACCGGCGGAGGGAGGCACGCATGGCGAAGTACAAGGAGTTTCACGCTAGGTCGATCAAGGATCCCGCGGGATTCTGGGCCGAACAGGCCGCACTGATCGATTGGAAGACACCGTTCACGCAGGTCCTCGATTACTCCCGGCCACCGTTCGCGAAGTGGTTCGTCGGCGGGACCACCAATTTGTGCCACAACGCGGTGGATCGTCACGTGGCGACGCGCGGCGACCAGCCGGCGCTGATCTACATCTCCACCGAAACCGGCGAAGAGAAGACCTACACCTTCCGGCAATTGCACCGGGAGGTGAACCGCATGGCCGGGATCCTGCAGGCGCTCGGCGTCGGCCGCGGCGATCGCGTGCTGATCTACATGCCGATGATCCCGGAAGCCACGTTCGCAATGCTGGCCTGCGCCCGCATCGGCGCGATCCATTCGGTCGTGTTCGGCGGCTTTGCGGCCGTCAGCCTCGCCACCCGCATCGACGATGCACAGCCGAAGGTCATCGTCTCGGCCGACGCCGGTTCGCGCGGCGGCAAGCCGGTGCCCTACAAGCACCTGCTCGACGAGGCGATTGCGCTCGCCAAGTTTCCGCCGGCCCGGGTGCTGATGGTCAGCCGCGGCCTGGCCGAGGCCAAGGTCGTACCCGGCCGCGACGCCGACTACGCGAAGCTGCGCGCCGAGCACATGAACGACGAAGTGCCGTGCGTGTGGCTCGAATCGAGCGAACCGAGCTACATCCTGTACACGTCGGGCACGACCGGCAAACCCAAGGGCGTGCAGCGCGACACCGGCGGCTACGCGGTGGCGCTCGCCGCCTCGATGAAACTGATCTTCTGCGGCAATCCAGGCGAGACCTACTTCGCCACCAGCGACATCGGCTGGGTGGTGGGCCACAGCTACATCGTCTACGGCCCGCTGCTGGCCGGGATGGCCACCATCATGTACGAAGGCACGCCGATCCGCCCTGACGGTGGCGTGTGGTGGAGCATCGTCGAGAAGTACAAGGTCACGACGATGTTTTCGGCGCCGACCGCGATCCGCGTGCTGAAGAAGCAGGACCCGGCGTTCCTGAAGAAGTACGACCTGTCATCGCTGCGGCTGCTGTTCCTCGCGGGCGAGCCGCTCGACGAGCCGACCGCGCGCTGGATCGCCGACGGCATCGGCAAGCCGATCATCGATAACTTCTGGCAGACCGAAACGGGGTGGCCAATTCTGGCCATTCCTCGTGGCGTCGAGGCACTGCCGTCGAAGTTCGGCTCGCCGGGCGTGCCCTGCTATGGCTACTCGATCAAGCTCTACAACGAAGCGACCGGCGAGGAGATCACGGCTCATCACGAAAAGGGCGTGGTCGCGATCGACGGCCCGCTGCCACCGGGGTGCATGACCACCGTCTGGGGTGACGACGCGCGCTTCGTCAAGACCTACTGGACCACCATTCCCGGCCGGCAGGTCTATTCGACCTTTGACTGGGGCATCCGCGACGAGGACGGCTACTTCTTCATCCTCGGCCGCACCGATGACGTGATCAACGTTGCCGGCCACCGCCTCGGCACGCGTGAGATCGAGGAGTCGCTGTCGTCGCATCCCAACATCGCCGAGGTCGCCGTCGTCGGTGTTGCCGACCAGTTGAAGGGTCAGGTTGCGATGGCCTTCGCGATCCTGAAAGACCCGAGCCTGGCGGACACGCCGGAGAAGAAGCTCGCGCACGAAGGCGAGATGATGAAGACCGTGGACAGCCAGCTTGGCGCGGTCGCGCGTCCGGCACGCGTGCACTTCGTCAACGTCCTGCCGAAGACGCGATCCGGCAAGCTGCTGCGCCGCTCGATCCAGGCGCTGTGCGAAGGCCGCGATCCTGGCGACCTGACGACGATCGAGGATCCGACGGCGCTGGAGCAGATCCGCAGCGCCGTCCGCGCGTAAGCAGCGCTCTCGATCAACGGCCGCGGGCTCGCGTAAGCTCGCGGCCGTTTCCATTTGAGACTTTCCTGTGACCTTCAGCTACGCCTTGTCGGATCTGGTGCTGCCGCCGACGTCGCTGATCGTGTTGACGATTGTCGGCGCAGTGCTGCTGCGCCGTCGCAGGGGGCTCGGATTGACGCTGGTCCTGGGCTCGCAGTTGGCGCTGCTGGCATTCTCGCTGCCGGTCGTGGCAAACGCGCTGGCGCGCTCGCTCGAGCCGCCGCCCGTGACGGCCAGCGACCTGAAGCGGGCACAGGCCATCGTCATTCTTGCCGGTGGCAACAATCGCGGCTCGCCCGAGTGGGGCGGGGAGACGGTCAAGACCTACACGCTGCAACGCCTGCGCTATGGCGCACGACTCGCACGCGAGACGGGCTTGCCTATCCTGGTCACGGGCGGCCGGCCCGAAGCCAGTCGGTTCGCCGAAGCCGCCCTGATGCGCGACGTGCTGGTCCAGGAGTACAAGCTCGAGGTTCGCTGGGTGGATACCGAGGCAATGACAACCGGAGAAAACGCGCTGATGTCGGCCAAGCTGCTCAAAGCGGAAGGACTGACGCGCGTCGCCCTCGTCACCGACGCGATCCACATGCCACGCTCGCGCCAGGTATTCGAATCGACCGGACTCGAAGTGATCGCCTGTCCCACGGCATACGCCGGGCAGCGTCCGTTCGCACCGTACCAGCTGGTTCCCGGCGCCGCCGCGCTGCATCTCTCGCAGAGTGCGCTGCGGGAATGGGTGTCGGGCGGCTACTACCTCTTGCGATACCGCTGAACGTTCACCGCGAGGAGACATCGATGAAGACCAAGCCCCTGCTGACACTTGACGATGCCAGGCGCATCGCCGCCGCCGCCGAAGCGGAGGCTGTGGCTCACCAGTGGAACGTCGTGATCGCCATCTGCGACGATGGCGGCCACCTGCTGCTGCTGCATCGCCTCGACGGCGTGGCGCCCGTCTCGTCGATGATCGCGCCGGCCAAGGCGCGCGCGGCGGCGCTCGGCAAGCGCGAGACCAAGGTTTACGAAGACATGATCAATGGCGGACGCACGTCGTTTCTGTCGGCGCCGCTCGACGGGATGCTCGAGGGTGGCGTGCCGATCATCGTCGACGGTCACGTCGTCGGCGCGGTCGGAGTCTCGGGCGTGAAGTCGAGCGAGGATGTGCAGATTGCGAAGGCGGGCATCGCGGCGCTGTAGCCGTCGCTCGACCGGCACGGCCCGCAGTTTCAAGGAAGCGCGGCCGATGCCTCGGCCGCGCGGCGCCCCCGGGCAATGTCGATCGTCGCCAGCGCGAGCAGGCCGGCGACGAAGTAGAGCCCCGTGAGCACGATGCCGAGGCGATGGTTGTTGTCCGTCGCGAAGACCACCGCGCCATAGCTGATCGGCCCGATGATGGCCGCCAGTTGCGTCGCGAAAGTCCACAGGCCGTAGAACTCGGCGAGGCGCTCCCGCGGAGCGAAGAGCCCCGCGAGCGCGCGCCCCGCGGACTGGCTCGATCCCATCGCCAGGCCCGCGAGGTTGGCGGCGACCCAGAACATCGCGGCGCTGGTGGCCAGTCCCGCCACCGTCACCATCGCCAGCCACATCAGCAGTGTGAGCCCGAGGGCGAGCTTGTGTCCGAGCGCATCCTGCACGTAGCCAAAGGCAAATGCGCCAATCGCCGCCGTGACATTGACCACCAGCACCAGCGTCATCGTCTGCACGAAGGTGAACTTCATCACCTCCTGCGCGTAGATCGCCGCCAGCGCGATGACGACCATGACACCGGCCTGGTAGAAGACGCCACATAGCAGCAGGCGGGCGAAGTCGCGATAGCGGTCGATATGGCGCAGCGTATCGAAGAGGCGCGCCATGGCCTGGTGCACGAAATGGCCAACGCGCTCGTTCGCCTGCGGCACCGCCCGCTCCTGCACGATCAGCAAGGCCGGCGCCGCCGCGAATGCGAACACCGTCGCGGTGATGAGCATCGTGACCGGCACGAATTCCTGTGCCGTCGCGCCCAGCCCCTGTGCCCACTGCACGTAAGCGAGGCACAACGCGAGCGTGATGAGTCCGCCGACATAGCCGAAACCCCAGCCCCAGCCGGAAACCTTGCCCAGTGCTTCCGGCCGCGCCAGTTCAGGCAGGAAGGCCGCGACCAGGCCAACGCCGACCATGAAGAAGAAATTGGAAACGGTGATCGCGACCGTTGCCATCGCGACATCGCCGGGCCCGACCGCCGCAAGCGCCGCGGTTCCGGCAATGCAGCCACCCGTTGAAATCGCGAGCAACCACTTCTTGCGCGCACGCAGGTCGGCATAGGCGCCGAGCATCGGCATCGCCAGCATGACCAGCACATTCGAAATGCCGAGCGTCAGTGTCCAGGCAAAGGTCGCCCACTCGGCGTTAGCGGCGACGACGCCGACGAAGTAGGCGTTGAACACCGCGGTCAGCACGACCGTCGTATAGCCCGAGTTCGCGAAGTCGTAGCCGGCCCACGCCACCACCTCGCGCGGTCGGACACCGGGATTGAGCGCAGCAGGGTCGAAGACAGGCATCGCGGGCAAGCAGGGGAGGTTTGTTGGCGCATCCTACGTGAGGTCCCTCGGCGCCCGCACTTCCGTTCGTATACTGACGCGCATGGCGAACAAGGAACTCGACCGCATCGATCGCCGGATCCTGGAGATCCTGCAGTCCGACGGCCGCATCACGAATCAGGATCTCTCGGAGCGCATCGCGCTGAGTCCGCGGGCCTGCCTCGACCGCGTGCGCCGGCTCGAGCGTGCGGGTCTGATCGCCGGGTACATGGCGGTACTGGACCCGCGCCGGCTCGGCGGGCTGCTGACGATCGTCGTCGAGGTAACGCTGAAGGACCAGACCCAGGCGACGCACAGCCGCTTTGAACAGCGCATGCGTGCCGCCGATGAAGTCATCGAGTGCTTCCTGGTGTCCGGACAATGCGATTACGTGCTGCGCCTCGCGTGCCGGGATCTCGATCACTATCGTGATCTCACGAACACGTGGACGGACGACCCCACGCTTGGGGTCGAGAAGATCAGTTCCAAACCGGAACTGCAGACGATCAAGGCGTTCCGGGGCTACCCGCTGAGCTGAATCGCGCCGTGCGCTGTCGGCAAGGCATGCCGCCGAATCGGCGGAAGTCTGCTCGCCGTACAGCCGGTTCTGGCAGATTGGACAGCGCCGATCCGCCTCGCCCTGCTCGAGCACTTCATACACTGCTTGAAGTCAGACGAGGTGTGAAATGGATGCGAGGCTCGGACAGGTCTTCAACGGACAGGCGGCGATAGCGCTGGAGCGTGCGTATGCGGCGCCGAACTACGCGCCGATCCCGGTCACGCTCGAACGCGGCGACGGCTGCTGGCTGTGGGATGCCGACGGCAAGCGCTACCTCGACTTCATGTCCGCGTACTCCGCGGTGAGCCACGGGCACGCGCATCCGCGCCTCGTGAAGGCGCTCATCGAGCAGGCGCAGCGCGTCGCGGTCACGTCGCGCGCCTATCACTCGACGGTGCTGGGTCCGTTCCTGGCGAAACTGGTCGAGCTCGCAGACCTCGAATCGCCGGCACGCGCGCTGCCAGCCAGCGGCGGCTGCGAATCGGTCGAGACAGCGATCAAGGCGGCACGGCGCTGGGGTTATCGCGTCAAAGGTATCCCGGCCGGGCGTGCCGAGATCGTCGTCGCGCGCGGCAACTTCCACGGCCGGTCGTCGACTGTGGTCGGCTTTTCAACCGAGCCCGGCTATCGCGCAGACTTCGGGCCGTTCGCACCGGGCTTCCGGCACTTCGACTTTGGCGACATCGCGTCGCTCGAAGCGACGATCACCGACACGACCTGTGCCGTGCTGATCGAGCCGATCCAGGGTGAAGCCGGCATCGTTCTGCCTCCCGCTGGATTCCTGCAGGCCGTGCGGCGCCTGTGTGATGAGCGCCGCGTTCTGTTCATCCTCGATGAAATCCAGTCCGGCCTCGGCCGCACCGGCGCAATGTTCGCCTACATGCACGACGGTATCCGTCCCGACGGTGTGCTGGTGGGCAAGGCACTCGGCGGGGGACTGCTGCCGGTATCCGCCTTCGTCGCCGTGGCCTCCGTGCTGGACCTGATGGAACCCGGCAGCCACGGCTCCACGTTTGGCGGCAATCCGCTGGCGGCCCGCGTGGCGCTTGAAGCCCTGCGTGTGATCGTCGACGAGCATCTTGTCGACCGCAGCCGCACGCTCGGTGAGCATCTCCTGTTCCGGTTGTGTGGACTCGACTCTCCGCTGATCCGGGCCGTGCGCGGCCGCGGGCTCTGGGTGGGCGTCGAACTGGACGGCGCACGAGTCTCCGCGCGCGCTGTCGTCGAGCGCATGGCCGAACGTGGCGTGCTCAGCAAGGACACCCACGAGACCGTGATCCGCTTCGCGCCGCCGCTGACGATCAGCCGCGAATCGCTCGACTGGGGCATCGATGTCTTCGCCTCCGTCCTGGCTGAGTTCGACCCGCGGCGCGTCAGCTGAGTCGGGAAACCTGCCGGCGGTCCCTGGCGAAGGGGTTGCGCCGAAGTCGATCCCGAGCTCGCGCAGGACTTGCATGTGTCTCGCGCGCGAGGCAAGCGCCAACCATCGCCCGTGGGGGTGAGCCGGCTTCCCCCGGATGGGCGATCCCTGGGTCAGGCCCCGCTGTCGAAACTCCGTACAGGACCTGATGGAGAACCCGATGCGGGCACTATCCCCTACCGATGGCAGCGCCGATGCCGTGCGCGAAGCGGCCGATGCCGCCCTGGCGCAGGACGACAACCGACTGGCACTCGAACGCGAGCTGGATCGCCTGAACACAGCGATCCAGGGGTCCGCCGCGGCGCTCGGCCAGCACCTGTCATGGCTGATCGTGGCGCAGGCGTTCCTGCTGACCGCCTACATCATCGTGCTGGTGGGTGCCTGGAGCCTGCCCCTGCCGGGCAAGCGCTGGCTGCTCACCGGCATCGCGCTGTTCGCAATGCTCGCCGTCAGTTGCACCTATCTCGGCCTGCGCGCCGCACGCGATCGCGTGGGCCCCTTGAAGCTGCAGCGCCAGCGAGTCGAAGATGCGCTCGAGCGCGTGGCGGCGCGGCCGCCGGCGTTTGCCCGCCAGGGCACCGTGACGGCATTGCTGGCACAGGCGTCCACGCGGGGGCTGCCGCTCGCCATCGTTGCCGGCTGGGTCGCACTGACGCTCTACACGCTGGCACTGCCGCTGCCGACCGACAGCAAGACGCCAACGGCAGCGCTCGAATCGCGCACCAATGGCACGGCCGCACCGGCCGCCAAGGCCGCGCGGCCGGCCGCAGCGCCGGCTGCGAAGGCTGCGACCGGACCCGCGGTGGAGACAAGCGCAGCCCCGACCGAACCCGCCGCTGCAACAACGAACGACTCACCGCTGCTCGAATTCTTCCGCCGCGCCGTGAACACGCCACCGGCGGCCGAGCAGCAGGAAGGGATCAAGCCATAGCCGCGCTGGCCTACGGCGCCCAGGTCGGCTTGCGCTTCTCCATGAACGCCTGCACGCCTTCCTGCGCAACCTCATCGATCATGTTGCAGGCCATCGTCTGCCCGGCGAGCTGGTAGGCCGCATCGATGCCGGTCTCGATCTGGCGGTAGAAGAGTTCCTTGCCCATCGCGATGGCCACTTGCGGCTTGGCCACGATCGATGCCGCAAGGCGCGCGACTTCGGCATCGAGCTGGTCGGGCGGCACGACGCGATTGACGAGTCCGCGTGCCTGCGCCGTCGCCGCGTCGATGAAGTCACCGGTGACCAGCATCTCGAACGCCTCTTTGCGACCGACGTTGCGCGACAGCGCCACGCCCGGCGTGGAACAGAAGAGCCCCACATTGATGCCGCTCACCGCGAAGCGCGCGTCCGACGACGCCACCGCGAGATCACACATCGCAACCAGCTGGCAGCCCGCCGCGGTCGCAATGCCGTGGACGCGCGCGATGACCGGCTGCGGCAGGCGCTGGATCGTCATCATCAGCTTCGCGCACTGCGCGAACAGTCTGCGGTAGTAATCGACCGACGGGTTCGCCTTCATCTGCTTCAGGTCATGCCCCGGGCAGAAGGCCTTGCCCTTGCCGGCGATGACGACGACGCGCGCACCGGTGTCTCCGGCGACAGCGTCGAGCTCCGACTGCAGCGCAGTGAGCATTTCCTCGGACAGCGCGTTGAACTGCTGCGGGCGGTTGAGCGTCAGCGTCACGACGCCACGTTCGTCCCGCTCGTTCAGCACGTAGGGGTCCGCAATCGCACGGGACTCCGGAGCATTCATGGTCGACTCCTTCGCTAGCTAGACATCAATGGCCGAGGCTGACTTTGCCTGCTGCCGCAGCATGAACTTCTGGATCTTCCCGGTCGAGGTCTTCGGCAGTTCGCCGAACACGATCTTCTTCGGCATCTTGAAACCCGGCAGGTACTGGCGGCAGTGCGCCAGCAACTCCTCCGCCGTCAACGCAACGCCCTCCTTCAGTTCGACGAAGGCGCACGGAACTTCGCCCCACTTAGGATCGGGCTGCGCCACGACCGCCGCCGCGATGACCGCGGGGTGGCGGAACAGGGCGTCCTCGACCTCGATCGACGAGATGTTCTCTCCGCCCGAGATGATGATGTCCTTGCTGCGATCCTTGATCCGCAGGTAGCCGTCCGGCTGGACAACCGCAAGGTCGCCCGAGTGAAACCAGCCACCACGGAAGGCTTCCTCGGTCGCCTTCTCGTTCTTCAGGTAGCCCTTCATCGTGATGTTGCCGCGGAACATCACTTCCCCGATGGTCTCGCCGTCCCAGGGCACCGGCTGCAGCGTGTCTGGATCGAGCACTGACACGCCTTCCTGAAGCGTGTAACGCACACCCTGCCGGCCATTGAGCATCGCGCGCTCGCCGACGTCGAGTGCGGCCCACTCCGGCTGCCTGGCGCAGACGGTCGCCGGACCGTAAACCTCGGTGAGGCCATAGACGTGCGTCAGATCGAAGCCGAGCCGGTCCATGCCCTCGATCATCGCCGCCGGCGGAGCCGCCGCAGCAACCATCGCGCTGACGCGGTGGCCGATGCCGCGCTTCATGTCGTCCGGTGCGTTGATCAGCATCGAGTGCACGATCGGCGCGCCGCAGTAATGCGTCACGCGATGTGCACGGATCGCGTCGAACACGGCTGCCGCCTCGACGCGCCGCAGGCAGACATGGGTGCCGGCCATCGCCGCGACGGTCCAGGGAAAGCACCAGCCGTTGCAGTGGAACATCGGCAACGTCCAGAGATAAACGGGGTGGTGTGGCATCGCCCAGACCAGCACATTCGACACGGCATTCGTATAGGCGCCGCGGTGCGAGTAGACGACGCCCTTGGGATTGCCGGTCGTTCCCGACGTGTAGTTCAGGGCGATCGCGTCCCACTCGTCCACGGGCTGCGGCCACGCAAAGTCTGGCGCGCCAGTTTCGAGGAAGGCTTCGTAGGAGAGTTCGCCGATCGATTCGCCCGGACCATCGTAGGCGGGATCGTCGACATCGATGACGGGCAGCGGCCGCCCCAGTTGCCCAATCGCCGCGCGCACGGTCGACGCGAACTCGCGGTCGACGATGAGGGCCTTCGCTTCGCCATGGTTCAGCATGAAGGCGATCGACCCCGCGTCCAGCCGCGTGTTGAGCGCGTTCAGTACGGCGCCCGCCATCGGAATACCGTAGTGCGCCTCGACCATTTCTGGCGTGTTCGGCAGCATCACGGCCACGGTGTCGCCGCGCCCGATACCAAGTCGCGCCAGCGCATGAGCCAGCCGGCGCGAGCGCGCGTAGACGTCGCGCCAGCTGCGACGAATCAGCTTTGCACCGCTGCCATGCACGACGGCCGTCAGGTCCGGGTACACCGTCGCACTGCGCTCGACGAATCCGAGCGGCGACAGCGCCGCAAAGTTCGCAGGATTCCGGTCCAGCCCGACGTCGTAGATCGTCTTTGGCATTCCTTTTCAGCTCGGCGCGAGCCGAGCTCCTTGTGCGCGCCCACCCGGCCGCCCGAAGGGCGCGCACCTGGTCCCTTCGCTGCAGGTGCGCGTGCGACCGCGCAGCGGTCGCGACGACCTGTAACGCCTCACAGCTGCGCCAGCGCCTTCACATGCGCCCCGACGCTGCGTGCCAGCGCGCTGAGGTTGTAGCCGCCCTCCAGCGTGCTGACGATCCGGCCTTCACCGGATTCGGCCGCCACTTCCATCATCCGTTGGGTGATGTAGACATAGTCGGCCTCGACCAGTCCCATCTGGCCGAGGTCGTCTTCCCGGTGCGCGTCGAACCCGGCCGAGATGAAGATCATCTCGGGACGGAACGCGCGCAGGCGCGGCAACCAGACTTCGTCGACCACCTGGCGCACGACATCCCCCTTCGTTCCGGCCGGAAGGGGCACATTCACCATGTTTTTCGCCACGTGCTCGGTCCCGGTGTACGGGTAAAACGGATGCTGGAAAAAACTGGCCATCAGCACGCGTTCGTCGCCTGCGAGGATCTCCTCCGTTCCATTGCCATGGTGCACATCGAAATCGATCACCGCGACCCGCTTGAGTCCGTGGACCGTGACGGCATGGCGCGCGCCGATCGCCACGTTGTTGAAGAAGCAGAAGCCCATCGCCGCGGCCTTGCGCGCATGGTGGCCCGGCGGGCGCACCGCGCAAAACGCGTTCGCCAGCTTGCCCGCGATGACGCGATCGGTCGCCTCGATCACCGCACCGGCGGAACGCAAGGCGGCGTCCCAGGTGTGCGGGTTCATCGAGGTGTCGGGGTCGACGGGCCAGTAGCCCTGCTGTGGTACGCTGGTTTTCAACCTGTCGATGTAGTCCGCGTCATGGGCGCGCGCCAGCGCTTCTTCCGATGCGACCGGCGCGTCGTAGTGCTCCAGGTGCGGCGCGATCCCAGTGGAAATCAGATGGTCGTGAATGGCCGCAAGCCTTTCCGGGCTTTCGGGATGCCAGGAACCCATCTCGTGCGCGTTGCAGGCGCGGTGCGTGAAGAACCCTGTGTGAAGCATGTCTCCTTCCAGCCCGATTTCGAGGTCCGCACGGCGCGGCCTGAGCGTTTGACCCCATGTTAGAGAAATTCCGCGCGACCGCCACCCAGATCGGCAGTGTCATCGTCGGCAAGAACCTGCAGATCCGGCAAAGCCTGACCTGCCTGCTGGCGGGCGGGCATCTTCTGATCGAGGATGCCCCGGGCGTCGGCAAGACGACACTGGCCCATGCGCTGGCCATTTCCATGGGCCTGCCGTTCCGGCGGATCCAGTTCACCAGTGACCTGCTGCCCTCCGACGTGCTCGGGGTATCGGTCTACGACCGTACGACTGGACAGTTCGTGTTCCACCCGGGCCCGATCTTCACCGAAGTCCTGCTGGCCGACGAGATCAACCGCGCCAGCCCGAAGACGCAGAGCGCCCTGCTGGAAGCGATGGAAGAGAGTCAGGTGTCGGTTGACGGTCAGTCGCGACCGCTGCCGCAGCCTTTCTTCGTCATTGCGACCCAGAATCCGTTCTCGCAGGTAGGCACGTTCCCGCTGCCGGAGTCGCAGCTCGACCGCTTTCTGATGTGCATCAGCCTTGGCTACCCGGATCGCGCCGCCGAGCGCGCCCTGCTTTCCGGCGAGGCGCGGCGCGACATGCTCAAGACGCTCGCGGCTGTCGCGCGGCCGGCGGACCTGGTCAGTGCGCAGGTGGAAGTGAAGAAGGTCTTCGTGTCATCGGCCTTGCTGGACTACGTACAGGCGCTGATGGGACACACCCGCGCGTCGGGCAAGTACGCCGAGGGACTGTCGCCGCGCGGCGGTTTGGCGCTGCTGGCCGCGGCGCGGGCCTGGGCCTGGCTGGACGGACGCAATCACGTGATTCCCGAAGATGTTCAGAACGTCATGCCTGCGGTGGCCGGTCACCGCCTGCATGCCGTCAGCCGCGACAGCGGCCGCGCATTGCACGGCAAGGAACTCGTCAGCCAGTTGATCGGCGCCGTCCCGGTGCCGTGAGCGTCATCAGCGGCAACATGGGACTCAGCCGATGAGCGTCACGGCACATCCGCTGACCGTTCGCATCGGCCAATGGATCGCCGGTCGCCACGGACCCGAGTCCGGGGACGTGCTGCTCGATCGACGCCGGGTCTACATCCTGCCGACCACACCCGGACTGGTCTTCGGCGCCGCGATCCTCGTGCTGCTGATCGGCTCCATCAACTACGACCTGCAGCTGGGCTACGTGCTGACCTTCCTGGTCGCCAGCATGGCGATCGTCGGCATGCACACGACGCACTCCAACCTCGCGCAGCTCGTGCTGCGCGGGATCCGCGCCGATCCCGTCTTTGCAGGCGACGTTGCCATCTTCGAGGTGACGGCGACCAACCCGACGACGGTCGACCGCTTCGCCCTTCGCTTTGCATTCATCGATCCCACGACGGCGCCGCGCCGGTTCCCGCTGCTGATGAGGCACCCGCGCACCGCGCTCACGGTGTCGATCGAGGTCCCGGCACGTGGCGATCGGAACGTCGGCGTGCCACTGCCCGCACCCCAGCGTGGCCGCCTGCCCGCACCGCGCATCGTCATCGAGTCCCGCTTTCCGTTCGGACTGTGGCGCGCCTGGGCCTACCTGACCCCTGCCTTGAGCGCGATGGTCTATCCGAAGCCGGAGGTCGATGCTCCGCCCCTGCCGCTGACCGGCACGGGAGGGGGCGACGGCGTCGGACTCACATCCTCGGGCGACGATTTCGCGGGCGTGCGTCCCTACAGTCCGGGTGACCCGCAGAAAATGATCGCGTGGCGATTGGCCGCACGTTCGGACGAGTTGTCGGTCAAGCAATTCGAGGCAGAGGGCGGTGGCGAACTGCTGCTCGACTTCGAAAGCCTGCCGCGAAACCTGGACGTGGAACAGAAGCTGTCCCGGCTGACGCGCTGGGTGCTGGACGCGGATGCGGCCCACGCTCGCTACGGATTGCGGTTGCCCGGCACGATGGTGTTCGCCGGATCGGGCCCGCAGCATCGTGAGAAGTGCCTCACGGCGCTCGCGCTGCATCGAGGCTGAGATGACGACGGCATCGGCAGGCGCACAGGGATACGCCACGCTCCAGCGCTGGCTGGCACCCGTTGCACGTGTCTTCGGGCCACAGACGTCGAGTGCGGCGCGCGAGCGGCGCGACACGCTGGTACTGCTGGCCGCGGTGACGCTGGTCGTGGTGCCCCACTTCGAACATCTGCCCTGGTGGGCGACGGCGGTCGTCGTGCTGCTGCTCGTCTGGCGCATCTGGCTGACGATCACGCAGCGCTCGTTGCCGGGACGCTTCATCATGGTGCCGCTGCTGCTCGCGGCCGGCGGCGCCGTCTACATCCAGCATCGAACGCTGGCGGGTCAGGAAGCCGGCGTCACCTTCCTGCTGCTGCTGATGGCGCTGAAGCTGCTCGAGATGCGCGCGCGGCGCGACATCTTCGTCGTGATCTTCCTGTCGTTTTTCATCCTGCTGACCCAGTTCCTGTACGGACAGGGCCTGCCGGTCGCGGCGATGACTGTCGCCGCCGTCATCGCTCTCTTTTTCGTTCTGGTCAGCGTCAACCTGGACGAGGTCGACCTGCCGGCCGCCCGCAAGCTGCGACTGGTCGGACTCACTCTGGCCAAGGCCCTTCCGCTGACGGTGGCGCTGTTCATGCTGTTTCCGCGCTTTTCCGGTCCGCTGTGGGGCATGCCGGGGGAGTCCGGCCGCGGCAGGACGGGGCTCTCGGATTCGATGTCGCCCGGGTCGATCAGTCGCCTGCTCGATTCCGACGAGATCGCGTTTCGCGTCAGCTTCGACAACGCCGTGCCCGGCAAGGACAAGCTCTACTGGCGGGGCCCGGTCTTCGGGACCTACACCGGCCGGACCTGGTTGCCGTTGGCCAATCGCACGTTTCCGGCGGCCGATCCCGCGATCGAGCCCGATCGCCGCTCCGCGGTGACCTATTCGGTGACACTCGAGCCGCACAAGCGCGACTGGCTGTTCGCGCTCGAAGCCCTGGGACGACTGCCCACACTGCCGCAATTTGAGGCGCGGCTGACACCCGACATGCGCCTGCTGGCGAACGGCCTGATCACGAATCGCATGCGCTACGACGCGACGTCCTACACGTCCTATCGGCTCGACGCGAATCTCAGCCCGCAGCAGTTGCAGGACTGGCTGGTGCTGCCGGCCGGTTTCAACCCGCGCACCGTGCAGTTCGCGCAGGAATTGCGGGATCAGGTTCTGGCTGGCGTTTCAACCGAGCGTCGCACGCAGGATGTCCAGCTTGTCAACGCGGTGCTGGAGCACTTCCGGCGAGGCGGCTACGGCTACACGCTGGAGCCGCCGGCGCTGGGACGCAACTCGATCGACGAGTTCCTGTTCGACACCCGGCTCGGCTTCTGCGAGCACTACGCCTCGGCCTTCGTATTCTTGATGCGGTTGCTGGAGGTGCCGGCGCGCGTTGTGACCGGTTACCAGGGCGGTGAGCAGAACCCGGTCGATGGCTTCATGACCGTGCGGCAGTCCGATGCGCACGCCTGGGCTGAAGTCTGGCTGCAGGGCCAGGGCTGGGTCCGCATCGATCCGACCTCCGTGGTGGCACCGGTGCGCATACAGGGCGGAGCGGGTGAAGTCGCGCGCCAGGCCGGCCGGGGATCCACGGCTACTGGCACCGATGTGCCTTGGCTGCGCTCGCTGCGCTACAACTGGGAAGCGGTGGAAAACAGCTGGAACCAGTGGGTGCTGACCTATTCGATGGAGCGGCAGCAGGCGCTGGTCGAGCGACTGGGTCTCGCACCCAGGCTGGAAAGTGTGATCTTGCTGCTGGCGCTCATCATGAGCGTATTGCTCGCGTGGCTCGCGTTCGTTTCACTGCGACCGCGACTCGTGCGCGATCCGTTGGGTGCGTCCTTCCAGTTGCTGCGCGAGCGGCTCGAACGTGCCGGCGTGGCCGCCTCCGCTTCCTGCGGACCACGTGAACTCTATGGACGGACGCGGCGCGCACTCGTCGAAGACGACGTAAAGCTGGCGCGTCGTCTGCTGTCCCGCTACGAACAGCTTCGCTATGGACCGGCCTCGGCCAGTGCAACGCGCGCCGACGTCCGTGCGCTGCGCCGTGAGATCCGGGCCTTCCGGCCCCGTCCGAACCCGCTGTGACGCGCGACCGCCGGGCATTCCTCGTCGCGCTCGCCGCGCTCGCCGTCGCTGCACCGGCACACGCGCGCAGCCCGTACCTTGGGCGCCCCGAAGTACAGCAGTTCGTCGACGAAGTGGCCGCGTCGCACGGATTCGACCGCGCTCGACTCGAGCGGTGGCTGCGCGAGGCGCGCTACTCCGCCAGTGTCGAACGACTGATGCAGCCGCCGATTCCGTTTGGCCAGCGCAACTGGCTGGAATACCGCCAGCGCTACCTGGAGCCCGCGCGTATCCAGGCCGGCTTGGACTTCTGGGAAGCCCATCGCGCGGCACTGGCACGCGCCGAGGAGCAATTTGGCGTCCCCGCCGAGATCATCGTCGCAGTCATTGGAGTCGAGACCTACTTCGGGCGCATCACCGGCAACTTCCGGACCCTCGACGTCTTCACGACACTGACGTTTGACTACCTGCGCCGCGCCGACTTCTATCGTGTCGAGTTCGTCGAATTCCTGCTGCTCGCCCGCGAGCAGCGGCGCGATCCGGTGTCCTACCGCGGTTCATTCGCCGGCGCGATCGGCCTGCCGCAGTTCATGCCGGGTTCCATCCGGCGCTGGGGCGTGGACTTCGACGGCGACGGCAGGATCGATCTGCTCTCGAGCCCGACGGACGCGATCGGCTCGGTAGCGAATTTCCTCGTCGGTCACGGCTGGCAGCGCGACCTGCCGATCGTATTCGCGGCCGAGGCCGACGAAAGCATCGTCGATGCACTCGGTCGCGGCATTGAGGCGCAGACGACATGGTCCGCGGCGCTGTCGGCCGGCGTGTCCACCGAGGCCCTGCTGCCGCTCGACACGGCGGTGATCGTCATCGACCTGCCGCTGGTGGACAGCAACGGCCAGCCGGCGTCGCGCCTACCGGGTCGGCACGGTGAACTTCAGCGCGATCCTGCACTACAACCGCAGCTACTTCTACGCCACCGCCGTCACCGAGCTGGCCGCTGCGGTGCGCGAACGCATGGTGCTCGACCGCTGAGCGGCGCGCGTGGTGATCATCCCCCGGCGTCCGGCTGTTTCGACGGCTGGGCGTCGATGAAGGCCGCAAGCTCCATGCAGTGGTCGAAGATGCGCATGAGCGTCGGCACGTGATCGAGCCTGCAGTCGAAGCGACGCGCGTTGAAGATCTGCGGCACCAGCACGATGTCCGCCAGCGTGACCCGGTCGCCCAGCACATGGCGCCCAGCGCGGCCTTCGGCCACCACGCGCGCCTCCAGTGCGGCTAGGCCCATGCTCGACCCAGTGCCGGTACCAGGCGTTCTTCGCGTCTTCGCTCGCGCCGAGCTCATGCACCAGGTAGCGCAGCACTCGCAGGTTGTTGAGCGGATGAATCTCGCAGGCGATGCCGAGCGCGAACGCGCGCACGTAGGCTCGTTCCAGCGCGTCACGCGGAAGGAGCGGTGGCTCGGGGTGGGTCTCATCAAGGTATTCAATGATCGCCAGCGATTGCGTCAGCACGCGGCCGTCGTCGTCGAGCACCGGGATCAGCGCATCCGGGTTGAGCGCCCGGAAGGTCGGGATGAACTGCTGGCCGCCGTCCTTCGTCAGGTGCACGACCGCGTACTCGTAGGGCAGGCCCTTGAGGTTCAGCGCAATGCGGACCCGGAACGACGCCGAGCTGCGGAAGTAGTTGTAGAGCTTCATCATGTCGCCATCCTAGCGAACAAACTGCACGAGCCAGAGCGACAGGGCCGGGACGAAAAGCAGCAGCACGAGCCGCACCGAGTCGGCAGCCAGGAACGCGACGACGCGCCGGTAGCCCTGCGCAATCGGTATGTCCCGCGCGAGCGCGCTGACCACATACATGTTGAGCCCCACGGGCGGCGCGATCAGTCCGATGTTGACGACGGTGAGCAGCAGGACGCCGAACCAGATCGCCTTGGCTTCGAGCGGCAGGCCGAACAGATCGAGCTGCATGACGGCCGGGAACACCACCGGCAGCGTCAGCAGCAGCATCGACAGTTCATCCATGACGCTGCCGAGCGCGATGTAGCCCAGCAGCACCAGGGCCAGGATCGCCAGCGGTGGCAGCGGCAGCGTGCCGATGAACTCCGCCGCGCGCGCCGGCATCTGCGTGAGCGCGAGTGCCCCATTGAGCATGTCGGCGCCCAGGAAGATCATGAAGATGACGCCCGACACTTCGGCGGTCCCGAGCAATGCAGACTTCACGCCGTTCAGCGTGAGCCGGCGTCGCAGCAGGCCGACGGCAGCCGTCAGCACGACGCCGATGGCCGCCGCTTCGGTGGCGGTAAACACGCCGCCGTAGATGCCTCCCAGCACCACGAGAAAAATTGCGAGCACAGGGACCACGCCGCCCAGCGCGGTCCAGCGCTGGCGCCAGGGCACGCGCGGTTCGGCGGGCCCGAGCGCCGGCCGCCACCGCATCAGCACCGCGATGGCGATGCAGTAGAGCAGCGCCGCGAGGAGGCCTGGCACCAGTGCCGCCGCGAACAGTTTGGCAATGTTCTGCTCCGCAATGATGGCGTAGAGCACCAGCACCACCGACGGCGGGATCAGGATGCCCAGCGTGCCCCCAGCCGCCAGCGCCGCCATCGCGAAGCCGCCGTCATACCGGTAACGCCGCATCTCCGGCAACGCCACCTGCGCGATCGTCGCTGCCGTGGCGACCGAAGAGCCGCATACCGCGCCGAATGCCGCGCTGGCGAGCACCGCGGCCTGCGCCAGCCCGCCGCGCCAGTGACCGACAAAACTCGCCGCTGCGCGAAACAGCGCGCGCGACAGGCCACCTTCGGTCGCGAGCTGTCCCATCAGCAGGAAGAGCGGGATGACCGACAGGTCGTAGATCGAGAACCGCGCAAAGACGATGCCCTTGAGATAGGCGAGCAGCGCTTCGCCGCCGGCGTAGACCGCGAAACCAGCGGCGCCGGGCACGAACATCGCCACCCAGATGGGCAGGCGCAGCGCCATCAGCGCCAGCATCGTGCCGAAGAGCACGAGGGGACTCCACGCCGACATCAGGCGTTGGCCTCGGTTCGTGCGGCGCGAAGCCGCAACAGTGCAATGAGGGCCGCGAGCGCGAGCGACGGCACCATTGGCGCATAGGCGAGCCACAACGGAACGCCCAGCACCATCGAGGTCTCGGCAGCCGCGCGCAGGCTTTCGACCCCCCATGCGGCTCGCGCGGCCAGCAGCGCGAGAACGGCCGCGGCGACGACATGGGCGAATGCATCGAGCCAGCGATGCAGCACTGCTCCCGATCGGACGGTGAAGATGTCGACGATCAGGTGGCTGCCGTGCAGCTGACAGTACGGAAGAAAGAGCGCCAGTGCGCTGGCCGTGCCGAGCTGGACCAGTTCAACATCACCGGGAATCGGAGTGGCGAAGGCCCAGCGGCCGACCACCGACACCACGGTTAACCCGGCAACCAGCGCCACGATGACTCCGCCGAGCAGCGCGAATGCGGTTGCTGCCGCGCTGAGCGCGCGCCGCATGGCTATTTGGTGGCCCGGTCGCGCAGCGGAGCCACGTTGGTCGCGGCGCTGCGCGCCAGCAGTGCCCGCGCATCGGCCAGCAGCACGTCGCCGTCGATCTGGCGCCGCTTCATGTCGGCGACCCAGTCGACGAGTACCGGCTGCGCGGCACGCTGCCAGTTCGCCAGTTCCGCCGCCGGCACGACGATGACCGTATTGCCGCGATCCTGCGCGAGCTTGCGTGCCGGCGCCTTCTGCTGCTCCCAGAGGCGCCCGGCCTGGGTCGACAGCTCCTGCCCGGAGTTACGGTCGATGACTGCCTTGAGCTCCGGCGGCAGGCGATCGTAGGTCTTCGGATTCATCGCCAGGAGGAACACCGCCGTGTACAGCGCCGGAACATTGGGGTCCGTCTCGGTGTGAAAGCGCGCAACCTCGTGCACCTTGACGGCCGGCACGACCTCCCACGGCACGACCGCGCCGTCGAGCACGCCCTTGTTCATCGCGTCGGCCAGCGCCGTCACCGGCATCGAGACCGGAGAGGCACCGAGCGCGGCCAGCAACTTGTTGGTCTGGCGCGTCGGCGCACGCAGCTTCATGCCGCGGAAGTCGTCGAGCGTGCGCACCGGACGCTCGCGCGTGTGCAGGTAACCGGCGTCGTGGACATGGACGGCCAGTGGCCGCACATCGCGAAATTCGCTGCGGCCGTGCTTCTCGTAGAACTGCCACGCGGCGCGCGAGGCGGATTCGGCATCGGCAATCATGAAGGGCAACTCGAACACTTCCATCGCAGGAAAACGACCCGCGTTGTACCCGGGCAGCGTCCAGACGATGTCGACCACACCGTCGCGCACCTGGTCGTAGAGCTGTGGCGCCGTGCCGCCGAGCTGCATCGATGGAAAGATCTGGCACTTCAGGCGACCCGATGACTCCGCCTCGATCTTCGCGCACCAGGGCACGATCAGCTTGGCATGCGTCGTCGAGCCGGGCGGCAGGAAGTGATGGACCTTCAACGTGGTGACGGACTGCGCCTGCGCCGGCGTCACGGCCCACGTCAGCAGGCAGCCGACGACCCAGACGATGCAGTCGATCGTGCTGCGACCCGACTTCATTCGACGACCTTCACCTGCAGCGTCCCGAGACCGGCAATGCCACCCACCAGCACGTCACCCGGACTGACGGCACCGACGCCTTCTGGCGTACCCGTGTAAATCAGGTCGCCCGGCACCAGCGTGAAGTACTTCGACAGATGGGCGATTGTTTCGCTGACGTTCCAGATCAGCTTCGCAACGTCGCTCGACTGCCGCTTCTGTCCGTTGACCTCGAGCCAGATCGCTGCGGCCGTGAGTTCGCCGGTCAGAGCGATCGGCTTCAGTGGCGAAATCGGAGCCGAGAAGTCGAAGCCTTTCGCGACGTCCCATGGGCGGCCTTTGTCGCGCAGCGCGAACTGCAGGTCGCGGCGCGTCATGTCGAGTCCGACCGCATAGCCCCAGATGTGCGACGGCGCATCGGCCGGCGCGATGTTTCGTCCGGCCCGTCCGATGGCGACCACGAGCTCGATCTCATGATGCAGATTTGCCGTTTCGCCCGGATACGGCAGTTCGCCCGTCTTGCCGAAGGGAACCGGAAGCACGGCATCGGCCGGCTTCATGAAGAAGAACGGCGCTTCACGCTCCGAGAAGCCCATCTCCTTGGCGTGGTCGGCGTAGTTGCGGCCCACGCAATAGATGCGATGCACCGGGAACAGATCGGTCGAGCCATCGATCGGCACAACGGCCTGTGCCGGCGCTGCAAATGCATAGCCCATGATGCATGGCGCTCCGCTGGAAAAGGCGGCAAGCGTACTAGAACCGATCCCGCCTCCCCGGCTGGAACGCGCCGTGCGACCCGATCCGTCCTAGGCTTGCCCCGGAGCCGCCCGCGCAATCGCGCGCGACAACAGGATGACGGGAATGACGCCCGCAAGCACGATGGTCAGCGCCGGCAGTGCAGCCTCGCCGAGACGCTCGTCGGCCGCGAGCTGGTAGGCGACGACGGCCAGCGTGTCGAAGTTGAACGGACGCAGCACGAGTGTCGCCGGCAACTCTTTCATCACGTCGACAAACACCAGCAGCACCGCCGCCAGAACCGACGGCGAAAGTATCGGCAAATGGACCCGGACAAATGTGTCGAAGGTGGTGCTGCCGAGGCTGCGCGCACTGGCATCCATGGCCGGCGTGATGCGTGCGAGTCCCGCCTCGACCGATTGATACGCGACCGCGAAGTAGCGCACGAGGTAGCCATAAAGCAACGCGAACACGCTTCCCGTCAGCAGCAGGCCCGTCCCGACGCCGATCAGCGACTTCAGGAAGCCGTCGAGCGCATTGTCGAAGCCCGCCAGCGGAACCAGGATGCCCACCGCGACGACAGCGCCGGGCAACGCGTAGCCCAGACTCATCAGCCGCACGGAGGCCCGCACAAGCCTGGCGGGAGCCCCGCGTTCCGCTGCGCGCGCCGCGTACGCCAGCGCGAGCACGACGGCCAGCACGACCACGGAACTGCCGACCGCCACGCCGAGTGTGTTCGCCAGCCATTGCAGATAACGCGCTGCCTCGACGCTGGCCCAGGTCGGCAGCAGCAGGCGCAGCAGCAGCAGCACCGGCAACACGAAACCGAGGATCACTGGCGCAAGGCACAAGGCCATCGCGCCCCACGCCCGCCAACCCCGCAGCATCGAGCGTGGCGCCGGCCGCTGGCTGGCTGTGGGCGTGAAGAAGCGCGCCCGGCCGCGGGCTGCACGCTCCAGTGCAAGGATGCCCAGCACCAGCAGCAGCAGCACGCCCGCCAGCTGACTGGCCGCCATGCGGTCGCCCATCGAAAACCATGCGCGATAGATCGACGTGGTGAACGTCTGCAGTCCGAAGTACACCGAGGCGCCGTAGTCGGCCAGCGTTTCCATCAGCGCAAGCAGCGCACCCGCTGCGATCGCCGGTCGCGCCAGCGGAATGTTGACCCGCCACCACGTCTGCCACGCCGTGAGTCCGAGGCTGCGGGCCGCATCGATCATGGCCGCCGTGCGCGCGAGAAACGCGGTGCGCGCCAGCAGGTAGACATAGGGGTACAGCACGACGGTAAACACGAAGATGCCGCCCGGCACGGAACGGATCTCCGGAAACCAGTAGTCGCCCCGGCGCCAGTCGAATGCCTCGCGCAGCGCGGTCTGCAGCGGCCCGGCAAACTGCAGCGCGTCGGTGTAGGCATAGGCAACGATGTACGCGGGCATCGCCAACGGCAGCAGCAGCGCCCACTCGAAGACGCGCCGGCCCGCGAACTCGCAGGTGGCCGCGAGCCACGCGGTGACGGAGCCAACGATGACGACGCCCGCCACCACGCCCGTGCCGAGCAGGAATGTCTCGGCCATTGCGGCTGGAATGACGGTGGACAAAAGGTGTCGCAGCGTGTCGGCCGACTCGCCCGCGCCGAGGAAGCTGGCGAAGATGCTCAGGACGGGCAGGCCAACAATGCAGACGCACGCCAGCGCGAGCAGCAGCGGTCGTCCCAGCCCGGACGCCGACCGCCAAGACGTTGGCCGGTCGCGCCCCGCCTCTGTTGATCCTCGATTGACCGTCGTCGCCAAAGTCCCTCCGCTCGGCGTGGAGTCTAAATGCAAATGAGAACTAACCTCATTTGATCGGCTAGACTCGCTGAATCATGGACATACAGGCCCACCCCGCCGCGCTGCTGGTCATCGACGGCCTCGGCGTCGACTACCGAGGTGGCACTCGCGTCCTCGAGGGACTGTCGTTGACGCTCGAGCGGGGCGAGATCGGCTGCGTGGTCGGCAGTTCCGGGTGCGGCAAGACAACGCTGCTGCGTGCCATCGCCGGCTTCCTGCCGGTCGCGGCGGGCACGATAGAGATCGATGGGCTCGTCGTGTCGGGTCCGCACTTCACTGCACCTCCAGAGCGCCGCAGCGTCGGCCTTGTTTTCCAGGATTACGCGCTGTTTCCCCACCTTACGGTCGAAGGCAACGTGACGTTCGGGTTGCGTGCGCTGGATGCCGCGGCGCGGAGCCGGCGCGCGCGGGAAATGCTCGATCTGGTGGGCCTGGCGCCGCACGCGCGCAACTTCCCGCACGAACTCTCCGGCGGCCAGCAGCAGCGCGTGGCGCTGGCCCGGGCACTTGCGCCGCGCCCATCGCTGCTGCTGATGGACGAGCCGTTTTCCAGCCTCGACGTGGAACTGCGCCAGCGTCTGGGGCATGAGGTACGTCAGATTCTCAAGGCAAGCGGCACGACCGCCATTTTGGTGACGCATGACCAGCAGGAGGCGTTCGCCATCGCCGATCGCGTCGGCGTCATGCATCGCGGGAACCTGGAACAGTGGGATCGGCCGTACGAGCTGTATCACCGTCCGGCAACGCGCTACGTGGCGGACTTCATCGGCCAGGGCGTCTTCCTGCCGGCCGAAGTCCTGTCATCGCGCAACGTCGCCATCGAGCTGGGTGAACTCAAGGGAGACATTCCGCTGCCGTGCCAGCAGGGGTGTGCCACCTGCGGCAAAGGCTGCTTCGTCGAGGTGCTCCTGCGGCCCGACGACGTGGTCCATGACGACGCCAGCCCGTTGAAGGCAGAAGTCCTGCGCAAGGTCTTCCGCGGTGGCGACTTCATTTACACACTGCGGCTCGACAGTGGACGCGAGGTCCTTGCGCTCGTTCCCAGCCACCATGATCACGCGATCGGCGAAAAGATCGGCATCCGGCTGGATGCCGACCATGTGATCACGTTCCCCGCGGCAGCGACGCCGATGCCCGCCGCCCCTTGAACCCGCGACGCGCGCTGGTCGGTTCGGCCGTGATTCGCTCGATGACGGCGCGTATTCGATGATGCGCGAGCAGGAATGACGCTGACACCTGCGACTGCCGAACATTGGTTGCAGCGTTACGGCGATGCGTGGGAACGCGCGGATCCGGCCGCCGCGGCGCAACTGTTCACCGAGGACTGCAAGTACTTCGAAACGCCATTTTCGCCTCCGGCATGCGGCCGGGAAGGCGTGCTGCGTTACTGGTCGGCAGTCCCCGAGGGCCAAACGGACGTGTCATTTCGATTCCGTTTGCTCGCGGTGCAGTCCAGCACGGCTATCGCTCATTGGAGCGCCTCATTCACGCGACGCACCAGCGGATCCAGCGTCGCACTCGACGGGGTGTTCGTGCTCGAGTTCGATGAACACGGACTGTGCCGCACGCTGCGCGAATGGTGGCACCGCGAAGAGTCGCCGCCGCAGTCTGCGGACTAGAGCGTCGACAGGATCGCAGCTGCTCGACGCCGACCGCAGGGCCGGCGCGACGGCGACTTCTTATTTGCGTTTGCCGCCGAGCAGCGCGGCCACGCGTCCGGGCGCCTTGGGCGTGGACGAAGTTTCGGCGGCAGCGGGGGGCACGCCCGCCCCGGGAGCGCCCGACTCGTAGGGTCGTGAGAAGAAATCGTCGGCCGGCGCGGGCGCCGCACGCTCCGGTGCACGTTCATCCGTGCGCGAGGACTCGCGGCGGGGACGGCGACCTTCGTCACGCCCGGGGCGCTCGCGCTCGTCGCGTCCGCGCTCTCGTCGTGGCGGCGGCGTAACCGCGCTCGTCTCGAACTTCTGCTTTGTCAGGCGCTCGATCGCCGCAACGCTGCGCTCGTCCGAGCCCGTCATCATCATGATCGTCAGCCCGCTGGCGCCAGCGCGGCCCGTGCGGCCAATTCGATGGATGTAGTCCTCGGGTGCAAAGGGGACGTCGTAGTTGATCACCACGGGCAACTCGACGATGTCCAGGCCACGGGCGGCGACGTCGGTGGCGACCAGCACCTCGATCGAGCCGGCCTTGAAGCCTTCGAGCGCCTTCATGCGCTCGTCCTGCGTCTTGTCGCCGTGGATCGCGTCCGCATTCACTCCGGATTTCTGCAGCTGGCGGGCGAGCCGTCGGCACTCGATCTTGGAGTTGACGAAAACCAGCACCTGCGTCAGGCGTCCGCCGCCCTCGCCACGCGTGCGCAGCAGTTCGAGCAGCACATCCGTCTTCTCTGATTCGTGCAGCCGCACGACTTCCTGCTTGACGTTCTCGGCCGTGGCATTGCGGCGCGCCACTTCGACGAGCACCGGCTCGCGCAGGAAGTTCGCCGCGAGCTTCTTGATTTCTTCCGAAAAGGTCGCCGAGAACATCAGGCTCTGGCGCTCCTTCGGCAGGAGATTGAGGATGCGCGAGATGTCGGGCAGGAAACCCATGTCGAGCATGCGATCGGCCTCATCGAGCACGACGATCTGCACCTGGCCGAGCGACGTGTTCTTGCTCTGCAGGTGGTCGAGCAGTCGGCCGGGCGTGGCAACGACGATCTCCACGCCGGTGCGCAGCGCCTGCGTCTGCGGATCCATGTCGACGCCGCCGTAGACGACCGCGCAGCGCAGCGGCGTGCCGGCGATGTAACGCTTGACGTTGTCCGCCACCTGGTCGGCGAGCTCGCGCGTCGGTGCCAGGATCAGCGCCCGCACCGGGTGGCGCGCCGGTGACATGCTGGCGCTGGCCTGCGGCAGCAGTCGCTGGATGATCGGCAGCGCAAAGCCCGCCGTCTTGCCGGTCCCGGTCTGCGCCGCACCCATCACGTCCTTGCCCTGCATGACGATCGGGATCGCCTTGGACTGGATGGGCGTCGGCGTCGTGTAGCCCATCGCCTTCACCGCGGCAACGATGCGCGGGTCCAGGCCAAAGTGTTCAAAGTCGTGATAGTCGGACAAGGGGGCGGGCCAAAGTGGTCTGTGTGGAAGTTGGTGGGCCGTGCTGGACTTGAACCAGCGACCAAAGGATTATGAGTCCTCTGCTCTAACCAGCTGAGCTAACGGCCCGAGGGACCGAAACGCGCACGACCGCAGCCCCAGGCCACGGTCGTGTGTCGTCGAGGAAGGGCGCACGCGGGCCTACTCGAGGAAGCTTTTCAGCTTGTCGGAGCGGCTCGGGTGGCGGAGCTTGCGCAGCGCCTTCGCCTCGATCTGGCGAATACGCTCGCGCGTGACGTCGAACTGCTTGCCGACTTCTTCGAGCGTGTGGTCGGTCGACATCTCGATGCCGAAGCGCATGCGCAGCACCTTGGCCTCGCGCGGCGTCAGCGAGTCCAGCACGTCCTTGGTCACGCCCGACAGCGAGTTGTACTGCGCAGCGTCGACCGGCGCGACCGTGGTCTGGTCCTCGATGAAGTCGCCGAGGTGCGAGTCGTCGTCGTCGCCGATCGGCGTCTCCATGCTGATCGGTTCCTTCGCGATCTTCAGGATCTTGCGGATCTTGTCTTCCGGCATTTCCATCTTGACCGCGAGCGTGGCCGGATCGGGCTCGGTGCCGGTCTCCTGCAGGATCTGCCGGCTGATCCGGTTCATCTTGTTGATCGTCTCGATCATGTGCACCGGGATACGGATCGTGCGCGCCTGGTCGGCGATCGAACGCGTGATCGCCTGGCGGATCCACCACGTCGCGTAGGTCGAGAACTTGTAGCCGCGGCGGTATTCGAACTTGTCGACCGCCTTCATCAGGCCGATGTTGCCTTCCTGGATCAGGTCGAGGAACTGCAGCCCACGGTTGGTGTACTTCTTCGCGATCGAGATCACGAGGCGCAGATTGGCCTCGGTCATCTCGCGCTTGGCCTTGCGCGCCTTGGCCTCGCCGGTGGCCATCTGCTTGTAGACCTCGCGCAGATCGCGCAGCGGCAGCACGACGCGCTTCTGCAGGTCCGCAAGCTTGCTTTGCAGCTCCTGTACCGCCGGCAGGTTGCGCTTCAGCACCTCGGCATACGGCTGGCCGGAGTCGGCCTCGCGTGCCGCCCAGCGCATGTTCGTTTCGCTGCCGGGGAAGGCTTTGAGGAAGTGTGCGCGTGGCATGCCGCACTTGTTGACGACGATTTCGTAGATCTGCTTTTCAATACTGCGGACCTCGTCAACCTGCTTGCGCAGTGTGTCCGACAGCTTCTCGACCATCTTGGCCGTGAAACGCAGGCTCATCAGTTCGTCGAGGATCTTGGTCTGCGCCTTCAGGTAGCCCGGCGACTTGTAGCCCTCTTTTTCGAAGGCGACGCGCATCTTCTCGAACAGTTTCGCGACATGATCGAATTTCTCGATTGCACGCAGCTTCAGTTCATCGAGCTGCGCAGCTGTCATGCCCGAGGCGCCGATATCCGTCGTCTCTTCGCCCTCTTCCTCTTCGTCGTCGCCGCCAGCGGTCGGGAAGTCCTCGGCGGTCGGATCCATCAATCCGTCGACCACCTCGTCGATCGGGATCTCACTGGCCCGAATGCGCTCGGAGTGCGTCAGGATTTCGGCAATGGTCGTCGGGCAGGCCGACACCGCCATCACCATGTGCTTCAGGCCATCCTCGATGCGCTTGGCGATCTCGATCTCGCCTTCACGCGTCAGCAGCTCCACCGAGCCCATCTCGCGCATGTACATGCGCACCGGGTCGGTCGTGCGGCCGAACTCGGCGTCGACCGTCGTCAGCGCGGCCTCGGCCTCTTCCTCGACATCGTCGTCGGTAGTCGCGGTGGGCACGTTGTCGCCCATCAGCAGCGTTTCGGCATCGGGCGCCTGGTCAAAGACCTGGATCCCCATATCGCCGAAAGTCGTGATGATCGAATCGATCGCCTCGGCGTCGACCAGGTTGTCGGGCAGGTGGTCGTTGATCTCGGCGTAGGTCAGGAAGCCACGCTCCTTGCCGAGCTTGATCAGCGCCTTCAGCTTGTTGCGGCGGGCTTCGAGGTCTTCCTCGGTGCCGTGGTAACTGCGCTCAAGCGCTTCCTTGAGCGCCTTTTCCTTGGCGCGGCGGTCCTTGGCGCGCAGCTTGGTCGCGCTCATTTTCTCGACGATCTGCACGCTCGGATCGGCGGCGTCGTCGCCCGCCTCCGGCACAGCGTCGACACCGCCCTCGGCGCCCATCAACTGCTCTTCGGACGACTTGGGTTTGCGTCCGGGGCGCCCGCGTGGCGCCGCGGCGGCGGGCGGAGTCGGCTTGTTGGCGAGCACCGGCGCGGCAGCCGGCGTGGCGGCCCTGACGGGTGCAGCCAGCGCGGGAGCAACTGTCTTTTGTGCAACGGCCTTGGCCGCAACGGTCGCCTTCAGTGCCGCCGACTTGACCGCAGGCTTTGCCGCCGGCGCGGCCTTTTTCACTGCACCTTTGGTGCGCGTCGCTTCACGCGCGTTGGCTCGCGCAGGCTGGGCTTTCACCACCGGCTTTTTCATCACCATCGTTGTCGCTCCGATCGGCCGCCGCAGGGCGCAGCGCGGCAAAAATGCTGTGCGCAGCACCCGCGCGAACGCAGGCCAGCCCACAACATCGAATACATCATTGGGTCCAAATGCGCGTAATCAATCGCGTCGGCCCGGCAGTTCGGGACGGTCACGATCTCGCATCACCGCGTGTCTCAGAGCAGACATGCCGCGAGGGCCGGGCGGATCCTGATTTCAGGCGCCCCGGAGTGCGTCTCGCACGCGGTCAATGCATCACAACTGCGCCACCGATCAGATCGCGATCTCCTGGGCGCTCTGGCGTCGCATGCCCGCAAAGGCATTGACAGCCAAGAATTTGACATCTTAGCAAACTTCTGGCTGCCGACCGCCCGGAGAAGCCGTGGCCTGGCTACTGCGGCCGGGCCTCGCCCGGGGCCCTGCTCCTCGCGCGCATGTAGGCGCGGTCCGCGTCCTGGTAGGCGGCGAGGCGCTCGGGCGATTGATCCTTCTCGAACTCGGCCAGGCGCTCGGTTCGTTCCTGTTCCAGGCGACGCAGGCGGAGCTTTTCGAACGCCTCCTCGAGAACCTGACGGGACGTTTCGACGTCCGTGTCGAGTTCCATTTCCTGCGCGGCGAGCGCCTGGTAGTCCTCGGCGTACGGACTGCCCTGCAACACCTCGAGCAGCGTCCCGTGCGTCATGACCGCACTGACCGAGGAGGACGGTTGCGTTGCGGCCTGCCAGACCTCGCTGATCTCTTGATCGATCCGGTCCTCGCGCCCGACGTGCTCCTCGACGACCGCTTGCTCGAACTCGCGCGCGAGCGGTGGATGAGCCAGCAACTGCTGCAGGATGCGGCGCTTGAGATCCTCGACCTCGGCGTGGGGTGTCCGCCGCTGCAGCGGTGCCGGGCGGCTCGGCCGCGTCCGCCGAATTCCGTACAGCGCCTCGAGATCCTCCAGCGGCGTGCGGGAAGCATCCGCGAGCTCACGCAGCAGCTGCAATCTGAGCGCCCCGGGCGGCATCGACAGCAACAGCGGCTTGGCATCGGCGACGATCGCCGCCCGATCCTCTGGTGACCCGAGCGAGCGTCCACTCGCCAGCGCCTCGATGAAGAATCTCGACAGCGGCAACGCCTGCGCCAGCTCGGCCTCAAAAGCGGCGGCGCCGCGCGACTGGACGAGGCTGTCAGGGTCCTCACCCTCCGGCAGCAGGACGAAGCTCGCCCGTTTGGTATCGGCAATGACCGGCAAGGTCGCCTCGAGCGCCCGGCGCGCTGCCTTGCGACCGGCGGCGTCGCCGTCGAATGCGAAGATCACGTGGTCGGTGGCACGCAGCAGCGCGCTGACGTGGGCGCTCGTCACCGCGGTGCCCAGTGCCGCGACAGCCTCGGCGAAACCCGCCTGGGCCAGTTGAATCACATCGAGATAGCCCTCGCAGACGATGGCGCGCCCCGATTGGCGAATCGCGTCGCGCGCCTCGTGCAGGCCGTAAAGTTCCTGGCCCTTGCGGAAGACCGGCGTCTCGGGTGAATTGAGGTACTTCGGTTCACCGGCCCCAAGGATGCGCGCCCCGAATCCGATCACCTGCCCGCGCGGGTTGCGGATCGGGAACATGATGCGGCCGCGAAAGCGGTCGTAGCGCTTCCCTTCGTCGGCAATGACCAGTCCGGCCTCGACCAGACGCGGATCGTCGTAGTTGGCGACCGCGGCGCGCAACGGCTGCCAGGCGTCTGGCGAATAGCCCAGCCCGAAACGCGCGGCCGTTGCGCCAGTAAGGCCACGCCCTTTCAGGTAGTCGATGGCAACCGGGCTTTCCTTGAGCTGCGCACGGTAATAATCGGCCGCCTGCTTCAGCAGGTCGGTCAATGCGCGGATCTTGCCGCTGGAATCGCTGCCGCGGTCCGCCGATTCAGGGACCTGCAAACCGGCCTGCTGCGCCAGTTCACGGATCGCGTCCACGTAACCCAGGCCACGATGCTCCATCAGGAAGCCGATCGCGCTGCCGTGCGCGCCGCATCCGAAGCAGTGATAGAACTGCTTGGACGGACTGACGGTGAACGACGGGCTCTTCTCGCCGTGGAACGGACACAGTCCAAGTAAGTTCTGGCCGCCCTTTTTGAGCTGCACGTAACGGCCAACGACGTCGACGATGTCGACTCGGGCGAGCAGATCCTGGATGAAGCTCTGGGGAATCATGGTTGCGACGAAAGTGTACGCATCGGCTCCGCCGATGTACGTGCACTTTCGTCGGATGAACGAGGCGCGGCCGCTTCGGGCGGCCGTGCGCTGCCGCGCGTGGGCGGCCTGCGGCCGCAAGTAATGATTACGTCAACCGCTGCTTCACCAACGCGGAGGCCTTGCCCATGTCGGCGCGTCCGGCGATGCGGGGCTTGAGGATGGCCATAGCCTTGCCCATGCCTTGCGGACCGGCGGCACCGGACTCGGCTATGGCGGCGTCGACCGCCACGGCAAGTTCGGCCTCCGACATCTGCTGCGGCAGGTAGCCGGTGAGCAGATCGAGTTCGGCTCTCTCCTTGTCGACGAGATCCGTCCGCCCGGCTTTCGCAAACTGCTCGATCGAGTCCTTGCGCTGCTTGATCAGCTTCTCGATGATGGCAAGCACTGCGGCGTCATCGGCGACGATGCGCTCGTCGACCTCCTTTTGCTTGATCGCAGCCTGCAACAGCCGGATGGCGGACAGGCGACCGGCCTCCTTGGCACGCATCGCCGCCTTCATGTCTTCTGTGATGCGCTCTTTCAGCGCCGTGGTGACCGTCATTTTTGACTCCAGAAAGTCAAAGCGCGCCCGGAGGCGCGCTTCATGAACAACCCGGGTTGCGGTCGATGCCTAGTACATCTTCTTCGGCAGCATCTGGCTGCGCAGGCGCTTGAAGTGTCGCTTGATCGCGGCGGACTTCTTCCGCTTGCGCTCGGCGGTCGGCTTCTCGTAGAACTCGCGCGCGCGCAGCTCTGTCAGAAGTCCGCTTTTCTCGATCGTGCGCTTGAAGCGGCGCAGCGCGACTTCGAACGGCTCGTTTTCCTTGACGCGAATGGTAGGCATCGGTATCGGGTACTCGTGGATCGGGTGGACCAGCCGGCTTGAACCCAATCCGCTACGGCGTGGGAGTCGACCAAGCTGCAAAGCGCGCGAGTATAGCCCAATCCGCTTTCCGCAGACAAGTCAACGGCTTAGCCGTCTTTGTCGGCCCCGGCGGCCGAAGCCGGTCTCGTACACTGGACTCATGCGGATCCTCGGGATCGAGACCTCCTGCGACGAAACCGGCGTTGCGCTTCTGGACAGCGAGCGCGGCCTGCTGGCCCAGGCGCTCCACTCGCAGGTCGACATGCACCAGGCCTACGGCGGCGTGGTGCCGGAACTCGCCTCACGCGATCACATTCGCCGTGTTCTGCCGTTGCTCGACCGCGTCCTGCAGCAGGCGCAATGTCCCGCTTCCGGCATCGATGCCATTGCCGTGACCGCGGGTCCGGGGCTGGCCGGTGCATTGCTGGTCGGCAACAGCATCGGTCACGCCATCGGGTATGCGCTCGGCCGCCGCGTCGTCGAGGTGCACCATCTGGAGGGTCACCTCCTTTCGCCGCTTCTGGCCGAACCCGCCCCGGCCTTCCCGTTCGTCGCTTTGCTGGTTTCCGGAGGACACACGCAACTGATGCGCGTGGACGACTGGGGGCGCTACAGCCTGCTTGGTGAAACGCTCGACGACGCCGCCGGCGAAGCGTTCGACAAGACCGCACAGCTGCTGGGACTGGGCTACCCGGGCGGCCCCGCCGTGTCGCGGCTGGCGGAGTTCGGCATTGCAGGTGCACTGCGCCTGCCGCGGCCGATGCTCGGCAGCGGCAATCTGGACTTCAGCTTCAGCGGACTGAAGACCGCGGTGCTCACGGCGGTCCGACGCCAGAGCAACCTGTGCGAACAGGGCCGGGCCGACATCGCGCGTGCGTTCGTCGATGCCATCGTCGATGTGCTGGCCGCCAAGTCACGGCGCGCGCTCGAAGTGACCGGACTTAGGCGGCTCGTGGTCGCCGGTGGCGTCGGCGCCAATGTCCAGCTGCGGGCACGTTTGCTGGAGGACGCGCGCCGGCATGGCACCGAGGTCCACTTCCCGCCACTCGACCTTTGCACCGACAACGGCGCGATGATCGCGCTCGCGGGACTGGCCGCGCTGCGGCGGGTCAATCCGGCCGAGGTGGGCCGCAGCCTGGGCTATGTGGTGCACCCGCGCTGGTCGCTGGCCGAGGCTGCCGCCTGAAGCGAGTCAGACCCGCGGCAGCGCGTCCTTGCTCTTCTCGCCGAAGCGCCGTTCCTTGCCCGCCATCAGGTTGCGTATGTTGGCCTGGTGCCGGTAGATGACGAAACCGGCGATCACCACCAACGCGATGAAGCGCTCGTCGAAGCCCCAGCCGAGAGCCGAGTAGAACGCAGCAAACACGGCAGCGACCAGGGCCGCCAGCGACGAGTAGCGAAAGAAGAAGGCGATGATCAGCCACGTGACGCCGGTGGCGAGCGCCAGCCAGGGATTGAAGGCCAGGATGACACCGGCCGCCGTGGCCACGCCTTTGCCACCCTTGAAATGGAAGTAGACGGGATAAAGGTGGCCAAGAAACACGGCCAGGCCAGACAGGGCAATGCCCCAGTCGCCCACGCCCAGCGCCGGGCCATAACGCTGGACCAGCCACACGGCCAGCCAGCCCTTGACGGCGTCACCGACCAGCGTCAACACGGCGGCCAGCTTGTTGCCCGATCGGAGCACGTTGGTTGCACCCGGATTGCCGGAGCCGTAGGAACGCGGGTCGGCCAGCCCGAAAACCCGACTCACCAGGACGGCGAACGAAACGGAGCCGATCAGGTAAGCAGCCAGGATTGCCAGCAAGGTCCACACGATCGCCATCATCACTCCTTGATTGCGCAGTCGACCGGGCGCGCCGCCAGACATTGCGTCAGCACCTTCGGATCGAGGCCGACGAGATACCCGCGCCGCCCGCCGTTGATGAAGATGCGCGGCAGGTCGAGCACGCTGCGCTCGACGAAGACTGGCATCGCCTTGCGGGTCCCGAACGGCGACGTGCCGCCGACGAGATACCCCGAGTGGCGCTGCGCCACTTCGGGACGGCAGGGTTCGATGCGCTTGCGATCGATCTGGCGCGCGAGGTTCTTAGTCGACACGGTGCAGTCTCCGTGCATCAGGACGATCAGCGGCTCACCGTCCTCGTCCTGCAGGATCAGCGTCTTGACCACGGCGTGCTCGTCGACACCGAGTTCACGCGCGGACACCGCGGTGCCGCCATGCTCGACGTACTCGTACACGTGCTCGGTGAACGCGATCCTGTGTTGTCGCAGGTACTGCGTCGCCGGAGTCTCCGACACATGCTTCGCCTTGCCCATGGCGCGCGAGTGTAGCGAGGGGTGCGTCCCTCGGAGCTAGCCGCGCGGATGGTGTTCGGCGTGCAGCGCCTTCAGGCGCGCGCGCGCGACATGCGTGTAGATCTGAGTCGTCGAGATGTCCGCATGACCCAGCAGGAGCTGGACCACGCGCAGGTCCGCCCCATGGTTGAGCAGATGGGTGGCGAACGCGTGCCGCAGCCCGTGGGGTGATAGCGGCGCCCTGATGTCCGCCTTGGCCGCGTAGCGCTTCACCAGGATCCAGAACATCTGTCGCGTCATGGGCGCCGCACGCTGCGTCACGAACACCGCGTCGGCAACACGACCGGCCAGCAGGTCCGGCCGCGCGCCAGCAAGATAACGTTCGACCCACGCGCGCGCTTCCTCACCGAGCGGCACGATGCGCTCCTTCGATCCTTTGCCGACGACGCGTACCAGTCCCTCGGTCAAAGACAGTTCGCCGAGCTTCAGGCCGACCAGTTCGGACACGCGCAATCCTGCGGCGTATAGCACTTCGAACATCGCTCGATCACGCAAGCCGAGCGCAGTCGCAACGTCGGGCGCGGCCAGCAAGGTCTCCACCTGCGCTTCGCTGATCGTCACCGGGAAGCGCGCTGCGCGTCGTGCCGCGTGCAGTCGCAACGTGGGGTCGACCGCGATCACGCGCTCGCGCAGCGCCCAGCGATAGAAGCGTCGCAGCACCGCCAACCGCCGATTAGCGGTGGCGGCACGGGTGGCAGCATGCTGGCTGGCGAAGTAGGCGGCCAGGTCGGCCTCACCGGCGCCCACCAGCGAGGTCTCACGCGAAGCCAGCCATCGACCCAGGCCGTCCAGGTCACGTCGGTACGCCGCCAGCGTATTGCGTGCCAGTCCGTCTTCCAGCCAGAGCGAATCGAGAAAGCGGTCGACCAGCAGGTCCATCGACGCTACTGGCCTGCTGTTGCTGATGAGTGCATCGAGGGCCGGGCCAGGCGCAACGGGCGCACGAGGTGCCCCGCGTCAGATGCCGCGCGCATGTTCGCAAGGAAGACGACGCAGAAGTCGGCTGACCGGGCTGGCAGACGACCCCTGAGTTCGCCGTTGTGGACCACTAAAGCAGTGTCCCGACCAATGCGTGTTCATGCTCCAGCAGCCAGCGTTTCACGGACAGTGCGAAACCCGAGCGCGCATGGGCGAATCCGCCGAGACTCGTGGCACCGATCACGCGATGACAGGGAATGATCAGCGGCAGGCGATTGTCGCCGCACGCCTGGCCTACGGTCCGCGCCGGCGCGTCAAGTTCAGCCGCCAGTTCGCCATAGCGCCGCGTCTGTCCGCGCGGAATCGCCGAAATGGATTCCCACACCCGGCGCTGAAATGGCGTGCCTGCGATCCGCAGCGGCAGGTCGAAGCGAAAGTCAGCATCCAGGAAGTACTGCTCGAGCTGCGCCGCCACATCGGCACCCAGCGCGCTCGTCGCCGCGCTCGCCGGCTGCGCCGGCAGGAAATGCAGCGCCACGACCTGGCCGTCTGCCGTCTCGACACCGACCGCACCGAACGGCGCCGTGACGACCGCGTCATAGCGCGCGCCCGCCGTTGTCCCGGTGGAGCACGTCGGTGTCAGGCTCATGCGTCGCCGTGACTCGACGGATTCGCTGTCATGGCCCAGGTCAACGAAGGTCGATGCGGGCTAGGCTGCCGCTCGACCGAGACCCTTGGGCATCGGGAACACGACGTCCTCGGTAACGCCCTGCAGGACGCGAACGTGTGTGCCCCCCAGCGCGCGCAGCGCGGTGATCAGCTCTTCCACCAGTACCTCCGGCGCGGATGCCCCCGCGGTGACACCCACGCGGCGCTTTCCGTGGAACCACGCCGGGTCCAGCTGCGCGGCCGTATCCACCAGGTAGGCCGGAACGCCAAAGCGCTCCGCCACTTCGCGCAGTCGATTCGAGTTGGAGCTGTTGGGGCTTCCGACCACGACGACGATGTCGACCTGAGGCGCCATGAACTTGACGGCGTCCTGGCGATTCTGTGTGGCGTAGCAGATGTCTGCCTTCTTCGGTTCCGCGATCTTCGGAAATCGCTGCTTGAGCGCACCGATCACGGCGGCTGCATCGTCCAGCGACAGCGTTGTCTGCGTCACGTAGGCCAGCCGCTCGGGATCACGGACCGTCAGGCCTGCAATGTCATCCACCGTCTCGACCAGGTGCATTCCGTCGGCGAGCTGGCCCATGGTCCCTTCGACTTCAGGATGGCCCTGGTGGCCGATCATCACGATCTCGTATCCCGCGGCATGCATCTTTGCAACTTCGACGTGGACCTTGGTCACGAGCGGGCAGGTGGCGTCGAACACGCGCAGGCCGCGCTGCTCGGCATCCGCCTGCACCGCCTTCGATACGCCGTGGGCAGAAAACACGACGGTGCCGCCGCCCGGCACCTCGTCGAGTTCGTTGACGAATACGGCACCTTTGCGGCGCAGATCATCGACGACGTAGGTGTTGTGGACGATCTCGTGCCGGACGTAAATTGGCGCACCGTACGCCTTCAGCGCCCGCTCGACGATCTCGATCGCGCGGTCGACGCCTGCGCAGAACCCGCGCGGCTGGGCCAGCACCACTTCCATTTTCAGAGTACTCCGACGATCTGAACGTCAAAACGAACCGGCAGGCCGGCCAGCGGATGGTTGAAATCCACGACGACGCGCTCGCCGCCGTGCTCCTTCAGTACCCCCGAGAAGCGCACGCCCTCGGGGCTTGCAAACTCGACGACGTCGCCCGGGACATACTCCGCATCGCGCTCGGCGTTCGCATCGAAGACCGCACGCGAGAGCACCTGAACGAGGTCCGGACTGCGCATCCCGAAGCCCTCCCCCGAAGCCAGATCGAACCGCTCGCGTGCGCCTTCCGCCAGTCCGATGAGACGAGCCTCCAGCGGCGCCGCCAGCTCGTGGGCACCAATCGTCAAGGTCGCCGGCCTGGACTCGAAGGTGCTGATCACTTCGCGCTCCTCGTCGCCGACGATCACCGCGATACGATAATGCAGCGTGACATGCGAGCCGGTCGCAATGCGGGAACAGTCGGCCATGACGATCGATTCTAGTCGAGGCAGTGCACGTGACGATCAAGGACTGGCCTGAGGACGAGCGCCCGCGCGAGCGCCTGCTCGCGCATGGGCCGCAGGTGCTGTCCGATGCGGAGCTGGTCGCGCTCTTCCTGCGCACCGGAACAGCCGGACGGACCGCGCTGGACGTCGGCCGTGAAGCCCTGACGCGCTTCGGCGGCCTCAGCGGCCTGCTGGCGGCGGCACCCTCGGAGCTGACATCGATTCCCGGGCTCGGGCCGGCCAAGTCGGCGCAACTGCAGGCCGTGCTGGAACTCGCACGCCGTTCGCTGCGAGAAGACGTCCGGCGCGAAACAGCGCTGAGTTCGCCCGGCGCGGTACGCGACTACCTGCGCCTCACATTGGGCCGCCGTGAACACGAGGTGTTCGTCGCCCTCTTCCTCGACGCGCAGAATCGCCTGCTGGTGACGGAGGAACTGTTCCGCGGCACACTGACCCAGACCAGTGTCTACCCGCGTGAAGTCGTCAAGCGGGCGCTGGCGCTGAACGCCGCCGCGGTCATCTTCGCCCACAACCACCCTTCGGGCGTGGCCGAGCCCAGCCGCAGCGACGAGATGCTGACGGCCAGCCTGCGCCAGGCTCTGGCCCTGGTTGACGTGCGGGTACTGGACCACCTCATCGTCGCGGGTCCGGCGATCGTGTCTTTCGCGGAGCGCGGACTGCTCTGACCGGCGCGCAGCTTGCCCGCCGGTCCTGTCGGGCGATGGCCCGGTTGGCCTCCACCCTCCTCAGCTTGCTGCATAACCGCAAAAACGCTTACAATGCGCGGCTTTGCGTTGATCCGCCCAGCGTTTCCGGCGTCCGACTTGAGGTTGGTTGGCGGTGGTTCCCGGGGGTGGTGGTTCCGAGGCGGTCTGGGGAATGCCCCGAAGCACATGGCATGCCTCGGTTCCCCGGCGGTTCACAGCGCAGCGAGTTCGCAGCCCGGCCACCGAGTTTCCGCCGGACACAGAGAGCACAGGAAAGTACAGGAGCTTCAAATGGCACGCGTGTGTCAAGTAACCGGCAAACGGCCCATGGTGGGCAACAATGTCTCCCATGCCAACAACAAGACGAAGCGGCGCTTCATGCCCAACCTGCAGTACCGTCGTTTCTGGGTGGAAAGCGAGAATCGCTGGGTGCGCCTGCGCCTGACGAACGCCGCGCTGCGCACGATCGACAAGAAGGGTCTGGACGTCGTGCTCGCCGAACTGCGCGAGCGTGGCGAACTGCACGGCTGAGCCGCGCCGCCCGACATCACTGCGCGATCAGCCCACTAGGAGATCATCATGGCCAAAGGCGCCCGCGAAAAGGTCAAGCTCGAGTCCACGGCCGGTACCGGTCACTTCTATACGACGTCGAAGAACAAGAAAACGACGCCTGACAAACTGCAACTGATGAAGTTCGATCCGAAAGCGCGCAAGCACGTCGCCTACAAGGAAACGAAGCTCAAGTAAGTCGCAGACAGCTTGCAAAACAAAAAGCCCGGCGTACTGCCGGGCTTTTTTCTTGGCGACAGCGCCCCGGCGCGTGACGCTACGCCGCTGCGGTCCGATAGCTGCGAATGCGCAGCGCGGCGTCCTCGAGAGCGCGGATGCGGCTCGCTTCGGCGCGGGCGATCCAGTCCTGCAGGTGCGCGAGCATCTGCTCACGCGACGCTGAACTCTTTTCCCAGGTCTTTGTGAGTTCGGTCCGCATCTCCACCAGCGTCCTGAGCACGCCGCTGCGCGCCATCAGGTCGCTCAACGAGCGCTGTTCGGCCGCCGGCAGGGCCGCGACATCACCCTTGCGCAGCCAGTGCTTGAGCTTGGCAAAACGGGCCCGGTCGGCAGCGGGAAGCTCAAGGTTGCCGAGTTCTGCGCGGTAGACCTGCTTCAGGTTGCGGGCGTACTTGGCGAGCAGGTCGTAGCGGTTGGCGATGACCGCCTGCAGCGTCTCGAGATCAACGGCGGGCTTGGGTTCGGCGACCTTCGGCACGGGCGCCACTCGCAGGACCTTGGCGAGCCCCACGGCCTGCATGGCACGGATGTACACCCAGCCGATGTCGAATTCGAACCAGCGGAGGGCAAACTTCGCCGAGGTCGGATGCGTGTGGTGATTGTTGTGCAGTTCCTCGCCGCCGATCAGGATGCCCCAGGGTGAAATGTTGGTGCTGGCATCCGGTGCGTCGTAGTTGCGATAACCCCAGTAGTGCCCGATGCCGTTGATGACGCCGGCCGCGAAAAATGGAATCCAGATCATCTGAACCGCCCAGATCGCCAGTCCGGCCGCACCGAACAGGATCAGGTCGACACCCAGCATGACGCCGACGCCCTGCCAGGTGTATTTCGAGTAGACATTCCGCTCGACCCAGTCATTCGGGGTGCCGTGGCCGTAGCGGGACAGCGTTTCGGTGTTCTTCGCTTCCGCCTGGTACAGCTCGGCGCCGGTCCACAGCACCGTCTTGATGCCGCGGGTCTGTGGACTGTGCGGATCTTCGATCGTCTCGCACTTGGCGTGGTGCTTGCGATGAATCGAGACCCACTCGCGGGTCTGCATGCCGGTGGTGAGCCAGAGCCAGGCGCGGAAGAAATTCGCCACCAGCGGATGCAGGTCCAGCGCCCGATGGGCCTGGCTGCGGTGCAGGTAGATCGTGACAGCCGCGATCGTGACGTGGGTCAGTGCAAGTGCGGCCAGAACGAGCTGCCACCAGCTTAGCTGCAGCAACCCGCCGTCCAGGAATTCAAGCAGATACATGAAGGGATTTTCCTCAGAGAACGCCGACTTCCGGGAACCGCGGCGCTGTGCGTCGACAAGGGGCGGATTGTACCGGTCATCGTCGCTTCCCCTTTCACTCCCAGATCCGGCCAAATTGAGCCGAATCAAGGGGTTTACGTGCCTTTTGCGAGCACCGGAACGGCTGAAGCTCCCGCGACGATCCGCACGTCACGCTGCGGAAACGGGATCTCGATGCCCGCTTCCGCGAACCGGCGCAACACGAGCCGGGTGATCTCCGAACGGATCGCGAGCGTGCCTTCTTCCGGATCGAGGATCCAGAATCCCAGGTCGAGATCCACGCCATCGGCACCGAGTCCGGCGATGAACGCCGCCGGCGGAGGCTCGGACTGCACGCGCGGCTGCGAGCGCGCGCACTCGACCAGTACCGCCAGGGCCCGGTCCACGTCCGCCGAGTACGCCACCGACAGCTTGATGGCGATGCGCACCTTGCGGTCGGTGTAGGAGTGATTGACGACCGGCGTCGACACCAGTAATTCGTTCGGCAGGATGGTTTCGGTGCCGTCGAGCGCCTTGATGACCGTGTACCGGGTGTTGATCTGCGTGACCTTGCCGTAGTACTTGTCGGCGGCGGTGATCAGGTCACCGATCGACAGGCTGCGATCGAGCAGAATGATGAAGCCGCTGACGTAGTTGCTGGCGATGCGCTGCAGCCCAAGGCCGAGGCCAACGCCCAACGCGCCCCCGAAAACCGACAGCACTGTGAGGTCGATGCCGGCCGTCGACAGCGCGAGCAGTACCGCAACGACGAGCAGCAGCGCCTTGATGACACGCGAGAGCACCACGCGCGAATTGGCGGTCAGCGTTTCGGCGCGCATCAGCCGCGACTCGATCGTCGAACCGAGCCATAGCGCGGTCAACGCGGTTACGACCACGGATACCGCACCCATCAGCAGATCCCACACACTGACCTGCGAACGGCCGATCGGCAGGCGGACCGATTCGAGGGCGGCAATCGCGTCGCCGAGCACGCCGGTCAGGTGCGCAGCAACACCAAGCCAGACCAGCGTAGCAATCGCCCGCTCGAAGGTTCCGAGCCACGCCGCCCGCGGCATCGAGCGCCGCATTGCATAGACCAGCAGGCGTATGCCACCCAGCGCCACAAGCAGCGTCAGCGCAAGGCGCAACACCTGAGCATCCGCGGGTCGCTGAACGATCCCTGCCGCGCGCAGCGCGAGCCAACCGGCGACGACGATCAGCATCGCGGCCACGGGGAAAGCGAGGCGGCGGACTCCGGCTATCGAGAATCGCAGGACATCGGTCCTGAGCCCCGGCGTTTGCGATTCGGACGCGATTCGGCCTTCGATCCGGCGCCGTACACGCCGGGCCAGGATCCAGCCGCCCACGAGGCCGGCGGCGACAATCGCGAGTTGCCAGAGCAGCCTGGGCTGGGCGATGCCCTCGCGCACCAGCTCGACGACCTCATGCAGCAGCGTGGGTTCGGCCATCGATCAGTGGCGTTCCAGGATCGCGGCGAAGAAGCCGTCGCTGCCATGCAGGTGCGGCAACATGACGAAGTACGGCGCGAAACGCGACGCGTGCTCAACCATCACGCCTTGCGGGGCGAGTACATCGTGAGCGGGCACCAGCCGATAGTCCGGATGGGCCGCGAGAAAGGCCTCGATCACCTGCTGGTTTTCGCGCGCCAGCAACGAGCAGGTCGCATAGACCAGACGGCCGCCCGCCTTGGGCAAGCGGGCCGCAGCCGTCAGCACGGCGTGCTGCACCTCGTTGACGCGCGCGAGCTCGGTTTCATCGAAGCGCCACTTCAGGTCCGGGTTCCGGCGCAAGGTGCCCGAGCCCGAGCACGGGGCGTCGACCAGCACCCGGTCACACTTTCCGTGCAGGCGCTTGACCCGGATGTCCGACTCGCTGCGGATCGCCACCGGATGCACATTCGACAGGCCGGAGCGCTTCAGCCGCGGTCCCATCCCTTCGAGCCGGCGCTGATTGATGTCGAACGCATAGAGGCGGCCACTGGACCGCATCAACGCACCCAGCGCCAGTGTCTTTCCCCCGGCGCCGGCACAGAAATCGACGACCATTTCGCCGCGCCGCGGCTGCAACAGTCGCGCGATCAGCTGACTGCCTTCGTCCTGCACTTCGATGCGCCCCTCGCGATAGGCCGGCCATTGCGTGAGCGCCGGTTTTGTCGAGAGCCGGATCCCCTCTGGCGAGTAGCGCATCGCCGTCGCCGCCACGTGGTGTGCCCGAAGTTCTTCGAGGACCGCATCGCGGTTCGCTTTGATCAGATTGATCCGGAGGTCGAGCGGCGCCGGCTCGGTCAGCGCGGTCATCAGCGCAGCCGCATCGTCGTACTGTGCAGTGATTGCCAGGTAAAGCCAGTGCGGCAGCTCGGCACGCACCGACGCCGGCGCCTGTGCCAGGTTGACCGCCAGCGCGTGCTTGACCGCATTCGCGTCCCCGCGCAGCGCCCGCTCCTCGAGCGCGTCGAAACCATGCTGCCGCGCCAGCGTGACCAGCGCCGCGAACCGTGGCGCGCGCACCGGCACCGCGGGCTGCATAACCCAGCCGAGCGTGGCCAGGCGCCGCAACGCATGGAAGATCCCCTCGGCCACAAGACTGCGGTCGCGGCTGCCGAGGTTCGGGTGCTCGCGGAAGTAACGCGACATCACTGCATCGGCCGGTCCCTCGAAACGCAGCACCTGCGCCAGCGCATGCGCCAGCGCATCGACGATGAGCGTAGTGACGCGCTGCTCACCCTGAGCGCCACCCGCGTTCGGGCGAGCGCCCTGCCGCCGCGTCATCGGCACTTCCACCGAGCGCGGACGCGCCGGCCGCGGGCCGCCTGCGGTGGCCCGCGGTGCGCCTTTCCGGGGAGTCTTGCGCGCGCGCATCACGAGCGCCTGCAACGCCAGGTCCGGAGCGCCGCAGTCACGCACGACAACGTGCCCGTCGACATACGTCACGCGTTGTTCGAGCAGCAGACGCAGCGCGTGCGGCAGCAGTCGATGCTCCTGCTCCAGCACGCGGGCAGCCAGCGTGCCTTCGTCGTCGGACGGTCGGACCGGGACAATTGCCTGCGCGATGATGCCGCCGGCGTCGACGGCATCCGAAACGAAATGGACCGTGGCGCCGTGGACGCGCACGCCGGCTGCCAGCGCCTGGCGATGGGTATGCAAGCCCGGAAACAACGGCAGCAACGAAGGGTGAATGTTGACCAGTCGCCCGGCATAGCGATGGACGAAGCCCTTGGTCAGCACGCGCATGAAGCCCGCCAGCAGCACCAGCGCGGGATCGTGGCGGTCGATCTCGGCGACGAGTGCGGCATCGAACGCCTCGCGCGAGTCAAACGCAGAGTGCTCGATGATCGTCGTCGCGACGCCGAAGCGCCGTGCGATCGCCAGTCCAGCGGCGTCGCGCCGATTGCTGATGACGGCGACGACGGCGGCCTGCAGCGTTTCGCGCCAGCGTTCCGCCTCGGCGACGCGCAGCACAGCCTCGAGATTGCTGCCGCGTCCTGAAATCAGGACGACGATGTTCTTCATGGCCGGCGATTGTACCGACCGGGCGTCGGTGAGCCGCTCTAAGTATTGGAAAACACGGAACAAACCAGGGCGGACCGTATACTTTCGGGTTGCTTTCTCCGGAAACAAGCGCCCCTCACATGCAGGTGTTCCGCGGAATTCCGCGGCCGAGCGAGCGCATTGCCTGCGCACTGACGATCGGCAACTTCGACGGCGTGCATCGCGGCCATCAGGCGCTGCTGGCGCGCGTCGTCGCGGCGGCGCGTGCACGCGGAATCGCCTCGGCCGTGATGACGTTCGAGCCACATCCGCGCGAACTCTTCACCCCCGACCGCGCACCGACGCGCATCTCCGGGCTGCGCGACAAATTCGAGGCGCTCGCGGCCCAAGGCATCGACCGGGTCATCGTGCAGCACTTCAACCGGACGTTTGCGGCCGTGTCGGCCGAGGCCTTCATCGACCTCGTTGTGCAGGGATGTCGCGCACGGTGGCTCCTCGTTGGCGATGACTTCCGTTTCGGTGCACGCCGGGCCGGAGACATTGAGCTGCTGCAACGCCATGCGGCACGCGGCGCGTTCGCACTCGAGCAGATGCCCACGGTCGTCGAAGGACAGGAGCGCATCTCGAGTTCCGCGGTGCGCGCCGCGCTGAGCGCCGGTGATCTCGCGCGGGCGCGGCATCTGCTGGGTCGGCCGTATGCCATCAGCGGGCGCGTGCTCCATGGACGCAAGCTGGGTCGGGCGATCGGGTTTCCCACGCTGAACCTGCGCATCGCGCATCGCCACCCGGCGGTCCAGGGCGTGTTCGCCGTGCGCGTTCACGGGCTCGGGGCCGAAGCGCGGCCCGGTGTGGCCAGCATCGGCCTGCGTCCCACGGTCGATGACAGCGGCCGCTGGCTGCTCGAGGTGCATCTGTTCGACTTCGACGACCACGTGTACGGTCGACTCGTGCGGGTCGAGTTCCTGCAGAAGCTGCGCAGCGAGGAGCGCTACGCGACGCTGGACGAACTGGCCGCCGCGATCGCCGCCGATGCCGCGCGCGCGCGCGCACTGTTCGCCGTCGACTTGCCGCCGCGCACCGCCGGCTGAGGCGCGCACGCACGGTACACTCACCTTCCGCAGTAACAAGACACCTCTTGCAGAGCCCGAGGGGGCCAAGGAGTGCCACACCATGGCTGACGCCGACGCCAAGAAGAAGCCCGCGTCCGATCCCGCGACACGCAAGTACCCGCTGAATCTGCCCGACACGCCGTTCCCGATGCGCGGCGATCTCGCGAAGCGCGAGCCGCAGTGGATCCGCGAGTGGGACGAGCAGAAGGTCTACGAGCAGATCCGCGCGAGCCTCGGTGGGTCGGCCGCAAGTGGATCCTGCACGACGGCCCGCCGTATGCGAACAACGACATCCACATCGGACCATGCGGTCAACAAGATCCTGAAGGATGTCGTCGTCAAGAGCCATGCAGATGGCCGGTTTCGATGCGCACTACGTCCCGGGCTGGGACTGCCACGGCATGCCGATCGAGATCCAGATCGAGAAGCAGTACGGCAAGCACCTGCCGCCGCGCGAGGTGATCGCCAAGTCGCGCGCCTGGGCCACCGAACAGATCGACCGGCAGCGCAAGGACTTCAAGCGCCTCGGCGTGCTCGGCGCGTGGGACCGTCCGTACACGACGATGAACTTCCGCGCCGAGGCCAACGAGATTCGCGCGCTGGCGAAGATCATGGCCAAGGGCTTCGTGTTCCGCGGACTCAAGCCGGTGAACTGGTGCTTCGACTGCGGCTCGGCGCTGGCGGAAGCCGAGGTCGAGTACCAGGACAAGGTGGACCTCGCCGTCGATGTCGCTTTCCCGCTGCGCGATGACGAGCGCGGCAAAGCTGGCCCGGGCCTTCGGGCTCGCGACGCTGCCCGACAAGCCGGTCGCCGCGGTGATCTGGACCACGACGCCGTGGACGATCCCGGCCAACCAGGCGCTCAACCTGCATCCGGAATTCAGCTACGACCTCGTCGACACCGAACGCGGCCTGCTGGTGCTGGCCAGCGACCGCAAGGAGGCGTGCCTGACGAGCTGGGGACTCACGGGAACAACGCTGGCGGCCACGCGCGGGGACGCGCTGGCGTTGATCCGCTTCCGCCACCCGTTCTACGACCGCGATGCGCCGGTGTACCTCGGCGACTACGTCACGCTCGACACCGGTACCGGCATCGTGCACTCGTCGCCCGCCTACGGCGTGGAGGACTTCGTCTCGTGCAAGGCGCACGGCATGACCGACGACGAGATCCTCAATCCCGTGCAGGGCGACGGCGTCTACGCCGAGTCGCTGCCGCTCTTCGGCGGCATGAAGATCTGGGATGCCAACGCGAAGGTCGTCGACGTCATGCGCGAGCACGGCGCGCTGCTCAAGGTCGAAAAGTTCACGCACAGCTACATGCATTGCTGGCGCCACCGCACGCCGGTCATCTACCGCGCGACGTCGCAGTGGTTCGCCGGCATGGACACGCTGCCGAAGAACGGCGAAAAGACGCTGCGCGAACTCGCACTGGCCGGCATCGAGGCGACGAAGTTCTATCCGGGCTGGGGCAAGGCGCGGCTGCAGGGCATGATCGCCAACCGGCCGGACTGGACGCTGTCGCGCCAGCGCCAGTGGGGCACGCCGATGGCGTTCTTCGTGCACAAGGCCACGGGCGATCTGCACCCACGCACGGTCGAACTGCTCGAGCAGGTCGCGCAGCGCGTCGAGCAGGGCGGCATCGAAGCCTGGCAGGACCTCGATCCGCGCGATCTGCTCGGAGACGATGCCGAGCACTACGTGAAGAACAAGGACACGATCGACGTCTGGTTCGACTCCGGCACGACACACGAGACCGTGCTGCGCGGCTCGCACGCCGCGGAGTCGCATTTCCCGGCCGACATGTACCTGGAAGGCTCGGACCAGCACCGCGGCTGGTTTCACTCGTCACTGCTGACCTCGTGCATGATCAACGGCGTACCGCCGTACAAGGCACTGCTGACGCACGGCTTCGTCGTCGACGGCCAGGGCCGCAAGATGAGCAAGTCGCTCGGCAACGTGATCGCGCCGCAGAAGGTGGCCGACACGCTCGGAGCCGAGATCATCCGGCTGTGGGTGGCGAGCTCGGACTACTCGGGCGAGCTGACGCTGTCGGACGAGATCCTGAAGCGCGTGGTCGAGAGCTACCGGCGGCTGCGCAACACGTTGCGCTTCCTGCTCGCCAATGTCAGCGACTTCGATCCTGCGAAGGACATGCTGCCCGTCGGCGAGTGGCTCGAGATCGACCGCTACGCGCTGGCGCTGATGCGCGACGTCAGCGCGCGCACGCTCGCAGACTATGAGCGCTACGAGTTCCACCCGATCGTCGCGCGGCTGCAGACCTTCGCCTCCGAGGACCTCGGTGCGTTTTATCTCGACATCCTCAAGGACCGGCTGTACACGACGCCGCCGCATTCGAGGGCACGGCGATCGGCGCAGTCGGCGCTTTACCTCATCACCGACGCCGTGCTGAAGCTGATGGCGCCGTTGCTGTCGTTCACGGCCGAGGAGGCGTGGAAGGTGTTCCGCGCAATGAGCGCTGGCACGATCTTCACCGAAACGTATGCGCAGCTGCCGCCGGTGCCCGACGAGGAGGCACTCGTTGAACGATGGACCGCTTTGCGTTCCATCCGGGCCGACGTGCAGAAGCGACTCGAAGAACTGCGCGAGAAAGGCGCGATCGGGTCGTCCCTGCAGGCCGAAGTCGAGATACGCGCCAGCGGCGATTCGGCACGAATTCTGGCGTCGCTCGGCGACGACCTGCGTTTCGTGCTGATCACGTCACAGGCGCGTGTGACGTCCGTTGCGAGCGAAGGCGACGAGGCGATCATCGTGACGCCGTCAGCTCATGCGAAGTGTGAACGGTGCTGGCACTGGCGAGCCGACGTCGGCGGCACTGCCGAACACCCGACGTTGTGCGGGCGTTGCGTGTCGAATCTCTTTGGCAGCGGCGAGCCGCGCGCGCACGCCTGATGGCGTTCTCCCGCACCTCCTGGTGGCAGCGCATGCTGCCGTGGCTGGCGCTCGCCTTGCTGGTGATCTTCCTCGACCAGCTGACCAAGATCGTCATCGAGCGCACGTTCAGCTTCGGCGACGTGCATCCGGTGACGGGCTTCTTCAACCTGGTGCTCACCTACAACAAGGGGGCGGCCTTTTCCTTCCTCGCCTCCGCCTCCGGCTGGCAGGACGAGTTCCTGACGGTCGTCGGGCTCGCCGCCTCGGTGTTCATCCTTTACCTGCTGGCCCGCCATGGACACCAGAAACTCTTTGCCTGCGCGCTGGCACTGATACTCGGCGGCGCAGTCGGCAACGTCATCGACCGCATCGCCTACGGGCACGTCATCGACTTTCTCGACTTCCACTGGCGGGGCTGGCACTGGCCCGCCTTCAACCTGGCCGATTCGGCGATCGTCGCAGGCGCCGGACTCCTTATTCTTGACGAACTGCTGCGCGTACGTCGGGCAAAATAGCCTTATGGAACTGACTGGCAAGCGCCTGGTGGTCGGCATGACGGGCGGCATCGCGGCCTACAAGGTCTGCGAGCTGGTGCGCCGCCTTCAGGACGAAGGCGCGAAAGTACAGGTCGTGATGACAGCGGCCGCGCAGGAATTCGTCACCGCGACCACGATGCAGGCCCTGACGGGCCAGGCCGTGCAGACGGATCAGTGGGGCCGCGCGGGCGCTCCGGTCGCGAATGCCATGCCGCATATCGACCTCACACGCGGCGTCGATGCGATCATCGTCGCTCCGGCCACCGCCCACTTCCTCGCCAAGACTGCACTGGGCCTGGCGGACGACCTGCTGTCGACGATGGTGCTGGCGCGCAACCGTGCGACGCCGCTGCTGGTGGCGCCGGCAATGAATGTCGAGATGTGGGAGAACCCCGCGACCCAGCGCAATGTCGCGCAGTTGACGGCTGACGGCATCACCGTGCTTGGCCCGGGATCTGGCAACCAGGCCTGTGGCGAAGTCGGCATGGGCCGGATGCTGGAGCCGGCCGAGTTGCTCGACGAGATCATTGCCCACTTTCAGCCCAAGCTTCTGGCCGGCAAGTGTGTGTTGCTGACGGCGGGCCCGACATTCGAACCGATCGATCCGGTGCGTGGCATCACCAATCTCTCGTCAGGCAAGACTGGTTTTGCGCTGGCACGGGCCGCAGCCCAGGCCGGCGCCAACGTCACGCTGGTGGCCGGACCGACGACGCTCGCGACACCGCGCCACGTGCGGCGAATCGACGTCCGCACCGCGCGTGAGATGCACGATGCCGTGCATGCCGCGCTGCCGGCCGACATCTTCATCGCGGTTGCCGCCGTGGCGGACTGGCACGTCGCCAACGCGAGCACCAGCAAGATCAAGAAGCAGGCGGCAGGCAGCACGCCACAACTGCAGTTCGGTCTCAACCCCGACATCCTTGCCAGCGTGGCAAAACTGGCGCGACGGCCCTACTGCGTCGGATTCGCCGCCGAAAGCGAGAACCTTCTCGACAATGCGCGGGCCAAGCTGGCGTCCAAGAACGTTCCACTGATCGTCGCGAATCGCGCCCAGGACGCGCTGGGTGCTGATGCCAGCGAACTGCATCTGGTCGAGGCCGGCGGCGTTACGACGCTCGCGGTCGCCGACAAGCACACACAAGCGCGGCGGCTGATCGCCGAAATCGCTGCTCGCCTCTGATGGCGTCCTACGCGGAACCGCCCAACGGCGACTTTGTCGCCTACATCGAGCAACTGCAGCGCGAGTCGGCAGCCCGCATCGTGGCGCAGTCGAAGCCGGTGATGATTGAGTCGCTGGCGGGCCAGGCACCGGTAACGGGAAGAAACGCGGCGGCGACCGTCCTCGATGCGCGGCCGGTGTCTGCCGGGTATGGCGGCTACGGCTTTGGGAATACGGCCCACGGCGAAGGTGGCACCGCGAGTGTCCCTCCTCTCAGTCGCCTGGACGCGGACAAACTGCTGGCACGCCTCGCCTCCGAGCGCGCGAAAGCGCAGCAGGCCGGTACAGCCATCAGCCTGGTCATCGGCGTTGCTTTGATCTTCTACTGGTTTGCGTCGCGCTCCGGTGTCGTGCCACTGTTGCTCGGGGTCGGATTGCTAGTGTGGTCGATCCGCAAGCTGCGCCGCGGCACCGCCCAGCGGGCCGATGTGCACGCGGACGCGGGACGGACCGCAATCTCGAAGGTCTTTGGAAACCGTCCGCGCGACTCATGAAGATCGACGTCAAGATCCTCGACGCGCGGCTGCGCGATCGGCTGCCGGAGTACGCGACCGCTGGGGCGGCGGGGCTCGACCTGCGCGCCTGCCTGGATGCGCCACTGCTAGTGGAGCCGGGGGCGACCCACCTGGTGAGAACCGGAATCGCCATTCATATCGCCGACCCCGGCTACGCGGCGCTGATCCTCCCGCGCTCCGGACTCGGCCACAAGCACGGCATCGTGCTCGGCAACCTGGTCGGCCTGATCGACTCGGACTATCAGGGCGAGCTGATGGTTTCGACCTGGAATCGGAGCTCGATGCCATTCACGCTCAATCCGCTCGAGCGCCTCGCACAACTCGTCATCGTGCCGGTCATCCAGGCGCACTTCAACGTCGTCGAAGACTTCAGCACCTCGGAGCGGGGCGCCGGCGGCTTCGGCAGCACCGGCAAGCATTGACCCCCGCCAGTCCCAGCGAGGCTGAAGCGCCCGCGAAGTCAGTCACGTGGTTGTCGCGCGGTGCCCGAGCGATGCTCGCGATGTTCGGATGGCAGGTGCGCTTCGAGGGATTCCCGGGACCCCGCGGGATCGCGATCGTCTACCCGCACACCTCCAACTGGGATTTTGTCATCGGATTGCTGGCCAAGTGGACGATCGATCTGCCGATCCGCTGGGTCGGCAAGGAGTCGCTGTTCAGGGGATTCGCCGGTGCGACGCTGGGACGGCTGATGCGGCTATGGGGCGGACGACCGGTCGACCGGCAACACTCCAGCGGCGCCGTCGAACAGCTCGCGACCCTGATGCAATCGGAACCCTGGTTCTGGCTGGGCATTTCACCCGAAGGAACCCGCAGGAAGACCGACCGCCTGCGCTCGGGCTTTTATCACCTCGCGCTGAAACTCGACCTGCCGGTCGGCCTGGCCTACATCGATTACAGCCGCCGCGAGATCGGCGTCACGCGCTTCGTGCACATGAGCGGCGATCAGGCGCGCGACCTCGACACGCTGCGCGACTATTACGCCGACAAGGTCGGCCGCCATCCCGAGCAGGCCAGCACGATCACGTTCAAATGAAAAGCGGCGCTGCGCGCCGCCAAGTAGTGCAGTTGTAGTGCAGGCGGGCGCCCGGCCGCCCGAAGCCCGCCTGCCTGATTAACTCGCCGCGAGCGCACGTGCGACCGCAACGCGGTCGCGTACGTGAGCGGCGACTACGCCAGCATGTCCGCCCAGATCGTCTGCGCCCAACCGTTGGCATAGGCGCCTTCCAGCGCCCACGATGCGCGATCCTGCGATGAAATGCCGCCCGCGCCCGCGACGGCCTCCATGGTTTTCTTCTCGGGGACCCAGCGGTGCACACTGGCCACGTGCACGGCGTTCTTGTCGTCGATGAAGCTGTAGCAGGTGTTGGCCATCATCGGTGGCGTCACGGAGCGGCCGTTGAGCAGTTCGACGATCGCCGCGGCCGCGGCTTTGCCATGCTGGTTCGCCATGTGGCCGGACTTCGGCATCGCCGGCGCCGACAGCGTGGAATCGCCCAGCACGTGCACGCCCTTGACCTTGATCGACTCGAGGGTTGTCCAGTCGACCTCGCACCAGCGGTTGTTCGCCGTGATCAGCCCGGAGTCACGTGCAATGTTGGCCGCGCGCTGCGGCGGGATGAAGTTGACGACGTCGCCACGCACCTTGTCGCCGATCTCCGTGACCAGCGTGCCGCTCTTGACGTCGATTTCGGTGACCGGCGAGCCGACGCGGTAGTCGACGATGCCCTTGTAGTCCTCGCCGAACACGCGCGAGAAGAGCGGCTTCTTCGACACATAGTCGGGATTGGCATCGAGCACGATCAGCTTGCTCTTCGGCTTCGCCTGCTTCAGATACCAGGCGATCTGGCAGGCGCGCTCGTACGGCCCCGGCGGGCAGCGGTACGGAGCCAGGGGAATTGCCATCACGACGACGCCGCCATCCTTCAGTTCGGTGAGCTGGCGGCGCAGCGCCACGGTCTGTGGCCCCGCCTTCCACGCGTGCAGCACCGTGCCCTCGGCAGCCGTCGACCAGCCCTGCAGCTTGTCGTACATGAATTCGATGCCGGGCGAGACCACCAGCCGGTCGTAGGGCAAGGTGCCGCCGGACGCCAGCCGAACCTGCTTCTTGTCCGCATCGATGGCGGTCACCGTGTCGCGCACGCGCTTGACGCCGTGCTTGTCGAGGCCGGTGTAGCTCACCGTGATGTCAGCCATCGTCTTTGAGCCCGCCAGTACCAGGTTCGAAATCGGGCAGGAGATGAAGGCCTCGTTCGGATCGACCAGCGTCACGTCGATCGTGCCTTCGGACCACAGGCGCAGGTACTTGGCCGTCGTGGCGCCGCCGTAACCGGCGCCGACCACCACTACCTTGCCGATGGATTTTTTCTCGCCCATCGTGGCGCAGGCGGCGAGCGAACCGGCGGCGGCGGTTGCCGACAGAGCCTTGAGCAGATCGCGCCGGGAAAATTGCGTCGAGTTCATCCGTTTCCCCTCAGCGTGCAGCGTTCTGCCGCGAAAAGTGTTCCGCAATCGCCTCGATCTGCGGGTCGGTATAGCCCTTGGCGAGCTGATGCATGATCGTTGCCGTGCGCTTGCCATCGCGGAAAGCTCTCATCTGCTCCACGATGGTGGCCTTGGGCTGGCCCGCGAGGCTCGGCATCGCGCCCTTGGCGTTACCCGTTGTGCCGTGACAATTGGCGCAATTGGCCGCGAGGTAGGCGGCGTTCGCCGGAATGGCAGGACCGCCCTGGGCAAGGGCCGCGGTGGTTGCCAGCGGCCAGACGAGGGTTGTGACCCATCTTGTCATTTTCACTGCTGTCTCCTCAAAAGAAAAAGCCCTCAGAGTCTTGAGGTCTCTGAGGGCCGACTATCCGGCACCTGGACCGGTGGCGTCAACCGGCAAGAGGGCGGCGGATCGGCATACCGACATGCCCAGGCGGCATGTCCCCGACCTTTCTACTCGGACAGCACAGGCTCGCCCTGCTCCCGACGCGGGGCGTCCCCGCTGTCCGAGGGCGGGAAATCGAGCTTCACGTTGCCCTGGCTGTCCACGTCGACTTCGACCCGGCCGCCACTGACCAGCTTGCCGAACAGCAGCTCGTCGGCGAGCGCCCGGCGGATCGTGTCCTGGATCAGCCGCGCCATCGGCCGCGCACCCATCACCGGATCGAAACCCTTCTTCGCCAGGTGGGCCCGCAGCGCATCGGTGAAGACGATGTCGACCTTCTTCTCGTGCAGCTGGTCTTCGAGCTGCATCAGGAACTTGTCGACGACGCGCAGCACCACCTCTTCGTTGAGTGCCTTGAACGAAATGATCGCGTCGAGCCGGTTGCGGAACTCGGGCGTGAACATGCGCTTGATGTCCGCCATCTCGTCGCCGGCCTCGCGCGTGTTCGAAAAGCCGATGGCCGTCTTCTGCAGCGTCTCCGCGCCCGCGTTGGTCGTCATCACGATGATCACGTTGCGGAAATCCGCCTTGCGGCCGTTGTTGTCGGTCAGCGTGCCGTGATCCATCACCTGCAGCAGGATGTTGAAGATGTCCGGGTGCGCCTTCTCGATCTCGTCGAGCAGCAGCACGGCATGCGGCTTCTTGCTGATGGCTTCGGTCAGGAGCCCCCCCTGGTCGAAGCCGACGTAGCCGGGAGGCGCACCGATCAGGCGACTGACGGCATGGCGCTCCATGTACTCCGACATGTCGAAGCGGATCAACTCGATCCCCATCGTGAAGGCGAGCTGCTTGGCGACTTCGGTCTTGCCGACACCGGTCGGGCCGGAGAAGAGGAATGAGCCGATGGGCTTGTCCGGCTTGCCGAGTCCCGAGCGCGCCATCTTGATCGCCGCCGCGAGCGCCTCGATCGCCGGATCCTGGCCGAACACAACGTTCTTGAGGTTCCGATCGAGGTTCTTCAACTGCGCGCGGTCGTCGCTCGACACGGTCTGCGGCGGGATGCGCGCGATCTTCGCGATGATCTCCTCGACCTCGTTCTTGCCGATCGTCTTCTTCTGCTTCGACTTCGGCAGGATGCGTTGCGCGGCGCCGGCCTCGTCGATGACGTCGATTGCCTTGTCCGGCAGGTGCCTGTCATTGATGAACTTGGCCGAGAGCTCCGCCGCCGCGGTGATCGCGCCCGACGAGTACTTGACGCCGTGATGCTCCTCGAAGCGCGACTTCAGCCCCTTCAGAATCTCGATCGTCTGCTGCACCGTCGGCTCGTTGACGTCGATCTTCTGGAAGCGACGCGACAGTGCGTGATCCTTTTCGAAGATGCCGCGGTATTCGTTGTAGGTGGTCGCGCCAATGCACTTGAGCGCGCCGCTCGCCAGCGCCGGCTTCAGCAGGTTCGAGGCGTCGAGCGTGCCGCCCGAGGCCGACCCGGCGCCGATCAGCGTGTGGATCTCGTCGATGAAGAGCACGGCGTTCGAATTGGCCTTCAGCTGCTTCAGCACGGCCTTCAGGCGCTGCTCGAAGTCGCCGCGGTACTTGGTGCCCGCGAGCAGCGCGCCCATGTCGAGCGAATAGACATTCGACTTGTCGAGGATCTCGGGGACATCGCCCTTGACGATGCGCCAAGCGAGACCTTCGGCGATCGCGGTCTTGCCGACGCCGGCCTCACCGACCAGCAGCGGGTTGTTCTTGCGTCGGCGGCACAGGACCTGGATCACGCGCTCGACCTCGGGCTCGCGCCCGATCAGCGGATCGATCTTGCCTTCCTTGGCGAGCGCGTTGAGATTCTGCGTGTACTGCTCGAGCGGCGACGGCTGGTCCTTGCCCTCGCCCTCCTGCTCCTGCTCGGCCGCGGGCTTGGCCTTTTCCTCGGCCTGCCCGGACTTCGTGATGCCGTGCGAGATGAAGTTGACGACATCGAGCCGCGTGACGCCCTGCTGGTGCAGGTAATACACCGCGTGCGAGTCCTTCTCACCGAAGATCGCGACCAGCACGTTGGCGCCGGTCACTTCCTTCTTGCCGTTGCTGGTGGACTGCACATGCATGATCGCGCGTTGAATCACGCGCTGGAAACCCAGCGTCGGCTGCGTGTCCGCCTCCGAGTTGGGCGGCAGGATCGGCGTGTTGTCAGCGATGAAGTTCTGCAGGTTCTTGCGCAGATCCTCGATGTTGCAGGCACAGGCACGCAGCACCTCCGCCGCCGACGGATTGTCGAGCAGCGCGAGCAGCAGGTGCTCGACGGTGATGAATTCGTGCCGGGCCTGGCGCGCCTCGACAAAGGCCATGTGCAGGCTGACTTCGAGTTCCTGGGCGATCATGCTTCCTCCATCACGCACTGCAGCGGATGCTGGTGCTGGCGTGAATAACTGCAGACTTGCTCGACCTTGGTCGCGGCGATGTCGCGGGGGTAGACGCCACAGACGCCGCGTCCTTCGTGATGCACCTTCAGCATGATCTGGGTTGCCTGTTCTCTCCCTTTGCCGAAGAACTTCTGCAGCACTCCGACCACGAATTCCATAGGCGTGTAGTCGTCGTTCAGCAGGACCACCTGATACATGGGCGGCGGCTTGACGCGAGAAGCCTGCTTCTCGACGACCGCACCTTCGTCAATCCGCTCACTCATTGACCCGCATTCTAGGCAAACCGGTCTTGATTAACGGTATACAAAAAGCGTACCAATCATACGGTAAATCATCTCGCGCACAGACGGATGTACCGCTATCGCAACGCGATGTGGACTTGCAACATAAGAGCGAAATTACGGCCTTCGGTTCCATCCGCACAGCGCCGACGACGTCGCGCTCGCCCACCGTGGCTCGGTCTGTCGGGCGGCACCGGACAAGGCTGGATCCCGCTTCAGGGGTGTGAGCACGACAACCGCTTGACCGACGCGGCTTTTGCTCGAACAATCGCTGCCGTCTGTTCCGGACGTGCAGGTGTCTGGGGCAGGCGCGCACCCGAAATGGAGCACGGGTGCGCGGAATCGGGGCAGCGTCGGCGGCAGCAATGACAACGGAGCCGCCCCTTCATACGTGGGAAGGATGAAGGCATGGCAACAGGAACGGTCAAGTGGTTCAACGACGCCAAGGGGTTCGGCTTCATTACGCCGGATGACGGGGGAGAAGACTTGTTTGCGCACTTCTCGGCGATCCAGATGAATGGCTTCAAGACACTGAAGGAAGGCCAGAAGGTGCAGTTCGAAGTCGTGCAGGGGCCGAAGGGCAAGCAGGCATCGAACATCACCGCCGCTGCCTGAACGGCAGCGCGCCGCTTACAGACCCCGCTGCGGCGGGGTTTTTTATTGATTGCGCCGCTCACGTACGCGACCCTTCGGGCCGCACGTGCGCTCGCGGCGGTACGGTTCGCGCGTTGCGCGAACCGCTCAAGACTGATTGGTCGGCTGCGCTCCGGAGCGGCCGCGCGCTCCGCCGACACGCAACTGCACGGCACCTACCCTGCCCTCCGCCCAGCGGAAGGGGGTTGGCACTCCTCCCTGCACCCTCCTCGCCCGGCGAGGAGGGAAAGGAAATTCTGGCACTGCGAAGTGTGTCGCGGGGTGGAGTGCCCGCCTTTGTACTTCGGCGGAGCGCGCGGCCGCTCCGAAGCGAGCCGACCGATCAGCCCTGAGCGGCTCTCGCAAAGCGAGTGCCGTACCGCTCCGAGTGCACGTGCGACCGCGCAGCGGTCGCGTACACGAGGAGCGCAGGCCCTACATGTTGTCGATCATCACCTGCCCGAACCCCGAGCAGCTGACCTGGGTGGCACCTTCCATCAGGCGCGCGAAGTCGTAGGTGACTTTTTTCGACAGGATCGAACGTTCCATCGACTTGATGACGAGGTCGGCGGCCTCGGTCCAGCCCATGTGACGCAGCATCATTTCGGCCGAGAGGATCTCCGAGCCGGGGTTGACGTAGTCCTTGCCTGCGTACTTCGGCGCCGTCCCATGCGTCGCCTCGAACATCGCGACGGAATCGGACAGGTTGGCGCCCGGCGCGATGCCGATGCCGCCGACCTGGGCGGCCAGCGCGTCGGAGATGTAGTCGCCGTTGAGGTTCATCGTCGCGATGACGTCGTACTCGGCCGGCCGCAGCAGGATCTGCTGCAGGAAGGCATCCGCGATGACGTCCTTCAGCACGATGTCGCCATGCGGCGCCTTGATCTTCATCCACGGGCCGCCGTCGAGCAGCTCGGCCTTGAATTCACGCTGGGCCAGCTCATAGCCCCACTTCGCGAAGGCACCCTCCGTGAACTTCATGATGTTGCCCTTGTGCACAAAGGTCAGGCTCTTGCGCCGGTTGTCGATGCAATACTGGAGCGCCTTGCGCACGAGCCGCTCGGTGCCTTCGCGCGAGATCGGCTTGATGCCGATGCCCGACGTCGCCGGGAATCGGATCTTCTTGACGCCCATCTCGTCCTGCAGGAACTTGATGAGCTTCTTCGCCTTGTCGCTCTCCGCCTCGTACTCGATGCCGGCGTAGATGTCTTCCGAGTTCTCGCGGAAGATCACCATGTTGGTCTTCTCCGGCTCCTTGACCGGGCTCGGCACGCCCTTGAAGTACTGGATCGGCCGCAGGCAAACATAAAGGTCAAGTTCCTGGCGGAGCGCCACGTTGATCGAGCGGATGCCGCCACCGACCGGGGTCGTCAGCGGCCCCTTGATCGAAACGACGTAGTCGCGCAGCACCGTCAGCGTTTCTTCCGGCAGCCAGACGTCCGGCCCGTAGACCTTGGTCGATTTCTCGCCGGCATAGATCTCCATCCAGACGATCTTCTTCTTGCCGCCGTAAGCCTTGGCGACCGCGGCATCGACCACCTTGATCATGACCGGCGTGATGTCCACGCCGGTGCCGTCACCCTCGATGTACGGAATGATCGGCTGATCTGGAACGCTGAGGCTGTAGTCCTTGTTGACGGTGATCTTCTGGCCGGTCGTGGGGACCTTGATGTGCGCGTACATGGCGTCTCCGGGCGGTGTCTTCTTGTGAATGGCAGCGGCTCCGCACAACAACCCTGGCCGGCCGCTCGCCTCGATAGCAGGGTCAAGAGTTTACTCGGGCCGACTCTCGCTGGTCGGTCCTGCACATGACGCGTGTCAACCGTAAGCGTAGTACGGCCGTTATAGAGCCGACCACTCGGTCGTTCGCACCGAGGGAAGGCGTGCCGACACAGTGTCTGCCGTTATTTGATGTACCCAGGGAGAACGTAATGAAGAAAGCAATTGCCGCGCTAACCAGCGCCCTTTTTGCCGGCGTCGTGCTGGCTCAAGCCGCGGCTCCGGCCGCTCCGGCCAAGGCTGCCACTCCGGCAACTCCGGCCGCGCCGGCAGCGGCGCCGGCAACTCCGGCCACTCCGGCGGCGGCTCCGGCGGCGAAGGCTGACGCGCCCAAGGCCGAAGCCAAGGCCAAGACCGACAAGAAGGCCAAGTCCACGAAGCCGACCAAGACCGAGACGAAGCCGAAGGCAGATGCGGCAGCAACCGACAAGCCGATGAAGTAATCGCCTCGCGGCAAAAAAAGGCAGGGACGTACCCTGCCTTTTTTTCGCCTGTCGCACGACACCGTGACTCCTTCGCGGCCGCGGTAAAGTCACTCCTGAACTTCAACTCTCGAGCCAATCGATGTCTTCGCTGTCGCGCCTTCCTGCTCAATGTATCGCGCTGCTCTTAGGCCTGACTCTGGCGAGCGGCGTCGGCGCGCAGTCCGGTCCGCAGCCGACGCTGCCCACGACGCGCCTGACCGCCGGAATGCACATCATCACGGCGGAACTTGCCACCACACCGCAAAGCCGCACGATCGGCATGATGTTTCGCGAGAAGACGGCGCCCAATCACGGGATGCTATTTGTCTTTGAATACAAGGCCCAGCAGTGCTTCTGGATGCGCAACACCCCATTGCCGCTGACGATCGCGTTCATCGAGGATGACGGCACGATTCTCCAGCTCAATGACATGGCACCGAAGAACGATTCGTTGCACTGTTCACAGCGCCCCGTCCGCTTTGCGCTCGAAATGGAACAAGGCTGGTTCGCGCGCAAAGGTCTGGCCGTGGGCGCGAAGCTCGGTGGCCTGCCGGCCTCCCGCTGAACTGGCCGCGAAAATGACAACGGCCGCCCACAAGGGCGGCCGTTGTCACTGGCGCAGCGCCTGACAGCCCGCGTCAGCCGAAATTGCGGGCCGCAAAGTCCCAGTTGACGAGCGACGTCAGGAACGTCTCGACGAACTTGGGGCGCGCATTGCGGTAGTCGATGTAATAGGCGTGCTCCCACACATCGATCGTCAGAAGCGGCTTGTCGGCCGTGGTCAGTGGCGTGGCGGCGTTGCTGGTGTTGACCAGATCGACCGAACCGTCGCCCTTCTTGACGAGCCACGTCCAGCCCGAACCGAAGTTCCCGACGGCGCTCTTGGTGAACGCTTCCTTGAACGCGGCGTACGAACCCCACTTCTTCGCAATTGCCTGTCCCAGCGCACCGGACGGCTCGCCGCCGCCGCCGGGCTTCATGCAGTTCCAGAAGAACGTGTGGTTCCACACCTGGGCGGCATTGTTGAACACGCCGCCCGACGACTTGCGCACGATGTCCTCGAGCGAGAGCGCCTCGAACTCGGTGCCCTTGATCAGGTTGTTCAGGTTGGTGACATAGGCCTGGTGATGCTTGCCGTAGTGGTACTCGAAGGTCTCCTTCGACATGTGGGGCGCGAGCGCATCGGTCGCGTAGGGAAGAGCCGGCAGCGTGTGTTCCATGAAGGGCCTCGGGTGCGTTCGGTGAAAAACGAAATTCTATCGCCGTGCGCTCAGGCGACATCCTCATCGACCAGAGGGCCTTTGCTGTCGAGCGTCTCGACCCGAACGCCGGCGGCGCCCCTCGCCAGCACGATCCGAAGCGGGTCACCACGGGCAAGCGCCGCCACGTCTGTCACGGCACGTCCGTCAGCGGCAAGCGCGATCGCATAGCCCCGGTCCAGCACGGCGCTGGGATTCATCGCCGCGAGCCGGGCGGCCAGCGGCTGCAATCGTACGGCCCGCGCGGCGAGCAGCGCTTCGCCCGCCGCCAGCAGTCGGCCGCGGCGCGAGGCCGCCACGTCGAACTGCAGCGACGGACGCGCACGTAACCAGCGCGCGCGGCACGCCGCCACCTGCGCGCCGGCTCCCCCGACGACGCGGGCAGCGGCGGCGGCGGCGCGCGACCGCAGGCCGGCCACGCGTGATTCGAGTCCGGCGATCGGCGCGCGCGGCACTGCCAGGCTGCGCTGCGCAAAGTCGATGCGCTGTGCCGCATCCTGCAGGCGGCCACGGAGCTGACGCGCCAAATGCTTCAGCTGCGACGCCAGCTCGTCGTGCAGGGCTGCGGCCGCTGGCGCCACGAGTTCGGCGGCCGCGGTCGGCGTGGGCGCCCGCACGTCGGCCGCAAAATCGGCGATCGTGAAGTCGCTCTCGTGGCCGACGCCGACGATCACCGGAATCGGACAGGCGCGGATCGCGCGTGCCACGACCTCTTCGTTGAAAGCCCAGAGGTCCTCAATGGATCCGCCGCCGCGCACCAGCAGGAGCGCATCGACCTCCGCCCGCTCACCCACGCGCGCGAGCATCTGCGCGATGCGCGCGCCCGCGTCGACACCCTGGACCGGCACCGGATACACGATGACGCGCACGTAGGGGGCACGGCGCTTCAGGGCGCTGGCGACATCGCGCAGTGCGGCGGCCTGCAGCGATGTGACGACCCCGACAGCGCGCGGCAGCCGTGGCAGCACGCGCTTGCGCCGATCGTCGAACAGACCTTCCGCGGCGAGGCGTTGCTTGAGCCTTAGGAACTCCTCGTAGAGTCGCCCGAGCCCGGAACGCTGCATGAATTCGACGTTGAGCTGGAACTCGCCCCGCGCCTCGTACAGTGAAACGATCGCGGTGGCCTCGACCGCGTCGCCCTCGCGCGGTTGCCAGCCGAGCAGACTGTTGCGTCCGCGGAACATGACACACCGTACTTGCGCGATGTCGTCCTTGAGGACGAAGTACCAGTGCCCGCTCGCCGCGCGCGTCAGGTTGGAAACCTCGCCCTGGACCCGCACCAGCGGGAAGCTGCGTTCCAGGAGGCCCGCAACGGCGCGGTTCAGCGCTGAAACCGTCAGCGGAGCCCGCGTCAATGCTGGATCCGGAAGCTCAGACCCAAGCGCCATGCGGGTTTCCGGGCAAAAAATGTCCACAACGCCTGTGGCGCCGCGCCGGCGCTCCCTGCGCGCCTCGTACGAACGGTTGAGTACCGTTCAAGCTCTTGATTTCGCGTCGCTTTTCCATCTGCTTACAGTGTGGGCACGACCTGTAAAGTCCGTGGAGACAAGGGTTTAGCATGGCGTGCAACAAGTTCTCCACATACTTGTCCACAGGAACTGTGGAAACTTGCGGTCCCCACGGCACGCAACTACATTTCGCGCGATTCACGCGCGCAGTCACCGGAGTCAAACGAGTTGTTTGCCATCATTGTTGAGTTGGGCTGGCCCGTGTGGCCGCTGGTCCTTGCGTCCGTACTTGCCCTGGCGCTGATCATCGAACGGACCGTCGCCCTGCGGCGTCCACGCATCTTACCGAGCGGACTCCTCGAAGACGTCGTGGGCCTGGTCAAGAAGCAGTCCGTAACCCCCGACATCATCGGCAAGCTCGAACAGAATTCGCCGCTCGGTCGTGTCCTTGCGGCCGGCCTGCGCAACGATCGGGTGCTGCGCGAAGGGGCGATCCAGCAGATCGAGGCCGCGGGGGCTGTAGTCGCCAACCGGCTGACGAAGAACCTGACGCTGCTGGGATCGATCGGCTCGATCGCGCCGCTGCTGGGTCTGTTCGGCACAGTGGTCGGGATGATCCACATCTTCGCCTCGCAGCAGGCGGGATCGAGCCCGCAGGAACTGGCGCGCGGCATCTCGGTGGCGCTGTACTGCACCGCGATGGGCATCATCGTCGCCGTCCCGGCGGTGCTGGCGCACCGGTATTTCCGCCGCCTTGTCGAGGACTACCTGGTCGACATGGAGGAGCAGGCCGAGCGGCTGCTCGAATTCATCTACGGTGGACGGGGCCAGTAATGCGCTTTCGGCGCTCCTACGAGGAGGAACCGGAAGTCAACCTGATTCCGCTGATCGACGTCCTGCTGATCGTCCTGATCTTCCTGGCCGTCAGCACCACCTATTCGCGGTTTGCCGAGCTCAAGGTCCAGTTGCCGACCGCGGATGCGACCACCCCTGCCCCGCCACCGAACGTCATCAATGTCGCCGTCACTGCGGATGGCCGCTATGCGCTGGAGAAGAACCTGCTGACGGCCACCAGCGCCGAGGGCCTGGCGTCCGAGCTGACCAAGGCGGTGCAGAACCGGGAAGACACGCTGCTGGTGATCAACGCGGACGCGCAGTCGCCGCACCAGGCGGTCATCAGCGTGATGGAAGCCGCCCGGATGGCCGGCATCGTCCGCATCAGTTTCGCCACTCAGCGCGCCGCAGGACGTCGATGATCGACTGCGGTGCCCGCTGACGCGTCCACGGAAGCCGCGGTCACCTCGGCCTGGCAGCGCCGCAATCTGCTGGCCTGGCTGCTCAGTCCCCTCGCGCTGCTGTACGCCGGCGTCCTGCTGCTGCGCCGAGCCGCCTACGCAGCTCGCCTGCTGCGCGCCGAACGCGTCGGCGTACCGGTCGTCGTTGTCGGCAACCTGTACGTCGGCGGCACCGGCAAGACGCCACTCGCCATCGAACTCGTGCGCGCGCTGCAGCGGCGCGGCTGGCGACCGGGCGTCGTGTCGCGAGGTTACGGCGGCACGGCGCGCGCTCCGCGACTCGTCGACGCCGATGCGGCAGCCACCGAGGTCGGCGATGAACCGTTGCTGATCGCGCGCTCGACGCAGGCGCCGGTGGCCGTCGGCTCCCGCCGGGTCGCCGCCGCGCGCCATCTTCTGCGGGCGTATTCCGACTGCGACGTCATCGTCGCCGATGACGGGCTGCAACACCTGCGCCTGGCGCGCGACATGGAGATCGCACTGGTGGACGAGCGCGGCCTTGGCAACGGCTGGCTGCTGCCGGCCGGCCCGCTGCGCGAACCAGCCGAGCCGGCTCGAACACGTGGACGCCGTCGTCCTGCGGGGCTCACCCTCGGTGACGTGGAGGACCCCGAGTTTCGAGATGCAGACCCGCCTTGCCGATGAAGTCCATCGACTCGGCGACCGTGCCCACACGATGTCACTCGCGGAACTTGCGCGTCGGCAGTCGTCCGGTTCGCTGAGGATGACGGCCGCGGCCGGCATCGGTGTGCCCGAGCGCTTTTTCGCCATGCTGCGCGCCGCCGGCCTGAGCTTCGAACCGCTGCCTTTGCCCGACCACTACGACTTTCGGGACAACCCGTTCGCCCGGCTCCGCACGCACCTCGTGCTGATCACCGAGAAGGACGCCGTAAAATGCGAACGCATCGAGCCCTTGCGCAAGGATCCACGCATCTGGGTCGTGCCGCTTGCGGCGACAATCGAAGAGCGGCTGATCGATCTGGTCGTGGCGCGCCTGACTCCTCACCGAAAGACAGCGAATGGATCCTCGACTGCTTGACATCCTCGTCTGCCCGCTCTGCAAAGGGGCGCTCGACTTCCGCAAGGATGCCCAGGAACTCGTCTGCAAGGCGGATGCCTTGGCGTACCCGGTCCGCGACGGCATACCGGTGATGCTCGAATCCGAGGCACGCAAGGTCGAACCGGCAGAACTCGGGCGCTGAGCCCGGCCGGGCGCAAACGTGGCCGGATTCACCGTCATCATCCCAGCGCGACTGGCCTCCACGCGGCTGCCGCGCAAGCCGCTCGCCGACATCGCCGGCCTGCCCATGGTGGTCCGCGTCGCGCAATGCGCGCGCGCCAGCCGTGCGAGCCGAGTCGTCGTGGCGGCCGACAGTGACGAGATCGTCGCGGCCTGCCGCAAGCACGGCGTCGAATCGCTGGCGACATCACCGGTCCATGCGACGGGCACCGACCGCCTGGCCGAAGCCGTCGCGATACTCGCGCTGGCGCCGGACGAGCTCGTTGTCAATGTCCAGGGTGACGAGCCGCTGATCCCGCCAGCGGTCATCGACGCCGTGGCTGACCTGCTCGAGAGCAGCCCCGGTTGCGCGATGGCCACGGCGGCGCACCCGATTCTTGATGCCACGGAATTCTTCAACCCCAACGTCGTCAAGGTGGTCACTGACCGACGCGGTCAGGCGCTTTACTTTTCCCGCGCGCCGATCCCGTGGGCACGCGATGCGTTCGACTCGGACCGGACCACGCTCCCCTCGACGCTGGGCGCGCGCCGGCATGTCGGGCTGTACGCCTATCGGGTCGGATTCCTGGCGCAGTTTCCGCAGTTGCCCCCGGACCCGCTCGAGGAGCTCGAGCGCCTCGAACAACTGAGGGCGCTGGCCCACGGCCATCGGATCGTCGTGCACGGCCTGCAGGGCGCCCTGCCCCCGGGCGTCGACACGCCGACCGACCTCGAGCAGGTGCGTGCCCTGTTCGCCGCGCGGCGATAGACTCCGCCGCCTCGACTGAAGGAGACTTCCGATGAAGCGACTCGCCGCGACCATCCTGCTGCTTGCGCTGGCCACTGCCGGCGCGCACGCCAAGACGCTGCGCTGGGCCTCGCAGGGCGACTACCAGACGGCCGATCCCTACTCTCAGAACGAGCTGCTGACGAACCTCTTCGCGCAGCAGGTGCACGACACGCTGGTGATGCGCGACAAGGACATGAAGATCGTGCCTGGGCTGGCGGTCTCGTGGACGCAGGTCAATCCGACGACATGGCGCTTCAATCTGCGCAAAGGCGTGAAGTTCCATGACGGCGCGCCGTTCACCGCCGACGACGTCGTGTTCTCGTTCGAGCGCGCCAGCCACCCGAACTCGCAGATCCGGCAGTACGCCATTCCGTCCGGCAAGCCGCGCAAGGTGGACGACTTTACGGTTGAGTTCGTGCAGGACAAGCCCAATCCGATCACGCTCGAACACGTTGCCACGATTTTCATCATGAACAAGGCCTGGGCTGAGAAGAACAAGGTCGAGCGGCCGCTGTCGTTCAAAGATCGCGAGGAAACCTACGCCGCGCGCAATGCCAACGGCACCGGCCCGTTCATGCTCGTGTCGCGCGAGCCCGGCGTGAAAAGCGTCCTGAAGAAGAACCCAGCGTGGTGGGGCACGGTGACCGGCAACATCGACGAGATCGTCTACTCGCCGATCGGCTCCGACGCAACGCGCATCGCTGCACTGCTGTCGGGCCAGGTCGACTTCATCCTCGACCCGCCGCCCCAGGACATCGCGCGCCTGAAGGCCAACAAGGACATCAAGGTGGTCGAGGGCCAGGAGAACCGGATCATCTTCTTCGGCTTCGACCAGTACCGCGACGAGCTGCTCTACTCGAACGTCAAGGGCAAGAACCCATTCAAGGACAAGCGCGTGCGGCAGGCGGTCTACCAGGCGATCGACATCGAGGCGCTGAGGGGCAAGACGATGCGCGGCGCGGCGCTGCCCACCGGCGGCATCACGCCATCGACGTTGCCGTCCACTCCGGAGATCGAGAAGCGTCGTCCGTACGACCCCGAAGCGTCGAAGAAACTGCTGGCGGAAGCCGGTTACCCGAACGGTTTCGAGGTGACGCTTGACTGCCCCAATAACCGCTACATCAACGACGAGGAGATCTGTGTCGCGGTGGCGGCCATGCTGTCGCGCATCGGCATCCAGACCAAGGTCACCGCGCAGCCACGCACCACCTACTTCCCGAAGCTCGAGAAGTTCGACACCAGCTTTTACATGCTCGGCTGGGGCGGTGCGATCACCGACGCGCAGACGATGCTCTCGCCGGTGCTGCGTTCGAAGGATGACAAGACGGGCAACGGCAGCTTCAACTACGGCCGCTACGTCAACCCGAAGCTCGATGCGCTGATTGATGCGGCCGCGGTCGAGACCGACCCGGCCAAGCGGAGGCAGATGATCACCGACGCCCTGACCGAGCACAACGAACAGGTTCACCACGTGCCGCTGCACCGTCAGGTGATCCCCTGGGCGATGCGCAGCAACGTCAATGTGGTGCACCGGCCGGACAACTGGCTGATCGGCGAATGGGTGCGCATCGACTGACCTAACCCTGCCCGACCAAGGGGCCGGCAACGGCCCCTTTTTCTTTCGGCGCGCCGGCCGAGCACCGTCGGGTGGCTGCCCGCCCTGCCCAGGGCGTCTGGCAGCTCGATCCGGGTAGAATCCTGCGGTTTTGGCGCCGGGCAACGCTTCCGGACGCCGCATTACAACGACGCAGTGCGGGCAGAGGACGGGGGATGCGACTGATATTGCTGGGGCCGCCCGGGGCGGGCAAGGGCACGCAGGCCGCGTTCATCAAGGAACGTTTCGGCATTCCGCAGATTTCCACCGGTGACATGCTGCGCGCGTCCGTCAAGGCCGGCACGCCGCTGGGCATCGCCGCCAAGAAAGTGATGGACGGCGGCGGACTGGTATCCGATGACATCATCATCGGCCTGGTGAAGGACCGACTCAAGCAGCCCGACACCTCCAACGGGTACCTGTTCGACGGCTTTCCGCGCACGATCCCGCAGGCCGATGCGATGAAGGCGGCCGGGGTTGCGATCGACTACGTGCTCGAGATCGACGTACCCGACAGCGACATCATCGACCGCATGAGCGGACGCCGCGTGCATGTGGCGAGCGGCCGCACCTACCACGTGCGCTTCAACCCGCCGAAGGTCGAGGGCCGCGACGATGTCACCGGCGAGCCACTGATCCAGCGTGACGACGACCGCGAGGACACGGTGCGCAAGCGCCTCGAGGTCTATCACGCGCAGACGCGTGCCCTCGTGGAGTACTACTCGAAGCTGGCCGCCGCCGGCCAGCCTGGCGCACCGAAGTACCGCAGGATCTCGGGCGTCGGCCCGGTCGAAGAAATCCGGAGCCGCGCGTTCGACGCGCTCGCCTCCTAGCTTTCGCTTTCTACCTGATACCCAAGTTTCGATAAGGAGAACCTCATGTCTGCATTGGCACTCGCCCTGCTCTGCGGCCTCGCGGCTGTGGCCTTTGGCGCGTGGTCGATTACCTGGATCCTGAAGCAGCCCGCAGGCAATGCGCGGATGCAGGAAATCGCCGCCGCCGTGCAAACCGGCGCCCAGGCCTACCTCAATCGGCAGTACCGCACGATCGCCATCGTCGGTGTCGTGTTGGCGATCATCATCGCGGTCGTGCCGCAGCTCGGGCTGTGGACCGCGATCGGCTTCGTGCTCGGGGCGGTGCTGTCCGGCCTCGCCGGCTACGTTGGCATGAATGTCTCGGTGCGTTCGAACGTCCGCACCGCGCAGGCGGCGACCCAGGGCCTGAATCCGGCGCTCAACATCGCGTTCCGCGGCGGCGCCATTACGGGCCTGCTGGTGGTCGGTCTCGGCCTGATCGGGGTGGCCGGCTTCTACTGGGTCCTGACGAAAACCCACGCCAGCGCCAACACGCGCGACCTGCTGCACCCGATGATCGGCTTCGCGTTCGGTGCCTCGCTGATTTCGATCTTCGCCCGACTTGGCGGCGGCATCTTCACCAAGGGTGCGGACGTCGGCGCTGACCTGGTCGGCAAGGTCGAAGCCGGCATCCCCGAAGACGACCCGCGCAACCCGGCGGTCATCGCCGACAACGTGGGTGACAATGTTGGCGACTGCGCCGGCATGGCGGCCGACCTCTTCGAAACGTTTGCGGTCACCGTCATCGCGACGATGCTGATCGGCGGCCTGGTGTTCAAGGGCTCGGACGCCGGCATCCTTTATCCGCTCGCGATCTCCGGCGTCTCGATCCTGTCGTCGATCGTCGGCTGCATGTTCGTCAAGGCTCGCGACGGCGGCAAGATCATGAACGCGCTCTATCGTGGGCTGATCGTTGCCGGCGTGATCTCGCTGGTGCTTTTCTGGCCCGTGACGCAGTGGATCCTCGGCCCGGTCGCGAGTGCCGCTGGTCTTTCGATCATGAACCTGTACCTGGCAGCGGTCGTCGGCCTCGTGCTGACCGCAGCGCTGGTCTACATCACCGAGTACTACACCGGCACCCAGTTCGCGCCGGTCAAGTACGTCGCCCAGGCCTCCACCACCGGGCATGCGACCAACATCATCGCCGGCATCGCGGTGTCGATGAAGGCCTGCGCCTGGCCGGTGATCGCGATCTGCGCCGCCATCCTTGCTTCTTACTGGCTCGCGGGCCTCTACGGCATCGCGGTTGCGGCAACGTCGATGCTGTCGATGACCGGCATCATCGTCGCGCTCGACGCCTACGGCCCGATCACCGACAACGCCGGTGGCATCGCCGAGATGGCGGACATGCCGAAGGAAGTCCGCGCGATCACCGACCCGCTGGACGCCGTCGGCAACACGACCAAGGCCGTCACCAAGGGCTACGCGATCGGTTCGGCGGCTCTCGCCGCGCTGGTGCTGTTTGCCGACTACACCGGCGGCCTCGAGCAGGCCGGAATGAAGGTCACCTTCGACCTGTCGAACCACATGGTGATCATTGGCCTCTTCATCGGTGGCCTGATCCCGTTCCTGTTCGGCGCGATGGCGATGGAAGCCGTCGGCCGCGCGGCCGGCGCGGTGGTCAACGAAGTGCGCCGCCAGTTCCGCGAAATCCCCGGGATCATGGAATACAAGGCCAAGCCCGACTACAGCCGGGCGGTCGACATGCTCACCACGGCAGCGATCAAGGAAATGATGATCCCGTCGCTACTGCCAGTGCTGGTGCCGATCGTCGTTGGCGTCGTCCTCGGACCGGCCGCACTCGGCGGCGTGCTGATGGGCACGATCGTGACGGGACTCTTCGTCGCCATTTCGATGACGACCGGCGGCGGTGCATGGGACAACGCCAAGAAGTACATCGAAGAAGGCCACCACGGCGGCAAGGGCTCGGACGCGCACAAGGCGGCCGTGACCGGTGACACCGTCGGCGACCCGTACAAGGACACCGCCGGCCCGGCGGTCAACCCGCTGATCAAGATCATCAACATCGTCGCGCTGCTGATCGTGCCGATCATCGCAGCGATCCACGGCGGCAAGCCGGCCCCGGCCGCGGCGGCCCCAGCACCGGTCGTCGCGGAAGTGGCCACCATCGCGGTGCCGGTCGTCGTCGTTGTCGGTGTGCCGAGTCGCGTGCACTTCAATACCGGCTCGGATGACATTTCGAACGCCGGCAAGCTCATCCTCAGCGGCTATGCCAAGGCGCTGAAGGCCAACCCGGAGGCGAAGGTGGAGCTCTCCGGTTACGCTGACCCGACGGGCGACGCCACGAAGAACCTGGAGCTGGCCAAGGCACGGGCCACGACGGTGCGTGATGCGCTGGTCGCGGACGGCATCGCGGCCGAGCGCATCGCACTGGTCAAGCCCACCGACGTCATCGTCGGCCAGGGCAACGACGCCGATGCGCGCCGCGTCGACATCATCCTGCGCTGAGTAAGGAGCCTGCATGTTCGACGAAGAAGACAGGGAAACCGGCTACGCGCTGTTCCTGGCGATCGGGCTGGCGATCTTCGTATCGATCTTCACGATCGGGATCGCCGCCGGCACCGCCATCGGCCAGCTGGGTAAGAAATCCGGCACGTCGACGGCGAGTTCGCTGCCCGTAGCCACGGCCCCGGCCATGGCCGGCACATCGGCTGCGGTCTCGATGCCGATGGCCAGGCTCTACTTCGAACTGGGCAAGGCGGAGTTGCCGGCCGATGCGCTGACGCAGCTCGCGCCACTCATTACCACCGCCCGGGACAACAACGCGGCGCGCTGGGTCGTTTCCGGCTTTCACGACGCCAGCGGTGACGCGGCGGCCAATTCCGAGCTGGCGAAGCAACGCGCATTTGCCGTACGCGACCTGCTCGTGTCGGCCGGAGTCAGCGCCCAGGCGATCGAACTGTCCAAGCCGGCGGTCACGATGGGTGGAACCGACCCACGCGAAGCGCGTCGCGTCGATGTGACGCTGCGCTGATCGAAGCAGTGCTAACGATGGGCGGTCAGCGCGCGCTGTACCGCCTTTTTTTTCGGCTTGAACTCTGACCCGACAATGGAATTCCGCACCGCACTTTCAACCGACGTCCCGGCAATCCAGTCGATCTACGGTCATCACGTCCTGCACGGACTCGGCACCTTCGAAACCGAACCGCCCAGCGTGGACGAGATGCGGTCACGCCATGCGCAGATATCGGCAGCGGGATTCCCGTACCTGGTCGCGGTCGACGACGGAAAGGTCGTCGGCTACGCCTACGCCAACCACTTCCGCACCCGCGCTGCCTACCGTCACACGGTCGAAGACTCGGTCTATGTCGCGCCGGCAGCGATCGGTCGCGGGGTCGGCAAGGCGCTGCTGAACGAACTCTGCAGCCGCTGCGCGTCGCAAGGCCTGCGACAGATGCTGGCCGTCATCGGTGACTCCGGCAACGCCGGGTCGATCGGCGTGCACCGCGCCTGCGGCTTCGAGCACGCCGGTGTGCTGAAGGCGGTCGGACGCAAGTTCGACCGCTGGGTGGATGTCGTCCTGATGCAGCGCGCACTGGCAGCCGACGACAGCGCGCCGCGCTGAAACACGACGTGCACGTCAGTCGCCGCGGATGTGCTTCAGGGCTTCGGCCGCAGATTCGTAGATGTGGGGCGCAACATCGCGCCGCATCAGGGCCTTGCCGAGCTTGGCCCGCAGGAACCCCGATGTGGTGTAGCGGCTGACGCCGAAGTAGTACTGCTCCACCAGCTGGTGAACCATGGCCGCGTATTCGTCAGCGACCTCGGGCGCCAGGTCGAAGTTGTCGTAGTTGACGATGCCATAGACCTTGTGTCCGATCTCGTCGAGCCGCTTTTTGATCTCGGCCAGCACGGCGGCTACGTCGGCCGAGGTCCTCACTGACAGCCGCTCGAAGTTGAGGAACAGGACGTTATGTTCCTCGTCGTACGACAGTCGCTGCGCTAGCGGAATCGCCAGCATCCGCTCACGCAGGTTCATCGGCCCGTCGCCGAAGATCGCCTCGTCCATGTTGACCGGGTCGCGCGGAATCAGCGGCTTGAAGTCCATGCGCGCGAGGATGTCGCGTTCGATGTCCACGCCGGGCGCAATCTCGGTCAGCTCCAGGCCCGCGTCGCCCAGCCGGAACACGCAGCGCTCAGTGATGTAGAGCGCCGGCTGGCCTCGACGCCGCGCCTCGGCTCCGGAGTACGTGCGGTGCTCGACCTGCTCGACGAATTTCTTCGGACCGATGTCGTTCAGCAGCTTCAACCGACCCCCTTCGAGCCGGACCTGCAGGTCGCCGGCAGTGAAGGTGCCGACGAAGACGACCCGCTTGGCCGACTGCGAGATGTTGATGAAGCCGCCGGCGCCGGCCAGCCGCGGCCCGAACTTGCTGACGTTGAGATTGCCCTCGCGGTCGGCCTGCGCCAGGCCCAGGAACGCGAGATCGAGCCCACCGCCATCGTAGAAGTCGAACTGGTACGGCTGGTCGATGATCGCCTGCGTATTGACGGCCGCGCCGAAGTTGAGGCCCGAGGCCGGAATGCCGCCGACGACGCCAGGCTCGGCCGTCAGTGTGAGCAGGTCAATGACCTTCTCTTCGGTCGCCACGCCGGCGACACCCTCCGGCATGCCGATGCCGAGATTGACGACGCTGTTGGCCTGCAGCTCGAGCGCCGCACGACGCGCAATGATCTTGCGTTCGCTCATCGGCATCGGCGCCAGTGAACTGACGGGCACCCGGATTTCGCCGGCGAAGCCCGGGTTGTACTGCTCGACGAAGGTCTGCATGTGGTACTCGGGCTTTTCCGCCACCACGATGCAGTCGACCAGCACGCCCGGTATCTTGACGTGCCGCGGATTCAGCGACCCGCGCTCGGCGATGCGTTCGACCTGCACGATGACGATGCCGCCGGAGTTGCGCGCCGCCATCGCGATGGCGAGTCCTTCCAGCGTCAGCGCCTCGCGCTCCATCGTGATGTTGCCGTCCTGATCGGCGGTCGTGCCGCGGACGATTCCGACGTGGATCGGGAACGCCTTGTAGAACAGGTACTCCTGCCCGCCGATCGTCATCAGCTCGACGACGTCTTCCGTGGTGCGCTCGTTGATCTTGCCGCCGCCGTGGCGCGGATCGACGAAAGTGCCGAGCCCGATCTTCGACAGATGTCCAGGCTTGCCGGCGGCGATGTCGCGGAACAAGTGGGTAATGACGCCCTGCGGCAGGTTGTAAGCCTCGATGCGGTTGGCGACGGCAAGCGCCTGCAGCTTGGGCACCAGCCCCCAGTGGCCGCCGATCACGCGCCTGACCAGGCCCGGATAACCGAGGTGGTTGAGCCCGCGCTCCTTGCCGTCGCCCTGTCCGGCCGCGTAGACCAGCGTCAGGCCTTCCGGCCGGCCGACACCGTCCGGGTCCTTTTCGCTGGACTCGACGAAGCGCTGCTCGAGTGCGACGGCGATGTTCTCGGGGAAGCCGATCCCGACAAAACCGGTCGTGGCAAGCGTGTCGCCATCGTGGATCAGCTGCACCGCTTCGCGCGCGGTGACGATCTTGCCCTTCTCGAAACTCTTGAGGCCCTGCAGCAGTTCGCGTCCACGCCTCATGGCGTCCCCCTTGTCTGATGACCCGCCGTCGGTCGGCGCCGTGCCGCCGGACCGCGCACTTTAGTCATCCGATTGGACTCTTGTCACGAAATGCCGCGTTCTTGCACAGTAAAGTGCATACATCCACTCGCTGCGATCCTGCGAGGGTGCCACATGCGAATGACCAGCGTCCGCTGTCTGCAAGCCGCGTTGCCCGCCCTCCTGGGGGCCTTGGCAACCGTGCTGTGCACGGCGGCATCGGCGCAGATCCGCTTCGATGCCGTCCCGGAATCCGTACTGCGCCCGTACTCGGCCCGCGACCTTGGTGCCGCTCCCCGCTCTGACGCACCGATCCGTGGCGGGCACGCGCTGCCCACCGCTGCGCCGCGGTCGCGCGACTACAGCTGGCTGGGCGGGGCGCTGCAGGTCGAGTCGGCGCGCATGACCGACGATGGACGGTATACCCGTCCCAAGGTCATCATCGGCCTGCCGTCGGAGTCGATGAAGGGATGGATGAACTCGGCCGGTTTTTCAGCCGAGCAATGCCTGCTGCCGATGGTGCGGGCGCGGGCGCGTCTCAACGCCGAGGGTGAGGCCAGCGGAGCGATGTGGTTGTACGCCCGCTGCACATTCCAGTAGTCCACGGCCGGGTGCGAACGCACCCGCTCCTCTAAACTCCTTCGTTTCGAGCGGGGGAGCCACCATGCAGATCAACAGTAATGTCTTCATCGTCACCGGCGGTGCATCCGGTCTCGGCGGCGCGACTTCGCGCATGCTGGCCGCGCAGGGCGGCAAGGTTGTCATCGCCGACGTCCAGGCCGAGCGCGGTGAGGCGCTCGCGCGCGAACTCGGCACTGCTACGCGCTTCGTCAAGTGCGATGTCTCCAGCGAGGCCGACGGCCGCGCCGCTGTTGAAGCCGCGCTCGCCATGGGCCCACTGCGGGGCCTCGTCAACTGCGCCGGCATTGCGGTCGGCGAAAAGACGATCGGCAAGGAAGGTCCGCATGCGCTGGCATCGTTTGCGCGTGTCATTGGCATCAACCTGATCGGCACCTTCAACATGATCCGTCTCGCCGCCGATGCCATGTCGAAGCAGGAACCCACGGCTGACGGCGAACGCGGCGTGCTGGTCAACACGGCGTCGGTCGCCGCGTTCGACGGCCAGATCGGGCAGGCGGCGTACTCCGCTTCGAAGGGCGGCGTCGTCGGCATGACGCTGCCGATCGCACGCGACCTTTCGCGCAGCGGAATCCGCTGCGTGACGATCGCTCCGGGCCTGTTTGCCACGCCGATGCTGCTTGGCATGCCGCAGGAGTTGCAGGACTCCCTGGGCAAGCAGGTGCCGTTTCCCTCGCGCCTGGGCAAACCGGACGAATATGCGGCGCTGGTGCGGCACATCGTCGAGAACGTGATGCTAAATGGCGAAACGATCCGCCTCGACGGCGCGATCCGCATGCAGCCGAAGTAAGGCGAGGAACATCGCCATGGTGTCTGCAATGTTGGCACTCTCCCGTACTGCCGTTGCACTCGCCGTTGCGCTGCTCGCCGCCTGCGCCACGGCGCCGGACCGCCCCTCGCAGCCCGAGCCGTCGTCGACCTTCCGCGCCGGGCTCGCGACGTCGACCGCGCAGCGACACATGGCGGCGTCGGCGAATCCGCTCGCGACCCAGGCCGGGCTCGACATACTGCGCGCTGGCGGCAGCGCGGTCGATGCGGCCATCACGATCCAGCTGGTGCTGGCACTCGTCGAACCGCAGAGTTCGGGACTGGGTGGCGGTGCATTCCTGCTGCACTGGGACGGCCGGCAGGTCGTGGCTTTCGACGGCCGCGAGACCGCGCCCATGGGTGTCGATGAGCGTCTCTTCCTGGCGGCCGACGGCAAGCCCATGGCCTTTTACGATGCCGTCGTCGGTGGGCGCGCCGTGGGCACACCGGGTGCAGTTCGACTGCTGGAAACGGCGCACCGTCGGTACGGCAAGTTGCCGTGGGCGCGTCTGTTCGAACCTGCCATCCGGCTGTCGGAGCAAGGTTTCCCGCTGTCGCCGCGCCTGCACAGTCAGCTCGCCGCCGAGAAATATCTCAGGAACGACCGCGCGGCCGCCGCGTATTTCTACAACGCCGATGGCGCGCCCAGGGCGATCGGCAGTCCGATCCGCAATCCCGAGTTCGCCGCGACGCTGCGCGCACTCGCCATCGGCGGAGCCGACGCCTTCTACTCGGGCCCGATCGCGGCCGCCGTCGTGCAGGCAGTGCGGTCTCATCCGAACGCCGGCCACCTCGCGGCCTCGGACCTCGCCGCGTACCGGGTCAGGCAGCGCGAAGCCATCTGCACCGACTACAAGGCGTGGCGCGTGTGCGGCATGCCGCCGCCCTCCTCGGGCGGCATCGCAGTGGCACAGATGCTCGGCATCTTCACGCACCGGAACATCGCGGTCTTTCCGCCGGACGGCGCGACGACGCCTGAACCGCGCGCCGAGGCGGTGCATCTGTTTTCCGAAGCGGGGCGGCTCGCCTTCGCCGACCGGGCGCTCTACGTCGCCGACAGCGACTTCGTGCCGGTCAACGTCGCCGGCCTGCTCGACCCCGCGTACCTCAAGCAACGCGCGCAGCTAATCGGTCCGCGCAGCATGGGCACGGCGCCGCCGGGCCTGCCGCCAGGCAGCAGCGTGGCGTGGGCGCCTGATCCTTCGCCGATGAAGGTAGCGACATCGCATATCTCGATCGTGGACGGCGACGGCAACGCGGTATCAATGACGACGACGATCGAGGACGCCTTCGGCGCCCGCGTGATGGTGCGCGGATTCCTGCTGAACAACCAGCTGACGGACTTTTCCTTCGTGCCCGTCGTCGACGGCAAGCCGGTGGCGAACCGCGTGCAGCCGGGCAAACGCCCGCGCAGTTCGATGGCGCCGACGCTGGTGTTCGATCGCGCCAGCGGCGCACTGGTGGCGACGCTGGGATCGCCGGGCGGCTCGCAGATCATCGGCTACGTCGGCAAGACGCTGGTCGGCGTCCTCGACTGGCACCTCGACATCCAGCAGGCGATCGCACTGCCGAACTTCGGTTCACGCAACGGACCCACCGAGCTGGAGAAAGGGCGCTTCGGCGCCGGCGTCGTCGAGGCACTGAAAGCGCGCGGGCATGACATCCGCGAGATCGACATGGCCAGTGGCCTGCAGGGCATCGTTCGCGTGCGCCTGCCGGATGGGCGGCCCGGGTGGGCCGGCGGTGCCGACCCGCGCCGCGAAGGTGTCGCACTGGGCGACTGAGTCGTCGGGTCACCGCACGTTGCTAGACTGACCGTTTTCACCCAACCACCCACAGGACGACGCGCCATGACGATCAAGGTCGGAGACAAGCTGCCGGACGGCGAACTGCAGGAATTCATCGAGGTCGAGACCGCCGGCTGTTCGCTGGGACCGAATACGTTCAAGGTCGGCGAACTGGTCAAGGGCAAGAAGATCGCGGTCTTCGGCCTGCCCGGCGCCTACACGCCGACGTGTTCAGCCAAGCACGTACCCGGGTACGTCGCGTTGTACGAGAAGCTGAAGGCCAAGGGCGTCGACGAGATCTGGTGCCTGTCGGTCAACGATGCATTCGTCATGGGGGCCTGGGGCCGTGACCAGAAGGTCGGCGGCAAGGTGCGCATGATGGCCGACGGCTCGGCGGACTACACCAAGAGGCTCGGTCTCGAGCTTGACCTAACCGCGCGCGGCATGGGCGTGCGCTGCCAGCGGTTCTCGATGCTGGTTCAGGATGGCGTCGTCAAGTCGTTGAACATCGAAGGGCCCGGCAAGTTCGAGGTCAGCGACGCCGACACGATGCTCAAGCAGCTGGGTTGAGCCTGCGCCGCCGGCGACGCGACGCCGCCTGCGGGCGGCGTTGTTGTTTGTGGTGAGCGCGAACCGCGCCATTGCAATCCGGTCCCAACAAGGACGCTGACTGGCCAGCCGCGGAACTGCGGGTCACGCGCGCCGCTCGTGCCGGAAATCGCGGAGGCGAAAGCCGAAAGCCAGCAGCACGATGAAATAAAGCGCGATCGCCGCGCCGATGACTCCACCGAGCACGCCGGCGCGCCACCACGGCGCCGACTGCAACGCCGTCCAGTCGATCTGGAGCTGCACCCACCAAAGCGCTCCGGCGAAGATCACCAGAGCCAGGAATAGCCGCAGCAGAAAGCGGCCCCATCCTGCCTGCGGCACGTAGACGCCGCGCCGCTTGAGGCCAATGTAAAGCGCGAGCGCGTTGGCGCACGCCCCCAGACTGACGGACAACGCCAGCCCGGCGTGTGCAAAGAGCGGTACCAGAACAAGATTGGCGAGCTGCGTGGCAATCAGCACGACCACGGCGATCTTCACCGGCGTGCGGACGTCCTTCTGCGCATAGAAGCCCGGGGCCAGGATCTTCACGGCAATCAGGCCGATCAGTCCCACTGCATAGCCGACCACGGCAAGCGATGTCATGCGCACGTCGTGCGCGGTGAACTCACGCCCCTGGAATAGAACCGACACGATGCCGTCGGCGAGCAGGCCGAGCCCGAGCGCCGCCGGCAGTGCGAGCAGGAAGATCAGACGCAGCCCCCAGTCGAGCAGCCTCGAATAGTCATCGCTCCTGCCTTCCGCAAATGCAGCCGACAGGTTGGGCAGCAGCACGGTGCCAAGCGCCACCCCGAGCAGCGCGGTCGGGAATTCCATCAGGCGATCGGCGAAGGCAAGCCAGGTCACGCTGCCAGTCGTCAGGTGCGAGGCGATATTGGTGTTGATGATGATGGACAGTTGCGCAACCGACACCGAGAAGATGGCAGGCAGCATCAAGCCGGCCACGCGCCGGACGTCGGGATCCGCGAACGCTGCACGCGGCAGGCCGATGCTCAGGCGCAGCCCGGCGCGACGCAGCGCGGCCCATTGCAGTCCGAGCTGGAGGACACCACCGATCAGCACGGCGAACGCCAGCGCCATGATCGGCTGGGTGAGCCGCGGCGCGAGCCACAACGCACAGCCGATGAAGGACAGGTTCAGCAGCACCGGAGTAAACGCGGGCACGGCGAAGCGCCGGTAGGTATTCAGCACGCCGGCTGCCATGGCGACCAGCGACATGAAGAGGATGTACGGGAACATCCAGCGCGTCATCACCGTGGCCAGATCGAATGCGGCGGGATTGCGGGCCAGTCCGGAAGCGATCAGCCACACGAGAAAGGGCGCGGCCATTACGCCCGCCACCGAGACGGCCAGCAGCACCCAGAAGAGCGCGCTCGCCACATGGCCGGCAAAGGTGAGAGTGCGCTCGGTGTCTCCCTTCGCACGGACATCGGCCAGCATCGGCACGAACGCCTGCTGGAACGCGCCTTCCCCAAAGAGCCGCCGCAAAAGGTTGGGCAGGCGGAACGCCACGTTGAAGGCGTCGGTCTCCGCGCTCGCACCGAACAGGCGCGAGATCAGCATGTCCCGGACCAGGCCGGTCACGCGCGACAGCAGGGTGAAACTGCTGACCGTCGCCAGGGAGCGGAAGAGGTTCACTGCGGGAGATTGTGCCGCTGGCCGTTACGGCACGCGCCGCCGGGCCCCACCGTGCATCCGGCGGAACGGAGTTTTGTCTGTAAGGGGTTGATTTGATATAGTTTAGGGCTTTCCGCGCCGCGCGTGCCGCAAACGCCCGCGCGAAATCAAGGCAACTTGGAGCGCTTGCCGGTGGCACGGGCCGGCGCGATGGCCGCGAGACCGTGCAGGGTTGCAACGGTTCGGCCGGGAATCAGTACTACCGCAAGCGACGCAGCACGCGAACTCACGACAGGAATTTTCATGGCGAACAGCAAACAAGCCCGCAAGCGGGCACGGCAGGACACCGCACGCAACGCCCAGAACGCCTCGCAGCGTTCGCGCGCGCGTACCGCAGTGAAGTCGGTCCGCAAGGCGATCGAGGCGGGCGACAAGAAAGCCGCCGCCGAGACGCTGAGCAAGGCGACCAGCGTCATCGACTCGATCGCTGACAAGAACGTCATCCACAAGAACACCGCCGCCCGCAACAAGAGCCGCCTCGCCGCCGCCGTCAAGGCAATGGCGTAGTGGCCGGGGCCGGCGTCCCGCCGGCCCGGTTGCCGCGCGCGGCCGAACGCCGCCGCGCTTTCCGGCCAGTCAGGTCCCGCTGCCGCCACGCGTAGCCGGCGTCACCGCCGGCTCGGGCAGCGAACAGCCTTCATACACCTGAAGGTCGTTGTCGCGGGCGAAGTTCATCACGAAGTCGAATGCCATGCGCTCGAGCGCACGCAGCCGTTCATCGACGACGACACACTTGACGCCGCCCACCAGCGTGGGTCGGACGAAGGGCGAGTAGCCGATGTAGGCGTCACGGCCGCTCGCGATTCCGCCGGGCCGATAGCAGGACATCACACCGCACAGGCGTTCAGCCCAGTCACTCGGACGGAATACACGGCCCGAGGAGGTCACCCCGTGTATGAAGAACTCGCGGGGCTTGGGTGCAGGGGGAGCGGACGGGTTGGACACGGCGGGCCTCGTTCCGCCGCACACCACCGCTACGCGGGCGGAACAAGCCTCGAATTTTATCCGAGCAGCTGAGACAAACTGGCCACTGGTTGCAGGGTCCCAGGAAGGGCGAAACGTCACGCCGTCGAGTCCGGCACGGCAGATACGCGGTCAGCTTGCATTTGCCGTGCAATTGCCGCATAAAGCGCCCCTTCCCCTCTCGCCGGTCCGAGCGCCCGCATGTCCAAGCCCGTGTCCAAGGTGCTCGTCATCAACGACGAGCCGCTGATCCTGCGCGAGTTGCTCAAGGGACTGAATGCCGCAGCACGGTCGCTCGACAATCCGTTCGGCATCACCTTCATCGGTGCCCTGACTGCCAAGGAGGGCCTCGCGCTGATCGAGCGCGACGGGGACGTCCAGACGGCCATCGTCGACGACAAGCTCTATGCCGTGCAGGACACGCGCAAGAGGCGCAATGGCGACAAGGCCGCGCCGCGCAACCTGCAGGTCTCGGCGCTGAAACTGGTCCAGCGGATCACGTCGCTGCGGCCCGAGCTCGACATCTACATCCTGATCGAGAAGGAAAAGGAAGACCAGGTCGTCGACGCGCTGTTCGCCGAGGCGGTGGACGGTTACTTCTACCGTGAGGAGCGCGATTACCGCGGCATCTACCGCATCCTGAATGCGCAGATCGCCGAGCGCGCGCGCACGCCGTTTTACGACGCGCTGAAGGCCTACGTCATGGCGGCCAAGGACGCGTGGCACACGCCGGGGCATTCGAGCGGCGATTCGATGCGCGGCAGCCCCTGGGTCAACGAGTTCTACGACTTCATGGGCGAGCACGTGTTCGATGCCGACCTCTCGGTCTCGGTCAAGGCGCTCGACTCGCTGATGGAGCCGACCGGCGTCATCGCCGAGGCGCAGCAGATGGCGGCCAAGGCCTTCGGTGCGCGCCGCACATTCTTCGCGACCAACGGCACGTCGACCGCCAACAAGGTGATCCTGCAGACGCTGATCGCGCCCGGCGAGAAGCTGCTGCTCGACCGCAACTGCCACAAGTCGGTGCACCACGGCGTCGTGCTGTCGGGCGCGCGCCCGGTCTACCTCGACTCATCGGTCAACCGCAAGTACGGCGTGTTCGGACCGGTGCCGAAGAAGACCATCCTGAAGGCGATCGAAGCGCATCCCGACGCAGAGTTGCTCGTATTGACCTCCTGCACCTACGACGGCCTGCGCTACGACCTGCGGCCGATCGTCGAGGCCGCACACGCTCAGGGCATCAAGGTGCTGATCGACGAGGCGTGGTACGCGCATGCGCGCTTTCACCCGGCGCTGCGACCGACCGCGCTCGAGGCAGGCGCCGACTACGCCACGCAGTCGGCGCACAAGACGCTCTCGGCGCTCTCGCAGGCAGCGTACATCCACGTCAACGATCCGACCTTCAACGAGCACATCTTCCGCGAGAACTTCAACATGCATACATCGACCAGTCCGATGTACAGCATGATCGCGAGCCTCGATGTCAGCCGCAAGCAGGCGGTGCTCGAGGGCTACAAGCTGCTGCAGCGGACGCTGATGCTGGCCGACGAGCTGCGCGAGCAGATCAACTCGACCGGCGTGTTCCGCGTGCTCGAGCTGGAGGACCTGCTGCCGGAGGAAGTGCGCGAGGATGGCATTCGTCTCGACCCGACCAAGGTCACGGTCGACATCTCGTCGTGCGGAATGACGGTCGACGACCTGCAGAACGAGCTCTTCACCCGCTTCAACATCACGGTGGAAAAGTCCACCTTCAACACGCTGACGCTGCTGCTGACGGTCGGCACCACGCGCTCGAAGTGTTCGCGCCTGTACGACGCGCTGATGCGGATCGCGCGCGAGAAGCGCGCGCCGCGGCGGCTGTATCGAACGCCGGACCTGCCGCCCTTCACCGAGCTCGTCGTGCTGCCGCGCGACGCCTACTACGCCACCGGCGAGCTGGTGCCGCTGCTCGACGAGAACGACCAGCTCAACGGCAAGCTGGCCGGCCGGATCAGCTGCGACCAGATCGTGCCGTACCCGCCAGGCATCCCGGTGCTGGTCCCCGGCCAGCGCATCACGGCCAACATCGTCGATTACCTGGTGCGCTACCTGCGCGTGCAGAACAAGGTTGAGCTGCACGGCGTCGTCTACCAGGGCTACGTGCCGTCGATCCGCGTGCTGGCAGACGCCGAGGAACAGAAGCTGATCCACCTGTCCGCGGGGAAGCGGCGCAGACGCGCCACCTGAGGAAGCTCAGTCCGCGCTGCGCAGCGCGCCGGCGACGAGCTGCGCGCCCTTTTCCGCGATCATCAGTGTCGGCGCGTTGGTGTTGCCGGACGTGATCGTCGGCATGATCGAGGCGTCGATCACGCGCAGGCCCCCGATTCCGTGCACGCGCAACGCGCTGTCGACCACCGCCGCCGGGTCGGCGGCCGGACCCATCTTGGCGGTTCCGACCGGGTGAAAGATCGTCGTTCCGATCTCCCCGGCGGCGCGCGCCAGCGCGGCGTCACTTTCGTGATCCGGCCCCGGCAGGAACTCCCGTGGCTGAAAGCGCGCCAGCGCTGAGGACCCGACAATGCGGCGGGTCAGGCGCAGCGCGGCGACGGCCACCTGCCGGTCCTCCTCGGTGGAGAGATAGTTCGGCGCAATCTTCGGCGCGTCCGCTGGATCGGCCGAGCGCGCGGTGATCGACCCGCGCGACGTGGGTCGCAGGTTGCACACCGACGCGGTGAACGCCGGGAACGGGTGCAGCGGTTCGCCGAACTTCTCCAGCGACAGCGGCTGCACGTGGTACTCGACATTCGGGCGCGCCTGCCGCGGGTCCGACATCGCAAAGGCGCCCAGCTGGCTCGGACTCATCGTCAGCGGCCCGCTTCGCGTCAACAGATACTGCAGCGCCATGCCGAGCTTCGCGAGCGGATTGTTCGCCAGCGTGTTGAGCGTTCTGACGCCCTGCACCTTGAACGCCATGCGCAGCTGCAGGTGATCCTGCAGATTCGCGCCGACGCCCCGCAGGTCGTGCAGCACCGGCACGCCGAGCGACTGCAGCAGCGCGCCCGGCCCGATGCCGGACAGCTGCAGCAACTGCGGCGAGGCGACCGCCCCGGCGGCGAGTATCACCTCCCGCCGCGCGGCGATGCGAACCGTGCGTCCACCGCGCACGACGTGGACGCCGGTGCAGCGGCGCCCGTCGAAGGCCAGGCGCTCGGCCCGCGTGTCGGTCAGCACCGTCAGGTTCGGGCGGCCCTGCACCGGCCGCAGGAACGCGCGTGCCGTATTCCAGCGCACACCCCGTCGCTGGTTGACATCGAAGTAGCCGCAGCCGAAGTTGTCGCCGCGGTTGAAGTCGTCGCTGGGCGGGATGCCCTGCTCGGCGGCCGCCGCGCGAAATGCATCGAGGATGTCCCACCGGACGCGCGGCTTCTCGATGCGCCACTCACGCCCGGCGCCGTGCAGGGCATCCGCTCCCGCGTAGAAGTCTTCGTGCCGCAGAAAGTGCGGCAGCACGTCGTCCCAGCCCCAGCCGGGATTGGCGCCGAAACCGTCGCCGTCGCGCCAGCCGTCGTAGTCCTCGCGCTGCCCGCGCATGTAGATCATGCCGTTGATCGACGAGCACCCGCCCAGCACCTTGCCGCGCGGATAGCGGATCGATCGTCCGTTCAGTCCTGCTTCCGGCTCGGTCGAGAAGCACCAGTCGGTGCGCGGATTGCCGATGCAGTAGAGGTATCCGACCGGAACCCGGATCCAGATGTAGTCGTCGCTGCCGCCGGCCTCGAGCAGCGCCACCCGGCACTGCGGGTCCGCCGAAAGCCGGTTGGCCAGCAGGCAGCCGGCCGTGCCGGCGCCGACGATGACGACGTCGTACTCACCGGACTGTTCAGGACTGCCGCTCATGGTTGCGCGTGACGCCATTTCCCTATAATCGTGCAAACGCGGCTGCAGAACTCCAGCGCCGCGTTTTTTCTTTCCGCCATCGCCCGGAGCGCGCCATGACGCACCTGATGAACACCTACAACCGGCTGCCCGTCGCCTTCACGCACGGCCGCGGGGCGTGGCTCACCGACGAACAGGGCAAAGAATATCTCGACGCGCTGGCCGGCATCGCGGTCAACGGGCTGGGACACGCCCATCCGCGACTGGTCGCCGCGCTCGGTGAACAGGTCGGCCGGCTGATCCACACATCGAACATCTACCGTGTCCGCGAGCAGGAAGCGCTCGCCGATCGCCTGTGCGAACTCTCCGGAATGCAGGAAGTGTTCTTCGGCAACTCGGGCTCGGAAGCCAACGAAGGCGCGTTGAAGCTGGTTCGCCTGTACGGCCACAAGAACGGCGAACCGGCGGCGCAGACGATCGTCATGGAACGCGCCTGGCATGGGCGCACGCTCGCGACGCTGGCCGCCACCGGCAGCGAGAAGGCACGCAAGGGCTTCGATCCGCTGCCCAGCGGCTTCATCCGCGTGCCGTACAACGACCTGGCCGCGGTCGAGCGCGCGGCCGCGGCCGATCCGCGCGTGCGCGCCGTGTGGCTCGAGGTGCTGCAGGGAGAAGGCGGCATCCAGGTCGCCGATATCGACTATGTGCGCGGGCTGCGCCGGCTGTGCGACGAGCGCGGCTGGCTGCTGATGATCGACGAAGTGCAGAGCGGCATCGGCCGCACGGGCAAGTGGTTTGCCTACCAATGGGCCGACATCCGACCCGACGTCATCACGCTCGCCAAGGGCCTGGGCTCCGGCGTGCCGATCGGCGCACTGCTGGCCGGCGGGCGCGCCGCCGGCGTGTTCGGACCCGGACAGCACGGCACGACGTTTGGCGGTGGACCGCTCGCCATGCGCGCCGGCCTCGAGACGCTTGCGATCATCGAGAGCGAGGGCTTGATGGCGAACGCCGTCACGCAGGGCGAGCGCATCCGCTCGGGCCTCGCGCGCGAAATCGCCGGACTCAGTGGCGTGAAGGACATCCGCGGCATGGGGCTCATGTGCGGTGTCGAGCTCGACCGCCCATGCGGCGAACTGGTCAAGCAGGCGCTGGCGGCCGGCCTGCTGATCAACGTCACGCAGGACACGGTGGTCCGTCTGCTGCCGCCGCTGATCCTCTCGTCGGCCGAGGCGGACCAGATCGTGGCGCGGCTCGCGCCCGTCATCCGCGCTTTCCTGTCACCGGCGGCACGCGCCGCCTGACGCCATGACCGCCCCGATCCGCCACTTCCTGCAGCTCGCGGACTTCGCGCGCGATGAGCTGGAGTGGGTGTTCGAGCGCACGCGCGTCATCAAGGAGCGCTTCAAGCGCTACGAGTTCTACCAGCCGCTGCGCGACCGCACGCTGGCCATGGTGTTCGAGAAGGCCTCGACGCGCACGCGCGTGTCGTTCGAGGCTGGCATGTACCAGATGGGCGGCTCGGTCATCCACATCACGACGGGAGACTCGCAGCTGGGGCGCGCCGAGCCGATCGAGGACACCGCACGCGTCATTTCGCGCATGGTCGACCTCGTGATGATCCGCACCTACGAGCAGGCGAAGCTCGCGCGCTTCGCGGCGCATTCGCGCGTTCCGGTGATCAACGGCCTGACCAACGAGTTTCACCCGTGCCAGATCCTGGCCGACATCTTCACGTATCTCGAGCACCGCGGCCCGATCGCCGGACGCACCGTCGCGTGGATCGGCGATGCCAACAACATGGCCTACACGTGGATCCATGCCGCGCAGCTGCTCGGCTTCAAGGTCAACGTGTCGACGCCGCCCGGCTACGCGCTCGACCCCCAGCACGCACCCGCCGGTCCGCACCTCACGGTCTTTGCCGCTCCACTGGACGCTGCGCGCGGCGCGGACCTCGTGACGACCGATGTCTGGACCAGCATGGGCTTCGAAGCGGAAAACGAATCACGCCGACGCGCCTTTGCCGACTGGCGCGTCGACGAGGCAATGATGCGCGGCGCGCAGCCCGATGCGATCTTCATGCACTGCCTGCCGGCGCACCGCGGCGAGGAAGTCACCGCCGCCGTGCTCGATGGGCCGCAGTCCGTCGTCTGGGACGAGGCGGAGAACCGCCTGCACGTGCAGAAGGCCCTGATGGAATACCTGCTGCTGGGCCGCGAGGTCGAGTAGCGCACCGAATCCCGCGTGCCGCCGGCGCGCCTCTGCAAGAATCCACCATGTCAACGATCCTTCAAAGCCTGCCCACCGGACAGCGAGTCGGCATTGCCTTTTCCGGCGGGCTCGACACCAGCGCCGCGCTGCTGTGGATGCGCCAGAAGGGCGCGATTCCGTGCGCGTACACCGCCAACCTCGGCCAGCCCGACGAGCCCGATTACGACGAGATCCCGCGCAAGGCGCTCGCCTACGGAGCCGAGAAGGCACGCCTGATCGACTGCCGCGCGCAGCTCGTCGCCGAGGGCATCATGGCCCTGCAGTGCGGAGCGTTCCACATCTCGACCGCGGGACTCACGTACTTCAACACAACGCCGATCGGGCGCGCCGTGACCGGCACGCTGCTCGTCATGGCGATGAAGGAAGACGACGTCCACATCTGGGGTGACGGCAGCACCTACAAGGGCAACGACATCGAACGCTTCTACCGCTACGGGCTGCTCGCCAATCCGTCGCTCAAGATCTACAAGCCCTGGCTCGACCAGACGTTCATCGACGAACTCGGCGGCCGCGCCGAGATGTCCGAGTTCATGAAGCAGGCGGGCTTTGCCTACAAGATGTCGGCCGAGAAGGCCTACTCGACGGATTCGAACATGCTCGGCGCCACGCATGAGGCCAAGGATCTCGAGTACCTCTCGAGCGGCATACGCATCGTGCAGCCCATCATGGGCGTGGCCTTCTGGCGCGACGAGGTGGACATCAAGCGCGAAGAGGTCACGGTCCGCTTCGACGAAGGCCGTCCGGTCGCGCTGAACGGCATCGAATTCACCGACCCGGTCGAGCTGCTACTGGAAGCCAACCGCATCGGCGGCCGCCACGGCCTGGGCATGTCGGACCAGATCGAGAACCGCATCATCGAAGCCAAGAGCCGCGGAATCTACGAGGCACCAGGCCTCGCCCTGCTCTTCATCGCGTACGAGCGGCTCATCACCGGTATCCACAACGAAGACACGATCGAGCAGTACCGGGACAACGGTCGCAAGCTCGGGCGGCTGCTCTACCAGGGCCGCTGGTTCGACCCGCAGGCGATCATGCTGCGCGAAAGCGCCCAGCGCTGGGTCGCGCGCGCGGTCACGGGCGAAGTGACGATCGAACTGCGGCGCGGCAACGACTACTCGATCCTGAACACCGAGTCGCCCAACCTCACCTACAAGCCGGAGCGGCTGACGATGGAAAAGGGCGAGTCGATGTTCTCGCCGGCCGATCGCATCGGGCAGCTGACGATGCGTAACCTCGACATCGCCGACACGCGCGAAAAGCTGCTGGGCTACGCGAAGTCCGGGCTGCTGTCCGGGCCCTCGGGAACCGCGCTGCCGCAGCTCACCGAGGGTCCGAAGAAGAAATAGCCCCGGGAGGGCGGCGAGTTCCGGCGGTCGACAAGACGTTTGGATGAGTGCGTCGCGCCACCAATGGTGCGACAGTGGAGTCGTTCGTGGGCGCCGGTGCTCTGCGCGTTCTCCTCACCGCAAGCGAGCTCTCCGACCGGCGACCACGACACGTGCGTTGATCGCAGCGAAATTTGGCCCGCATTGCGGGCCTCTTTTTTGGCCGGCCCGCTACACGATGACCGGTTCGGGCTCGAGCACAACGTCGAACTTCTGTCGCACGCGGTCCTGCACTTCCTGGGCCAGCGCGAGGATCTCAGCGCCCGTGGCGCCGCCGCGGTTTACCAGAACCAGCGCCTGCCGCTCGTAGACCGCGGCCCGCCCGCGTGCATAGCCCTTGAGCCCGCACGCGTCGATCAGCCAGCCGGCGGCCAGCTTGCAACGTGCCCCGCCGAGTTCGTAGCTCACCAGTGACGGAAACTTCTCGCGCAGCCGGTCGCGCGTGGCCCGGGGCACCACCGGATTCTTGAAGAAGCTGCCCGCGTTGCCGATCACGGCCGGGTCGGGCAGCTTGCGCCGCCGGATGGCGACCACGGCGTCGAAGACGTCGCGCGGCTGCGGATGCGTACATGCCCGTGACTTCAGTTCATGTTCGACCTCCGCGTAGCCAATGACCGGCGTCCACTCCGCCGGCAGCGCCAGCGTGACGCTCAACACGACGTAGCGCCCCGAAATCTGCTTGAACACGCTGTCGCGATAGCCGAAGCGACACTGCTCGGCATCGAGCACGACCCGCACGCCCGAAGTCGTGTCATACGCCTCGAGCGACTCGAAGCGCTCGGCCAGTTCCAGGCCATAGGCGCCGATGTTCTGGATCGGTGCGGCTCCGACCGAGCCCGGGATCAGCGCGAGATTCTCGAGGCCGGCCAGCGACTCGTCGAGCAACCGTGCAACCGTGCCGTGCCAGTTCTCGCCCGCACCGACACGTACGAGATGCCGGCCGCCCTCCTCGCCGAGCCGCTCGACGCCCCCGATCTCCATCCTGACGACGAGTCCCTCGAAGTCACGGGTGAAGAGCACGTTGCTGCCACCGCCGAGAATGAGCAGCGGCAGTGACCTGAGAACCGGATCGGTCAGCAGTTCTGCCAGTTGCTCCGCGCGCTGGACGCGCGCAAAGCGCGCCGCCCGCGCGTCGACACCGAAGGTGTTGCAGGCCGCCAGGCTGACATTGCTTTCGACGTTCACGGGCATCGGTCGATTGTAGGGGCGAGCGCCTAGACTTCCGCTGTCCAAACCTTCTCAAGCTACACGGAGATGCCCCATGCCGTCATTCGACGCCGTCTGCAAGCCGAACATGGTCGAGGTCCGCAATGCGGTCGAGCAGGCCAACAAGGAAATCACCAATCGCTTCGACTTCAAGGGCTCCGACGCGCGCATCGAGTCCAAGGACTTCGAGCTGACCGCGTTTGCCGACGATGACTTCAAGCTGGGCCAGGTGCGGGACGTCCTGACGGCGAAAATGGCCAAGCGCGGCGTCGACGTGCGCATGCTCGACCTCGGCAAGCCGGAAAAGATCTCGGGTGACAAGCTGAAGCAGACGATCAAGGTCCGCAACGGCATCGAGTCCGCGCTCGCGAAGAAGATGGTCGGCCTCATCAAGGAGAGCAAGCTCAAGGTGAGCGGCAGCATCCAGGGCGACTCCGTGCGCGTGACGGGCGCAAAGCGCGACACGCTGCAGGAGGTGATCGCGCTGCTGCGCGCGGAGATCACCGAAGTCCCGCTCACGTTCGAGAATTTCCGCGACTAGTCTTTCGCGACAAGGCCTTCGCGGCTCGGGCACTGACCGTTTATCGCTCACGATCGGCCTGCTGGAGCGGCGGCCAATCGTTGCGCTCCCGTCGGGCGCCGGTCGCACGCCGCTCGCTCGGCTCAGGCTTGCATCACGACCCGCTTGCGCCAGACTTCGTGTCGAGATCGTTGGGAACGTGAATCTTCGGACCCTCCGAACGTCGGTTTGGGCTTGTCATCCAAATGGATGGGCTTTACCCTAAACACGCTATGAGAACGACGCCTTCCCGGTTCAGCACCTATGTCGGTTCCGTCGATGCACGGCTCGATGGAGCCCGTCGCCCGTCACCGTCGGCGGATACGTCGGTGATCGAGGCGCGCTACCCGGCGGTCGTGCGCGCCCTGACGCTGCTCTGGGGTTACCCGGAGATGAACCAGTATTTCGAAAAGGCCTGGACCGGACAGGACCCCAGCCTCGGCCAGCTCGAGCCGGACGCGATGGCGGAACTGATGATGTTGGCGGCCATTCACCAACGCATCTGTCCCTACCGTCCCGCCAAGAAGGTGGAAGAGCTCTACGGCGGCGGCCGCTGGGCCGACACCTGGCAGCCCGCGCGCCTGCGGCGCTGAACGCCGGGGCCTTCCTTCAGCGGCGCACGCCGCGCAGCCACCGGTCGTACAGGTGAGCCGCCACGCGTTCCATGCGGGCGGCACGCTGCTCGACCTCCTCGACCATCTCCAGCGGTGACTGCACGGCCGGCCCGCCCGTGCGCGCCCTCTCACGCTCGTACTCGCGCGCTGCCATCGGGTCCGCGGTCCAGCTGCGCACAAGCTCGGGCGTCATCTCGATGTGGAACTGCATGCCGACGTGGTCGTAGCCCGGCCGCGGCACAACGAACGCCTGGTTCGCGCACCAGGGTCCGGTGACGAATCGACGGCCGCCGGGCGGGACTTCAAAGGTGTCGCCGTGCCAGTGGAAGAGCTCGACTGTGTCCGACCCTTCGCCCAGCCATTCGCGCGCCAGCGCCGCATCGTCGACCACAACGGGTGCCCAGCCCATCTCCAGGTGCGGTGCGCGGGTGACCGTGCCACCCAAGGCCCGCGCGAGCAGCTGCCCGCCCAGGCAATGCCCGATGATCGGAATGCCTTGCGCATCGGCGTCGCGCAGGAATGCGATCTCGTCCGCGATCCACGGCAACGGATCGTTGACGCTCATGTTGCCGCCGAGGGAGCAGACACCGGCGTAATCAGCCGCCGAGCGCGGTAGCGCGGCACCCGAGTCGATGCGGATCATCTCGTAGTCACGCCCCCGGAGCTGCAAGTGCTGTTCGAAGTTGCCGGGCCCGACGTCGGCCTCGTGCTGCACGATGGCGATCGGCTTCATGCGGCGCCGGGATGCCGCGTCAGGCGACCGAACGGGCGTGCTGCTTGACGATGGCGCCAAAGCGCTCGCGGATCGCGGTCGCAATGCCGGCCGCATCGAGGCCGCATTCCTTCAGCAGCAATGCGGTGTCGCCGTGGTCGACGAAGCGATCGGGCAGCCCGAGCTGCAGCACCGGGACCTTGAGGTCGGACTCCGCCAGCGCCTCGAGCACGGCGCTGCCGGCACCGCCCTGCACCGCGTTTTCCTCCAGCGTCACCAGCGCGTCGTGCGATCGCGCCAGCTGCAGCACCAGCGCAGCATCGAGCGGCTTGACGAATCGCATGTCGGCCACGGAGGCGTCGAACTCGGCGGCCGCGGCCAGCGCCGGCGCCACCATCGAGCCGAACGCCAGCAATGCGATGCGGTGTCCGCTGCGCGCCTTGGATGACCGCCGCAACACGCCCCGGCCCAGCGGCAGGCTCGTCATTTCCTGCTGGACCGCTGCGCCCGGCCCGACGCCGCGCGGGTAGCGCACGGCCGCGGGCCCGTCGAGCTGCAGCGCCGTGTACAGCATCTGGCGGCATTCGTTCTCGTCCGACGGCGTCATCACGACCATGTTCGGGATGCAGCGCAGGAACGACAGATCGAACGCACCGTGGTGCGTGGCGCCATCGGCGCCTACGAGACCGCCGCGGTCGAGCGCGAACACGACCGGCAGGTTCTGCAGCGCCACGTCGTGTATCAGCTGGTCATAGGCACGCTGCAGAAAGGTCGAGTAGATCGCGACCACCGGCTTCATGCCGTCGCACGCGAGACCCGCGGCGAAGGTCACCGCGTGCTGCTCGGCGATGCCGACGTCGAAGTACCGGTCGGGGAACTCCTGCTCGAAGCGCACGAGCCCGGAACCTTCCCGCATCGCCGGCGTGATGCCGACGACGCGCGCGTCCGTCGCGGCTACGTCGACCAGCCAGTCGCCGAAGACCTGCGTGTAGGTCGGCTTGCCGGGCGCGGCCTTCGTGATGCCGACGCTGGGGTCGAACTTGCCCGGGCCGTGATACAGCACCGGATCGACCTCGGCCAGCTTGTAGCCATGGCCCTTGCGCGTGACCACGTGCAGGAACTGCGGCCCCGGCAACTGCTTCAGGTTCTGCAGCGTCGGGATCAGCGATTCGAGATCGTGCCCGTCGATCGGCCCGATGTAGTTGAGCCCGAACTCTTCGAAGAGTGTCCCCGGCACCACCATGCCCTTGGCATGTTCCTCGAGTTTCCGGGCGAGCTCGAACACCGGCGGAAAATTCTTCAGCACCTGCTTGCCGGCCTGCTTGGCCGCAGCGTAGAAGCGGCCGCTCATCAGTCGCGCGAGATAGCGGTTGAGCCCCCCCACGGCCGGCGAGATCGACATGTCGTTGTCGTTCAGCACGACGAGCAGGCGAATGTTCTCGGTGACACCGGCATTGTTCAGCGCCTCGAAGGCCATGCCGGCGCTCATCGCGCCGTCGCCGATGACGGCGATCGCGTGCCGATCGCTGCCCTGGTTGCGCGCTGCCACCGCCATGCCGAGCGCGGCCGAGATCGAGGTCGACGAATGCGCGGTGCCGAAGGTGTCGAACTCGCTCTCCGAACGCCGCGGAAATCCCGACACACCGCCGTACTGACGCAGCTTCGCCATGCCTTCGCGCCGTCCGGTCAGGATCTTGTGCGCGTAGGTCTGGTGGCCGACGTCCCAGACGATGCGATCGTCCGGCGTGTTGAACACGTAATGCAGCGCGATCGTCAGCTCGACGGTGCCGAGATTGGAACTCAGGTGGCCGCCGGTCTTCGACACCGACTCCAGGACGAACTGCCGAAGCTCGTCGGCCAGCGCCGGCAGTTCGGAGCGATCCAGCCGACGCAGCTCTTCAGGCGTATTGATGTTCTGCAGCAGCGAAGTCATAAGGCGTTTCAATGCGTCCGGCAGACGATCAGGTCGGCCAGTTCACGCAGCCGTGCCGCGCGCGGCCCGAGACCTGCGACCGCCTCGAGGGCCTGGGCACGCAGCCGCAGGCTTAGCGCGCGTGCCGCGTCGAGCCCCAGCACCGAGACATAGGTGGGCTTGCTCTGTGCCGCGTCCTTGCCCGCGGTCTTGCCGAGATCTGCAGTACTGCCTTCGACGTCGAGGATGTCGTCCACGACCTGGAACGCAAGGCCCATGGCGTCGCCATAGCGGGTCAGCGCTTCGCGCGTGCATTCGGTCAACAGCGCCGACTGGCCCGACAGCGCCCCCATCAGGACGGCCGCCTTCAGCAGGGCGCCGGTCTTCATCCGGTGCATGCGCTCCAGCTCCGCCGGCGAGATCTGGCGCCCGACCACCGAAAGGTCGATCGCCTGTCCGCCGCACATGCCCTGCGTGCCGGCGGCGTGCGCCAGTTCCCGCATCAGCGATGCCGTCTGCGGCGCCGGCAAGGCGCCGTTGGCGATGACGGTGAACGCCTCGGCCTGCAGGGCATCGCCCGCGAGCATGGCAGTGGCTTCGTCGAAGGCCACATGCACCGTCGGCTTGCCCCGCCGCAGTACGTCGTTGTCCATGCAGGGCAGGTCATCGTGCACGAGGGAATACGCGTGCACGTACTCGACCGCCAGCGCCGCGCGGTCGAGCGCTTCGGCGTCGGCGGCGGTCACTTCCCCGGCCGCGTACACCAGCAGCGGCCGCACGCGCTTGCCGCCGCCCAGTACCGCGTACCGCATCGCCGCGTGCAGGCGCTGCGGCTCGCGGTCCGGTGGCGGCAGCATGTCGCCGGCAGCGCGCTCGAAGCGCTCGCCAGCCTCACGCACCCACACTTCGAGTGCCTCCGGCGCCTGGACTCCCGCCAGCGCAGACGCAGCGCTCAACGGACTACCCTCCGCGCTAAGCGCTGCGGAATGAGCGCTTCGGAGCGGCCGCGCGCGCTCATGAACCTGCGCCCCGCAGTTCGGTCGGGTCGAGCGGCTTCAGCATGTCGCCTTCGAGCTGCTTGATCTCCTGCTCGGCCTGCGCAAGCCGCGCCTGGCAGAGGCGCGCGAGTTCCGCGCCCCGACGGTAGGCCGCAATCGACTCGTCGAGCGACAGCTCGCCGGACTCCATGCGACGGACCAGCGTATCGAGTTCGTCCAGCGCCTGTTCGAAAGTGGGGGTCGCGGGAGCGTGCTTGGGCGGCATCGGGAGTCGGGCAACGGCAGAAGGCGTGAGGCCGGATTCTAGAGCAGCGCTGCTGGACGCCCGCGGCGACCGGGTCACCGGGCTCTCTAGAATGTCGCCGATGAGCGCGCTCTGGATGCTGGTGGCCGCGGGGCTCTTTTCCGTCATGGGCGCGATGGTCAAGCTCGCCAGCCAGCAATACGGCGTCAGCGAGATCGTGCTGTACCGCTCGCTGATCGGCATCATCGGCCTGTATGCGTTCGTGCGCTGGCAGCGCGCCACGCTGGCGACGCCCGTGGCCATAACGCACCTGTCGCGCGGCGTGGTCGGCACCGCGGCGCTCGGACTCTGGTTCTACGCCACCACCAAACTGCCGCTCGGCACGGCGATGACGCTCAACTACACCTCGCCACTGTTTCTCGCCGCCTTCACGGTCGGCTTCGGGCTCAAGGCCGGACTGCGCGCGGACTGGCGCCTGGTCGGGGCGGTGTGCGTTGGCTTCGTCGGGGTCGTCCTTCTGCTGCGCCCGACGTTCACCGACGATCAGCAGGTCGCGGCGACGGCAGGGCTCGTCTCCGGCGTGCTGTCGGCCATCGCGTACTGGTATGTGCGAGAACTCGGGCGGCTCGGCGAGCCGGAGTGGCGCACGGTCTTTTATTTCTCGCTGTCGGGCACCGTGCTCGGCTTCTTGGGCACGGCGCTGGCGGGCTTCTCGAAGCACGATGCAAAGGGCATTGCGCTGCTGGCCGGCATCGGCATCACCGCCACGCTCGCGCAGCTCGCGATGACGCGCGCCTATGCCTATGGACACACGCTGGTCGTGGCAAATCTCCAGTACTCCGCGGTCGTTGCGGCATCGCTGATCGGGATCTTCTTCTTCGGCGACCACATCCCGCTGTTCGGCTGGCTGGGAATTGCGATCATCATCGCGAGCAGCGTCGCGTCGACCGTGCTGATCGCGCGCCGCCGCGCGCCCGCTCCCGCGGCGCCGGAAAGCTGAACCACTGACCTAACCCGAGACACCGATGGACTACACGACGCTGGTACCTGCCGAGGCACTCAAAAACCGGATTGGCGATCCCGGCTGGGTGATCCTCGACGTGCGCCACGACCTCTTCGATCTCACTGCCGGCCTGCGTGCCTACGAGGCCGGCCATGTGCCCGGCGCGCAATTCGCCTCCATCGACGATGACCTGTCGGGCGCCAAGACCGGCCGCAACGGCCGCCATCCATTGCCGCCACGGGACGCACTCGTCGCGCGGTTCCGCGCCTGGGGCATCGGCAACGACAGCCAGATCGTGGTGTACGACGCCCAGGGTGGACAGTTCGCGGCGCGGCTGTGGTGGCTGGCACGCTGGCTTGGCCATCGCCGCGTTGCCGTGCTGGACGGCGGCTGGCCGGCGTGGCTCGCGGCGGGCGGAGGCACGGAAACCTCGTCCGCAGTGCGCGCACCGGGGAACTTCAGCGAGAGCGCATCGCTGGCCGGCGTCGTCACTGTCGACACCGTGCTCGCAGCGCTGGGACACCGCGACCCCCTGTTGCTCGATGCGCGCATGCCGGAGCGCTATCGCGGCGAGCAGGAACCGATCGACCCCGTCGCGGGCCACATCCCCGGTGCGCTCAACCGACCGTGGCAGCACAACCTCACGCCCGATCAGCGATTCAAGACACCCGCGGAGCTGAAGGCGGATTTCTCCAAGCTGATGGGCGGCCGAACCTCCAACGCGGTCGCGCACCAGTGCGGCTCGGGGGTCACGGCGTGCCACAACGTGCTGGCGATGGAAGTGGCGGGCCTGCCGGGCTCGCTGCTCTATGCCGGGTCGTGGTCCGAGTGGATCGCCGACCCGGCGCGCCCGATCCGCATCGGCGCAGAGCCGTAGTTAGCGTCGGCGCAGGCCGCGGTTCAGCTTCTAACGGTGCCCGGGCCAGCGTGCGGCGCGGACCGATCAATGGCCGTGGAAGGAACCGGTTGCCAGCGCCGCGATGACCACGCCGAGCAGCACCAAACCCACTTCCGGCAGCGTCTTCGCCAGTGACGAACGACGCATCATTTCCGGCAGCAGGTCCGACAGCGCGATATAAATGAAGCTCGCGGCGGCGATCGCGAGCGCATACGGCAGCAGCGACTGCATCTGCTCCAGCACAAAATAGCCGATGAGCCCGCCCAGCACCGCCGAAAGGCCCGACACCAGGTTGAAGAGGAAGGCCCGCCGGCGCGTGAAGCCGGCGTTCAGCAGGATCATGAAGTCGCCGACCTCGTGCGGAATCTCGTGTGCCATCACCGCCAGCGTGGCGATGAAGCCCAGCTGCACGTCGACCAGGAACGCGCCCGCGATGACGACGCCATCGGCGAAGTTGTGGAAGGCATCGCCAATGAGGATCGGTACCCCGCCCCGCCCGGCCTCGTGCTTGTCGTGCCCGTGCGCGTGATGGTGCAAGTCGCCTTCGTGATGATGCGTGTGGTGGATCAGCGCCAGCTTTTCGAGCAGGAAGAGGCCGAGGATGCCGGCCAGCAGCACCCATCCGAGCACCTGCGGGTCGGCCTCGCTGTGAAACGCTTCCGGCAGCAGATGCGTCACCGCCGTGGCCAGCAGCAGTCCGGCCGAGACCGGCACCAGACGGTCGATGACCTTTGCTAGGTAGCGGAAGCTGAGCCACGCCGCGAGCCCGATCGACAGCAGCGTCGAGACGAGATTCGCGAGGATGATGTAGCCGAGCGTGGTCATCGTGGAGCCGGCCCGACCCACGCGCCGTGGGCGCGCAGTTCGTTCCGAAGCTTTCTTCCCGGGTGAAGCCGCAACGCAAAGGGGCGCCAGCGCGCCCCTTTGCCCATGTGTAACAAGCGTAGCAGGGCTGTCAAGCCCTGCCCGCACGCTACGTCACGCCAGGTACTGCTTGAACCACAGAGTCAGGCGCTTCCAGCCGTCCTCCGCCTGCTCCTTGCGATAGCTCGGCCGGTAGTCCGCATGGAACGCGTGGGGCGTGTCCGGGTAAAGAATGATCTCGCTGCGTGTGTTGCCCGCCGCCTTCAGCGCCCCGCGCAGCTTTTCCACCGTGTTGTTCGGGATGCCGCTGTCCGCCGCGCCGTAGAGGCCCAGCACCGGCGCCTTGATGCGGTCGACGACATCGATTGCGCCTTTGTCGCCCGGGTAGCGTCCGGTCGCGACGTTGCCATACCAGGCCACGCCGGCCGCCAGCGACGGATTGTGTGCCGCGTACATCCAGACAATGCGGCCACCCCAGCAGAAGCCGGTGATGCCCAGCTTGCCGTCCCCGCCATTTTTCGCTGCCCACGCGACGCTCGCATCGAGATCGGCCATGACCTGAGCATCCGGCACTTTCGACACCACGTTCGCGAGGATGTCCGGCACGCTCATGGTCGAGACGTCACCCTGGCGTGCATACAGTTCGGGCGCGATAGCCAGGTAACCCTGTTTCGCCAGCCGCCGCGTCACGTCCTTGATGTACTCGTGCACGCCGAAGATTTCCTGCACCACCAGCACCGTCGGCAGGCCGGTCTTGCCGGCAGGCTGCGCGCGGTAGGCGGGGATGGAGCCTTCGCCGTCCTTCGTCGGGATCTTCACTTCACCCGCCGTCAGGCCCTGCGTGTCAGTCGTGATCATCGTCTTTGCCTGCACCGGCAGCACGGCCGCGGCGAAGCCCGCGCCGAGCGAGGTCATCATGAAGCCGCGCCGGTCGAGCCGCAGCGGAGGCTTGAGGCTGTCGAGTTCGGACCTCGCATCGTAGGTCGTCGAATCGGAATGTTCCACTTCTGAGTGTCTCCTGCGCGAAAGGCCTTGAGGCTATCGACGTGATGGCAACATAGAATGCGTACAAACCCGCGCACAGAGTGCGCACCATGCGTGCTGCCGAGCCGCACTGACTGAGAGCCTGGATTCATGGAGGAGTTCCACATGCGCCGCTACGGACGTCACTTCGCAACCTGGATCGCCCTGCTGGCTGTGACCGGGTGCGCCGCGACGTCTTCGCCCCCCGCCGAGCGCCTCGCAAACACCGCATGGGTCGCCGAGACCATTGATGGCAAGCCGGCAGTCGCGGCCCGCAGCACACTGCGCTTCTTCGACCGCCAGTTCGCCGGCGGCTCGCTCGGCTGCAACCCGTATTCAACGACCTACTTCGCCGATGCCGACGGACTGCGTTTCGGCGGCATCGCGCCCACGAGCAACACGTGTCCCGCGTCGGTGATGGAACAGGAGGCGAGGTTCACAGCGGCGTTGCAGGCAACGCGGAACGCGCGACACGAGGTCGACGCCGCGCTGCTATTGATCGATGCCGACGGAAAGACAAGAGTGAAGCTGGCGCCGTTGAAGCCATAGCAGGAATTCACCTACTCAGCGAGCACGCATTTCGACTCGCAGTCGCGCCAACTGCCCTTAGGTCTGGCTGGCATCCACAAATCAGCGCAGTGACCTGCCCCTGTCGGCGTACCAGTCGATCAGCGGATGTCCGGGTTCAGCGTTCAAGGGGCCAGGCTCGAATTTTCCTGCTACTTACGTTGACGCCCGCCGTTCCCCGCAGGCCGCAATTCGGCCTGCTGAAGCAGGGTTTCCCCGATAGGCTTCCGGGCGCTGCGCTGGTGTAATCCGCCCGCCTTTCCAGGGGAGTAGCCAGAAGGCGCCGGCCCTCACCGCCCGGCCCTTCGATGCGACGTCGTCAATACGGCGGGCACCGGCGCAGTTTTGCCGCCCGGCGTCGCAGCAGTCCGCCACCCGGCGGATTCCAGGTCAGACCGCAAGGCACCTTCGAAACCCCGTCGCGGGGTGCGCCGGCCGCTGCACCATTCTCGAAAGTGACTGATGCACTCCATTGGGAACCCCCTGATGTGGTCGCTGTTCGCGGCCTTCGTCGTCGTTGCTCTGCTGGTCGATTTCTTCGCCATGAGCAAGCAGGGCGCACACCGCGTGTCGATCAAGGAGGCGGCCGTCTGGTCGCTGATCTGGGTCGCCATCTCGCTCGTGTTCCTTGCCGGTCTGTGGTGGTACCTCGATGCCAACGTCTCGCGCGAGGTCGCCAACGCCAAGGGACTCGAGTTCCTGACCGGCTACCTGATCGAGAAGGCGCTGGCGGTCGACAACGTGTTCGTATTCCTGATGATCTTCACCTACTTCGCCGTGCCGCCGGAGTTCCAGAAGCGGGTGCTGATGATCGGCATCCTGGGCGCGCTCGTGCTGCGCGCGGTCATGATCCTCGTGGGCGCCTGGCTGATCTCGCAGTTCCACTGGATCCTGTACATCTTCGGCGCGTTCCTTGTCTTCACAGGGGTGAAGATGTGGTGGGCCGCGGGCCAGGAGCCGGATCTCGAGGCCAACCCGGCGCTGAAGCTGCTGCGCGGCCGCCTGCGCATCGCGCCGTCGTACGACGGCGAGCGCTTTGTGACGATGATCGGTGGCGTCAGGCACTTCACGCCGCTGTTCGTTGTCATCGTGCTGATCGGCATCGTCGACGTCATCTTCGCCGTGGACTCGATCCCGGCGATCTTCGCGATCACGACCGACCCGTTCATCGTGCTGACATCCAACGTCTTCGCGATCCTGGGCCTGCGCGCGATGTACTTCCTGCTCGCCGGCATGCACGAGCGCTTCCACCTGCTCTCGTACGGGCTGGCGATCGTGCTGGTGTTCATCGGAACCAAGATGCTGCTGATCGATATCTACAAGATCCCGATCACGTGGTCCCTGCTCGTAACGGTCACCGTGCTCGTCGCGACGATGGTCCTGTCGCTGAAAATGCCGCCCAGGGCCGGACAGGGCGGCGGGGCCTATCCATTTCCCTCAAGGAAACGCGAGGACACGGGTCACTGAGTTCTGCGGGCTTGCAAGGCTGCGCGCAGGAGTTCTGCAGGGTCCGGCGCGCAGCCTGCGGTCGCCTCTTGTCGCCAGCGGCATTAGCGCCGCTCGGTCCCGACGTCAGCGCCGCTCGATCCAGTACAGCGCCATGAACGCCAGCGCGAGCACCACCAGGCTCGGCAGCACCGCCACGATCAGTGGCGGCCAGGTGTTGAGCAGCCCGATATGCGCGAACAGCTTGTTCAGGCCGTAAAAGGCGACGCCGATCATCACGCCCGTGAAGATCTTGAAGCTGACGCCGCCGGCGCGCACGTGCAGGTAGGCAAACGGCAAGGCAAGCGCCATCATGACCAGCACCGCCCACGGGTAGAAGAGCTTGCCCCAGAAGGCGATCTCGTAGCGCTCGGTCTGCTGGCGGTTCTCCGCCAGGTGACGGATGTACTGGATCAGATCCCAGCCCGCCATGCGCTCGGGCTGCACCAGCAGCACGCCAAAGATGTCCGGCTTCAGTTCGGACCGCCAGAGCAGCGTTGGATGGGTAAGCACTTCCGTCTTCGCGTCGGCCGGCAGCGACGCTTCAGTGGAAAGCTGGGGCACGCGGGTCTCGACGACGTCGGTCAGCTCCCATCCGGCGCCTGGGACGTAGGTGCCGATGTTGCCGCGCAGGATCGAGCGCAGCCGATAGTCGCGATCGAACTCGATGATGCGCCAGTCCTTGGTGCCGACATCGGGCGACACCTGGCGCACGTTGATGAAGCGAAACGCGCTGACGCCGCCGGCCGGATCCTTCACGACATCGCGCACCCAGACGCCCGAGCGGAAGTCGCGCACGCTGATCTGGCTGCCCCGCGCCTTCAGCCGGGTCTGCTGTGCCAGGCGCTCCGATGGAGGCGAAATGACCTCGCCGAGCAGGAACGTCAGGCCGACCATCAGCATCCCGATGCCGAGCAGGTTCATCAGCAGCCGCCGGGTGCTCATGCCCGACACCCGCATGATCGTGAACTCGGAATTGGCGGCGAGCTTCGACAGCGCGTAAATGGTCCCGATAAGCGCCGCGATCGGCATCACCTCGTAAGTGCGTGACGGCAGCGTGAAGGCCACGTAGGCCAGCGCGTGCCGCAGCTGGAATCCGCGTTGCCCGATCTCGTCGAGTTGCGCGACCAAGTCGAAGAACGTGAAGAGCGACAGCAGCGCAAAGAGCACGAACGCGGTCGCCGTCGCAACCTCCTTCCACAGGTAGCGGCGCAGCGTCCTCATGGTGGGGTTGTGCGTGCCTTGCGCCAGTAGGCGGGTGTCAGTTGCCGGGGCCACCACCGCGTCAGGTAGACCCGGCGCGCAAACAGGACCACGACGACGAACATGACCACGGCGTGCACGACCCAGACACCGAGTCCGAAGGACACGCGGTCCTGCTGCACCCACGCCTGGATCGTGTTCAGCACATTGAGATAGATCGCGAAGGCGAGCACGGCGACGATCAGGTTGAACGAGCGTCCCACGCGCGGGTTGGTGTAGGCGAGCGGGATCGCGAGCAGCGTCACCACCAGCGCCGAGACAGGAATGCCGATGCGCCAAAGGATCTCGGCCTTGGCAAAGGACGTGCGCTCGGCGACGAGGTCGGAGGTTGGCCGGGTCCGCGCACTACGCTCGCCGATCGGCCGATCGGGCCGGCTCTCAAGACGGATCGAGTAGCGCTCGAACTCCATCGCCCGGTACTCTGCCGAGCCTGGCGTACCTTCGTAACGCCGGCCCCGTTCCAGCACGAGGAAGCGGTCGCCGTTCGGCGCGACCTCGATCTGGCCCTGCGCCGCCACGATGACGCCTTCCTTGCCCTGGCCACGCATGCTGACGAAGATGTTGCGGACCTGGCTGCCTTCGAAGTCCACCGACTCGACAAAGAACACGCGGTCGGCGCCACTGGACTCGATGAAGCGGCCCGGCGCGACCCGACTGACATCGTCCCGCCGCATGAAGTTCTGTCGCAGTTCGTCGATCTGCGCGCCTGACCAGGGAGTGACGAAGAGCGAAAGCAGTGCCACGGCGACGATGATCGGCCATGCGAAGCGCAGCACTGGCCCCACCCACGAGTAAAGGCTCTGGCCGGACGCGAACCACACGACCATCTCGGAGTCGCGGTAGGCGCGTGAAAGCGTCATCAGCACCGAAACGAACAGCGTCAGCGTCAGCACGACGGGAAGCCACGTCAGGGCCGTGAGCGCCAGCAGCTGGAACACCGCCTGGTTGTCGACCCGGCCGCCGGCCGCCTGGCCCAGGATCCGCACCAGACCCACGGAAAACAGGATCGAAAAGAGCACCGTGAAAACTGCGCTGGCGGCGCTCGTGAGCTCTGCAACGATGGAGCGGCGGAAGATCATGAGCGCCGGGCGCGAGTCAGTTACCGACTGGCCGCGACCGCGCCGCTATATACTGCCCGGCTCGCGAGAGAGGCTGCGGCGAACAAATTTCGCAGGGCGGGGGGATGCCTCGCCGGCCCTTCACACGTTGCCATCGCGAGACTTTTCAGAGGGAAACCGCAATGGAATTTAGCACAACGACCGCGCACGCCGAGACGGTCAAGGCCGATGCCATCGCCGTGGGCGTGTTCGCGGATGGCGAACTGACGGCGAGTGCACGCGCACTCGACAAGGCCTCGCGTGGCGCCGTCAAGGCAGCAATCAAGAGTGGCGACATGACCGGCAAGCGCGGCACGCAACTCGCGCTGCGCGGCCTGCCGGGAGTATCGGCGGCCCGTCTGTTGCTGGTGGGCCTGGGCAGTCGTGATGATTTTTCCGACCGCGCCTTCGCCGAGGCAGTGCGCTCGGTCGTCAAGGCCTTTCCCGGCGTGGCCGAGATCGCGGTGGCCGCCACCGAGTGGACCGTCAAGGGCCGCGACTCCGAATGGGCCGCGCGCCAATTTGCGATCGCCGCCCGCGAGGCGGTGTTCCGCAGCGACGAGCTCAAGAGCAAGAAGGACGACGTCAATGGTCCGTCCAAGGCATTGCTGATCGTGCCGGCGCGCCATGTAGGCGCCGAGCGCGGGCTGAAGCAGGGCACCGCAATTGCGAACGGCATGGCGCTCACGAAGCGCCTTGGCAACCTTCCGCCCAACATCTGCAACCCGACCTTCCTCGCCGAAGAGGCGCGCAAGCTCGCCAAGCAGTGGAAGCTCGGCGTCGAGGTGCTCGAGACCAAGCAGCTCGAGGCACTGAAGATGGACTCGTTCCTCAACGTCGCGCGCGGTTCTGCTCAGCCGCCGAGACTGATCGTGCTCAAGCACCAGGGTGGCGGCAAGTCGGCGCCCGTCGTGCTGGTCGGCAAGGGCATCACGTTCGACTCGGGTGGAATTTCGATCAAGCCCGGCGCGGCGATGGACGAGATGAAGTTCGACATGTGCGGCGCCGCGAGCGTCATCGGCACGATGCGCACGGTGGCCGAACTGAAGCTCAAGCTCAATGTGATCGGCGTGGTCGCGGCGTGCGAGAACATGCCGTCAGGCACGGCGACGCGGCCCGGCGACATCGTGACCTCGATGTCCGGCCAGACGATCGAGATCCTGAACACGGACGCCGAAGGGCGCCTGATCCTGTGCGACGCGCTGACGTACGTCGAGCGCTTCAAGCCCGCGGCGGTGGTCGACGTGGCAACGCTGACAGGTGCCTGTGTCGTTGCGCTCGGCAACGTGAACTCCGGGTTGTTTGCCAACAACGAAGCACTGGCCGATGAACTGATGAACGCCAGCCGCGGCGCCAGCGACGCGGCATGGCGCATGCCGCTCGGCGAGGAGTACCAGGAGCAGTTGAAGACCAACTTCGCCGACATAGCGAACCTGGGCACCCCGGCCAACGCCGGCGCCATCACCGCGGCGTGTTTCCTGGCACGGTTCACGAAGGCCTATCCCTGGGCGCATCTGGACATCGCGGGTACGGCCTGGAAGAGCGGCGCCGCGAAGGGCGCGACGGGGCGCCCGGTGCCGCTGCTGTCGCAGTTCCTGATCCAGCGCGCAGGGTAGGCAGAACCGAGCACGCATGACCCGCATCGACTTTCACTTCAATGCGGAACATCGCCTGCACTACGCCTGCCGCGTGACCCGCAAGGCACGCGCGGCCGGCAAGCGGCTGGTCGTCCTTGCGCGCGACTCCGATCGCCTGGCCCAGTTCGACACGGCGCTCTGGACCTTCTCCGCGCTGGACTTCCTGCCGCACGTCTATGTGGACTCCGAGCTTGCCGCCAGTACGCCGGTACTGCTGACGCTGGATGGTGCCCGCGCGCCGGCGAGCGACGTCCTGCTGACGCTCGACGACGAGACGCCGCCGGACTTCAAAGTGCTCTTTAGTCGCTACGAACGCGTGATCGAGGTCGTGTCGCGCAACGACGAAGACCGCGCCCGCGCGCGCGTCCGTTTCAAGACTTATCGCGACCACGGTTTCGAGCCGACCACGTTCGAGGTAGCGGGCCGTGAGTGAAAAGGGCAATCCGCTCGATCGCCTGACGCGTCCGGGCGGCCGGCCCATTTCTGACGACGAATCGATCCCGGTGCTGACAGAGCGGCTGACCCTGCCGTCACTCGATCTCGACATCTCGCTACCAAAGCCGCCTCCTCCGGTCGCGGCTCCGTCGCCGCTGCCCCCTCCTCCACCACCACCGCCCCCTCCGCCGCCACCACCGCCGGCACGGCCCGCCGCTGCCGCAGCGCCGGTGCGGCCGCCCATCCCGGCCGTGGCAGCAAGCGCCGCGCCCGTTGCGCCGGCGTCACCGCCGATTCCGACCTACACGCTGTCGGCAAACATCGCGCCCGATGTGGAAGCCGCGTCCGAGGTCGACTGGGAAGCGTTGGAGCAGAGGCTGCGGGAGTCCGTGTTTCGCGAACTGCAGCCGGCGCTGGCCGACGAGGCCGGCCGCATCCTGCGCGATCGGCTGCAGCCAGCCATCGAGCGCGTCGTGCTCGCCACGACCGCGGAGTTGCGCAATGCTTTTGAGACTCGACTGCGCGAGACGATCGCACGCGTCGTGTCGGCCGAGCTGCCGCGCGACCGCGGGCGCCGTTAGGAGAGCGCTGGCCGCGCAGGCACGTCATCGTGACGCGCCCGTAAACTTCCAATCTTGAATTTCACACGCCGGCGCTGATCCGGTACCGCAATGAACGACATCGCATCGCCGGCGGTCGCGCCGTTGGCCAAGAGCTTCGAACCCGGCGCCATCGAGGCACGCTGGTCGCCGGTATGGGAAGCGCGGGGCTACTTCAAGGCCGGACTCGATCCTGCGCGGCCCGCCTTCTCGATCCAGCTGCCGCCGCCCAACGTCACCGGCCTGCTGCACATGGGGCACGGGTTCAACCATACGATCATGGACGCGCTGACCCGCTTTCATCGCATGGCGGGGTTCAACACGCTGTGGCTGCCGGGCACGGACCACGCCGGAATCGCTACACAGATCGTCGTCGAACGCCAGCTCGAGGCCAACGGCGTCGACCGCCGCACGATGGGCCGCGAGGCTTTCATCAAGCAGGTGTGGGACTGGAAGGAGTACTCCGGCGGCACGATCCTGAACCAGATGCGCCGGCTCGGCGACTCGGTCGACTGGGCGCGCACCTACTTCACGATGGACGACGGACTCTCGAAGGTCGTCACCGAGACCTTCGTGCAACTCTACGAGCAGGGGCTCATCTACCGCGGCAAGCGGCTCGTCAACTGGGACCCGAAGCTGCAGACTGCTGTGTCGGACCTCGAAGTCGAGACCGAGGAAGAAGACGGCAAGCTGTGGGAGATCCGCTACCCCGCCGTGGACGGTGGCGCCGGTGTCGTCGTAGCGACAACGCGTCCGGAGACGATGCTGGGCGACGTCGCGGTCGCGGTGCATCCGGAGGACGAGCGCTATGCGTCGCTCGTCGGCAAGCAGCTCGTGCTGCCGCTGACCGGCCGCTCGATTCCTGTCATCGCCGATGCCTATGTCGACCGCGAGTTCGGCACCGGCTGCGTGAAGATCACGCCGGCGCACGACTTCAACGACTTCGCGATCGGACAGCGCCATGACCTGACGCCGATTCCGATCTTCACGCTGGTCGCGACCGTCAACGACAACGCACCCGAGAAGTACCGCGGCCTCGACCGCTATGTCGCGCGCAAGCGCGTGCTGGAAGACCTGCGCGCCGCCGGCCTGCTCGTGAGCGAGAAGCCGCACAAGATGATGGTGCCGCGCTGCGGCCGCACAGGCGAAGTGGTCGAGCCGACGCTTTCCGAGCAGTGGTACATGGCGATGAGCAAGCCCGCACCGGCCGGCACACGGCATCCGGGCCAGTCGATCGCGCAGGTCGCGCTCGACGTCGTCGCGCGCGGCGAGGTGCGCATCTTTCCCGAGCAGTGGAACACCGTCTACAACCAGTGGCTCGAAAACATCCAGGACTGGTGCATCTCGCGGCAACTGTGGTGGGGCCACCAGATCCCGGCGTGGTACGACGGCGAGGGCAATGTGTACGTTGCCCGTTCCGAAGCCGAGGCGCAGGCCAAAGCCGGCGCGGGCAAGCAGCTGACGCGCGATCCCGACGTGCTCGACACCTGGTACTCGTCGGCGATGGTGCCGTTCTCGACCCTCGGCTGGCCGAACGTCGAGCAGCAGTCGTCCGGCAACGAGCGCGTGGCCTACGATCTCTACCTGCCGTCGACGGTGCTGGTGACCGGCTACGACATCATCTTCTTCTGGGTCGCCCGCATGGTGATGATGACGACCCACTTCACCGGCCGCGTGCCGTTTCGCGACGTCTACATCCACGGCATCGTGCGTGATGCCGAGGGCAAGAAGATGTCGAAGAGCGAAGGCAACACGCTCGATCCGATCGACATCATCGACGGCATCGACCTCGATGCGCTGGTCAAGAAGAACACGACGGGGCTGCGCAAGACCGAGGACGCACCCAAGGTCGCGTCCAAGGTGCGCAAGCATTTCCCAGAGGGCATCGCGCCCTATGGCGCCGATGCGCTGCGCTTCACGATGGCAGCCTACGCCACGCTTGGTCGCAACATCAACTTCGACCTCAAGCGCTGCGAGGGTTACCGCAACTTTTGCAACAAGCTGTGGAATGCCACGCGCTTCGTGCTGATGAATGTCGAGGGCAAGGACTGCGGACTCGACGAGAAGCTGCCGGTGGAGCTTTCGGCGGTCGATCGCTGGATCATCGGGGAACTGCAGCGCACCGAGGCGGCGGTGGCCGAGGGCTTTGCGCAGTACCGGCTCGACAACGTCGCCAACGCCATTTACACGTTCGTCTGGAACGAGATCTGCGACTGGTACCTCGAGCTCGCCAAGGTACAGCTGGCCGCAGGCAACGAAGCGCAGCAGCGCGGCACGCGGCGCACGCTGGTGCGGGTGCTCGAGGTCGCGCTCCGTCTGGCGCACCCGATCATTCCGTTGGTTACCGAGGAGCTGTGGCAGCCCGTGTCAGTGCTGGCGGGCAGCGTGCAGCCGGCGTGGAATCTTCGGCGATGATCCAGCCCTACCCGCGCGTGGAGCCGGAAAGATCGACGCCGCCGCGGACCAGGCGGTCGCGCTGCTCAAGCGCATGGTCGATGCACTGCGCAACCTGCGCAGCGAGATGAACCTTTCGCCGGCGCAGAAGGTTCCGCTGCTGGCCTCGGGCGACGCCGGCGTGCTCGCCGCCGCCGCGCCGTACCTGCAGGCGCTGGCCCGGCTGTCCGAAGTGCAGATCGTGGCTGATGTGGACAAAGTGGCACAGGTCGCGGCCGCACCAATCAAGGTCGTCGACGACTACCGG